>NZ_JACHJB010000002.1:1200000-2400000 GCF_014207745.1 Nonomuraea muscovyensis
CCGCCAGGGCGGATTCGACGCGGCCCGGCTGCTGGCGGATGAGAGGCTGGACGGCCGGGACGCCGTTCTCGCCGCGAACGACACCATCGCCATCGGCGCCATGTCCGCGTTCCGGGCCGCCGGGATCGGCATTCCGGCGGACGTGTCCGTGACGGGAGTCGACGACATCCAGCTCGCCGCCGACGTGACACCCCGGCTCACGACCGTGGCGCTCCCCCTCGCGGACACCGGCACGGAGTCGATCCGGCTGGCCCTGGCTCCGGCTCCGGCTCCGAGGCGGCTGCGGGTCGAAGGACACCTGGTGATCCGCGAGAGCACCCGCTCCCGCTGAACCGCTTTCCCGCCCCGGGCAAGGACCCGCCCGGCCCACGGTCGTGCGGGCGGGTGACGGCAGCAGGTCGGGTGCGGGAGCACCACTCTTGACGCTCCCGTTACGTCCGTGCAAACTGCGGAATACGTTTTCCCATCCGGCTGACACGAAGATCCGCGCCGACACCGTCAGGGCCGGCACGGCCCCCCGCGTCCCCCGAACGGCGCGGGCAACCTGGAGGCGATCATCACGCGGCACACCGAGCAGGTGCTGTTCGACCGGATGACGCCGGACCGGGCGGCGCGGTCGTTCAGCAAGGAACTGCGGGCCGAGATCGACGCCTGACCGACGCGGGCCTGACCGACGCGGGCCTGACGCCCCGAGCAGACCTGACGACGAGAACACGAAGGATGGAGATGTCCCAACCGAGCTACCGGGCCGCGATCGTCGGCACCGGTGCGATCGCCACGGCCCACGCGCGGGCCGTGGCCGCCTCTGGCGGCCGGGCACGGCTCGTCGCGGCGATCGACGTGGACCCCGACCGGGCCACGGCGTTCGCCGAGACGTGGCAGGTGCCACGGGTGCACACCGAGCTGGCCGAGGTGCTGCGGGAGGGTGAGGTGGACCTGGTCCACCTGTGCACCCCGCCGCAGTCGCACGCCCCGCTGGCGATCGTCTGCCTGGAGGCGGGGGTGACGGCGCTGGTGGAGAAGCCGCCCACGCTGTCGCTCGCCGAGTTCGACGCCCTGCTCGAGGCGGAACGCCACTCGACGGCGCACGTCGCGACCGTCCTGCAGCACCGCTTCGGCGCGGGCGCGCTGCGGCTGCGCCGGCTCGCCGACGCCGGCGAGCTGGGCCGCCCGCTGCTGGCGACGTGCGCCACGCAGTGGTATCGCGACGAGGCGTACTACGGGGTGCCGTGGCGTGGCACGTGGGAGAGCGAGGGTGGCGGGCCGACGATGGGCCATGGCATCCACCAGTTCGACCTGCTGCTCGCCGTGCTCGGCCCGTGGCGCGAGGTGACCGCGGTCGCGGCCCGCCGGGCCCGCTCCGTCGACACCGAGGACGTGTCGATGGCCCTGGTGACGTTCGAGAGCGGCGCCGTCGCGACGGTGGTCAACTCGGTCGTGTCGCCGCGCCAGACCTCCGAGCTCCGCTTCGACTACGAGCGTGCCACGGTGGAGGTGGAGCACCTGTACGGCTACACGGACGACGACTGGACGGTGACCCCCGCTCCGGGCCACGACGCGGTCGCCGGCCTGTGGAGCAAGGATCACAGCGACGTGCCCAGCGGCCACGACGGCTGGTTCGCGGCGGTGCTCGACGCCCTCGACGGGGGCCAGGCGCCGCCGGTGACCGCCGGGGACGCCCGGCGGACGATGGAGTTCATCGCCGCCCTGTACGCCTCGGCGTTCACCGGCGAGCGCGTACGGGCCGGAGAGGTCTCGGCAGATTTCGCCCGCCGGATGGACGGCACGGGCACCCCATGGGAAAAGGTGAGGAACGCGTGACCTTCCACGTCAACCACGAGCTCGGCCGGTCGGTCACCGTCGGCTCGGAAGGCGTCGAGCTGTTCGTCTACACCTACCGGCCCGACACGCCCGTCCTGGAGTCGCCCAAGCCGTACCTGCACCCGATCCGCACCCGCGGCGGCGCGCCGGTGTCGCTGTTCAGGCCGCACGACCACGTCTGGCACAAGGGGATCGCCTGGTCGCTGCCGCACGTCGGCGAGCACAACTTCTGGGGCGGCCCCACGTACGTGCACGGCAGCTTCTACGTGCAGCTCGACAACAACGGCAGCGCCGTGCACCGCGAGATGACCAGGCTGGAGACGACCGGCGACCGGGTCGAGCTGGGGCACACGCTCGACTGGTCGTCCCAGGCGGGCGACCCGGTCATCGAGGAGCGGCGGTCGCTGGCGGCCGTCACGGTCGACGACGACACCTGGGCGCTGGTCTTCGACACGGCCATGACGAACGTCTCGGGCACCGCGCTGTCCTTCGGCTCCCCGACGACGAAGGGCCGCGAGAACGCCGGATACGGCGGCCTGTTCTGGCGCGGCCCGAGGTCGTTCACCGGAGGCGTCATCCAGTCGCCGTCGGGCGCCGGGGGCGACGAGCTGCGCGGCACCCGCGCGGAGTGGTTCGGCTTCCGCGGGCGGCACGACGAGACGGGCGACTGGTCCACGATCGTCATGGTGGACGACGCGGCCAACCCGCAGCATCCGCCGCAGTGGTTCGCCCGCAGCGAGGACTTCGCCTGCCTGTGCCCGGCGCCGTTCTTCAGCGAGGAGGTCGAGCTGCCCCGCGGTGAGACGCTGCGCTTCCGGTACGCGGTCGTGGTGGGCGACGGCGACCGGGGCGACGACGGCACGGCGCTGCTGGCCGCGCAGGGCCGGGCGGCGCTCGCCGACGGGGTCCCGGCATGACGTTCCCCGGCGGCACGTCGGTCAGCCGGCTGTCGGTCTACTCCGGCCACCCGTGCGCCGACGGCCTGGAGGGCGGCACCCCGCACCTGCACACCGCCTCGACCGAGGCGTACGTGGTCGTCGGCGGGCGGGGCAGCCTGCAGACGCTCGACGTCGGCGGCCTGTGCGAGACCGGGCTGGCCAAGGGGTCGACCGTGTGGTTCACCCCCGGCACCGTCCACCGGGCCGTCAACCACGGCGGCCTGGAGGTGGTCGTCGTCATGCAGAACGCCGGGCTGCCCGAGGCAGGCGACGCCGTCATGACGTTCCCGCCGGAGGTCGTCGCCGACCCGGACCGCTACCGCGAGGCCGCCACTCTGCCCGACGGGGAGCCGGAGGCGGTGGAGGCGGCCGTCCGGCGGCGCCGCGACCTGGCCGTCGAAGGCTTCCTGCGGCTGTCCGGCAGCGCCGCCGAGGGCGACCTCGGCCCGCTGCTGGCCTTCTACGACAGCGCCGTGGCGCTGGTCCGCCCGAACGTCGCGCGCTGGCGCGGCATCTGGGAGCGCGCCGTGGCCGGGCAGGCCCGCGAGACGGCCGGGGTGCTCGACGCCCTGGAGCGCGGTGACGGTGCGCACCTGCGGCGGGCGGCACTCAGGGAGAGCCCGCCGCTGAGCCGGTGGGGCATGTGCGGCCACCTGCTCGCCCACGACGTGGCCGATCCGGTCGTCCCCACCTGAGATCCAGCCTGAGATCCAGCCTGAGATCGAGCCTGAGATCCAGCCGCCGGCGTGCCCCGGGGAGGCACGCCGACGCGGGAGTCCTGATGACACAATGACCTGCATGGACGACGGGTCCCGAGCACCCTCCTCGCCGCCCACCCTGCACGACGTCGCCCGGGAGGCCGGAGTCTCCGTCGCCACGGCGTCGCGCGCGCTCAACGGCAGCACGCGAAACGTCCGGTCGGAGAACGTCTCCCGGGTGCGGGCGGCGGCGGCCAGGCTCGGCTACGAGCCGCACCTGTCGGCGCAGGCCATCGCGAAGGGCTCGACACCGACGGTGGCGCTGGTGGTGCGGGACGTGGCCGACCCCTACTTCTCCTCCATCGCCGCGGGCGTCACCGAGGCGGCCGAGGCGGCGCGCCTCATCGTCACCATGGCGGTCGCCGACCGCTCGCCGGAGCGCGAGCTGGAGATCGTCAGGACGCTGCGGGGGCAGCGCCCGCGCGTCATCATCGTGGCGGGCAGCCGCGTCGACGAAGGCCCGGACGGCGACAAAGGCGGGCCGGCGACGCGTGAGGCGCTGGCCGACGAGCTGGAGCAGTACCGCACCGCGGGCGGCCGGGTCGTCCTGATCAGCCAGCGCGACCTGCCGTTCGGCACCGTCACCATCGACAACCACGGCGGCTCCCGGCGGCTCGCCGGCGCCCTGCTCGGCCTCGGCTACCGGCGGTTCGCGATCCTGCGCGCCCCGGACGCGATCCGCACCTCCCGCGAGCGGGTCGCCGGCTTCCTGGCCGGGCTCGGCTCGGCCGGCCCGGCCGAGCCACTGGTGGTGGAGACGGAGTTCACCCGGGAGGGCGGCTACGACGCGGCCCGCGCCCTGGCGGAGCGCGGGCTCGGCGACGTGGAGATCGTCTTCGCGGTCAACGACGTGATGGCCATCGGCGCCATGACGGCGCTGCGCGACGCCGGGATCACCCCCGGCGCCGGCGTGGCGGTCGCGGGCTTCGACGACATCGGCTCGGCGGTGGACGTCTTCCCCGGGCTGACGTCGGTCGCCGTCCCCCTCCGCGACGCCGGCCGGCAGGCGGTGCGCCTCGCGCTGTCGGACGGCGGCGCGCGGGAGGTGCGGATCGAGACGGAGGTCGTCGTCCGGGCCAGCACCCCGCCCCGGCGGGCGTGACCACGGCGACGGTGGAAGCCGGCAGGGTGTCGCGGCGCCGGCGGGCACCGGGCGGCTACGTCGCCGACGCGGGCTGCGGGCCGCGCACCGGGGCGGTGGAGCGGCGCACGACCAGCTCCGGCCGGTGCAGCAGCTCCCCGCGGGGAGCGGGCAGGCCGCGGATCTCGTCCAGCAGGCTCGACACGGCGGCCAGCGCCATCTCCCGCACCGGCTGTCTGAGGGTGGTCAGCGGCGGATCGAGGTAGGCCGTCATCGGCGTGTCGTCGAACCCGACGACCGACACGTCCTCCGGCACCCGCAGGCCGAGGTTGCGTGCTCCCCTGATGGCGCCGATGGCCATGATGTCGCTGCCGCAGCAGATCGCCGTGCAGCCGCGCTCGAGCAGCCGCTGCGCGGCCGACTGGCCGCCCTCGACCGTGTAGAGCGTGTTGACGACCAGGTCGGACACGTCGGTGACGCCCGCGTGCTCGGCCATCGCCCGCTCGAACCCGGCCGTCTTGCGGATGGTCGGCACGAAACGCTCCTGCCCGACCGCCAGGCCGATGCGCCGGTGCCCCAGTGACACGAGGTGGCCGACGGCCATCTCCAGCGCCGCCGTGTCGTCGTTGGAGATGAACGGCGCCTCGAAGTCGGAGCGGAACCCGTTGACGAGCGCCATCGGCAGGCCCAGCTCGATCAGCCGGACGTAGCGGCCCCGGTCGGCGCGCGAGTCGGCGTGCAGCCCGTTGACGAAGATGATGCCGGAGACGCCGCGTTCGAGCAGCAGGGCGGTGTAGTCGTCCTCGGTCACGCCGCCGGGCGTCTGCGTGCACAGCACCGCGGTGTAGCCCGACAGCACCAGGGCGCTCTCGATGACCTGGGCGAACGCGGGGAATATGGGGTTGCTCAGCTCGGGCAGGATCAGCCCGATCAGGCCCGTGTGGTTCTGCCGCAGCTTGCGCGGGCGCTCGAAGCCGAGCACGTCGAGCGCGGTGAGCACGGCCTGCCGGGTGTCGGCCGCCACTCCCGGCCTGTCGTTGAGCACGCGGCTCACCGTCGCCTCACTCACGCCCGCTTGGGCGGCGACGTCGGCGAGGCGCATTGTCATGTCGCCAAACCTACCGTTCCCCGGGCGCTGATCGGACGCCGGGCCCTTGCACCGCTTGCAAGGGCGGGACGGCCCGGCATCGCCTGTCAGGCCCGGGAGAGCGCGGGCCCGGCTGCCTGCCCGGCGGGCTCCGGAGGGCCCGTCCTTGCAAGCCGTCACAGCTTCTTGCAGGACCCCGCCCGTCGCGTGGGTCCGGCCTCCTCACGCGACGGGCGGTCCCCGGTCAGGGACGCGCGTCCGGTGACCGGCGCAGCCGCAGGGTGACCAGCTCGAACGGGCGCAGGCTGAGCGGCACCGCGCCGCCCTCGTGCTCGTACGGCGTGCCCGCGAGAGGCCGTTCCAGCAGGTCCGTCGCCGTGACGGCGGCGAGCGGGAAGCCCGCGGTCAGGGTCGCCCGGGCCCGGCCGCCGTGGGACTCGTGGAAGCGGACGACCACGTCGCCGCTCCCGTCGTCGGCGAGCTTGACGGCCGTGACGACCACCGCGTCGTCGTCCACCGTGACCAGCGGGGCGACCTCCGCCTCGCCGGTCACGTACCGCGCGGGCAGGTTGACGACGTAGCCCTCGCGCACCGCGTCGCCGATCGTCGCGCCGGGCACGAGCGCGTGCCGGAACCGGTGCACGCCCTGGTCCGTCTCGGGGTCGGGGAAGCGGGGCGCGCGCAGCAGGGAGGCGCGCAGCGTGGTGGTCGTGCCCGAGTCGCCGGCGCGGACGGCGCGGGTCACGTCGTGGCCGTAGGTGGAGTCGTTGACCAGGGCGACGCCCCAGCCCGGCTCCTCCAGGTGGACGAAGCGGTGGTTGCACGCCTCGAACTTGGCGGCCTCCCAGCTCGTGTTCGTGTGGGTGGGGCGGTAGGTGTGGCCGTACTGGGTCTCGGAGGCGTACCTGTCGGCGCGGACGTCCAGCGGGAAGGCGAGCTTGAGGAACTTCTCGGTCTCGTGCCAGTCGACCTCGGTGTCGATGTCGAGCCGCTTGGCGCCCGGAGCGAGGCTGAGGAGCTGCCTCACCCGGGAGCGGCCGAAGGAGCGGGTGACCCGGACCGAGCCGGGCGCGTCGCCGGCGGCCACCTCGTCGGCCTCCACCAGGTCGGTGACGGTGTTGCGGTAGAACTCGTCCACGTCCCAGGCGTCCCACATGTTCGGGAAGTCGGGGTGGAGCTGCAGCAGGTTGGCCGCCTGGCCGGGGGCGACGGCCTCCCGCCCGGCCGCCTGGTCGTACACGGAGACGACCAGGCCGCGCCCGTCGACCTCCACGCGCAGCAGTCCGTTGTCCAGGATGTGCCCGCCGCCCTCCCTCGGGAGGACCGTGGTCTCGCCCGTCGTGGCGGGCGCGGCGGCGCCGCCCGCGGCGACGCCGTCACGGGTGTGCGGCGCGGAGTTGAACAGCAGCGGCGCGCCGCGCCCGGAATCGCCGGCGAGGGCGCGCTGCGCCGCGCCGACGAGGGCGTCCAGCTCCTCGGCCACGGCCGCGTACGTCCTCTCGGCCTCGCGGTGCACCCAGGCGATGGACGATCCGGGCAGGATGTCGTGGAACTGGTGGAGCAGCACGGTCTTCCAGATCCGGTCGAGCTGCTCGTACGGGTAGGGGTGCCCGGCCCGCACGGCGGCGGTCGCGCACCACAGCTCGGCCTCGCGCAGCAGCGACTCGCTGCGCCGGTTGCCCTGCTTGGTCCTGGCCTGGCTGGTGAGGGTGGCGCGGTGGAGTTCGAGGTAGAGCTCGCCCGCCCAGACGGCGGGGGCGGCGTGCTCGGCCTCGGCCTTGGCGAAGAACTCGGCGGGCGTCTCCCAGGTGACGGTGGCCGAGCCTTCGAGGTCGCGCATCCGGGCCGCCTTGGCGACCATCTCGCGGGTGGTGCCGCCGCCGCCGTCGCCCCAGCCGGTCGGGGCCAGCGAGTGCCGCGCCACGCCCTTGTCGCGGAAGTTGCGGGCCGCGTGGGCGATCTCGCTGCCCTTCATCGAGCAGTTGTAGGTGTCCACGGGCGGGAAGTGGGTGAAGATCCGGGTGCCGTCGATGCCCTCCCACAGGAAGGTGTGGTGGGGGAAGGTGTTGGTCCGGCTCCACGAGATCTTCTGGGTGAGCAGCCACTTCGAGCCGGCGGCCCTGATGATCTGCGGCAGGCCGGCGGCGAAGCCGAACGTGTCGGGCAGCCACACCTCGTCGTTCTCGATGCCGAACTCGTCGAGGAAGAACCGCTTGCCGTGCACGAACTGGCGGGCCATCGCCTCCGAGCCGGGCATGTTGGTGTCGGACTCCACCCACATGCCGCCCGTCGGGACGAACCGGCCGGCCGCCACGGCCTTGGTGACCTTGGCCCAGACCTCGGGCCGGTGCTCCTTGATCCAGGCCCACTGCTGGGCCTGCGACATGGCGAAGACGAACGCGGGCTCGCTGTCCAGCAGCGCCGTCATGTTGGAGGCGGTGCGGGCGACCTTGCGCACGGTCTCGCGCAGCGGCCAGAGCCAGGCCGAGTCGATGTGCGCGTGGCCGACGGCGCTGATCCGGTGCGCAGACGGCGCGGCGGGCGCGGCCAGCACGCCTGCCAGGCGCTCGCGGGCGGCGGCCGCGGTGCCGTTCACGTCCTGCAGGTCGACGGCGTCGAGCGCCCGCTCCACGGCCCGCGTGATCTCCCAGCGGCGGGCCGCGTCGACCGGCAGCTCCGCCATCAGCTCACCGAGCACCTCCAGGTCCATGACGAGCTGCCACACGGTCTCGTCGAAGACGGCCAGGTCCATCCGGGCCAGCGTGTACTGCGGCTCGGTGCCGGCGGTCTCCTTGTCGCCGAGCTTCGTCGGCAGGAACGGGTGGTAGTCGAGGATGACGGGGTTGGAGGCGGCCTCGATGTGCAGCCGCACCTCCTCGCCGCCCTCGACGGGCGAGCCGACGCGGACCCAGTCGTTGAGCGGGTTCAGGCCCTTCACCGGGGTGCCGTCGGAGCGGTAGACGAGCCCCTCGCACTGGAAGCCGGGCATGTTCTTGTCGAAGCCGAGGTCGAGGACGGCCTCCACGGTGCGGCCCGCCCACGCGGCCGGCACCACGCCGGTGACGGTGAACCAGCTCGTCCCCCAGGGCGCGCCCCAGCGGTCGCCGACCGCGATCGGCTCGGGCGTGGCCGCCAGGCCGTCCGCGACGGGCACCGGCTCGCCCGGGGCGTGCCAGACGGCGACGTCGAGGGGCACGGACTCGGGGTGGACCGCCGGTCGGATGCGCTCGTCGAGGACCCGCTTGAGCCGGGCTTCCACCAGCGTGCGGTCGTCATGCATCTATGCTCCTGAATGCCTGGATGGTCAACCTTTGATAGCGCCTTCCTCGACGCCTCGGAAGAAGTACCGCTGGAGTGCCGCGAACACGATCACGATAGGCACGAACGAGATCATCGTGCCCGCCGCGATGAGCCGCGGGTTGGCGCTGAACGTTCCGTTGAGATACTGCAGCCCGACCGTGAGCGTGTACGTGTCGGGGTCGGTCAGGACGATCAGCGGCCACAGGAAGTCGTCCCAGGCGCCGATGAACGAGAAGATCGTGATCACGCTGAGCATGCCGCGGACGTTCGGCAGACCGATGTGGCGCAGCCGCTGCCACGCGGTCGCGCCGTCGATGACGGCGGCCTCGTCCATCTCCTTCGGGATGGCCGCGAACGCGGTGCGCATCAGCAGGACGTTCAGCATGGCGATGGCGCCGGGCAGCGCCACGCCGAGCAGCGTGTCGGCCAGGCCGAGGCTGCGGACGGTGACGTACTGCGAGACGATCGTCACCTCGCCCGGCAGCACGAGCGTGGCCAGGAAGAGGCCGAGCAGCAGCTTCGCGCCGCGGAAGCGCAGCCTGGCCAGGGCGTACCCGGCCAGGGTCGCGCCGATGACGTTGCCGGTGATGACGATGGCGGCCACCACCAGCGAGTTGGCGGCGTACGACCAGACCGGGATGGTGTCGGCCACCTGGGCGTAGTTGTCGAGGGTGGGCTGCTCGGGCAGGAAGCTCGGCGTGCTGGAGTAGATGTCCTCGGTGACGCTCTTCAGCGAGGTGGACAGCTGCCACAGGAACGGCGAGACGGTCAGCGCGAGCACGAGCAGGAGCAGCGCGTAGCGCAGCGCCTTCTCCCCGGGGCCGGCCGCGCCGAGGCCGCCGGGGCGCGCGCGCCGGGAGCGTGCCGTCATGTCAGGACCCCTTCCGGTCGAGCCGCAGGAGCAGCAGCATGGGGCCGATCGTGATGACGAACAGCACCAGGCTGAGCGCGGAGGCGTAGCCGAGGTGGCCGGAGAAGCCTCGGGTGTAGAGCTGGATCAGCATCACCACCGACATGTCGCGCCCGCCCGGTCCGCCGGTGCCGTTGGACAGCACGTACAGCTCGGAGAAGACCCGCAGCGCCGACACCGACACCAGCACCGAGACGAGCAGCATCGTGTTGCGCACGCCGGGCACGGTGACGCTCCAGAACCTGCGCACCGGCCCGGCGCCGTCCACCGCGGCCGCCTCGTGCAGCTCCCGGCGGACGTTCCCCAGGGCCGACAGATAGATGATCATGTAGTAGCCGAGCCCCTTCCAGATCGTCAGGCTGATCGCGCTGAACAGCAGCAGCCAGCGGTCGGTGAGGAACGGCACCGGCTCCGTGACGACGCCCAGCCACTGGGCGAAGCCGTTGACCAGCCCGCGGTCGTCCAGCACCCAGCCCCAGATGAGGGCGACCACGACGGCGGAGGCGACCACGGGCGTGTAGAACGCGGTGCGGAAGAACGTGATGCCGGGCAGCCTCTTCTCCACCAGGATGGCCAGCAACAGCGGCAGCATGGTGAGCAGCGGCAGGCAGACCAGCATGTAGACGATGCTGTTGACCAGCGCGTCGGTGAGCTGGTCGTCGTCGAGCGCCCGGGCGAAGTTGGCCAGGCCGGTGAAGTGGCCGCCGCCCAGCGGCTTGGCGTTGGTGAACGCCAGCACCACCGTGTTGATCGACGGCCAGATGTTGAACACCAGCAGCCAGCAGACCGCGGGCGCCACCAGCAGCCAGGGGGTGAACCAGCGGCGATGGGTCATGTCAGTTCTGCAGCAGTTCGTCGCACTTGGCCACGGCGGTGTCGAGCGCCTCCTTGGCGGAGACCTCTCCGCTGATCGCGAGCGCGAACTGCTGCCTGATGAGCTTCTTCATCGCCTCGGTCAGCACGACCGGCTCCAGCATCCGCGCCTGGGCCAGCGACCGGAACGCCATCACCTTCGCCTCGCCGGCGTTGGTGCCGTCGCTCTTGCTGAAGAACGGGTCGTCCGCCGACGCCTTGGTGCTCGGGAAGACGGCCACCAGGTGGGCGAAGGCGGCCTGGTTCTCGGGACTGGTCACCCAGCGGGCCAGGGCCAGGGCCGCCGGGGCGTTCTTCGTCCGGCTGGAGACCGACAGGCCCTGCACGTACAGCGGCGGGGTGCCCATGGCCGGCGACGGCACCACCTTGGGCGCCAGCGACGGGTTGTCCACGGCCAGGCTGGTGATGTGGTTGCCGCCGCCGGTGGTCCACGCCACTGTGCCCTCGTTGAACAGCTTGGCGTTGCCCGCGTAGGTGTCGGTCAGCACGTCGCGCGGCAGCAGGCCCTCCTTGAACGCGGCGCGGTACTCGTCGAGCAGCGCGGCGGCCTCCGGCGTGTTGAAGGTGAACCTCGTCCCGTCGTCGGACATCAGCTTCACCCCGGCCTGGACCAGGTCGCCCAGCTCGGGCTTGCGGCTCATGAGGTAGACCTTGCCGCCCGACTTGTCCTTGAGGGTCCTGGCCTGGGCGACCAGTTCGTCGAAGTCGGCCGGCGGCTTCTTCGGGTCGAGGCCGTAGCGGGTCATCAGCTCGGAGTTCCAGTAGTTGACGTCGGTGTTGAGGTACCACGGGTAGCCGTAGACGCCCTGGAAGCCGGCGTAGGTGTAGGCGGCGACGCCGCCGGAGACGTACTCGTCGGTCACGCCGGGGTCGGCCTTGGACACGTCGAGCAGCAGGCCCTGCTTCACCAGCGGGAGCGCGAACTCGGGCGGCAGGTTGGTCACGTCGGGCAGGGAACCGCCCGCGGCCTGGCTCAGCACCTTGTCGGAGTAGCCCTCGCCGGGCTGGTCCAGCCACTCGACCGTGACGCCCGGGTGTTTCCGCTCGAAGCCGTCGATGACGCCCTGGACGTAGGCCGTGAACTTCGGCTTGAGCGCCCACGTCTGCAGGGTGACCTTGCCCTTCACCTCGCCCGTGACGGTCGCGTCAGGCGCCGCGGCCTGCTGACCCGTCTCCCCCAGCCCGCAACCCGCGACCGCCACCACGGCGGCCAGGCCCAGACCCGACCAGTACCTTCGCATGGAACTCTCCTCGGAGATGACGCTAAACCGCTATAGTTGCCGGACTATTCACTGGCTAGACTCTGCTGTCAATAGCTGATTTCGATTCGTGAAGGAGCCGCTGGTGGGTCGACCGACGATCGCGGACATCGCCGAGCGGGTCGGCGTGTCCAAGGGCGCGGTGTCGTTCGCGCTCAACGGGCGTCCCGGGGTGGCCGAGGCGACGCGGGCGAGGATCCTGCAGGTCGCCAAGGAGATGAACTGGCGTCCGCACAGCGCGGCCAGGGCCCTCGGCGGGGCGCGGGCCGACGCGGTCGGCCTGGTGATCGCCAGGCCGGCCAGCACGCTCGGGGTGGAGCCGTTCTTCGCCCAGTTGCTGTCGGGGCTGCAGGCGGGGCTGTCCCAGCAGGCGGTCGCGATGCATCTGATGATCGTCGAGGACGTCGAGGCCGAGACGCAGGTCTACCGCGACTGGGCCTCGGCGCACCGCGTCGACGGCTTCATCCTCGTCGACCTCAAGGTCCGCGATCCGCGGATCGACGTGCTGGAGGAGCTCGGCGTGCCCGCCGTGGTGCTGGGCGGCCCCGGCCGGCACGGCTCGCTGTCCAGCGTCTGGGCCGACGACCGGGAGGCGATGCTGTCGGTCGTCGACTACCTCGCCGCGCTCGGTCACCGGCGGATCGCGCACGTCGCCGGCCTGCCCGGGTTCCGGCACACCCAGCGGCGGATGCGGGCGCTGCGCGACTCCAGCCGCCGCCTCGGCCTGGCCGACACGGTGACGCTGACCACCGACTTCAGCGACGCCGAGGGCGCGGCGGCGACCAGGACCCTGCTGTCGCGCGGCCGGCGGCCCACCGCGATCGTCTACGACAGCGACGTGATGGCGCTCGCCGGGCTGGGCGTGGCGGGCGAGATGGGCGTCCGGGTGCCGGACGAGCTGTCCATCGTGGCCTTCGACGACTCGGTGCTGACCAGGATCGCCCACCCGGCCATCACCGCGCTGTCGCGTGACACCTTCGCCTACGGCCGCCGGCTGGCCGAGGTGATGCTCGAGGTGATCGACGACCCCGGACGCAGGCAGGACGTCAGGACGGCCACGCCGCGCCTGGTGGTCAGGGAGAGCACGGCGCCTCCCGGGACTTGGCAAGCCGACTAAACCGGTTTAGGGTTCGCGGGAGTTCGACTCTTCTCTCGGAGGACGCGTGCCCCTGTCCCACCCCATCCGTTTCGGCGCCAACTACGTGCCTCCGGCAGGCTGGTTCCACGGCTGGCTCGACTTCTCGCCCGACTCCGTCCGCCGCGACCTGGACGACCTCGCCGGGCTCGGGCTGGATCACGTCCGGGTGTTCCCGATCTGGCCGTGGATCCAGCCCAACCGCGCCCTGATCAGGCAGCGGGGCATCGACGACCTGCTCCAGGTGATCGACATCGCCGCCGAGTCCGGCCTGTCCGTGGCGGTGGACCTGCTCCAGGGGCACCTGTCGAGCTTCGACTTCCTGCCGTCATGGGTGCTCACCTGGCACGAGCGCAGCCTGTTCACCGACCCGGAGGTCCGCGACGGCATCGCCGCCTACGCCGACCGGGTCGCCCGCGCCGTCGGCGAGCGCGACAACGTCTTCGCCGTGACCCTCGGCAACGAGGTGAACAACCTCTACCCGGCCAACCCGACCACCCCCGAGGCGTCCACCCGCTGGGCGGCCGAGCTGATCGACGTGGTGCGGGCGGCGGCTCCGCACCTGCTGTGCCTGCACTCCTTGTACGACGCGAGCTGGTACGACCCCGGCCACCCGTTCCGTCCCGCCGACAACGTGGACCTGGGCGACCTGACCACGGTCCACTCGTGGGTCTTCAACGGCGTGTCGGCCGTCGACGGGCCGCTCGGCCCCGCCACCGTCACGCACGCCGACTACCTCGTCGAGCTGGCCGCAGCCACCTCGCCGGACCCGGCCCGGCCGGTGTGGCTGCAGGAGGTGGGGGCGCCCCGGCCGGACGTCCCGCAGGCCGACGCGGCCGAGTTCACCCGGCGCACCCTCGACGCGGTCACCGCCAACCCGGCCCTGTGGGGCGTGACGTGGTGGTGCTCCCACGACGTCGACCGGTCGCTGGCCGACTTCCCGGCCCGCGAGTACGACCTGGGCCTGTTCACCGTCGACCACCGCGCCAAGCCCGCCGCCCGGGCGCTGGCGTCCGCGGCCGAGGCGCACCGCCGCAGCCGGCCGCCCGCGGCGCGCCGACCGGCGCTGCTGTGCGAGGTGGACCTCAGGGCGGAGCCGGAACGCCGGGCCGAGGTCGCCCCGGGCGGCGCCTTCCACACCGAGTGGGTCCGGCTGCGGCAGGCGGGTCCGCTGGCCATCGTCACCCGAAGCCGCGCCGCCGACTCCGGCTACCTGGCCGCCCGCGGCATCGACGCCGTCCTCACCGAGACCTGACCCGAACCACCCGACCCAGACCACCCGACGCACCCCGACGACCGACCCAGGTCACCCGGCCCCTCCCAGGACCGACACAGGTCACCCCGACGCCACCCGAGGCCCGATCGAGGCCGGCCGAAGCCGATCCAGGCCGGCCGAGGAGCGAGAGGAAGCGATTCCGGATGCGACGAAGACTGTTACCGCTGCTCTGCGCAGCACTGACCACCGTGGCCGTGCTCTCCACACCCGTGCTCTCCACAGCCGTGCAGGCCACGCCCACGCCGGCCGCGGCCGCCACCGCCCCGCCCGCCACGGCCACGCGGGCTCCCGAGCCGGTCGCGGCCTCCACCGTGCGGGCGGGCGGCGACGGCGGCCAGCCGTACGCCTCCTTCTGGTACCCCGACACCATCCTCGGCTGGGACCCCGCCACCGACCCCGACGCCCGGTTCAACCGCTCCCGCGTGCCGCTGCGGCCCCGCGCCTCCCTGCCCGCCCTGAAGGCGAACCCGCACGCCCGCGCGGGAGAGGGCCGCGTCGCCTCCCTGGTGTCCTTCGCCCCCACCTCGGGCAACCCGTCGCAGGGCTCCCCGAGCGCCGACTACTACGCCTTCACCTACTGGCAGTACGTCGACACGCTGGTGTTCTGGGGCGGCTCGGCCGGCGAGGGCCTGATCCTGGCGCCCAACGCGACGGTGATCGACGCCGCGCACCGCAACGGCGTCAGGGTCTACGGCACCGTCTTCTTCCCGCCCACCGCGTACGGCGGGAAGATCGAGTGGGTGCGTGACTTCGTCAGGAAGTCGGGCGGCGCCTACCCGGTGGCCGACAAGCTCGTCGAGGTCGCCCGGCACTACGGCTTCGACGGCTGGTTCATCAACCAGGAGACCGCGGGCGGGGACGCCGCCCTGGCCACCGAGCTGCGCGAGCTGATCACCTACGCCCGGGGCAGGGGCCCGGTCGAGTTCATGTGGTACGACGCGATGACCGAGAGCGGCTCGGTCACCTGGCAGGACGGCCTGACCCCGGCCAACGACGCCTTCCTGAACGACCCGCACCGGGTGTCGGACTCGATGTTCCTCGACTTCGGCTGGACCGCCGCCGGCCAGCACGCCTCGCGAGACCTGGCCCGCTCCCTCGGCCGCGACGAGCACGAGCTGTTCGCGGGCATCGACACCGAGGCGAACGGCTACGCCACGGGCGTCCCGTGGGAGGCGGTGTTCCCGTCCGGGCAGCCGCACGTCACCTCGCTCGGCATCTACCGTCCGGAGTGGACGTGGAAGTCGTCGAGCGGCCCGGCCGACTTCCGCGCCCGCGACTCGCGCTTCTGGGTGGGCGCCAACGCCGACCCGTCCGACACCACGACGTCATCGCCGTGGAAGGGCCTGGCCCACTATGTCGCCGAGTCGACCCCCATCACCGCGAAGCCGTTCGTGACCGGATTCAACACCGGGCACGGCGACTTCTACAACGTCCGCGGGGTGCGCGTGCGCGACGGCGGCTGGAACAACCTGTCGATGCAGGACGTGCCGCCCACCTACCGGTGGGTCGTCGAGTCGGCCGGCAGCAGGCTGACCCCGTCCATCGACTACGGCGACGCCTACGAGGGCGGCTCGTCGCTGCGGCTCACGGGCCGGCTCGACGCCGTCAACACGGTGCGGCTCTACCAGGCCCGGCTGCCGGTCTCCGCCGGCACCAGGTTGTCGGTCGTGCTCAAGACGCCACAGGCCGGGCCGACGCGGCTGCAGGCGGCGGTGGCGTTCGCCGACGCCCCGCACACGTTCACCACCTTCGATCTCGGCGCGACCGGGGGCACCGGCTGGGAGCGCCGGACGCTCGACCTGTCCGCGCACGCGGGACGGACGATCGCGCAGCTCGGCCTGCGGGTCACCGGGACGGCCGACGCCTACGACATCCGGGTGGGCCAGCTCGCCGTCCACGACGCCGGGTGGACCCCGTCGCCGCGCCGTCCCGGCTGACGGTGCTCGGCGTCACCGACGTCTCCCCGTCGCGCAAGTCGCTCCGGCTGTCCTGGACCGGCGCCCGGCGGGTGCACCACTACGACGTCTACCGCCGTAACCCCGACGGCAGCCGCACCCATCTGGGCGCGACGCCGAACGACGCCTACTTCGTGCCGAGCCTCGACCGGGTGGGCGCCGAGACCACCACGACGATCGAGGTCGAGGCCGTCGGCGCCGAGTACGGCCGCTCGACCCCGGCCGTCACCCGCGTCACCTGGCCCGGCTGACGACCTGGACGAGGCGCGCGCGTCCCGAGACCCGCGGGTCTCGGGACGCGCGCCAGCCTCGTGCGGCGCACGATCTCCACCACCCGGGCGATCCGCGCGGTGACCGGCGGCGTCAGGGGGGTGGGGCGAGCCAGGCCGTGGTGTCGCCGGGCAGCGCTCCCCCGTCGAGGGGCCCGCTGGCCAGCAGGAGGTCGCCCGGCGGGAGCGGCACCGGGGCGGGCCCCAGGTTGGCCAGGCAGACCAGGCCCGACTCGCGGCGGAACGCCAGCACGTCCTCGCCCAGCGGCAGCCAGGTCAGCGTGCCGTCGCCGAGCAGGTCGCGGCGCAGCCGCAGCGCCGCGCGGTAGAGGTTCAGCATCGAGTCCAGGTCGGCGAGCTGTGCCTGGGCCGTGAGCTTGCGCCAGCTCTCTGGCTGCGGCAGCCAGGGGCGCGCGGACGGGTCCGGCCCGCCGAAGCCGAACGGCGGCTCCTCTCCCGTCCAGGGCAGCGGCACGCGGCAGCCGTCGCGGCCGGGGTTGGCTCCGCCCGACCTGGCGAACATGGGGTCCTGCCTGGCCTCGTCGGGCAGGTCCTCCACCTCGGGCAGGCCGAGCTCCTCGCCCTGGTAGACGTAGACGCCGCCGGGCAGCGCCATCGCCAGCAGCGCCGCCGCCCGGGCCCGGCGGCGGCCGAGCTCCGGGTCGGACGGGCTGCCGTGCAGGCGGCCGCCGTGCTGGAAGCCGGTGTCGGCCCGGCCGTACCTGGTCACCGGGCGGGTCACGTCGTGGTTGGACAGCACCCACGTCGGCGGCGCGCCGATGGGCAGGTGCGTGGCCAGCGTCAGGTCGATCACCCGGCGCAGCTCGGCCGGCTGCCAGGGGCAGGACAGGAAGTCGAAGTTGAAGGCGGTGTGCAGCTCGTCGGGCCGCAGGTAGCGGGCGAAGCGCTCCTGGTCGGGCAGCCACACCTCGCCGATCAGCACCCGTTCGCCGTACTCGTCGGCGATCTCCCGCCAGCGCCGGTAGACGTCGTGCACCCCGTCGAGGTCCTCCCAGGCGTCGTCGGACTTGAACAGCAGCGCGGCCGAGTCGATGCGGAACCCGTCGACGCCCCGGTCGAACCAGAAGCGCAGCACGTCCTCGAACTCCCGGTGCACCTCCGGGTTGGCCCAGTTGAGGTCGGGCTGCTCGGGGGCGAACAGGTGGAGATACCACTGCCCGTCGGGCACCTGCGTCCACGCCGGTCCGCCGAAGATCGACGACCAGTCGTTCGGCTCGTCCCGGAACCAGAACCGTTCCCTCGCCCCGCGGTCCGTCAGCGCCTCCTGGAACCAGGCGCTGGCGGTGGAACTGTGGTTCGGCACGACGTCGATGATCACCTTGATCCCGTGCTCGTGCGCCTCGGCGATGAACGCCTCCGCCTCGGCCAGGGTGCCGAACACCGGCTCGATGCCCCGGTAGTCGGCCACGTCGTAGCCGCCGTCGGCCATCGGCGACGGGTACCAGGGGTTCAGCCAGACGGCGTCGATCCCGAGGTCCTTGAGGTATCCCAGGCGGGAGCGCAGCCCGGCCAGGTCGCCGCAGCCGTCACCGTTGCCGTCGGCGAAGCTGCGCAGGTAGACCTGGTAGATCGCGGCCCCCCGCCACCACGTTTGCGACATGCTCACCCTTTGATGCTTCCGGCGGTGAGTCCCGCCATGATGTTCCGTTGGAAGAAGAAGAACACGATGACCGTCGGGACGCCGGCGATGACCAGGCCCGCCATGATCGCGTTCTGGGACACCGCTCCGGCGGTCTGCGACAGGCCCACGCTGATCGTCATCTTCTCGCTGTCGGTCATGATCAGCAGCGGCCAGACGAAGTCCTTGAACGAGGCGACGATCGTGAAGATGGACACCACGCCGAGGATGGGCCGCGAGACCGGCAGCACCACCGACCACAGCACCCGCAACGGCCCGGCGCCGTCGATCCGCGCCGCCTCGATCAGTTCCTTGGGTATGGAGTCGAAGAAGCGCTTGAGCAGGAAGATGTTGAACCCGTTGGCCGCCGCGGGCAGCCACAGGCCCCACGGGTTGTTCAGCAGCCCGAGGTCGGCGACCGTGACGTAGAGCGGGATCAGCACGACCATCGGCGGCACCATCAGCGTCGCCAGCATGGCGCCGAGGATCACGTTGCCGAACGCCGGCCGCAGCTTCGACAGCGCGTACGCCGCCGCCACGTCCACCGCCATGGAGAACAGCCAGCCGCCCAGCGCGTAGTAGGCCGTGTTGCGCAGCAGCAGGCCGATGTCGAACAGCTCCCACGCCTCGGTGAACGCGTCGAGCGTGGGAGCGGCAGGCACCAGGGTGGGCGGCATCCGGGCGAGTTCCTCGCCGGACTTCATCGCGCCGGTGACCATCCAGTACATGGGGAAGACGAAGGCCAGGGTGGAGCCGGCCAGCACGGCGAGCAGGACGGCCCAGTACAGGCGCCTGCCCCACCGGCTGTTGAGCTGGTGCGGCGAGACGACGGTGCGCAAGCGCACCTCGACGGGCCGTGGACGGCCCCGGCCGCGGGCTCGACGGGCTGCCGTCCGGGCGCCGATGGAGATCATGCCTTGTCCTCGCGGGTGAGCCGGAGTTGGAAGGCGGCGAACAGGAGCAGCGCCAGCATCAGCATCAGGCCGAGCGCGCCGGCCTGGCCGTAGCCGTCGCCGTAGGTGAAGGCGAACTGGTACATCAGGTAGGCGACGGTGACGGTGGAGTTCTCCGGGCCGCCGCCGGTGAGCATGTACGGCTCGATGAACACCTGCATGGTCGCCACGATCTGCAGCATCAGCATGAGCAGCAGGATGAGCCGGGTCTGCGGGATCGTGACGTGCCTGATCCGGGCGAGGATGCCGGCCCCGTCCAGCTCGGCCGCCTCGTACAGCTCGGGCGGGATGTTCTGCAGCGCGGCCAGGTAGATGAGCGTGGCGCTGCCCATGTTCATCCACGTCGAGACGATCACCAGCGAGACGAGCGCGGTGGAGGAGGAGTCCAGCCAGGCCAGCGCGGGCAGGTGGAAGAAGTCCAGGATCTGGTTGAACAGCCCGGGGCCGGGATCGTAGAACCACCGGAAGAGCAGCACCGCCACGATGGGCGGCAGCATGACCGGCAGGTAGACGACGAACCGCAGGTAGCCCCGGGCGTGACGGAGCTCGTTGAGCACCAGCGCGGTGACGAACGGCACGGCGTAGCCGCAGATCAGCGCGAGCACCGTGAACTGCACGGTGTTCAGCCACGCCGTGCCGAACGCCGGGTCCCGGACGACGGCCGTGAAGTTGTCCAGGCCCGCCCAGGTGGGCGGGTCGATCAGGTTGGTGTGCTGGAAGCTCAGCACGAACTCCCTGACCATGGGGTACCAGGCGAACACCGCGAAGCAGGCCAGCGCGGCGCACAGGAACCCGTAGGCCGTGAGGTTGCGTTTCAGGACACCCACGCGGGTCAGCCCTTGGCGGCCAGTAACGCGTCGGCCTTGGCCTCCGCGTCGGCGAGCAGCTTGCCGGGGTCGGCGTCGCGGCGGCTCAGCACCCCGGACATGACCACGTCGAGGATCGCGTACAGCTCCTGGGCGTGCGGCGGCTCGGCCTTGGGCGGCACGGCGGCGGCCGCCCGCACGTACGGCGCGTAGTTCTGCACCGGCAGCGTGGCGTTCTCCTCCCGTCCGGCCTGGATCGCCTTGCCGGTGGGCGAGTCGCCGTAGACGTCGTTGTCCGGCACTCCGACGGGGTTGCCGAGGGTCTTGCCGCGGGCGAAGTCGAAGCGTCCCTTGCCGACGGTGTTGTAGCGGAAGTCGAGCCACTGCAGGGCGGCCTTGGCCTGCTCGGGCGTCGCCTTGGGGTTGATCATGAACGCCTCGCCGCCGCTGAGCGACGCCCTGGCCTCCGGGAAGCCGGTGATGCCGTAGTCGGCGACGTTGCCCTTGAACTTGTTGACCACGTCGGTGACCACGTCGGGTGCGCCGAGCATCATGCCGACCTTGCCGCCGCCCATCGCCATCATCAGCGACTCCCAGCCGACCAGGAGCCGGCTGCCCATGCTGTCGTCCGTCCAGCGCATGTCGTGCAGGGTCTGCAGCACGGCGCGGCCCTCGGGCGAGTTGAACGCGGCCTTCTTGCCGTCGTCGGTGACGACGCTGCCGCCGCGGCCGTAGAGGGCCTGGGTGAAGTGCCAGCCGCCGGTGTTGCCGCCGGAGTACTCGCCGTAGCCGACGTGGCCGGGCCCGAGCGCGGCGATCCTCTTGGCGGCCTCGCGGATCTCGGCCCACGTGGTGGGCGGCGTGTCGGGGTTCAGGCCGGCCTGGGTGAACAGCTTGCGGTTGTAGACCAGGCCCACGCCGTAGTGGACGTTGGGGACGCCGTACACCCTGCCGTCCTTGGTGACGAGTTCGCGGACGTCGGGGCGCAGGTCGTTCCAGTTCTTGATCAGGCCGACGTGCTGGGTGATGTCCAGCGCCTGGCCCTTGCCGATCACGTCGTCGTAGGTGGTCACCGGCACCACGAACGCGGTCTCCATCTGGCCGCCCGCCAGCTTCGGCCCGAACGTCTTGGGGTCGAAGCACGGCTGCTGGTCGGTGCTCTTGACCGTGACGCCGGGGTGCGCCCGCATGAACGCGGCGACGTCGTCGTCCCAGGCCCTGCGCTCCTTGGGCGCGGACCTGGCGGGCCGGCAGGCCACCGTGATGGTCACCGGCGCGGCGCCGCCGGGAGCGGGCGTGGCGGGCTCGCTGGCCCCGCAGGCGGTGGCGGACAGGCCGAGGCCGGTGGTGAGCACGGTGGCGAGTAAGAGCCCTGTGGATCTCTGCATGGGTCTGACCCTTCTGGTGCGAGGTGCCCACACCATAGGATCGCCAACCGATCTCTGCAATATCACGACGAACTATTGCAAGATAACGACTCCATCACGTCCGAGCGCGGGCGGTCGAGGACCGGACGACCAGCTCCGGCTCGTACAGCAGCTCGTCGGCGGGCACCAGGGCCTTGTCGATCTGGGCGACCAGCAGATCGACCGCGGCCCGGCCCATGGCGTCGATGGGCTGGCGGACCGTGGTGAGGGGCGGGTCGGTGCAGTTCATCAGCGCGGAGTCGTCGAAGCCGATGACCGAGACGTCGGCGGGCACGGTCATCCCGGCGCGGCGGACGGCCCGGACCGTGCCGAGCGCGAGCAGGTCGCTGGCGCAGATCACCCCGGTGGCGCCGCGTCTGATCAGCCGGGTGGCCGCCGCATGCCCGCCTTCCAGCGAGAACATCGTGTGCTCGACCAGCGCCGGGTCGCCGCCGCACGCCTGGAACGTCTCCAGCTTGCGGCGCGAGGGGATGTGGTCCTTGGGGCCGAGGAGCAGGCCGACGCGCTCGTGGCCGAGCGCCCGCAGGTGGGCCAGGGCGATCTCGGCGGCCACCGCGTCGTCGCAGGACACCTGCGGGAAGTCGAGCCGCTCGACGGCCGCGTTGACCAGGACCGTGGGCAGCTTGCGCTCGTGCAGGAGCTCGTAGTGGCCGTGCGCGGCATCGGCCTGGGCGTACAGGCCGCCGGCGAAGACCACGCCGCTGACCTGCTGCTGGAGCAGCAGGTCGACGTAGTCGGCCTCGGAGACCCCGCCGACGGTCCTCGTGCACAGCACGGAGGTGAAGCCCTGCTGGGCCAGCGCCCCGCCGACCACCTCGGCGAAGGCCGGGAAGATCGGGTTCTGCAGCTCCGGCAGCACCAGGCCCACCAGGCGGGCACGGTCGCCGCGAAGCTGGGTGGGGCGTTCGTAGCCGAGCACGTCGAGCGCGGTGAGCACCGCCTCGCGGGTCGCGTCGGACACGCCGGGCTTGCCGTTGAGCACGCGACTCACGGTCGCCTCGCTCACCCCGACCTTCTTGGCCACCTCTGCCAGTCGTCGCGTCATGCGCAAAACTATACGACCGACGACGCAAACGCTTGCAACCACTTACGTGGACTCGACATCATCCCTTACGTCCCGCCCAGAAGCGCGTTCTACCTTCGCCGGCGTCCTGACCAGCCGTGACGGTCAGCCCTGGCTGGCACCGGTCAGTCGATTTCTTGCGAAATATCATCGGAATATTGCTGACTCACGTTCGGCATCTTATGGTTCGGCCATCGTCTCCCCCGAAGGGCCGACCCTCCATGAGAGCTGTCCTAGCCGCCCTCGCCCTCCTCCTCGTCTCCCCGTCCGCCCCCGCGAACGCCACCACTGACGCAGCCTCCGACGCCGCCACCGCCGACACCACCACCGACCTCGCCGCCGGCAAGACCGCGACCGCCGGCAGCTTCACCGACGTCTACCGCGCCGCCAACGTCACCGACGGCGACCAGGCCACCTACTGGGAGTCGGCGAACAACGCCTTCCCGCAGTGGGTGCAGGTCGATCTCGGCGCCCGGGCCACCGTGAACCGGCTGGTGCTGAAGCTGCCGACCGGATGGCAGAGCCGCACGCAGACGCTGAGCGTGCAGGGCAGCGCCGACGGGACGGCCTTCACCACCCTCGTCCCGGCGGCGACGCACACCTTCGCCCCGTCAGCCACGCTCGCCCTCTCCCCCGCGAGCGCCCGCTACGTCCGGCTGCTGATCACCGCGAACAGCCGGTGGCCCGCCGGCCAGCTCTCCGAGTTCGAGGTGTACGGCGAGAGCGGCGGAGGCGGCGAGGGGACCAACCTGGCGACCGGCAAGCCGATCGCCGCGTCTTCGCACACCCACACCTACGTGGCGGCCCACGCCAACGACGGCGACGTGGGCACCTACTGGGAGGGCGGCGCCTACCCGAACACGCTGACCGTGAAGCTGGGCGCCAACGCCGACCTGACCGGGATCACCCTCATGCTGAACCCCGACGCCGCCTGGGCCCGGCGCACCCAGACGATCCAGGTGCTCGGCCGCGAGCAGAGCGCCACCGCGCCGGCCAACCTGGTGGCGGCGGCCACCTACACCTTCGACCCCGCCTCCGGCAACACGGTCACGATCCCGGTGACGGCCAGGGCGGCCGACGTCCAGCTCAGGATCACCGCGAACTCGGGGGCGCCCGGCGGGCAGATCGCCGAGTTCCAGGTCTTCGGCACCCCCTCGGCCAACCCCGACCTCACGGTGACGGAGCTCACCGCCGACCCGGCGGCCCCGGTCGAGACCGACACCGTCACCCTGTCGGCCACCGTGCGCAACGCCGGCACCGCGCCCTCCGGCGCGACCTCGGTCACCTTCTACGTCGGCGGCGCCAAGGCGGCCACCGCCGCCCTCGCGGGCCTGGCCGCGGGCTCCTCGGCGACCGCCACCGCGTCGATCGGGGCCCGCGACGCGGGTGCCCACCAGGTGACCGCCAGGGCCGACGAGGACGGCAAGGTCACCGAGCGGGACGAGACCAACAACGAACGCACCACCACCCTCACCGTCAAGCCGGTGGACACCGCCGACCTGGTCGCCTCGGCCGTGACCTGGACGCCGGGCAACCCCGCCCGAGGCGATTCCGTCGCCTTCGCGGTGACCGTGCGGAACCAGGGCACGCGGGCCTCCGGCGGCGGCTCGCACGGCATCACGCTCACCGTCGCCGACGCCTCCGGCGCCGTGGTCAGGACGCTGACCGGCGCCGTCTCCGGCGTGATCGCCGCCGGCGCCACCGCCGCGCCCGTCGCCCTGGGCTCCTGGACGGCGGCCGACGGCACGTACACGGTCAAGGTCGTGCTCGCCGACGACGTCAACGAACTGCCGGTCAAGCGGGCCAACAACACGAGCACACACCGGCTCAGCGCCGGGCGCGGCGCGCACATGCCGTACGACACCTACGAGGCCGAGGACGCCGCCATCGGCGGCGGCGCCACCCGCATCGGCCCCAACCGGACCGTGGGCGACCTGGCCGGCGAGGCTTCCGGCCGCCGGGCCGTGACGCTGGGCGGCACCGGCTCGTACGTCGAGTTCACCACCCGGGCCGACACCAACACGCTGGTGACCAGGTTCTCCATCCCCGACGCCCCGGGCGGCGGCGGGATCGACTCGACGCTCAACGTCTACGTCGACGGTGTCTTCCTCAAGCCCGTCACCCTGACCTCGCGTTACGCCTGGCTCTACGGCCCGGAGGCGAGCCCGGACAACTCGCCGTCCTCCGGCCCGCCGCGGCACGTCTACGACGAGGCGAACCTGCTGCTCGGCACCACCGTCCGGGCCGGCAGCAAGATCAGGCTGCAGAAGGACGCCGCGAACGGCTCGACGTACACGATCGACTTCGTCGACCTGGAGCAGGTCGCGCCGGACGCCAACCCGGATCCCGGCCGGTACGCCGTGCCGGCCGGCTTCACCCACCAGGACGTGCAGAACGCCCTCGACCGGGCCCGCCAGGACAGCGCGCTCACCGGCGTCTACCTGCCGGCGGGCGACTACCAGACCTCCGCCAAGTTCCACGTGTACGGCAGGGCCGTCAAGATCGTCGGCGCCGGGCCGTGGTTCACCCGGTTCCACGCCCCGCGCGGCCAGGAGAACACCGACGTGGGCTTCCGCGCCGAGGCGTCGGCCAACGGGTCGTCCTTCGCGGGCTTCGCCTACTTCGGCAACTACACCTCGCGCATCGACGGGCCGGGCAAGGTGTTCGACTTGTCGAACGTGTCCGGCATGGTGCTCGACGACCTCTGGGTGGAGCACCAGATCTGCATGTACTGGGGCTCCAACACCGACGACATGACGATCAGGAACTCCCGGATCAGGAACGTGTTCGCCGACGGGCTCAACATGACCAACGGCAGCACCGGCAACCTGGTCACCGACATCGAGGCCCGTTCCACCGGCGACGACAGCTTCGCGCTGTTCTCCGCCACCGACAACAACGCGGGCGAGCAGACGGGCAACGTCTACGAGAACCTGACCTCTCTGCTCACCTGGCGGGCCGCGGGCGTCGCCGTCTACGGCGGGCGGGGCAACACCTTCCGCAACATCTACGTCGCCGACACGCTCGTCTACTCCGGCGTGACGATCAGCTCCCTGGACTTCGGCATCCCGATGCACGGCTTCGGCGCCGACCCGCCCACCCGCTTCGAGAACATCTCGCTGGTCAGGGCCGGCGGCCACTTCTGGGGTGCGCAGACCTTCCCGGCGATGTGGCTGTTCTCCGCCTCCAAGACGTTCCAGGGCATCCGCGTCAGCAACCTGGACATCGTGGACCCGACCTATCACGGGATCATGTTCCAGACCGGGTACGCCCAGGGGCAGCCGCTGAACCCGGTCAGGGACACGGTCTTCACGAACGTGTCCATCAGCGGCGCCCGCAGGAGCGGTGACGCCTACGACGCCAAGTCGGGCTTCGGCATCTGGGCCAACGAGCTGCCGGAGCAGGGCCAGGGCCCGGCCGTCGGCTCGGCCGTCTTCAACGGCCTGCGCCTCACCGGCAACGCGCAGGACATCAGGAACACGACCGCCACCTTCACCATCGACGTCGACCCCTGACGCCGGTAGGAACGTGGGTGTGGCCGCCACCACACCCACGCCGGGCCCGGGACGACCGGGCGGTGGGTGACCTCCCGTGTCGCCTCCCGCCACCGCCTGTCCCGGGTGCGCGTCTCCAAGGTGCGCGTCAGGAGGCGGCGGTCCGTTTCGAGGGGGTGTGGCCCGGCGCACCCCCGGCCGTCACGTGGTCTCCGCCTTCCGCACCACCTCGAAGGTGGCCTCCAGCTCGCCCGCGGGCACGAAGTGGCCGAAGGTGTCGTTGGCGAAGAAGGAGACCCCGGCCACCGACGCGGCGTGCGCGGCCAGCACCTCCCGCTGGTAGAGGTAGCTGCGCCGGTCGTCGAGGTAGGTGCGGTACCAGTACCACGGGTCGACGAAGTCCAGGCCGAGCAGCGGCCGGGGGCCGCCCAGCGCGGCCTTGCTCAGCAGGTTGGGCACGATCTCGGTCCGCTCGACCAGCACGGCGAACGTGCTGACCAGGATCGCGTCGAGGGTCGCGTAGGCGGTGTCGGTCATGCCCCACGCCGACCGCTCGACCTCGGCCCGCCAGTAGGTGTCCATCCAGTAGACGAGCCGCTCCCCCATGGCCTCGCGCAGCCGCAGGAAGAACCGCTCGATCGCGGCCGACCGGCCCGGGGTGAGCGGTGGCGCGTTGTCCGGATGCCAGAACCCGATCAGGCCGAACTGGTTGCCGAGCAGGACGCCGTCCAGCCCGAAGTCGGCCGCGAACGCGGCCGTCTGGGCGGCGACGAAGTCCCCGGCCGGCAGTCCGGCCGGGATGCCGCCGGGGTAGGCGGCGTACCGGCGGGTGTCGGCCGCGAGCGGCGCCGTCACGTCGATCACGCCGGGCACCAGGTGCCCGCCGGCGTCGGCCGCGCTCGCGGCCACCTCGGGGTGCCGGACCGTCTTCCACTCGCTGCGGCAGAACTCGGGCCCGGGCTCCAGGTACTCCAGCAGGCTGACCCGCAGCCCGCGCCGACGCGCCTCGGCGCGGACGGCCGCGTAGCAGCCGGCCAGCCTCTCGTAGTCCATCGGCTGCTCGGACAGGGTGAACATCGGCCCCGCCGAGTACGGGTTGGCCGAGCGCTCGCCGCCGTCGCGCACGCGGGCCAGCCAGTCGCGGTTGTGGGCCCGGGTGATGGCGGCGGGCCCGCCCGGGCCGAGGGCGAAGCAGTTGTAGCGGGCCCAGTCGAAGCGGTCGCCCCAGGCCCGGCGTCCCGCGTAGTCGAGCACGTGGTCGCCGTTGCCCGCGCAGAACACGATCGTGACCGGCCGGTCGGCGAGCCAGACGGCGTGGTGGTCGAAGAACGCCGCCACGCCCGGGGCGGGGTCGCGCAGGTCGTCGAAGATCTTGGGCGTGATCCACAGGCACGCCTCCATGCTCGTCATGACTTCCTCACTTGGTCGAGGTGAACGCCTTGTCCATGCGGCCCAGGACGCCCGGCACGTCCACCGTCCCGTTGAACAGCTCCTGGATCGAGGTCAGGTGCTCCTGCTGGACTTTCGCGTTGGGCCAGGCCTGGTCGGGGTAGAGCGTGGAGCGGTCCGCCTCGACGGCGTCCAGCACCGGCTGCTGGAGCGCGTCGGCCTTGAAGCCGGGGGCGGACAGGGCGGGGCTGCTGCCCGAGGCCGACGCGTACAGCGCCTGGCCCTCGGGCGAGGCCAGGAACGTCATGAACCGCTTGGCCAGCTCCGGGTTCCTGGCCTTGGCGTTGACGCCGTAGACGATGCCGACCGACACCGGCAGGTACGTGCCGGCGGCGTCGTCGGTGGCGGGGAACGGGGTCATCGAGAACGTGGCGCCCGAGGGCGCGTACTCGCGCGCCGACTGCACCGCCGACAGCACGTGCACCACGCCGAGCGCCTTGCCCTGGCCGAACAGTTGCATCTGCTCGTCGTAGCCGACGCCGTTGGGGCTGTCGTTGAAGCAGCCCCCGTCGCGCATCTGCAGGTACTTCTCCAGTGCCTGCTTCCAGGCGGAGCCGGCGAAGGTGGCCTTGCCGTCCTTCTGCCGCTGGGTGAAGCCGGGGTCGGGGCCGTAAACGAGGGAGGCGGTCAGCGCGTACGGCACGAGCTGGGTGACCCAGGCGGACTTCAGGCCGAGCGCGAACGGCACGACGCCCTTGGCCTTGGCGTCCTTGCAGAACCGCAGCACCTCCGGCCAGGTGGCCGGCTTGGCCAGGCCGGCGGCCTTCAGGGCCTGGTCGTTCCACACCGCGCCGATGGCGCCGATCGTCACCGGGACCGCGACGACCTTGCCGCCCGGGTCGCTGGTGACGGCCTTGAGGTCGGTGCTGAGGCCGCCCGCCCAGCCCTCGCCGGACAGGTCCATCAGCATGCCGTCCTCGCCCAGGTCGCGCACGGCCATCGTGTTGCCGCCGCCGGGCCACATGCGGAACACGTCGGGGGCGGTGCCGGAGGCGAGCTGGGTGCGGA
Organism: Nonomuraea muscovyensis; assembly: GCF_014207745.1. Taxonomy (NCBI): domain Bacteria; kingdom Bacillati; phylum Actinomycetota; class Actinomycetes; order Streptosporangiales; family Streptosporangiaceae; genus Nonomuraea; species Nonomuraea muscovyensis. The sequence goes on from NZ_JACHJB010000002.1 coordinate 1,228,502, forward strand.
GCTGCTGCTGGTAGGAGGCGTCGTCCTCGGTGTAGACGGTCTTGACCGTGACGCCGGGGTTGGCCTTCTGGAACGCCTCCACGGCGGCCTGGGCCGGGCCCTGACCGGCGGCGGCCAGCGTCAGCACCTGGCCGGACGAGGCGGCGGTGGTGGCGCCGCCGCCCGAGGTGGAGCAGGCGGTGGCCGCGACGGCGAGGCAGCAGAGGGTGGTGAATCGGGTGAACGACTGCATGACAGACTCCGAATCGGTGAACGGGGGGTGGAGCACTAGCCTTTGAGGCCGCCGGCGAAGCCCTTGATGATGTGCTTCTGCAGCGCGAAGTAGACGACCAGGATCGGGATGACGCTGATCACCAGGCCGGCGAAGATGAGCGGCCACTGGGAGACGTACTGGCTGACGAAGCCGTAGATCGCGACCGGGGCCGTGGTGTTGTCGCTGCCGCCGAGGTAGAGCAGCGGGGTGAAGAACTCGTTCCAGATGCCGACGGTGTTGAGGATCACCACGGTGCCGGTGACGGGCCGCAGCAGCGGGAAGACGACGGTGACGAAGGAGCGCACCGGGCCGCACCCGTCGAGCAGCGCCGCCTCCTCGTAGTCGAGCGGCAGCTCGCGCAGGAACATCGTGTAGAGGAAGACGGAGAACGGGATCTGCTGCCCGACATTGATCAGGATCACCGACCAGAGCGAGCCGAGCAGCCCGAGGTCCCGCATGGTCGCGTACAGCGGCAACAGCGCGAGCTGGCCCGGGACGAGCAGCCCGCCGATGACGAAGGAGAAGGTGTGCCGCGACCAGCCGCGGGTCACGCGGGCCAGCGGGTAGGCGGCCATCGCCGCGAAGGCGATGATCAGCACGACGCTGACGGTCGTGATCGCGAAGCTGTTGGCCAGCGCCGCGCCCAGCCTGGCCTGGTCCCAGGCCTGCGCGTAGTTGTCGAGCGTGGGCGGCCAGGCGAAGGCCAAGGTGCCGGTCTGGCTGTCCTGCGGCTTGAGCGAGACGTTGAGCAGGCCGGCGAGCGGGACGAGGAACAGCAGGGCGAGCAGGATCAGCGTCGCCTCGCGGGTGAGCGTCCGCCAGGTGTAGCGCGCGTGCATCAGGAGGTCTTCCTTTGCGTCAGGCGGAACTGGACGGCGGCCAGCACCGCGATGACCACGGTCATGACAACCGCGAGCGCGATCGAGAACGGGAAGTCTCCGAGCGAGAAGGCGCTCTTGTAGATCGCCGTGGAGATCGTCTCGGTGGCCGTGCCGGGGCCGCCGCCGGTCATGGCCATCACCTGGTCGAACTGTTTGAGCCCGCCGATCAGGCAGAGCATCACGTTGATCACGACGGCGCCGTTGAGCAGCGGCAGCACGACGCGGCGGAACTTGCTCCACGCGCCCGCCCCGTCGATCGTGGCCGCCTCGAGCACCTCTCTCGGGATCGCCTGCAGCCCCGCGAGGTAGATGACCATCGAGTAGCCGGCGAACTGCCAGACGATCTCGGCGACGATCGCGTACAGCGCCGTATCGGGGTCGCCGAGCCAGTCGTGGGCCAGGGAGTCGAGGCCGACGGCCCGCAGCGCGTCGTTGACGGCGCCGTTGGGCGAGAGCAGGAAGCTCCACACGTAGCCGGCGACAAGCGGCGTGAGGACCACGGGCGCGAAGAAGATCACGCGGAGCAGGTAGCGGCTCTTGACCATGCTGTTGACGCCGAGGGCCAGCAGCAGCCCGACGACGTTCTGGGTCACGGTCGCCGCGGCGGCCAGGATCAGGGTGTTGGCGAGGGCGTCGCGGGCGGTGCGGTCGGCGAAGACCGCGGCGTAGTTGTCCAGCCCGACCAGGGACCAGTCGGGTCGCAGCCCGTTCCAGTCGGTGAAGGAGAACAGCGCGCCGTTGGCGCTGGGGACGACGACGATGAAGACGTAGACCGCGATGGCCGGGACGACGAACCACCAGGGGGCGTGCACGCCGACCTTGCGGCGGGTCCTCCCGGCGGCGCCGGGGGGCGGCTGCGCGGTGGGTTCCCGTGCTCCGGGGGGTGTCGTGGTCGCATGCGGCAAGGCCACGGGGTGACTCCTCTCGCGGACGTCCGTCCACGCGCATCCGCCGCGGGGACACGGGCGGGGCCCGTACGGGGTGGATGGGCTCCGGGGGTGGGTGATCGCGGCCTGCAGGCGGGACCACGCCGGTCAACGACTGTGAATCGATTCACGATGTGTCGGGCAGATTACGCGCGGCCTCGAACCCGTGTCAATGGCCGCGATCCCGGCGGGACGGGCTCGGCGGCCGCGATGTGAATCCATTCACGCCTGCGCTAGGCTGTCAGGTGATCCGACCACCGGCATGGCAGCGAGGAGCCCGATGACGTCTGGACCGGCGCCCCGGCGGTCGGCGGGACCTTCCTCCGCCGCCGCCACGGTGGGCGACGTCGCGGCCCGCGCCGGGGTCTCACGGGCGACCGTCTCCTACACCTTCACTCAGCCCGACCGGGTCTCAGCCGAGCTGCGGCGGCGGGTCCTGGAGGCCGCCGACGAGCTGGGCTATGTCGGCAACGACGCGGCACGACGGCTGCGCGTCGGCCACAGCCGCGCGCTCGGGCTGCTCGTCTCCAGCATGGCCAACCCCGTCTACGCGGAGATCGCGGCCGGCGCGGAGGCGGAGGCCGCGGCGCACGGCCGCTTCATCCTGGTCGTCAACAGCGACGAGAAACCCGAGCGCGAGCGCGCCTACATCAACTTCTTCGAGTCACAGCAGGTGAGCGGCATCCTCGCCGTCCCGGTCGGCGACGTCCCCCCGGAGTTGCTGGGCCTGCGCCGGCGCGGGACGCCGTTCGTGCTCGTCGGCGTCGCGGCGGGCCCGCACAGCTACCCGGCGATCTCCGGCGACAACGAGCGCGGCGGCCACCTCGCCGCCGCCCACCTGCTCGCCCAGGGCCGGCGGCGGCTGCTCTTCGTCGGCGGCGCGCACCCCCACGTCGACCTGCGGCTGGCGGGGGCCCGGCGGGCGGTCGCCGAGTCCGTGACGCCGGCCACCCTGGAGGTCGTCCGCGTGCGCGTCCAGACCGCCAAGGTCGGCGAGGCGGTCTCGCGGACTCTCCTCGAACGACCCGACTCGCAGTTCCCCGACGGCATCGTGGCGGGCAACGACCTGCTCGCGCTGGGCCTGCTGCACGGGCTCATCGTGGCGGGGGTCCGGGTCCCGCAGGACCTCTCCCTGGTGGGCTACGACGACATAGAGTTCGCCGACTTCGCGATCGTGCCGCTCACCACCATCCGCCACCCCTCCGCGGCCCTCGGCGCCAGCGCGGTCCGCATCCTGCTCGGCATCGAGGACGAGCCCGACACGAGGGGCCGTTTCGAGCCCGAACTGGTGATCCGCTCGACCTCCCTCCCGGAAGCCGCCCGCCCGTGACGGCGGCGGACCGCGCGGGGCGGCACGACCAGCGCGGTGCGCCGCCGGCGGGCGATGCGGACACCGCCCGCGATGTCAGTCACCGGAGCGAGGCTCGGCAGCCTGCCTGAGGCAGCGGGCGATCAGCGCGTACGTCTGGCCGGCCTTGTCGGCGTCGTTCATGTCGTAGCCGTGGTCGGCCTGTGGCACGTCACGGTGCTCGACCAGCGCCCCGGCCGCCGCCAGGCGCTGCGCGTACCGGGTGCCCTCCGCGTGGAGCCGGTCGAATGCGGGGGTGATGACCAGGGCGGGCGCGATCCCGGTGAGGTCCGCGGTGTCGGCCGGGTGGGCGGGCGAGACCAGGCGGTCGGCGCGCACGCCCGGGTCCGGCACGTACGCGTTGTCGAAGACCTCGCCCATCCACGGGCGCAGCGTCGGCCTGGCGATGACCGAGCGCTTGGCGCCGGCCGGCGTCACCAGGTCCAGCGGCGGGTAGTGCAGCACCTGCAGGGCGATCGGTGGCCCGCCCCGCTCCAGCGCCTGGCGGGCCACCGCCGCGGCGAGCGCGCCGCCCGCGCTCTGGCCCCCGACCGTCAACCGGCCGCCGTCCCAGCCATGGTCCGCGCCGTGCTCGGCGACCCACCGGACCGTCTCGAACGCCTGGTGGGGCGGTGCCGGAAACGGATGCTGCGGCGCGACCGCGTAGTCGACGTTGACGACCACGACACCGGCCTCGGCGGCCAGATACCGGCACAACGGGTCGTCGAAGTGCACCCCGCGCATGACGAATCCGCCGCCGTGGAAGTTGACGTGCACCGGCGGGCACGGGTCCTGGCCGGCGGGGCGGTAGACGATCGCGCGGGCCGGCGCGATCGACGTCGGGATCGTGATCTCTTCCGTATCGCCCTGGAACTGCGGGAACATCACCTGCCTGCGCCGGCCGGCCAGGGCGGAGGCAGCCGTGGCGAGCGCCTGCATCACCCGCGCCACGGCCGCGGCGACCCACGGCGTACCCAGAACCGACATGTTCCTCCTTCGTCATGGGTCGTGCGTCATAGGTCGTGCGTCATGGGTCGTGCCCGAGCACAGGCACCACGTAGCCTTCTCGGGTGAAGGAGATCGTGACCTATGTCGAGATGACCGCGCGTAGCCAGCTCGAACCGGCCGCCCCCGTGCCTGGTCTGGTCCTGGAGCCCCTGGATCGAGACTCGCCCCTCATCCCTGACATCCTTGCCAGGATCGGCGCTTCCTATGGCTGGAAGAGCGCGAGCCGCACCGAGGAGGAGTGGGTCGTCTGGTTCGCCGAGTCCCCGGGCCGGACGTTCTGGTTGCTGTCCTTCGAGGGCGAACCGGCAGGCATGGTCTCCTACGATCTCGGTCCAGGAGGCGCGGTGGAGATGAAGACCTTCGGGCTCCTGCCGGCGTTCGTCGGCAAGGGCCTCGGGGGATCCGCGCTGACGCTCGGGCTACAGCGGGCGTGGGAGCTGGCCCCCTCGGTGACCAGGGTCTGGCTGCACACGTCGTCGTTGGATCACCCCCGCGCCCTGCCCAACTACCATCGTCGAGGTTTGCGCACCTTCAAGACCGAGGAAGGCGAGCGCGGCCGAGCAGGGGAACGCATCGAGCCAGGTGCGTGAAGCCCGCGGATGCCGCCGGACTGCGGAGCCGAAAAAACGACATCGTTTCAACTGGGCGATTCATCCGAAAGGTCAGATAAGGCGCTTGATCTTGCCCCATCCTTGGCCATGCAAGACGGCTCCGCCTCGGCCGAGCCGTACCGAAAGCCAAGGGAGCTCCATGGTCAACCGATATCGGACGACGCTGGCGGCCGTGGCGGTCCTCGCCACGCTGGGCACCGCCACCGCCGCCCCGGCGCACGCGTCCGCCGTCGCCCCCGTCAGCGTGACTTTCGCCGCCACGGACGATGTGTTCATCAGCCAGGCGGAGCCCGCCAAGAGCTTCGCCACCGCGACGTGGATGAGCGTCTGCGGCACCGGGTGCGGCAGCACCACCGGACAGCGCGTCGCCCTGACCCGCTTCAAGGTCGCCGGCATCCCGGAGGACGCCGAGGACGTCAAGGTGACGCTGGACGTCGTCTCGGCCAGGACAACGGACACCACCGTCTCCGTCCGCCCGGTGACGGGCTCCTGGACGGAGGCCGCCACCACCTGGAACACCCGGCCGGCGCTCGACGCGACGGCCATCGACTCGCACACCGGCTTCACGGCCGGCTCGACGGCCAAGCTGGACGTCTCGTCGGCCGTTGACGGCGATGGCACCTACGCCTTCGCCCTCACCGGAACCGATGCCACCACGACCGTCCTGATGTCCTCGCGCGAGACCGGGAACCGCGGGCCGAAGCTCACGGTCACCTACACCGAGGGAACCGGGGGCGGGCAGACCGACGGGCCGCTGCCCTTCACCCCGGCAGGCACGGCGGCGCTGCGGGCCTCGGCCAAGAAGGTGTTCGCGCACTACTTCACCCCGTACCCGCTCTCGCTCGACAACCAGCCGCCGGCGAGCGACTACTACGCCAGGAACTACCTCAAGCCGGAGGGCGAGAGCGGAAAGCACGCCGCGTACGGCGGGCTGCTCCGCGACCGGCCGCTGGGCCGCGACCCGATCGCGGGAGACTACGCCGTGGCGGACTTCAAGACCGAGGTGAAGCAGGCCATCGCCGCGGGCCTGGACGGTTTCACCGTCGACATCCTCTCCGTCACCAGCGCGCACTGGACGCGCGTGCAGAACCTCATCAAGGCCGCCGAAGCCGTCGACCCCGGCTTCAAGATCGTGCTCATGCCGGACACGAACGGTCTGGCCTCGGTCGACAGCTCCACCCTCGCCACCGCCATGGCCAAGCTCGCCGCGTCCAAGTCGGTCTACCGGCTCCCCGACAACCGCCTGGTCGTCGCTCCCTTCAAGGCCGAAGGCCGCACCGCCGCCTGGTGGTCCGACTGGATGAAGACCATGGAGACGCGGCACGGCATCAAGATCGCGCTGGTGCCCTGCTTCCTCGACTTCAACAAACACCGCGACGCCTTCGCCCCGATCAGCTACGGCTTCTCCAACTGGGGCAACCGCAACCCCGCCGCCAACGCCGGCCTGGGCACCAACATCGACCGCGCCCACGGCATGGGCAAGATCTGGATGCAGCCGGTGTCCGTCCAGGACGAACGGCCCAACCAGGGCATCTTCGACGAGGCCGGCAACACCGAGAACCTCCGGGCCACCTGGAAGGGCGCGATCGACGGCAAGGCGGACTGGGTCCAGCTCACCACCTGGAACGACTACTCGGAGAACACCCAGTTCGCCCCCTCCAGGAACGCGGGCTGGACCTATCTGGACATCAACGCCTACTACCTGACCTGCTACAAGCTCGGCTGCCCGAAGATCACCAACGACGCGGCGTACCTGACCCACAGGATCCAGCCGGTCGCGGCCCAGCCGACCTACCCGCAGACCAAGCTCATGAAGCTGCGCGGTGGCAGCACGGCAGCCCGCGACACCGTCGAGGTGCTCACGATGCTGACCGCGGCGGGCAGGGTGTCGGTCACGATCGGCGGCACGACGCAGAGTTACGACGCGCCCGCCGGGGTGTCCGCCAAGACGTTCCCGCTGAAGGCCGGCACCGCCTCAGCCACGGTCACCAGGAGCGCCGCCGCGGTGGCGAAGGTGGTCTCGCCGTACGCGATCACCGCGACGCCGTCCGTGCAGGACCTGCACTACCGCGCGGCATCCAGCGAACGCTGACGTGGTGCGCCGGATCCCCGGGGCAGGCGCCTCGGGGATCCGGCCGGCACTCGACCACCGGCTGGGCAGCGCATTCCCCATCGCCCAAGAGCGGCCTTCGGGGCGGGACCTTGTCCAACTCGTGGATCGACCTGTGCGTGCCCCGCCGTCAGTGCCACGAACCACCGCTCGACCAGGTTCGGCCAGGAGCTGTCGACCGAGGGTGAGGTCAGGCCGATACGACGGCCCCGGCCGGGAACCGCGCGCCGATCCAGTGGGCCATCTCCTTTCCGGCGAGTGTGGCACCAGAAGCCATGCCTTCACGCAGGGGGGCTCCGAAGTGGCGGCCCGGGACGCGGACGTGGGTGACGTCCGGGTGAGGCAGCAGTTCGGCGAACCGTGTCGCGTCAGCGGGGAAACAGGCTTGGTCTCCGGTGAGTTCGACGAGGAGGGCCGGAACGTTGACGTCGGGTGCGCAGGCGGCGAGGTCGGCGCGAGTGGCGTTGGCCGACCAGGTGGACAGCCATGCTTCGGGGGTGGTCAGCCGGCCGAAGCCCAGGACGCCATAGTTGGTCAGGTCGGGTCGCCGTCCGAACAGAGAGCCGTAGGGCCGGTCGTTGGGGTCGAGGCTGAGGTCGACCGACCGGAGGTCGGCATCTGTGCGGTGCACCACGATCACACCTCTGGCCAGTGATGCCCGGCGGTCGCGGGGGTCCCCGTGAGCCTTGAAGCGCTTCTTGGCGTCTCGGGCGTCGGTGACGCGTTCCCAGGCGGCGGCGTCGATGCGTTCGATGCGGGCCCGTTGCGCTTGACGGTAGCGCTCAACGAAGTCGGGTGGGTAGGTGGAGCTTTCCGGCGGTTCCGCGAAGCCGTTGGCCGGGTTGTACGGGTCGAGGTCGGGCGCGACGGACAGGGGGTCGGTCTCGTCGATGAGCGAGGGATCGATCATCCGCTGGAGGAGGGCGCCTTGTCCGGGGTGGGGGGCGAACATGATCAGCCCGTCGGCCGGCGGCATGGCGGCCGACGGCAGCGGGACGGGCTTGCCTCCCGGCGTGCTGTCCAGGCGTGCGGCCGGGGCGCGGCCGGCCTGCTGGAGGTAGAAGGCTGCCAGGGTGGCGCCGCCGGAGTGGCCGATCGCGACGACGTGCTCGAAGCCCAGGTCGCGAAGGAAGACGTGACCGGCGGCCATGTCGAGGAGCGCCTGCTCGTGCAGCAGGGTCAGGTCGTTGCCGAGTGAGCGCGCGCCTTGTGTCCATACGGCGAGTCCGCGGGTGAGAAGTTCGGGCACCAGGACGTGGTGGGAGAAGTCCTGCCGCGGGTGCATGAGGAAGGCGACGGTGGTGGCGCCGGGAATGACTCGGAGCAGTCCGTTGACGGTGGCGCCGTCATGGGTGGTCAGTTCGTGGGCGGTGGTGCGGCTGTCGTCCGGCAGGTGAGCGGGTGCCACGTACCGACCGGCTCCCAGCCGGTCGGCGTCGCCGGTCATCGGGCCTCCACGCGCAGTGCGTCCTTGTCGTGCTGGGTGATGACGGAGTTCTCGAGGCCCGCGACGGCGCTGTACCAGACGGCGTGGCGGCAGCCGGTGGCGCGGCGGTCGATGACGATCGGTGCGGCGGACGTGATCCGGACGTAGGGGCCGACATGGTCGAGAGCGAGACCGGCGTCCTGCTCGGCGACATCGAGGACGCCCTGGTTCTCAGGAACCTCGAGGACGTACATGCGGGGCATGATCAGATCAGCTCCCTCTGGGCCTCGCGCCAGCCCGGCTGCTCGGCCTCCCAGGCGGCGGCACGTTCGATGATCAGCTCGGCCTTGCGGGTGAGCAGCTTGTCCATCGACGGCGCCTCCCCGGCGGTGACGTCGCACAGGGCCGCGATCGTGAGCTGGGCGTCGAGGTCTTCCTGGGGGGTGACGGGCCGCAACTGCCGCGTGATCTCGAGCATGTAGCCGTTCGGGTCGTGGGTGTAGATGGACTCGATGGTCTCGTGCATCACCTGCATCTCCACGGGCCACTCCGACTCGTCGAGACGGCGCCGGTACTCCAGCAGGTCCTCCTCGTCTCCCACGTTGAGGGCAATGTGACGCGAGTTCTTGAAGAACTCCGGGGTGCCGTGGGGCAGCCTGGCCCACGCGTCGCCCGGCGCCGTCTGGTCGCCCTGCGGCGACCAGCCGAAGTAGTAGAAGAACGCCAGGCGGTCTCCGTTGCCGATGTCGAAGAAGAAGTGGATGAAGTCCGGGTGCCGTTCCGGGCCCCAGCCGGCGGCGCAGATCGAGTGCACGATGGGGAACTTCAAGACGTCGCGGTAGAACCGCACCGTCGCGTTCGGGTCGAAGGTGGGGAAGGCTGCGTGGTCGACACCGCGCACCCGGTGGACCGGCTTGGCCTGGCCGGGGCTGTTGCGGGACATGTGATCTCCTTCGGTGAGGGGGTGGGCGTTCACTGGCCGGCGAGGACGCCGTCGGCCCGCAACAGCGAACCGGCCATCGGGATCTCCGCGGTCAGCCCGAGGCTGCGCAGGATCGAGTAGGCGCCCGCGGTGGCCGCAGAGAGGACGGGGAGCCCGAACTCGTCCTCGGCGGCCTGGATGAGATCGAGCGAGGGCATCTGCACGCAGCAGGAGAGCACCAGCGCGTCGACGTCGGTCAGGTCCATGCTGCGGGCGGCCTCGAGTACCCGGTCGCCAGGGATGCACCCGACCTCGCTGTTGTCGGCAACCTCAAGTGCACGCCAGTCGGCGACCTGGATGCCTTCGGCCTCGATGTAGGCCGCGACCTGCCTGGCGAGGGGCTTCATGTAGGGCATCACCAGTGCCACGCGCTTGGCCTCGAGGGCGTCCAAGCCTTGGAGCAGGGCGCCGGCGCTGGAGAGGACCTTGGTCTCGGAGCCACCGGATCCGAGCTGCTCGGCGATACGGAACTCGGCGTCGCGGTGGTGGCCGGGGCCCATCGCCATGATCGCGACCAGGCAGGCGTAGAGCACGATGTCGACACCGGCGTCGCCGATCTCGAGGACGCAGCGCTCCCGCTGGGCGTTCATCGCGCGCAGCTGCTCGGGGGTGACGGCGTGCATCCGCATCCGGGAGGAGTGGAAGGAGAACTCGATCCCCGTCCGCCGCAGGATGCGCGGGATCTCGGTCTCGACGGTGACGTTGGTGCTCGGCACGATCAGGCCGACGCGGTGAGGTGTGGACACGATGTCTCCTCTGATGTTCAACCCAGCGTAACACCTCTGTCGAAATATCGACATATGTGTCAGAGATGGGCGTGCAAGGTCTCGGCCGGGGCTGGGGCGCAGGTGGGAAAGGGCTGGTGGGGGCCGGTTCAGCGGCGCGGGGCGAGGCGGTCGAGGAGTGTGCGGATCTCCTCGACGGTGCGGGTGGTCTCCGCCTCGGGGCCGGGGGCGCCGGGGCGGACCAGCATGTTCTGGGCGAGGTCGGTCACGGTGGCGACGGTCTCCTCGACGTCGGAGCCGCGGGAGAACCACCAGGCGACCCAGTTGCACATGCCGAGCAGCGACAACGCCGCGGTGCGCGCGTCGACAGGCCGGAACTCGCCGCGTTCGATGCCGGTTTCGATGACCGCCATGACCTCGCGCAGGATCTTGCGCTTGGCCTCTCGGTGCTCGCTGCCGACCGGTTCGGGCAGGACCGTCTCGGAGCGGTCGAGGATCCGGAACTGGTCGGGGTGTTGTGTGCGCTGGCGCACCAGGAGGGCGACGACGTCGCGGAGCTTCTGAGTGGGGGACAGGTCGGCACGCGCGGTGAGCTGCTCGAGCACGTCGGCCAGCCCCTGGCTGACCTGCTCAACCAGCATGGTGAGCAGCTCCTCCTTGCTGCTCACGTAGTTGTACAGACCCGGCCGGGAGATCCCCAGCGCCTTGGCGATGTCGAGGAGAGTGGTCGACTCGTACCCCTTCTCGGCGAACAGTGCCGTGGCCGTGTCGAGGAGCTCGGAGATGACCAGCTGCCGGCTCAGGGCACTGCGCTGTTCCTGGGGCGTGGGTGCGGGGGCCATGTCGGCAGTGTACTTAGCTGATCTCTGCTTGCCGGACGCCATGGTCATGTCGTCACCACGAAGTCGGCACGAGCCGCTGCGACCGCGGTCGCAGCGGCGGCTCGGCCACCGTCGCCCTCGAGGAACACCCCGACCAGGCGCTCACCCTTGAGGCGGAGACGTTCGCCCAGGTCGATGCGCGCGGCGACTGCCTCGGGTGTCGCCGGTCCGCTGAGCAGCACCGGGAGACTCCCGCTACCGGCCAGAGTGGCGATCAGGGCATCGGCCGATTCGCTCCACACGTCCGGCTCGGACCAGGTGACCTCGTGCACGGCGGTCGTGGCGCGCAGGCGGTCCCTGGTCACCAGCCGGGTCGGCAAGGTCAGCTCCGGTGCGGTCAGGGGGCGGGAGAGCACCCACTCGTCGAGGTCCGCCGCGCTGTCCGGGACGGCGTCCCCCAGCCAGGCCAGCGCCCGCCTGGCGCTCTCGAGTTGCTCGGCGGCGTAGTCGGTCAACGTGAGATTGCCCGACCGGGTCATGTAGGACAGGGCGAGCCGCTCCGCGGGCAGGCCGGCGCGCAGGCGATAGGTGTCCCACCACGCCTGGCTGCGATGGGCGAGCTTCTTGAAGCGTTCGACCGGTGGGCGCCGTACCGCCTCGTAGGCGGCGAAAGCCGCGGCGATCGAGGACTCGCCGGCGAGCGCTTCGGCGAGGGCGATCGCGTCCTCGAGAGCGAGCTTGGTGCCCGAGCCGAGCGTGTAGTGGGCGGTGTGAGCGGCGTCGCCGAGAAACACCACGTTGTCGGTCGACCAGCGGTCGAGCGTCAGGTTGGTGAACCGGCTCCATCGGGTCCGGTTGGTCAGCAGCCTGCGGCCGCGCAACTCGGTGGCGAACACGTCCTCGAGCAGCGCGACGCTGGCGTGGTCGGTCTCCCCGATCGGCGTTTGGATGTCGAAGGCTTGCAGGCCGGCGGAGTGCCAGGTGAGGTCGTCGACCTCGATGAGGAAGGTGCTGCGGTCATCCGCATAGGGATAGGCGTGCAGGACGAAGAGGTCTTCACCGCGCTGGGTGGCGGCGAAGAAGGCCGACTCCACCACGAAGTCGGCGCCACACCACACGAAGCGGGTCCGTCCCAGACTGGAGCGCACGCCCAGCTCGGTGGCGTACTTCTCGCGAGTGCTGCTGCGCACCCCGTCGGCGGCGATGACCACGTCGGCGTCCAACTGCGCGGCGTCGATGTCGCTCCCGCGGCGGATTTCCACGCCCGTCTCGGTGGCCGCCGTACTGAGGATCTCCAGCAGCGTGGCCCGCCCGATGGCCAGGTTGCGGGCGCCGTGCAGGGTGACGGTCGCGTCGTGACCCTTCAGGCGCAGGTCGTGGCCGGCGTAGGAGGCCGCGCGCACCTGCTCGGCCGTCGCGGGGTCGGCAACCGCCAGGTTGCGCATGGTCGACTCGGTGAGGCCCACGCCGAAGCCGAAGGTCTCCGCGGCACCGCTCAGCCGCTCATGGACGGTGACCTGGAGACCAGGATCCTTGAGCTTGAGCAGCCGCGCCGCATACAGACCGGCAGGACCGCCTCCGATGAGCTCGATCTTCCTCGTCATCGCTCCTCCCGGGCGGTCTCGACGGCGAGCTTGTGCTCGATGTCCTCGCGCAGGTGCTTCTTGGAGACCTTGCCGACATTGGTCAGCGGGAACGCATGCACGATCTCGACGCGCTCGGGGAGCTTGTACTTGGCCAACCCAAGCTTCAGCAGATGCTCCCCGAGGGTCGCGACGGTGAGGGGTTCGGCACCAGGCTCGAGGACCAGGTACGCGCACCCCTTCTCACCAAGCACCGGGTCGGGCATCGCCACCAGCGCGACGGTGCTCACATCGGGGTGCTCGCCGATCAGCTCCTCGACCTCCTCGGCATGGATCTTCTCCACGCCGCGGTTGATCACATCCTTGATGCGGCCCTCGATCGAGTAGAAGATGCCCTCCGGGGTGACGTGGCGGCGGGCCAGGTCCCCAGTGCGGTAGAAGCCGTCGCGCGTGAACGCGTTCGTGTTGTGAGCCTCGGCGCGGTAGTAGCCACGGATGGTGTACGGCCCGCGAGCGGCGAGCTCCCCGAGCTCACCCTCGGCTGCCTCGGTCTCGGTGCCGGGGGCGAGGATGCGGACTTCGTCGCCGGGAGAGATGGGCGCGCCGACGGTATGGTGCCGGACCGCTTCGGTCGCGCCGGCCGGGGTGAGCAGGAACATGCCCTCGGCCATGCCGAACATCTGCCGCACCTGAATGCCCAACTCGTCGCGGAGTCGTTCCGCGACCTCGACGGGCAGCTTCTGGCCGCCGACGACGAAGTCGCGCACGCTGCCGAGGTCCGCGTCGCGCACGTGGGGGGCTTCCAGCAGACGGATCGCGAGGGCCGGGGGCATCAGGGGCAGCACATCGGGGCGATACTGCTCGATGAACGCCAGCAGATCGGGGATGGCGGCCGTGGGCGCCAGGATCACGCAGGCGCCGGCGAGGACGGCCGGCTGGATGACCAGGGAGATGCCGGCGTTGTGCACGATCGGGAGCGGGTAGAGCATCCGCGTCCGCGGTGAGTACTGCATCGCCTGGGCCCAGGCCAGGGAATTGTAGGCGTACTCCTCGTGCAGCCGGGGTGCCACCTTCGGCAACCCGGTCGTGCCACCGGAGAGCTGGAAGACCGCGATGCTCCCCGGGTCGACTTCCAGGTACGGCAACGGCGCGTCGCTGCGTCCCGCGGCGAGCACCTCCTCGTAGCCGGTCGCGCCCTCGAAGGCCGCTGAGCGGGCGATCACCACCTTGTCGACCGACGCCTGGGCGAGCAGCTCCTGCGCCTGCCTCAGCAGCTGGCCGTTGCCGAAGTCACCCTGGGTGAACAGGACGCGCGCCCCGGTGTGCTGGGCCAGCAGGCCGATCTCCCGAGTCCCGTGCTGCGGCAGGGTGCAGACCGGCCGCACACCGGCAAGCAGGCACCCGAGGTAGGTGACCACGGTCTCGGCGACGTTGCCCATCTGGAACATCGCCGCCTCACCCGGCCGCACACCCAGGGTCGCCCTGAGCCCACGGGCAAAGGCCCGCGCGTTGTCGAACAGCTGCCGGTAGGTCCAGGAGACCTCAGGGGTGATCAGGGCCTGGCGGTCGGCATGGAGGTCCGCCGCGCGCTCAAGCTCGAGAGGCAGGGTCCGACCCGACCACCAGCCCTTCCTCCGGTAGCGCTCGGCACTCTCGTCGTCATAGGGCACGTGGCCATCTTCGGGCGGCGCAGCCGCCGCAGAACTGACTGACATATGAGTCACGATAACGACTAGCACGATTTTTAGGCAACGGATACGTCAGAATCTTGACACTTGTGTCATACCCCCCGGAGGATGTGGCCCATGCCACACCCCCCGTCTCACGCTTCCGGAGCGCTGACATGACTTCTTCCGCCCCCGACGACACCCGCCGCAAGACCAACCGGTACATGGTCGTGTTCATCTGCTTCGCAGCGATCGTCTTCGACGGCTACGACCTGATCATCTACGGGTCGACCGTCCCATCGCTGCTCGCCTACAAGGAGTGGGCGCTCACGCCGGCCGAGGTCGGCGCGCTGGGCAGCTACGCGCTCCTGGGCATGATGTTCGGAGCGCTGGCATCCGGGCCACTCACCGACCGCTTCGGCCGCCGAAAGATGCTGCTGGGCTGCATGATCCTGTACTCCACCATGATGCTGCTGGTCGCGGCCGCGCCCAACCCGGCAACCCTCGGGGTCTTCCGGTTCATCGCCGGTCTCGGATTCGGTGGCGTCGCGCCGGTCGCCATCGCCCTGGTCGTCGAGGTGGCACGCCCGCACGAGCGCCAGCGGCTCAACGCGATCATGCTCGCCGGATTCTCCGTCGGCGGCGTACTCGCCGCACTGGCCGCCCTGGCGTTCCTCGACGACGTCGGCTTCCGCGGCCTGTGGGCCTTCGGCGGCATCGCCCTGGTCACGGTCGTGCCCCTCGCCTGGCGCTCCATCCCCGAGACCGCCCCTGCCGCGCTGGACAAGACCCCGAAAGCGGACGAATCACCGATGCGCCAGCTCGTCAACGGGCGGGCGATCGCCGCCCTGGTGCTCTTCGCGGTGGCCAACTTCGCCGGGTTCCTCCTGGTCTTCGGCCTCAATACCTGGCTGCCCCAGCTGATGCGCGCGGCCAACTACGACCTCACCTCTGCCCTGGCCTTCCAGGTCCTCCTCAACCTCGGAGCCGTCGTCGGTGGCATCAGCGGATCCGCCCTCGCCGACCGGATCGGCGCCCGACGCGTCGCCCCCGCCACGTTCCTGGTGGCCACGATCGCCGTCGCGGTCATGGCCTCGGCCCCGCCGGCAGGCGTCATGGCCGTCGCCACCCTGGCGGCCGGCCTGGGTTCGATCGGCACGCAGATGATCGTCTTCGGCTATGTGGCGACCTACTTCGAGACGAGCGTGCGCGGAACGGCGCTCGGCGTCACCACCGGCATCGGCCGGCTCGGCGCCGTCACCGGCCCAGCCATCGGCGGCATCCTTCTGTCCAGCGGCCTCGGCAACGCCTGGGTCTTCGGATTCTTCTGCGCCATCGCCATCCTCGGCGGCGCGGCCTGCGTGATCGTCCCCGCACGTCCAACACGACGTTCGAACCCGCCAACACCGCACATGCGGTCAACCACTGAAACAGAGCCGGCCACGTGACAGAGAGAACGCGAATGAACATCATTGCCCACACTCCGGGCGGCAAGCCCCCTGGCAACCACGTTGCCGGACGGAAGAAGTCTCACCGGTGGCGCCGCGTCTGCGCTGCCGTGCTCGTCGCACTGCTCACGACCTCGTTGGCCGGCATGCAGGCGGCGAACGGGACAACCGGCGGCGCGACATCAGCCGCCGACCCCCAAGTAGCGATCATGGAACAAGAAGCCGCCTTGGGCAAACAGGCCTACAAGAACCTCTTCAACGGGGACAAGCCCGCCTGCACCACCATGGCCAACAAGTGGATCAAGGACGACGCCGGCGACGCGATGCTGCTGTCGACTCGAGAAGCGGCTGCCGGGAACACGGACATCTCGGCGTTTGACGCCGGTGGCGCCGTCATGACCGATCTGAAGGACAAGACCGTCCCGACACCGCGCCACTGCGTCGTGTCCGGGTACGTCGCCCCGCAGGTGTCCTTCGAACTGCGCCTGCCGGACCCCAAGGCGTGGAACGGTCGATTCATGCTGGTCGCGTGCGCCGGATTCTGCGGGACAGTGAACTCATCGGCATGCAACCCGGGTCTGTCCCGGGGGTACGCAGTGGTGACCACGAACGGCGGACACACCGGCTCCCCTGGTTTCGAGGCCGCGTGGGCCCACGGCGACAACGCGGCGCGGCACGACTTCGCCTATCGCGCGAATCACGTCGCCTCGCTCCTGTCCAAAGAGATCGTCGCCGCCTACTACGGAAAGCCCGCGGCGTACTCCTACGTGGTCGGCTGCTCGAAGGGCGGCAACTCCGCAGTCCGGTACGCGTCCCGCTACCCCGCCGAGTTCGACGGAATCCTGGCCAGCGCACCGGTGCTGGACTACCAGGGACGCGTGAGCACCTCCTTCTCCTGGCAGGCGCAGGCGCTCGAGAAGGACGGGAAGACACTGTTCAGCCCCGCCGACCTCCAGGTGCTTCACACGTCCGTCCTGAACCAGTGCGACGGGATGGACGGACGCACGGACGGCATCCTCAATGATCCAGCCGCATGCAAGCCCGACTTCGCCACCATGGCCTGCGACCGGTCCAAGCCTTCCGGCCAGAATTGCTTCTCGAAGGCCCAGATCGACGCCCTGCGGAAGCTGTACGCACCCCCGGCGGACTCCAAGGGGCGTGTGGTCTACCCCGCAGGCCAGACGCCCGGGTCGGAACTGAACGCGACTCCCTGGCTCGCCGCGATGCCGGAGGTGCCCGGCACGCCACTCGTGGAACACGGCGCCGACCAGTGGCTGAGATACATGGCCTACTCCAGGCAGTCCGACGGCTCCAACAAGTCGGCCCAGAACTTCGACTTCGACAA
The DNA here is from genome assembly GCF_014207745.1 of Nonomuraea muscovyensis. Taxonomy (NCBI): domain Bacteria; kingdom Bacillati; phylum Actinomycetota; class Actinomycetes; order Streptosporangiales; family Streptosporangiaceae; genus Nonomuraea; species Nonomuraea muscovyensis. Next base: position 1,245,636 of record NZ_JACHJB010000002.1, read on the forward strand.
AGATCCCGCCGACATGGAGGCGATGGCGAAGGTCTACAACGCCACCACGACCGACCTGGGCAGGTTCGACAAGCACGGCGGCAAGTTGCTGATAACCCATGGCACCGCTGACGAAGGGATCAGCCTGGCAGCCACTGTCGACTACTACAAGCGGCTCATCAAGGCCAGCGGCGGCCTGGCCACAACCCAAGCCTTCGCGAGACTGTTCCAGGTGCCGGGAATGGCGCACTGCTCCGGCGGAGCCGGCTACGACAGATTCGACGCCCTGTCCGCACTCGAAACCTGGGTCGAACGCGGAACGGCCCCGACGAAGATCATCGCCAAACGGTCCGCTCCGTCCGCCGCGGGTGACGAAGCGATTCCTCTCTTTCCCTACCCGCTTGTCCCCAGATTCCGCGGAACGGGGGACCCTGCGAATCCCGACAGTTATCGCGCGGTGACATCCGCCTCCTGGCGCTGACTCGACAGGCAGCGTCGGCGGCTTCGGTCACAGAACGCTGCACCTGAAGTTCGACTCGGTCCGCCGTTGGAGCCCTCGACCTCCGGCGGCCCCGGGCTCCCGTGGCCCGGCGAGGCTCTCCACGAGGCGGCCCTCATCCGGGCCCGGCGCGGCGAGCCGGACGGCGTGCGCGTGCTGGTCAAGGCGTCCCCGGAGGGCCGCCGCCCGTTCGTGGCGGCCGAGGCCGCCATGGTCCTGGCGTCCGCAGGGCTACCGGACGACGCGCGCACGCTCTTCGCCGATTACGAGAGGGCCTGCGAGGGTCTGTGGGGCGAGCCGGTGTGGTACGCGATGATGTGGGGCGGCCAGGCCCGCGCCGGTGCAGCCGTGGGCGGGGCGTATGCGGCGCAGGGCGACCGGGAGCGCGCGGATCGGTGGTTCGAGAGGGCGCGCGAGGCGCTGAGCGAGCAGCACGGCGAGTGGGACCATCGCCTGCCGGTCGTGTGGGCGCTGCTGGAGTCCGGACGGGAGGACGAGGCGCGGGCCCTGCTGGACGAGGGCACCGGCGACCCCGGCCACCGCGCCGGCGTTCCGTTCGTCGGTTACGCGTTGCGCAAGGGCAGGGCCGACCTCGTCGAACGAATCCTGCGTGAGGCGGAGGGCTGGTTCGACGAGTGGACGGTGGCGCACCTTCTCCGGCAGTACGGGCAGACAGAGCTCCTGCACGAATGGGCCGAGCGCAACGGTCTCGCGATCGTGGAACCGAGGGAGCCGGTGGACGAGGACCTCGCCCGCAGGTACGCGGAGATCGCCCGGACCCCTCCGGCACAGCGGCAGGGGCCGACCGTGGATCTGCTCCTCCGGGCGGCCGAGCAGGGGCGGCTCAGTGCCCGGTGGGGCGCCCCTCGACCCCTGTGGCCCACCGCACGCGACCAGCAGGCAAGCGGGGCTAGCCGTACGCGCGCAGGAACGTGGTGACCGCCGCCGCGGCGAGCCGGTCGCGCTCGGCGCCGGTGGGGGCGCCGGCCTCGCCGCCGCAGAACATGGCCCTGTTCACCGGGATCCACAGCAGCAGGCCCATCAGGTGGTCGGCGGCCAGGCGGGGGTCGTCGAGGTGGAGGTGGCCGCGCGCGGCGAGGCGCTCGAAGCAGGTGACCAAGGTCTCGAGGACGCGCTCGAAGCCCTGCTCGTACCAGGTGCGGCCGAGGTCGGGGAAGCGGTCGGCCTCGGCGATGATCAACCGGCGCAGCCGCAGCACGTCGGGCTGCAGGAGGGCGTCGAGGAACAGGCGGGCCAGCCTGCCCAAATCCTCCGCCAGGTCATCGCCGTCGCCGAGCGTGGCCGCGATCGCTCTGGCGAGGCCGTCGAGCTCGGCGGTGGTGGCGAGGATGAGGTGGGTGAAAAGCTGCTCCTTGTCGGTGAAGTGCTTGTAGACGGTCTGCTTCGACACCGACGCGAGCGCCGCCACCTCGTCCATGCTGGCACCGACGTAGCCGTTGCGCAGGAACACCGCCCTGGCGGCGTCGACGATCTGCCTGCGTTTGCGGGCCGTCCGGCCCTCTTCCACTTCCGTCGTCATGCGCTCCCTTTCTCCGGTGCCAGCAAGAGTACTGGACAGTTCCGTACTAGCACCAGTACCGTACCGTCCAGTTCCGAGAGAGAAATGGACGGATGGCATGAGCGATCTCCAGAAGCAGGTGCAGGAAGCAGCCGACGAGCTCGTCGCCTCGGGCCGCGAGCGGGGCCTCCAGGTGGCCGTGTACCGCGGCGGCGAGCAGGTGGTCGACGTGGTCGCGGGTGTGGCCGACCCCGGCACCGGGCGGCCGGTCACCTCCGCCACCCCCTTCTACAACTTCTCGATCGGCAAGGGCGCGACCGCGACCGTCGCCCACGTGCTCGTCGAGCGCGGGCTGTTCGGCTACGACACGCCCGTGGCGGAGCTGTGGCCGGAGTTCGGCGCCCACGGCAAGGGCGGTGTGACCGTGCGCCACGTGCTCGCGCACACGGCCGGGGTGCCCGGTGTCCCGCTGGACACGACGCCCGAGGACGTCTGCGACTGGGGGACCATGGTCGCCGCCCTGGAGAACGCCGAGCCGTGGTGGGAGCCGGGTGCCAAGATGGGCTACCACGCCTACACGTTCGGGTTCCTGGTCGGCGAGATCGTCCGGCGGGCCACCGGCAAGCCCATCTCGCAGGTGCTGCGCGAGGAGGTGAGCGGGCCGCTCGGCGTCGCCGACGAGCTCTACTTCGGCATGCCCGCGGCGGAGCACCACCGGCTGGCGGTGCTGGAGGACGCCCCCATGGAGCTGCCGGCCGACATGCCGTCGTTCGCGGACATGCCGCAGGACCTGCCGATGTTCAAGGCCGGCCCGATGACCCTGATGCCCACCGCCGAGCTGGGCAACCGTCCCGACTACCTGTCCGCCGACATCCCCGCCGGCGGCAAGACCTCGGCCAGGGCCATCGCCCGCATGTACGCGGCGCTGCTGGGCGAGGTGGACGGGACGCGGCTGATCTCGCCCGGACGGTTGCGCGAGGTGACGGCCGTGGCGTCCAGCGGCGTGGACGAGGTGTTCGGCATGCCGGCGACGTGGGGACTCGGCTACGGGATCGGCCGGCCCGACTCCTCGCCGGAGGAGACGCCGACGGTGTTCGGCATGGCCGGGGCCGGGGGCAGCGCGGCCTACGCCGACACCGCCACCGGCGTCGCCGTCGCCATCACCAAGAACCGGCTGACCAACGACTTCGACACGGTGACCGTGATCGGCGACATCGTCGCCCGCGGCTAGACAGTCGTGAGGCGCGATGGCTGCCGTGGCCCCCGGCCCGTGGGCACGGGCGATCTCACGCCGCCCTTCGGCGAAGTCCGCGAGGATCAGGTCCACGTCCACGATCTCGCGCGGGCCGTCAGCCGCGGATCCGGTCCGCGGCGGGTGTCAGTGCTCCCGCGTGGTGTCGGCGATCAGTGGTTCGAGGGTCAGCCCAGGGTGGTCGGCCGCGATCGAGCGCATCCGCCAGCGGTCGGTGAACAGGGCCAGCAGCGCCTGGTCGCGGCTGCGGGTGAGGACCTCCGCCCCACGCTGGCGGGCCACGGCTTCGGCGGAGGCGGGGTCGGTGCGGCGGGCGAGGGTGTACTCCAGGCGGTCGAGGGTGATCTCGGCGCCGAACTCCGCGGCCAGGCGGTGCTGGATCACCTCGAACTGCATGGGGCCGACCGCGGCCAGCACCGGCGCCTGGTCGCCGCGCAGGTCGGAACGCAGCACCTGGATGACGCCCTCGGCGTCGAGCTGGTCGATGCCGCGGCGGAACTGCTTGGCCTTGCCGCTGCTGCGGGCGCGGGCGACGGCGAAGTGCTCGGGTGCGAAGCTGGGGATCGGCGGGAACGCCACCGCGGGCCCGTCGTAGAGGGTGTCGCCGGGGCGCAGCGCGGTGGCGTTGACCAGGCCCACGACGTCGCCGGGGTAGGCCTCGTCCAACGTGGTGCGTTCCTGGCCGAAGACGGCATGGGCGTACTTGGTGGCGAACGGCCGGCCGGTGGCGGCGTGGGTGAGCACCATGCCGCGTTCGAACCGTCCGGAGCAGACGCGGACGAAGGCGATCCGGTCGCGGTGGGCCGGGTCCATGTTGGCCTGCACCTTGAACACGAGCCCGGAGAACGGCGCGTCCAGCGGCCGTGCGACGCCGGCGACGTCGGGGCGCGGCGCGGGGGCGGGAGCCAGCTCGACCAGGGCGTCCAGCAGGCGGGCCACGCCGAAGTTCGACAGCGCGGCGCCGAACAGCACCGGGGTCGATTCGTGGGCCTCGAACGTCTTCTGGTCGTGGTCGGCGCCGATCGCGTCCAGCAGCCCGATCTCCTCGACGGCCTGCTGCCAGGCCCGCCCCAGCTCGGCCTGCGCCCGCTCGGCGGTCAGCTCGCTCTCCAGCGCCTTGGTCGCGCCGCCGGGGGTGCGGGTGTAGCGGCTGGCGCGCCCGCGCAGCCGGTCCACCACGCCGTGGAAATCGCCCGGCATGCCGATGGGCCAGGTGACGGGGGTGGGACGTAGTCCGGTGCGCTCCTCGATCTCGTCGAGCAGTTCGAGGGCGTCACGGCCGGGCCGGTCCCACTTGTTGACGAAGGTGATGACCGGGATCCGGCGATGGCGGCAGACCTCGAACAGCTTCATGGTCTGCGGCTCCATGCCCTTGGCCGCGTCGATCAGCATCACCGCGCAGTCGACCGCGGCCAGCACCCGGTAGGTGTCCTCGGAGAAGTCGGCATGGCCCGGGGTGTCGACCAGGTTGAAGACGTGGTCGCGGTAGTCGAGGCGCAGAGCGGCCGAGGTGATCGAGATGCCCCGCGAGCGTTCCAGCTCCATCCAGTCGGAGGTGACGCCTCGCCGGCCGGCCTTGCCGTGCACGGCACCCGCCTCGCTGATCGCCGACGCGTGCAGGGCCAGCGCCTCGGTCATCGTGGACTTGCCGGCGTCCGGGTGGCTGATCACCGCGAACGTCCTGCGGCGGGCGCCCTCCCGGGAGATGGCCGTCATCGCCCCGCCCCGGCCGTCGCGCCGGCACCGAGCCGGCACAGCTCGGTGCTCAGGTCGCGGGCAGCGGGCATCCGCTCCCACGGTCGCCGGGCACGGACCATCGCTTGCTCCTCGAATCTCTTCAGCTGCTCCAGCAGATGCCTTGACCACCTCCGCGCCACTGTACATTAACGTTAGAGTAGATTGCCCGCCGGCTGACGCGGTTCGGGAGCCTGCTCGGACCGCCCTCGTGCACCGCGGTCGACCAGGCTGGGTGGACGGGGACCGGGCCGCTGACGATGCCGCGCGATGGGCGGCCCGACGCCCTGTCAGTGGCCGCCCGAGAGCTGCCCGGCGAGGGCGCCGTGCAGTTCGGCGCTGGGCTGGTTGAGGCCGACGACGGTGACCTTCTTGCCGCGGGCGGCGTACTTGGTCTCCACGGCGTCGAGCGCCGCCACGGAGGAGGCGTCCCAGACATGGGCGTCGGTGAGGTCGATGACCACGTCGTCGGGGTCGCCGGCGTAGTCGAACCGGTAGACCAGGTCGTTGCTGGAGGCGAAGAACAGCTCACCGGTGACGGCGTAGACGACCTGCTTGCCGTCGGGGTCGAGGCAGGCCGTGACGTTGGCCAGGTGGGCGACGCGGCGGGCGAAGATGACCATCGCGGTCAGGCTGCCGACCACCACGCCGACGGCCAGGTTGTGGGTGGCGACGACGACGGCCACGGTGCTGACCATGACGATCGTCTCGCCCGACGGCATGCGCCTGAGCGTGGCGGGGGCGATGGAGTGCCAGTCGAAGGTGCCGAACGACACCAGGATCATCACGGCGACGAGGGCGGCCATCGGCATCTGGGAGACCCACGGGCCGAAGGCGATGCACAGGATCATGAGGAAGACGCCGGCGGCGAAGGTGGAGACGCGGGTGCGGGCGCCGTTCTTCACGTTGATCATCGTCTGGCCGATCATGGCGCAGCCGCCCATTCCGCCGAAGAAGCCGGTGACGATGTTGGCGATGCCCTGGCCGATGGACTCGCGGGTCTTGTTGGAGTGGGTGTCGGTGATGTCGTCGACGAGCTTGGCGGTCATCAGCGACTCCATCAGCCCGACCAGCGCCAGAGCGAGCGCGTACGGAGCGATGAGGGTGAGGGTGTCCAGCGTGAACGGCACGTCCGGCAGCCCGGGGAGCGGCAGCGACGAAGGCAGCACGCCCTTGTCCCCCACGGTCGGCACCGCAAGGCCCGCGCCGAGCGTGATGGCGGTCAGGATCGCGATGGACACCAGGGGCGCGGGCACCGCCTTGGTGATGCGCGGGAAGAGCACCATCAGCACCAGCCCGCCTGCCACCAGCGGGTAGACCGCCCAGGGCACGCCGAGCAGTTCGGGCACCTGCGCCATGAAGATCAGGATCGCGAGCGCGTTGACGAAGCCGACCATCACGCTGCGCGGCACGAACCGCATCAGCCGGGCGACGCCCAACGCGCCCAGGACCACCTGGATCACCCCACCGAGGATGACGGCCGCGACCAGGTGGCCCAGGCCGTGCTCGCGCGCCAGTGGGGCGACCACGAGGGCGATGGCGCCGGTCGCGGCCGAGATCATGGCCGACCGGCCGCCGACGATGGAGATCACCACCGCCATCGTGAACGAGGCGAACAGGCCGATGCGGGGGTCCACCCCCGCGATGATCGAGAACGAGATCGCCTCGGGGATCAGCGCGAGTGCCACCACCAGACCGGACAGCAGTTCGACGCGCAGCACCTTGGGAGTGAGGTGGCCGAGCCCGGGAAGGCGCAGGCGGGAAGCCATGGCAGGGGAAGACAAAGGACCATCCAGACAGGGAGCGGGCGCTGACCACGGTGGGGATCGACGCGCGAACGGGGAGGCGGTGAACGGGGTTGTCGCCCGGGCTCGCGCACGCGCGTGGCGGCGAGGTGGCCCCGGCGTGCGGTGGACCCGGGGCGGGCTCGCGAAGCCCCGCGAACCGCCCATCAAAGCTACCGTGACGTGAGAGTACGAACCTCATGCATCACGGGTGACATTCATCACTGGCCGACCTGCGAGGCCGCCACCAGCAGGCGCCGGCGGCGCAACTGCTCGGCGAACTCCCGCGCCACGGCGAGGTGCTCTCGCAGCGTCTCGGCCCGGTCGGCCACCGCCCGCTCGAACAGCTGCAACCGGGCGACCAGCGTCGCGTCCTCCTCGCCGACGGCGAGCCGGTCGGTGACGTCGAGCAGGTCGCGCATCTGCTCCAGGCTGAAGCCGAGCGGCTTCATGCGCTTGACCAGGGCGATCCGGTCGATGTCGGTCTCGCTGTAGAGGCGGAAGCCGCCGGGGGTGCGCTCGGGGACGACCAGACCGGCATCCTCGTAGTGGCGGATCGTCCGCGAGGACAGCCCGAGCCGCTCGGCCACCTCGCCGATCTGCACCAGCCCCTCGGCCATCCTGCCCCTCCGCCTCGTCACCACCGGTTCGCCCACGCGCCATCCGGCGGCCCGGCTGTCTACCCTTACGTCACCTTAACTTTAGGCGAGTTACGGTCAGGCGAGGAACGGTGACGCTCCCCCGCTTCCGCGATGGGGAGCCGGTGGGCCCGCGACAGGTGATCTCGACGAGGCGCACGTTCCCGAGGAGGCCGGGCAGGCGTCTGCCGGTGGAGTCGATCGGCAGGATGCGGTCCGTCACCACCAGGACGGCCAACTCGTGAAACACCCTGTTTCACTCGTCCAGGTGGTACACGCGGGCCGCGTTCGAGCGCCCGATCATCGTCGCGACCCGGAGGGCGTCCGCCTCGGTCCACTCGCCGTCCGCCACCCACGCCCCGAGGACCCGGGTCATGCCGCGCCGCCACAGCAGCGCGCCGAGGTAGTGCAGCTCCGGCGGGCCGAACGCGTCGGACGAGTAGAGGATCTTGCCGAACGGGGCGAGTTCCAGACTCTCGGCGACGACCGCGGCCGACCGCGCGCCGGTGTGGTTGACGGCCAGCCCGACGTCGAGGTGCACGTGGGGGAACACCTGGGCGAGGTAGCCCGCGTTGCGGTGGAACGGGTAGCAGTGCAGCAGCAGGACGTCGGTCCCGGTGGGCTCGACCGCCCGCAGCCAGCGGGTCAGCAGCAGCGGGTCGCAGCGGTGCAGCTCGATGTCGGGGTCGCCGTAGCCCGCGTGGAGCTGCAGGGGCAGACCGGTCGCGACGCCCTCCCAGAGCAGCATGCGCAGCAGCACCGGGTCGGCGACGCGCGGCGCGCCGCCCCGGTCGAGGGTGCGCAGCCACGCGCCGGCCGCCTCCCGGACCTCGGCGGCGCCCGGCGGCGCCGGGTCGAAGTCGAAGCCGTGCCGGTAGGCCACGACGCTCTTCAACCCCACGGCGTCCCGCGCCCGCTCGCGCAGCGCCGCCCGGAAGTCCTCGCGCAGGCCGGCTGCGGAGGCGCCGGCGCCCGCGACGGCCTCCAGCACGGCCTCCAGCCGCACCACCTCGGCGGCGTGCCCCCCGCTCAGGGCCGCCATGGCGGCGGGGCCGAAGAGCCGGTCGCCGTGATGTCCCGTCTCCACCAGCCAGCAATCGGTCCCCGCGGCGCGCAGGAAGATCCGGGCCGCCTCCTCGGGCGGCAGCGCGGCCCGCGCGGCCCAGTAGGCATCGGCGCCCGCCGACGGCTCCAGCCCGAGCAGCGGAGCGCAGTGCCGCCGGATCGCGAAGCCGAGCTGCGAGTCGAACGCGGTCGTCCACGGCGGGATCGGCCGGTCGGACTCGGTGAGCAGTTCCTCGAACGCCGGCCGCCGCACCACGTGGCGCAGCGCGCCGTGCACATGGTGGTCAACCAGCCCGAGGGCGGCGATCCCGGCTTCGAGGTCAGGTGGCATCGCGATCCTCCGGCACGGCCCCGGCCGCCCCGGGACGGGGACGGGGTCTTCGTCGACACCTCTGGTGTTCCACCGGCGCGGCTCCGTCACCCATGGGACGGCCCGGTCAGGACCGCCAGGCGCCGGAGGCGGCCGCGTCCAGGACGACCTCGGCGAAGTCCCGGGGCGGACGGCCGAGGACGCGGCGCACGCCGTCGGGCAGGTGGGCGTCGAGGCCGCGGCGGATCGGCGAGACCGCGTCGGCGTAGCCGGGCACGTCCACTCCTCGCCCGGACAGCAGCACGACGCGCTCGGCCCCCAGTTCCGTCGCCCGCCGGACGAACGGCCGCGTCAGCACCGCGCCGTCGTGCGGCACGAGGAGGATCCGCCGCACGACGGCCAGCGCGGCGTCCCAGGTGCTCTCGTCGGTCCAGTCGAACCTGGGCTCGCCGGAGCGGGAGCCCGCGCGGACCGTGACGCCCGCGCGGCGGAGCAGGGACACCCGCCTTCAGGCGGCGTCGCGGGATCACCCCACCGCCTACCGCGCCACCGTCCGGCAATTATATAGCGCTTGACTTATATAAGTAGCGACTGAAACACTCGGTCCATGCCCGCGTTCCACATTCCGGGGGACCCGCGGGGTCGTCCCCGTGTTCCGGGAACGGCGGATGGTCGCACCTACGGGCGGTGCGACCGTGACCCACCACACCGTCCTCACGATCAGGAGTACTGCCATGTCGCAGAAGATCACGACGTTTCTGATGTTCCAGGGGCAGGCCGAGGAGGCGATGACGTTCTACATGTCGCTGTTCGACGACGCCGAGATCCTCTCCATCACCCGCTACGGCCCCGCCGCGGAGGGCACGGAGGGCACCGTCCAGCACGCCGTCTTCACCCTGGCGGGGCAGCCGTACATGGCCATCGACAGCAACGTCCGGCACGACTTCACCTTCACCCCCGCGATCTCGCTGTACGTGACGTGCGAGTCGGAGGCGGAGATCGAGCGGCTGACCGCGGCGCTGTCGGAGAAGGGCATGGCCATGATGCCGCTGGGCTCCTACGGTTTCAGCTCCCGCTTCGCCTGGGTCAGCGACCGGTTCGGCGTCTCCTGGCAGCTCAACCTGCCCTGAGCCGCGCCAGGACACCGTCCCGGGCGAACGGCGGCGGACGCGCGACCGCCTGATCAGCGAGATCTCCCGCTTTCCCCGACCCCGCCACGCGCGCCGGGTCCGGCCTTCCCGAGGAATCTCCCGCAGGCGCCCGCACCCTGCCCGGGTCGCGGCTCGTCCTCGTCAGGTACGGCCTGGCCGCAGAACCGGGCGCGGAGGAGGTGGAGTAGGCGGCTGCGGGAACGGGTGCTCCGGGAACGGGTGAGGTAGAGTCGTGGGGTCCTGTTGTCTCCGATAGAGGTGGACGTTGCGCATCTGAGGTCCGCGATCACCACGCGGTACGGCACCCGACCGTACTCCCGTCACGCCGAAGCCGGCCTTCTCGCCGCCCGTGACCCCGCGTGGAAAGCGACCTCGGTGCATGAGCCCTCCGCACTCTCCGGAGGGCCGCACCCGTTCCCGGTCCGCCGCCGCCTGGTGCTCGCACACGAAGCCCCATTCGTCCGACGTGCGACTGCGAGAACCATCATGGCTCATCCCATCACCCCCAGCGCCTCGCTGACCTGCTCCGCCCTGACCTTCCGGTGGCCCGACGGCACGACCGTCTTCGACGGGCTCTCCCTCACTGTCGGCCGGGGTCGCACCGGCCTCGTCGGCGCCAACGGCTCGGGCAAGTCCACCCTGTTGCGGCTGCTGGCCGGCGAGCTGCGCCCCTCCCAGGGGTCCGTGACCGCCGGCGGCCACCTGGCGTACCTGCCGCAGAACCTCACCCTCGACACGGAGCTGCGCGTCGACCAGGCGCTCGGCATCGCCGAGCGGCGCGCCGCGCTGCGCGCCATCGAGGCCGGGGACGTCGGCGAGCGGCACTTCGAGACCCTCGGCGACGACTGGGACGTCGAGGAGCGGACCCTGGCGACCCTCGGCTCCCTCGGCCTCGGCCACGTCGAGCTGGACCGCACCGTCGGCCGGCTGTCCGGCGGGGAGACCGTCCTGCTGCGGCTGGCCGCGCTGCTGCTGGAACGTCCCGACGTCCTGCTGCTCGACGAGCCGACCAACAACCTCGACCTGTTCGCCCGCCGCAGGCTCTACGAGGCCGTCGACACCTGGCGGTCCGGCGCGCTGGTCGTGGTCAGCCACGACCGTGACCTGCTGGAGCGCGTGGACCGCGTCGCCGAGCTGCGCTCCGGCGAGGTGAGCTGGTACGGCGGCGGCTTCTCGGCCTACGAGGAGGCCGTCGCCACCCAGCAGGAGGCGGCCGAGCGGACCCTGCGGGCCGCCGAGGCCGACGTGCGGCGGCAGAAACGCGAACTGGAGGAGACCCAGACCAAGCTGGCCCGCCGCCAGCGGCACAACAAGAAGATGGACGACCAGCGGCGGGCCTCGCGCATCGTCGCCGGCGAGCGCAAGCGGTCCTCGCAGGAGTCGGCGGGCAGGCTGCGCGGCCTGCAGGAGGACCGGCTGCACGAGGCCCGCGAGCGACGCGAGGAGGCGGCGGACGCGATCCGCGACGACGCGGAGATCCGCGTGAGCCTGCCGCACACCGCCGTGCCCGCCGGCCGGGCCGTGCTGGAGCTGCACGAGCTGAGCCTGCGGTTCGGCCGGCTGCGCGACGCCGGCCTGCGCCTGCACGGCCCCGAGCGCGTCGCGCTGGTCGGGCGCAACGGCGCCGGCAAGACCACGCTGCTGCGCACCCTCACCGGCGAGCTGGCTCCGCTGTCCGGCGAGGCGAGGACGTTCGTGCCGCTGCGGTTCCTGCCGCAGCGGCTGGACGTCCTGGACGACGAGCTGAGCGTCGCGGCGAACGTGGCCCGCCTGGCTCCCGGGGTCACCGACAACCACATCCGCTCCCAGCTCGCGCGCTTCCTGTTCAAGGGGGCGCGCGCCGAGCAGCCGGCGGGCACCCTGTCGGGCGGCGAGCGCTTCCGCGCGGCCCTGGCGGCCACGATGCTCGCCTGCCCGCCACCGCAGCTGCTGATGCTGGACGAGCCGACCAACAACCTCGACATGGCCAGTGTGCGGCAGCTCACCAGCGCGCTCGGCTCCTACCAGGGGGCGCTGCTGATCTCCAGCCACGACCTGGCCTTCCTGGAGGCGGCGGGCGTGACCCGCTGGCTGCTCCTCGGGGAGGAGCTCCGGGAGACCACCGCCGACGAGGTCCGCGCCCTGCTCGCGACGCCGGAGAGCGGCCGGAGTCCGGCACCCGGAGCGCAGGCGGAGGAGGACGCGCCCGGCCGGGGCTGAACGGGGGTTCGCCGGCAGCCGAGGTCTTCGAGGATCCGCCGCAGGCCGGTGGCCGTCTCCTCCCGGTGGAGGGTCGGCACCGGCCGGGTGTCAGGCGACCTTGGGCGTGGCCCGTGCGCCGAGGTGGATGTACGGCGTGCCATCGGCGAGCCGGTAGAAGACGGCCGACAGCCAGTTGGGCCGGCCGTCGGGGCGGCCGACGAAGGTGGTGTCGTCCACCGCGACGAGGTCGAAGTCCAGCGGCGGTTGCGTGCCGGCCAGCGCGCCGGTGCTCTCCAGGCGCAGCGCGAGCCGGCCGTCGCGGGCCGTCAGCTCCATGCGCGTGCCGACCCGCTCGTAGACGCCGGCGTACCGCTCGACGTCCGTCTCGTACGGCTCGGCGGGCGGGCCCAGCTCGGCCGGCACGGCCAGGCCGAGCAGTTCGCCGAAGAGCTCGGTGGCCAGGGCGTGCTGGAAGGCGGCGGTGTGGCCGCCGTTGGCGAGCACGCACACGGCCGTCCCGGCGTCGGGGAGCGCCCACAGCATGGCGGCCTGGCCGATGGTGTTGCCGCCGTGGGAGATGACGCGGTGGCCCTGCCACTCGTCGAGGATCCAGCCGATGCCCCACTGCCTGCCGAGGGTGTGCGGGTTGGGGATGTCGGCCTGCGGCTCCCACATGTCCTGCGGCCGGGCCAGCAGCCCGCCGCCTTCGTGGTCGGGGCCGAAGTGGGCGCGGGCGAAGGCGACGACGTCGGCGGCGCGGGCGCTGATCAGCCCGGCGGGCCCGCAGGAGCGCATGAGGCCCCACATCGGGGCGGGCACGCCGTCCAGGTGGCCCATCGCGGCGCGGAAGCGCAGCACGTCCTCGGGCAGGGTCCAGGTGTGGGTGAGGCCGAGCGGCTCGACGACCTGCTCGCGCAGCGCGGTGTCCCACACCTTGCCGGTGAGCCGCTCGACGACGCGCCCGGCGATGACGAAGCCGGAGTTGCAGTAGGACTGGGTGGCGCCGAGCGGGTGGTTCTGGGCGAGGTCGGCGCAGGCGGCGACGTACTTCTCGACGCAGTCGTCGCCGCGGCCGGTGTCGAGGAACAGGTCGCCGTCGATGCCGGAGGTGTGCGAGAGCAGGTGCCTGATGGTGACGGTCGCGCTCACCTCGGCGTCGGCGACCCTGAACTCGGGCAGCACCTGGCAGACCGGGGTGTCGAGGGTCAGCTCGCCCCGCTCGGCGAGGAGCATGATCTGGGTGGCGGTCCACACCTTGGTGACCGAGCCGATCTGGAACAGCGAGTCGGTGGTGGCGGGCACCCCGGTGGCCACGTTGAGCACGCCAGCGGCGAACTCGTGGACCTCTCCCCCGTGCAGGAAGGCCAGGCTCGCGCCGGGGACCTGGTGGTCGCTGGCCAGTTCGCCGAGCCGGGCGTGCCAGCGGCCCGGGTCCACTGCTGCAGTCACAGGCGGGTCCCTTCGTCGGGGTGGAGGCGGGGCGTTCCGAACGTCAGGCGCCCGCCGGGCGGGTCGGGTCGTGCGGGGCGGGTCATGCGGTCGTCCCGCCCGGCTCAGTCGGGCCGGTGCCGCCGGTAGTGGCGGGCGACGCGGACGCGGTTGCCGCAGCGGGCGGGCGAGCACCAGCGGCGGCGCGGGTGGGCGGGCAGGAACAGCATCACGCAGTCGTCGGCCGCGCACCCGCGGACCCTGGTCACGGCCGGATCGGACAGCAGTTCGGCAGCGGCCTCGGCGAGCCGGGCGGCCAGGCGGCGTCCGACCGGCCCGGCGCGCCTGCGGGTGGCGGTGACGGCCGAGCCGTCCCAGGCCAGCTCGCTGACGGCGGGGGCCGCGCGCTGCGCCTCGTTGAGCGCTCGCAGGGCGGCCTCGGGGGGTCGCCTGCCGTGGCGGGCGTGCTCCAGGGCACGGGCCGTGTGCTCCCGTACGGCGTGCACGGCGGCCAGATCGGCGTCGGTGAACTCCCCGAACTCCTCGGGGAGCCGGTCCGACTGGAGCTCCAGCCAGGCGCGCAGGTCGCCGGGGGTGGCAAGCAGGTCGCCCGTGACCGGCCGGGTGTTGACCAGGTCCAGTGCCAGGGGCTCCCCGGTGAAGGGGGTCATGTTTCTAACGATACATCCCCAGGTTGACGCATTAGATGACGAGCGCTAGAACTAATGCATCTTCACTATCGGAAGGCATTAGCCATGACGTTTCCGCCTGTAGCCCGGATCGCGTACCGTCACCTCGACGTCGACGGCGTCCGCGTCTTCTACCGCGAGTCGCTGCCCGAGCGGCCCGACGCGCCCGTGCTGCTGCTCCTGCACGGTTTTCCCTCGGCCTCGCACCAGTTCCGCCGCCTGATCGACGCGCTCGGCGGCCGCTACCGGCTGATCGCGCCCGACTACCCGGGTTTCGGGCACACCGAGGCGCCGGCGGGGTTCACCTACTCCTTCGACCGGCTCGCCGACGTCACCGAGGGCTTCGTCGAGAGGCTCGGCCTCACCCGGTTCGTCATGTACGTCTTCGACTTCGGCGCGCCGGTCGGGTTCCGGCTCGCCACGCGGCACCCGGAGTGGATCGCCGGCCTGGTCGTGCAGAACGGCAACGCCTACGAGGAGGGGCTGTCGGCGGGCGCCCGCGAGTTCGTCGCCCTGCGCCCCGGCCAGGCGGGCGCCGAGGAGACGATCCGCGGCCTGCTCACCCTGGAGGGCACCCGCGGCCAGTACGAGACCGGCACCGCCGACCCCGAACTGGTCTCCCCGGACGGCTGGACGCTCGACCAGCACTTCCTCGACCTGCCCGGCCGCAAGGAGGCCCAGGTCGCCCTCGCCTTCGACTACCGCTCCAACGTCGAACGCTACGCCGAGTGGCAGGCGTGGCTGCGCGAGCACACCCCGCCCACGCTCATCGCCTGGGGCGCCCGCGACCCGTTCTTCCCCGAGCCGGGCGCCCGCGCCTACCTGCGCGACCTGCCCGGCGCGGAGCTCCACCTCTTCGACACCGGCCACTTCGCCCTGGAGGAGCACCTGCCGGAGATCGCCCCGCTGATCGCCCGTTTCCTCGACCGCACGGACACCTGACGATCAACCGAGCGATCGGCCACCCGAGCGGCCACGCGGTGCGGCTGACGATCGGCCACCCGAGCGGCCACGCGGTGCGGCTGAGGATCGGCCACCCGAGCGGCCACGTGGGGCCGCTGACGATCGGCCACGCGAGACGTGGGGCGCCTGCGGGTCGGCCGTGCGGCAGCGTGCGGTCAGCCGCGGGGGAACGCGGCCACCCAGCGGCGCTGCCACGGCGTCTCGACCGCCCGGGGGTGGTGGTGGGCGCGTGTCCAGGCGACGGCGTCGGCCGCGTCGAGGCCGGACAGGACCGCCAGGCAGGCGAGCACGGTGCCGGTGCGCCCCACGCCGCCTCCACAGGCCACCTCGACCGCTTCGCCGGCCCTGGCCCGCTCGTACAGGGCTCCGATCTCCCGTACCGCCAGGTCGCGGTCGCGGGGCAGCAGGAAGTCGGGCCAGTCGACCCAGGCGTGCGGCCAGTGCAGGCCGCCCTCGTGGCGGCGCCGCAACCGGCCGGAGCCGAGGTAGAGCCCGAACCCGGGGACCGGACCACCGGGCAGCGGACGCCGCAACCCCCGACCACGCACCCGGGAACCGTCAGGCAGCCGGATGGCCCCTGCCAGCACCGGGCCTCGCGCCGGGCCGTCCGACCGGCCGCCCACCGGGTCACCCGTCGCGTGGTTCGTCGGGTCGCCCGTCGCGTCGTTCGTCGGGTCGCTCATCTGGCGGCGCTCCCCGCTCGGCGGCGGGCGCGGTGGTCGGCGACGTTGCGGCGGTTGCCGCACAGCTCCGGCGCGCAGTACGCGCGGCGTCCGCCCCTGCTGGTGTCGGCGAAGACACCACGGCAACCCGGTGCGGCGCAGGCGCGGAACCGGGCGTGGCCGAGGACCCTGACGACGCCGAACAGCGCGATGCCGACGAGCGCGGCCAGTTCGTCGGCGAGCGACGCCCCCGGGGCGGTCGGGACGTGCCACTGCCACCGGCCGTCAGCGTCGCGGTGCAGCACCGGCGCGAGGCCCGCCCGGCCGGTCAGGACGGCCGCGCCCGCGACGGCGTGCTCCTCGGTCGCGGTCTCCAGGATCGCGCGCACCTCCCGGCGCAGCAGCCACACCTGGTGCACGTCCTCCTCCGTGAGTCCGCCCGCCAGGGCATCGGGCCGCAGACCGTGCTCGGCGAGGAAGCCGGCCAGCGCCTCCGGGCCGGTCAGGGCCTCGCCCCGGTCGGCCCGGACGGTCGGCGAGGTGTTGACCAGGTCGGTCGCCACCGCCGCCCCGGCCACATAGTCGGTGATGGGAATCCGCACGCCTCGACCTCCACTACTGTAACCGATATAAGGGAACTATAGCCCTTACATACCGGCCCAGAGCGGGCTGAGGGCGTCGAGCAGCTCGCCGGGCGGCACATGCCGGCCGGTGGCGCGGTCGAACCCCTCGTACTCGGCGAACTCCGCCCCGACGAGCGGGGAGGCCGCCGCCACGGCCAGGCAGACGGCGTGCAGGTCGTCGAGCTTCAGCCCGCCCGGCACCCGATAGTCGGTGGGCACGATGCCCGGCTCCAGCACGTCGCAGTCGAGGTGCAGGTAGACGGGCCGGCCGTCGAGCCACTCGCCCAGCTCTCCGGCCAGGCCGGGGCCCGGCGGCAGGCACGCGATCCGGCCGCCCTCGACGGCGGCCGTCTCGGCCGGGTCGAGGTCGCGGGCGCCGACGAGGACCGCCCGCCCGTGGCCGATCCCGGCGCCGTGGCCGGAGTCCCACCAGCCGAGCGGCCCCGACAGGGCCATGCCGCCCAGGTAGCCGGTGCCGGTGGTGTCCGGGGTGTGGATGTCGCCGTGGGCGTCCATCCACACGACGACGGCGTCCGGGTGCCGCGCGGTCACCACGGGCAGGGTGGCGAGGGCCGCGGCGCACCGCGACAGCGCCCCGTACGGCCGGTGACCGGCCGCGAACACGGACCGGTACCGATCGGCCAGCGCGGCGAGGTCCGGGCCGGCCGCGGCGAGCGCCTCCTCCCAGGCGCCCTCCGGGACGGCGGCGGGCACGCCGACGGCCTGCGCGGGCACGGCCAGGCGTTCGGCGAGCGCCCGTCCGAGCGTGCCGGCGGCCGTCATGGCCAGGTCGTTGTGGTCGCCGCACGGGGCCTGGTAGGTGACGACGGCGGGGGTCACGGCCGGGTTGTCGAGCATCGTTTTCCTGTCTTTCTCCGTCTTCCGGCGAGTGGTGGGGCCACCCACCGTTCGCCCGCGGCCCGCCGGGGCACGTATCGGGCCGGGCCCGCTGGAGGCGTCAGGGGCGGGCCACCTCCGCGGGCGGGCAGGCGGTCTCGGGCGGGCGGCCGTCCTCGATCCGGGCCACGGGGTCACCCACCAGCCGCCGCAGCGCCTCGCGCAGCGCCCGGCCGGCCGACGCGTCGAGGTCGGCCAGCAGGCGGGCCTCGACCGCCTCGACGTCCGCGCGCGCGGCGTCCAGCACGAGGCGGCCTTCGGGGGTCGCCTCCACGATGCGGGCCCTGCGGTCGGCCGGGTCCGGCCGGCGGCGCACCAGTCCGGCCGCCTCCAGCTCGTCGATGATCAGGACCAGCTTGCTCTTGTCCACCGACACCGCCTGGGCGAGCGCGAGCTGGTTGCGCGCCGGGGCCTCGGCGACCGCCATCAGGACGGTGTAGCCCCACAGGCTCATGCCGTGGGCCTGGACGACGGCGGTCTCGGCGGTGGCCAGGGCCTGCTTGAGCCGGGCGAACACCCAGTGCAGGTCGTCGTGCAACCGCCCGGGCGAGGTCTGGTCGTCGGCGGGAGAACGCGTGGCCATGCCGGCCAGGATAGCAGCACGTCTAGATAGTCTTGATTTGAAATCATTTTGCTTTACTCTTATCTTGCTCTCGGATCATCTATGAAGGGATTCACGTGGCCCACCTGTTGCACCTGGACGCCGGCGCCCGGGCCGGCTCGCTCTCGCACTCCCGCGAGCTCGGCCGGGCCTTCGCGGCCCACTGGCGGACCGCCCACCCCGCAGGGACGTACACCTATCGGGACCTGGTCACCGACCCCGTCGCACCGATCGGCGAGGCACGCGCGCGGCTCGCCCTCGAGTCCTCGCGCCACGGGGTGCGGGACCTCGCGGCCATGGACCGGGTGGCCGCCGCGGCCGGGCTCGCCGAGGAGTGGGCGGCCACCCGGCCCCTGGTCGAGCAACTCCTCGCGGCCGACGTGCTGCTCATCGGCGCGCCCATGTACAACTTCTCGGTCCCCGCCGCGCTCAAGGCCTGGATCGACCGGGTGACCCTGCCCTGGCTGCCGCTCGCCGCCAGGTCGGCCGTCGTCCTCACCGCCCGCGGCGGGGCGTACGGCCCGGGCACTCCCCGCGAGCCCTTCGACTTCCAGGAGCCCTACCTGCGCGCCTACTTCACGGCGCTCGGCCTCGAGGACGTGGAGTTCGTGCACACCGAGCTCACCCACGCCCCGGTCATGCCGTTCCTCGCGGACTTCCGCGACGCCCACGAGACATCCCGGGCCGCCGCACTGGACGCGGTGCGGACCCTCGCCGCCCGCGCCCCGGCCGGGGCGCGCGACGCCTGACCCCACCCACCAGCCCGAACGAGAGGAACCAAGCATGGACACCGAACTCAGGGACCGCGTGGTCCTGGTCACCGGCGCCACCACGGGCATCGGAGCGGCGACCGCCCGCGCCTTCGGGCGCGAGGGCGCCCGGGTCGCCCTCACCTACCGCGGCAACCCCGACCTGGCCCGGAAGGTCGCGGACGACGTCGAGGCCGCCGGCGGGCAGGCCCTCGTGGTCCGGCTCGACCTGGAGGACCCGGCGACCGTCGAGGAGGCCGCCGCGACGGTCGCCCGCCACTGGGGCGGCGTGGACGTCCTGGTGGCCAACGCCGTCCGCTGGGGCGGCGACGGCCCGCCGGACCCGGGCGTCCGCTTCGAGGACGTGCCGATCGAGGAGTGGCGGGCCATGATCGACGCCAACCTGGTCGGCGCCGCCGCCCAGGTCCGCGCGGTGCTGCCCGGCATGCGCGCGCGGCGCTGGGGCCGGATCGTGCTGATCTCCTCCAGCGTCGCGGAGGAGGGACTGCCCGGCCCCGGGCCGTACGGGACCGCCAAGTCCGGCCTGTACGGGCTGGCGCGCGCCCTCGCCTGGGAGGCCGGCCGGGACGGCATCCTGGTCAACGTGGTGGCCCCCGGCTTCACCCTGACCGACAGCCGCCCACCCGTCCCGGCGGCCGTGGTCGACGCCCTGGCCGGGGCCACGCCGACCCGGCGGTTGTCCGGCGCCGACGACGTGGCCAAGCTGGTCGTCTTCCTCGGCTCCGGGGCCAACGGCAACCTCACCGGGGAGGTGGTGCGCGACGGCTCCGCCGCGGCCCGCGCACCGCACCTCGGCGGCTGAGCCAGGGCAGCTGGGGGCGAGGCCGTCGCCGCCCCGCTCGTCGAGCCGCGGCACGGCAATTCGCCAACACGCCGTGCCAAGGCATTTTGGTCCACCCTTGCCGGTCGCCTTGCCCGGACGACGTGCGGCCACCGAACCATGTGCACGGGCCGGCGATCGGCACGCCGCATTTCGAGCGTGGCGTCGGCCGGCCCGCCGGAACGAAACCTGAACGGGCACCCCCGGAAAGTCCCCGCGTTTATCCGGAAAGCATGCCGCGCCTTAAACGACGGCCATCTTTTGCATATGAAACCCGATTCAGGGCCCGCACGCGTCGCGCCCGTCGGCCTTTTCCCCGCGCGCACGATCCGACTCTCACCTTGACACCGAGATTGGCGGAGAGGTTACCTGAAGACATGGCTCAGCTCACAGCAGTTCAGGACGCTGCGGCGAGAAAGAACCTCGATCCTCGTGGGGATGCCCATGGCCACCTATGAGTACCGCTGTCCAGACTGCGGGCGATTCGAGGTGCGCTTGCCCATAGGGACCGCCCAGGCGGTTCACGACTGCCCGCTGTGCCGTTCTCCGGCTCGCCGCCTTTTCACCGCGCCGAGCCTCACCCGACTGTCCCCGGCGATGTCCGCCGCGCTCACCCGAGAGGAGCAGAGCCAGGAAGCACCTGAGGTGGTCACGAGCGTGCCTTCGGAGCGGCAGCGGCGACGACCGCCGCATCCGGCACTGTCGCGCCTGCCTCGGCCTTGATCAACTGAACGTCGCGTTCGCAAACGCCCGGACCGACCACGCACCACGCCTCCGCGAGGCATCCCGAGAGTTCTCGGATGCGGCCACGGTGACCACTCCGCCCCAGGCGAGTGCCCGGTCTCGTGGCGTTACCGAACCACACCGCCCGTCCCGGGCATGAGGAGGTGCGTCGTTGATGGGAGCCGTCGGACTGCTGTACGTGGGCGCGGTACTCTTCCTCAACGGTTTGATGCTCCTGGGAAAGGTCGAACCACGCGCGGCCGGGGTCTTCAATCTCTTCGTCGGAGCCATGCAGGTGATCACGCCCACCGTGCTGATCATTTCCAATCCCGACGACACGGCCGTGATCCTCGGCGCGTCGGGGATCTATCTCTTCGGGTTCACCTATCTCTATGTGGGGATCAATCTGCTGGGAGGCTTCGACACCACAGGGGTCGGTTACTTCTCGCTCTTCGTGGCCGTCATGGCCCTCGGATACTCCTACGCCAACTTCCAGATCCTCGGCGATCCGGCCTTCGGAGTCATCTGGCTCTACTGGTCTTTCCTGTGGGGACTCTTCTTCGTACTGCTCGGATTGAAACGCGCGCAGATCACCAAGTACACGGGCTGGGTCACGGCGATCCAGGGATGGGTCACGGGCGCGATTCCGGCATTCATGATCCTCACCGGGTACTGGCGTAACACCAATCTCCTCGCGATGATCCTCGCCGCCTTCGGCCTGGTGGTGTTCCTGGCACTGTGGCCGCTCACGAAACGCGGCGAACCGGCCGGCAAGGCGCCGAGCAGCGAGGAGCCCACAAGGGCCGGGGAGCGCGCGCATCGCCCTCGATGGACTTGACGGAGCCCACCGAATTCGAAAAGAGGTGAGGCAACACGCTTACCCCCGAAGGGAGTCATCCATAAAAGAAGGGCAGCTATCATGCCGAAAGTAGTATTCAGCATCGACCAGTCGAAGCCGATGCGCGACCAGGCGACTCCGGGTCACAACCGCTGGCACCCAGACATTCCCGTGGCGGAAATGGTACGCCCCGGGGAAGAGTTCAGAGTCGAATGCCGCGAATGGACGGACGCCCAGATCGGCAACAACGATTCAGCGAACGACGTACGGGATGTCGACCTGAGCGTCGCGCACGTGCTGAGCGGGCCCATCGGGGTCGAGGGCGCGGAGCCCGGAGACCTCCTCATCGTCGACATCCTCGAGCTGGGGCCGGTTCCCCAGGAGACCGGGGACGCCCCCGGGCAGGGATGGGGGTACACCGGCGTCTTCGCCAAGGGGAACGGCGGCGGATTCCTGACCGACTACTTCCCCGATTCCTACAAGGCGATCTGGGACTTCCACGGCCAGGTGGCCACATCCCGCCACCTACCGGGAATTCGATACACCGGCATCACCCACCCCGGGCTCTTCGGCACCGCGCCGTCGGCCGAGTTGCTCAACTCCTGGAACCGCCGGGAGCAGGCGCTCATCGACACCGATCCACAGCGCGTTCCGCCGCTCGGCCTGCCGCCACTGTCCGACAACGCCCTTGCCGGCACGGCGAGCGGCGATGTGGCGCAGCGCATCGCCGCAGAGGGGGCACGCACCGTACCCGCGAGGGAGAACGGCGGCAATCACGACATCAAGAACTTCACTCGCGGATCACGGGTCTTCTACCCGGTGCACGTCCCTGGCGCCAAGCTGTCCGGGGGCGACCTGCACTTCAGCCAGGGCGACGGCGAAATCACCTTCTGCGGCGCCATCGAGATGGGCGGCTACATCGACTTCCACGTCGACCTCATCAAGGGCGGCATGGAGAAGTACGGCGTCACGACCAACCCCATCTTCATGCCGGGGAACGTGGAGCCGCGCTACTCCGAGTTCCTCACGTTCATCGGGATCTCGGTCGACCACGACACCGGTACCAACTACTACCTCGACGCCACGGTGGCCTATCGCAGGGCCTGCCTCAACGCCGTCGAGTATCTCAAGAGGTGGGGCTACAGCGGCGAACAGGCCTATCTGCTGCTCGGCTCGGCGCCGATCGAAGGGCGTGTCAGCGGGATCGTCGACATCCCCAACGCATGCTGCTCGCTCTACCTGCCCACCGCGATCTTCGACTTCGACGTACGCCCGAACATGGAAGGGCCCGTCAGGCAGGACCGCGGCAGGTGCGCCGTGACGAGTTGACCGCCACGACGTGCCGGAGACGCCGGCTCTCCTGAGAGCAGGTGACGGTGGCCCCGGGAGATCACATCCAGAGGCCACCCACGGGCCCGGAGTGACGGGGAGGTCGCTGGGACCGGGTTCGCGGCGGTCATCTCGGACAAGGCGATGAGCCTGGTCGTGGTGCCCGCCGCGGCTGCCCGCGCGCCTGGCGGCCTCCTGTCGCGCAAAGCCCGGCGGTGTGCGTCAGGGGGCTCGTGGGCGGGCGGATGCGGGTCGGCGCCGAGCCTGTCTGCCGCGACCTGGCCGCTCGCCGGGCAGACGCGGTGGCCGCACTGCGGGCGCGGCTGGAGCACGCGCGACAAGGGCGACCTGCCCCCGCGGGCCGATCCTGACGTGCTGGCGCGCTACCTGAGCGCGGTGGGCCAGGGCATCTCGGCGCAGGCCACCGGCGGCGCCGCCATGACCTGCTGCGCCAGGCCGCCGCCGAGATCGGCGCGCTGGACCCCCACCACCGCGGTGACGCTCATCGGACGGGCCCTCGCCCTGGCCGGCGCTCGCCGAGGCCGAACGGCGCGTGGCCCACCTCGTCGCGGACGGCCACTCCAAGCCGCTGCCGAGCTGATGGTCTCGCCCAACACCGTGGGCACCCACCTGCGCTCGATCTTCGCAGCCTCCTGCGCGCACCGCCGTCCTCGAACCCCTCCGCCACACCCTGGCCGCCCGGCCGGCGATGCAGCAGGCAACTGCCTTCCTCGCCGCCATGCTCCACCCCGACCCGTCTGGCGCCCGGATGATTGATACCGGCACCCTGAATGTCTGCGGTTCTCGAGGGTGTCCGGATCCGCTTGTGACGGCGGAAACGAGCCTCCATCGTCCAGTGGTGCTCAAGGCCCTGTTCGACGCGCGCCGTTCATCGTCCCCGGCGACTTCTCGTACGCCTCATACCGGCGCCGCCCAATGCCGATCAATTAATATTCAGGCAAACTTTTCCATGAGCTACTCGTCTCGCCGGAGATCGTGCCCGGCCGGCCGTTGCCGCCTCGCGCTTCAGGTCGAAGGCCGGACCGGGGGCGTGCGGAGTCTTCCAGCGAGGCTTCCGCCATCACTTCGCGACCATCAACGCGGCCATCCCTGGTTCGGAAAAGAGGTAAAAATAACGTTATCCTTCGGTTATGTGCCCGAGTGCGCTGGCGCGACTCCAAGAACAGGTGTGCGCGCCTTCCGCTTCGAAAGGTTGATCAATGTACGACGACGCCGTGTGGGTCCGAGGCGTGACAGGCATCCAAATGCACCACACCACGGATCTCCAGGACGCCACCCGATTCCTGAGCAATGCGGTGATGGCGTTGCGGGCCGCGCACGTGCGAACCGGCGACGAGCAGTACTCCGTCCTCGCCTCTCAGCTCAAGACCATGGCGGCGGAGACGCGGACCCTGGAGAGCCAGGCCCGTGCGCGGATGCATGGGTTGCACTCGTCGGATCCTGAGCAGTTCGTCCGCTGCCGCGATGGGCACGAGCCGTGGCCCGACGAGATCCAGGCCGGCTTCGTTCCTCGCCACACCTGCAAGGACCAGTGTCTGTACCACGACCACGATGTCCTCAACGCCATCATGCAGTGCACCTGCGGGCAACCCCCGTGCCGGGCATGCGCCATCGGCGGCACGCCGTGACCTCGGGCGGCACCAAGCCCTGCCCCTGAGCGGCGACCAGCCGGCACCGGGCATGCCTCCTCCGAAGACGGCCCGGGCGAGCGCGAGGCCGAGGAACACCGCGCCGAGTCCGGCGGTGACGCCGGCGGCAGCCCGCTGGGCCGGCGAGCACACCGGTTGCCTCGGAAGGACGGGGGTGGCCCGCGTGGTGGGGACGAAAGTCTCCGGGGGCACCGACTTCGGTCTACGGCGTCCCGGGGCCGGCGGCCGGGCGGCCCAGTGGCGGCGACACTGTGGCCATGAGCCTGGCCGTGAGGGGCATCTCCTACCTCGTCGACGACGCCGGTGACGACGCCGTCGGCCGGGACATGCGGGTGATCCGCGACGAGCTCCACTGCACCACCGTGATGCTGATCGGCACCGACACGCGGCAGCAGTTCACGGCTGCGCGGCTCGCCCTGGAGGCCGGGCTCGACGTCCACCTCCGGCCGTACCTCGCCGACCGGCCCCGCCCGGCGCTGCTGGCGCACCTGGCGGCGACCGCGCGGGAGGCTGAGGAACTGCGCACCCGGCACCCCGGCAGGGTGACGTTGCTGGTGGGCGGCGAGTTCTCGCTCACCTCGCCCGGGATGGTGCCGGGACCGCGGGTCCTCATCCGCCTGCAGGTGCTGCTGCGGTGGCGGCGGTGGTTCGACCGCCGGATCACCCGCAGGCTCGACGACCTGCTCGACGCGGCGGTGGCCACGGCCCGCCGCCACTTCCACGGGCCCGTCACCTATGCCGCCGCCTTCTGGGAGAAGGTCGACTGGTCCCGCTTCGACGTCGTCGGCGTGAACCTGTACCGCTTCGGTCCCGACCCGGACGCCTACGAGCGTCGCCTGCGCGGGCTGCTCGCCGAGGCAGGCGACAAGCCGGTGGTGGTCACGGAGTTCGGGTGCGGCG
This sequence comes from Nonomuraea muscovyensis, assembly GCF_014207745.1. Classification (NCBI taxonomy): domain Bacteria; kingdom Bacillati; phylum Actinomycetota; class Actinomycetes; order Streptosporangiales; family Streptosporangiaceae; genus Nonomuraea; species Nonomuraea muscovyensis. Next base: position 1,270,661 of record NZ_JACHJB010000002.1, read on the forward strand.
CCTTCGCCGGCGCGGAGCGGCGCGGGCCCGGCTCGTTCCTGATCGTGAACTGGTTCGCCACGCCGCCGCGCGTCAAGGACGGGTACGAACGCGACGAGCCCACACAGGCCCGCTACCTCACCGAGCTCATCGACCTCTACGCCGGCCACGGCGTCCACGGGTGTTTCGTCTACACCTTCGCCATGCCGGGCTTCCCGCACCGGGACGGCGATCCGCGCCACGATCTGGACATGGCGGGCTTCGGCGTGGTGAAGGTCTCCCCCGGCGACCCCTCCCGGTGGGAGCCGAAGGAGTCCTTCCACGCGGTGGCGGGCCGCTACGCGCGTCTGGCCATCGCAGGGCGCGGGTAGTTCGGCTCAGCCTCGGGGCGGGTGGCCGGTCAGCATCGCGCCGGCAGCCCGTCGAGGTGGCGGGGCAGGTCGCCGAGGAAGGAACGCAGCGCCGAGCTCGATGCCTGCGTGCTGGGGCATGTACGCGACCGGCCGGCCGATCTCGACTCCCGCATCGGCGGCCTCCAGCGGGTACGGGCCTCGCGCTCGGCGACCTCCTGGACGCCTCCGCCCGCCTGCGCGCACCCGCCCCGGCGGGCTGAAGCTCCGCACCCGGTCCCGGCAGGGCGGCTGGTCCGGCGCGCGAGTGGCTGAGCCGCTCACGCGCCGCCGACGAGACCCTCGCCGTGCGCCGGCAGGTCGTGGCGGGCGGCTGACAGGCCGCGCAGGGCCGTGGCGGTGAACTCGTCGAGGGGGTAGAACAGCTCGATCGCCAGCTCCGACAGCGTCACGTCGGCCGGGGCGCCGAAGGTGGCCATGGTGCTGAACATCGACAGCTCGCCGAACGGCGTCCGCACCCGCAGCGGCACCTGGATCGGCCCGACGTCGCCGGTCGGGTCCTCCTCGGCGGGCGCGGCGGGCGCGGGATAGTGGCTCACCTCCTCGTACAGGGCGCGCAGGTCGGCGTCGCCGGTGGCGTTGACCTGGCGCCGCAGCCGTTCGAGGAACAGGGTCCTGACCTCGCCGAGGTTGGCCAGCCTCGCGGACAGGCCGTCGGGGTGCAGGGTCAGCCGGAACACGTTGGGCCGCGGCCGGAGCAGGTGGGGCGGGATGCCGTCCATGAGGACGGTCATGGCGTGGTTGCCGTCCAGCACGTTCCACAGGCGGTCGACCACGACGGCGGGGTACGGCTCGTGCGCCGCCAGCATGGTGTCGACGGCGGTGCGGACGGAGGCCAGGTAGGCGTCGTCGAGGCTGCTCTCCCGGTAGGCGGGGGCGTAGCCGGCGGCCAGCAACAGCGTGTTGCGCTCGCGCAGCGGCACGTCCAGGGCGGCCGACAGGCGCAGCACCATCGTCCGGCTCGGGTGGGCGCGCCCGGTCTCGACGTACGACAGGTGCCGGGCCGAGCTGTCGGCCAGCAGCGCCAGGTCGAGCTGGCTGAGCCGGCGCCGCCGCCGCCACTCCCGCAGCAGGGTGCCGACCTGCGACGGTTTCCCCTCGCTCATGCCGGCTCCTCGCTCATACCGGCTCCTCGTTCATGCCAGGAGGATAGCGACCCGCCGGACCGGCTCCGGCATGACCTCGGAGGTCATTGAGCCGCTGACCTCCGTCCTGGCACGGTGTGCGCGTACGTCCCCCGAGGTGAAGGAGTTCTCATGCACGCGGAGCCGGACCTGCTGCGCCGGGTGTTGCGGATCGACGGCTGGAGCACGGCCGTCTTCGGCGTCGTGCTGCTGGCGGGCGCCGTGCCGTTGCGGGAACCGCTCGGGCTGCCGACCTCCTGGTCCGTCCCGTTCGGGGTGGCCATGCTGGGCGGGGCCGCCGCCCTCGGCCTCATCGCCGGCCACCCGCGCATCTCCGTCCGCCACGCCGCCTGCGCCGTGGCGGGCAACGCGGTGTCGTGTGTGGCGCTGCTGGCGCTGGTGTTCTCAGGGGTGCTGCCGCTCACCGGCCTGGGCGTGGTGTTCATGCTGTCAGGGGCGGTTGTGGTCGCGGTCTACGCCGCGCTGGAGTACGCGGGACTGCGGCGTCTGACGGGCGTTCTGGCCGCCGGCTGACGAGCCGTGCGGCCCGGCCGGTCCGGGCGGGAGCGGGCACGCCCTTCCCGCCCGGGCCGCCGCGCGCCACGCGAGGGCCCCCTTGCGCAGCACCCCGGCCAGGGGTGCCACGCGAGGACCTTGGGCAGCACCCCGGCCGGAGGTGCTACGCGAGGACCTTGCTCAGCACCTCGGCGAACTCGGCAGGCCGGTCGGCGAACCCGGCGTGCTCGCCGGGGAACTCGACGAGCGGCGTGCCGAGCAGTTCGGCCAGCGCCGTGGACGTCCGCCGGGTGATCAGGCGTCCCGACTCGGCGCCGAGGCCGACGACGACCCGGACCGGACCGGACCGCAGCGCGGCGGCGTCCGGCACGTACCGGGTGGTGCCGCGGAGTTCGTGGGCGAAGAAGCGGGCGCTGTCGGCGAGGTCCTGCTCGCTCGGCTTCTCGTCGGCCGGGCCGGGGACGTCGTCCTCCCCGTACCCGGCGTTGGCCATGAACTTCCGCCACGCGGCGAACAGGCCCTCCCGGTGGAAGGTGTCGATCATGTCCTCCACCGCCGCGCGCTGCTCGGCGACGTCGGGCAGCAACTCCAGCAGGGGCGGCTCGTGCGCGACGAGCGTCCGGACCCGGGCGGGATGCCGCTCGGCGAGCGCGAGCCCGGTCACCGCGCCGCCGCTGCTGCCGAACACGTCGGCCGACTCGGCGCCGAGGGCGTCGAGCAGGGCGGCGACGTCGTCGGCCCGCAGCTCCGGCGTGGACTCCTGCTCGGGGTCGTCGAGCCTGCTTCCGGCGATGCCGCGTGGGTCGTGGGTGACGACGGTGTGGGCGGCGGCGAGCGCGTCGGCCACGGGCGCGAACGCGGCGGCGCCCATCGGCGAGCCCATCACCAGCAGCAGGGGGCCCGCGCCGCGGACCTCGTAGTGCAGGCGGGCGCCGGGGACGGTGAGGGTGTGGGTGCTGGTCATGCTGGGCGGTCCTTCCGTACAGGGTCGTCCCGCAGGTCGCGGGGGTTTCGACAGGTACGACTCCGCCGGGGGCGCGAAATCGTCGCTCGACTTGTGCCCGTGTGCTGGTTCACCGCCCCGCGCGGAAGCGGAGGGGATCGGGAGGGGCGTACCCGCCGGTTCAGGGCGAGACGAGCCGAACGATCGCGGTGCCGTCCGCCCCTGCCACCACCTGTAGGACGACCGCTCCTTCCCTCCTGCCCGGCGGCTTGCCCGCCGGGCCGCACGAACTGCTGCTGCCGTTGCGGTGGAAGACGACGACGCAGCCGCTGCCCTCGCCGCTCACCTCGCCGCTCGTTCTGCTGTTCCCCGAGGTCACCTTGTAGCCGACCTCGTTCTTGCCGACCTTGGTCAGGGACAGCTTCGCGGGACCGTCCGGGATCTCGAAGCGGATCGTCACCGGTTCGGACACCGCGATCTCGCAGTTCCCGTCGGTGCACGCGTCGGGGTCGCTGCCGTCAGCCGTGGTCACCGCCGGGGACGGGGTGGGCGTGGCGCGGGACGGGCTCTGCGCGGCACGGGAAATCGGCGGCTCGGCGCTCACGGTGCCTGCGTCGGACGCGTCGGGTTCGCCGGTCTCGCCGCACCCGGCCGCGGCCAGCGCGATGAGCACGGTGAGCGTGGTGAGCACAACCGGCAGAACGCGACCGGCCGCACGTCGCCCGCGCGTGGTCGTATCGGACGTGGTCGGGTCTGACGTGGTCGGGTCTGACGTGGTCGGGTCTGGCATGGCCTTCAGCCCTCGCATCTCGTCCGGAGTCAGGAGACGAGCCTGGTGTCCGCAGGGTGGGATGTCGCCCACGCTGAGGCTTTCTCATCCTATAAGCCCTGGTCGCGGCGGGCGGTGGCGGTCCGCCGGATCTCTTGTGGCGGCTTGCGGAACGAGACCGCTCAACCTCTCGGGCGTGCGTCTCGAAGTCGTCTTCCAGGAGCTTTTCGACGCGATTCTCTTCGGCGGTGGCCGCGCCGACCAGGTCCACCCGGTAGCGGGTCAGCGGCGTTGGGCGACCTGGTCAAGGTGGATGCATCGCGACCCAACGCCGATAGGGTTGCCCGATGTCCGTCCGTCCTCCACGGTGGCGGCAGACAGGGATCATCATCGTCGTCGCCCTGACTGCCGTCCTCGGTCTTGGCGCTGCCGTCTACCTGTCGGTGCGCACCAAAGGCACGCCCCGGGAGACGGCGACCGCGTTCCTGGCGGCCTGGCAACGCGGCGACCTACCCGCCATGAAGGCCCAGGTGCTCGAACCGCCCCGAGGCTTCGACGGCATCTACGACACCTTCACCAAGGGCTCACAGGCCAAGAAGATCACCATCCAGCTGATCCGCGTCCGGCCCCAGGCCGACCGGGACTTCGGGGAGACCACCACCTACCACGCCACGTTCTCCGTCACCCTCGATGGCCCGGTCCCCTACTCCTACGACGCGGACCTGCAGGTCATCGATTTCGAGCGCGCCTGGAAGGTCCACTGGACCCCGACGGCGATCCACCCCGGCCTGCAGGAGATCGGCTCCAGCGAGGTACGGCAGATCCGCGTCGTACCCCAACCCGACGGTTCCTCCCGCCTGGTCCTCCTGGAAACACGAGCGAAGGGAGAACAGGCAGGGTCCCTCTTCGCTGACGAAGGCCTCAAACTGGTCGCGACCCTGGCCGACTCGGCCCAGCCCGAGGTCACCAACTAACAGGCGGCGTTTCATGCGGCTTGAGCCACTCGTTGAGCTGGCTGGCGCCGCCGCCCATCCGGATCGTCGAGACCACCACCGGCAGCGCCTGGCCTGCCTGCCGCCGCGAGCTCGACCGGGGCGGGCAGGAACGCGGCGAGTTCGGGGACGTCCATCCCTCCATGGTGCCCGGGGGACGCCGGCCCCAGGGTGGGCGTCACCCTGGCTGAATCGCCGGTCAGCGGGGACTGTGGAAGAGAAGGGGAGCCGGCGCCCGGCCCTCCCGGCTCGGCACCGCAGGGGAAGGAACCACCTCATGACCACCGACTCCACCTCAGGCACCGGCGGGACGCCCCGCGTCGCGATCGTCACCGGCGGCTCGCGCGGCATCGGCCGCGAGATCGTGCGCCGCCTGGCCGCCGACGGTTACGCCGTCGTGGTGAACTACGCGGGCAACGCGGACGAGGCCGAGGCCGCCGTCGACGAGGCCGTCAAGGCCGGCGGCCAGGCGATCTCGGCGCGGGCCGACGTGGCCGACGCGGACGCGGTCGCCGCCATGTTCGACGCGGCCGAGTCGGAGTTCGGCGGCGTGGACGCGGTGGTGCACGCCGCGGGCCGGATGCACCTGGCGCCCATCGCCGACCTCGACCTGGACGTCCTGGACAGCCTGCACCGGACGAACATCCGCGGCACGTTCGTGGTGGCGCAGCAGGCGGCCCGCCGGACCCGGCCGGGCGGCGCGATCCTGCTGTTCTCCACCTCGGTGATCGGCCTGGCCCTGCCCACGTACGGCGCGTACACCGCCAGCAAGGGAGCCGTGGAGGCGATGACGATGGTGCTGGCCCGCGAGATGCGCGGCCGGGACGTCACCGTCAACGCCGTCGCGCCCGGCCCCACGGCCACGGCGCTGTTCCTGGACGGCAAGGACCGGGAGACCATCGAGCGGATGGCCGCCCAGCCGCCGCTGGAGCGTCTGGGCACGCCGGCCGACATCGCGGAGGTCGCCGCGTTCCTCGTCTCGCCGCGCGGCCACTGGGTCAACGGCCAGGTGGTCCGGGCGAACGGCGGCATCGTCTGACACCGCCACCTCTCAGCCGAAGGCCGCCGCGTGCGCGCGGGCCCACTGCTCGAAGGTGCGGGGCGGGCGGCCGGTCACGTCCTGGACGGCCGGGCGCACCACCGACTCGTCCAGGGTGCCGGTGACGTAGAAGTCGAAGAAGGCGTCGACGTACTCGACCGGCGTGGTCTCCAGCATCTCGCGGCGGGCCTCGTCGTCCGGCTGCGCCTCGAACCGGAGGTCCCGGCCGAGCACCGAGGCGAGGATCCGCACCCGGTCGGCCGCCCGCAGGGCCACCGGGCCGGTCGGCTGGTGGACGCGTCCCTCGTGGCCGTCGTCGGTGAGCGCGCGCGCCGCGACGGCGGCGACGTCGTGCGGGTCCACGACGGCCATCCGCACGTCCGCGAACGGGACGCGCACGACGTTCCCGGCCCTGAGCTGCGGGATCCACTGGAAGGTGTTGGACATGAACGCGCTGGGACGCAGGAACGTCCACGGGATCCCGGACTCGCGCACGGCCCGCTCCGACTCGGCCATGTAGCGGCTGATGGCGTTGCCGGTGTCGCCGCTGCCCGCCGAACCGCCCGACAGCAGCACCACGCGTTCCACGCCCGCCCGGCGCGCGTCGGCGAGCAGTTCGGGCAGTCCGGGGTAGCCGGGCAGCAGGAACAGGCCGTGCGCTCCGTCGAGGGCGGGCCGGACCGACTCGGGCCGGCTCAGGTCCCCGCTGACGTATTCGACGCCCTGCTGCGGCTCGGCCCGGGAGGCGTCACGCGTCAGCGCCCGTACGGGCGTGCCGGCCGCGGCCAGCGCGCGGACCACTTCGGCGCCCACGTTGCCCGTGGAGCCCGTCACCACGATCATTTATTGCGGTCCTTTCAGAGTTCACCAGGGCAGGGGACGGCCGTCGCGGAAGAAGCCGCCGGTCGGGCCGTCACCGGGCAGCGTGGCCGCCCAGACGATCCCGGCGGCGCCCTCGGCGACGGGACGGCCGCCGGGCCCGCCCATGTCGGTGGCGACCCAGCCGGGGCAGATGGCGTTGACCAGAACGCCGTCGGCACGCAGCTCGGCGGCCAGCATCCGGGTCAGGGCGTTCAGCGCGGCCTTCGACAGGGCGTAGGCGGGAGTGCCGCCGCCCATGCTGGTCAGCGATCCGGCCTCGCTGGAGACGTTGACCACGCGGGGGTGGCGGCTCCGCCGGAGCAGCGGCAGCAGGGCCTGGGTCAGCCGCCACGGGCCGTACACGTTGGTCTCGGCCGCCTCGCGGACCACGTCCAGATCGGCGGTGACGGCGCGCTGCCAGGTGTCGTAGGTGATGGCGGCGTTGTTGACCAGCACGTCCAGCCGCCCGTACCGGTCGCCGATCTCCTGGGCGAGCCGGGCGGCGGCGGCCGGGTCCGTGACGTCGAGCCGCATCGGGTGCACGTCCGCGCCGAGCTCCCGGGCGGCGGCGGTGGCCGCCTCCAGCGACCTGGCGGTGAGCAGGACGGTGTGGCCGAGCCCGGCGAGCTGCCGGCACACCTCCTTCCCGATGCCCCGGTTCGCGCCCGTGACGAGGGAGATCACCGGGCGTCCCCCGCGGCTGCCGGGGCCGTCCACGCCGTCCGCGCGCAGACCTCGGCGGTGGCCGGCCGGTCCTCGACCGCGCTCATGGGCACTCCTCTCGTGACGAACGCGATCATCCTGCCCGCTGGGTGTTTGAGGCGTCCAATATCTGTTTAGATAGCCGTCAGTTATGGACGCTCACTTGAGAGATCTGCGCTACTTCGTGGCCGTCGCCGAGGAGCTGAGCTTCACCCGGGCCGCCGAACGGCTGTACGTCTCGCAGCCGGCGCTCAGCAAGCAGATCCGGCAGCTGGAGGAGTCGCTGCGGGTCAGGCTGTTCGACCGGGACCGGCGGACGGTGGCGCTCACCGCGCCCGGCCGGGCGCTGCTGCCCGCCGCCCGCGAGCTGCTCGACCGCTGGGCCGAGGCGCAGCGCCAGGTCAGCGACGCGGCCGCCGCCGAGGCCGCCGTCCTCACCGTCGGCATGTCGACCAGTGTGGGCCGGGGCCTGCTCGCACCGGTGCGCGCGCTGTTCCAGGAGCGCCGGCCCGGCTGGCGACTGGAGATCCGCCAGGTCAACTGGGACGACGCCACGGCGGGGGTGGCCGCCGGCGAGGTGGACCTGGCGTTCGTCTGGCTGCCCCTCCCGGCCCCGGAGACGCTCGCCGTGCACGTCGTGGCGCGCGAGCCGCGCTGGGTCGCCTTCCGCGAGGACCACTGGCTCGCCGGACGCGCCGAGGTGGCCTTCTCCGAGCTTCTCGACGAGCCCTTCCTGGCGCTCCCGGAGGAGGCAGGGCCGCTGCGCGCGTACTGGCTGGCGCTCGACGAGCGCGCCGGCCACCCCGTGACCGTGGGCGCCACCGTCTCCAACGCCGACGAGACGTTCACGGCCGTGGAGGAGGGCTGCGGCATCGTGCTGCTCGCCGCCGGCAACGCCGCCATCTACCAGCGGCCCGGCATCGGCGCCGTGCCCGTCACGGGGCTGTCGCCGTGCGAGCTGGCCGTCGCCTGGAGGCCCGCGGACCACCGGCCGGTGATCCGCGACTTCGTCGACGCCCTCGGCTCCGCCTAGCCTCCGGCCGCCGCGGCGCTCGCGCTCCTCATCTGGGGCACGGCCCGGTGGACCCCCGGAGGCGCCCGCCGGGTCACGGGAGGCGGTGGTAGGCGAGCAGGGCGCAGGCGGCGAGCGCGCAGGCCGCGGCGACGGCGGCCATCACCCAGCCGTACCCGGCGACCTGGGCCAGGACCATCGCGCCGAGCGGGGCGGCGGCCCGGTCGGCGACGGCGAACACGGCGACGCGGCCGGACAGGCTGGCGTAGGCCGCGGTGCCGTACCGCTCGGCCAGCAGGTGGGGCAGAGTGATGGTGCCGACGCCGAACCCGAGGCCGAACAGCAGCACGCACCCGGCCGCGCCCGCCGCCGTCCGGCCGGCCAGCGGCAGCAGCGCGACGCCGACGCCCTGCAGGACGAAGACCGCCGCCGCGACCGGCGCGGCGGCCCAGCGGCGGCGCAGCCCGGTGGTGACCACGCGGCCCGTCACCGACAGCACGCCGAGCAGCCCGGCGACGGTGGCGGCGAAGACGGGCGGGTGGCCGAGGTGCACGAGGTAGGTCACCAGCAGCACGCCGATGACGGCGACCGCGCCGCCGTGCGCGGTGAACGCGGCGACCAGCAGCCAGAACGGCCGCGCCCGCACCGCCGTCCTGACCAGGCCGGCCCGCCGGGCCGGCCGGAGCGGCGCGGCACCCGGGCGGGGCCGGCGGACCACGAGGGCGTGCAGCGGCACCGCCGCCGTCCCGTACACCAGGGCGAGCACCACCAGCGCCTGCCGCCAGCCGTACCGATCGGCCAGCAGGCCCGTGAGCGGCAGGAAGACGGCCGACGCGAACCCGGCGACGATCGTTACGGCCAGCAGCGCGTTCGCCCTGTGCCGGTCGTGGCCGTCGAACCAGGCGACGATGACGGCGAAGGCCGGCTCGTACAGCACCATCGCCGAGGCGACGCCGAGGACGGCGAACACCGCGTAGAGCTGCGGCAGCGTGCTGACCTGGGACCAGCCGAGCACGGCCGGCACGGCCAGCGCCGACCCGGCGGTCATCACCCCGCGCCCGCCGCGCCGGTCGAGCCGGCGGCCGACCAGGGGCGCGCAGGCGGCACTGGTCAGCACCGCCAGGGTGAGGGCGGCGGCCACCTGGGCGCCGCTCGTGCCCAGGTCGCGGGCCATGGGGGTGAGGATGACGGAGAAGGCGTAGTAGAGCACGCCGTACCCGAGGGTCTGGGTGACGGCGAGCGCGGCGACGACGCGCCGGCCGTGACGCGACCGGGCCCGGCCGCTCCCGCCGGCGGCTGTCGCGCCGGGTTCGGTGGCAGAGGTCACGGTGGTTACGTGCCCGGCCGGGCGGCGGGCCGACCTGTGACCTGCGTCCCACCCGCTCAGAACAGGGACCGGATGCGCTCCATGTGCTCCTCGCCCCACTCGCCGAGCGGCATCATCGCGGTGTTGAGCGAGTGGCCGAAGTCGGTCAGCGAGTACTCAACCTTGGGCGGCACCTGGTGGTGGGCCTCGCGGTGCACCAGACCGCCGGCCTCCATCTCGCGCAGTTGCAGGATCAGCACCCGTTCGCTGATGCCGGGAACGGCCCGCCTCAGCTCGCCGAAGCGCAGCGGCCCCTCCTGGAGCGCGAACAGGATCAGCCCCTTCCACTTGCCGCCCATGAGGGCGATGGCGGCGTCGAGCCCGCAGGTGAAGGTCCTCGTCATCGTCTCTCCCACGAACATGAATGTCAGTACCTGACAAAATAGTAGGTACTTGATGAGATGTGCGCGACCCCCGAGCATGAGAACGCATATCACCCGTCTGACACAGATCGAGGAGAACGAGCATGTCCGAGGACAACCGCGCACCGGTGACCGTGCTGGGGCTGGGCTCGATGGGCCGGGCGCTGGCCGAGGCGTTCCTCCGGGCCGGGCACCCGACGACCGTGTGGAACCGCAGCGCCGCCAAGGCCGCGCCCCTCGTCGCCCGGGGCGCCTCCCACGCGCCGGACGTTCGGGTCGCGGTCGCCGCGAGCCCCCTGGTCGTCGCCTGCCTGACCACCTATGACGCCACGCTGGAGGCCCTGGCGCCGGCCGCGGCGGACCTTCCCGGCCGCGACCTCGTCACCGTGAACAGCGGCACTCCGGCCGGCGCCCGCCGGATGGCCGCGTGGGCCACCGGGCACGGTGCCCGGTTCCTCGACGGGGCGGTCAAGAACGTGCCCGCCGCCGTCGGCCGCCCGGACACCCTGCTGTACTACAGCGGCGACAGGGCCGTCTTCGACGACCACGAGGCGACGCTCAGGGCGCTGGGCGGCGACACCGTACACCTGGGCGAGGAGGCGGACCTGGCCGCCCTGTACGAGATGGCCGTGGGGGGCACCCTGCTGCCCGCCCTACTCGGCTTCTTCCAGGGCGCCGCGATGGTCACGGCGCGCGGCCTGGAGGCGAGCACGCTGGTGCCGTACACCGTCAAGTGGCTGGAGATGATCGGCTCCGTGCTGCCGGACCTGGCCGAGGAGATCGACACCGGCGACTACACCGAGCCCGCCTCCTCCATCGGCATCTTCCACGCGGCGGTCGCCGAGGAGCGCCTCCTCGGGCGGGAGGCGGGTGTGGACGCCTCCTGGCAGGAGCCGATGTACGACCTCCTCGAACGCGCGGTGGCCGAGGGCCGCGCCGAGCACAGCGTCTCGGCCCTGGTCGAGCTGCTCAGGAGGCGCCCGCGGGCCGCATGACGGGCTTAGCCTGGGACGAAGGGGGGCGCTCATGGCGAAGGGTGACGTGCGGGTACGCCGGGTGTACGCGGAGCCGGACGGCGACGACGGCGCCAGGGTGCTGGTCGACCGGCTGTGGCCGCGGGGGCTGTCCAAGGCCGCCGCCCGGCTGGACGCGTGGTGCAAGCCGGTCGCGCCGTCCACGGAGCTGCGCACCTGGTACGGCCACGCGCCCGAGCGCTTCGCGGAGTTCGCCCGCCGCTACCGGGGCGAGCTGGCGGAGCCGGAGCGGGCCGAGGCGCTGGCCGGCCTGCGTGAGCTGGCCTCGGCCGGGACGTTGACGCTGCTGACCGCGACCAGGCAGCCGGAGATCAGCGAGGCGGCTGTGCTCGCCCAGGTGCTCCGGCAGCCCGAGGACGGGTGACCCGCCCCGTCCCTCGCCGACCCGCCGCTCGGCACGCAACCGGCTCAGGCGGACGCGCGCAGGACGCTGATGGCCGCCAGCAGCTCGTCGCGGTTGCCGGCCGCCTTCATCCAGCCGGGCAGCCGCTCCAGCAGGGTCTGTGACCCGGCCGGCACGGGCCGTTCGCGCAACCGTGCCCCCACGTATCCCTCCAGCAGGTCGAGGTGGGCGACGTTGTACGCCCACAGCGTCCGCCCGCCGCAGCACCGGCGCCGCAGCCACAGCGGCAGCCCGAAGTAGGGGTCGTACGGCCCGCCGAGCCGGGGCACCACGAAGGGCCCGCCTGATGTGAAGTAGGCGTCTCCCAGGCCGCTGCGCCACTCCCGCGGCGCCCACTCGGCGGCGTGCCCGCATCCGCCGCAGGTCAGCCGGTGTGGGGCGGTCAGCCACCCGACGGCGTACCGGTGCGCGTCGCGGTCGGCGGGCCTGATCGTGACCGCCGCCCGGCCGTCGCACCGGGGGCAGCGCACGAGGATCTCGCGGGCGAAGTGCCACAGCCGCACGCCCGGGTCGCGGAACCTGCTCTCGCTCATGGCCACCATGATCCCAGCAGGGCGCCCGCGGCTCCGGCGGGCGGCCGGAGCCCGGACACCGTGGTGGCGTCGTCACCGGGGCGGGAGGACGTTCTCCCGGTAGGCGTCGGACACGTTGCCGGGAGCCTGGTAGACGCAGACCACGTACGTCTCGTGCCCCCGGGCGCCCCGCCCCGCGGCCCGCGCGCAGCCCAGCCGGGTCGTCGCCTTCCAGACCACCTGGGTGAACAGGCCCGTGCGGGAGGAGAAGCCCGGGTTGCGGTAGTCGTAGGACCCGCTGCCCTCGTACCACTTCCGCACGCCGTCCGCGCAGGACGCCACCCGGCCGGCCGAGGATGTCTGGAACCAGTACTGGTTCTCGCCGTAGTCGGCGCCGAGCCCGCTGTGTCCGCCCCGCAGCCCGTCGTACCGGGTGACGTGGGTGACCCGCTGCTTGGCGTAGGCGACGAGTGCCTCGTCGACCGTCAGGGCCGGCGCCCGGTGGCGGGCCCGCAGGGCGTTGTGGGAGGTGAGGCAGTCGTTCTGGAAGGCCGCGTCCATGCGGAGCGGCAGGGGCGGGCGGGCCCACGCCGAGGCGGCCGGCCCGGCCACGATCACCAGCGCGGCGAGAGCGCTCACGGTCGTCGCCGCCTTGACTGTCCGGCGGAAGGGCATCTCGTCTCCGTTCCGTTCGCACCTCGTCAGGCCGTTTTGCCTGGTCAGTGGGGCAAGGCGCGAACAGATAGAAGATCTCAGCCCGGTGACGGCACGACGATGTCGGTGGCGGACAGCCTCCGGGGCGCGGATTTGCGGCGTGGCGCGTGTAACGAGCAGGCGCGGGCCCGCGAAGTGCGGGCACAGGCGGCATAACACCCGAAGGACGACGGTCACGCGTCGTACGGCGACAGGCCGCAGGTCACCGGCGCGTCAGGGAGCCGGAGGATCCGACGGCAGGTACGCGAACCACTGTCCCGGCCGGACATCCTGCAGCGGCCGCCTTTCCCAGGCCAGCAGGAACGGCGCCGGAACCGAACGGCCCCGGTCCACGGCGATCACCTGCTTCCCCGCGGCCTCGGCGCCGCGCACCGCGGTGGGCACGTCGCCCTGCCTCGGCCAGTTCAGGACGGTGTGCCCCTCGCAGCCCATCCGGTAGGCGATCTGCACCGCGTGCTCGCCGTACACGAGGCACGGAGGGTGGACGCGCAGGCTCTCCAGACCCCGGGCGACCCGCACCTCGGCCTCTCTCTTGGCCAGCCGAGGTGCGACGATCTTGTCCAGCGTCACACCCTGCAGGGTGCAGTGCGCGAGGAAGCCCGCGGCGACCAGGCAGGCGCCGGCCCTTCGCGGCGCTCTCCCCCGGGCGCCCTCCAGCAACGCGAGTGCGCCGTGCGCGATCGGGAAGGCCAGCAGCGCGTACGTGGGAAGCAGGAAGCGGGGCGCCGCGTACCCGACCAGGAAGACGTAGGGCACGGCCAGCGACACGCCGGCCAGGGCCGGCACCAGGGATTCGGCCGACAGGCCACGGCGTCGGGCCGCGTACAGACCGAGCAGGACGAGGACCGGGATCACGCTCCACCACAGCACCCAGGACGACACGGCGGGCCCGCAGTGCGCGGGAGGCCGGCACAGGAGCGGGCCGTTCAGCGCTCGGGCGTGCTCGTACAGCGTGAAGTGCAGCCCGGTCTCGTTGGCGGCTCCGGCGGCCTGCCAGCGCGCGAGCGGCCCGCCGAACCTGACGTACGCCTCGACGATCCAGTCCGCCCATCCGGCGGCGAACCCGGCGACCAGCGCGATCGCCGCTCGGGGCCGCCGCCATCCCGGCACGGCGAGCGCCGACCCCAGCGCGAGGACGAGCCAGATGCTGTCGGGAGGCCTCACCAGAGCCACCGCCGCCACGCACAGCGCCAGCCCCGCCACGGAGCCGCGACCGCCCCCCGGCCGCACACAGCGCAGGAAGAACCCGACGGCGGCCACCGCGCCGAACGCCACCCACATGTTCGGCATGGCCTCGTTGCCGTAGAACAACGCCAGCCACAGCGACGCGAACAGCAGCGCCGCCAGAGGGGCCACGGCCCCTGGACGGAGCCGCAGCCACGTCCCGAACGACGCGTACAGCGCCAGGGCCGACAGCAGGCACAGGTAGACTCGCAGGGCCTCCGTCGAGGACGTCACCAGCGTGACCGGCGCGACGATCAGGGTGATCCCGCGGGCCCGAGGGGCGATGAACTCGACCGTGGGCACGCGGGGGTCGACCTGGCTGACGTAGACCACCTCGTCCCAGCCCAGCCCCATGCCGGGGCCGACCACGATCAGCTGGACGATCCCGTAGCAGCCGGTCACCAGTATCAGCAGCGCCCGCCAGGGGTCGGCCCGCAGCCACGAGCGCATCGACGCGTTTGGTCTCATGAGGCACTTCTTAGCGCCGCTCCCTGCGCGGGCGCGGGCGCGACGAGGAGATTTGCCGCAAGAGATGCGCAGCCATGACGCTGTTCCGGCGGAGCGGGAGCCATGGCACAGCCCGCGGTCGCCCGGATCGGCGAGGTCGTCCACCAACAGCCCCCGGCCCGGCTTCGCCTTGGGCGCGGTGATCGTCGTCGGCCTGTCCCAGTTCCGGCGCTGCGTGGCCAGGTGGCCCCGCAGGATCCGGTCGTGTCCGAGCCCCGGAACCTCGGGCCGCGGGTGCGCGTAGAACCGCCAGCCGACCCGGTACGGCCATCCGCGGTCGTCGTACGTGTACGTCCAGGTCACCTCGGACGTCCCGAGGGCCGAAGGCAGGGTGGCTGACCGGTCAGCGCCACGGGCGGTGGACGATCTTCTTCGTGGAGCGGCCGGGGTAGACGACGATCAGGTGCTCTTCGGTGGGCGCGTCGGGGTCGTCCTCGTCCCACTCGAACGCGCGGGCGTAAACGCGCATCCGGTAGCGGCCGGGGCCGTCGACGGCCAGGTTGGGCAGCGGCCGGAGCGCCCCGCTGTCGCCGCCCTCGGGGTACGGCGGTACGACCAGGCGGCCGCTGCGGCTGACGACGCCCACCTCGACCACCTTGTCCCAGCCTTCGAGCCGGAGCGGTGGGGCGGCGCCGAACGCCTTGACGGTGAGGCACATCGGCTCGTTCTCGCCGTAGGTCGTGATGGCGGCGCTGCTGCCGGCGGCGTCGATGAACCCGTCGTCGATGGCCTTGAAGATGTCGCCACCCGCGCCCTCGGTGCTGTCCCGGTCGTCGAAGACTTCGTAGCCGCCCCCTTCGAAGAGCGAGTACGCGGCCGTGCCCTGCCGCCTTCCTCGCAGCTTCGGCCAGGGGTCGGCACATCGGGCGTTCGCCTGCGTCTGCCACGCGGCCAGCTCCCGCTCCAGCTCTTCCTGCTCGCGTGCCTCGTCCGCCCGCTGCCGGGCGACGACGGCGGGGCACAGGAACTCCAGGGCGTCGCCGAGTTCGCCCGCGCTCGCCGACCCGCCCGCCCGCCGGAGCAACACCTGCCGCTCCTCGACATCGGGCACCGCACACAGCTCCTTGCCGTACGCCAGGACGAGCTGATCCGGCAGGTCCTCGGGGAACATCGGCGTCCCTGTGAAGGCGTGATCCCTGGCGCGGCACAGGAACGCCCGCCGCCGGTCCTCCGGTCGGGTGTCGGCGTATGCCCTGACTTCCTCGCGGCATGCCTCACCCGTGCCGGTGAAGGTGAACCGGGCGCCCTCCTCGGCGCCGACCACGACGAGCGGCAGCACGAGCGCGACGGCGACCGGCAGCCGCGACCCGCGGCCGGTGGCGGGCCGGGCGGCGGTTCCAGCGGCGGGCATGTCGGCGGGCCGGGCGAGCTCGTGCGCGGTGCGCGCCAGCCACACCGTGTAGAGCACGCCGAGCGCGTTCACCACCAGCCCCGGGCCGTCGAACAGCAACTGCTCGCTCCGGACGAGGCTGAGCACGGGGAAGGCCAGCGGGGCGATGAGGGCGGCCCTTCCGATGTTGATCGTGGCGCTGCTCCACCGCCCGTCACGGCGCTGCCCGACGAGGATCATCACTGTGCACCCGAAGTTCGCCAGCCCCAGCAGGCTGATCACCTGGAGCCCGGAGCCGTCGAGGAAGAACAGCAGCGCCGGCGCCAGCACGCCGATCAGGCCGAGCGCGAGGGTGATCGCCCGGAACAGGGCCGAGACACCGGACAGGACCCGCACCAGCAGGATCACCGTGGCGGCCCACACGACCAGGCTCGCGACGTACTCCACGGTGTCGGACAGCACTTCCACGAGCTCCCAGAGCACCAGGTCGCCGGCGACGCCCGCATAGAGCAGGCGCCGAAGCCAGACCACGCTGCGCGGCAACCCCTCGGCGCGTGGCAGCGCGGGACCACGCAGCACCTGCCACAGCATCCACGCGTTGAGCCCGCAGATCCCGGTGAGCAGAGGCCATACCCAGTCTCCCTGCGCCGAGAAGGCCCACGTCGTGGCCGTCGCGGCCACCGACAGCGCCGACAGATCGCCGGACACGGCGGCGAGCGCCGAGGTGACGGCAACGGCGGACAGGTAGAGCGCGACGACGACGGCGGCCACGCGCCCGAAGCGGTATCGGCCGGCGGCGGCCCAGATTCGAGTGACGATTCGGATGATCTTAGTGGTGTGTCCGAGACGCCCGTACATCCTGCCGCCCGGTCCGGGGCGCCTGCCATCAGCCAGGCGCTGGACGTGGAGCATCTGCACGGCCATCGCCGGATCCTGCACGATGCGGGAGAAACGCGGCACACGTGCATCCACTCCCCAGTCCGGTGCCAGCGTGGACGCGCGCTTGCGCATGCTGTCCACCGTCGAGACGGTCGATAGCCACATCGACAACGACCCGACCTCCTGCCGCCTGGTCCGTGCCAGGAAGGGACAACCCACGGCGCATGTCCCCTACCTACGGCGTCGCCGGCTGCCCAAATCCACAACCTCAACGAGCGCGGGCGGTGGCGTCACCACGCGAAAGGGCGCTCCCGCCTCGGATGGGTGGTACGGCCGGATCGGGTGTTGCGTTCGGACCCCGGGATGGTGTTATCGTGCAAGTGGCTCATCGATCTGGTCGATCTGATCCCTTGTCGATGTGAAGCCTTTCTCTTGCCGTCGCTGAGCGTCGGCATTCCGTTTCCGCCCGCTTCTGAGGGCGTCGCTCCCCGTTCGGCAACCGGCCGCGTCATCACCCGCCTTTCCTGTGCGTCGACCGACCGCCGCCTGCCGGGACTTCATCGCGTCATGCCCACCGTCGAACCGAACCGGTGCGCATTCCGCCTTTCCTTCATCCACCTCCCGTCGTGAGGACACACCCATGACCACCACCACCGACAAGCCTGCGAAGAGGCGCATCCCGACCGCTGCCCCGGCAGCCCTGAACAGCGCACGCCCAGCCGCCGAGAATCAGGAGGTGACCGGGGTCGTCGACGTCCGCGACCACAGGGTCTACCTCAGGGCGAGTGGCTACCTCCCCGGCGAGCACGACATCTGCCTGCCTGTCGCACACGCGAAAGCGCTCGGCCTGCGCGCGGGTGACCTGATCACCGCAAGACTGCGGCGGCCCTCCGGCAAGTCGGCCGAGGTGGTGTCGATCGACCATCTGGACCTGGGCAGGCAGCGGCTGCGCTTCGCCGATATGACACCCGTCCATCCCCAGAGCCGCCTCCTTCTGGAGACGGAATCATCGATCACGCGCCTGATCGACCTCATCACCCCGGTGGGCCTGGGGCAGCGCGGCCTGATCGCCGCGCCGCCGAAGGCCGGCAAGACCATGGCGCTCAAGGCCATCGCTGACGCCATCGCAGCAAAGCATCCTGCTGTCGACCTCATGGTGGTGCTCGTGGGCGAGCGCCCCGAGGAGGTGACCGACTTCCGCCGGCAGGTGCGCGGCGAGGTCATCGCTTCGACGTTCGACCAGCCGGAACGCGACCATACGGCGCTCGCCGAACTGGCGATCGAGCGGGCCAAACGGCTCGTTGAGCGCGGCCGGAACGTCGTCGTCCTCCTCGACTCCTTGACCCGGCTCGGCAGGGCGTACAACGTCATCGCCCCCAAAGGCGGCAAGACGCTGACGGGTGGGATCGACGCGTATGCCGTCCACCGGTCGAAGCAACTGTTCGGCGCGGCCCGAGCGACCGAGGAAGGCGGCTCGCTGACCATCGTGGCGACCGCGCTTGTCGAGACCGGTTCGCGGATGGACGACTACCTCTTCGAGGAGTTCAAGAGCACCGGCAACATGGAGTTGCGGCTCGACCGGGCTCTCGCCGAGCAGCGCCTGTTCCCCGCCGTGGACGTTTCCTCCTCCGGGACGCGCAGAGAGGAGATGCTCCTCACTCACGAGGAGCGGGAGATCGTGTGGAGGCTCAGGCAGGTGCTCGCCGGTCTGAACCGCGAGCAGGCACTCACCGGGATACTCGATGGTGTACGCACGTCGCCGTCCAACGCGGCCTACCTCCGGAAGCTCGCGCTCTCGCAAGACCCGCGCTGAGACCGACGAGGTTGTCAGGGGTTCGTCGGGTCGGGCCGGGCGAAGCACTCTGCGGTGGGGGATGCAGGCCCGAGATGAGACACCGCCTGCGCAGCAGAGGTCCTCATGCCGGGAGGACGGGAGGAACGCACTGGTGAAGCGCTGGGTCGCACGCATGTATCCGGACCCTGCCGATGAGGCCGTCGGCGTCACCCGCGGGGACGTATTCGAAGTCCTGGACCACGACGACGTTGTGGCCGGCGATGTGGAACCACGCGACCACCCGGAAGTGCCGCTCTCGCCGGCCCAGCGAGATGCGGTGCTGGAGCGGCTGGGCTACGTCCGGACCGGCCCGTGGATAGAGGAGAACGAACGAGCGGAAGCCTCCGTGCGTCCACGATGATCAGACGGCCTCCGCCCTCTCGACCCACGGCGAGTGCACTCGCCGCCCCTTGGATGCTCTCGGCTCGCGGGCGCTGAGTTCGCGGGCGTCAGGGGCGGTCAGGTCGCCCCGCGGATCCGCACGTGACCGGCGGCGCCGTGGTCACGCGTCGCGGAGTCGCAGCACCAGCCCGCCGCACAGCAGCGCGACGGCGGCCCAGCAGGCCGTCACCCCGAGGCCGGCCCAGGGGCCGAGCGGCAGGGTGGACAGGCTCGTGGTCGCCTGGACCGCCAGCCCGGCGTTCATCGGTGAGACCTGCCAGAGGAGGCGTTGCCAGTCCGGGTCGGCGACCAGGGCCGGCACCACCGCCGGCACGTACAGCAGGCCGAACACCACCCCGAGCGCGGCAGCCGAGTCGCGCAGCACCATGCCGACGCCGAGGCCGAGCAGGGCGATCAGCGCCAGGTAGAGCACCGACCCGGCGACCGCGCGCAGCGTCGGCCCGTCCGCGAGGGACAGCGGCGGCTGCCCGTGCGCCGGGACGAACCCGTTGCCCGGCAGGATGAGCCGCCCCGCCAGCAGCGACCCGAGCACGGCGACGCTCCCCGACACCAGGGCCAGCCCGGTCACGACGGCCGCCTTCGCGGCCAGGACGGCGGTCCGGCGCGGCATCGCGGCCAGCGTGAGCCGGATCATGCCGGTGCCGTACTCGCCGCCGACCGCGAGGACGGCCAGGATGACGACGGCCGCCTGGGCGACCTGCACTCCCATGAGGCTGATCTTGACGGCGTCGTACGCGCAGCCGGCGGGCGGGCAGGACACGGTCGTCGCCGCCGCCGCGCTGACGGCGACGCTCAGCGCGACGACGGCCGTCAGGAGCCGGCCGGTGTCCGCGACGGTGCGCAGCTTGGTCCACTCGGCGCGCAGATGCCGTCTCACACGTCGCTCCGGTGCAGCCGGACGATGGCCAGGGCGACGGCGAGCGCGGCGTAGCCGCAGCTGACGGCCAGCCCCGCCCAGGGCGGGAGCGGGTAGTAGCCGGCCTGCGGCGTGTACGTGTCGAGCACGTGCGCGTACTCCGGGACGCTCTGCCAGATCGCGAACCCGGCCGCGGGGGTGAGCCGCAGCAGCCACTGCGCCGCCTCCGCCGGCAGGACGGACGCGGTCGCCAGGATGTGGGGCACCACTGTCACGGCGATGGCGCCGGTGACCGCCGCGGCGCTGCTGCGGAACAGGAAGCCCAGGCCGAGCGCGAGGACCGCCGTGGCGGCGAACAGCGCCGCGACCCCGGCCACGACCCGCACCTCGGTCAGCCAGGGCACCGGCAGAACCTGGTTGCCGTTGTCGCGCAGGATGCCCGTGCCGTACGTGACCGCGACGGCGCAGGCCGCCAGGGCGGCCACGAAGGTCACCGCGACGATCACGACGGCCTTGGCCGCCACCACCCGGCCGCGGGCGGGGACGGCGAGCAGGCTCGTGCGGATCAGGCCGCGCCGGTACTCGGCCGTGACGAACGACACCGCCACGACGATCACCACGATGAGGCCGGCCGGCACTCCGGTCAGGGTGTTCTCGACGGACATGCCCTCCGCGCTCGGCCCGATGTCGCCGACCCCGGTCACCGTGAAGGTGGCACCCGACGTCTCGGCCCTGCCGGGGTGGTGCGGCGAGCCGTCCGGCTCCAGGGTGACGCCCACGTCGTCGTGCCGCCACGCCTCGCCGGACGTGCCGCCGCCCAGGCTCACCTCGTCGAAGACGGCGGTGGTCTCGGCGAAGCGCACCGCCGTGACGGACCCGCCGAGATCGCCCCGCGTCACGGTCAGGTCGCCGGGGGACGCCGCGAACATCCCGATCCGCACGGTCGCCGGCAGCCCGGCCAGGCGGACGGACCCGAGGGTGGTCCACCGCGCGCCGTCCGCGGACTCCGCCCCGGTGACCGTCTCGCCGGAGCGGGTCAGCCGCAGCCAGCGTGGGGACTGCCGGGACACGCCGCCCGGCCGGCCGGCGACGTCGTGCGTGTAGTTGTGCTGCATCCGCACGCCGTGGGCGCCGGTCACCATCACCGCCGCGTACGCCGAACCCTGCCGGGTGCCGTCCTTGACGAGCACCCCGGCCTTCGCCCACGGGACGACCCCCGAGACGACGTTCCGGACGCCGGGGGTGGCGTCGGGCTTGCGGATCTGCCCGGTCATCGAGGTCACGCGGACGGTGATGGAGCCGTCGCCGGTCAGTGACCGGTGCACGAAGAAGAACTTGTCGTTCACCGCGCCGCCGTCCGGCCCGACCGGGACGGCGGGGCAGGCGGCGTCGGTGGGGCCGCACGACGCGTGGCTGCTCGAGGCCGACAGCAGCCCGAGCAACGCGGTGACCAGCGCCGCGACCGCCAGGCCGGCGACCCACCCGCGGATGGTGCGGAACTTCGTCCACTCGGCGTGCACCTGCCTGGCGAACCCGCCGCCCGGCACGCGCGTGCCACGCGGGCCCGCGTCGTCGGTGGCCCGGACCCGCGGGCGCGCCTGCCCGCCCTGCGCCCCGCTCATCGGGCCGCCTCCCCGGTCGCGGGGGCGCGGAACTCGACGGCGTCGCGGGTGAGCTCCATGTACGCCTCCTCCAGCGTGGCCCGGTGGGCCGCCACCTCGGAGAACGGCACCCCGCTCGCGGTCAGCAGCGCCACGATCCGGTCGGCCGGCAGGCCCGACACGGTGAGCGTGCGGGGGTCGGCGGCGGCCACCGTGGCGGCCACCGTGGCGGCCACCGTGGCGCCGGCGCGGGCGAGCACCTCCATCGCCGCCGCCTGCGCCGGGGTGCGCAGGGTGACCCGGCCGCGCGAGGCGGCGGCGATCAGCTCGGCCACGCCGGTGTCGGCGACGACCCGGCCGCGGCCGACCACCACGAGGTGACCCGCGGTGTCCTGCAGTTCGCTCATCAGGTGGCTGGACACCAGGACGGCGCGCCCTTCGGCGGCCAGCGACCGCAGCAGGCCGCGGATCCACACGATGCCCTCCGGGTCCAGGCCGTTGACCGGCTCGTCCAGCATGAGGATCGGCGGGTCGGCGAGCAGCGCCGCGGCGATGCCCAGCCGTTGCCGCATGCCCAGCGAGTAGCCGCCCGCCCGGCGCCGGGCCGCCGTCTCCAGCCCCACCAGGCCCAGCACCCGGTCCACTCGCCGGGCACCCAGCCCCTGCGAGTGGGCCAGCCACAGCAGGTGGTCGCGCCCGCTGCGGCCCGGCTGCAGCGCGCCCGCGTCCAGCAGCGCCCCGACGTGACGCAGCGGCTCGCGCAGGCTCCGGTACGGGCGCCCGCCGACGAGCGCGTCGCCCTCGTCGGCAGCGTCGAGGCCGAGGACGACCCGCATCGTGGTGGACTTGCCGGAGCCGTTGGGGCCGACGAACCCGGTGACGTGCCCCGGTGTGACGGTGAAGGTCATCCCGTCGAGGGCCGTGGTGCGGCCGTAGCGCTTGCGCAGCCCGTTGACTGCGATGGTTGCTTCCACGCCGGGCAGGCTAGGCGCCGGGGACGGGCCGGGTCGTCACGCGGCCGAGCCATCTTCGCCGTGCCCGACGCGAGGGACGTGCCGTCGCTCGTACGAGGGATGCCCGAACTCCGGGGCGCGGGGACAATGACCTCTGTGGACAGACCGCACGACCGGCACGACGGCCCGCCACCGGCCCCCGCATCACCGGCCCTCGCACCCGTCGCATCACCGGACCCCGCCCCCGCCGCGCCACCGGACGTCGCGGAGGCGAGCGGGTGGCGCCGCGCCCGCGCGGCCGCCTGGTGGTGGCCCGCCGCCGGCCTCGCGCGCGGGCGGGCCGCCACCGCGCACGCGCACGTCGTGGCCGGCGGTCTGCTGGCGC
This sequence comes from Nonomuraea muscovyensis, assembly GCF_014207745.1. Classification (NCBI taxonomy): domain Bacteria; kingdom Bacillati; phylum Actinomycetota; class Actinomycetes; order Streptosporangiales; family Streptosporangiaceae; genus Nonomuraea; species Nonomuraea muscovyensis. The sequence continues at coordinate 1,293,370 of NZ_JACHJB010000002.1, forward strand.
TGCTCGCGCTGGCCGAGGCGATCGTGCGGGCCCGCGACACCCCGCTGGCCGACGCCCTCGCGCAGGCCCGCGACATGTGGCCGGGCGAGACCGTCGCGCGCCCCGCCCCGGGAGCGAGCCTGCTCGCGCCCGCCGGCGACTCCCCACCGGCCGGGGCGCCGGTCGAGCGGCCGGGTGGAGGGCCGGTCGGGGGGCCCGTCGGGGGGCCCGTCGATGGGCCCGTCACCGCGGTGTACGTCCTGGTGTTCGGGCTGCTCGCGCTGGGCACCACGCTGCCGGTCGCGCTGCTGTGGGGCCAGCCCGCCGCCGCGGCCGTGCTCGTCACGGCGACGGGCGTGCTGTCGCTCACGGCGTTCCAGACGATGACGGTGGCGGGCGTCGCCGCGCAGCTCGTCTGCGGCCACCGGCTGGGCCGGACCGGCTCGCAGCCGCTGGCCGTCCTGCTCGCGGCGCCGTTCGTCGTCCTGGCGCTGGTCGGTCGGACCGGCGGTGACGTGCGGCTGCTCACGCTGCTGGCGGCGTGCCTGGCCCCGGCGGCTGCGCTCGCGGGGATCGCCCGACGGGCCCGCGGCGTGGCCGCGGGCGACGGCGCCGACCGGCAGGTCACGGCCGAGGCGTTGCTGGAGCACACGGCGCGGGGCGAACGCGCCCGCATCGCCCGCGAGCTGCACGACGTCGTGGCCCACCACATCTCGATCGTGGCCGTGCAGGCGGAGACGGCCCGGCTGACCACGCCGGGGATGCCCGCCGCCGGGGCCGAACGCCTGTCGGCCATCGGCGACACCGCCCGGGCGGCGCTGACGGAGATGCGGCGGCTGCTCGGCGTGCTGCGCGAGGACGCCGGGGCCGGGGTGGCAGACCGGCGGCCCCAGCCGGGGCTGCGCCTGGAGGAGCTGACCGGCCTGCTCGACCAGTCACGACAGGCGTCCGGGACGGCCACGCGGCTGATCCTGCGCGGCGCGCCGGTGCCGCTGGACCCGGGCGTGGAGCTGGCGGCCCACCGCATCGTGCAGGAGGCCCTGACCAACACCCGCCGTCACGCGCCCGGCGCCGCCGTCGACGTCGAGCTCGACTACGGCGCGGACGCCCTGCTCGTCCGGGTCCGCGACAACGGCCCCGGGCCCTCCCCGAACACGCCCGGCGGCGGGCACGGTGGCGGGCACGGCGGCGGGCACAGCGGCGGGCACGGTCTGACGGGGATGCGGGAGCGGGCGGCGGCCGTGGGCGGCGAGCTGCGCACCGGCCCGGCGCCCGGCGGCGGCTTCCTCGTCGAGGCCCGCCTGCCCGGCCCGGAGACGGCGGCGGCACTGCGGGCCGGCGGCGGGGAGGCGGGCCGGTGAACGAGCCGGTGAACGAGCCGGTGAGCGGGCCGGTGAGCGGGCCGCCCATCCGGATCGTCGTGGCCGACGACCACCTGGTGGTGCGCACCGGGTTCGCCGAGCTGCTGGCCACCCAGCCCGACTTCGCCGTCGCCGGCACCGCCCCCGACGGCGCCGAGGCCGTGCGGCTGTGCGCGGAGCTGGCGCCCGACGTCGTCCTCATGGACATCCGCATGCCGGGCGTCGACGGCATCGAGGCCACCCGGCGGCTGGCCGCCTCGGCGGCGGGCGGGCCGCGCGTCCTCATCCTGACCACCTTCGACCTGGACGAGTACGTCTACGACGCGCTCCGGGCGGGCGCGAGCGGGTTCCTGCTCAAGGACGTCACCGCCGAGCGCCTCTTCGACGCGGTGCGGGTCGTCGCGGCCGGTGAGGCGCTGCTGGCCCCGGCGATCACCCGGCGGCTCATCGCCGAGTTCGCCCGCCTGCGCCCCGCGCCGGACGCACCGGCCGGCCTGTCCGCGCTCACCCCGCGCGAGACGCAGGTGCTGCGGCTCATCGCCGAGGGGCTGTCCAACACGGAGATCGCCGCCCGGCTGACGGTCACGGAGGAGACGGTCAAGACCCACGTCAGCCGCCTGCTGAACAAGCTGGGCCTGCGCGACCGGACCCAGGCGGTCGTCGCCGCCTACGAGACGGGCCTGGTCGTTCCCCGCGCGGGCCGGCCGGCCTGACGGTATACTGATCACGAATCCCGCGCGGGCGATCCCGCCGGGATTTCTGCTTGCATGACCTCTCCTGTTCGCGTGATCCTCGGCGCGGCCGTTCCGCTCGCCCTGTCGGCGGGCGTCGGCGTCGCCGCCCGCCTGGCCGCCACCTCCCTGCTCGGCCACCAGGCCACCGCCCAGCTCGCCGCCTTCGCCGTCGCCGGGGCCGTGCTCGGCCCGGTCACCGCCGCCGTGTCCGGCGGGCTGCGCGGCCTGACGCCGTTCGTCGCCCCGCACCGCGACGACCCGGCCGGAGCGCTGCCCGCGCTGCGCGACGCGCGGTGGCTCGCCCTCGGGCTCGGCACCGCGGGGGCCGGCGTCCTGTTGTGCGTGCCGCTGCTCGCGCGTGCGGGCGGGGTGGCAGAGGAGGTGACGGCCGAGCTGGGCGTGCTGCCGTGGCTGCTGGCCGGGTACGTGCTGCTGCTCGCGGCGGGCGGCGGCGCGAACGGGACGCTGGTCGCGCTCGGCCACGCCCGGCAGGTGCTCTGGTCGGGCCTGGCCGGCACCGCCGCCGAGGTGCTGCTGCTTCTGGCGCTGGTGCCCCGGCTGGGCCTCACGGGCGCCGGTCTCGCCCTGGTGGCGGCCGCGGGGGTGAGCGTCGCGATCGCCAACGGCCGCCTGGCCCGCGTGACCGGCCCGGCAGGGTGGGCGCTGTGGCCGGGGCGTCCCCGGCCGCGCGCGATCCTGCGCATGGCCGGGGTCGGCGTCCCGATGTCGGCGGCGCTGGTGATCAAGTTCGCGGCGCTGGCGGGGGTCGCCTACGCGGCGGCGCGGACGGGCGCGCACGGCGCCGCCGCGCACGCGATCCTCGTGTCGCTGGACGGGCCGCTCACGCTGGCCGCGTTCACCGCCGGGCAGGCGGCGGCCCCGGAGATCGCCAGGGCGTCCTCCGCGGCGGCGGCCCGGCGCGCCAACCGGGCGGCGCTGGCCGTCGGGGCGACCGGCGTGCTCGCCGGGTCCGTGCCCCTGGGGTGCCTGGGCGGGGAGATGCTCGGCCTGTTCACCTCGGACGGTCGCGTGCTGGCGGCGGCGTCGGGCGCGCTGCCGCCGGCGGCCGTGTTCGCCCTGGCCAACGGCTGCGCCATCGTGATGTCGGCGTCCCTGACCGGGCTGCGGCGCTCGGCCTGGAGCCTCGGCTGCACGGCCGCGGGCTACGGTCCGCTCGCCCTGGTGGCCGCGCCCGTCGCGACGGCGTGGGGGCTGATCGGCCTGTGGTGGGCGCTGGCCGGCTGCGCCGCGCTGGTGTTCGCGCTGCAGACCTGGGCATTCCTCCGCGCTGCGGACCTGGGATTCGTCGGGTACAGCGCGCGCCGATGAGTTCGGCCGCCCCGCGTGGTCTCTACGCTGGACCACTACGGACGATCAAGGAGCGGCCATGGGCAGGATCCTCTACTCGGCGATGGTGTCGCTGGACGGCTACATCGAGGACCCGGACGGCGGCATCGACTTCAGCGCCCCGGACGACGAGGCGCACCGGCTGGCCAACGAGCAGGCCCGCGAGGCGGCGGCCTTCCTGTTCGGGCGGCGTACCTACGAGGCGATGGAGCGGCCGTGGACCGCGGCGGCCGGCCGCGACGACCTGCCGGAGGTCGAGAAGGAGTTCGCCCGCGTCTACCAGGAGACGCCGCGCTACGTCTTCTCCGACACCCTGACCAGGGTGCCGGAGGGGGTGCGGTTGGTGCGCAGTGACGAGGCGGTGGCCGAGGTGACCCGGCTCAAGCAGCAGACCGACGGGCGCTTCGACCTGGGCGGCGCCTGCCTGGCCGCCTCGCTGCTGGACCTGGTCGACGAGTTCGCGCTGTTCGTGATGCCGGCGACGGTGGGCGGCGGCAAGCCGTTCTTCCCGGTGGGCCGCAGGCTGCGCCTGCGGCGGACCGAGCACCGGTGCTTCGCCTCGGGCGTGGTGTACCTGCGCTACGAGCGCGCCTCCTGAGCACGCACCCGAGTCCACGCCGCCCGCGCCCCGGGCGGCGTGGACTCAGAAGGCGACGCCGCAGCGCAGAATGACGTTGGCGTACGGGCGGGCCTCGCCGGTGCGGACGACGAGCCTGCTCGTGCGGCTGAGCTGCTTGAGCCGCTCGTGCGGCACGTACCCCAGCACCGGCAGGCGCTCGCCGAGCTCGGCGTGGCAGGCCGGATTGGCGGCGCGCACCTCCTCCGCGGCCGTGGCGCCCTCCACCACGATCTCGGCGAGGATGCCGTCGAGCACGTCGGCGAACGACGGGATCCCCGGCACGAACGCCAGGTCCACGACCGGCACGCCCGGCGGCAGCGGCATGCCGCTGTCGCAGATCAGCACCTCGTCGGTGTGACCGAGCCGGGCCACGGCGCCCGCCAGGGCCGCGTTGATGATGCCGCCCCGCTTCACAGGGTCTCCACCTCCGCCAACGTCGGGTACGAATTCTGCGCGCCCGGCCTGCGGACGGTCGCCGCGCCGACGCGGGCGGCGAACGCCGCGGCGTCGGCGAGGGCGTCGCCCCTGGCCAGCCGCCAGGCCAGCGCCCCGGCGAACGCGTCGCCGGCGCCCGTGGTGTCCACGGGCGCCACGCGGGGGCTCGGCACCGGCTGGACGGCGCCGTCCTCGGCCGTCACGGCCCCGTCCGCCCCCAGCGTGATCACGACCGAGCGGGGCCCGAGCGCGAGCAGCGCCTTGGCCTGCTGGGCCGCGTCCCCCATGCCACCGAGCACCAGCGCCGCCTCGTGCTCGTTGACCACCAGCGGATCGCACAGCGCCAGCAGTTCGTCCGGCACCGGGGTCGCCGGCGACAGGTTGAGCACGGCCCGCCGGGCCAGCCGCGCGGCGGCGAGCACCGCCGGCATCGGGATCTCCAGTTGCAGGGACACGATCGGCGCCGACCGCAGCAGCGGGGCGGCCCCCCGCACGTCGTCCTCGCTGAGCAGGGAGTTGGCGCCCGGCGCGACGATGATGCTGTTGTCGCCGCGCGGCCCCACCGCGATCATCGCGACGCCGCTGGCCGCGGGCGTGTCGTGCAGGTGGCTGAGGTCCACGCCGTCGCGTCGCAGCGATTCGCGCAGCAGCCGCCCGTGCCCGTCGGTGCCGACCCGGCCGAGCAGCGCCACCCGGGCGCCGAGCCGGGCGGCGGCGACGGCCTGGTTGGCGCCCTTGCCGCCGGGGTGCACGGCCAGGTCGGAGCCCAGCACGGTCTCGCCCGGCGCGGGGTGCCGCCCGACCTGGACGACGAGGTCGGCGTTGGCCGACCCCACCACCACCACGTCGTGGCGGTGGAGGGGAACGGGACGGCCGTCGTGCTCGCCCGCGGCCTGACCAACGGTCCGGCCCACGGTTCGGCCCACGGTGCTCACGACCCGGCGAACTCGGAGAGGTTGTCCTTGGTGGCGACCTTCACCGGCACGTCGAGGGTGGCCGGGAGCTGCTCGCCGTTCGCGGCCTTGACCGCGTTCTGCACGGCCTGCTGACCGAGGAGGGCCGGCTGCTGGGCGATGCTGGCCGCCAGCGTGCCCGCCTCGATCGCCTTGAGGCCGTCGGGCGTGCCGTCGAAGCCGACCACCTTGACCTCCTTACCGGCCTTGGCGCCGAGCGCCTTGATCGCGCCGAGCGCCATCTCGTCGTTCTCGGCGAACACGCCGGTGATGCCGGGGTGCGACTGGAGCAGGTTCGTCATGACGTCCAGGCCCTTGGTGCGGTCGAAGTCCGCGGGCTGCTGGGCGACGACCTTGATGTTCGGGTACGCCTTGATGCCCTCGGTGAAGCCCTGCCCCCGGTCACGCGAGGCGGAGGTGCCGGCCACGCCCTGCAGGATCACGACCTCGCCCTTCTCGCCGATCTCCTTGGCGAGCTGCTCGGCGGCCAGCTTGCCGCCGGCGACGTTGTCGGAGGCGACCGTCTGGGCGACCTTGGCGCCGTTGACACCGCGGTCGACGGCGATGACGGGGATGTTGGAACGTTCCGCCACCTTGACCGCCGGCGCCGCGGCGTCGGAGTCGACCGGGTTGATGATGATCGCCTTCATGCTCTGGCTGGTGAAGTTCTGCACCTGGTTCACCTGCTGGGAGGCGTCGTTCTGCGCGTCGGTGACGGTCAGCGTGGCGCCGAGCTTCTTGGCCTCCGCTTGGGCGCCGTCGCGCAGCTGGACGAAGTACGGGTTGTTCAGCGTGGAGATCGACATGCCGATCTTGACGTCACCTCCGGCCGTGGTCCCGCCGGAACCGGCCGAGTCCGTGCCGGAGGAGCCGCAGGCGGCCAGGCCGAGTGTCAGGACCGCGCCGAACGCGGCCAGGGCGTGGAATCGCATGATGGTTACCTCGCTTTGTGTGTCAGGAACGTGATGGTCATGGAGAGGTCAGCGGCCGCCGCGGCGGCGGAGCGTGTCGAGCAGGACCGCCAGCGCGATCACCACGCCGATCACGACCTGCTGCCAGAAGGCCGACACCGACAGCAGGTTGAGCCCGTTGCGCAGCACGGCCAGGATGAGCGCGCCGACGAGCGTGCCCAGCGCCCTGCCCTTGCCTCCCGACAGGCTGGCGCCGCCGATGACGACGGCGGCGATCGCGTCCAACTCGTAGCCGGCCGCCGCCTGCGGCTGGGCCGAGGCGAGCCTGCTGGCCAGGACGATGCCCGCCACCGCGGCGAACACACCGGACAGGGCGTAGGTGATCAGCTTCTGCCTGCCGACGGCGATGCCGGACAGCCGGGCCGCCTCCTCGTTGCCGCCGATGGCGTACATCGCGCGGCCGGTGTACGTGCGGTTGAGCACGACGGCGGCGATCACGCCCATGAGCGCCATCACCAGCACCGGCACCGGCAGGTAGCCGCCGATGGTGTCGCCGAGGTGGGAGACCTGCTCGGGCATCTCGATGGGGCTGCCCTGCGACACCACCAGCGCCAGCCCGCGCGCCACGCCGAGCATGGCCAGCGTGGCGATGAACGGCGGCAGCTTGCCGTAGGCGATGAGCACGGCGTTGACCAGCCCGCACACCACGCCGACGGCGAGCGCCACGACCGTGGCGACCGGCCAGGGCAGCCCGGTGTCGGCGGCCGTCCAGGCCAGCACCATCGCCGACAGCGCGGCGACGGCGCCGACGGACAGGTCGATGCCGCCGGTGATGATGACGAACGTGGAGCCGAACGCGAGGATCGCGGTGACGGCCGCCTGGACGCCGACGTTGAGCAGGTTGGTGACGGTCAGGAAGTCGCCGGACATCAGCGACAGCGCCACGATCAGCACCACGAGCGCCGCGAGCGAGCCGTTCTCGGCCAGCAGGCTCCTCGCCGCCGGCCGCCTGGTCAGCACGTTAGTGGACACGAGCATCCTCCACCTCGGTGACGGCCAGCGCCATCACGGAGTCCTGGGTCGCCTCGGCGGCCTCCAGCTCGCCGACGAGCCTGCCTCTGGCCATGACGAGGACGCGGTCGCTCATCCCGAGGATCTCGGGCAGATCGCTGGAGATCATGAGCACCGCGTGTCCGGAGGCGGTGAGCGAATTGATCAACTGGTAGATCTCGACCTTGGCGCCGACGTCGATGCCGCGCGTGGGCTCGTCGAGAATGAGCACGTGTGCGTCGGCGAGCAGCCACTTGCCGATCACGATCTTCTGCTGGTTGCCGCCCGACAGGGTGCGCACCTCCTGGCCGAGATGGCTCATGCGCACCCCGAGCTGTTCGGCGACCCGCCCGGCCGCCTCGCGCTGGCCGCCGCGGTCGACGAATCCGCCGTGGGTGGCGCGGCGCAGGGTCACCAGACCGAGGTTCTCGGCGATGTCGGCGCCCAGCACCAGCCCCTGGCCCTTCCGGTCCTCCGGGACCAGGCCGAGCCCGGCCTCCATGGCGGCGCGCACGTCTCCGGCGGGCAGCCGCCGCCCGCGCACCAGCACCTCGCCGGAGTCGTACGGGTCGGCGCCGAACACCGCGCGGGCCACCTCGGTGCGGCCCGCGCCGACCAGCCCGGCCAGACCGACGACCTCGCCGGCGCGCACCTCGAAGGACACATCGGCGAACGCGCCGGCGCGGCTGAGCCCCTCGACCTGGAGCAGCGGCTCGCCGGCCCGCTGGGCCTGGCGCGGGAACTGCTGGTCGATGGGCCGGCCGACCATGAGGCGGATGAGCTCCTCCTCGGACGTGCTCGCCGGCACCTGCTCGACGGAGCGGCCGTCGCGCAGCACCGTCACCCGGTCGCCGATCTGGACGATCTCCTCCAGGTGGTGGGTGATGAACACGATGGCCACGCCCCGCTCGCGGAGCTGCCTGACCAGGCCGAACAGCCGCTCGACCTCGGTGGTGGTGAGCACCGCCGTGGGCTCGTCCATGATGAGGACGCGGGCGTTCAGGGCGAGCGCCTTGGCGATCTCCAGCATCTGCATCTGCGCGATGCCCAGGTCGGCGACGCGGGTGTGCGGGTCGACGTCGACCCCGACCAGGTCGAGCATGCCGCGCGCCTGCTCGTGCATCCGCCGCGTGTCGACGAGCCCGAACCTCCTGGGCGGGCGGCCCAGGGCCAGGTTCTCGCCGACGGTGAGCTGGGGGACCAGGTTGAATTCCTGGTAGATCGTGGCGATGCCGAGCCGCTGGGCGTCGCTCGCCGTGCGGATCTCGACGGGCTCGCCGTCGACGAGGATGCGCCCGGCGTCCGGCTGGTAGGCGCCGGAGAGCATCTTGATGAGGGTGCTCTTGCCGGCGCCGTTCTCGCCGAGCAGGACGTGGACCTCGCCCTCGCGCAGGTCGAAGTCGACACCGTCCAGTGCCACCACGCCGGGGAACCTCTTGCCGAGCTTCTCCACGCGCAGGATCTCCCGTGCCTGGCTCACGAGCCGGCCTCCTTTCGCCGTCCGTCCGACTGGCGCACCTCCGCCGCCGCCCGGTCCTCCCCGTCCGACTGGCGCGCCTCCACCGCCGCCCGGGCCTCTCCGCACGACTCGCGGATCACGAGCGCCGCCGGCAACACGACCGACTCGGCGGTTTTGCCCCGCAGCGCGTCGAGAATCACCCGGACCGCGAGCCGGCCCAACTCGGCGGTGGGCTGGCTGATCGCGGTGATGCGCGGCTGGATGTGGTTGAACCACGGGACGTCGTCGAACGAGGCCACCGCGACGTCGCCGGGGATGTCGAGCCCGCGCCTGCGGATCTCGTCGAGGGCGCCCAGAGCCATGAGGTTGTCGCCCAGGAAGATCGCCTGCGGCGGCTCGGGCAGGTCGAGGAGCTCGGCGGTGATCCGCTGGCCGCTGCCGGCGCGGAAGTCGCCGACCCGCACGTACTCCGCGGGCACCCGCAGGCCGTGGTCGGCCGCCGCGCGCAGGAAGGCCGCGGTCCGCTCGCGGCCGGTGGACAGGGTGCCGGGCCCGGAGACGAAGGCGACCCGCCGGTGCCCGAGGGCGCGCAGGTGGGCGACGAGCTCGGTGATGGCCGCGGCGCCGTCGGCCCGCACGGACGGGACGTCGATCCCGGTCAGCGTCCGGTCCAGGAAGACCAGCGGCCGCTGCCCCTTGCTGACCTCCTCCACCAGCGGCGTCACCTCGGCGGTGGGGCAGATGATCAGTCCGTCGACCCGCTGTTCCATCAGGGTGCGCACGTAGTGGTCCTGCTGGTCGGCCCGTTCGTCGGCGTTGCCGATGACGACGGTGTAGCCGGCCTCGCGCGCCTCGTCCTCCACGGCGCGCGCCAGCTCGGCGAAGAACGGGTTGAGGATGTCGCCGATGATCAGCCCGAGCGTCCTGGTGGCCTCGGTGCGCAGGGACCGGGCGACCGCGTTGGGGCGGTAGTTGAGCGTGGCCATGGCGTCGTGCACCCGGTTGCGCGTCTCCTCGGTGACCGAGGGGTTGTCGTTGAGCACCCGGGAGACCGTCGCGACGGACACGCCCGCCTGCGCGGCGACGTCCTTGATGCGAGCCACCTGACCTCCATGTAATCGGTTTCATGAGGGTATGTAATCGGTTACATGATTGTGAACAGGGTCGCACTGTGATTCAAGTCACATCGATAGGGCGTACGGCGACACGGACGCGCGCGGCGACATGGGGCCTACGGCGCTACGACATGCGGCCCGGACGACGGCACGGGCGTGTACGGGCACCCCTCCCTGCGGAGCCGGCGCTACGGTGGTGGGTCATGAGACTGGCCCACGGCATGATCGCGGCACCGCTCGTCGCCGCCCTGGCCGCGTGCGGCGGCGTGGCGGGTGGGGTGACGGGCGACTCGGCGGCCGCCCGGCGACCCGTGTCCGGCGACCCGCGCACCGCTGCCGCACCCTCCTCCCCCACGCCGGGCGCCCCACCCGCCGCTTCCACGGCGTCCGAGGGAGCTGGGGCGTCCGAAGGAGCCGCGGCGGCGGGCGCGCCCGGGGACGCGCCCGCGCCCGACGCCCGCATCCCGACCGACCCCGCCCGGCTCGCCGCCGCCCTGCACGAGACCACGACCGCGCTCGGCCGGGCCGTCGACGCCTGGCGCGCGTCCTCGGCCGAGCAGCCGCCTCAGCAGGTCGTCCTGCTCGCCCTGCACCACCAGCGCGTCTACCGCGCGATGGCCCGGGACGCCATGCTCGCCCAGCGGACGATCAAGAAGTTGCCCGCGGCGACCGCCGCACAGGCCCGCGACAACGTCACCGCCGTCGGCAAGCTGCTGTCCATGGCCCGTCCCATCACCGCCGCCCAGCGCAAGCGCATGCGCCTGGCCGAGCCGCTGCCCGCCGAGCGGCTGCGCGGCTACATGACGCGCGCGGAGAAGCGGTTCGGCGTCGAGTGGGAGGTGCTCGCCGCGATCATGCTGGTGGAGACCAAGTTCGGCCGGGTCCGCTCGGCCAGCTCGTCCGGCGCCCAGGGTCCGATGCAGTTCATGCCCGGCACGTGGAGTGCCTACGGCCTGGGAGGGAACGTCCACGACGCCCGCGACGCGATCCTGGCCGCCGCCAACTACCTCAAGGCCTCGGGCGCGCCCCGCGACTACCGGCGCGCGGTGTTCGCCTACAACCACGACACGCGCTACGTCGACGCCGTGCTGGCCCACGCCCGCGCGATCCGGCGCGACGCCCGTGTCTACTACGCCTACTACAACTGGCAGGTGTTCACCCTGTCCGCGAAGGGCGACGTCCGCATGACCGGCCCCCGCTGACCCCACCCCGCCCAGCCCGGCACCACCCCCGCCCCCGGCGGACGTCAGCGGCAGGGGGCGTCAGGCGGGTGCGGGCAGGGCGCCCGCGTAGACCCAGCGGCCGTCCACGCGGGCGAAGCGGCTGTGTTCCTCCATCTGCCCGGCTCTGCCCCGCTCGACGTAGTGGGCGCGGAAGCGGACCGTCCCCTCGGTGTGCACGACGCTGCCGCCGCCCGCCTGGAGGATCTCCAGACGCACCCAGCGCACCTGCGGGTCGAGATCGAGGCGGGCCGGGCGGCCGGCGGGATGCCAGGTGCGCAGCAGGTAGGCCTCGTCGCCGACGGCGAAGGCGCTGAACCGGGATCGCATGAGCAGCTCCGCCGTGGGCGCCGAGCCCTGGCCGCGATGGAAGCGACCGCAGCACTCGGGGTAGGGGGCGGGCAGGCCGCACGGGCAGCCGGCGGCGGGAGCGCGAGGCGACATGCTCCCATTGTGCCCGCCCCGGACGGGCGACCTGTCCCGGCGCCCTTCACTCCGCTTGGGGGATATCTACCGAACTGTACGACAAAGTCCCTTTTATCCGGGTAAGGCTCCAGGTGCGGACGACTCGGCACGGAGGAGGTGCGCCCATGCTGACCGTGGCGTTCGTAGCGCTCGTGCTGGTGCCCGCGGCGGCTCTGGGCATGGTATTGGCCCTGGCCAGGATCGAGGCGGCACTGTTCGACGAGGAGGAACGGCCCGCGCCGCACCCGGGCGAGGACGACGGCGCCGCCGCTGACCGAGAGTGAGCCACGGGGATCGGTACGTGCGGGTGGACCGCTCCGCCGGACTCAGCGCAGGATGAGGACGCTCTCGGCCCTCGGCACGAGCTCTCCGATCACCGGGTGGCCCGGGATCTCGCCGGCGAGCAGGAGGCCGCCCGACGTCTGCGCGTCGGCCAGGAGCAGCCGGGTCGCCTCGTCCGCGCGGCCGAAGTCGGTGTGCGGGGTGACCCAGTCGAGGTTGCGGCGTGTTCCCCCCGGCACGTAGCCGTCGCGTACGGCTTCGCGGGCCCCCGCCAGGTACGGTACCGCGGCGACGTCGACCACCGCCGACACCCCGGATGCCCGCGCCAGCTTGTACAGGTGACCGAGCAGCCCGAACCCGGTGACGTCCGTGGCACAGCGCAGGCCCGCGTCGACCGCCGCCCGGCCGGCTTCGGCGTTGAGCCGCACCATGACCTCGACGGCCTCCGCGAACACCTCTCCCGTCGCCTTGTGCCGGTTGTTCAGCACGCCGAGGCCGAGCGGCTTGGTCAGCGTGAGGGGCCGGCCCTCCTCCCCTGCGTCGTTGCGCAGCAGCCGCTCCGGGTCGGCGATCCCGGTCACCGCCATGCCGTACTTGGGTTCGGGGTCGTTGACGGTGTGCCCGCCCGCCAGGTGGCATCCGGCCTCGGCCGCGACGGCCGCGCCACCGCGCAGCACCTCGCGGGCGATCTCGTACGGCAGGACGTCTCGGGGCCAGCTGAGCAGGTTGACCCCGATCAGCGGCCGGCCGCCCATCGCGTACACGTCGGAGAGCGCGTTGGCCGCCGCGATCCGGCCCCAGTCGTAGGGGTCGTCCACCACAGGGGTGAAGAAGTCGGCGGTGGCCACCACGGCCGTGCCGTGCTCGATCCGCACCACGGCCGCGTCGTCGCCGGTCTCCAGGCCCACCAGCAGTTCGCCGGCGGCTCCGCGTGGGGAGGGCGCGCCGAGGCCGGCGAGTACCTCCTCCAGTTCCCCGGGCGGGATCTTGCAGGCGCACCCGCCGCCCTGCGCGTACTGCGTCAGCCGCATCGTGGACCCCCGTTCACATGAAGTTACGTGTGTGCAAGGCAGACAGCTCGGTCGCCTCGTCCGCCGGGAAGCCCAGGCGGACAAGGCGGTTGCGGCGGCCGTCGAACATCTCGGCCTGCAGCCGCTGGACGGCCGCGTGCCCGTCGGCGATGGCCCGCGGAGACCAGGAGCCTGCGGCCAGCAGCGTCAGCGCGTCCAGCACGTCCTCGTTGATACCGGCGGTGTCTGCCAGCACGTCGTGGCGGCGCTCGATCGCTCCTCTGAGCCTGCCACGGAAAGCGGGATCGCGCCGGGACTGCTCCGCGAGATGGGCGACGCCGAACGCGACGTGACGGGCCTCGTCCTGGTGTGCCAGCGCCGCGATGCGGCGGGTGACCGGGTCCGGCGCGTACCGGCCGAGGAACGACAGCAGGTTGAGGAACGTGCCCTCGCCCAGCACGGAGAGCAGGAACGACGCCAGCGAGAAGTCCGGCTCGGCCAGCAGGGACGTCAGCGAGGCGCGCCCGCCGGCCGACGAGGTGCCCAACTCCTCGCCACGCAGCGTGGCGCGCCGGGTGAACACCTCGATGTGCCGGGCCTCGTCGGCCGCCTGGACGGCGAGCAGCTGCGTCACCTCGCGGAAGTGCGGGTGGACCCGGGCCAGCAGCCGCGCCGGGACGACCAGGGCGGCCTGCTCGTTCTCCACCAGGTAGGTCATCACCTGGACGACGGCCGCCTCGACCTCGGCGGGCAGTTCGAAGACGCAGTCCCATTCGATCGCGGTGGCCGGGTCCCACTGCCGCGCCGCGGCCTGCGCGTACAGGGCGGGTGCGAGGTCGGCCCAGACGACCTCCTTGCGGTCGAGGTCGAACGGCGCGGGAGGCCCGCCGGGCTCGACCAGAGCGCCGCGGGCGGCCAGCCCCCAGTGCGCGGCCGGGCGGGACACCACCTGGGAGGGGTCCACGCCGCCGGCCCTTTCCCCGCCGGCCCACCGCATGCGGGTGGCGGGGCCGGGGACGATCCAGGCGCGCACGGGCCCGCCCGGCGTGCCTGGCTCTACCGGGTCGCCGTCCGGCGGGACCGTGAGCGCGTGGCCCTCCCGGCGGCACCAGGCGGCGAGGTGGACGACGAGGGCGTCGTGGGTTCCGGTGACGCCGAGCCGGCCGCCGGGCGGGAGCAGCGCGAGTTCCCTGCGCAGGATGACCTGGGCTCCCTGGTCGAATCCGATGCCCGCCAGATCGGTGATACGCGGGGTCACGGGTCGTAGGCCGTGGCGGTGACCCGTCCGGACGCGTCGTAGAACCCGGTCGCGTCCACGGCGGCCTCGAGCGCCGCGTACCCGGTCGCGCGGCCCGGCCGCCACTCCGTGAGCCCTTCCAGGTCGAGAAGGGGCCGCACCTCGGGGTCGGCGTAGGACATGCCGGTCAGCAGCGCGCCGAACTCCTCGACCAGGTCACTGGGAGCGCTCGTCGCGATCGTCATGTTGCAGTGGTCGTAGGGGTCGGTCATGGTGAGGATCCGGGTGGAACCGGCGGGCAGGGTGCCTTCCTGGGTGAAGAGCAGGTGGTTGGCGTCGAGCACGCAGGCCGCGGCCACCTCGCCGGCCAGCAGCGCCCGCGCCGCGTCCCGCTCGCCGCCGACGTGGTCGCCGTGCAGCCCGACGCCCACCTGGAAGAGTCTCGCCTCGACCGCGGCGCCCAGCTCGCGCAGGTGGCGCAGCGGCAGCAGGGTGGCCTGCGGGGAGTCGACCGCTCCGGCGCCCACGGCCTCGCCCTTCAGATCGGCGACCGTGTCGATGCCCGAGTCGGCGCGGACCACCACAACCGACCGCAGGTCGCAGTCGGTGTCCCGCATCACCAGCGGGCGCACCGGCTCACCGCGGGCTTCGCCCAGCCGCCGCGCCCGCACCCAGGCCAGCGGGGAGTTCCAGGCGGCGTGGATCCGCCCGGCGATCAGGTCCTCGACCTGGCGCTCGTAGTGGGAGTACAGCACGAAGTCGAACGGCAGGCCATGCCGCCGCAACCAGGCGCGGAACCCCGACCAGATGGTCACCACCTTGGCGTCGTAGGCCACGGCCCCCATCAGGAGCGTCACGAACCGCTCCCGTCGAAGAGCGGCAGGCCGAAGGCGAGCCGGCCGGCGAAGTCGTGCAGCGCCTCGGTGGTGGGGGCCATCACCCGGGCCGCGAGCGCGTCGCGGAAGTGTCGTTCGACGCCCGCGTCGCGGCGCAGCGCCGAGCCGCCGCACAGCCGCATGACCTCGTCGGCGATCTCGACGGCCGCCTCGGCGGCGACGGCCTTGACCTGCAGCACGCGGAGCATCGCGTCGTCCCTGCCGCCCTCCAGCGCGGCCAGGACGTCGCCCAGGAAGACGCGCACCTGGTCGCGCCGGGCGGCGAGCCGGGCGAACGCCGACCGGGCGCCGGGTTGCTCGGCCAGGCTCTGCCCGAGGTGTTCCAGCCGGGTCCGGACGACGTGCGCGCGGGCTCCGCCGACGAGCGCGTCGATGACGCCCAGCGAGAACGCCGCGTTGAGCACGAGGAACGTGGGCAGCGCGGCGCCCAGCGCGATGTCGAGCCCGGCGCCGTCGGCGCCCAGCATGGTCTCGGGCCGCACGCTGTCGGCGGTCATCGGGCTGGAGGCGTTGCCGCGCAGGCCCAGCCCGTCGAACGCGCCGCTGACCGACAGCCCTGCCGCGCCGCCGGGCACCAGCCAGAGCGTCATCGGCCCGGAGGCCGCCAGGGGGCGGCTGGACCACACGTACCCGTCGGCCTCTCCCGCCGCGGTGACGAAGCTCTTCCGGGCTTCGAGCCGGACTTCGCCCCCGTGCTCGGTGGCCGTGGAGAGCGGCGCCCAGAAGTGGCTGCGCGAGCCGGTCTCCGAGAAGGCGAGCGTGACCAGGTACTCGCCGCGGGCGATGGCGCGGCGGACCTCGTCGGGGCCGTGTGCCTCGATCACGGCGGCGGCCGCGTAGTGCATGAGGGTGACCATGGCGGTGGATCCGCAGGCCGAGGCCAGAGCCGTGACGGCCTCGGCCGCGGCGGCCAGGCCCTGCCCCGCGCCGCCCACCTCGGTGGCGCTGGTCAGGCCGAGCAGGCCGGCCTTGCCCAGCGCCTCGATGCCCGCGCGGGGGAAGACGCCGCTCCGGTCGACCTCGGTCGCGGCCGGTGTCACGACATCGGCGATCACCGTCGCGAGCTCGGGGGTCACGCCTTCACCTTGAGGATCTTGTCGTCGCCGGGCCCCGGCGTGCCGAGCTGGTCGCGGTTGCTCGTGGTCAGCCACAGGCAGCCGTCAGGGGAGCGGACGACGGTGCGCAGCCTGCCGTACTCGCCGGTCAGGAACGCGGCGGGAGTGCCGATGCCGTCACCCTGGAGGGGGATGCGCCACAGCCGCTGGCCGCGCAGGCCCGCGATGTAGATGACGTCGCGGGCGATGGCGAGCCCGCTGGGGGACGCCTCGGCGGGAGCCCACTGCCACAGCGGGTCGACGTAGCCGGGCGTGCCGGTCTGGCCTTCCACGACCGGCCAGCCGTAGTTGGCGCCCGGGGTGATGAGGTTGAGCTCGTCCCAGGTGGCCTGGCCGAACTCCGACGCCCACAGGCGCCCGCGTGAGTCCCACCCGAAGCCCTGCACGTTGCGGTGGCCAAGGGAGTAGACGGGCGAGCCGGGGAAGGGGTTGCCGGGTGCGGGGGCGCCGTCGGCCGTGATCCGCAGGATCTTGCCGCCGAGGCTGGCCGGGTCCTGGGAGTGGTTCGCGACGCCGGCGTCTCCCGTGCCGACGTAGAGGTGGCCGTCGGGGCCGAACGCGATCCGCCCGCCGAGATGGGAGGTGCCCGTGGGGATGCCGCTCAGCACCGGCTCCGGCGTGCCGAGCCGGCCGTGTGTGTAGCGCATGCGCACGATCCGCTGGTCGGCCGTACCGGTGTGGTAGGCGTAGACGTAGCGGTCGACGGCGAAGGCGGGCGAGACGGCCAGGCCCATCAGTCCGCCCTGGCCGACGACGTTCACACCGGGGACGACGCCCACCTCGCGGACCGGCCTGCCGGAAACGACCGACACGATGCGGGCCGTGTTGCGCTCGCTGACCAGCGCCTCGCCCCCGGGCAGGAACGCCACACCCCAGGGCACCTGCAGGTCCGTGGCCACGGTGCCGGTGACCGCCGGTTCGCCGTTGACATCGGAGCGGGGCTCGGTGGCGGCCAGGGCCGGCTGAGCTCCGAGGAGTGCGAGGGCGAGACCGAGGGCCAGGGCCCGGACGCGCCGGACACCGGGCACGCGTGGCGAAAATGGCAAAACGTTATCCCTTCACAAAAAGGCATCAAGAATTGGACTCGGCCTGAAAAGGTGAGGCGACGCCAAGGGGAAAAACCGCACAGGAGGCGATCCGTGAGGGAATCTACAGCGGCGTGTTAGCGTGATCAAGAGGCATCTCACGAGTCGCCGCGCGATATTCGGGAAAGAGTGATTTCCGGATTACCCGTCCGGTGACCTACGGTCAGGGAGCGGTCACAGGAAAAGGAATGCCAGAGGAACGGTAGGTTTCCGTGCATGATGGATCATCGTCGGTCGATCCCGCGCACGGACGTGCTGCTCGCCGACCCACGACTGGCCGAGGCTGGTCGGCGGCTGGGGTCCGAGCGCGTCAAGGGCGTGGTCGTCGCCATGCAGCAGCGTGCCAGGGAGGGGGCCATCTCGCCGGAGGAGGTCCTGCCGGCGGCGCTGGCGGCGCTGCCGGCCAGCGCCTCCGGGCTGCGACGCGTGATCAACGCCACCGGCGTGCTGCTCCACACCAACCTGGGCCGCGCCCCGCTGTCCGCCGCCGCCCGCGAGGCGGTGGACAGGGCCGCCGGCGCCACCGACATCGAGCTGGACCTCGACACGGGCGCACGCGGCAGGCGTGGGCGGACGGCCTTGGCCACTCTGGCCACCGCCGTACCCGAGGCCGAGGCCGTACACGTGGTCAACAACAACGCAGCCGCCCTCGCCCTGGCGGCCACCACGTTCGCCGCCGGCCGGGAGATCGTCATCAGCCGGGGCGAGCTCATCGAGATCGGCGACGGCTTCCGCCTGCCCGACCTGCTCGTCGCCACCGGAGCGCGGCTGCGCGAGGTGGGCACCACGAATCGCACCGCGGTCCGCGACTACGCCGAGGCGATCGGCCCGGACACCGGGATGGTGCTCAAGGTGCACCCGTCCAACTACCGCATCGAGGGCTTCACCGCGTCTGTCCCGATCGCCGAGCTCGAGGCGCTGTGCCGGCGGCACCGGGTCCCGCTCGTGGGCGACGCGGGCTCCGGGCTGCTGCGGCCCGAGCCGCTGCTGCCGGACGAGCCCGATGTGGCCACCTGGCTGCGCCAGGGCGCCGACCTGGTCACCACCAGCGGTGACAAGCTGCTCGGCGGCCCGCAGAGTGGGCTGATCTTCGGCCGGGCGGAGCTGGTCGAGCAGTTGCGGCGCCACCCGCTGGCGCGGGCGCTGCGGGTGGACAAGCTCACCCTCGCCGCGCTGGAGGCAACGGTCGGCGGCCCCGGCACGCCCACCCTCGACGCGCTGCACGCCGACGCCGCCGGGCTGCGCCGCCGGGCCGGGGAGCTGGCGGCCCGGCTGCGCGACAAGGCGGTCGCGGCCGAGGTGGTGGACAGCGCCGGCGTGGTCGGCGGCGGTGGCGCGCCGGGGGTGCGGCTGCGGGGCGCGGCCGTGGCCCTCGACGAGCGCCTGGCCGGCGTGCTGCGCCGTGGTGAGCCGCCCGTGCTCGGGCGGGTGGAGCGCGGGCGATGCCTCCTCGACCTGCGTGCCGTTCCGGAGGCCGACGACGAGACGTTGCTGAACGCCGTCCTGGCCGTGGCCCATCATGTGCCGGACTGACGAGTTGAAGGGCACGAGCGTGCACGTCGTCGCGACCGCCGGGCACGTGGACCATGGCAAGTCCACCCTGCTGCGCGCCCTGACCGGGATGGAGCCCGACCGCTGGGCGGAGGAGCGGCGCCGGGGCCTCACCATCGATCTGGGGTTCGTGTGGACCAGCGACCCGGACGTCGCCTTCGTCGACGTGCCCGGCCATGAGCGGTTCATCTCGAACATGCTCGCAGGGGTGGGGCCGGTCCCCGCCGTGCTGTTCGTGGTGGCCGCCGACGGGGGCTGGCAGGTGCAGTCCGAGGAGCACCTGGCGGTGCTCGACACGCTCGGCGTCCGGCACGGGGTACTGGCGGTGACGCGGGCCGACCTCGCGGACCCGGCCCCGGTGCTGGCGGAGGCGGCCGAGCGGCTCGGCCGTACGAGCCTGGGCGGGGTCGAGGCGGTGGCCGTCAGCGCGGTCACCGGACAGGGGTTGCCTGAGCTGCGGGCGGCGCTGGGCAGGCTCACCGCCGCCCTGCCTGTCCCCGACCCGTCGGCGGACGTGCGCCTGTGGATCGACCGGGCGTTCACCGTGGACGGGCGTGGCGTCGTCGTCACCGGCACGCTGGGCCGCGGCACGCTCAGGACGGCGCAGACCCTGGAGATCGCCGGCACCGGCGACCTCGTCGAGGTGCGCGGCCTGCACAGCCTGCAGGTGGCCTACGAGGAGGTCCGCGGGCCGGCGCGGGTGGCGGTGAACCTGCGCGGACGGGCGGCGGCCGGGCTGCGCAGGGGGGACGCGCTGCTCGACCCGGAGCGCTGGGCGGAGGTCGGCGAGGTGGACGTCCGGCTGGACGAGACCCATGCGCCGGCCGCGCGGGCGCGGGTGGCCCGGGCGGACGGCGCGGCCGCGAGGATGCCCGGGCAGCTCATCTGGCACATCGGCTCGGCCGCCGTGCCGGCCAGGGTCCGGCCGCTGGGCTCCGGCACCGCTCGCGTCACGCTGAGCCGCCCGCTCCCGCTCCGCCTGGGCGACCGGGCGCTGCTGCGCGACCCCGGCAACCGCGACGTGTACGGGGCGACGCTGCTGGACGTGCGGCCTCCCGCGCTGGACCGCCGCGGCGCGGCGCGGGCCCGGGCCGCGGAGCTGGCCACGCTGACCGGCGCGCCGGACGGCGCGGCCGAGTTGCGGCGGCGCGGGCTGATGCGGCGCGCCGACATGCTCGCGATGGGCGCGACGCCGCCCGGTCCGCCTGTGGCGGGCGACTGGCTCGCGGACGGGGAGCACTGGGCCGGGCTCCGCGGCCGGCTGCTCCGGCTGGTCGAGGAGCATGACAGGGCGCATCCCGAGGACCCGGGCCTGACGCCCGAGGCCGTCCGGCAGGCTCTCGGCCTGCCGGACCGCGCCCTCGTCGACGCGCTCGCCGCCGGGACGTCGCTGCGCCGCCGGCGCGGCCGGCTGGCCGCTGCCCTGCCCGTGCTGCCGGAACGGCTGCGCGGCGCCGTCGCCGCCGTCCGGCGCGAGCTGGCCGGTGCCCCCTTCGCCGCGCCCGATGCGGGCAGGCTGGCCGAGCTGGGCCTGGACGCCAGGGCGCTGGCCATCGCCGAGGCCGCCGGTGCGCTGCTGCGGGTGCAGCCGGGGGTCGTGCTGCTGCCGGGCGCGCTGGAGGAAGCCGTGCGCATCCTGGCCGGGCTGGCGCAGCCGTTCACCGTCGCCCAGGCCCGTCAGGCGATGGGAACCTCCCGCCGGGTGGCGCTCGCGGTGCTGCAGCGCCTGGACGGGCTGGGCCGGACCCGGCGCGTCGACGACGCCCACCGGGTGATCCTCGGGTGAGGCGGCCCGCTAGGATGTCGCGCGGAGGCGACTGGGTGCCTGGTGGCCCTCCCGGTCTTCAAAACCGGTGGCGCCGAGCATCTCGGCGCGGCGGGTTCGATTCCCGTCCGCCTCCGCTCGCAGGGCCCTGGCTGCGAGCCCGGCCGACAGCGCTGGTGCCGCTAGTGCCGGGCTCCTCCTGGCAGGACGACGGCGGCCTGGCCGGGGACGTCGAACAGCGTCCGGCTCCCCGAGGGGGAGACGGACTCCAGCTTCTGCCGCCCGTTGATCTGGTCCTGCGGAACCCGGATGACGGCATAGCCGCCGCCCACCGGTCCGACCGGGAACTGGTCGGCCGGCAGTGGCAGGCGAGCCACCTGCTTGCCTGTGAGATCGAACTCCAGGACCGTGGTGCGGTCGCCGGAGTACTCCAGAGTGAAGACCCGCTCGCCGTTCACCTGAATCCACAATCCGTGGTCCGTGTCGGCGAGCACACCCGCTCCGGACGTCAGGGTGACGGTGCGCCCGGTGCTCGCGTGCTTGAGTGTGACCCGCTCGAGCGGTAGTTCGCCGTACTGGCTCTGGTCGAGAAGGAGGGGGTCGCCCGAGGGCAGCAGGCCGACCGGCTCCTGCCGGGGAGGCAGGTCGAGCTCGCCGGTGCGGCCGCTCGGGAGCTCCAGCGTCACGTACGAGCTGACGTTCCCGCTGGCGTGGTAGCCGGCGATCAGCCGTCGAGAGTCCGCGGACCATGCCCACGGGCTGTACGCGCTGTCCGTGTCGCCGCCGCCCGGAGGTTCGAGTCTGTGCACGCCACCGGCCAGCAGATCCCTGACCTCGTATCCGCCGCTGACGGGTTGTCCGAGCCAGCGCCCGTCAGGGGAGAGCGTGATGTTCCCCGGCGGGTTGACGGTCCGCTCGCCCAGGAGATACTGCCGCCCATCTGCGAGCAGCAGGAAGGTGGGGCACGTCGAATGGCAGGCGGTGTACACCATGGCGCCCTTCCCGACGGGGCCGGTGGAGGGGAGCGCCGGCGCCTCGGCAGGCGGTTCGACGGCATGCGTCGGTGACGCCACCGTCGCCGCGGCCTCCGAAGGATCGGGCAGGCGCTGCTGGAAGGCGGCGAAACCGCCGACGACCATCATGAGGGCGGCCGACCCGGCGATCAGGGCCCTGCGCGTTCGCCGGGTGCGCAGGGTGACGAGCGCCTTGTCGGCGTCGGCATAGTCGCGCGCGTCCTGGTCGAGGTGGTGATAGGCCTCACTGAGGGGCTGGTTCATGAGCGCACCTCCGCTTCGAGTAGTCGGGGAGCCACCTGTCGCAGGCGCTTGAGCGCGTCATGCGTGTGACGTTTCACCGTCCCGATGGAGCATCCCAGCTGAGCGGCGACCGCGCTTTCGGAGAGATCCTCGTAGAACCTGAGATAGAGCACGATCCGCTGCTTGGCACCCAGCACGCTCAGCGCCCGCAGCAGCGCGACCTTCAGTTCCGCCTGCGCGGACTCGTCCGCGGACGGCGAGGACTCGGGAAGGTCCGCGGTCGGGAAGAACGCCAGCCGGCGGGGGCGACGCCACGTACGCAGCTGATTGATCATGACCTTGCGGACGTAGGGCTCCGGGTCGCCCTCCCGCGACACCTTCCGCCATCGTGCCGCGACCTTGACCAGGGCCTCCTGCACCAGGTCCTCGGCCAGGCCATGGTCTCCCGTGAGCAGGTAGGCCATCCGAGACAGCGCCAGCCCACGCGCGGCCACGAACTCGTGGAACCCCTCATCTGACACCGGCCCAACCCTCCGTCGTGGACGCCTGCCTCTAAACACTCACGAAGACCGGCGAAAGGTTGAGTGGGATTTCAGGCCGCGGCACCCCACAGCGCCAGTCCGGCCAGCAGGACCAGCGCCGCCCGGGCCCACGTGCGGATCGACGCCCGCTCCCGGGTACCGAAGCACAGGCAGGGCGCCTCCTCCCCCACGACCAGGAGATACGTCTGCGCCGCGGTGAAGGACGCCCCGAGGCAGGTCCCCATCACGCCCACGACCACGTCGGCGACGGGAGAGAACGCGGCCAGCGCGGCGAGCGCCTCCACGGTCACGACCGTGAAGGCGCCCACCTCGGCCATCCGTCCTCGGATCCCGAAGGTCACCAGGCTGCTCCGGAAGGCGGTGAAGTCACGCGCCTTCCCGAGTACGGCCAGCACCAGGACGACGCCCAGCGCGTAGCGGGCGACCATGGCGATCATCCGATCACCATCATCGCCACGAGGGGAACGGCGAGCACGACGAACAGCACCTTCAGCCGGGGGAGGGTGAAGGAGAAGGCCGTGTCGGCCGCCATCCTGTCGCGTGCGGCGGCGAAGGTCAGCAGCATCAACGCCCGTGCCGCCGCGAAGCCGGCGCCCGCCAGGAGTGCTTCCTCCCAGGACGCCAGGAACATGATCGAGATCGCCATGATGTGCGGCAATCCCGTCGGAGAGTACGTGCGCATTCCCGTGCCCATCTCGGCGCCGAACTGCACGGCGCCCCAGAAGGGGATCCTGGTGACGAACTGCGGCACCAGCCGCGCGTTCTGGAGTAACGGGAAGGAGAGCACATCCAGCTCGCGCAGCAGGAAGACAACCGCCGCCGTGGCGACCAGGATCTGCAGAACCACCGTCGGGAACGGGGCTCGGAGCACAGATCCGACGACCACCAGCACGAAGGTGACGGCGCCCGCTCCCACGAACAACCCGGCGATGAAGCCGGCGATATCAGTACCCCGCCGGACCGACGAGGACAGCACCCAGGCGCTGTTCAGGCTTCAAACAGAGCCGGAAAGGGAGAAGCCGGCGACGAGGGCCGCCACCAGCCAGGTGAAGCCCTTGGTGTCCGCGCCCGCCAGCGCCGTGGCCAGCACCAGCAGCTCCGCTGCGGCGATCAGTGCTAGGCCCGGCACCAGCAGGCGGACGGACGTGGTGGTGGAGTTGCTCATGAACCCGGTCAGATCGCCGTACGGCAGATGGAGAAGCGGGAGACCCTGCCCCCGCCGCAGTCGTTGTACTCGTACCAGCCGTCGGAGCACTTGCGTCGGGTGCTGGTGGTGCTGCCGCCGGTCCACTTCCACGCGTTGTGACCGTCGCAGCTCGTGGCGTAGTGGGTGTAGCGGAAGTTGTAGCAGGTGCCGGACCCGCCGTCGTTGCGGTGCCAGCTGCCGGAGCAGTTGCCGGAGAACAGCGCGCTCGCCGGGTAGCAGACCTGGCTCGCAGTCACGAAGCCGTGGCAGGTCCCCCACGCGGTGTACGAGGCAGCCGCGGCGGAGCGCGGCTTGGACCAGGGCAGGAGGTCGAGAGCGCCGAGGCCGGTCGCCACGGCGGCTCCGGTGGCCAGGCCCAGGACGCGCCGTCTGCTCCAGCCTTCCCGCTTGGCGCCGACCAGGGTCGGTAACGCCTGCTCGGGCATCTCCTCACTGCTGGGAATCTGATCGAGGATCGAACTCCGCTTTTCGGCCTTCACAGCTGCTTTTCCTTTCTGGTCGCCACCGCTCGCTCGACGATCTCCGTGAGCGCCTCTCCGGATCCCACGGGCGAGGTGAAGCCCACGACGCCGTTCTCGTCCACGACGAGCAGAGCCGGGGTGTACGGCACGCCGGCCGCTCGCCAGACCGCTGGATCCTTGATCACCCTGATGGATTCGGGCAGTTGCTTGTCGAACGCAGGATCGTCGGACAGGACCGCGAACGACAGGTCCCGAGGGAGGGTGATCGCCAGCCTGGCAGCCGCCTGCAGGACGTCGTCGCAGATGGGGCAGCGACGATTGACCTTGATCACCATGGTGGTGCCGCCGGGGACGGCCAGCGCGTTCGCCTGCGTGTCGGGGCCGGTGGCCAGGCGCACGCCGACGCCGCTGTAGGTGGCCAGTTCCAGTTCGCGCACCCGCCGGTAGAGGCCGGCACAGGCGGCGAAGAGGAGGAGGACCAGAATCGCCAGGATGATGACCGCCGCCGTCAACGGCTCCACGTCAAGCCTGCCACTCGACGCGCTTGACCTTGCTCAGGAAGTCGGCGGCGGTCTGCGCGCTGCCCGCCTGCGCGCGAGCCGTCACGCTCGCCCCGCCGGCGCCCGGGGCGTCCCAGGGGTACAGGGTGGCGATGGCGCTCTCGGTGACCAGGAGGAACGGCGTTTCGTCCCCCGTGGGCGGCGCGGGCATCCGCCACAGCTCACCCGCCGCCGCGCCGAAGCCCCGCCACTCGGGGATCCGGCTGACTCCTGCCTGCTTGGCCTCGACCATCATGGTGCCGACGCCCGCGATCCAGGTCGCGTAGAACTCCGTGGAGACGTCGAAGCGCTTGCCGCCGTCGGCCGTCAGGCCTTCAGGGGTGTCGGTCCACGTCACGCGACTGAACGTCTCGACGATGTCGGCCGATTCCCATTCCGGGGCGTAGAAGAGCCCGTGGGTCATGTGCCACGGACCCAGCCACACGGCCCATCGGGCGTCGGCCGGATCCTCGCAGTCGTAGATGACGACTTCCCCACCGGCCAGGGAGAGCCGCTCACGCTCCCGGCCGCGGACCGAGTTGACGCCCGCCGTCAGGGCGGACTTGGGAGCCAGTTCGAGTGCCCAGCTTTCGGCGGTCGTCTTCCGGCCACCGTACTTCGGTGTGTAGCGAACGTGGCCGGTCCATGAGGCCACCGAGGCGGCTTCCGCGTCGTCGACCTCGAGGCGGAGAATGGAGTT
The DNA here is from genome assembly GCF_014207745.1 of Nonomuraea muscovyensis. Lineage (NCBI taxonomy): Bacteria > Bacillati > Actinomycetota > Actinomycetes > Streptosporangiales > Streptosporangiaceae > Nonomuraea > Nonomuraea muscovyensis. Next base: position 1,318,664 of record NZ_JACHJB010000002.1, read on the forward strand.
GGAGGCAGTTCGGAGAGTGGATAAATGCCCCATTGAGCCCTGGCCTTTCGTGGCAGTTTCGGGCACCTGATAATCTCCCCCGGAGCTTGGCATGATCGATCACCCGGGTCAAGACGCGATATTTACGGCCGTTTGTCGATGGATTCATGCTCCGACGGGTCGGGGTTACGGCCGTTGAGGTCAGATCGCGACCCTCGTCGCCTCATGAGCAGATCATTGAAATTTATATGTTCGCGAGCCTCCCGATGGACAGCGGAAAGGAATGGACGGATCGCCCGCTGAAGGCGACGGCGGCCGATGAACCAGGTGGCAGTCCACGCCGCCCTGCTGGTCCACGGGGCTGGTCCACGGGGCTGGTCCACGGGGCACGCTGCCGGCATCGGCGTCCGACGCCGGATGGCTGCCACCTCGGGCCTCAACCGGTTGCAACAAGATCTTGACCCTCTGAAGATCGCGTGAGATAGTCCCATCGATCTTGAGCGTGCCTCGCGACAGGCCGGCACGTGCGCACCTCCTTTGCATCGCTGAACCACGCGGACTCTCGTTCGGCGTGCCCTTCTCCCCCCCTCGCGGAAGGCGACGACATGCAAGTGCGTGCACCCAACGGACAGACTCTCACCGTCGACGGAAACCCCCAGCCCTTCATCGGCGGCTGGGCCTATCTCATCTGGGCACACGGCCCAACCGGCGGCATCCGCTTCCAGGTCACACCGGCGGGCTCCGCCGAGCTCGTCTCCAAGCAGCTGGGCGACTGGTCCCGCTTCACCGTGCGTGAGGCTCAGTGGAACGGCGGCCGGCTCATGTCTCTCGAGGACCCGGAGAGCGGCACCAACATGGTGTGGGTGGGACCGCACCACGAGGTCGCCACCTTCTTCAACGGCACGGGCGTCCCGTTCGAAGCCTTCATGGACATCCTGGCCAAGTTCGACCTTCAGGACACGCCGGACGGGCTGACCATGCTGCCCCGGGCGGGATCGGGCCTGACACTCGGCAACCTGCTGGCGGTCAACACCATCGACCAGGTCTGCAACGTCCAGGTCAAGCCGATCGCGGACAGCTCGGAGGCGGTCCCGCGCTCCTCGGGCAGGCGTGTGCGCGGCGGCGCGATGTGGCGCGTCGACGAGCGGGACGAGTCCGGCGCCGTCAAGACCCGCTCGGTCTTCGTGGTCAACGAGACCGCCGCGACGACCGTCGTCGCGGCCAACCCTGACGACACCCGGTTCATCGGCGTCGTGGAGTCCATCTCGTGCAGGCTGAGCTAGACCGATGAGGGCTCTCCTCGATTCGCTGGCGGTTCTGTCCTTCCTGGGAACGGTGCTGCTGCTCTTCGCCTTCTCCACGCTGCTGGGCATGGTCCGCCAGCTGCAGGGCAAGCTGCTCCAGGCGCAGGCGGCCGCGCCGGCGGCACCGGCCGCCAGGTCGGTGGCCAGGTTCGCGTCCGACGACGGCCTGCCCACCTTCGTCCTGGTCGTGTCCGAACACTGCCCCAACTGCCGGGAACGCGCCCACCGCCTCGCCGCAGTGGCCGGGCCCGGCCTGTCCGGGCACGCTGTGCTGCTGGGGTCCGCCGCCCATTGCGCCGAGTGGGTGACGGACAGCCAGGTCCTGCCCGTGATCGACGCCGCCTTGCTCGGCCAGCTCGCGGTCGGTGCGACCCCGTCGCTGGTCAAGTACTCCGCCAACGGGACCGAGGAGTGGCGCAGGGTCGTCGGATCCGACGACGACCTCGACGCCTTCCTCGCCGTCAGCCCCTCAGAGAGGTTAAGCGCATGACAGTCGATGTCGACCGCTACTGGGCCGAGGTGCCCTCCGTCGAAGACGACGAGCCGGACAGCGGCACGAGCCCCCGCCTGACGCGGCCGGCCCCCTCCCGCCGAACCGTCTTCAAGACCATGGGCGTGCTGGGCGGCGCCCTGGCCCTGAACGTGCTGTCCGCCCTGCCCGGCAAGAACAACAGCGCCCACGCGGTGGTGGGGAACGAGTACACCAACTGCGCCGGCTACAACAGCGCCGCCGGTTACAACAACAACACCAAGGCCTGCGTCGGCGCCCCGTACTCCAGGAGCTACTGCGGCGGCGACGGCTGGTTCCTGCGCTCCTCCGGCACCTGCTACAACAGCTACGCCATCAAGGCGTGCGGCTCCGGCAGCCTGACCGACCGGAACGCCTGGCGCTGGACGCACAACGGCACCCCGTACCGCTGCGCCGACGGCAACGTCGCCACCTGCGGCGGGACCACCTTCTACATCTGCTCCTACTCCAACCCCTGAGCAACCGGATGAGCAACACGTTCGCCGCCACCAGGGTCGCGCTCGGCATCATGCTGAGCACGGCCCTGGTCATGGCCGCCCACCAGGTCTGGACCCCGTCGTTCACCCCGCTCGCCTGGACGCTGCTGGGGGTGACGGCCGGGTTCTCGCTGTCCGGCTCCGTTTGAAGCCTCAACTCAGCGGACCTGCTGACCTCGTCGGTCTGGCGAGGCAAGTTGCCGGTGTTCAGCATCGGACTCATGCTCGGCGCGCTGCTGGCCGGGCTCATCACGGGAGCGCTCGGCGGGCTGGCCTCGATCATCCCGGAAGCGGTGCGGCTGTGGACGCTCGCCCCGATCGTCGCCGTCATCCTGGTCTTTGAACTGGCCGGACGGCCGCTGTCGCTGCCGCAGAACCGCCGGCTCGTGCCGCAGGACGTCATCCCCCGCGCCGACTTCGCCGGACCGCTGCAGTTCGGCTTCGAGATGGGCACGGGTGTGCGTACCTTCACCCCGACCGCGCTGCCCCAACTGCTCGTCCTGGTCATCGTGCTGGCCGGAGGGCTGGGCCCGGGCCTGCTGACAGGGCTGGGCTTCGGTGTGGGCAGGGCGCTCATGCCGCTCTCCCGCGCGCTCAGCGGCGACCCGCGCCGGTGGGACACGAAGTTGCTGGCCTCGACGGCATGGGTGGGGCGCCTGTGCGCCACCGGGTTCCTGTTGTCGCTCGCGCTCCTTTGGACGTAGATGACCGTCTTCGAAACGCTGCCGGCCTGCTTCACCCTGGCGGGCGCCGTGCTGCTGGTCGTCGCCGCGGTGCGCCGCGGCGACCTGACCTCCGTGGTCAGAGCACACGACCTTCTTCCCGCCTTCCTGGTACGGCTCGCGCCACTGTTCGGCCCTGCCGAGGGCCTGGCCGGCGCCGCCGTACTGGCCGGTTGGCTGACCGGAGAAGTCCGGCTGCTCCGGTTCGCCGCCGCGATCGTGGCGCTGTGGTACCTGGCGCTGGCGGCCTATCTGGTCGTCCTGCTGCGGCGCAGGGGCGGAGTGCCGTGCGGATGCCTGGACGAGACCAGCCCGGTCTCGCCTGCGAAGGTCGGCCGGGCCGTACTGCTGGCTCTGGCGACGGCACCGCTCGTCGCGGGATGGCCGCCTGTACCGGCCGAGACGGGCACCCGGCTGCTCTCCTGCGGGCTGGCCGCCTTCGTGGCCGGGTTCGTGATCATCGCCGGCAAGGTGGCCGATCTCCGGGGAACCTCCGCGGCCCACGGGCAGTAATCAGGATGACGACCATGGGAAGGATCAGACGTGAACCGCACCATCGTGACGCTCATCATGCTGCTCTGCGCCGGCTGTGGCACAGCGGCTCGGGGGGAGACCGGCCCTCTCTCGCCGCTCCTGGAGCCAGGCCAACTCAAGGACGGCCGCACGTGGACGGTAGCGGCCACCTCGCACGGAACGTGGCGGGAGCTGGACGAGAGCCTGGTGCCCTGCGGCAACCGGGTCATCGCGCCGATGGAGGCCGCGACCCGGTGGCGATCTTTCACGGCGACGGACGGCACCACGGTGACGCAGGTCGTGGTGAGCGGGGTGGACGCCATGGACGCGTTCAAGGCCTTCTACGCCGAATGCGGCGCGGTCGGCAGCGTCGACTCGGTCACCGGGCCCAAGAACATCGCGCGCCACGACGGCGAGGTGGAGGTGGCGGCGATGTCGAAGGACAGGTTCATCGTGATCGGCGGCACCGCCTCCGACACGCAGCTCCAACTGTTCGCGGAGACCGCCCGCACCCACCTGGACGCCGTCGGTACGGGCACCGGCTGAGGACGGTGACGACGACACGCCGCCTTCGACGCCACGACGGGGGGACGTTCCGCATGCTCGGCGACGCCGCCCGACCCCGTCGTCGCCTGCCCCAACGGCCGTTTCGGAGGATGATCAGGTAGACTGGCGATACCGAGGACTTCTTGTGCGTTGGCAGCCGGTCGGCGTCGCCCGCGGCGATACATCATTTCGAGGCCTCCATCATCACGGGGCCTGGACAAGGCCAGGCGATCATGCCGACCACGCTTCTGACTCCTCGGGCACCACTCTCCGCCGTATCCGGCACGATTCCACGGGTCGATTCGCCAGTGCGGCTCGCCCTCACTCCCCTGCCCGGCCCGCGTGACGTCGTGGACGGCACGTGGTGGCCCTATTCACGCGACGCCACGACCCAGTTGCCCGGGCTGATCGCCGCGGTCGACCAGCGGCGCGGGCGCACCACGCTGCGCGTCGGCGTGCACCCGGAGGCGTGGGAGCACATCCCGCGCCGGGTTCCGGCGCGAGGGCGCCAGGTCGACGTCCGGCTGTTCCACCACGCCCACGTCGAGCTGGTCGTCCTGTGCTTCGCCGGCGGCGAGCACCTCGCCCTGCACGTCGTCCCGCCGGGCACCGCCAACCGTGCCACGGACAGGGCCACCGATGGTGTCGCCGACAGCGCCACCAACAGTGCCGCCGACAGTGCCGCAGATGCCACCGACAGTGCCGCCGGCCGTACCACGCGACCCGCGCCGCCGCCCGTGCTCACGGCCGCTCACCCGTGGCCGGGCCCGCCGGACGCGCGAACCTCGCCACGTCGTCCCCGCCCGTGCGGCGGCTGACCTGCGGCATGGCCTTACTTCTCCGATCGGAGCGTTCCATGACCATCCTCGCGTCTGCCCCTCTCGGCAGAACCACCCTGACGGCGCCCACCGTCGTGCACGTGTCGGGCGACATCGACATCTTCACCAGTCACGCCCTCCGGACACGGCTGCTGAACGCCCTGCCCTACGGCAGCGGGCGGCTCGTCGTCGACCTGTCCGCGGTGGCGTTCTGCGACGCCTCCGGCCTGGGTGTGCTGGTCGGCATCCAGCACCGGGCCAGCCGGCGGGGCGTCGCCTTCGCGCTGCGGGGGCCGCGTCCGCAACTGCGCAAACTGCTGCGCGTCACCGGCCTGGACCGCAGCCTGCGGATCGTGGTGTGACGCCCCGCCCGCCGGGCCGCGCGGGCGGGCCCGGCCTTCCGCAGCCCGGCCGGCCGGCACCTCTGCTCGCCGGACCACGGCACAACGACGAAACGGGGCCCGCACCCGTGAAGGTGCGAGCCCCGGCTCGTATGCGCTTCGGTCAGGCGGGAACGATGTTCTCGGCCTGCGGGCCCTTCTGACCCTGGGTCACGTCGAAGGCCACACGCTGGCCCTCGCGCAGCTCACGGTAGCCGCCCTGGGAAACGATGTTGGAGTAGTGGGCGAAGACGTCGGCGCCGCCGCCGTCCTGCTCGATGAAGCCGAAGCCCTTTTCGGAGTTGAACCACTTTACGGTTCCGCTGGCCATGTCTGTCTCCTTCTGGTTGACGAACTCGGATCCGCCATGTGCGAATCCAGTGCCGCCGCGATGAGCCCATCCGGAGATGACCGGCAACAAAAATGCGCCCTACGGTTACATACCGTCAGGCGCACACAAGTTTCATGGGTACCACAACTGCAACTGCCTTCAGCCTAACACACCCTCCCCGGACTTCGTCCAGCACAGTGAGTAACGCCACAGCGCGTGCCGGCGGAAGCGCGCTCCGGGCAGCGTCCGCCGCGCCAGCTCCCGCATCGCGGCATACGTCTGCGCGGGAGCGGCAACCGGCGAGGGATGCTCCCAGTACGGCCTGGTCAGCGTGTGCCAGCGGTGCGCCACGAGGCCGGCGAGCTCGTACGGCAGGCCGGCCGGCCCGCCGCCGCGCGCCAGCCCCACGACCACGAGCCTGCCGCCCGGCCGCAGCAGCTCGCGCACCCGGTCAAGGGCCGCGGCGGCGTCCAGGTGGTGCAGGGTCGCCACCGCCGTCACCATGTCGAACGACTCCGGCGCGAACGGGTGGGCCAGGAAGTCGCCGAGCACGTACTCCACGTCGTCGCCGTGGGAGCGGGCCAGCTCGATGCCGTCCGGGTCGGGGTCGATGCCCACCACCCGCGGCACCGTCCGCCGCAGCGCCCGCGCCAGCATGCCCTCCCCGCAGCCGACGTCCAGCGCGTCCCGTGCTCCCGCCGGGACGGCGCCGAGGATCAGCGGGTGGTAGTGGATGTTGTGGTTCCACCTGGCGGTGGTGTCGCGGGACGCGCTCATGCTCCTCCACGGGGTGGACCCCTGTTCGCCCGGGCCCGGCACTTGATCATAGTGCACGGCCGCGTCGCGGGCGGGGGCCGTGGCCGACCTCCCATGACCTGGACAAGGCTTTGCCACTCCCCTGGCGACCCGCGCCGGTGTCCGCGGCTACGGTGAAGAGGTTCCACGCGCCGCATTGGCGTTTCCCGGGAACCCAGTCGACGCTCCGTAAGCCCAGACCACCTGGGCGCCGCAACCTCACGGAGTGATCCACGATGCTGAAGCGCCTGCTCGCCGCCACCGCCACGGTGGCCGCCGCACTCGTCGTCTCGGGCGCCCTGTCCGCGCCCGCCGCCCACGCCACCGGGGACACCCAGGTCGCCGGGCTCTACGTCCCGTCGGCGGACCCGCCCTATCCCCCGTACGACGAGGACGACGACTGACCCGCCGCCCGCCGAGGCCGTCCCGCGCCGCGGGGCGGCCTCTCGGCAGGATATATGACAGCACTGTTGTATCTTGGGGACCATGTTCCCCCCCATCGAGCCGTACGACCACGGCCATCTCGACACGGGCGACGGCCACCTCGTCTACTGGGAGGTGTGCGGCAACCCCGAGGGCAAGCCCGCCCTCGTCGTCCACGGCGGCCCCGGCTCCGGCTGCGGCCCCGGTTCGCGTCGCCGCTTCGACCCCGAGCGCTACCGCATCATCCTGTTCGACCAGCGCAACTGCGGGCGCAGCCTGCCCCACGCGAGCGACCCGGCCGCCGACCTCAGCACCAACACCACGCACCACCTGATCGCCGACATGGAGCGGCTGCGCGAGCACCTCGGCGTCGACACGTGGCTGTTGTACGGCGGCTCGTGGGGGTCCACCCTCATGCTGGCCTACGCCGAGACCCATCCCGAGCGCGTGTCCGAGATGGTGATCACCGGTGTGACCATGACCCGCCGTTCCGAGATCGACTGGCTCTACCGGGGCGTCGGCCGTTTCTTCCCCGAGCAGTGGCAGCGCTTCCGCGAGGGCGTCCCCGAGGCCGACCGTGACGGGGACCTGCTGGCCGCCTATGCCCGGCTGGTGTCCGACCCCGACCCCGCCGTGCGCGAGAAGGCCACTCACGACTGGCTCGCCTGGGAGGACGCGGTCATCTCCCTGGAGGTCAACGGCACGCCCAACGCCTACAGCGACCGGCCCGACGCGTCGCGGCTCGCCTTCGTCCGCATCTGCAGCCACTACTTCTCCAACGCCGCCTGGCTGGAGGAGGGGGTCCTGCTCCGCGACGCCCACAGGCTGGCCGGCATCCCCGGCGTGCTCATCCACGGCCGCTTCGACCTGGGCGGCCCGCTGGAGAACGCCTGGCAGCTCGCCCAGGCCTGGCCCGACGCGCGGCTCGTCGTCGTGCCCGACTCCGGGCACACCGGCAGCGAGACGATGCACAAGGAGATCGCCGCCGCGCTGGCCGAGTTCGCCCAGTGATCCCCCACGGGGGCTTATAGCGGTTTTACGGCGCTAAATGCACTGTTATACCGCTATACCCCTATTGGAGGAGCGATCATGACCCCCGGACCGGACGACCTCAGGACCGCCGAAGTCCTCGCCCAGGACCCACCCCGCCGCCGCCGCGTCCCCCGCACCCTGGTCCTCACGGGGGTAACCGCCCTGGTGATCGCCACCGGTGCCGGGGTGGCCGCGGCGGCGCTCTCACCGACGCCCACCCAGAGCCCCACCCCCTCCGCCGCGCCCACCGAGCCCCCCTCGGCCACCCCGTCCGAGAAGGCCCCGGGACACGGCTGGGGCTGGGGACGCGGGCGCGGCATGGGCCGCGGCGCCATCCACGGCCAGTACGTCGTCCCCGACGCCAACGGCGGGTACGTGACCGTGGCCACCCAGTACGGCGACGTGACCGCCCTCGACCAGGACTCGATCACGGTGAAGAGCGAGGACGGCTACACCAAGGAGTACGCGCTCACCGGCGAGACCCGCGTCAACGCCGGCCGCGAGGGCCTCGCCTCGGTGAAGACCGGGGCCAAGGTGTTCGTCCACGCGACGGTGTCGGGCGAGACGGCCACCGCGGTCGCCGTGTTCGACGCCACGGGCCGGGATCGGGGCGAGTGGCACGGCCGCCGGCACCACGACCGCCTGCCCGGCGGTCCCGGGCAGACCGCCTCCCCCGCTCCGACCTCGACGTCCTGACCCGTACCGTGGATCGCGGAAGAAGTTCCGCGGACGATGTCGAGGGCCCCGTGTCGGCTCCGACCATCCAGCGAAGGACGCCCAGCGGGGGCGTCCGGACGGAAGGAAGCCGGCCATGAAGTACATGCTCATCATCTACGGCAACCAGGAGCTCTGGGACTCGTTCTCCGCCGAGGAGTTCCAGAGCGCCATCGCCGAGCAGGACGCCTTCAACCGCAGGTTCAAGGAGACCGGCGAGCTGCTCGGCGCCTACGGCACCGCTGACGCGGCGCAGGCCAAGACGGTGCGGGTGCGCGAGGGGGTGGCGGCGGTGAGCGACGGCCCCTACCTGGAGACCAAGGAGTACCTGGCCAGCTGGTACCTCATCGACGTCGAGACCGAGCAGCGGGCCCTGGAGATCGCCGCCGCGCTGCCGTTCGCGGCTCACAACGCGGTGGAGGTGTGGCCGGTCCTGCACGAGGCCCCCGGGAACGCGATGTGAGTCCCGAACCGTTCGAGGACCTGCTGCGCCACCTGGCGCCGCAGGTCCTCGCGGCCCTCATGCGGCGGTACGGCAGGTTCGACGCGTGCGAGGACGCCGTGCAGGAGGCGCTGCTCGCGGCGGCCGTCCAGTGGCCCGAGGAGGGCGTGCCCGCCAACCCGTACGGCTGGCTGGTCACCGTCGCCACCCGGCGATTCACCGACTGGGTGCGCAGCGACGCCGCGCGGCGGCGGCGCGAGGACGCCGACCTGCTGGCCACTCCGCCGTCCCTGCTCGTCGCGGCGCCCGCCGACGAGCCGCCCGCCGGTGCGCGCGACGACAGCCTGACGTTGCTGTTCCTGTGCTGCCACCCCTCCCTGTCGCCGTCCTCGCAGGTCGCGCTGACGTTGCGCGCGATGGGCGGGCTGAGCACGGCCGAGATCGCCCGCGCCTACTTCGTCCCCGAGGCGACCATGGCGCAGCGCATCAGCCGGGCCAAGCAGACCGTGCGCCGGGCGGGCGCCAGGTTCGAGCCGCCGCCGGCCGCGCAGCGCGCCGAACGGCTGACGGCCGTCCTGCACGTGCTCTACCTGATGTTCAACGAGGGGTACGCGGTCACCGCCGGCCCCGAGCTGCAGCGCCACGACCTGACGGCCGAGGCGGTGCGCCTGGCCCGCCTCGTGCACCGGCTGTTCCCCGACGACGGCGAGGTGGCCGGGCTGCTCGCCCTCATGCTGCTGACCGAGGCGCGCCGCGACGCCCGCACGGACGCGGCCGGGGCGCTCGTCGCGCTTTCCGACCAGGATCGCTCGCGCTGGGACCGGGACCTCGTCGCCGAGGGCGTCGCGCTGGTCACCGCGACGCTGGCGCGCACCCGCGCGCTCGGGCCGTACCAGCTCCAGGCGGCCATCGCCGCCGTCCACGACGAGGCGCCGCGGGCCGAGGACACGGACTGGCCGCAGGTCCTGGCACTGTACGAGCTGCTGGAGAGGGTGGCGCCCAATCCGATGGCGACCCTCGGCAGGGCCGTCGCCGTCGCCATGGTCCACGCCCCGGCGGCCGGCCTGGCCGTCGTCGCCGAGTTGGAGGCGGACGAGCGGATGGCCCGCCACCACCGGCTGCACGCGGTGCGGGCACATCTGCTGGAGACGGCCGGCCGGTCGCCGGAGGCCCTCGACGCCTACCGCGCCGCCGCCCGTTACGCCACCAACCTCCCTGAACGCCGCTACCTGGAGCTGCGCGCGGCCAAACTGGCCGACGCCTTTACAAAGTAGATCAGGAACATAAAGGCTGGTGGGGATCTCCTTGGACAGCGGTGGCCGGTCGCAGGGCAGATGCGGTTCGTCGCCGATCACCCGGATGCGCCCGCCCTAGCCCTTTCGGCACAGCGCCTCCACCACGGTGAGACCGCCGACAGGAGCGCCGATGACCAGGACACCGTTCACCGATCCTCCTTCAGCCGGATGGCCGCGGCGGGGCAGATCATGACGGCCCCGCGGACGGCCTCGTGGTGGCCAGCGGGCGGATTGGCGTCGAGCAGCACCACGATGCCGTCCTCGTCGCGCTGGTCGAAGACCTCCGGCGCGGCCATGACGCATAGGCCGCCCGCGGTGCACTTGTCCTGGTCGACGATTACTTCCATGCCGGCCTCCTCGGTGTCGGTTCGGTTTGTGGAACGCTGTTGGAGCCGCGCGGCCGCACAACGAGGGCGACGACGATTCCGCAGCACGCGACGGCGGTGGCGATCCACAGCAGGTTGGTCATGGTGGGGTGAGTCGCGACCCGAGACCGCGTCACCGAAGACCCGAGCGAGTCTTCGCCGGCGCGGCTGCCACACAGGGTTTCCGTCCATGGCCAGGGCCGAGCAGCGGCGTTCTGTCTTCGGCGTGGTCAGGGCGACGGTTCGTCGGCACCGGGTGGCTCGAAGAAGTCACGCGGTGAGGGTGGCGGCAGGGTGGCCGGTGATGGGCGCAGTCCGTCGATGAGCAGGGCGAGGTAGCGCCTGCGGTCCTCGCCCTGGGGATCGCCGGGATGCACCGTGGCCAGGTTCATGACGGTGATCACGGTCAGATCGCGAGGAAGCAGTTCCGGTCGCACCACGCCCGCGTCGATGGCCCGGCGCAGCATGGGTTCGATGGCCTGCACGAAGAGCTGAGTGCTCTCGTTCGCCAACGTCACGAACTGGTGGGCGAGTGAGATGATGACCCGCCGCCGGGCGAGTACTTCGGTGACGGCCTCGAGCATCCCGGTGAGGTCCTGCCACGGGTCGTCGGTGTGTATCGCTGTCATGGGCTGGAGCTCGGTGGTGAGGACATGGTCGAAGACGGCCCGGACGAGTTGGTCACGCGAGCGGAAGCGGCGGTAGACCGTTATCACGCTCACGTTCGCGCGTGCGGCGATCTCCTCGAGCGTCGCCTGGGGCCCGATCTCCTCGAACGCCAGGACCGCGGCGCCGACGATGCGCTCATGATTGCGGATTGCGTCGGCTCTCACCAGGTCACCCGTAGCGAGTTCAACCCGTAGACGGTGCTGAAGACCCGGAAGTCGGCCTGCTCGTCCGCGAGTGTGAGGTTGGGGAAGCGTCGCAGTAGGGCCGGGAAGGCGATGCGCATCTCCATTCGTGCCAGCGGCGCGCCGAGACAGTGGTGCACGCCGTGGCCGAAGGCGATGTGTCCGGGGGCACCCCGGGTGATGTCGAGGGTGTCGGGGTTCTCGATGTGACCACCGTCGCGGTTGGCGGCGGGAAGCGAAAGGAGCACCAGCGATCCCGCGGGGATGACGTGGCCGGCGATCTCCACATCCGTCGTGGTCGTGCGCGGTGACGGCGAGTGCACGATGGACAGCCAGCGCAGCAGTTCCTCGACGGCGGGCTCGGCCCGCGTCGGATCCTCGCGGATCATGGCGAGTTGGTCCGGGTGTCGCAGCAGGGCCAGGGTGCCCAGGCCGAGCATGTTCGAGGTCGTCTCATGCCCGGCGAGCAGCAGCAGGGCCGCGATGCCGTTGAGCTCGTCGGTGCTCAGATCGTCGCCGTGTTCGCGCACCAGCATGCCCAGCATGTCCTCGCCCGGGTCGGCCTGTGCGCGGGCGACCAGGCCGGCCATGTAGGCGCGGTTCTCCCGCAGCGCCGCGGTCTGTTCCTCGACCGGCAACGAGATGTTCAACAGGCGAACGGAACGTTCCTGGAACTCGGCGCGGTCGGCGTACGGCACTCCCAGCAACTCGCAGATCACCAGCGACGGCACCGGCAACGCGAAGTGCGACATCAGGTCGGCCGGCTTGCCGGCCCGCTCCAGATCGTCCAGCGCCGCCTCGACGATCTCCACGATGCGCGGCGCGAGCCGGCGCATCCGACGGATGGTGAACTCCGGGGTGAGCATCCGCCGCAACCGGGTGTGCTCCGGCGGGTCGAACGCGAGCAGAAACCCGGCCCGCAGCTTGTCCTGCTCTTCCTGGCTCATCTCACCGGCCGCGGCGAACGGTGTCATGGCGTTGCTGAACCGGGTCGGATCCGAAAGCACCTCGCGCACATCCTCGTGCCGGAGGACCAGGTACGCGGGCTGGCCGAACGGCGTCACCACCTGCACCACGCCCTCACCGTCCCGCGCCCGGGCCAGTTCCTCGACCGGGTCGAGTCCGTTCCGCCGCATCTCCAGTGACAACTCCGGCGCCTCCGTCATCGCCCATCCCCTTCCATGATCAGATCGTTTGGCCCAACGTAGCAGATAACTGAAAGACGACCTAACACTTAGAGGTTGCGTAGATCGAGGGCTAAGCTGGCCTGGCGTGCGGTCCAGGCACAGGCTTGCTGATCAGGACGTTGCTGACGCTTCCGTGTTGACCGACTCGTCGAGGTCGACCCGGTTCGCCGGGTGTACCAGCCATCCGCTGATCCCCTTGTCACGGTCGTTCACCGACGCGGGCATGTGTGTGACACAGGGCTTCGCGGTGCTGTTCATCAAGGGCATCGGCGTCGAGTTCGTCGGCAGGGAGCAGATCGGCGCCGCTGTCGAGTGGCTGCAGCGTGCTGTCAACGTGGGTGCCTCATGGCGCCCGCGTTGAAGATCTGGGCGGCGAAGGCGTCGCCCACCCCCGTCGGCCGCCTGCCCGCGGCCCTGCCCGCGGCCCTGCCCGCGGCCACGGCGCTGCTCGTCGTGACCGGTACGCTCGCCACCGGCACCGGGCCGCACGCGGGCGACTCCTCCGGCGTGCGCGCATGCCGTTGAACTGGACCGCGATGGCCTGGCTGCACGCGGCCGCCGCCGTGCTCGTGCTCGCCATCGCCTCCGTCCTGTGGGCCAGAACCCGGCAAGATCGAGGCTCGACCGCGCATGGGCGCACCACGCTGTTCATCGCCGTGTTTGTCGGGCAGGGACTCATCGGTCTCACGCAGATCGCCACCGGCCTCGCCGAGACCGTCATCGTCGCGCATCTGCTCGGATCCGCATTCGTGTGGGCAGGCGCGGTGCGTGTCTTCCTCGACACTCACACCCGGACAGCACCACACAGGCACGCACACGGCTCACGCTTCCGTAGCCGCCCAGCAGCACTCAGCTGACGGGGTGAAAGAGGCGAACAGCCGCGCATCGGCCGTCCCCTGCCCCGCTGCGAACTCCACCGCCGGAACGAGAGACGCCCAGTTACGACTTTTCCCTGCCTTCGCAGTGTCACGAAGTCCGACGTCCTCATGGACCCGCGCTAAGGGCGTGCACGATGCTCGCTCGGTGTCTCCCTCGGCAGCACCGGCCGCGGGTGTTCGAGGTGTCCTACACCGATCTGCCGGGCCGGGTTGGTCAGATTCTGGAGGCACTGAGCTCGGCTCGGCTCAATACCGTGCACGCGCCGATGATGATCGCGCTGGCGCTGATCAAGCGGCACGAAACCGAGACCACCCACCGCGTGCTCCGTGCACGAGGCGCCGTGGATGGCAGCTCAGCGGCAGAGGCCGGCGATGCCCGTGGGGATGGCGCCCCCGGGATGTCGATGACCGGCATGGAGTGGTCGACCGGGTGGCGGCGCGCCATCCGCGGCGCTCCGGCCGCCGCGGCAGGCGCCATGGGGTGCCCTTAACGCGGCGCCGCGTGTCGCGGTGGGGGTGGATCCCAGAGGCCGTGCCGTACCGCTCCAGAGTGGTGCGGCCGTTCGGGCACACGTACGCGCCAGCCGGCTCTTCTGAGCCCGATCACAGTCAGAGAATCACCACATTTGTGGTACCACATTTGGGGTAACCTTGCATCCATGGCGAATCGGGACCGGCGAGGCCGGCTACGGGACGCGGCTATCGAGGTGCTGGCCGAGCAGGGTGGGCGCGGGCTGACGCACCGCGCGGTGGACGCTGCGGCGGGTGTGCCCCCCGGCACTTCCAAGAACTACTTCCCGACCAGGCAGTCCCTGCTGCAGGCGATCGCCGAGCGGTGCGTCGAGCTCTACCGCGATCTGCCCAGACCGGTGATCACCGACCGGGCGACGCTCGTGGCCATGATGGGCGCGCTGCTGGCCGAGGCCGCGGGCCCTGGCCGGCAGCGGCTGCTCGCCTACCTCGAACTCCATGCGGAGGCGGCCCGCGCTCCCTGGCTGGCCGCCATCTTGGACGGCATCGCGGCGGCCGACCTCACCGCCTTCGAGGAGGCGCAGCGGGCCGCCGGGCTACCGGTCACACCGGAGCGCGCCGCCGCCGTCACCCTGGCCATGCACGCCGCGATCCCGCACCTGCTCGTCGGCGGCCCCCACACCCTGGCGGCCGTGGGCCTGGACGATCCCGGCCGTTTCGCCCGCGACCTGTTGGATGCGGTCTACGGCCGTGCCGAGGAACGGAGTGAGGAGTACGCTCATGGTCACCAACCGGTTCCGCGCGGCGGTGCCTGAGGCCCCGCATCGCACGATGCTCTCCGGGCGGGTCCTGCGGGCTGTCGTCAGCGCGCATACGGTGGCGGTCGTCGGTCAGCCAGTGTTCGCTGGTGTGTACCTGAGCGGTGACTACGACGGCTTGCGCTGGCATGCGGTCGGCGCCGACGTGGTGTCCGCTATCGGCTTGGTGCAGGTGATCGTGGCGATCGTGGTCTGGGTTCGGCTGCGTCGGGTCTGGCCGTTCTTTGCCACGTTGGCTGTGGTGGTGGCCGAGACGGTGCAGTACTTGGCCGGGCTTGACGGCGCGCTGTGGTTGCACCTCCCGTTGGGGGTGATGACCGTCGCCGGGCTCGTCGTGCTGTTCATCGCCGTGTGGCTCCGGCCCCTCCGGCGGCGACCGCCGATCCCGCAGACCGTGGAGGAGCCGAAGCAGCAGGAAGCCGGCCATGCGTGAGCACGATGACGACCGATCCGGTCGTGCCCATGCCATGGCCAGGCGGCGGGTGCTGGGCATCGGCGGTGCGCTCGGGCTGATGGCGGTCACCGGGCTGTCGACCTCGGCGGCGCTGGCCCGCCGGCCGCCGTTCACCGGTGCCGAGTTGCGCAGCGCCGTGCCGCTGCCGCCCGCGTTCCAGGTGTCGTTGCCACTTCCCTCCGTGCTGGCGCCGGTCAGCACCTCGGGCGGTGCCGACCGTTATGAGATCACCCAGCGCGAGGCGACCGCGGAGATCCTGCCTGGTGTCAGGACGCCGTTGTGGACGTATGAGGGCGCCTTCCCGGGGCCGACGATCGAGTCGCGCCGCGGCCGGCCGATCACCGTGACGCATCGCAACGAGTTGCCCGTACCGACCGTCGTACACCTGCACGGCGGCCGGACCCCGGCGCCTTCCGACGGGTACCCGACCGACCTCGTCCTGCCTGAGGGCTGGCCGGACGCCCACGTCACACACACCGGCCCTGGCGGGCCGGGGCATGGCATGCACGATCCGCAGGCTGTGCTGACCAGGCTGACGCGGGACTACACGTTCCCGCTGGACCAGCGGCCGGCGCTGCTGTGGTATCACGACCACCGGATGGACTTCACCGCCCCCGCGATCTGGCGGGGTCTGGCCGGGCTGCACATCGTGCGCGACGACGCCGAGGACTCGCTCGGCCTGCCCGCGGGGCGGCGCGAGCTGCCGCTTATGATCGCCGACCGTGCGTTCGCCGCCGACGGCAGCCTCGACTATCCCGCCCTCGACCCTGCACTGCGCCGGCGGCCGGGCGTTCGCGAGGCGTATCTGGCCGGAGTCCTCGGTGACGTGATCCTGGTCAACGGCGCCCCGTGGCCGGTGCACGAGGTCGACGCGGCCCGCTACCGGCTGCGCATCCTGAACGCCTCCAACGCCCGCCACTATGAGCTCGAAGCGGTCAGCGACGACGGACGCCTGCTCGATCTCGTCCAGATCGGCGCCGACCAGGGGCTGCTCACGGCGCCGGTCACCCACCGGCTCCTGCCGATCGCACCCGCCGAACGTTACGACGTGATCATCGACTTCAAGGGTGTCCCGGTCGGCAGCCGCGTCAGACTCCTCAACCGGCTCGGCTCCGGCCGAACCCGCGAGGTGATGGCCTTCCGCATCGCGCGCAGGGCCTCCGACGACAGTCGCATCCCGCGCACGCTGTCCACCGATCTGCCGATATGGCGACGGTCGGACGCCGTCAGGGTGCGCGACTTCTCCTTCCGCGCCGGACAGATGCACGGCGGCCACGGCTGGCTGATCGGCGGCGAACCGTTCGACCCCGCCCGCACCGACGTCACCACCCACCTCGGCGACGTCGAAATATGGCGACTGGTCGCCGACGTCCACCATCCCATCCACCTGCACCTGGTCGGCTTCCGGGTGCTCTCGCGCAGCGGCAGGCCGCCACTGCCCCACGACGCCGGCCTCAAGGACACCGTCTCCTTGCGACCGGCTGAATCGGTGGAGATCATCACCCGTTTCGACGGCTACCGCGGCCGCTATCTCTTCCACTGCCACAACGCCGAACATGAAGACATGGGAATGATGGCCAACATCGAAATCATCTGACACCTGCGCTTCACGTCCGGCATTGTCATCATCGGAGCAGATTTCGCCGGAGCGAAACAGGCGGACAGCGCCGGCCCAAGGTCGTGATCGGCCTTCGACGACGGGCGCGCGTCCTCGCGCCCAAGGTTGGCCCCTGGTCCTGGCGGGGTCACATCACCGTCACGTCCGCAGGAACCGGGAGCAGCGGCCGCCAGCCACCGCCGTCCAGCTTGGCCAGCTCCGCCTCCACGTCGACGGTGATCACCCGAAGAAGTTGACGTTCTCGCTGTGTGCTGGGGAGATGTGGGCCAGCAGCTCGCCGGCAACGTAAGCCCGGAGGCGTTGCCGCTCTCCGGGAGAGCCGGCGCCTTCGCGTCACGCCGGATCAGCACGCGGACAACTGTAAGTTGGCCGGCCGGCAGACCTGGGCTTTGCTGCGCGCATGGGCCATGAGACCTGCCAACGGCCACGGTCAGGTGAGAGCATTGGCGCGGCTCATCGGTAGGCGAGGCGGCGCAGCAGGATCTCCGCAGGCCCCCGGTAGCCGGCTCGGCGCATGAGCTCGGCGAGAGCGACGGATACCACCCAGGTGGCCGCGGCCACCCCCGTGGCGCCGGCCAACCCGAGGTCGTCCTGCAACGCAAGCCCGTACGGGTAGAAGACCAGGACGAACACCACGGACTGAAAGAGATAGAGGCTCATCGAGCGCTGGCCGAGCGCCTGGACGACGGTGGCGAAACGGTTCGGCCCCCGGCCGGCCGGGATCGCGATCAGCCCGATGACGGCGGCCATGCCGATCCCGCCCGCGTATCCGGTGAGCGGCTGTGCGAGCGCCGCGAACCACAGAGCGCCCGCCGACGCCTCGGCCCACACCCCCAGCTGCACCAGGCCGGCGGGGAGTGCGCCAAGGACGGACAGCGAAAGAGTGACGATCGCGGCGTTGCGCAAGTATCCGCGGTGGCGGACCGGCTCGTCCAGCAGCCGCCGCCGCGCCGCCCACACGCCGACGAGCACACCGGGAATAACCATGAGGACTCCGGTGATCAGGGCGAAGGGCCAGACCTGGAGGCGCTCGGCGAGCAACGCCCAGGGACCGTCGGCCCCGGCGGCGATGCTTCCCGCACCGTAGGGCGAGCTGTCGTGCGCCATCGGATACCACGTGGCGAAGCCGGCCAGGGCCGTCGCCGGGACCAGGCCGATTCCCGCCGTCCACAGCAAAGTCGCGTCCTTGGCGCGCAGCAGGCCGACGAGCAGGACGGCGCTGAGCCCGTACGCGGCCAGGATGTCGATGGGGGCGAGCACCGCCATGTGGACGAAACCGATCGCGACGAGCCACCATCCTCGGCGGCGTAGCAACGTGCGAGTCCTCACCCAGTCGCCGCCGCGTTCCATCCGCCGGTTCAGCAGCTGAACCAGTGAGTAGCCGAACAGGAACGCGAACATCGGGCGCGCGTGGTTGTTGACGAAGAAGTTGTGGAACACGTTGATCACGTCGTTGGCCACGGGATCTCCGCGGTCAAGGGTGAGCACGAACAGCGGCGCGTGCGCGAAGGCTATGGCCAGCAGCATGAAGCCGCGGGCCAGATCAGGGGCCGGGACCCGGCCGGGGGTGTCGAGCATGCCATCACGGGCGGTGGATGCCGGGATTGAGTGGTTCACCACGTGATCAACTGTAGGGAGTCAGGGCGTCGGTCCCGAATGCGGCTGGGCGCCTCTTCGCCCAGGCGCGGAGGACCGCGGCGGCGGCCAGGAGCAACAACCGAACGGCCAGCGGCGTTAGTGAGCCGTCGCGGGCGGAGTTACCGCCACTCAGCGTTCTCGATATGGGTGGCCGTTCTTCTCGACCTCGGCGGCGATGCGCTCGATGGCATCGGCGGGGATCCGGGAGGCGATCTTACGGAGCTGCGCCTGTTCAGAGTCTGGTCGAGGCAGCCGAACATGTGCTGGTGGACAGTGACACTGTGACCCGCAACACGGACCAGCCGCCCCCTCCGGCATCAACCGATCGGTTGATGCCGGAATCCACCATCCCGCTCTCCGGCCGGAGGATCCGCCACCCCCGCCCCCACGCGATTCTCAAGGCATGCCAACACACCGGGAGCCCGCCCTCCGCACCACCGGCCTCCGCAAAGCCTTCGGCGACCACCTGGCCGTCGACGACATCCACCTCACCGTCCCCGCCGGATCCTTCTACGGCCTGGTCGGCCCCAACGGGGCCGGCAAGACCACCACCCTGGCCATGGCCGTCGGCCTGCTCCGCCCCGACGCCGGCAGCGCCGAGATCTTCGGCGTCGACGTCTGGCGTGACACCGTCCAGGCCAAGGGACTGATCGGCGTACTACCCGACGGCAACGCCATGCCGGAACGGCTCACCGGCCGAGAGGTCCTCACCCACCTCGGCCTGCTGCGCGGTCTGCAGCCCGCCGTCGTCGCCGAGCGCACCGACGAACTCCTCCAGATCCTCGAACTCGACTCCGCCGAGCGGACCCTGGTCATCGAATACTCCACCGGCATGCGCAAGAAGATCGGTCTGGCCGTCGCCCTCCTGCACGCACCCCGCCTGCTCGTCCTGGACGAGCCCTTCGAGGCCGTCGACCCCGTCTCCGCAGCCACGATCAGGACCATTCTGCGCAGGTTCGCAGGCAACGGCGGCTCCGTGATCATCTCCAGCCATGTCATGGCCCTCGTCGAGCAGCTCTGCGACCACGTGGGCGTCATCTCCGGCGGCCGCGTCGTAGCCGCCGGGCGGCTGGCCGACGTACGCGGCGCCGGAACCCTGGAGGACGCCTTCGTCGACCTCGTCGGCGCCCGTGCCGGCGGAACGGAGGGGCTGGCATGGCTCACCTCCTGACCCCCGGCCCGGCCGCCCTGGCACAGCACATGATCCGCATGCGGCTGGCACTCATGCGCAACTCCCTGCGCGGCGACAACGCCTCCAACCTCTACACCGGCGTATCGCTCGGGCTGATCCTGGCCCTCGCAACGATCGCCGTCGCCGTCCTGTGGCCCGCCTACCTGCCCCTCACCCTGGCCGTGTGGCTCTCCGGCTGGATCTTCGGCCCCATCTTCATCGGGGGCGGCAGCGAGGCCCTGCGCCCCGAATACTTCTCCATGCTCCCGGCCACGCCAGGCCGGATCGCGGCGGCACTGCTCGCCGGAGCCTTCGCGGGCCCCGCACCCGCGGTCAATCTCATCGCCCTGCTGTCCCTGCCCGTGTACGGCTGGCGCTTCGGCCCGGCCGGAGTGCTCATCGGCCTGGCAGCAGCCGTCACCACGCTCATCACCATGGTGATGATCTCCCGCGTCATCGTGGCGCTCATCGGCCTGTTCGTCAGATCCCGCGCCACCGCGGCCGCCGTCGGCATCGTAACCGGCACCGCCATCGCCCTGTGCAGCAACGGCTGGGCACCCGTCGCAGCTCTGGGCGGCACCGACACCACCGCCTGGTCCCAGGTCCTGGTCCGCGTCCTGCCGTCCGGATGGGGCGTGGCCGCCGTCGAAGCCCCCTGGCCCCTCGCCCTCGCCATCCTCGTCGCCAACGCCGGAGTGATCGCCCTCCTCCTGGCCGCCTGGGCCGGCCTGTTGTCGCGGCGCGTCGTCTCGGCCGCACGCGGTGGTGTGCCGCCCCGCCGCGGCACGCCCCGCCCCTTCCCCACCACCAGCGGCGCCCGCATCGTCGCCGCCAAGGAACTGCGCGCCTGGTGGCGCGACCTCGTCCGCATCCAGTTCCTCGCCACCGCCTTCTCCTACGCCATCGTCACCCCCCTCCTGCTCGTCACCATCGATGCCTGGATCATGGTCCCCTTCACGGGACTCATCGCGATCGTGATGGCCGCCGCGACCTCGGCCAACCTCTACGGCGCCGACGGGACGGCCCTCTGGCTCACCCTCATGACCCCCGGTGCGGAACGCGCCGACGTCCGCGGACGTCAGTTGGCCTGGCTCCTCACCGTCGGCCCGGCCGCAGTGGTCCTCTCCCTGGCCGGCACCGTCGTCAGCGGCCAGACCTGGGCCTGGCCGTGGGTACTCGGCCTGCTCCCCGCCCTCCTCGGCGGCGGCGCCGGGGTCATCGTCCTGCTCGGCGTCATCTCGCTGGTCCCCGGCACCGACCCGCACAAGCGCGGCGGCAACCCGCTCAGCACCGGCGCCGACGAAACCGCTGAAACCGGCCTCGCCTGGCTCGTGCTCGTCGCGGTCCCCGCAACCGCTCTTCCCGCGGCGGGCGTCATCCTCCTTCACCCGTTGGCCGGCATCGCCGTTGGTCTGCTGACCGGCGCCCTCAGCATCTGGGGATTCGGCAAGATCGCCTACCGCAGGCTCGAGAGCCACGGGATCGATCTGCTCAACCTCATGAAGCACGGCCCGGCACCCGAGGCCGACAAGCCCACCACCGCGGACCTCCCCATCCAGCACCGCATCGGCGTCACGATCTGCTACCTCATCGCCTGGCTTCCTCTGTTCCCCCAGGGGCTCGCGCCCATGGCCATGAAGATCTTCGGCGTCGAGGGCCCCGTATGGTTCCTCGCCCTTCATCTCCCGCCGATCTGGCAATGGCCCACCATCACCTTCATGATCGCCCTAGGGCTGCTCATGTACGGCTACGCCATCCTGATCCCCATGCGCCTAAGCTCATCGTCATCGGCCACTACCAGCTGAAACCCGTCCGTACCCGAGAGGAGAGGCACGCCCCGGATGAACGACCCCTTCCCGCTCTCCACTTGGGAACGACGCTTCGAGAACGTCGTCGAGATCGTCCCCTACGTCACCCTCGCCGTTTCCCTCGTCATCAGCCTGGCCTCACCCGACCAGCCCGCAGGCGGGATCCCCCGTATCCTCGGGCTCACCGCTCTGGCCCTCGCCTGGATTGTCGGCACACGCACCCTCCTCCCCGCCGCCGTGCGCCTGCGGAGAGTCGCCGTCACCATTCACTTCGTCGGCGTCCTGGCCACCGCCGCGCTGCTGGCCTTGCACGACCCCATATTCGTCATCTACTGCATCTCCGGCTTCTTCCTCGCCACCAACTTCGCTCCCTCCAAGTGGACCTTTGCCGCCGTCGCCGCCACCTCCTTCGTCCTCTACGGATCGACGCTCGACTGGGGCCAGGCCACCATCCAGCTCATCGCCTTCTACCTGGCGATCATCGCCGTGCAGACCATCGCCATCGGCGGTGGCTCCATCGCAGGCATCAAGATCGAGGAGCGGCAGCGCAAATACCGGAAAGCAGTCAGCGACCTTCAGACCGCCCTGGAGGAGAACGCCGGCCTCCACGCCCAGCTCCTCACCCAGGCCCACCAGGCCGGCATCCTCGACGAACGCCAGCGCATGGCACGCGAGATCCATGACACTCTCGCCCAGGGCCTCACCGGCATCATCACCCAGCTACGCGCCGCGCAACGTGTCAAGGATTCCGGCACCCACCTCGAACTCGCGCTCAACCTCGCCCAGGACAGCCTCACCGAAGCCCGCCGCTCCGTCTCGGCCCTCCAGCCCCACCAGCTCGAGGACGCCCACCTCCCCGAAGCCATGACCACCCTGGCCCGCGGCTGGTCCCAGAGCACCGGTGTCGACCTCCACGTCGAAGTGACCGGCGACCGCGTCCCCCTCAGCCCCGCCATCGAGGTCACCCTCTTCCGCGTCGCCCAGGAAGCCCTCACCAACGTCGCCAAACACGCGGGCGCCACCCGCGCCGGCCTCACCCTCTCCTACACCGGCCCCGTCGTCCTCCTCGACGTGCGCGACAACGGCACCGGCATCCACCACCCCAACGGCGAAGGATTCGGACTCAGCAGCATGAGACAACGCGTACGCGGCGTCGGCGGCTCCCTCGAAATCGAGAGCACGCCCGGCGAGGGCACCGCCGTCAGCGCCACCGTCCCCGCGCTCCAAGGAGACCAGCGATGATCCGCCTCCTCATCGTGGACGACCACCCCATCGTCCGCGATGGCCTGCGCGCCGCCTTCGAAGCCGAACCCGACATCGAGGTCGCCGGCGAAGCCGCCAACGGCCGCGAAGGCATCGAACGCGCCGCCGCCCTTGACGTCGACGTCGTCCTCATGGACCTGCGCATGCCCGAAATGGACGGCGTCAGCGCCATCACCGCCCTGCGCCACTCCCACCCCCGCATCAAGACCCTCGTCCTGACCACCTTCGACGGCGACTCCGACGTCCTGCCCGCCATCGAAGCCGGCGCCACCGGCTACCTCCTCAAAGACGCCCCCACCGACGAACTCCTGCGCGCCGTCCGCGCCGCCGCCGCGGGCGAGCCGGTTCTGTCCCCTTCCGTTGCCGGCCGTCTGATGGGCCAGGTCCGCCGACCGGTGAAGGCTGCCCTTACCGACCGCGAACTCCAAGTTCTCGCCCTGGTTGCCGACGGCGCCTCCAATCGCCAGGCGGCGGTCAAACTCTTCATCAGCGAGGCCAGCATCAAGACCCACCTGCTGCACATCTACGACAAACTCGGCGTCCGCGACCGCGCCGCCGCCGTCGGCGAGGGTTATCGACGAGGTTTGCTCGGTTCCAGGACGAGCTGACCGCCGGCATCGACGACCCGGCCGAGGTGGGAGGACGGGCGGCGCGGCGCGGTCAGGCCGGGCGGGGGGCGGGCGGGCGGCGGCGCGAGACGGCCACGCCCGCCAGGCAGAGCGCGCCGCCGGCCAGGGCGAGCAGGCCCGGCACCTCGCCCAGCGCCAGCCACGACATCAGCACCACCAGCGCGGGCACCACGTAGGTGGTGGCTCCCATCCGTCCGGCTGTCGTCCGGGCCAGCGCGTAGGCCCAGGTGGTGAATGCCAGGGCGGTCGGGAACACGCCCAGGTAGATCATGTTGGCCGTCGCGGCGAGCGGCGCCCGCGCGGCCTCCGACACCAGGACGCCGGCGAACGGCAGGCAGGCGACGGCCCCGATGAGGCAGCCGAACGTCGTCACTTGCAGGGCGCCGGCGTGCCGCAGGGCGGGCTTCTGCGCGACGACCCCGGCGGCGTACGCGGCGGCGGCCAGCAGGCAGAGCAGCACGCCGAGCACGGACGCCTGGCCCGTCCCGGACGTCGAGGCGCCGGACATCGACAGGCCCACCACGGCGGCACCGGCGAACGACACCACCATGCCGGCGAGCAGCGGCCGCGGCAGCCCCTCGCCCAGCAGCCTGCCGGCGAACAACGCGATGAGGATCGGTCCGACGTTGACGACCATGGCCGCCGTGCCCGCGTCCACCTCCCGCTCCGCCCAGTTGAGCGCCACCATGTACAGGCCGAACCACAGCACGCCCGACCAGACGATCCCCGGCCACGCGGCGCGCGGCGGCCACCCCTCGCGGCGGACCAGGCTGATCGCGCCCAGCACCAGGGTGCCGGCGAGCAGCCGCCCGAGCGCCAGCGCGCCGGGCGAGTACGCCGTCCCGGCGCTGCGGATGGAGACGAAGGCGGAGGCCCACAGCACGACGGTGACGCCTGCCGCGACCAGGGCGAGCCGCCTGTCGCGGCGTCCGGTTTGCGAGGAGAGTGCCATACGGCCGAACCTAGTCCCGCGACGTTCGCGTTACCGTCGAAGGGTGGCGGCACGTCTCTCGTCCGGGATATGCTCCCATATATGGGAAAGACCGAGGTCGATCCGGTCGAGGCGCGCCTGGCCGGACGGCTCGCGCACCTGCGCGCCGAGCACGGCTGGTCGCTGGAGGAGCTGGCGGCGCGCACCGGCGTCAGCCGCTCGACGCTGTCGCGGCTGGAGCGGGCCGAGATCAGCCCGACCGCGGCCATGCTCGGCAAGCTGTGCTCGGCCTACGGCCGGACGATGTCGCAGCTGCTGGCCGAGGCCGAGGCCGACTTTCCGCAGCTCGTCCGGGCCGACCGGCAGACGGTGTGGCGTGACGAGGCCTCCGGCTTCACCCGCCGCTCGGTGTCGCCGCCCCACCCGGGTTCGCGGGGCGAGCTGGTCGAGGGCACGCTGCGGCCGGGCGCCGACATCTCCTACGACGAGCCACCGGTCGCCGGGCTCGAACAGCACATCTGGGTACTCGACGGCACCCTGGAGGTCAGCGCGGGTGGCGGCACCCACCGGATCAAGACGGGAGACTGCCTGCGGTTCCGGCTGTGGGGCCGCTCCCGCTTCCACAACCCGGGGCCGGGGCCTGCCCGCTACGCCCTCGTGATCGTCCTCCCCTGACCGTCCCCCGTACGAAGGAACGACCGTGCACCACCCGATCACCCGCCTGGCCGCCGGCGACTTCCGCGACGACGTGACGGGCCTGGCCGGTCTGCTCGCCGACGTCGTCGCCGGCGGCGCCTCCCTCGGCTTCGTGCTGCCCTTCGGCCGTGCCGAGGCGGCCGCCTGGTGGCGCGCCCAGGAGCCGGCCGTGGCCGACGGCGGCCTGCGCCTGTGGGTCGCGCGCGCCTCCCAGGGCGTCACCGGCCCCACCGGCATCGTGGGCGTCATCGGTTTGGCGCTGGAGCGCAAACCCAACGGCGGCCACCGCGCCGAGATCGTCAAGCTGATGGTCCACCCCGGCGCCCGCGGGCACGGCCTGGGCCGCGCCCTGCTCGGCACCGCCGAGTGGGCGGCCGCCGAGGCCGGCGTCACCCTCCTGCTGCTGGACACCGAGACCGGCAGCACGGCCGACCGCCTCTACCCCGCCGCCGGCTGGGCCAGGTACGGCGTCGTGCCCGGCTACGCCGCCGACCCGGCCGGCTCGCTGAAGGACTGCAGCTTCTACTACAAACGGCTGGGCGCCCCGGCGCGGCCCACCGCCGTGTGACACCGCCCCGGCCGGAGTCCCACCGCCGCGCCCCGAAGGCGGTCACATCGTCCCCCTTCGGCGCGTCAGAACACTGACGACCCCGTGAGAGGAACACGAGCGTGAACGACAGCGACTACCTGGCCGACCGGTTCGAGGCGCACCGGAGCCACCTGAAGGCGGTGGCCTACCGGATGCTCGGGTCGCTGGCCGAGGCCGACGACGCCGTGCAGGAGGCCTGGCTGCGGCTGAGCCGGACCGACACGAGCGACGTGACGAACCTGGGCGGCTGGCTGACCACGGTGGTCGGCCGGGTGTGCCTGGACATGCTGCGTTCCCGCACCTCGCGGCGGGAGGGGTCGTTCGAGGAGCACCTGCCCGACCCGGTCGTGTCCCCCGCTGACGGGGCCGACCCCGAGCAGCAGGCGCTGATCGCCGACTCCGTCGGGCTGGCGCTGCTCGTGGTGCTGGAGTCGCTGGCCCCGGCCGAGCGGCTGGCGTTCGTGTTGCACGACATGTTCGGCGTGCCGTTCGAGGAGATCGCGCCGATCGTGGGCCGCACTCCGGCGGCGGCCAGGAAGATGGCCAGCCGCGCCCGCACCCGCGTGCGCGGCGCGGCCCCCGCGCCCGACCCCGACCTGGCCCGGCAGCGGCAGGCCGTCGACGCGTTCCTCGCCGCGGCGCGTGACGGCGACTTTCACGCGCTGGTGGCGATCCTCGACCCCGACGTCGTGCTGCGCGCCGACCGTGGCGCCGTCGGCGCCGGGCTGGTCAGGGTGAACGGCGTGGCGGCGGTGGCGGGGATGCTGGACACCTTCCACCGGTTCGCCACCGCCTACGCGGTGCACCCGGCGCTGGTCAACGGGATGGCGGGGTTCGTCAGCGCGGCGGACGGGCAGCCGATGTCGGTGCTCAGTTTCACCGTCGCGGACGGCCGGATCGCCGCGATCGACATCCTCTCCGACCCGGGTCGCCTGGCCGGCCTCGACCTGTCGCTCCTCGACGCCTGACCCGCCACCCGCCCTGCTCTCCACCGTCCTGCTCGCCATCGGCCTGCCCCGTGCCGCCGGTCCGGCGGCACGGGGCACGAGGGGGCGGGTCAGGAAGCCGTGCCGTCGAGGATGGGGATGAGCTGTTCCTCCTCGTACGCCAGGTGCCGTTCCAGCTCGTCGCTGAGCCGTTCGACCTCGGCCGCCACCCGGAGGTGGTCGGGATCGTCGCCCGAGATGACGGTCTGCAGCTCCTCCAGGAGGGCGGCCACCCTGCGGTGCTCCTCCCCGAGCCGTTCCAGGGTGGGTGCGAGCGAGGGGTGCTGCCGGGCGAGGGCGGGGAACATCCCCTGGTCCTCGTGGACGTGGTGGTGGTGCAGCCCCTGGCAGACGGTCAGGCAGTTGATCCGGAGCTGGGCTCCGAGGCCGGGCCCGGCGGTGGCGATCTCCTTGCGCACCAGGGCCAGCTCGCGCCGGAAGGCGTCGTGGACGGCCTTCAGCGCCGCGCCGAACGACGGGGCGTTGATGTTCGGCGGCCCGGCGACGGGCACCTCCGTCAGCGCCACGACCGGGATGACGCGGTCCGTTTTGGCCTGGTACTCGGCCCAGCCGGGGTCGTTCTCGACGGCGCGGGCGAAGATGCTGTCGCGTTCGGCGCCGTCTAGGACGGTGGCCTCCGCCTCGTAGGTGAACACGCCGTTCTCGACCGTCACCCGGGGGTGGGCGAGCACGTTGTGGTACCAGTCGGGGTGCTTCGGCGAGCCGCCGGCCGAGCCGATGACGATGATGCGCTCGCCGCCGTCGGGCAGGTAGCCGAGCGGGGTCGTGTGCGGGGCTCCGGATCGGGCCCCGGTGGTCGTCAGCAGGATCAGCCGTGCTCCTTCGAACGGGCCGCCGACCCGCCCGCCGTTGGCGCGGAACTCCTCGATGATCTGCTGGTTGAAATCTAGCGGCATGGGGTGTCGTGTTCTCCGGTTCAGGATGCCCGCGAAGCCGTACTCGGGCAGGGCGAAGCGACCACGGGCCCGCAGGGGCGCCGGGGCGCGGAAAGGAAGGAGGTGGACGAGCCGGACGTGGCCGGGCCGGAGCATGCCGGCCGGCAGGGGGGACGGGCTCGTCACGAACGCGGAAAAGGTCCGCGGGAGGAACGCCCCAGGAGGGGCGGAGGTGAAGATGTCTGCCGCACGCGAAGGCGGGCCGCGGGCCCGCCCTGAGGTCACGGCGCGGCCGGGTGCCCCACTCGCTCTTGGCCCATGGCCGACCCGGCAGTCACGTCGTCAACCATAGCCGGGCCGGGGCGTCCCGGCAAACATCATCTTCCGGACACCACGCGGCGGGCGGTTCGCCGCCGCCGGCGGGGTAGGGCAGCAGGGGGAGGCGGAGGGGAGGTGACCCCGATGACCATCACCCTGGCCCTGGCCGGCGACACGATGCTCGGCCGCGGCGTGGCAGAGCGCCTGACCGGCCGTCCCCGCGCGGAAGACTTCTTCGCCGGCGAGGTGCGCGAACCGCTGGCCGAGGCCGATCTCTTCCTGCTGAACCTGGAGTGCTGCGTCTCCTCGCGCGGCACCCCCTGGCGGGCGCCGGTCAAGCCGTTCCACTTCAGGGCGCCGCCGCAGGCAGCCGGTCTGCTGGCCGAGCTCGGCGTGGGCTGCGTGACCCTGGCCAACAACCACGCCCTCGACTACGGCTTCGAGGCGCTGCTCGACACCCTCGGCCACCTGGCCCGGGCGGGCATCGGTTGCGTGGGCGCGGGCGAGGACCTGGCCGCGGCCCGGCGGCCGGCCTGCCTGGACGTGCGCGGGACGCGCGTGGGCGTCGTGGCCTTCAGCGACCATCCCCGCGACTTCGCCGCCACGCCGCGCCGGCCCGGGATCGCCTACGCCGACCTGGCCGGCGGCGTGCCGTCCTGGGTGACCGCGACGGTGGCGGCGCTGCGCGGGCGGGGTGAGGCGGTGCTGGTGACCCCGCACTGGGGGCCCAACATGGTCACCGAGCCCCTTGCGTACGTCCGCCGGGCCGCCGGCGCGCTCGTCGGGGCCGGGGCCACGCTGGTGGCGGGGCACTCGGCGCACACCTTCCACGGCGTGGCCCCGCGGGTGCTGTTCGACCTGGGCGACTTCATCGACGACTACGCCGTGGACCCGCTCGCCCGCAACGACCTCGGGCTGCTGTGGCTGGTCACCCTGTCGCCCGCCGGCCCGGTGGAGCTGCGCGCCCTGCCGCTCAAGCTGGACTACACCCGTACCCGGCTGGCCCGCGGCGACGACTGGCGGCGGGTGCGCGACCGCTTCACCGCCGCCGGCGCCGCGCTCGGCACGTCCGTCCGCGTACGCGACGGCGAACTCGTCGCCGCCCTGGACACCCCCTGCGGCGGGTGACCTGCGGCGGCCGGGCGGGCCGGGTCGCGGGGGGCTCCGGCCCGCGCGGCGACGCAGGGCTCAGCCGCTGAGCTCCTTGGCCTCCCGGCCGTGCACGATCAGCGCGTACAGGACGAGCACGTCCACCGCGATGACGGCGAGCGACCACCACGGGTTGACCGAGATCCAGATGAGCTGCGTGAGCGCGTTGAGCATGACGAGGACGACGGCGACCACGCGCGCCCACGTCTGGCCGATGCTGACCGCGATGCCCGTGGCGATGAGCACCAGGCCCAGCAGGAGATGGATCCATCCCCACCCGGTCACGTCGAACACCAGCAGGCTCCCGGCCGCCTGGACGTACACAGCGCGGTAGAAGATGCCGTACAGACCGGAGACGGCGTTGAACAGGCCCGACAGGATCAACATGATGCCCGCGAACCAGACCCAGCCGACCCAGCCGGTGATGTGCTGCTGCCGAGCTTGGTAGGTCATGGCGAAATCTCCTTGAAGACGATGGGTCGGACCCTCGCTCATGACGGTACTGATCTGGGTGCGTTTGAGGCTCTTGCCGAAGTAAATGTTGTGATGAGGAGCTTTTGTGCTCCGGCCCCGCGGCGACCGCGAGACGGAGATTTTACGCAGGCGGGGGCGACAGCTAAGCGGGAGATGTGGTGGCCTGCCTGCTATCGCCGCATTCGCGAACAATGCAGCGCTGTCGATCCAGGCTGGGAGGATGCGATGGAGCCGCTGACCGTCACCGTCGAGACCATGGCGGGGCACACCAGGGTGCGCCTCCAGGGCGAGATCGACATCGCCACCGCCGAAGCCTTCGCAAGCGCCTTGGACAACGCCGTCGAGCATCCGGCCGTCTCGTCTCTGGAGCTGGACCTGGGCGACGTGTCGTTCATCGACTGCTCCGGGCTGCGCGTCCTGGTGGCCGTGCGGCAGGCGATGGAGGACAAGGGCGGGACGGTGAGCCTGATCCGCCGGTCGTCGGCGGTGGACCGCCTGCTGTCCGCCGCCGGGCTCGACGAGCACCTGCACGTGCCGGGTACGCACGTCAAGGAGCCGATCCCGGCCGCGTAACGGGTTCGTGCACCCGTTTCCAGGGGAGTTGTCGTTCACCCTTGAACGGAACAACCCCCGGAGCGGCCCCCATGACGAATCCCACGGGCACCATCGCGGTCGGAGTGGAGGAGGAGTTCCACATCGTCGACGCCGGCACGCGGCACCTCGTGTCCCGCTCCGGCGACCTGCTGGACCGGCTGCCGAAGGACCGGTTCACCCAGGAGTTGCTGCGCTCGGCCGTGGAGGCCAACAGCAGGCCGTTCCCCACGCTGGAGGAGCTGGCGCGTGACCTGACCGGCCTGCGCCGCACGATGATCGCGGCGGCGGACGACCTGGGCCTGGGCATCGCGGCGGCGGGCACCGTGCCGCTGGGCGACGTGGACCGGATGAAGGTCTCCCCCGATCCGCGCTACGAGCAGATGCTGGACGACTACCAGGTGCTGACCCGTGAGCAGCTCATCAGCGGGACCCAGGTGCACGCCGAGATCGAGGACCCGGACCTGGCGGTCATGGTCGCGCACCGGGTGGGCCCGTGGCTGTCCCCGTTGCTGGCGCTGAGCGGCAGCTCGCCCTACTGGATGGGGGAGGACACCGGGTACGCCAGCTACCGCACCCTGGTGTGGCGGCGCTGGCCGACCTCGGGCGGCGGGTGAGTCAGCGGCGGGTGAAGGCGCCGAGGCCGTCGCGGTCGAGGCTCTCCACGGTGACCTGCGTGATCGCTCCGCCCGGCCCGGCCGTGAAGCGGACACCGGACAGGCCGGAGGCGTTCTCGCCCCCCGTCTCGTAGGCGAACGTGTCGCCGGTGTAGTGGCGCAGCGGGAAGCGGCGCACCCCCTGCGGGCCGAGCCGCATCACCAGCCCGCCGCTCTCGCGCATGACGGTGAGCGGGCCGTAGTAGTCGTTGCCGTAGGTCCCCACGTAGGCGGCCGCCGGCCTGGCCGGCGCGGCGTCCGCGGGCGGGCGGGTGTAGTCGGTCCTCGACCGGCCGGCCTCCTCCAGCCCCGCGAAGACCTTGCCGAGGAAGGCCGGCCAGTCGACCGTCGGCCTGCCGTGCTGCGCGATGTCGAGGAACGTCGCCGCCACGGTCTCCGGCGCGCCGACCGGCCGGCCGTTGGTGAGCGCCACGATGCCGAGCCTTTCGGACGGCAGCAGGGTCACCGCCGTGGCCGCGCCCAGCTCGAAGGCGCCGGAGTGGCCGAGCCGCAGCCGGCCCAGCTCGTCGTAGTCCACGTTCCAGCCGAGCCCGTAGAAGCCGGCCCGGCCGTTCGGGGCCCGCGGGGGCGCCGAGACGATGTGCGGCAGGTGCGTCCGCCCGAGCTGCGCCTGGCCGACGACGCGCCTGCCCTTGAACGTCCCGCCGCCGAGCTGCAGGCGCATCCACGCCGCGAGGTCGCGGGCGGTCGAGGCGGCCCCGCCCGCCGGTGACTGGGCCTGCGGGTCGCGCACCGGCCCGGCCTCCCAGCGGCCGTCCACCCGGACGTGCGTCACGGCCCTGTCGGGCGCCCGCTCGTACGCGGCGAAGCGGGAGGTGGTGGCGGTCATGCCGAGCGGCTCGTACAGGGTCCGCGCCGACAGGTCCGCCCAGGTCGTCCCGCGCGCCCTGGCCACCGCGACCGCCGCCGCGGTGAAGCCGAAGTTGGTGTACGCGTACGTCGCGCGGAACGGGGCCAGCGGCTCGTCGCGCAGGTGGCGCAGAATGTAGCCGCGGCGGTAGCCGAGATCCTCCAGCAGGTCGCCGGCATGGTCGGGCAGGCCACTGCGGTGGGCGAACAGGTCGGCCAGGGTCGCGTGGCGCGTCACCCACGGGTCGGCCAGCGCGAACCGCGGGTCGTGTTCCACCACCGGGTCGTCCCATGAGACGGTCCCCTGCCCGGCGACGGCGGCGACCACGGTGGCGGCCAGCGGCTTGGACAGGGAGGCGAGCTGGAAGAGCGTGTCCGGGCCGACGACGCCGGGGCTGCCCACCCGGCGCACCCCGAACCCC
The DNA here is from genome assembly GCF_014207745.1 of Nonomuraea muscovyensis. NCBI lineage: Bacteria > Bacillati > Actinomycetota > Actinomycetes > Streptosporangiales > Streptosporangiaceae > Nonomuraea > Nonomuraea muscovyensis. The sequence goes on from NZ_JACHJB010000002.1 coordinate 1,350,692, forward strand.
TTGAGGTAGGCGACCCGGTCGCGGTACACGACGGCGACCGACATGCCGGGCACACCGGTCCTGGCCAGCGTGTCACGGACCACGCCGTCGAGCCGGGCCACGGCGGCGTCGACGCGGGCCCGGGTGAGCGAGGGCGGCGGCTGCGCGGGCGGCTCCGCCGGCAGGCTCGCCCCGGGGCTCGTCACCGGGGCGACCCGGGAGAGCCCGGCCGTGGTGCCGCCACCGGCGCACGCCGACAGCAGCAGCGCCATCACCCCGGCGACGGCTACCGGGCCCCGCGTCCCGGACCGCCCGGTCACGGTGTTTCGGGATCTCCGGCGCCCGCGTACTCGAGCAACCGCCCGCTGGGCGCGCCGCCGTGGGCCGCCGGGACGGAGCGGCAGGGCACGACGGTCACCGGGCACGGCGGCCAGCGCAGGCACGACAGCACCACCACGCCGAGCCTGCCGTCGCCGGCGTGGTGCGCGGCCGATCCCAGCACCAGCAGCGCTGCTCCCCGCGCGACCCGCGTGAGCGCAGCCTCCGCGCGACCCGCGACGAGCCGCCGCTCGACGCCGAGGCCGGGGCGGGCCTCGCGGGCGAGCGCGACCGCCCGGTCGAGGACGGCGGTGGCCCGGGAACGCCGGTATCGCAGGTCGTCGGGCCAGGCGTGCGGCGCGTACGGGGCGTGACGCTCGCCGGCGTCCCATGCGTGCGCGACGACGAGCCGCGCCCCGGCCCGCTCCGCCTCACCGGCCGCCCACAGCAGGGCGTCCTCGCAGCCCGGCGTGCCGTCCACGCCCACGACGATGCGTCGATCCTTCATACGGCCATGGTTCCCCGTCCCGGCGGGGACACCGAGAGGCGTTCCGCACCTTTGCTAGGGACTTAAGACCTCCGCACCGATTCCTCCGACGATGCCGCCCCGGACATGGACCGACCTGCGCATTGTCCTATGTCCTTGCTGGTGAGAGGATTGGAGGACGATGTCCACGGATCTGGCAGTCATCCTCAACGACGAGCCGGGAGAGCTGGCCCGACTGGGGCAGGTCACCGGCCAGGCCGGCGTGAACATCGGGGGCCTGGCGGCCTTCACCGGCGACGGCAAGGGCGTGGTCCACCTGCTCCTCGACGACGACGCCGTGGCCCGGTGCCGGCAGGCGCTCGAGGGCGCGGGGATGGGGATCGCCGACGAACGCCAGGTGCTGGTGGTCGACATCGACGACCGTCCCGGCACGCTGGGCGAGCTGACGCGGCAGCTCGCCGAGGCGAACGTCAACATCGACCTCGCCTACACGGCCTTCGGCGGGGTCAAGGTCGTCATCGCCACCGACGACCTGGACAACGCGGTGGCCGCCCTCGACGGCACCTTGGGCGATCGGGTGCCCACGGCGAGCATCTGGGACCAGCCCGCCTGACCCGGCCGACGCCTGCGAGGAGAGCGATTGCTGCACGTCGCGTACGCCACCGCCCCTGCTCCCGGCGGCGTCAACGAGGACTACGTGATCGCCGGTCCGGCGTGGGTCGCGGTGCTCGACGGGGCGACGGCGCCGCGCGGCGTGGAGTCGGGGTGCGAGCACGGCGTGCCGTGGCTGGTGCGGACGCTGGCCCGAGCACTGGTCGAGCCGGTGGAGGCGGGCGACCCGCTGCCGGAGGCGCTGTCCCGGGCGATCACGGTGACGAAGGACGCCCACGGGGGCACGTGCGACCTGGGCAACCCGCACTCGCCGTCGTCCACCGTCGCGATCGTGCGCCGTGCCGGTGAGCATCTGGAGTACCTCGTGCTGTGCGACTCCCCCGTCGGCGTGCTCCACACGGACGGCACTCTGGACGTCGTCGACGACGACCGCATCGGCCACCTGCCCGGGGGCCGCCCGTACTCGCTCGACCTGGTCGCGTCGCAGCGCAACCGGCGGGGCGGCTTCTGGGTGGCCGGGGCCGACCCCGGCGCGGCGTTCGAGGCGTTGACCGGGTCGGTGCCGGCGGCGGGGGTACGGGCGGTCGGCATGTTCACCGACGGGGTGACGCGGCTGGTCGAATGGTACGGCCGGAGCTGGGAGGCGCTGATGGCGGCGGCTGCCGCGCACGGGCCGGCGCGGCTGCTGGCGGAGGTGCGCGAGGCCGAGTCGGCGCACGGCACCCCCGGCCACGGCAAGCCGCACGACGACGCGACGGCCGTCTGGATCTCCCTCGCCCCGCCCGGCGACGGCCGGCCCGGCACCTGACACCCGTCTGACGCGGCCCCGCCTCGACGGGGGCAGCGCGCCGCCCCCGGAGGCGCGGCGGGTCAGAAGGTGAGGCCGAGCACCTCCAGCAGCCGGCGGAGCCGGCCGGGGACGTGGCGCACCGGCGCCGAGGTCTCGTGGACGAAGCCGAGCAGGGCCCGCGCCCCGGCGACGTCGACGAACGACAGCCGTTCGAGGTCGAGGGCCAGCGCGGCGTCGAGCCGGTGGGCCTCGCGCAGCGCGCGCTCCACCGCCCCGCGGTTGGTGGTGTCGAGCTCTCCGGCGAGCCGGACCACCGCCCGGCCGGGCGTGCCGTCGAAGACGACGCTCAGCAGGCCGTCGGTGTGGAGCACCCGGTCGGATGCGTCGGCGCCGGCCGCGGCCCGGCGCCGCTGGTCGAGGCGCTGGTCGAGCTCAGAAGCGCGGCCCACCGCGACTCACCGCACGGTGGACGGGCAGCGGGCGGACGTGACGGCGATGAGGTGAACAGCTGTGCACATGCGATCGTCCTTCGCGCTTGCGATCACTCATCTTGGCGGTGGGTGGTGTAGCCCCTAAGGTTAGGCGTGCAAGAGAATACAGGAAAGATTTTTCGCTATAAAATCTTCCGTGGATCGTCCCGGCGGAATCCGGACCCCGGCTGCGGGCCCACCTGGGAGTGAGCGACATGGGCAAGAGCACTGATGACCGGCCGCGCTGGACCTTTCTCACCAACCATGCCCGCGTGCTGCTGGAGATCGCTCGTGACCCGCAGGTGCGCGTGCGCGACATCGCGGCCGTGATCGGCATCACGGAGCGCGCCGCGCAGGGCATCGTCACCGACCTCAAGGAGGCCGGCTACCTCGACCCGGTGCGGGTGGGGCGGCGCAACCACTACACGATCGACGCGGGTCAGGGCTTCCGGCACCCGACCGAGGCGAACGTGCCGGTGCGGGTGCTGATCGACATGTTCACCCACCGCGACCGCACGGGCACGGCCGCCGAGCGCACGGGCGCGGCGGACCGGACCACGGAGGACCAGACCATGTAGCCCCCGGACCCCCGGACTACGGAGGACCAGACCACGTAGCCCCGGACCACGGAGGCCCCGGCGGCCGAGCAGAGGGCCACTCACGGCGTCCGCGTGGCCTCCTCCAGGAGGCGGACGACCTCGGCGTGACCGGTGCCGAGCCAGTGTTCCGAACGCGGATCCCCGTCCGCGTCGCGGACCTCGGCCACCACCCTCTCGTCGCCGCCCTCTCCCCGCTCCCGGCGGAGCCTCACCCGCGCTCCCGGTGGCGCGTACGCGGCGGCCTGGTCGCGCAGCCCGGCCTCGACGTCGTGTCCCACGTGACGCCGGGCGAGGTCGGCGGGGCGCAGGCCACGGTCGTCGGCCGCGGTGGGGTCGGCGCCGTGGCCCAGCAGGGCCCTGACCACGGCGGGCAGGCCCTTCTCGGCGGCGTGCGCGAGGGGCGTGCGGCCGGGGGCGGGCGGGTCGGGGGTCGCGCCCCGTTCGAGGAGGGCCGTCACCACGGCCAGGTGCCCGTTCGCCGCCGCCCAGTGCAGCGCGGTCATGGCACTCCCCTCGCCGTCCTCGCGGCGGTCGGGATCGGCGCCGGCGTCCAGCAGCGCGCCGACCGCCTCGGCGTGCCCCCAGCAGGCGGCGGCGCACAACGGCAGCCCCTCGCTGTCGCCGCCGCTCTCCCGGTCGGGGTCGGCTCCGGCGGCGAGCAGCATCCGCACGATCGCGGCGTCACCGTGCACGGCGGCCCGGTAGAGGGCCGTGCTGCCGTACGCGTCCGGAGCGTCGGCGGACACGCCCCGGTCGAGCAGCCGCCTGACCGCGGCGCTCTCGCCCGTGCCCGCCGCCAGTACCAGTCGGTCTCCAGTCACCCGGGCAGTCTGACCGCGAACCCGGCGTCGATCCACCGGTTTTCCGGCGTCGTCAGCTTCTCGGGGTGAAGCGCAGCGGCATGTGCTTGATGCCGTTGATGAAGTCCGAGCGCATCCTGCGTACGGGACCCGTGTGCTCGGCGGCGGAGAAGCGGCGCAGCAGTTCCCTGATCATGCAGGAGATCTGCAGCCGGGCCAGGTTGGCGCCCAGGCAGAAGTGCGGTCCCCCGCCGCCGAAGGTCACGTGGTCGTTCGGGGTGCGGTGGATGTCGAAGGTGTACGGGTCGGGGAAGACGTCCTCGTCCCGGTTGGCGGACATGTAGAACGTCACCACCTTCTCCCCCTCGGCGATCCGCCGGCCGCGCAGTTCGGTGTCGCGCGTCGCGGTGCGCCGGAAGTTGTGGATCGACGAGCCCCAGCGCAGGAACTCCTCGGTGGCGGTGCGCCACAGGTCCTCGTCGTCGGGGCCGGCGGCGAGTTCGCGGTAGCTGTCCGGGTGGGCGATGAGCGCGTGCATGGCGTGCGCGATGAGGTTTCGGGTGGTCTCGTTGCCGGCGACGCACAGGATGACGAAGAAGGCGTCGATCTCCTCACGGGTGAGCCTGTCGCCGTCGATCTCCGCCTGCACCAGGGCCGTGAGGATGTCGTCGCGCGGGTGCGCGCGCCGCTCGTCCACCAGCCCGTCGCAGTAGGCGAAGATCTCGGCGGCGGCGACCTCGCCGTCCTCGAACGTGGTGCGGAAGTCGGGGTCCTGGAAGCCGACCATGCGGTTGGACCATTCGAAGATCTTGGCGTGGTCCTCCTCGGGGACGCCGACGAGGTCGCAGATCATCTGCAGCGGCAGGTACTCGGCGACGTCGGTGACGAACTCGACCTCGCCGTCCTTCTCCAGGACGGAGTCGGCGATCCGCCCGGCGCGCTCCCTGACCTTGTCCTTGAGCCGGGCGATCGTCCTGGGCGTGAAGCCGGCGCTGACCAGCCGCCGGTAGCGGGTTTGCTTGGGCGGGTCCATGTTGAGCAGCATGAGCCCGGCGACCTCGATGAACTCCGGTGTCTGGGTGCGGATGAAGGCCGTGCCGAGCTGGGTGGACCAGGTCTGCGTGTCGCGGCTGATCGCCTTGACGTCGTCGTATCTGGTGACGGCCCAGAAGCCGGTGTCGTCGGGGACCTCGTGCCAGTGGACGGGGTCGTTCCGGCGCAGCCAGGCGAACTGGTCGTGCGGCACCTCGCGTTCCCAGGTGTCCTCGAGCAGGTCGATCTTCATGGTGCTCCCTCGGGAGGATGCGGGGGTCCGCGGCCGGCCCACCTGTGCGCCCTCTTCGATATACCTCTCAAGCGAGCGCTTGGTCAAGTTATCGAGCCCCGATTCGTGAGCAGGCGCAGGCCGTACTCCAGGGGCCCGTACCGGTGGGAGCGCAGCCACCACGCGCTGAGCAGTAGCAGCACCGTGTAGACGGCCGCGGCGACGCCCATGACGGCGATCGGCTCCAGCCGCCCGGCGAGCGCCAGGCCGTACCCGGTGAAGACCAGGCAGGCGAGCACGGACTGCCCGAGGTAGTTGGACGCGGCCGTCCGGCCCGCCGGCGCGAGCGCGCGTCCGGCCGCCGGGAACCTCCGGACGACCCGCAGCAGCGTGGCCACGTAGGCGGCGGTGAGCAGCGGCGAGGTGAGGCCGTTCACGGCCAGTCCCAGCAGCTCGACCGGACCCGAGGAGCCGCTCGTCAGGGCGAACAGGACACCACCGGGCAGGCCGATCCCGAAACCCACCCACTGGACGCGGCCGAGCAGGTGTGCCCAGCGGCCGGGCTCCTCCAGCAGCCGTGTCTTGCCCGCGGCCAGCCCGAGCAGGAACATGGCCAGCGCCGTGGGCCCCTGGAAGAGCCAGATCGAGGCGGCGAGCGGCGGGTAGCACTCCAGGTGCATGCGCAGCACGTCGAGCGGGCCGCCGGTGGCCAGAGCCAGCACCCGGGCCGCCTCGGCGGGGTCCGCGGCGTCGGCGGTGAGGCCCGTGGCGGCCGGGGCGAGGGCGGTCAGCGCGGCCAGCGCGCACCAGAGCAGGGCCAGCGCGGCCAAGACGACCGCCGCGACGGTGACGGCCCTGCGGGGGCGGACGCCGCGCATCGCCAGCAGAACCAGCCCGAGCACGGCGTACAGCGTGAGGATGTCGCCCGCCCACACCAGCAGCCCCTGCGCGAGGCCGAGCGCGAACAGCCCCAGACACCGCCGCACGGTCCGCGCCCGGACGCTCGCCCCGGCGCGTTCCGCGGCCCGCATCTGCAGCGTGAACGAGTAGCCGAACAGGAACGAGAACAGGATGTAGAACTTCGTCGCCACCAGGGCCGTGACGGCGTGGGCCACGGGCCCGTCGGGGACGGGCATCGAGCGCGCCACGAGATGACCGGGCGAGGCGAAGTAGCCGATGTTCGCGATGAGGATGCCGGCCAGCGCGAACCCGCGCAGCGCGTCGATCTCGTGCACCCGGCCCGCCTGCGGTGTCTGGAGCAACGTCATGCCGGCCGACTCTAGAGTCGGGGCCCCGGCGGCGGAGCCGACTTGGCCGGCGGACGACCAAAGGCTGGTCGTGTGCCTGCGTCTGTCTCCGTCTCGCGGGCTCGGGTATCCGGGCGGACGGCGGTGCCGCGACTCGCGCAGGGCAAGGCGGGGCAAAGCCGGGGACCTCCGTCGCGCCCTCGCCCATAATGGGCGCGATATGGCTGACCTGGTGAATCATGAGCAGGGTGACGACAGGCCGCCGTCGGCGTTCCGCCGGGCCGTGCCGGTCGCGCCGTTCCCCGTGTACGAGCCCGGCCCGCCACCGGGGATGGACCGCGCCACGGTGGCGGTCCTGGTGGTCGTCGGGTCAGCGGTGCTGCTGGGGGCCTGGCTGGGGCTGCACCGGCCGGGCGACGCGGACTCCGGCGGGGTGGGCGGCGGGGTGGCCGCGGCCGGCTCCTCGGCGACGTCCTCCCCGGCGGGCGTGCCCGGCGGTGGCGGGGACGTCGCCGGCGGTGCTCCGGGGGGCGATGACCTCGCCGGCGGTGCTCCGGGGGGCGATGACCGCGCGGGACGCGACCGGGGCGTGCGCTCCGGAGCCACCGACCTTCGCACCGGGAGCGGGACGTCCGCCCCGCGAGCCGTACGGGGCGCCACGCCGGAGGCCGAGGAGCGGCGCGCGGCCGGGCGAGCCGGCGACGCCCGCCCGGGACGAGCCGGCAACACGCACACCGGACGGGCCGGGGACGCACCCGCCGGGCGCACGGCCGGACCTGGCAGCGGTGGGCACGCACGTCACATGGCGGGGCACGATGCGGGCACGCGGACGCGGCACCCGGCCGGTCGGGCCAGCGAGGCGAGGGCCGGCCGCGCCGCCGGGCCGGGCAGGAACGTGGACGCCGGACCCGAGGCGGCGACGGGCCTGGAGACCACACCGCGCCCCTCGCCGAGGGCGGGAGACCCGCGGCAGCCCTCCCCCACCGGCGGAAGACGGCACTCCCCCGCCACCGGGGAGGGCCAGGCGACCCGACGGCCCGACACCCGAGGGACCGACGCCCGAGGAACCGGCACCCGACGGCCCGACAGCCGAGGGACCGACGCCGAAGGCGGGCGGGCGGGCGTTCGACGACCCGAGGCCAGGGGCAGACGCCCCGGTGAGGGCGGCCTACCCACCGGCACCGGGCGCCCGGCTCCCCGCGCCACCCCCCGGGGGACCGGACCGGGCCTGCTGCACCGGTGGTGCGACGACAACTTCACCACCGCACCCCTCCTCGCCCGCGCCTGCCACCTGTACGTCACCCCCTGACGGCTCACGCGGCACGTCGCCGGACACGGCCTGCCGGGCGGGGGCGGGCGTGGAAAGGGTGTGCGGTGACGGGCGGGGTGTGCTGGAATGCGGGCCCATGGACGACGTGGCGCTGCGGGCGCTCGCCCGGCGGCTGGTGGAGGTGCCCTCGGTGGTGGCCGTGGTGCTCGGCGGGAGCAGGGCGCGGGGGACCCACCGCCCCGACTCGGACTACGACCTGGGCCTGTACTACCGGGGTGAGCCGGACGTGCCGGCGCTGCGGGCGCTGGCCGCTGAGGTGGCGGACAGGCCCCCCGAGATCACCGAGCCCGGCGGCTGGGGCCCGTGGGTGAACGGCGGCGGCTGGCTGACGATCGGCGGGCACCGCGTCGACTGGATCTACCGCGACCTCGACCGGGTCCACCGGGTGTGGGACGACTGCCGGGCCGGCCGGTACGAGGTGGGGACGCAGGCCGGGCATCCGCTCGGGTTCTACTCCCACGCCTACGCCGGCGAGGTGGCGCTGTGCCGGGTCCTCGCCGATCCCGGCGGGGAGGTGACCACGCTGCGCGAGGCGACCTTGGCGTACCCGCCGGCGCTCGGCGAGGCGCTGGTGGCCGGGATGTGGGAGGCGCACTTCGCGGTGGGGCTGGCGCGATACGGGGCGAGCGGCGAGGACCCCGTGTACGCGGCCGGGTGCCTGTTCCGTGCGGTCGGCGTGGCCTGCCAGGCGTTGCACGGGCATGCGGGCCGGTGGCTGATCAACGAGAAGGGGATGGTCGCCTCGGCCGGGCGGCTGCCGGGGGCGCCGGAGGGGTTCGCGGCCCGGGCACAGGCGGTGCTGGGCGGGATCGGGGCGTCGGAGCGGGAGATCGGCGAGGTGGCCGGGCGGGCCGCCACGCTGATGCGCGAGGTCCACCGGATCGTGGCCCGATGATCGTACGATGATCGGACGTCGGGCGACTCCGAGGTCAGCGGGTTAGGGCCGTGGCGCGTGCCCCGAGCCCCGCGTCCATAACACCGTAATAGATGGCCTTTGACATCTAGCCGGATCCATACCAGCCGATAACTTGACAGCACCCCCCACAAAGGAGTGCACATGTGGAGTAAGCGCATGGGTCTGGTAGGCGCCACCATCATGGCCGCCTGTCTGGCCACCCCCCTCGCCCCCGCCGCGGCCGACCCCGCCCCCCAGGCCACGGCGCCGCCCGGCATGATCGACGCACTCGAGCGCGACCTCGGCATCTCCGAGCAGCAGGCCGTCCAGCGGCTGGCCAACGAGCAGCGCGCCGCGGTCGCGGAGTCGCGGCTCAGCACCGCTCTCGGTTCCTCCTACGGCGGCGCGTGGCTGAACGAGGACGCCTCCAAGCTGATGGTCGCCACCACCGACGCGGCGGCCACCCCCGGCATCGAGGCGCAGGGCGCCTCGCCGGTCGTCGTCTCCCGCTCGCTGGACCAGCTGAACGCGATCAAGGGTCAGGTCGACCGGGTCGCCGAGCGGGCCAAGACCGGGGCGACGCTGTGGTACGTCGACGTGGCCTCCAACAGCGTCGTCATCAACGCCCCCACCCAGGAGGCCGGTGACGCCCTGGCGGCGGCGGCCGGCGTCGACCGCGACCTCGTCCGCGTGCAGGTGAGCGCCGAGAAGCCCGAGCCGTTCATCAACATCATCGGCGGCAGCGCCTACTACATCGGCTCCAGCCGGTGCAGCGTCGGCTTCTCGGTGACGCGCGGCAGCACCCCCGGCTTCGTCACCGCCGGGCACTGCGGCAGGGCCGGCTCCCGGACGACCAACCCGACGGGCACCTTCCAGGGTTCGTCGTTCCCGGGCAACGACTACGCCTGGGTCGCCGCTCCCGGCAACACCCCCACGCCGTACGTGCGCGGCTCCGGCGGCGCGCTGGTGACCGTGCGCGGCTCCCAGCAGGCCTCCGTGGGCGCCTCGATCTGCCGTTCGGGCTCGACCACCGGCTGGCGCTGCGGCCTCATCCAGCAGCACAACGCCACCGTGACCTACCCGCAGGGCAGCGTCTACGGCCTGACCCGCACCAGCGCCTGCGCCCAGCCGGGTGACTCCGGCGGCTCGTTCATCTCGGGCAGCCAGGCTCAGGGTGTGACCTCCGGCGGCTCCGGCAACTGCAGCATCGGCGGTACGACCTACCACCAGCCGGTCAACGAGATCCTGGGCGTCTACGGGCTGACCCTCACCACCGGCTGACCCGGGCCGTCAGGCCTTCCCTCCGCAGCGTGCCCGGCCGGCGCCGGGCACGCTGCCCCTTTGTGCGCCGCCGCCGCGCGGCGTCATTCCCGGCTCTCCCCTCCCGGGCCGGACCTGCGCCGCCGGTAGGCGCGCTGGCGGCAGGCAGGTGAGCAGTAGGCGCGGGGCCGCCCCGACGGGGGCCGGTCCACGGGAGCGCCACACCCCAAACACGCCCCTGTTTCGTCACGCTTTTCGTAACGCCGCTGGATGAGCAGCTCGACGCCGTCCAGCAGCCGCGCCAGGCCGAACTCGAACGGGTCCTCCGGCCTGTCGTAACCCCCCGCCTGCCACAGGCCGGTGATCGTGGGGAACTCGTGCAGCCGGTCGAACAGCGCCTCGCGCGAGCCCCACCACTCCTCCTCGCTCACCCCGCTGCTGCGCTCCGTCCGGGCCGCCTCCACCAGCAGCGACGCCTCGGAGTCGACGAAGCGGGCGACGAGGCCGACCACGGCGACCACCTCGGCCGGGGCCAGCCCGGTGCCGGACACGGCGCCGAGCATGCGCTCGTAGTGGGCGACGCCGTTGGGGCCGGGCACGTGACGGGAGCCGCGCACCTCGGCCAGCCACGGGTGGCGCCTGCGCAGCTCCCACCCCTGACGCGCGCAGGCCTCCAGCCGCTCACGCCAGCCACCCTCCACCGGCTCCTCCACCGGCCCACCCGGCGTGACGGGCGGCGTGACGGGCGGCGTGACAGGCGGGCCGGCCGCCGGCTCGCCCAGGACCGCGTCGCGCATCAGGTCGACGAGCTGCTCCCGGCCGGGAACGTGCCGGTAGAGCGACATGGTGGTGAACCCGAGCCGGTCGGCCACCTTCCGCATGGACAGCCCGGCCAGCCCCTCGGCGTCGGCCAGCTCCACGGCGGCCCGGACGATCCGGTCCAGGCTCAGCCCCGCCCTCGGCTCCTCGCCCGCGCGCCGCCGCCACAGCAGCTCCACCGTGCGATCGGGATCGGCCGCCTCATCTCTCGCCATGTTTATGATATATACCTTGTGTACACCATAAACACACAGAGAGACAGGACCCCCATGCCCGAGTTGTTCGTCGCCCCCGACGGGGACGACTCCGCGTCCGGCACGCGGGAGCGGCCGTTCGCCACCCTCGACCGCGCCCGCCGCGCCGCCCGCGACCTCACCGGCGAGATCGTCGTCCGGTTACGGGCGGGCACGCACCTGCTGGCCGCGCCCCTGGAGCTGACCGAGGCCGACTCCGGCCGTGACGGCCACCGCGTCGTCTACGAGTCCTACGGGTACGGCACGGCCGAGCGGGAGGAGGTCGTGATCAGCGGCGGCCGGACGATCTCCGGCTGGCGGGAACGGGACGGCGTGTGGTCGGCCGACGTCGGCGACCTCGACACCCGCCAGCTCCACGTGGACGGCCGCCGGGCCGAACGGGCCGGGATCGACGGCCTGCCCGGCGAGATCACCATGACCGGGACCGGCTACACGACCGACAGCACGGCGCCGCTGGACTGGCGGAGCCCGGCCGACGTCGAGTTCGTGCACCGGGGCGTCTACCCGTGGACCGAGGCCCGGTGCGGCGTCGCCTCGGTCTCCCGTGCCGGCGACGGCCGGACGGCGATCACCATGGTGCGGCCCGCGTTCGGCCGCGCCCTCGACCTCTACAACTCCACCTGGGAGGGCCAGACCTCACGGGGCCCCGGCCTGCCGACCCGCGTGGAGAACGACGCCGCGTTCCTCACCGAGCCGGGCACGTTCGTCCTCGACCGCTCGCGCCCCGGCCGCCACGTCCTGCGCTACCTGCCGCGGCCGGGCGAGCATCCGGACCGCACCCGCGTGGTGGCGCCCGTCCTGGAGACGCTGGTGCGCGTCAGCGGGGCCCACGACGTCACCTTCCGGGGGCTCACGTTCGCCGACGCCACCTGGCTGCGGCCGAGCGGCCCCGACGGGTTCCTGCACTACCACGGGAGCGGCTTCTACGTCGGCGGGCCGGTCAACACGGTCGCGTTCGGCGAGGGGGCGTCGGTGACCGTGCCGGACGAGATGGTGACGATTCCCGCGTGCGTGACGTTCGAGGAGGTGTCAGACGTACGGGTCGAGGGGTGCCGCTTCACCCGGCTGGGCGCCACCGGGCTCGGCGTGTCCGGCGGCGCGGACGTCACGGTGCGCGGGTGTGACTTCGATACCCTGGCGGCCGGCGGCGTCGTCGTCACCGGGGGCCGCTCCGTCCTGATCGAGGACAACCTGGTGCGGCACACCGGCCTCGACTACCCGGGCTCCCCCGGCATCGCGCTGACCGGCACGGACCGGTGCACGGTGGCGCACAACCACGTCGCCGACGTGCCCCACTGCGGCATCGTCGCCGGGCCCGGCCACGGCACCCGCATCCTGCACAACCTCGCCGCCGGCACGATGCGGGCGCTGGCGGACGGCGGAGGCGTCTACCTCGCGGGACCGCAGGGCGGCTCGCCCGACGACGGCGCCGTGGTCCGGGGCAACGTCATCAAGGACACGATCACGCCGTACAACTTCGCCCTCTACGCCGACTACGGCGCGTCCTGGGTGACGATCGAGGAGAACGTGGTGGTCCGCGCCGACAGCACGGCCATCCTCAACGTGTGGCCACCGCTGGAGAACGTCGTCTACCGGGGCAACTTCTGGGACGCCGACCCGCTCGGCGCCGACGCCCCGCCCGGCGGCGTCGTCTACGAGGACAACACCACGATCGCCGACGAGCCCGAACTGGCCGCCGCCACGGCGGCCATCCAGGACCGCGCCGGCCTCCTCACCCCTCGGGCGGGCACTGCCTGACCCCACGGCGGGTCAGCCCCCGGAAGGCTGGGCCGTGATCAGGGCGAGCTCCTCGTGGAGGGCGCGGCCGACGTCCTCCACGGGGAGTGCGGCTTCCAGTGCCCGTCTCCGCCGTCTGCCAGCGGGCCCTGGAGCAGGCGGTGCGCCGGATCACCGCCATCCGGCAGACCGCGCTGACCGACCTCGACCTCGACCAGGCCACCGGTTCCCTGGCGTACATGACGGCCCGCACCCGGGCCGTGCTCAAGCTGGCCGTGGAGCGCGCCCGCGCGGACGGCTCGCCCGCCGTCGGCACCGGTCACCTGCTCGGCGGCATGCTGGCGGAGGGCACCAACCTGGCGCTGCACGTGCTGCGCGCGATCGAGATCGAGCCCCGGGCGGTCGAGCGGCTCCTCGCCGGGCAGCCCGCCGCCGAGGGCGACGACCCGGCGGGCGACGACGGGCTGCGGCTCAGCTCCGCGGCGGCCGCCGCACTGGAGTTCGCCGTCACCGAGGCCACCTCACTCGGCCACAACTACATCGGCTGCGAGCACCTGCTGCTGGGGCTGGCCACCGAGCCCGACGGCATCGCCGGGCGGGTGCTGCGCCCGCTCGGGGCCAAGCCGCGGCCGGTCCGCCGGGCCGTGGTGGCGGCCCTGGCCGGCTACGTCCACCTGCGTGCCCAGACCCAGAACGGGGCGAACGCCGGCGATGGAGACACCGGCGGGGACACGGGCGGGACTGCCGGGGCCGCCCAGCCGCCCGCCGCGCCCGCGGCCCTGGTGGCGGCCCTGCGCACCGAGTTGCGGCCGCTCGCCGAGCGCATCGAGCGCCTCGAACGGCACGCGGGCCTGCCGGCCGAGGACTGACACCGGTGCGGAGGACCGTCACGGCCGCGCACGGCGGCAGCCGGTTCCTGGCGGCGGTCGTGTGTCACGTCCTGATGATCGCCCTCCTGGCCGCGATCGTGGCGTGACGGGCCGGGCACCGCGCGGAACCGTGCCGGCGGCCCGCTCGTTGTGCCAGGCGAACCGTGCGATGCCAGAGGAGGGCACATGGGCTGGCACTACAGCAAGTCGATCAAAGTGGGGCCGTTCCGGATCAACCTGTCGCGACACGGGGTGAGCCACAGCTTCGGCGGCCGCAGGCTGCACGTGACGACCACGCCCGACGGCCGGCGCCATCTGTCCCTGCGCCTGCCGGGCGGCTTCCATGTCGGCAAGTCGTTCGGCCGCAGACGATACCGCCATTACTAAACCCGATATATCTCGGTTTTTCCGGGTAGCTGATCGTCGTTCCGCACTCATGGAGGAAGAAACGATGGGCTGGAGCTACCGGAAGTCGATCAAGTTGGGGCCGTTCCGGCTGAACCTCTCCCGGGGCGGCGTCGGCCACAGCTGGGGCAATCGCCTCTTCAGGGTCACCCGCAACGCCGACGGCCGCCGCACCCTGTCGGTCAACCTGCCGGGCGGGTTCCACTGGCGCAAGACCACGAGCGGCCGTTCCTGACCCGCTCCCCCGAGGGCCGCGGACACCGCGGCCCTCTCTCGGAACATGTGTATGACACGACATCTATGTCGTGTAATATAAGCGCCATGACGAACGCGAACCTCACAGCCGGCCCCATCCAGCGGGTGTCCATGGTCAGCACCGGGTCGGTGTCCATCCACCCCGAGCATGTCGCGGCGACGCGCAAGCCCCTCTACTGGTGGCTGTTCACCTCACGCCGGTGGACCGCGCCGCTGCCGATCAACGTGTACGTGGTCGAGCACCGCGAGGGGCTGGTGCTGTTCGACACCGGCCAGGACCGGGCCTCGGTCACCGACCCCGGATACTTCCCCGGCGGGATCACCGGAGTGATGTACGACCGGCTGGCCCGCTTCGAGATCGCCCCGGAGCAGACGCTCACCGCGCGGCTGGCCGCCATCGGCCACGACATCCGTGACGTGCGCATCGCTGTCCTCTCCCACCTGCACCAGGACCACATCGGCGGGCTGCGCGAGCTCGCCCACGCCGAGATCGTGGTCAGCGGGCGCGAATGGGACAGCCTCGCCGAACCCCTCCCCGAGCTGCGCGGCCTGCTCCGCTCGCACATCGACGTGCCCGGCCTGCGCTGGCGGCGCGTCGACCACGAGCCGCTGGCAGACCCCTCGATCGCGCCGTTCGCGTCGGGTCACGACCTGTTCGGCGACGGGAGCCTCGTGCTGCTGCCCACCCCCGGACACACCCCCGGCTCACTGTCCATGCTGGTGCGCGGCCCCGGGCGGGCGCCGCTGCTGATGGTCGGCGACGTCACGTACGACACCCGGCTGCTGGAGGCGGGGCACGTACCGGGCGTGGGTGACAAGGGGGAGCTGGCCGACACCACGCGGCTGATCAACGAGCTGCGCACGCGCCATCCCGGGCTGGCCGTCCTGGCCGCCCACGATCCTGGAGCCGCCTCCGCCCTGACGTCAGGACGGCGGTGGAGCGTGGATAATGGCGCCCATGCGTCCGGCTGAGGAGTTCCGCTATCTCGTCCTGGCCGCCCAGCGCGAGGGCAACCGGCTCCTCGGCCAGGCGCTCAAGCCGCTCGGCATCACCCCGTCGCAGGCCGAGGTGATCCGCGTGCTCGACGAGCGCCGCCGGCTGACCCTCAACGGGCTCGGCGAGCTGCTCGTCTGCGAGAGCGGCAACAGCCCCAGCCGGCTCGTGGACCGGCTCGTGGCGGCGGGGCTGGTGCACCGCAGCGTCTCCGCGCACGACCGCCGGCACGTCGAGCTGTCGCTCACCGAGGAGGGCGCCCGCCTGGCGCGCCGGGTGGCCGACGTCGAGGCGGAGCTCTACCGGTGGATCGACGACCTGGCGGGCGGCGGGGACTTCACCCAGGTCAACGAGTTCCTGCGGAGCTTCGTCAGCGAGCTTCCCGCCGGGCGCGCACTCGCCCTGCGAGTCGGCGTCATGGAGCGAACGCCCTGAGCGTGACCTCCACGAGCGCGTCCGCGTACTCCGGCGTGAGCGGCCCCGAGCGGTGCAGCCACCGCTGGTACAGGGGGGCGTAGAGCACTTCCAGCACGAGGTCGAGGTCGGCGTCGGCGGCGAGCTGGCCCGCCCGCTGGGCGCTGCGCAGCCGCTCCTTCTTCACCGCGTCGACCGGGGCGGCGAGCTTCTCGCGATACTGGGCGGCCAGGCCCGGGTCGGTGATGATCTCGGTGTTGAGCGCGCGGATCGGCGCCTCGAAGGCCGGGTCGGCGAACTCCGCGACGGTCGCCCGCATGACGGTCTTGAGATCGGCCTCCAGGTCGCCCGTGTCGGGCAACGCCATCGCGTCGTCGTCCGCCTCCTGGCTGAGCGCGAGGAAGGAGTCGAAGACCACGGCCCCCTTGGACGGCCACCACCGGTAGATGGTCTGCTTGCCGACGCCGGCTCGGGCGGCGATGGCCTCGATCGTCACCTTGGTGTACCCCACCTCCGCGACGAGCTCGCGGGCGGCGGCGAGGACGGCCTGGCGCGAGCGCTCGCTGCGGCGGCCGGGGTCGGGTTTCCTGGCGGGAGGCATGGCACGGAGCATAGCAGGTCAACGAGACGATACGTTCCGTCTTGACATGGGCATGCCGGACGAGCAGACTGATGGCGCATTCGACGAGACGGATCGTCTCGTCTCAGTATCTTGACGAAGGAGGCGCGTTTCATGACGACCGCCAGAGTTTGGTTCATCACCGGCGCGTCCAGGGGGCTCGGCAGGGCGTTCGCCGAAGCCGCGCTGGCCGCCGGAGATCGGGTCGTGGCCGCCGCCCGCGACGTCGAGCCGCTCACCGACCTGGCCGCCGCCTACCCGGACGCCCTCGTCCGGCTGCCGCTGGACGTCTCCGACCGCGCGGCCGTCCGGGACGGCGTGGACCGGGCGGTGGCGGCCTTCGGCCGGCTCGACATCGTGGTCAACAACGCCGGCGGGATGCTGTTCGGCATGGTCGAGGAGGCCACCGAGGAGCAGATCCGCGCCCACTTCGACGTCAACTTCTTCGGCGCCGTGTGGGTGGCTCAGGCCGTCGTGCCCCACCTGCGGGCGCAGGGGTCGGGGCGCATCCTCCAGATCACCTCGATGGGGGCGGGCGGCGGGTTCGCGTCGGTGGGCTACTACTCGGCGGGCAAGGCGGCACTCGACTCGGTCAGCGAGGCACTGGCGATGGAGGTGGCGCCGTTCGGGGTCAAGGTGACGATCGTCGGGCCCGGCGGGTACAACACCGGGCTGTTCACGAAGGGCACCACGACGACCGAGCCCCGGCCCGAGTACGAGGAGTTGCGCGCCCGCCTCGCGGAGATGTGGGGCGACGACGCCGGCCCGGACCCGAGCACCGCCGCGCCGGTCATCATGGAGCTGGTCGACCTGCCGGAGCCGCCGGTGCGGCTGATCGTCGGGAGTGCCTCCTACGACATGGTCCAGCAGATGGACGAGGCCCGGACCGCCGAGTATCGCGCCTGGGAGCACCTCAGCCGCAAGGCTCCGGGCTGACCGGCCCGGCCCGCACATTCGCGGCGGGCCTCGCCGTCCTCTTCCGGCTCGTGCC
The DNA here is from genome assembly GCF_014207745.1 of Nonomuraea muscovyensis. NCBI lineage: Bacteria > Bacillati > Actinomycetota > Actinomycetes > Streptosporangiales > Streptosporangiaceae > Nonomuraea > Nonomuraea muscovyensis. Next base: position 1,368,100 of record NZ_JACHJB010000002.1, read on the forward strand.
CCCGCCCTCCGCTCTCGGCGGAAGCCCACCATGAACCTCACCCTGGACGGACTACTCGCGCCGCGCCGCCGACCCCGGCGGGCGCATCCTGAGTGACGGCGGTGCCTCCCGTCAGCGGCGTTCGAAGCTCACCCGCTGCCGATGCGGAGCGCTTCCTTCACGAACACGCGGTAGAGGCTCGGCGTGCCCTCGGTGGTGATGACCTCGACGATGGAACGGACGTTGCGATCCTCGACGGCCTCACGGATGAGCGCATCGGCCAGGTCACGACGGGAGGTGAACCGGCCGATCATCTGCGGTGGGCCGACGGTGTAGTCGGTGACCGCATGGGCGTCGAACAGCCCTGAGGGGCGGATGACGGTCCAGTCGAGGTCGGTGCCGGCCACGATCTCTTCCATGCGGCCGGCGTCCTCGTACAGCGGACGGCCCATCCTGAGGAGCAACGGCACGACCACCTTGCGATAGACGAGGGTCTCGCCGGGCGGGGGTCTCATCGGCACGCCGGTCGAGGTGACGCACACCAGGCGCCGGATGCCATGCACGGCCATGGCCTCGACGATGTTCCTGGCGGACTCGGACATGGTGGTGGGTGCCTCGGAGCCGTAGGGGACGCCGAGCGTCGAGATCACCGCGTCGCGCCCGTCCACCGCCCGATCCACCGCCACGGGATCCAGGGCGTCCGCCTTCACGACGTCCAGCGCGGGATGGCTGATCGGGAACGCCTCCGGATGCCGGGTGACCGCGGTGACCGGGTGGCCCTCGGCGAGCGCCTGGGTGGTCGCGAGCCGCCCTGTCGGGCCGTTGGCCCCGAAGATCACAAGCTTCACGTGCCTGCCTCCACTAACTTTACGTTGGAGAGTCCGTAGTTTGACGCATCATATATTCATTATAAGTAGCGTAAACCCGTAGGGGATCATGAGCGAGGAACAAGGGCAGCGTCGCTACGATTCGCTGCGCCGCACCACCCAGGCACTGGAGACCCGGGCCGAGATCGCCCGCGCCGCGCGCACGCTGTTCCTCGCCCGAGGATGGGCGCAGACGACAGTGCGCGACGTGGCCCGTGAAGCCGGCGTGTCCGTGCCGACGGTCTACTCGACGTACGGGAACAAGGTCGGGCTGGCCCGGGCTCTGGCCGACTCGGCCGACCTGAGCGGCGACGCGCCGCAACTGCTGGCCGAGCTGGAAGACCCCGGGGCGGATCCGGCGCGGCAGCTCAGCGCGATGGCCGGCTTCGACCGCCGGCTGTACGAGCGCGCGGGCGACATCATCGTGCTCCTGCGCGAGGCGGGCCGCACCGAGCCGGACCTGGCCACGGTGTACCGCGACGGCCGCCGTCGTGCCGACGAGACTCGCGTCCAGGTGTTCTCGTCGTGGCCGAAGGAGGTCCTGCGCGCCGGCCTGGACGTGGAGACCGCCGTCGACGTCTACGCGGCCATCTGCAACATCGACGCCTACGCCACGCTCACCACCGAGCGCGGCTGGTCACCCGATCGCGTCGAGCGATGGTGGGGCGATGTCCTGGCCCGTGAGCTGCTGACCTGAGATCTCAGGCCGCCCGCCCACCCCCGCCCCGACGGCGGCCTCACCGTCACGGTCCGACTCCCCGCGAGAGGCTGTGCTACGGTTTCTTCTCAGTAAGTCAGCTAACTAATTACAGGGGAGATCGCCATGTTCGTCGTCACCGGTGCCGCGCTCGCCGCGTGGGCCCGGCACAACCTGGCCGCCCTCCGGTGATCGCCGCCTTCCTGCGCGAGCCGCGCGTGGCCACCCTGACCACGCTGCGGCCCGACGGCTCCCCCCACGTCACGGCCGTCCGCTTCACCTGGGACGAGCAAGCGGCCCTGGCCCGCGTGCTGACCGTCGCCACCTCCCGCAAGGCCCGCAACCTCACCGCCCGCCCGGGCGGGCGCGCCGCGCTCTGCCAGGTGGACGGCTTCCGCTGGGCCACGCTCGAAGGCTCCGTCGCCCTCTCAGACGACCCCCGCCGCGTCGCAGAGGCCGTCCGCCGCTACACCGCGCGGTACGGCACGCCGCCACCCGCACCGCCCGGCCGCGTCGTCATCGAGATCGCGATCGACCGGATCACCTCCCTCAACCTCTGAAACGGAGCCCCACGATGCCCCTTCAGCCGGTTCTCGACTCCACGATGTACTACCGCGACCTCGGCACCGGATCGCCGATGGTCTTCCTGCACGGCAATCCGACCTCCTCCCACCTGTGGCGGCACATCCTGCCCGCCATCGGCTCCGGCCGCCGCCTGGCGCCCGACCTGATCGGCATGGGACAGTCGGGCAAGCCCGTCATCGACTACACCTTCGCCGACCACGCCCGCTACCTGGACGCCTGGTTCGACGCGCTGGACCTGCACGACGTGATCCTCGTCGGCCACGACTGGGGCGGCGCGCTGGCCTTCGACCGGGCGGCGCGGCATCCGGAGCGGGTACGCGGCATCGCCTTCACCGAGACCATCGTCAAACCCATGTCCTGGCAGGAGTTCCCCGACGGCGGGCGCGAGCTGTTCCAGGCGATCAAGACCCCGGACGTCGGGGAAGCCATGATCCTCGACGACAGCGCCTTCCTCCTGGGTCTACCCGGCACCGTCGCCACCCCGATGGCCGAGGAGGAACTGGCGGTCTACACCCGGCCGTACCCGACCAGGGAGAGCCGCCTGCCGCTGCTGCGGTGGGCGCGTTCGATGCCGCTCGGCGGCGAGCCCGCCGACGTGGTGGCCCGGGTCGAGGCGTACGACCGGTGGCTGGCCACTTCTGAGGTGCCCAAGCTGCTGATCACCTTTCGGCCGGGCCCGGGGACGATGATGACCCCGGAGGTGGTCGACTGGTGCGCGCGGAACATGGCCGCCCTGGAGATCGAACGGCACGACGGCGTCGCCGGCCACCACACCCCGGAGGACCAGCCGGCGGCGATCGCCGAGGCCGTCGAGCGCTGGGCCGCCGGACTGTGAGCCGCCGGAACGCCGCGCGTCGACCGGGTGAGCGGTGCGCGTTCCCCCGGCAGCCGTGCTTCGGGAGAGCCCGCCTGCTCAGGCGCCGGTGACGCCGTCCACGCCCTGCCGGATCATGTCGGCGTGGCCGTTGTGCCGGGCGTACTCGCCGATCATGTGGTTGAACACGAGCCGTAGCGACACCGTGCCCAGCTTGGTGTTCGCGAACGTGGTGTCGAGCGGGACCCCGGCCGTCGCCTTACGGGCCAGTTCCTGCTCCTCCAGCAGCCGCGCGTAGTCGGTCTCGGCCTGGGCCGGGTCGAGGTCGTCGAAGTCGGCGTCGGGCCGTTCGGGCGTGGAGTACAGGATGGGGACGTCCTCGCCGAGGAAGGACCGCCGGAACCAGATGCGCTCCACCTTCGACAGGTGCCGGATCAGCCCGAGCAGCGACAGGTTGGACCCGGGGACGGGCGCGGTGGCGAGCTGCTCGCCGGTGAGTCCGGCGCACTTGTGCAGCAGGGTCGAGCGGTGCCAGTCGAGCAGGCCGCGCAGCAGCTCGGCCTCGGGTGCGAGCAGCGCCCCCTCGGGACGCGTCACCTCGGGAGCAGTCCAGATCATGCATGACATGCTCTCACGCGGCAGTGATCACGAAGCGGTCCAAGGCGAACAAGGCGGACAGCCCACCGAGAGGCGTCACCGCCATCAAGGGCCTCCGCGTCAACCACATCCCCAAGGGCTTCACCTACGGGCAGGTCAGGGTCGGTGCGCACGACGGCATCCGCGAGTACGGCTACCAGTGGTCCGACAACCGTGACGACATCGATCGCAAGCGCAGGAGCCTGTGGGTGCGCGTCGTCTGCTGGAGTGACGCCCACGAGCTCGCGCAGCTGAGAAGGGCGCCACTCCAGTTCGGCGAGTTCACCGGTGACGAGCGGGCCGCGAAGATCGGTGGGCGCCAGGTTCTCGTCCGCACGGGCGACGGCGCGCTCGGGCACGGGCGGTACCTCGGGTGGGTCGAGCGGAAGGAAGTCGTGATCACCGTGATGGCCGGCCAGCCGCTCGTCCCCGAACTCGGCAAGATCGTCAAGGGGATCCGGCTTTCCTGAGGCGACGCCTCCAGGCCCTCGGGGCCGGGACCGGCCTCGTCGTGTCCGGGTGCCCGGCCCGGCTCCTTCCCGGGACGCCTCGGGACTACCGCCGGGCCTGCTCGGCCGGCGTGAGCCGTGGTCGTCGCGGACGGGATCCGCACCGTCGTCCTGGTGGCCGCATGCACAGCCCAGCGTGACGGGAGGTAGATCTTTTGCTCCTCATGCCACATGCAGGGTACGAGCGGCTACATTTCATGGATGCGTTATGCCCCTTTTGTCCTGGTTGTGGCTACCTCGCTCTCATTGACTGCCACGCCCGCCGCCGCCATTACCAACGGTTTGGCCGACGGTGACGCCCACCCGGAAGTGGGGGCTCTCGTCGCCGAGAAGCCGCATCCCGACAACACCTGGACCTACTGCACCGGCACGCTCATCTCGCCGACGGTCTTCCTCACGGCCGCTCACTGCGGGGAGCCCGGCCAGAAGACGGCCCAGGTCACCTTCGCCAGCCAGTACGAACCCGGCAGCAAGCTCTACACGGGCCGGTACATACCCGACCCGCGGTTCAGGATGAAGTCGGCTCCGCACGACATGGCCGTGGTCGTCTTCGACAAGCCCGTCCCGGGCATCCGGCCCGCCCGGTTGCCCGCCTCCGGCATGCTCGATCGTCTCAAGGCCGAGGGGAAGCTGGCGTCCGCACGTTTCACGCCCGTCGGGTACGGCTCCCTCGCCCCCACCAGGAAGGCGCGCGGCGAGCGGTTCCACTTCACCGACACCCGCCACCGGGCGTCCATCTCGTTCAAGGACCTGTCCCGCCAATGGCTGGATCTGTTCATGACGTCCAAGGGGGACGGCAGCACCTGCACCGGCGACTCGGGCGGCCCGAACTTCCTGGGCGGGCCCGACTCGCACCTCCTCGTGGCCGTGTCGATCAGCGGAGCCGACGACGCCTGCAAGGGGATCAACTACGACTACCGCCTGGACAGCGCCTCGGCCCGGCACTTCCTCGGCAAGTACGTCACCCTTCCCGAGGCTGCCCCTGCCGGTCGGCAGGCAGCGTGACACCTGCCGTCACCTGAGCCGTGGCGCGCCCCCTCGGCGCGGTCTGCGTGGGCCCTGAGGTGCCGGTCCGCGTGGGAGTCGGTGCACCGGTGGGCGAAGGACCACCGCCCTAGCCGCTGTAGACCTCGAACTCGTGAAGCGAGTAGCCCCACGGGGTGCCGCGAGCCGTGCCGTACACCCTGACGTGGCGTCCGGAGCCGGACAGGTTCGTCAGGTCGTCGATCCCGCCGTCGCCGGAGGCGGTGGTGTAGAGGTCCCGCCAGGTGAAGCCGTCGTCGGAGACCTGGATGCGGTATCCGGAGGCGTAGGCGGCCTCCCAGTCCAGCCTGACGCGGGAGATGGGGTAGCTCCGGCCGAGGTCGACGCGGAGCCACTGAGGGTCGGAGCCTTCGGCGGAGGCCCACCTGGTGGTGGGGTCGCCGTCGACGGCCCCGGCCGCCTCGAAGCCGGAGCCTTCGGTGGAGGAGGCGGTGGCGGGCCTGCCGCGCGAGACCGCTCCCGCGGTCGGGGTGGGTGTCGGGGTCGGGGTCGGGCTGCCGCTGGTGAGCTGGTAGGACTTCAGGTTGCGCAGCAGCAGGTAGGTGTCCCGGAGGGATCCGGAGGTGTCGCCCAGCGAGCGGTAGATGCCCCACTTGGGCCGCACCCGGTCGGAGATGAAGGTGTCGACGCCGGTCCTGGTGGCGTCCACGATGGTGGTACCGCCGCTCCTGACCACCCAGCGGACGGCCCCTGCCGTGCCGTCACCGATCTTGATCTCGTAGTCGATGTCGATCCACTTGTTCTGGAGCGGCTCCAGGTCGGTCCTGCCCACCAGGATGCCGGGCTCGAAGATCTTGTGCTCGATGGTCTGCACACCATTGACGCGCCGCAGCGAGGTGACGGTGATCGGCGCGCCGCCCGCGCCCGGCTTCTTGGTCTGGAAGATGTGGGTGAAGCTCGTCGTGGCCCGCAGGGAGCTGGGGATGTACATCGAGTAGGTCACGCGCCAGGTCTCTCCCTCCAGCCACCGCAGGGAGGAGGAGGACGAGGTACGGTTGCCGGTCACCTCGTGGCGCTGGCGGTCGGTGGAGGTGTCGCGGTCCACCGTGTGCATGTCGAAGCGGTAGGCGTCACCGGAGACCTTGATGTGCGCGCCGGCCGAGGGATGGGAGTCCGCGCGGTCGTCCTCGACGGACTCCCAGGCGCCCATCCCGGTCGTGGCCGGGTTCGGCGCCCAGCGCAGCGTCCAGACGGGGGCGGCCTGCGCGGAGGTGGGCGTCGCAACGGCGAGGAGTACGGCGACGCAGGCCAATGCGCCGGTTCGGATCATGGGATGCTCCACGGATCTCGGGGGGTATGCCGGCCATGCTGCCCCGCGCAGATTAGTTAGTAAAGATTCCTATCGAAAAATTATCTACCCCGAGAAGACATTGCCGGGCGCGCGCCGATCCTCTAGGGTCCTGGCGCTATTAGGAAAGTTTCCTACTGAATGGGAGGACGATGCGCCGTGGAAGGAGATCTGCGGAGGTCACACCACCGCGCCCAGCGTCCCCGGCAGCCTCAGCTCCACCGGGGTCACCTGCAGCAGTGTCAGCCTGGCCTGGAACGCGGCCACCGACGACGTCGGCGTCACCGGCTACGAGGTCTACCGGGGTCCCACCCTGGTCACCACCGTGACCGGGACCTCCTACACCGACACCGGCGGGACCGCGAACACCGGCTACACCTACACCGTCCGCGCCAAGGACGCCGCCGGCAACCGCTCGGGCGCGAGCAACGCGGTCACCGCCACCACACCCCCGGCCTGCAGTGGTATATGCAGTGCGTCACCGACGCCTCGCTCAGCGCTCTGGCCGACGACTGGCAGGCCAAGACATCGTCCGCCTGTCCATGTACGTCCAGGAGGGCGGCTACGAGACCAACCCGCGGCTGTTCACCGACCGCATGCACACGCTCTTGAAGCGCTCCCCACGGATGATTCCGGGGGATTCCAGCCGTCCCAACCGTGCGGCCACGCGCATGGTCGCGACGCTGTCGCTTGGCGATTCACCTTCCGGCCCCGCTCGCACGGGTTTCCACGCCCCAGCCCGCACCCCCGGTCCGGGCCGCGCGAACTCCGCCCTCCCGGCGGTGAGTAGATCCTGCCTCGGCCTCCCCCGCGAGCTTGGATATCACTCACATGTTCGACCACGACCCCCCATACCGGCGCCGGGCGCGCTACCGCAGGCCGTTCCCGTCAACGCACGCTCACGCCCTGGCGGGCACTCCCGCGCCGGGCTTACCCCCTTGGCTGAAGCCAGATGTCCGCGCCCGGCATTCTCGATCGAGAAGGCCACCGCCCGCGGCATGTACGTGATCGTCGACTGGCACATGCTCGACCCCGGTGACCCCACCTACAACACCTCGCGTGCCAAGACCTTCTTCACCGAGATCGCCCAGCGTCATGGGAACAAGCCCAACATCATCTACGAGATCGCCAACGAGCCGAGCGGGGTGAGCTGGTCCACCATCCGCGGCTACGCACACCAGATCATCCCGGTCATCCGCGCCCAGGACCCCGACGGCATCGTCCTGGTCGGCACCCGCGCCTGGTCGTCGCTCGGCGTCTCGGAGGGCAGCGGCGAGAGCGAGGTCGTCGACAACCAGGTCAACGCCTCGAACATCATGTACACCTTCCACTTCTACGCCGCCTCGCACGGCGGCGACTACCTGGACACCCTCTCCCGGGCAGCCGACCGGATCCCCATGTTCGTCACCGAGTTCGGCACCCAGAACTCGGCGGGTGAGGGCGCCAACGACTTCGCCATGTCCCAGCAGTACCTGAACCTGATGGCCCAGAAGAAGATCAGCTGGGTCAACTGGAACTTCTCCGACGACAACCGCTCCGGCGCCGTCTTCAAGCCCGGCACCTGCAACGCGGGCGGGCCGTGGACCGGCACCGGACCGCTCAAGGAAGCCGGAATCTGGATCCGCGACCGCGTCCGCACCGCCGACGACTTCTAGTCCTCTGGATGGGCGGCCGGGGCGTCGATCCGGCCGCCCATCCAGCCGAGGCGCCTGTCCGGCACGCCGCGGGAACCTACGCGTAGTGGTCCGCGAACCTCTCGAATTCGTCATTCATGAGATCCCAGAAGGAGCGAAAGCGCTGGGCGCCCGGCAACCAGGGCGCGAGATACCACGCCTCCCACTCTTCCTCCGGGGTCGTGACGTGCGGGTTGAGAAGATAGACGCCGTCGTCGAACTCACCGATCAGTAGCGTGCCCGGCAGATACTCGGGCCGGTAGAAGACCGTGTCCTGCTCGTCGCCGTAGACGAAGTAGTCCTCGTCGGACGCGCTGGGGATTGCGTACCCGTCGTCCTCCGATCCCGTGGCGGCCACGTGCGGGTCGAGGTCGCGCAACCATCCGACCTCGTCTGACGCCCGCAACGTGCCCTCGCCCCACCCGTCGGCGAGGTGGAGAAACGCCCGGTAGCTCGGCGGCAGGCGGGTGCCGAGACGTTCTTCGAGTCGCGCGATCCGGTCTTCGCTCGCGCCGGACGAGGCGACCTTACTCACCCGCCCGAGGAGGTCGAGCCACGGGAGGCGAGGAGCGTCAGGAGTGCTCATGGCGGCGACCTTAGCGGCTGCGGCACAGGGTGCGGCTTGTCAGCCACGGCCGCGCGGCAGCATGAGGGCCGCGGCCGTGGTGGCCACCAGCATCACCGCCGCGACGCACGTGGCGACCCGCAGACCCACGATGAACTCCCCCTGGTAGGCGACCAGGGCTCCGAAGACGGCCACGGCGAGCGCGCCGCCCGTCTGCCGGACGGAGTTGAGGATCCCGGCGGCCATTCCGGCCCGATCCGCGTCGATGTCGTTCAGCAGGACGGCGGTCAGGGAAGGTACGGCGAGACCCATGCCGAGGCCGGCCGGGATGAGCATCGCCGCGATCACCGGCCTGCTGGTCCCCTGGTCCATCCAGAGCAGGCCGAACATCGCCAGCCCGAAGACCGCTTGTCCCACGGCGATCGGCATCCGCGGCCCGAAGCGTGCCGCAGCCCTGGCCGAGGCCAGGTTGGCTCCGGCGATCACGGCCATCATCGGGAGGAACATCAGTCCCGCGGCCATGGCGGACAGGTTCAGAACGTCCTGCAAGAACAGGCTCAGCACGAACACCAGCCCGTAGAACGCGGCATTGATGACGAAGCCGATCACGACCGAGACCGTCACCGAGCGCGAACGGAAGAGGTCGAGCGGGACCATCGGCGCGGCGGTACGTGCCTCGATCATGATGAACGCGGCCGTCGCCACCGCGGCGAGCCCCAGGCAGCCCAGCACCGCGGGCTCGCCGAAGCCGTTCTCCCCTCCGTCGATCACCCCGAAGGTGAGCGCCGCGAGCGCGACGATCGCCGTGAGCTGGCCGTACGGATCGAGCGGCGTGGCACGGCGCGGCGAGCGCTCCGCGCGAGTCAGCACCGCGAGGGTGGCGATGCCGACGGGCAGGTTGACGACGAAGATCGCCCGCCAGCTCAGCGTGCTGGACAGCACCCCGCCGGCCACCGGGCCGGCAGCGATCGCGACGGCTCCGCCGACGGTCCACAGCGCGATGGCCCGTGCCCGTTCGGCCGCGTCCGGGAAGGCCTGCCGGACGAGGGCCAGCGAGGAGGGCAGCATGACGGCCGCGGCGCTCCCCTGGATCAGGCGGGCGGCGATCAGCTCGCCCAGCCCCGGCGCCAGTGCGCAGGCCGCCGAGGCGACCGTGAAGAGCGCCACGCCGGCGCCGAACGCGCGGCTCGCCCCGATGCGGTCGGAGAGCGTGCCCGCGGAAAGCAGGAGCGCGGCGAACATCAGCGTGTAGGCGTTCACGATCCATTGCAGTCCCGCCGTGCTGCCGCCGAGGGCCCGCCCGATCCCGGGCAGCGCCACGTTCATCGCCATGGCGTCGAGGTTGAGCAGAAAGATGCCCATGAACGTGGTCGCCAGGATGAGCTTCGGTGCGGCCGTGCGTTGCGGAACCTGCTGTGACGCGCGGGCCGGCGCGGGAGTGGTCATCCGTCCAGGCTGGTGAGACACGCGAGGGCGGGGCAGGCCGTGATCTTCCGGGGTGCGCCATAGGGGGGTGTGACAGGGCCAGGCTCCGGGCCGGACCCGTGACCACACGCTGGCAAAATGACGACATGACCGAGTTCGGGAAGTTTCTGCTGGCTCGCCGTGGCGGCATACGCCCGGCAGACGTCGGACTGCCCGCCGGAACCGGCACGCGCCGGACACCGGGTCTGCGCCGGGAGGAGCTGGCGGCGCTGGCCGGCGTGAGCATCGACTACTACGTACGTCTGGAACGCGGCAAGGAGACCCGTCCGAGCCCCTCCGTGGTCGAGGCGCTGGCCGACGCGCTCCGCCTCACCGAGGAGGAGCGCGGCTTCCTGCGCGAGCTGGCGGCGCGGGCGGCGCGGCGCGCGCCCGCGCCCCGTCCCCTGCCATCGCGGCGGGTCCGTCCGACCGTCAGGCAGCTTCTGGAGACGCTCCGGCCCAATCCGGCGTACGTCGTGAGCCGCACCTACGACCTGCTGGCGGCCAATCCCGGCGGGCTGCGGCTGCTCCACGGCATCGCCGACTGGCCGGAGCCGCAGCGGAACACCGTCCGGTACACCTTCCTGCACCCGGCTGCCCGCGAGCTGTGGACGGACTGGGAACAGAAGGCCAAGGGGTGCGTCGCCCAGTTGCGGGCGATCGCCGGCACCGATCCGGACGCCCCGGATCTCGCCTCACTCGTCGGTGAGCTGATCGTCAAGAGCCCCGACTTCAACCGGCTCTGGGAGCGGTACGAGGTGCGCACGATCGGCGACGGCAAGAAGACGCTCCGGCACCCGGAGGTCGGCACGATGACGCTCTCGCACGAGGGGCTGTCCCTGAACCGCGCACAAGGCCAGCGCCTCGTCGTCTACATGGCGCCGCCCGGCAGCCCGGACCACGACGCGATGACGCTCCTCGACCTCGCCGCCTCCGGCGCGTCCGGCGACTCCGGCGACGGCGAGACGGCGCCCGTCGCACCCTCCCGGGGGGTGCCGTCAAGGATCGACGCACCAGGGGCGAAGTAGACGGGGTTCTGCAAGGTCAGGGCCAGGAGGATGGTGCAGGTGGTGAACGCGGCTGCGACGGTGAAGGCTGTGCTGACTCCCTCGGTGAGTGAGCAGCCCGGCCGGTGGTGCGCGCACGGACCCGCAGGCCTGTGCGCGCACCACCCGCCGAGGGCCTGTCACCGGTCAGGGCGACGACGCCGGTTCGCGCGAGGCAAAAGGTGGACGCCGAGCCCCACGTGAAAGGACGAGCGAGAGGACGAGGAGGACGAGCCCGGCCGCAGGAGCCTGCGCGAGGGCAGCGGAGGCGCCCCACGCGTCGGCGGCGCGCCCGGCGAGAGACGCGGCCAGCGCCGAACCGGCCGCACTGGCGGAGTTGTTCCAGGTGAAGGCCTGGGTGAGGACGCCTGGGTGGACGGCCTTCTCCGTGAGCACGTTCAGCAGGACGAGCGTGGGCGGTACCGCCGCCTCCGTGACCACCACAGCAGCGCCGAGCCAGATGGCGGACGGTGCGAGGGGAAGCAGCAGCGCCGCGCCCGTCAGGCAGGCGGTGGCGATGACGAGTTGGCGGCGCGGTGGGGCGGGGTGCCTTCGCAGCCCGTAGAGCCAGCCGGAGAGCAGCCCGCTGAGGCTGGAGGCGGCGATGATCGGCGCGGCCGCGCCGGGAACCCCCTGGCCGACGGCGAAGGAACTCACAGAGACCCCCATGGTTCCGAAGTACAGCCCGATGGCCAGATTGAGCAGGGCGAGGAGGAGGAAGGTCGGCTGCAGCAGGGTCCGTGCGGTGCGGGCACGTCCGGAGTGCTCGCGGCCAGGCGGGGGCGCGGTGCGGCCCTGGGCGGCCAGCGCCCCTCCCCCACCGAGGATCAGAGCCGCGGCAATGGTGCTGGCCAGGGCCGCGTCGCCGACCGCGCCGAGCGAGGTGACCAGAACCGGCCCGAGGAGGAAGGCGGTGGCATTGGCCAGCGACTCCAGGGAAAAGGCGGTGGGCAGTTCGCCGGCCCGTTCGCCGCGCAGCAGGTGGGCCCAGCGGGCCGCGGACAGGGCCCCGAGCTGGGGGACGACCGCGCCGGCGCAGGTAGCGGCGGTGATCGCGCCGGTGGGGGTGGTGGATGCAAGGACGCCGGCGATGGCGGCGCCATGGGCGAGGAGGGAGAACGGCAGGACGCGGGTCTGGCCGAACCGGTCGACCAAACGGGCCAGATGCGGGCCGATCAGGGCCTCGGCGAGGGCGAATCCGGCGGTGGCCAGGCCGGCGGTGCCGTAGGAGCCGGTGCGGGCGTGCAGCAACCAGACGAGGCCGAGGCCGGTCATGGCGATGCCGACGCGGCCGACAGCGGCGGTGAGGAAGAAGGCGGCAGCGCCGGGGGCGCGCAGCAGAGGACGGTAGCCGGTAGCGGCGCGGGGCATGAGGGTGTCCTTCATCGCCGCCCGGCGGGGCGAGCCACCTGAGGCCGCCGGCGCCTGAGTGATGCGGAAAGGTGCGGCCCATGGCCCGCCGGGGGACGTCCAGGACTGCGGTGGGACGGGACACGCGCCCTCGCCGCCGCCCCCGACACCGGGCGGAGGAAAACGTCGGGTGCCCAGGCCAAGGCGGGTCCGAGCGACTGCGATGACCCTAGCAGGACGGCAAGGGGCCGCAGTAGGAGCGTCACGAACGATGGCAGCACGCCCATGCCCGAGGAGGCACGGTCGTCAGGCGACGCAGGGGTGAAGGAACGGGGCACTCGGCTTCGATCCGTTCCCCTTCCTCCATGCCCCGCACGAGGCAGGCTCCCATGCCGTCGTCATCGGCCAGGTCGCCGGTCATGCACGGCTCCACCGAACTGACCGGCGACCTCGACACGGACAACGTGCCCGAGTCGCGCACCCGCCCGCCGCTGTCATTGATCGACAGTCTGGCTGTGGTGGATGAGCTTCAGAACCGCGCCCCGGATCTCATGGAAGATCGCAACGGTCTCCTCGGCGGCGGCGGTGATGGCCGCCTCGCTGGGCGCGTCGGAAGGTTCGAGCAGGACTGCCACGGTGTCGGCGAGGACCGCGTCCGGATCGTCGACGCCGGGCGGGGCCAGCTCCGGCCGGTCGGCGGCGGTGGCGAACCCGTCGAGCAGGGCGTGCAGGGTGTAGGCCTGGGCGGGCAGCGGACGGTCGTGGCGGATCAGGCCGTGACGGCGCAGGATCGGCATGACCGCGTTGCACATGGCGGCGGGCCGGGTGCGGGCGTACAGCTCGCGGTCATCGGGGTCCTGCATGAGCAGCCGCTGCAGTTCCGGGTCTCCGCTGCGCAGGCGGCGTCCCAGTGGCAGTTTGAGGCCGGTGCGGACGATGAGCGGCGCCAGGCGGTGCGGCTGGACGGTGGCCGGATCGGCGGTGATCCGGCTGATGCCCTCGTTCAGCAGGGTCAGCAGGTCGCGGGCGAACAGGCCGCGGATGAGGTGTTCCTTGCTGGGCCAGTAGAGGTAGACGGTGCCCTTGCCGACACCGGCCGATCGGCTGATCTCGGACACGGTGACCTTGCCTGCGCCGTGGTCGAGCACCAGCTCGCGCGCGCTGTCCAGGATGCGGGCGGCTTTGCGTGAGCGGAGTTCGACCAAGTGGCGCACGGGGACTGTCCTCTTCCTTGACGGCTGTGCTCAGGCGGCGACGTCGACGTTTTTGGCCTGCATGTCCTTGGCCATTATCTTGCCCATGGCTCTGCTGATGCCCGGGGTGCTCATCAGGCGCAGCATTCCGGTGCGCAGGATCTGCTCCTTGCGGTCGTCGGGGGTGAACAGCCGGCGCATGGACAGGATGTTGTCCTGCTGGTAGCCGATGAACGGCCGCATCTGCGCCTCCCACGCCTGCAGCGCGCCCGAGAGGTCGCCGGCGTGGCGCTGGAGCATGGTGCCGAGCAGGTCGCCGCCGGCGATGCCGCTGGAGGCGCCCATCCCCGAGTAGAGGGTCAGGCACCAGGCGGCGTCTCCGATGAGGACAACCCGGCCCCGGTGCCAGCGTGGCATCTTGACCTGGTGCACGGAGTCGAACAGGAACTCCGGCGCTTGCTCGAAGCGCGTCATCAGGTGGTCCAGCAGGGGGCCGGTGGGCTCGGGGCCGTAGGCGGCGCGGACGGACTCGATCGGCCGGCGCCGGAACTCGGCGTCGATGTCGCCTGTGCGGTAGGAGAACAGCAGGCCCGGGGCGTGGTCGGAGAAGGGGAAGGTCCACACCGAGCGGCCCGGCTCGGCCAGCACCAGCCCTTCGTGCTGGGCGTAGCCCTCGACCGGTCCGTCCAGGACGGTGGCGCCGATCATGTAGTTCAGCGCATGCAGGTGCTCCTGCGGGCCGAAGGCCAGCCTGCGTACCGTGGAGCGCATCCCGTCGGCGCCCACCACCAGGTCGAAGCGCTCGGTGACGGTGGCATCGGTGGCGGTGTCGTGGAGAGTGACCTCCGCCGCCTGCTCGTCCTGGGTGATGTGGGTGGGCACGGTGGAGTAGCGGATCTCCACGTCGTCCGGCAGCGCTGAGAACAGCCCTTGCTCCACATCACCGCGCAGCAGTTGGCGGGGTCCTCCAGGCAGAGCGGCCGGGCTCATCCCCGGGCGACGGCGCCCGGCCCGGTCGATCTCGTACATCGCGAGGTTCGCGTTGCCGCGGTTGCCGATCGCGTCGAGCACGCCCAGCCGCCGGGCGGAGGCGACGCCGGTGCCGAACAGCATGATGAAGTACCCGTTCGAACGGCGCCCGGCCGCCCGTTCCACGATCACCGGCTCCCAGCCGATCTGGTGCAGCCGCACCGCGGTGGCGATGCCCGCGATTCCCAGCCCGACCACCAGCGCGCGGCCGCCCTTGTACGTGTCCGTCATGACGCTCCTCCTCAGGTTCTCCTACAACCTAATCCACTAACTGACCAGAACGGTTCTGCTGGTCAGTCAGTGGCGTGCCTCACGATCATGCGCCACGCCTCTTCTCGTCGGGGGTGTCCCGTGTCTAACGTCACACTGTCCACCGGCACATCACTCCCTGAAGGGACGCACGATGTCGCAACCCCCCACCGACGTTGCCGCATTAGACACCGACACCGGCCTCGCCCGGGACGACTACGCCCTGGAACGTGTCCCACCCGCCGCCCGCTACGGCTGGACCACCATCGCCGTGCAGCGCTTCGGCCTGCTGTCGGCCTTGTCGCAGTTCCTGCTGGGTGCCACCCTCGGCATGGGCATGGGCTTCTGGCAGGCCGTGCTGGCCGTCACCCTCGGCGCCGCCATCCTGGAACTCGTGGCCATCGCGCTCGGCATCGCCGGCATGCGCGAGGGCCTGTCCACCAGCCTTCTGGCCCGCTGGGCCGGCTTCGGCCGGTACGGCTCCGGTCTGGTCGGCCTGGTGATCGCCGTCTGCCTGCTGGGCTGGTTCGGCGTGCAGTCGGCCGTGCTCGCCCAGGGCGTCTCGGCGCTGCTGGGTGGCTCCCCGGCGTGGATCTGGGCCATCGTCGGCGGGCTGGCGATCACCGCGATCGTCGTGCACGGCTTCGCCGGCATGGCGTGGACGGCGTGGATCACCGTCCCGGCCTTCCTCGCGCTGGCCGGCTGGGCCATCGCCGTCGAGCTCGCGCAGCGGCCGTTGGGCGAGCTGCTCACCTCCGCTCCGGCGGGGCCGCCGATGAGTCTGGCCCAGGGCGCGACCTTGGTGGCGGGCGGGTTCATCGTCGGCGCCGTGATCAGCCCGGACATGTGCCGGTTCAACCGCAGCGCGGCCGACGTGGTCAAGCAGACCGTGATCGGCATCAGCCTGGGCGAGTACGTGCTCGCGCTGGTCGGCGTGCTGCTGGCCCACGCGCTGCGCACCGGCGACGTGGTCACCATCGTCACCACCACCTCCGGCACCGTCGGCGTGCTCGTCCTGGTCTCCGCGACGTTCAAGACGAACGACTGGAACCTGTACGCGGCCAGCCTGGGGGTGACCAACACGCTGCACACCGCTTTCGGCGTCAGGGCGGGCCGCGCCGCGGTGACCGTCGCCCTGGGCGTGGTGGGCACCGCGCTGGCCGCCCTCGGCATCGCCGACCACCTGGTGGGATTCCTGGTCCTGCTCGGCGTCGCGATCCCGCCGATCGCCGGCATCATGGTCGCCGAGTACTTCGTGGTACGCACCTGGCGGCCGGACCTGGAGGCCACCCGCGAACGAGGCGAGCTGCCCGCGCACGCGCCCGGCTGGGCGCCCGCCGCTCTGGTGATCTGGGTGCTCTCCGCGCTGGCCGGCCACTTCCTCGCCTGGGGCATCCCGGCGCTCAACGCGCTGCTGGCCGCCTTCGTCCTCTACGCCGCCGCGGGCCGGCTCGGCCTGACCGGTCCGAAGCCTCGATCATGAATCCGCGCCGGAGCATGCCCTTCCCGGCACTTCCCCTCCCCGCAGACAGGAGCACCCAGCCGTGCGCATAGGGATCGACGTCGGCGGCACCCATACCGATGCCGTCCTCCTCGGCCACGACATGACCGTCATGGCCGAGATCAAGACCGCGACGACCGCCGACGTGACCCGCGGCGTCGTCGAAGCGCTGCAGCAACTGCTCGACCGCAGCGGCCTCGACCGCGCGCAGGTGAGCGCCGTCATGATCGGCACCACCCACTTCACCAACGCCCTGGTCACCCGGCGCCGCCTGGCTCGCACCGGCGTCATCCGGCTGGCGCTGCCGGCCACGGCCGCTCTCCCCCCGGCCACCGGCTGGCCGGCGGAGCTGCTGGAGGCCGTCCGGCCCAGCGTGCACCTGTGCCACGGCGGCCACGAGTTCGACGGCCGCCCCATCTCCCCGCTCGACCCCGACGAGCTCAGACGGGCAGCCGACGAGCTGGCCGCCGCCGACATCACCACGGTGGCGATCAGCTCCGTCTTCTCCCCCGTCACCGCCGAGGACGAGCTCGCCGCCGCCGACATCCTGCGCGCCGAGCTGCCTCACCTGCGCGTCAGCCTGTCCCACCAGATCGGCCGCATCCGCTTGCTGGAGCGGGAGAACGCCACCATCGTCAACGCCTGCCTGCTGGACCTGGCCGACGAGATCGTCGACGCCTTCACCTCCGCCCTGCACGCCGTCGGAGTCAGCGCGCCGCTGTTCCTGTCGCAGAACGACGGCACCCTCATGGACGCCGAATACACTCGCCGCTACCCGGTGCGCACCTTCGCCTCCGGCCCGACCAACAGCATGCGCGGCGCCGCCTTCCTGGCCGGCCTGGCCGACGCCGCGGTGGTCGACATCGGCGGCACCACCGCCGACGTCGGCGTGCTCAGCGGCGGCTACCCTCGCCAGGCCGGCACGGACGTGGACATCGCCGGGGTGCGCACCAACTTCCGCATGCCGGATGTCGTCTCCGTCGGTCTGGGCGGCGGCAGCCGCGTCACCCGCAGGCCTGATCTGCGGGTCGGCCCCGACTCGGTCGGCTACCGGCTCACCGAGGAGGCCCTGATCTTCGGCGGTCACACCCTCACCGCGACCGACCTGGCCGTCGCCGCCGGACTGGCCGACATCGGCGACCCCGCGCTCGTCCGCCACCTCGACCGCGATCTCGTACGGCTAGGCACGGCCTGGATGGCCGACCGCGTCGCCGCCCTGGTCGATCAGATGCGGCTGACCGCCGAGCCGCTGCCGGTCATCATCGTCGGCGGCGGCAGCATCCTCATGCCGCCCACGCTGCCCGGCGTCCCCGAGGTGCGCATCCCGGAGCACCACGGCGTCGCCAACGCCATCGGCGCCGCCATCGGCCAGATCGGCGGTGAGGTCGACCGCCTGTTCGTCACCAGCTCCCGGCTCACCCGCGACGACGTCCTGGACCAGGCCCGCGCCGAGGCCGTCGACCTGGCCGTCTCCGCCGGAGCCGCCCCCGAGAGCGTCGAGATCGTGCACGTCGACGAGATCCACGTCACCTACCTGCCCGGCAACGCCGTACGCGTCATCGCCCGCGCCGTCGGCGACCTCGACCTCGACCGCGCGCACACCAAGGAGGAGAACGGCCAGTGGGCTACGACCTGACCCTGCAGGGCCTGCACGACCTGGCCGAGGGCGCCGCCGTCCTCGGCACCGGCGGCGGCGGAGACCCCTACATCGGCCGTCTCCTGGTCGAAAGGCAACTCCACGCAGGCCGCACCGTCCACATCATCGATGTCGACGAACTGCCCGACGACGCGCTCGTACTGCCCTCGTCCATGATGGGCGCGCCCACCGTGTTCGTGGAGAAACTCCCGTCCGGGGACGGCAACGTCGCCGCCTTCCGCGCGCTGGAGGCCCACCTCGGCCGCACGGCCGCCGCCGTCATGCCCACCGAGTGCGGCGGACTCAACAGCATGATCCCGCTCATGCTCGGCGCCCAGCTCGGCCTGCCGGTGGTGGACGCCGACGGCATGGGCCGCGCCTTCCCCGAACTGCAGATGCAGACCTTCGGCGTGCTGGGGGTGTCCGGCTCGCCGATGGCCATCGCCTCCGACCACGGCGACACCTGCATCATCGACGCCACCGACAACAAGAGGATGGAGCAGCTGGCCCGGGCCCTCACGATCCAGATGGGCGGGGCCTCCTACATCACCGACTACCCGATGGACACCGCCGAGGTCCGCCGCACCTCGGTCCACGGCACGTTGTCGCTGTGCCGCGACATCGGCCAGGCGTTGCGCCAGGCTCGCGCCAGCCACGCCGACCCGTTCGACGCGCTGACCGACATGCTGGCCGGCACCATCTACAGCCTTGGCGTGGTCCTGTTCCGTGGCAAGGTCGTGGACGTGGAGCGGCGCACCGTCGACGGTTTCGCCCGGGGCAAGGCGCTGCTGGAATCCGCGGAGGGTCCGGGTGACGTCCTGGAGATCACGTTCCAGAACGAGCACCTCGTCGCCCGCCGCAACGGCACGGTGATCGCCATCGTGCCCGACCTCATCTGTACGCTCAACAGCGAGAGTGGCGCGCCGATCCCGACCGAGTCGCTGGCCTACGGCCAGCGGCTGACGGTGTACGGCATCTCCACACCACCGATCATGCGCACGCCGGAGGCGCTGGCGTGCTTCGGCCCCGCCGGTTTCGGCTTGCCCGACCCCTACACCCCGCTGCACGATCTCCTCGCCCGAACCTGACCCGTCGTCCTCGGCCGGCTCCTGGCCTGCGCCGCCCGGAGCCGGCCAATGCCTTCTCGCCCCCGCCGGCCCTCGGCTGAGGTCAGGCCGGTGGGATGTTGTGCACGCGGCCGAAGAGGTTGTCCGGGTCCCACTCCTTCTTCACCTGGGTCAGGCGGATGTGGTCGGCGGGGGTGTAGGCGTCACGGGTGCGGGCCGGGTCGGTGAGGAAGTTCAGGAACGAGCCTCCGGTGGCGTGCGGGCGCAACGCCGCGACCACCTCACGCAGCCCAGGACCGCCGGACGACCCGCCTCGGGCAGCGGGCGGGTCGGCGGGCGGGTCGGCGGGCGGGGTGGGCACGGCGGTCGTGATCACCGAGAAGGGCACGTCGCGGTGGCCGACCGGGCCGGCGTCCGGGGCGGGCCGCGCCATCGCCCCGCCCCAGTGCCGCAGCTCGATCGCCATCAGCCGCGACCCCCGGTCCTCCCCCGGGCCCGGCTCCGAGCCCCGCCCGGGACCCGCTCCAGGGCCCTCCTCCCCCGGCCCCGCGCTCCGCGCCGCCGCCAGCATGGTCTCGATCGCGTCGTCGGGCACCTGACGCAGCAGGTCGAGGTGCTGTTCGACGGCCATCGGCGCGGGCGGCGGACCGCCGAACGCCGGGACCGCCTCCGCGAACGTCATCGCGCCGAACCCGCCCATCACGGCCGGCCCGGCGGCCTCCAGCAGCGGCTCCAGGTGCCGCCGCGCACTGTCGGCCCCGCCCGCGTGGATGGCGCGCACGGCCAGCGCCCACCCGCCCGGCGTGCCCGCCGCGTCGGGCATCCGCATGAGGATGACGGAGGTGTTCAGCTCGTCGGGCTCGGTCAGGGCCCACTCCCGGTAGCGGGCGAGCGTGTCCGCCGCCCGTTCCACGGAATGCAGTGACATCCCCGCGTACACCTCGGCCACCGGGTACAGCCGGAACTCCAGCTCTGTCACGAGCCCGAAGTTGCCGCCCCCGCCACGCAGCGCCCAGAACAGGTCCGGGTGCTCCTCCGCACCGGCGGTGACCGTCTCGCCGTCGGCGGTGACGAGGCGGGCGCTCAGCAGGTTGTCCGCCGCGTAGCCGTACAGGCGCGACAGCCAGCCGGTGCCCCCGCCCAGCGTGTACCCGGCGACGCCGATCGCGGGCGTGCCGGAGACGGGCGCGAGGCCGTACGGGGCGCAGGCGGCGATCACGTCGGACCAGAGGGCGCCGGCGCCGGCCCTGGCGGTGCGGCGTTCCGGATCGACGCGGACGCCGGTCATACGTCCGGTCCTGAGCAGCAGGCCGCCGTCGGCGGGCAGGTGCGTTCCGTGGCCGGTGGACTGGACGGTGAGGGGCAGGCCGTGCTCGCGCGCGGCGACGACGGCGGCGCGCACGTCCCCGGCGTGCGTCGCTTCGACGACGACGGCGGGACGGGGGTCGATGGCGCGGTTCCAGGCCTGCCGCGCGGTGTCGTAGCCGTCGTCGCCCGGCAGATGGACGGGCCCGTCGAAGGCGGCGCGCAGCTCGTGGCAGGCGGCGTGGGTCAGGGTCGGATGCATGGCTCCGATCGTGACCGCCGCGCCTGCCCGGGGTCGTCCTGCGGTGGGAGACACCTGCGGCTGTGCGCCTCGGGGTAGGGACGGCCCGACTACTGCGGCGGGAGTACCTCCAGAATCACACCGTGGTCTGACGCCACCGCGCCAGCCATGGCTTTACTGTGCAAGGCGTGAGTTCCGAGCGTTCCACCGGCGCGGCCCGGCCGTCCGCCCCGACCGGCACCCCTCCGGCCGCGGACGAGCATGCCCCCACACGGGGTGAGACCTCCTCCACGAAGCGGCAGGCGCGCACCGACCCGGACGAGACGCACGCCGAGACGCGGCGGCCCCCCACCCACCCGGTGGAAGCATCGACCGAGACCGGCCGATCGCGGGCCCACGCCGGGCGAGTGCCTGCCGACCTGAGGCAGACCCTGAGCCTCCGCGACGCGGTGCCCGTGCTGGTGATCGCCGCCCTCCTGGAGGCGGGTGCGCTGTCGTCTCCCGCCACCCGCCCCTTCGACCACGTGCTCGTCCTCGCGGGCTCGCTGGTGCTGGTCGTCTGCCGGCGGGCACCCCTCGTGGCCCTGGCCGCCGCGACCGCGTGCATGCTGCTCTACTCCGTTCGTGCCGACCCCGGCCCGTCGGCGACCTTCCCGGTGCTGGTCGCCTTGTTCGCCGCAGTGGCGACCGGGCACCGGGTGGCCGCCGTGACGGCGGCGGTCGCGTTCCTCGGCGGCGGGCTGGCCACCGACCTGGCCGACGCTCTGGCCGCCGGCTCCGGCCAGGCGCCGCAGCCGCTGGTCGAGGCGACGGTTCTGCTGCTCGGCTGGTTCATGGCTGCCGGAGTCGCGGGCATCGCCGCCCGCAACTGGCGCGCCTACCTGCTGCAGGTCGAGCAGCGAGCCGCCGACGCCGAACGCACCCGCGAGGAGGCCGCGCTGCGCCGCGCCGGCGAGGAGCGGTTGCGCATCGCCAGGGAGTTGCACGACTCGCTCACCCACAGCATCTCCATCATCAAGGTGCAGGCGGGGGTGGCCGTTCACCTGGCGCGCAAGCGCGGTGAGGAGGTCCCGCAAGCGCTCCTGGCAATCCAGGAGGCGAGCGGAGAGGCGATGCGCGAGCTGCGGGCGACTCTGGAGGTGCTGCGCGACGCCGCCGACGACCCACCGGGCAGCGGGCTGGACCGCCTCGACGACCTGGTGAAGCGGGCCCGCGACGCCGGCCTGCCCACCACTGTCACCATCGACGGCGACCGGCGTGCCCTGCCCACCGAGGTGGACCGTGCCGCCTACCGCATCGTCCAGGAGTCCCTCACGAACGTCTCCCGGCATGCCGGGCCCGCGTCCGCGTCGGTGTGGGTGCGCTACGGCGACGACAACCTGCTCGTCCAGGTGGACGACGACGGCCACGCCTCCCCGGAGGACCAGCCCGTGCCCGGCGTCGGGCTGCTGGGCATGCGCGAACGGGTGACCGCTCTGAGCGGCCATCTCGAAGCGGCTCCCCGCCCCGGCGGCGGCTTCACCGTACGCGCCGACCTCCCCCTCACCGCCACCGCCCACCCCGCTCCCACCCGTGAACGACCCACGCCCGACCACCCCACCTCCGACCGGCCCGCCCTCGACCGGTCCGCCTCTCGCCAGTCCGCCCCCGACCACCCCACCTCAGACCGGCGCGCCACCGCGCACAAGGAAGAGGGCCCGTCCACACCCCCGCCCTCACTGGAGGAAACCGCGTGATCCGGGTCCTGCTCGCCGACGACCAGTCGCTGATCCGCGCCGGATTCCGCGCGCTGCTGAGCGCCGAGGAGGACATCGAGGTCGTGGCGGAGGCCGCCGACGGCGCGCAGGCCGTGGCCCTCGCGCTGGAGCACCGGCCGGACGTGGCGCTCGTCGACGTGCAGATGCCGGTGATGGACGGCATCGAGGCGACCCGGCGGATCGCCTCCGACGAGCGGCTGAGCGGCGTCCACGTCGTGATCCTGACCAACTACGGCCTCGACGAGTACGTCTTCAACGCCCTGCGGGCCGGCGCGGGCGGGTTCATGGTGAAGGACACCGAGCCGGCCGACCTGCTCCAGGGGGTGCGGGTGGCGGCCCGGGGCGACGCCCTGCTGTCCCCGTCCATCACGCGCCGCCTCATCGCCGAGTACGTCGCCCGCAGGCCCGAGCCGCACCCGTCGGGGCTGGATGCTCTCACCAACCGCGAACGCGAGGTGACGGCCCTCGTCGCCCGGGGCCTGTCCAACGACGAGATCGCCGCCCACATGGTGATCAGCCCGACCACGGCCAAGACCCACGTCAGCCGCGCCATGACCAAACTGCACGCCCGAGACCGCGCCCAACTGGTGGTCCTCGCGTACGAGACCGGCCTGGTCACCCCACGCAGCCGCTGACCCGCCACGCCCCCACCAGGGCGCTCCCAGGCGGTTCACATGCAGCAGGTCCAGAGCCGGCGTGCCGACCCACGTGCTGCGGTCAGGCCGCATGGTCGAGTCCCGAGACGACCAGTCAAGGGCTCAGCAGCAGCGCAGGTTCGCCTCGGCCTTGCCGAAGTCCCCCGCCGCGAACGCCTTCGCCGGGATGGTGAAGTACATCGTTCCGGCATCGCCCCAGCCCCAGCCGAGCTCTGCATCCTCTCCGAGCTGGAGCAGGTGGATCGCGGGGCCGTCGGCGTCGCGGACGGTCACCCGGGACGCATAGGAGGTGTCGGGCCAGCCGAAGGCACGGTGGCCACCGGCGGTGTTCGCGTCGAGGCCGTCCATCTTGTCGAGGATGAGCGACGGCGCGCCCCAGTGCTCGTCCCGGTCGAACTCGACGTCGCCGTCCTCGACGTCCCAGCAGCCCGGGAGCATGGTCACCTGAGCCGCGTGGACAGGTGTGGCCGGATAGCTCCTCGCCGGTTCAGGCGCGGTCGTCTCGACCGCCCGTGCCGGATCGGCGGGAATCACGCGACACGCTTCTGGCGCGAACAGGTCCAGCTCTCGATACTCGTCGAACGGCAGGTCCAGATCGAGGTGGAAGAAGTTGAGCAGGCCCGGTCGCGTGGGCAGTTCGTCCCCGAGCCAGGGGGCGAGGGCGTCGGTGTCGAGTACCACGTGCAAGGACAGCGGGAAGCCGCCGAATTCGGGCCAGAGGCTGCCCGATTCGAGCAGGGCGGGGCCGCCGAGCCGGCATCGGCCGGTGGCCGGGGCGTCGGCTGCCGGAGGGGCCAGCCGGAAGCCGCGGCGGGCCATGGCCGCGAACTGCCGGCCGGCCTGCTCGCCGAGCCGTTCGGTACATATGCGGAGCATGCCGGCGGGATCGTCGAATTCCATGCCGAGATCTTCTCAACTGCCGCTCTTCGACATCAGCGTGAGCGCGTAGAGCGCGATCGCGGCGAAGTCGTCGGCCGGTTCGGAGGCCTGCCAGGAACGCACGTCGTCCACGAAGCGGCTGTCGCGCCCGGTGAACGGGGCGTAGCGGTCCGCGCCGTCGGCCGGGCACCTGGCCATCTCGTCGAAGTGGTCGCCCAGCCCGCCCTCGAACAGCGACGCGTTGTTGGGGCCGTTCACCACCGCGCCGGTCGCCGGCTCTCCGGTGAGGTTGGAGATCTGGTGGTGCGGGCACGTGATGGAGTTCTCGCCGACCCCGGCGACGAAGGAGACGCCCCACGGGTTGCCGCCCAGCGCCCAGTTGCGCTGCGCCGTGCCGAAGGCGTCGTACGCGGTGTCCGCGGTGAGGCTCCGGTACAGCCGTGAGGTCGCGGCCAGCCCGAACGTGCGCGGCACCGAGTCGAACTGGTCGTGGCGCGCCCCGGCGCGGAACGGGTCGGCCGCCGCCCGCCGGGCGCCGATGTCCAGCTGGGCCCGGAGCCCGCCGATGAGGTCCGCTTCGGTGACGGCCAGGCCGGTGGCGCGCGCCTTCCGCATCGCCTGCACCAGGTCCGTGTGGGCCAGGGCGCTCACGTCGTACAGGTTCAGCGTGTCGCCGGACTCGTGCCGCAGGTACTGCGACGCCCAGCGGGCCGCCTCCGCCAGCCACTGCGACGCGCGGGGATCGCCCAGGCGCAACGCCGCGAGCGCCAGTTCGGCCCCGCCCAGCTCCATGTCGTCGCGCCAGACGCTCTCGGGGTAGAAGGCGTGCGGCAGCGAGGTGACCAGTTCGCCCACCTCGGCGGTCCTGGCCATGGCGTAGATGGAGGCCGCCTGTTCCAGCAGGCGGCCGGCGCGTGCGCGGGACGGCTCCACCTGGGCGGCCAGCGCGAAGGCCGCGGCGGTACGGCCGGCCAGGTTGGGGCTGATCGGCTCGCCCGGCGGCGCGGCGCGGAAGACGGGGCGCTGACGGATGAACCGGCGGCCGGGCGCGGTGTCGCGGTCGTCGGCCTCGGGGAGGCGCCAGATGTCGTGGTCGCCGACGAAGGTGCCTTCGGCGTCGCCCGCTCCGATGCCGACCTGGATGTAGAGCGTCCTGGAGGTCTCGTCCCACATCTTGTCCAGGTAGCTCAGGCCGTGGCGGGCTTCGCGGCGCAGACGGGGGTCGGGGCCGCCGTCCCGCTGGGCAGCCCACAGCAGCGTGTCGACGTAGGCGAGGATGTGCGTGAACTTCAGGTAGTCGCCCGCGTCGAACCAGCCGCCCTCGACGTCGACCGGCCCGCCGATCCGCTTCAGCTCGCCCGTGATCTGGTCGGTGTCCGGCCCGGTGAAGACCGGCCACTCGTAGACGGAGGCGGCCCGGTCGTTGAGGTGGCTCGGCGCGCGCAGGGCGTGGGCCCCGTCGCGCTGGCGGCCGAGGAAGGTGACGATCTTGGCGGCGGGCCCCGCAGGGAACCGGGACGGCGTCACCTCGAACGCGACGGACGTGGCGGTGCCCACCTTGATCCGGTAGCTGCCCGGCGTGCGGAGCGAGCTCAGGTCGAGGGCGTGGACGTGGGGATACCCGGCGTTCCACGAGCCGAGGTCGCGCCCCGCCGTGCCGCGAAGGACGACCCGGCCACCACGGTCGACGACCGCGAAGCGCGCGCCTGCGGCGGGCGATGCGGACATGAAGGACGCGTGCTTGGCCTCACCCGAGGCGAAGCCCACCTGGTCGACGCGGACGAAGCCGGACGGCTCCGCCATCACGGGGGTCCCCGTGGTCAGGACGGCCAGCGCCACCGCGGCCACAACGGATCTGGTCAACGGAAATCCTCCTGGAGCAGACGGAACGAACGCGGGTGCGCACCCCCGCACCCGCAGGCCACGACCTCCGCGCGCAGTGTCACCTCGGCCGGGAGGTCCGCTCCTTCGCCGCGGACGGCGGGAGCGGGCCGCCCGGCCGAGAGCGAGCCGCCTGGCCGGGAGCGGCCCGGCCGGGAGCGGCCCGGCCGGGAGCGGCCCGGCCGGGAGCGGCCCGGCCGGGAGCGGGGCGGCCGGGAGCGGGGCGGGTGGGCGGCGCGGACCCCTTTCGGCCGTGGGATCAGTGGCAGGCGGTCGCGGGGATCGTGTCCCTGATCCGGCCGTCGTCCTGGACGAGTTGGCCGGAGAAGGCGGTGTCGGTCAGGGTCAGCTTCAGTACGCCGTGCAGGTTGGTCAGGCGTACCAGGCTGTTGGGGTGTACCTCGTGCTCGAAGGTGTAGGTGTCGGCGCCGCCGAGGCCCGCGGTGACGGCCAGCGGCCCGGCCGGGGTGGCCTTGCCGTCGGGGTCCTGCGGGCGGAACCGCTCGTAGACGTGGTCGTGGCCGGTGAGGATCAGGTCGGCGCCCGCGGCGTGGAGCGCGCGCCACGCCGGCAGGCTGACGGGGTTGTAACCCTTGCTGCCGGAGTTGAACAGCGGGTGGTGCCAGTAGGCGGCGATGCACTTCCTGGTGTTCCGGGCGAGGTCGTTCTTCAGCCAGGTCACCTGGGCCGAGCCGGCGGACATGGACTGCTCGGAGTCGAGGGCGACGAAGTGCCAGTTGCCGTGGTCGAAGCTGTAGTAGGTCTTGCCGTCGGGGGTGGCGACGGAGCCGAAGTACGCCTTGTATCCGGCGGCTCCTCCGGCCGGGTCGTAGTACTCGTGGTTGCCCGGCGTGGGTCTGGTCTTGTTCTTGAAGCGCCCCCAGGTGGTGGCGTAGAAGGACCGGTACTCCGACAGCCGCCCGTCGTCGTACTGGTTGTCGCCCATGGTCAGCACGTAGACGGGGTTGATCGACTCGACCAGCCGGGCGGTGCGCTCGTGCGCGCAGGCGGTGCCGTCGGCGGCGCGGCAGGTGCCGGCGATGTCGCCCGCCGCCGCGACGACGAACGAGCCGTTGCCGTTGCCGCCGCCCTCGCCGTAGACCTCCAGCTCCCACAGCGAGTAGCCGTAGGGGGTGGCCCGCGCCGTGCCGTACACCCGTACGTAGCGCCCGCTCCCGGACACGGTCAGGTCGTCGACGCCGCCGTCGCCGGCGGATGTCGAGTACAGGGTGGTCCAGGACGTCCCGTCGGCCGACACCTGCACCCGGTACGCCTTCGCGTAGGCGACCTCCCAGGACAGCCGCACCCGGCTGATCGTCGCCGAGCCGCCCAGGTCCACACTGATCCACTGGGGGTCGGCTCCTTCCGCCGAGGCCCACCGCGTCGTGGTGCCGCCGTCCACGGCCTTGTCGGCGGTGAGCGTCGCATCCTCCACCGAGGACGCGGTGGCGGGCTTGTCCCGCGAGATGAGCCCGTCGGCCGCGTGGCCGGGCGCGGCCTGCCCGATCTGGAGCAGCATGCCCGCCGCGAGCAGCGCCGCGGCTGCTCTGATCCGTTTGGATAACACTCCGTTCTCCCTTCAGGTGATCGTGGGTGAGGAGGCTTCGGTGGCCAGCAGGCGGGGACTGCCGCTCCCGTCGGCAGGCACCGCCCAGACGTCGCGGCCCTTGCCGTACATGACGGTCCCGGCGTCGAGCCACGCCGCCTGGTCGTCCACGTCGGCGGTCTCGGCGAGCGGGATCTCGCGGTGGGTGGCCAGGTCCAGCGCGTGCAGGCGCCACGCGCCTGACGGCGTGCGCTTCTTGTAGACGAGCCTCCCGCCGTCCGGGGACAGCGACGGGCACTCGGCGTTCTCCCGGAGCACCCTGGCCTGCCAGCGGGCGTAGTCGCCCTCGACGAGATAGGTCTTCCCCCTGGTCGCGATCGTGGCGTAGAAGCGGCTGTCGTCCGGTGCGAAGGTGAGGCCCCAGTAGTTCACGTCCGCGGAGTGGTACCGGCGGCCGTCCTTGACCAGCGGGATCTCCTCGATGCTGACGGTCACGTTCCCGGTCCGGGTGTCGAGCAGCCCGGTCCGGGTGGAGAAGGCGCCGCCGTTGTAGGAGTCGCCGGTGACGAAGACCGTCCAGGAGATCATCCTGCCGCTGCCGGAGACGCGCGCCCTGCTGGGAATCCCGGCGAGCTTGACGCGCCGGGTCGGCCTCATGGCGCGGTCGAGGATCAGCGCGTACGTCGTCGGAACCGCTCCGGGCCGGGCGAGCAGGCACACGCCCGTGCCGCGCGCCGCGGCGAAACGGTCGCATCGGGTCCGGCTGCCGCGCACCAGGCCGGTGGCCCGGTCCCTGACCAGGAGCCGGCCGGGCCTGGCCAGGTCGAGCGTGCTCCGGCCGGCGGCGGGCGCCGAGCGGTCGGGCCACAGGGTGTAGCCGGCCGTGGCACCGCCCAGCACGAGTGCCGCGACGAGCAGGATCACCCCGCGCCTCATCGGACCACCTTCCAGAGCGACAGGCATGCCATCACGCCCACGCCCATCGCGACCAGGCCGGGTACGTGGCCGAACGCCGCCCAGGCGGCGCCGTACAGGATGGAGGAGAGCATGCGGGCGAGGGCCTGGCCGGTCTGCAGCAGGGCCAGCCCGCTCGTGCGTGACCCGGCGGGCAGCAGCGGCCCGGCGGCGGCCATGATCACCCCGTCGGTCGCGGCGTAGAAGAGGCCGAGCAGCGGCAGGACCAGCCAGTACGGCCCCGACGCCGCGAGCGCGCCGTAGACGGCCACGAGCGCCAGGTGGCCGAGCACGAACACCGTGCCCCTGCCCACCCGGTCGGCGAGCCTGCCCAGGGGTACGGCGAGCAGCACGTACACCGCCGCGGTGCCCAGGGGCAGCAACGGAAGGTGCTCGGTCGCCAGCCCGGTGTTCCGTTGCAGCAGCAGGTAGACGAAGGCGTCGCTGACCGTCACCAGCCCCAGGCCGCATGCCGCCAGGCACAGCCGCCGGAACCGCGCATCGCCGAGCAGCGCCCACGCGGGCCGGATCGTCGCCGGGGGCGGTGCGGCTTCCCGCCGGTCGCGGACGTAGAGCACGAAGATCAGCACACCCAGCAGGGCGACCGCGAAGCTCACCGCGAACACCGCGTCGTAGGCGCCGCTCGCGCCGAGCACCGCGAAGGCGACCAGCGGGCCGAGGAACGCCCCGGCGGTGTCCATGGCCCGGTGCACGCCGAACGCCTGGCCGAGCCGCCCGGGATCGGCGCTGAGCGAGATCAGCGCGTCACGCGGGGCGGTGCGCAGGCCCTTGCCGGTCCGGTCGGCCGCCACCACCGCGCCGATCAGGGCGGCCGAGCCGCCCGCCGCCGGCAGCGCCAGCCGGCACGCCGCCGACAGCGCGTATCCGAGGCCCGCGACCAGCTTGCGCCGTTGCAGCCGGTCGGCGAGATGCGCGCCGGCCAGCCGCAACACCGCCGTCACGCCGAAGTAGAGGCCGTCCACCAGGCCGAAGGCCAGCGGGCTCAACCCCAGCGAGAGCACGAGGTAGAAGGGCAGGACCGCGGTGACCATCTCGGAGGAGACGTCGGTCACCAGGCTGACCGTGCCGAGCGCCAGGACGTTGGCGGGCACTGCGAGGCCGAGTCGGGACACCTTGACACCGGACTTGACACCCGAGATGTACACGGCAGTGCTCCATGGGTCGTCAGCATGGAATGCGCGGCCGGGTCAGTGTCTGAGCGCGTCACGCCGCAGGGGGCGCCGCGCCAAGCCGCTTGCCTGGATCGTGGCAAGCGGCCGGGACCACGTCAAGATAGTTAGGAAATTTTCCTAACTATGAATCCGGGCGGGTGTGCCTCCCGGCCGCACCCGGCGTCAGAGGACATGGGGGCTCCACCCCCCTCGCGGCCCCTCCGGTGCGTCCCGTCACGGCTCACCCGACCCGCCTTGTCGGCCAGGGTTCGCCGGGCCGTCCACTCCGCGTCACCGGCAGGTGCGGGGAGTGTGCGGACAATCACGCATGCGCACAACCCTCCTCGCGGCGGCGCTCGCCGCCGCCTCCCTGGCCGCCTCCGTCGTGGTCCCCTCCACGGCGCACGCCGCATCGCCGGCCGGGTCACCCGCCGATGGGCAGGCGGTCTCCTTCGCCCTGATCGGCGACACCCCCTACGGCGACGCCCAGCAGGCCGCCCTCCCTGCCCTGGTCGAGGCCGTCGACGCCGACCCGGGCGTCAGGTTCGTCCTGCACGCGGGAGACGTCAAGAACGGCTCCTCCACCTGCGACGACGCCCGCTTCGCCACTCTGGCGAAGCTGTTCGGCACGTTCGACGACCCGTTCGTGCTGACCCCCGGCGACAACGAGTGGACCGACTGCCACCGCCCCGCCGCCGGGAGCTACCTGCCCACCGAACGGCTCCAGGCCGTCCGCCGCGTCTTCTTCCCGGTCGCCGGGCGGACGCTCGGCGGGCACCCCATGGGCGTGCGAACCCAGGCCCGCGACCCGCGTCACCGCGACTACCGGGAGAACGTGCTGTTCACGCGGGGCCGGGTGGTGTTCGCGACCGTCCACGTGGTCGGCAGCGAGAACGGGCTCGCCCCCTGGACCGGGCTGGCCGGCGGCGACCGGCCCGAGGAGCGCACGGCCGAAGTGGCGGCCCGCACCGCGGCCGCGCTCGACTGGATCGACACCGCCTTCGCCACGGCGACCCGCACCCGGGCGCCCGGAGTGCTGCTGATGATGCAGGCCGAGCCGCTGGACACCCCTGGCTTCGCCCGGATCCGGGCCCGGATCGCGGAGCGGTCCCGCGCGTACGGCAAGCCGGTGCTGCTGGTCCACGGCGACGAGCACGTCTACGAGGAGGAGCGCGGCTACGCCGGGGTGCCCAACCTCACCCGGCTGGAGACGTTCGGCGACACCGCCACCTCCTGGTTGCGGGTCACCGCCGACCCGGCGGCCCGGGGCGTCTTCTCCTGGGAGCCGCGCACCGTGGCGGCCGGCTGACCACGCCCCGCCTGAGCCCCCGCCCCTGAGCCCCGCCGCCTGTCCCGGTGGTGCGGCTCAGGGCGGCCGGACGTCCCGGCGACCGGTCGCGGGACGCCGGTGAACGGCGGTGACGGCGGTGCGGTGCCGGGCTCCCGCCCGTCGAGCACGGCCACCAGCGCGTCCTCGTCGTGGATCGGAATGCCGCGCACCGCCGCCGGACCCGCCTTGGCCCCCGACCTGGCCCCGGCGAAGACCAGGTCCGTCTTCGCCGACACCGACGCGGTCACCTTCGCGCCCAGCGCCTCCAGGCCGCGCTTGGCCTCGTCCTTCGAAAGCCGGTCGAACCGCCCGGCCAGCACGATCGTGCTGCCACTGATGATCATGCCAGGCGACCGTAGTGGACATGACCGACACTTCGCCTCCTGTTCGCCCGGAACGACCGACGCCGCCTCAGACCCGCACCAGAGCCGTTCGCCCTCCCGGGCACGGTCGGCCCGCAGAGCCCGCAGCGGGTGTGCCGGTCGGCGTGGGCCCGATCTGGCCGCGCAGGCCGGGGCAACCGGCGGCGGGACACACACGACCGTGCCCCGCCCTCCGGCCCCCACCGGACCGGTCTACGTCCACTGCTCGGCCGCAGACCTGCCGGGCAGCGGCTTGCCGATGAGGGCGAGGGGGACGAAGAAGCAGACCTGGCCGATCGCCATCGTCAACGTGGTGAGCGCCTTGTCGTCGTAGTGCTCCGACGCCTGGGCGTACAGATCGTCGGACACGCGCTCACCGTGCGGGTTCGGGGTGAGGACGGCCTCCGCCAGGGCCAGCGCTGAGCGCTCGGCGTCGGTGAAGTACGGCGCGTCCCGCCAGGACGCCACGGCGGCGATCCGCTCCTCGGACTCCCCCGCCCTGCGCAGGTTGCCGCTGTGCAGGACCGCCAGGTACGTGCTGCCGACGAGCTGGCCGGCGCGCAGCTGCATCAGGCCGATCGTGGACTGCGGCACCGATCCGTTGCCCGTGGCCTTGAACAGGGCTCCGCCGATCTCCGCCAGGTCGGGGACGAACGTGACGGGGTTGGGCAGGCGCGATCCCTTGGCTTCCATGACGGTCTTCCTTCCAGGGTGAACGTCCGGGGTGAACGTCGTCGCCGCTATGACGGATCAGGACGGGTGAAGGTGACCGGCGCATCATGGCGAACCGATCGGTACGATCCGAGGCATGCCGGTTGAGAAGGGCGCGACCCTCGACCCCGCGCGGACGCGCGAGGGAATCCTCCAGTTGGCCACCGAGGTGCTCTACGAACGCGGCCTCGACCGGGTCGGCGTGGCCGAGCTGTGCGAGCGGGCGGGCGTGTCGAAGGAGACGCTGTACCGGCACTTCGGCTCCAAGGACGGGCTCGTGCGGGCGATGCTGGAAGCCCGCAGCGACCGGGTGTCGGCGTGGCTGCGCGCTGCCGTCGCGGCCGCGGGACCCGATCCCGCCACCCAGGTGGCGGCGGCGTTCGACGCGCTGGGGCGGTGGTACGCCGAGCCGGGGTTCCGGGGTTGTGCGATCGTGAACGCGTCGGTCCAGCGTCATGACGGGCACGCCCGCGAGCTGGCGGCCCGGCACCTCGACCGGCACCTGGAGCTCCTGTCCGGCATCGCGGCCCGCGCCGGGGCGGCCGACCCGCCCGCGCTCGCCCGGCAACTGCTCATGCTGGTGGAGGGAGCCACCGTGGTCGCCGATCACCACGGCGTTCCCGGCGCGGCCGAGCAGGCGCGCGAGGCCGCGCTGGCCCTCCTCCGCGCGGCCACCGGCAGGTGAGCGTGCGCTCCGGCGGGAGCCCGATACCCTTACGGCGTACGGAGATGAGGGGGGCGGACGTGGCGGTCTTCGCCGGCCAGGGGGACACGCGCCGATCGATGGCGCTGCTGTGGCGCGCCGGAGCCGCACCGGGCGGTGACGGGGGCGCGCGGCCCGGGCCGAAGCCGGGGCTGACCATCGACATGATCGTGGACGCGGCCATCGCCGTGGCCGACGAGCAGGGCATGGCGGCGCTGTCCATGCGGGCCGTGGGCGAGCGGCTCGGCCGGACGGCCATGGCGCTCTACACGTATGTGCCGGGCAAGGGCGAACTGCTGGACCTCATGTACGACCAGGTGCACGCCGAGCTGCCCACCGGCTACGACCTGGGGCGGGGCTGGCGGAAGGCCGTCACCGCGTGGGCGCAGGACGTGTGCGAGCTGTACCTGCGCCACCCGTGGACGCTCCAGGTGTCGCAGGTCCGGCCGGTGCTGGGGCCCCACGAGTACGCGATGCTCGACACGCTGCTGCGCCTCCTGCGCGCGACCGGGCTCGGCCGTGAGCCGCTGCGGAGCCTGGTGGGGACGCTGTTCCACTTCATCCGGGGCGCCGCCGCGACGATCGCCGAGTCCCGGCAGGCCGCGACGGCGACGGGCGTGGGCGACCGGGAGTGGTGGCTCGACCGCGCCGGGATGCTGAAGGAGGTGGCGCCGGACTTCGCCGACCGGTTCCCGGAGGTGGTGTGGCTGGAGAGCGAGCCGTCGCCCTCCCCGCCGGAGTTGGACGAGCCGCCGCCCTCCCCGCCCGGCGAGGGCGGCCCCTACTTGGAGCCCGCGGCGAGGAGAACCTTCCTGGCCGGGCTCGGGCTCATCCTGGACGGCGTCGAAGCCGCCAGATAACCCCAGGTCAGGGCTGTTGCGGTGGTGGCCTCCCGGCTAGCGTTGGCCGTAGAGGGCAGGCCCGGCGCCGGCGTTGTGCGTGCTTTCCCGGCGGCCGGGCGCGCGCCACCGATGCCGGCGGCGCCTGTTTCGGTTCAGGGGGGATCGTCATGAACACCGTCGACGCCTACGGCGACACCGACCGCACCAGCCGTCTCGCCGACCGCCTGTTCTCGGCCGCGCTCGGCGCGATCGAGCTCTACTCCGTCTATCTGGGCAGCGAGCTCGGCCTGTACCGGGTGCTGCGGGAGCAGGGTCCGCTGACGGCCGCGGAGCTGAGCGAACACGCCGGGATCGCGCCACGGTACGCCGTCGAGTGGCTGGAGCAGCAGGCCGTGGCGGGGTTCCTGGAGACGGACCCGGATCTGCCCGCCGACGAGCGCCGCTACCGGCTGGACCCGGCGCACGCCCGCGTCCTGCTGGAGGCCGAGGACCCCGCGCACCTCGCGCCGTTCGCCCACCTGCTCGCCGGTGTCGGCGGCGTGATCACGGAGGTGGCTCAGGCGTACCGCACAGGCGCGGGTGTCCCCTACGAGTCGTACGGCGCCCCGTTCCGCTACGGGCAGGGCCACATGAACCGGCCGGCCTTCACCCACGAGCTGCCCACCGACTGGCTGGCCGCCATGCCCGACATCGTCGCCCGCCTGCGGGACGCGCCGCACCCGCGCATCGCCGACGCCGGGTGCGGGCAAGGATGGTCGACGATCGCGCTGGCGCGCGCTTTCCCGAACGCGCTGGTGGACGGGGTGGACGCGGACGCCGCGTCCATCGCCGACGCGCGGGTCCACGCCGAGCGCGCCGGCGTGGACGACCACGTGCGGCTGATGCACGGCGACGCCGCCCGGCTGCCGGAGACCGGCCCGTACGACCTGGTCGTCGTCCTGGAGGCGCTGCACGACCTGGCCCGGCCGGTGGAGTTCCTGCGGGCGGCGCGTGAGTCGCTCGCGGCGGGCGGCGCCGTGCTGGTGGTGGACGAGCGGGTGGCCGACGGGTTCACGGCGCCCGGGGACGAGGTGGAGCGGATGATGTACGGCTGGAGCGTCACGCACTGCCTGCCGACCCAGCTCGTCGAGCAGCCGTCGGCGGCCACCGGCACGGTGCTGCGCGCGGACCGGGTCCGCGCGTACGCGGACGAGGCCGGCTTCTCGGCGTGCACGGTGCTGCCGGTGGAGAACGACTTCTTCCGGCTCTACCGGCTCGACGGCTGACCCGCGCCCGCCTCGCCGACGGCCGGGCCGAGGCGCGCCGTCAGCTCCGCCAGGTCGCCGACGAACCAGAGGTGGGTTCCCCGGTTCGACTCGTACACCCATGCTTGCAAGGCGGAGCTCGCGGCGGTGTGGCGGCTGACGTCACCGACGATCGCCAGCCCGATGCGGTAGTTCGTAAACTTCTGCACCATCTCGCCCGCCACGCCGGTACGCAGCCGGAAGAAGTCGTCGTGCAGCCGGTGGGCGGGCACGGCCACCCAGGCGGCTCCCGCCTCCCAGGCGGCGGCGATGAGGTCGAGGGCGTCGCTCGTACTGCGGAGCGGCTCCCCCTCCCCCTCGTAGACGTGGACCGTCTCCATGAAGGCACCTTCCTTCCCTATAAGGACCCTGAAAGGGAAGGATAGGGGAGCATAAGGGAGTAGTCACCTCTGAGGCGCAAGGCCGGCGGTCGCCGTCCACGCCTGGATCAATGAGTGCGGCAAGGAGAGCCCATCGCCAGGCACCTGGGTCGGGGCGGGCCGCCCGTCCGCGACGCGAGCCCGCGGTGGCGGGCCCCGACCGCGGCGGGTATCAGGGCGCGCAAGCGGCCTCGGAGATCGATCCGGCGACGGGGGACCCGCCGGAACGTCAGTCGGCGTACAGGCGTTCCAGCCACGCACCCCACGCCGCCTCGGCGGGGTCGCCGGAGAAGACGTGGTGTGAGGCCATCATGAAACCGGGGAAGCCCTGCAGGAACCGCAGCAGCGCATCGGGCGTGCGGACGCCGACCGTCTGGGCGTTGGCGAAGTAGACGACGCCCTCCACCGGCGGCAACCCGGCCGGGGCGATCTTGACCTGGTCGCCGCGGGCGGGCGGCGACGGCAGGCCCAGCTCGCCGTGCAGCACCTGCCAGGCGCGCGGCCAGTCGCGGACCGGCGGGCCGAACGCGGTGACGGGTGTCGCCGTGCGGCCACGGAAGTGGGTGAGGTACTCGACCAGCGTCGCGAAGAACATGGCCAGCCCGTGGGACATCGCCTCGTACTCCGACTCCCAGTCGTCGCCCGGCAGGAAGCCGCTCGTCACCAGGCGCACCAGCGCGCCGCCCTGGTCGCGGCCCTCGACGAGGAACTCGTAGGCGACGAACCGGCCGCCCTCCCCCACGGCGCTGGTGTGCGCGAGCCGGCCCGGCGGCTCGGCGGCCGTGATGGTGGAGTCGGGCAGGGCTCCGCCGCCGAACGCGGTGCGCACCACGCCGTCGCGGCCGACCTCGGTGCGGCCCATGAACCAGGAGTCGATGCCGGGACCGGTGGCGATGGCCTGCCACACCTCCTCGGGCGTGACGTCGACCAGGGCCTCCTGGGGCAGCTCGAACTCGTGGCCCATCTCAGCCCTCCTCGCCGGGCGACGGCCGGCCGCCCCGCCGGGCGGCAGGGGGCACGGCGGGGTGGACGGCGACGACGAGCCGGTGGTCGCGCCCGCCCGGCGCGCTCTCGTCGTGGTACTTGCTCACCAGCGCGGTCACGCAGGCCGTCAGCTCCTCGGCGAACGCCGACCGGTCGGCCGCCGAGGCGAACCGCACCTGCCCGTCGATCGCGAACGTCGCCAGCCGCTTGTGCTCCCTGACCGCGCCGGTGACCAGCTCGCCGACGTCGCGGACGAGCTGGGCGGCGAGGGCGAGCAGCCAGCCCGCCGACAGCCGGTCGGGCGACCTGGCCGGGTCGGGCTGGACCGCGGCCAGGGCCGTCGGGGAGATCACGAACGAGGAGGCGGTGGCCCGCATGACGCGCTCGGTGACGTTGCCCTTGCGGCGTTCCTCGACGAGCTCGACCAGGCCGTGCTTCTCCAGGGTCCTCAGGTGGTAGTTGACCTTCTGGCGGGCCAGGCCGACCTTGGCGGCCAGCGAGGTGGCCGATCCAGGCTCCACCAGCTCCGCCAGAAGCCTCGACCGCATGGGGTCGAGGGACGCCTCGGCCGCAGCCGGGTCTTCGATCACCGCGACTTCCTGCATGACCGAACGATCGCACCGAAAAAATTATTTGTCAAGACAAAACGAGGTGCGTGATGGCTTCCTGCCAGCCTAAGGTGCGGGCACGTGAAGGACATCGTGAGGGGCACCGTGCAGGACACCGCGAGGGACACCGCCGGCGAGGGCGGCCTCAGGGACGTCGCGCGGCTGCCCAAGGCCCATCTGCACGTCCACCTGGAGAGCACCGTGCGGCCGCGGACCGTGCGCGAGCTGGGCGGGCCGCCCGAGCCCGAGGGACCGTTCCGGAGCTTCCGGGAGTTCGCCGACCATCGGGCGCGGGTGCGCGAACGGCTGGTCGCCGCCGAGCATTTCAGGCGGGTGGCGCTGGAGTTCTGCGAGGACGAGGCCGCCCAGGGCACCCGCTACGCGGAGGTGACGTTCACCGCCGCCTCGCACGGCGAGCGGGTCGGGAAGCTGGAGATGCCGCTGGAGGCGGTGCTGGACGGGCTGGCCGAGGGGTCCGCGAGGTACGGGATCACCTGCCGGGTGCTGCTCGACCACTCAAGGCGGCGGCCCGTCGAGCGGCTCCGGCGAACTCTGGAGCTGGCCCTGCGCTACGACGAGGTGATCGGCCTCGGGCTGGCGGGCGACGAGAGTCACCCGCTGGCGCCGTTCGCGGAGGTGCTGGACGCCGCCGGGGACGCGGGGCTGCGCCTGGTGCACCACGCGGGCGAGACGGCCGGGCCGGCCAGCATCCGCGAGGCCCTCACCGTCGGCCATGCCGAACGGCTCGGTCACGGCATCCGGGTCCTCGACGACGCCGCGCTGGTGGCGCGGGTGCGGGAGCTGCGGATCCCGCTGGAGGTGTGCCCGACGTCCAACGTGCTGCTCGGGCTGGTGCCGTCGCTGCGCGAGCACCCGCTGCCCCGGTTGCGTGCCGCCGGGCTGGTCGTGACGGTCAACACCGACGGGGAGACGGCGCTGGCCGAGGAGTACGCCCGGCTGCGGGAGGTCTTCGGGTACGGCGACGCGGAGCTGGCCAAGCTGGCCCGCGCCTCGATCGAGGCGTCGTTCGCGCCGGACGAGGTGAAGGCGCGGCTGCGGGGTGAGGTGGACGAGTGGCTGGCCACCTGACGGCTGGTCCGGCCTCCTGACGCACCGCCGCCGGGGCATGGGCGGGCGCGGCGGGGGCCTGCGGCCCTGCGGGCTCACCGGGTCGCGGTGGTGGCCTACGGGGACCCCGGGTGGGGATGGCCGGGCGGGGTGCGGGAGCATGGTCGGCGATGTCGGGGGTCGTCGCGGCGTTCGTCGCCTTGGTCTCGGTGGCGGTGCTCGGGTTCGTCGTCGGCCGCGCCGGTGTGCTGCGCGCCCAGGACGAGCTGGTGCTGTCGCGGCTGGCGTTCTTCGTCGCCATGCCCGCGCTGCTGTTCGCGACCGTGTCGGCCGCCGACCTGGGGTCGATCTTCTCTCCGGTCCTGCTGACCGCCCTCGCCGGTGTGGTGGTGACGCAGGCGGTGTTCGTCGCGGTGGCGCGGTTCGCCTGGCGCCGCAGCCGCGGGGAGGTGACGGTCGGGGCGCTCGCCTCCTCGTACGTCAACGCCGGCAACCTGGGCATCCCCGTCGCCGTGTACGTGCTGGGCGACGGGGCCCTCGTCGCGCCGATCCTGCTGACGCAGCTCCTCGTGATCACCCCCGCGGCCTTCCTCGCCCTCGACGGCGGCGGCCGGGGCGCCCGCCGGACCTCCGCGGGCGAGACGCTGCTCCGGCCGCTGCGCAACCCGCTCACGGTCGCCTCGCTGCTCGGCCTGGCCGTCGCCGCGGCCGGGATCGACCTGCCCGCGATGCTGATGCGGCCGGTCGAGCTGGTCGGCGGCGCGGCCGTCCCGCTGGCCCTGCTGGCGTACGGGCTGAGCCTGAGCGGCGCCCGGCCGGCGGCGGAGGGCGGGCACCGCCGGGAGCTGGTGCTGGTCGTGGTGCTGAAGAACCTCGTGCAGCCTGCCGTCGCCTACCTGGTGGGCCGCTACGCCCTCGGGCTCGACGGCACGGACCTGATGGCGGCCACGCTGTTCGGGGCGCTGCCCACGGCGCAGAACATCTACGTCTACGCCGTGCACTACGACACGGCCAGGGCGCTGGCGCGCGGCGCGGTGCTCGTCACGACCGTGCTGTCCATCCCGATCATGACGGCGGTCGCCGCGCTGCTGTGACGTCAGGCGTGGGGGCCGACGGCGACCGGTCCGAGGGTCAGCTCCGGCTTGCCCTCCAGGATCTCGCCGACGCGGGTCACCTGGTCGTCCAGCTCGGCGCGCCGGGCGCGGGTGAGCGGGCGCAGTGTCTCGACCGTGACGTGGATGCGGCGGCCGGAGCGGCGCTGGTGCCAGACGCCGGCCACCCCGCCGTCCACCAGCAGCACCGGGAAGTTGCCCGCCTGGCCGGCGGCCAGTGCCCGCGCGGCCGCCGCGCCGGCATAGAGCAGCTCGCGTGGCCGGCCGGCCACGACGTAGGCGTCGAAGTACGGCAGGAGCCGCACCCCTGCGGGCGCCTGCGCGGGCGCCGCCGTGTCGCCGCGGACGACCCAGGCGGTCCGCCCCTCGAACGAGACCGGCTCCGCGTCGGCGGCCTCGAACAGCCGGGCCGCCCACGCGCGCGGCGCGCCGAGCCACTGGGCGAACTGGTCCGGTGTGGCGGGCCCGTAGCCGGCCAGGTAGTGGCGCAGCAGCTCGACCGCGCCGTCCACGGGCCCGCTGTCCCGCGAGGCGCCCTCGTCCGGGCGCCCGCCCGCGCCAGGGGCCGGGACGGCGGAGGCCGGGGGTGGGCTGGTGTAGGTGACCTTGCGGCCCCGGGGCGGGCCGAAGACGAGCGCGCCATGGTGCGCCGCAGCCGCCATCGCCTGCCGCCAGCGCGGCCACATCGTCTGGAACGCGGGCATCACCAGGTCGCCCGCCCAGGGCCCCGTCGCTCCCACCACCGCGTCGCTCAGCTCGTCGATCGTGAGATCCCGCCCGTCGAGCACCACGCGGATCGCCTCGATCACCTCGACCGTCTGCTCGGGCGTCATCCGGATGCCCTCGGGGAAGCCGTTGTGGGCGAACGGGATCCGGGACAGCGTGTCCACCCACATCGGCAGGTCGCGGGCGGGCAGCAGGTGGACGGTGCCGCGCGGCCCGTACGTCTTGACCAGGCTGCGTTCCTCCCACAGCGCCCGGCGCACGTCCGCCCTGGTCAAGCCGTCGATCCGGAGCGCGATCGACAGTTCGGCGGCCGACATCACCTGGGCGTGGGCCCCGCACATGGCCGCGACGACGTCCGCCTGCGTGCCACCCGTCCGGGGCGCGGCCAGCGCCTGGCGTTCCAGCCTTCTGGCGCTGACCTGCGCCCACGACAACTCGATCACACTGCCTCCTCAGGGGTTCGGGATCACCCTAGGAGGCGATGCGGAAGAGTTCGTTCCGCATTGTGCGGGGAGGTCAGAGGTAGTCGCGCAGGGCCAGGGCCCGGGACGGGTGGCGGAGCTTGGACATGGTCTTGGCCTCGATCTGCCGGATGCGCTCGCGGGTCACGCCGTAGACCTTGCCGATCTCGTCCAGCGTCATCGGCTTGCCGTCCGTGAGCCCGTACCGCATGGAGATCACGCCCGCCTCGCGCTCGGTCAGCTCGCCGAGCAGGGAGCGGAGCTGCTGCTGCAGCAGCGTGAAGGAGACCGCGTCGGCCGGCGAGACCGCCTCGGTGTCCTCGATGAGGTCGCCGAACTCGCTGTCGCCGGTCTCGCCGAGCGGCGTGTGCAGCGAGATGGGCTCGCGCCCGTACGCCTGGACCTCGACGACCCTCTCGACGGGCAGGTCGGTCTCGGTGGCGATCTCCTCGGGTGTGGGCTCGCGGCCCAGGTCGGACTGGAGGCGGCGCTGGGTGCGCGCCACCTTGTTGATCAGCTCGACCATGTGGACCGGGATGCGGATGGTCCGCGCCTGGTCGGCCATGGCCCGGGTGATGGCCTGCTTGATCCACCAGGTGGCGTAGGTGGAGAACTTGAAGCCCAGCCGGTAGTCGAACTTCTCGATCGTGCGGATGAGCCCCAGGTTGCCCTCCTGGATGAGGTCGAGGAAGAGCATGCCCCGGCCGGTGTAGCGCTTGGCGATGGAGACGACGAGCCGCAGGTTGGCCTCCAGCATGCGCTGCTTGGCGCGGGCTCCGTCGTCGACGATCCATGCCAGGTCGGCGCGGAGGTCGGCGGGCAGGTCGGTCTCGGTGTCGAGACGCTCCTGGGCGAACAGGCCGGCCTCGATGCGCTTGGCGAGGTCGATCTCCTGCTCTGCGGACAGCAGCGGCACCCGTCCGATCGCCTTCAGGTAGGTCTTGACCGAGTCGGCGCCCGCCACCGCGGAGTCGGCGGAGTCGTCCAGGTCGAGAACCTCTGCTGCTTGGGACAAGACACTCTCCTCGCTCGGGATCCTGTGGAGCTAAACTTAGGCCCGACACAACTTTAGGTCGGTGCGGCAAGAGAGTCAACCTAAAATGAGGTCGAACCTAAAAACTTGTGGCAGGCTGGTGGCTATGAGCATCGACACCTTGGGTTTGAGAGAACAGAAGAAGCGAGAGACCAGGCAGGCCATCTCTGACCACGCTACCCAACTCTTCCTCCGGCGCGGTTTCGACAGGACCACGATCG
The DNA here is from genome assembly GCF_014207745.1 of Nonomuraea muscovyensis. NCBI lineage: Bacteria > Bacillati > Actinomycetota > Actinomycetes > Streptosporangiales > Streptosporangiaceae > Nonomuraea > Nonomuraea muscovyensis. The sequence goes on from NZ_JACHJB010000002.1 coordinate 1,409,506, forward strand.
CGGACATCGCGGCGGCCGCCCGCGTGGCCAAGATGACCGTGACCAATTACTTCCCCCGGAAGGAGGACCTGGCACTCGACCATCACGAGGAGTTCGCGGCGAGCCTCGCGGCGACCGTGGCCGCGCGGTCCGCCGGCGAGTCGGCGCTGGCGGCGCTGCGACGGGAGTTCATGGACGCCGTACGGCGGCACGATCCGGTCGTGGGGTTCACCGGGCCGGACTTCGCGCGCATGGTGGCAGGCAGCCCGACCCTGGTGACCCGCCTGCGCGACCTGCACGACCAGCGGGAGGACGCCCTGGCCGAGCGCCTGGCCGAGGAGACGGGTGACGAGCTGACCGCCCGGGCGGTGGCGGCGCAACTGGGGGCGGCGCACCGGCTGCTGTTCCGGGAGTTGCAGCGGCGCACGCTGGCCGGCCAGGAAACGGGCGAGATCGCCGCCGCGCTGACCGAGGCGGCGACGCGGGTGTTCGACCTGCTGGAGCCGGCCATCGGCGACTACGCCGTGCGGTGAGCCGGGTCCGGAGGAGCGGCTCGTCAGGCCCGTGGGCCCGGGGCCGGCAGGCAGCGCGTCAGGCGGCGGGCCGGAGGCCGGCCGGGCGCCAGGTGACGCTCCCGCCGGCGGCGCCCGCGAAGGCCAGCAGCCGGGACCCCTCCTCGGCCAGCTCGGCCATGACCGCCTCCGGCAGCGGCCCGAACGGCCGGAGCAGGAGGTCACCGTCCTTGACGTCCCACATGCCCGCGACGACGCCGTCCACCAGGAACGTCGGGTGCACGATGGCGCCGACGCACACCGCCTTGCGCTGCTCGGCGGTCATCATCCGGCTCCGGTCGGCGTAGGCGACCATGAGGTTGTCGAAGTACGGCAGGAAACGCACCGGGGCGGGCGCGTCCTCGGGGGCGGGCGGCGCGTCCGGCAGGTCGTACAGGACCCGCCCGTCCAGATCCGTGTGGCGGCGCAACGGCATGGCCTCGACGACCGGCCGCAGCCGGGTCAGCCCCGACCACGCCTGCACGTCCATCACCGACGCCGGACCGAACGCCGCCAGGTAGCGGGCGACCATCCGCTCGACCCGCGGCGCGGCGTCGAGGGGCCTGCCGAGCCACTCCTCGGCCAGGGTGAACGGCGTCGCGCCGCCCTTGTTCCAGGTGCCGCTGGGCGGCGGGTGCACGACGGCCACGAGGGCCTGCGCCGACCAGGCGAGCGCCATCGGATCGGCCTCGGGCCAGCGGCGGGCGAGCAGGTCGCGCAGCTCGGGGCGGCTCAGCGTGCGCCCGGCCAGGTGCCCGCGAGCGAGCGCGACGAGCTCGTCCAGGTCCACGCCGACCATGACACGGCCCCACGCGGCCTGCCGGGCGCGTGACAGGGGCGCCTGCATGAGGGGGCGCAACCAGGCGTAGTCGTCGGCCAGCGCCAGGTGCTGGGTGCCGCGCAGCAGGGACCCGCGCACGACCCGCCGGTCGTGCAGCAGGGAGGTGAGGTCGTCCTGGGTGAAGGAGGCCAGGCGGGACCACAGCCCGAAGTACGGCGGGTTGACGTCCTGCCCCTGGACGGCGACCAGGTGCTCGATCACCTGGACCGGTGACAGGGAGGAGCGCTCCAGCAGGAGCTGGCGCTGCAGGGTCATGCGGTTGAGTGCGCGGGGGCTCAGCTTCATACCGGCACGCTAGGCGGTAATGCGGAAGAGCTCTTTCCGTGTTATCCGGCGAACGGATTGAGTCCCGCCGGCGATGAGCATGAAGTCACCATGCACTTTCCCGTACAAAAGGTACGCGCCAGCTACCCCGAGCTGGCTGACGGTTACGCCTACCTCGACGGAGCCGCCGGCACGCAGACCCCGCAGCCGGTGATCGACGCCATCGCCGGCGCCTACCGGGCCGGCATCGGCAACGTGGGCGGGGCGTTCCCGGCCAGTCACCGGTCGGAGGCCATCGTGGCCGGCTGCCGGCAGGCCGTCGCCGACCTGGTGGGCGGCCACCCGGACGGCGTGATCCTGGGCCCCAACATGACGACGCTGACCTACCGGCTGGCCGCCGCGCTGGCCAAGGAGTGGGGGCCGGGAGACGAGGTCGTGCTGTCGCGCCTCGACCACGACGCCAACGTGCGGCCGTGGACGCAGACCGGCGCGACCGTGCGCTGGGCCGAGGTCGACCCGGTGACCGGCGAGCTGCCGGTGGAGCAGTACGCCGAACTGGTCGGCGAACGGACGCGGCTGGTGGCGGTGACCGCGGCCAGCAACGTGCTGGGCACCCGCCCGGACGTGGCGGCGATCTGCGCGCTGGCGCACGCGGCCGGGGCGCTGACGTACGTGGACGGCGTCCACGCCACCGCGCACGGGCCGGTGGACATGCGGGCACTGGGCGCCGACTTCTACGCGACCAGCGCCTACAAGTGGTCGGGCCCGCACATCGGCGCCGTGGTGGCCGACCCGGCGTTGCTGGAGCGCGTCGAACCGGACAGGCTCGCCTCCTCCCCCGCCACCGTGCCCGAACGCTTCGAGACCGGCACGGCCGCCTTCGCGGACCTGGCCGGGGTGACGGCCGCCGTGGACCACCTGGCGGGCCTGACGCCCGGCACGGGGACGCGGCGCGAGCGGCTGCTGGCGTCGATGGCGGCGGCGGAGGCGCACGAGCTGGAGCTGTTCGGGGCGCTCGTCGCGGGGCTGGAGGCGATGCCGCACGTCACCCTGTACGGCAAGCCGGCACGGCGGACCGCGACCGCGTACTTCACGCTGGCCGGGCTGACGCCGCGCCAGGTGGCCGAACGGCTGGCCGTCCGCGGCGTGAACGTGTGGAACGGCCACAACTACGCCTGGGAGCTGACCGCCGCGCTGGGGATCCGGGACTCGGGCAGCGCGGTGCGGGCCGGTCTGGTGCACTACAACGACCGCTCGGACGTCGATCGCCTGCTGGACGGGGTAGCCGCCCTCCAGCCCTGACGCGCTTCCGTCCCCTCCTGCGGGCCCGCCGTCCTACGGGCGGAAGGCGTCGGCGTGCTCGCGGGCCCAGGTCGTGAAGTCGCGGGCGGGCCGGCCGGTCAGCCGCTCGACCGTGTCGGTGAGCGGGACGGGCCTGCCCACGTTCGCCTCCCACCAGTCGAGCAGCGCGTCGGCGTACGGGCCGGCGATGTAGTCGGCCATCTCCGCCTTCCACCCCTCCCGGCTGACGTGCTCGATGTCGATCGGGGTGCCCGTCACCCCGGCCAGGATGTCGACCTGCTCGGCGAGGGTGACGGACCGTGGGCCGCTCAGCGTGTGGGCCGTGCCCGACGCCTCGGGGTTCGTCAGCGTGGCGAGCGCCACGGCCGCGACGTCGGCCTCGTGGATGGGGTCGTTGTGCGTGTCCGGGTACGGCAGGCTGACCGGCCGCCCGGCCTTGACGGACCACGACCAGGCCAGGGCGTTGGAGGCGAACGAGCCGGGCCGCAGCAGCGTGGCCCGGACCGGGCCGGCGAGCAGGGCCCGCTCGGCGTCGAGGTGCGACCTGGCCAGCGGGCTGTCGTCGGCGTGGGGGTCGAGGACGGCGGCCGACGACAGCAGCACGACGTGCTCGGCCCCCGCCTCGGCGGCCTCCCGCGCGAAGGCCGCCGCCCCCGCGGGCTCGGCGTAGAGGAAGGCGGCGCTGACGCCCTTGAGCGCGGCGGGGAAGGTCGCCGGGTCGGCCAGGTCGCAGACGACGTCGGCGGCGCCGGGCGTCGAGGAGGCCGTCCGGACCTCCAGGCCGGCCTCGCGCAGCAGGCCGGTGAGGTGCCGGGCGACGCCGCCGCGGGCGCCGGTGACGAGAATGGTCATGGTTGTTCCTTCACAAATATGTGCGTGACGAATATTGTGTGTCACGCACATGATTCGCGGCAGGAGAGGGCATTGTCAAACCGGCGGGAGCTGCTGGAGCGGATCATCGCGGAGAGCCAGCGCAACTACGCGGCCTACGTGCTGTTCAACCAGGCCATGGCCGACCGGCTGGGCCTGCATCCCACCGACCTGCAGTGCGTGGCCCTGCTGGACCTGGAGAGCGGGCCGGTGACCACCGGCCACATCGCCCGGCTCACCGGGCTGACCCCGGGGTCGGCCTCCCGCCTGGTGGACCGGCTGGAGAAGGCGGGGCTGGCCGTGCGGGAGGCCGACCCGGCCGACCGCAGGCGGGCGCTGGTGTCACTGGCGCCCGGCGTGCGGGACCGGATCGGCCGGGCGTGGGACGAGCCCGGCTCGGCGTACGCGGAGGTGCTGGGCGGCTACACCGACGGCGAACTGGAGCTCATCGCCGGGTTCCTGCGCCGCACCACCGAGGTCGGCCTGGCCCAGGCCGAGCGGCTGGCGTCCGCGGACCGGTGACGTGCGTGCCCGGCTACGAGCCCGCCGGGGTGGCGTGGCGGCGTTCGATCGTCTCGACGCCCACCAGGTCGTCGGGCAGCGCGTCCGGCATGTCCACATCGAAGCGGGCGAGGCGCCGCACCCGCAGCGCCCCGGCCACGACCAGGACCATGCCGAGCGCGCAGGCCAGGTAGAGGAAGGCGATCCCCCGGCCGGGTCCCACCCCGATCAGGGCGCCGACGGTCGGGGCGAGGGCGCCGCCGGGCGCCAGCATGGGGTCGAACAGGGCGGTCCCGAGCGGCGCCACGAGGCCCATCCCGACGGGCAGCGTGGACCACGCGACGAGCGTGTTCAGCGCGAAGACGCGGCCGTGGTAGCGGTACGGCACCTTGATCTGGACGATCGTGGAGTAGATCGCGTTCATGACGGTGAGGAAGAACGTCAGGCAGAACGCGCCGGCGCCGACCAGCAGGAGCGACGGGCGCAGCGAGGTGATCACACTGCCGAGCGCGATGGCCAGCGTGGCGGCCAGCACGCCGCGGAAGCGCCAGGTGGCGGGCCCTCCCCACAGCGCCATCGTGAACCCGCCGAGCAGCACGCCGAGCCCGGTGACCACCGAGACGACACTGACCTCCGTCAGCGTCGCGAACGACAGCACCAGGGGCGACACCAGCAACAGGAGCGGCGACAGGAAGACGTTGAGCACCGCGAAGAACGCCAGCATCGCCCGCAGCCCGCGCTCGTTCCAGGTGTAGGCGAAGCCCTTGGCGATCTCGGTGCCCAGCGGCTCGCGGGGCCGCCACGGCAGCGTGTCGGGGAAGCGCACGAGCAGCACCACGGCGATCGCGAAGACGTAGCTGGCCACGTCGAGGACGACGATCCCGCCGAGCCCGATCCAGGCCAGCAGCCCGGCGGCGATCAGCGGCACGACGAGCTGGGCGACGCCGTTGGTCATCTGGGTGACGCCCATGGCGTGCCCGAGGTAGTGCTTCGGCACGAGCTGCGGCACCGCCGAGGTGTAGGCGAGACGCTGGAAGGTCGTCGCGATCGACAGCGCGACGATCAGCAGGTAGATCTGCCACAGCCGCAGGTCGCCGAACAGGAGCAGCGCGCCGAGCACCCCCTGGATCGCGACGGAGGCGCAGTCGGCCAGGAGCAGGACCCTGCGGCGGTCGCCCCGGTCCACGATCGCCCCCGCGAGCGGTGAGATCAGCAGCCCGGCCAGGTTGAGCACCGCCAGGACGGAGAACTGCGCGACGGAGCCGGAGTCGACCAGGATCGTGATCGGCAGCGCCCAGCCGGTCAGCGCCGAGCCGATCATCGAGATCTGCTGTCCCGCGGCGATGGTCAGGAACCGACCCATGCCGGGCCGGACGCCGGTCGCCGTCCCGTCCGCCTCCGCCGGAGCCGTGTCGACCGCGTGCACCCACCACGTGGCGCCGGCGGCGGGCGGCGCCGCCTCCAGCCGCCGGTGCGTCTGCAGCGCCTCGGCCAGCTCGGCGGCGCGGTAGCGCAGGAAGTAGTGGCCGCCCTCGTCCAGCACGACGAGCGCCGCCGTGTCGGTGAGGAAGTGCCACTCGCGGTAGCGCTCCTCGTAGAAGTCGGTCGCCGGGTCCCGTTCGCCGATCACCGAGATGATCGGAGCGCGCAGCCGCCGCCGGTCCGGCTCGTCGAACAGCGCGGTGAAGTACTCCTCCGCCGCCTTGGAGTCCTGGCGCATGGTCCGGACGATCCGGTCGGCCACACCCGGGTCGAGCTCGTCCAGGTCGACGCCGCGCGCCTTGAGCCGGTTGATGTCGCTCTGGCTGCGGCGGAGCCGGTCGAACTCCCCCAGCCGTGACAGGGAGCGCAGCAACCCGCGCGGCCGGGCGAACGGGAAGATCGCCCCGATGTAGAGGGCCTCCACCCGCCGTCCCGTCGCCTCGACCAGCCGGGCCAGCTCCACGGCCAGGGCCGCGCCCACGCCGCAGTGCCCGTAGATGACGATCGGGCCGTCGATCCGCAGGATCTCCTCGGCGCAGCGGGCAGCCAGGGCGGCGAACTCCATCGGCTCCTCGTCCAGCCCCACGTCGTGGCCGGGGATGGCGAGCGCGTACAGCGCCTGGTCGGCCGGGAGGGCGTCGGCGAGCGGCTGGTAGACGACGGCGCTGCCGGACCCGTACGGCACGCAGACGTACGACAGCGAGGCCGTGCGCCTGCCGGTGAGGCGCTGCAGCAGCGGACGGGGCCCGGCCGGGGCGGGCTCGTCGACGAAGGCGGCCAGCTCGCGCACGGTCCGGTGGGCGAAGACGTCGACCAGCCCCACCTGCCCGATGCGCGCCTTGCGGAGTCTGGCCACGACCTGGATGGCGAGCAGGGAGTGGCCGCCGAGGTCGAAGAAGTCGTCGTCGGCGCCGACGCGCTCCACGGAGAGCACCTCGCGCCAGACGGCGGCGATGGCGCGCTCGGTGTCGGTGCGGGGCTCGGCGTACTCGGCGCCGGGCGCGGCGACCGGTGCCGGCAGCGCGGCGCGGTCGAGCTTGCCGTTGGGGGTGAGCGGCAGCTCGTCGAGGGTCACGAACGTGGACGGCAGCATGTAGTCGGGCAACGTCCCCCTGATCGCGGCCCGTGTCTGCGCGGCGTCGACGGGTGCGCCCACCAGGTAGGCGACCAGCCGGCGGTCGCCGGGCACGTCCTCGCGGACGATGACGACCGCCTCGCGAGCGCCCGCCCGCTCGCGCAGCGCCGCCTCGATCTCGCCCAGCTCGATGCGCAGCCCGCGCAGCTTGACCTGGTTGTCCAGGCGGCCGAGGAACTCGATCGTGCCGTCGGGCAGCCAGCGGGCCGCGTCACCGGTCCGGTAGCGCCCGCCGGCGAACCGCTCGGCGGTCAGCTCGGGGCGGTCGTGGTAGCCGAGTGCGACGCCGACGCCGCCGATGTGCAGCTCGCCGGGCACGCCGACGGGGACGGGCACGCCGTGCCGGTCGAGGACGTGCAGCGTGATGTTCTGGATGGGCGACCCGATCGGCACGCTCGCCCGGCCGGCCAGCGCCGGGAGCGTGCACTGCCAGGACGACACGTCGATGGCCGCCTCGGTCGGCCCGTACAGGTTGTGCAGTTCCGCCGGGAGCGTCCGCAGGCAGCGGACGGCCAGGTCGACGGGCAGCTCCTCGCCGCTGCAGATGATCGTGCGCAGCGAGTCGCAGGTGCCGGCGCCCTCCTCGGCGAGGAAGACCGACAGCATCGACGGCACGAAGTGCACGGTCGTGACGTGCTCGGCGTTGATGAGGTCGCGCAGGTAGGCGGGGTCGCGGTGGCCGCCCGGCTCGGCGAGCGCCAGCCGTGCCCCGGCGATCAGCGGCCAGAAGAACTCCCACACCGACACGTCGAACCCGGCCGGGGTCTTCTGCAGGACGGTGTCGGCGGCGGTGAGGCGGTAGCGCTTCTGCATCCAGTCGAGGCGGTTGACGATGCCGCGGTGGCTGTTCGGCACGCCCTTCGGCCGTCCGGTGGAGCCGGAGGTGTAGATCATGTAGGCGGCCTCGCCGGGCGGGGCGGCGGGGGCGGTCACCGGCAGGCCCGTCCAGGCGGACGCGTCGTCGAGGGGCAGGATCCGCGCGTCGCCGGCGGGCAGGCGTCCGGCCAGGCTCCGCTGGGTCAGCACGACGGGCGCGCCGCTGTCGGCGAGCATGAACGCCAGCCGCTCCTCGGGGTACTCCGGGTCCAGCGGGACATACGCGGCACCGGCCTTGAGCACGCCGAGCAGGCCGGCCACCAGCTCGAAGGAGCGTTCGGCGCAGACGGCGACCAGCGTGCCGGGCCCGGCGCCCAGCCGCAGGAGCCGGTGCGCCACCTGGTTGGCCCGCTCGTCCAGCTCCCGGTAGGTCAGCGAGGCCCCGGCGAAGGTGACGGCGGGCGCGTCGGGGGTCCGCGCCACCTGCTCCTCGACCAGGCCGTGCAGGGTGGCGGTGGCGGGGAAGTCGGCGCTCGTGTCGTTCCACGAGGCGAGGAGGGCGTCGTCGCCCGGCAGCGGCAGGCGGCTGACCGGCAGGTCCGGCTCCGCGACGGCCGCCCGCAGCAGCGTCTCCAGGTGGCGGGCGATCCGCGCGATCGTGGCCTCGTCGAACAGCGCCGTCTTGTAGGTGAAGGCGCAGGCCAGGCCGTCCCGCCCGGAGGGCACGACGTACAGCTCGAGGTCGTGGCGGGCCGAGCCGGGCCGCAGCGGGAAGGCGTCGTCGGTCGCCTCCAGGTCGTGCATCGAGAACAGCGTGTCCACCAGGGGCTGCCTGCTCGGGTCGCGCGGCACGCCGAGCGCGTCGACCAGCCGGGCGAACGGCAGCTCCTGGTGGTCGAGGGCGTCGGCCACCACGTCCCGGGTCCTGGCGACCAACTCGGCGAAGGTGGGGTCGCCGGCCAGCCGGGCGCGCAGCACCAGCGTGTTGACGAACATGCCGACGACGTCGTCCAGCTCGGGTCGCGTCCGGCCGTCCACCGGGGCGCCCACCGCGAAGTCGTCCTGCCCGGACAGCCGCGCGAGCAGCGCCTGGAACGCGGCCAGCAGCGTCATGAACCGGGTCGCGCCGTGCGCCCGGCCCAGCGCGGTGACCGCCTCGACGAGGTCGGGCGCGAGCTCCAGGACGTGGGAGGCGTCGTCGAAGCTCTGCCGCGCGGGCCGGGCGCGGTCGGCCGGCAGCTCGGCGCGCGGCAGCCCGGCCAGCTCGTCCTTCCAGTACGCCAGCTCCCGCTCGAACGTCCGCTCCCGCTGCCACGCGGCGACGTCGCCGAAGAGCACGGCCGGGGACGGCGGGTCCTCCCCCCGGTAGAGGGCGAGCAGGTCGCGCATGAGGAGCTGGGCGGAGCGGCCGTCCGCGACGATGTGGTGCACGAGCAGGGCCAGGACGTGCTCGCCGGCCCCGTCCTCCACCAGCAGGGCCCGCAGCAGCGGCCCGTCGGCCAGGTCGAGCGGGATCGCGGTCTCGGCGTCGATCAGCGCGGCGATCTCGGCGTCGGCGAGGCCGGCGGGGGCCGCCTGTGCCCGGCCGAGCGGCACGCCGGTCCCGGCGACGACGTGCACGGCGGGCAGCCCGTCGTCCGTGGCGGGGAAGCGGTGGCGCAGGCTCTCGTGCCGTTCGGGGAGCAGGGCGAGCGCCGCCTCCAGCCGGTCGTGGTCGATCGGGCCGCGCAGCCGGACGGCCAGGGCGATGGTGTACGTGGCGGTGCCGGGCGTGAAGTGCTCCATGAACCACAGCGGTTCCTGGGCCGGTGAGAGGACCGGCGCGGCGTCCTCGGGGCGGCGCGGGATCTCCCGCTCGGCCGCCCTGCCCCGCAGCCGCCGCCTGAGCAGCTCCTGCTTGGCGGCGGACAGATCGACGACGGACATCAGGTCAGCCCTTCGACGGCGGCTTTGAGCGCGGACATGAACAGGGCGGCGTCCCTGCCGTTGATCAGCCGGTGGTCGTAGGCCAGACCGATGTCGGCGAGGGTCCCGTCCTGCGGCGCGGTGACGGCGAGCGCGCAGGACGTGCCGGGGAAGACGAACGGGATGGCGAGGACGACGCCGCCCTCGGTGTGCAGCGTGATGACGAAGTTGGCTCCCGACAGGTCCCGCTCCCGGAAGTCGCCGGTCGTGGCGGCCAGGCGGTACCGCATGACGGTCGTGGCGATGTCCCTGGTCGTCCGGCGGGCCGCGTCGTGGACGACCGGGACGTAGAGGCCGTCGCCCAGGTCGACGGTGAGGCCGATGTGCGGGGTGTCGGCGAGCAGGGCCCGGTCGCCGTCGACGGTGGCGAAGAAGAGGGGGAAGCGGTCGTGCAGCCCGGCGACGGCCTCGACGAACAGCTCGGCGAGGCCCACGGGCCGCCTGACCTCCTTGGTCAGGGTGGCGCCCCGGGCCAGGGCGGGGCCGAGGTCCATGCGGACGACGAGGTAGGCGGCGGGGATGGTCCGGTGCGCCAGCTCGACGGCGCGCGCCACGGCCCGCTGCACCCGCGGCAGCGGCCGCTCCCCCGCGGGCGCCTCCCGCGGCGGCCGAGCGTCGTCGCCGGTCGCCGCCTGACGGGCTTGCGGTGGCGGATGTTCGGCGGGCGGGCGGCCGGCGAGGCGTTCGATGTCGGCGCGCCGGACGACGGCCAGGCCCAGCGCGGCCACCTGCTCCCGCGTCACGCCCAGCTCGGCCATGAGCGCCCGCGCCGGCGCGGTGACGAGCGGCCCGGCCTCCCCTTCGTCGGGTGGGGAGGCGGGTGGGGAGGGGTGTGGGGAGGCGGGTGGGGAGGCGGGCGCCGCGGGCGGGGGTGAGACGGCGGGAGCGGGACCGGAGACGGTGGCGATCACGTCGCCGGGGCGGCACCAGGCCCCTTCCCGGGCCGCGTGGCCGAGGACGCCCGTGCCGCCGGCGGGGAGTTCCTCCGCCGCCTTGGAGGTCTCGACGAGGACGACCGGATCGTCCTCGCCCACCTCGGCGCCGTCGGCGACCAGCCACTCGACGAGCAGGTACGCGGTGTCGTTGTTGTTCAGCTTGGGCACGCGCAGCTCAGCCACGGAGCGTCTCCCTGATCGCGCGGTGGATCGTGGACTCGTCGACCAGCACCTCCCGCTCCAGATGGGCGGCGGTGGGGATGATCGAGGCGGCGGAGTGGACGAGCGTGACCGGCCCGGCGAGCCGGTCCCAGTGCCGGCGGTGGAGCAGGTGCGCCACCTCGGCCCCCCACGTGCCGCCGCCCGTGCTCTCCTCGACGACGAACACGTGGGCGACCGGCAGGTCCGCGTCGAGGGCGGCCACGTCGAACGGGTACAGCCGCGACGGCACCAGCAGCGTGCAGGTGATCTCCTCTTCCACGAGCAGCGAGCGCATCGCGGCCATCGCCCGGTGTGCGAGCCCGCCGGGAGCGATGATCACGCAGTCGGGCGGCCCGTCGAGGAAGACCCGCGCCACGCCGCCCTCGACGGCCAGGCAGAAGGGCGGCTCGGCGAGCCCGGCCGGCCGGGTGTAGAGGACCTTGTCCTCGAAGAGCACGCAGGGCTCCCCGAGAGACAGCATCTCGTCGAGGACGGCCTCGCAGTCGTGGAACGGCGACAGCTCGTACAGGGACAGGTGGGGGATGCCGACGAAGTGCTTCTGCAGGCTCTGGCTGTGCGTGGGCCCGTAGCCGCGGCCGCCTCCGACGGGACAGCGCACGACCATCCGCATGGGCACGCGCGTGCCGTACATCGAGACGGACTTGGAGGCGAAGTTCAGCACCTGGTCGAACGCGAGGGCCGCGAAGTCGCCGAACATGATCTCGACGATCGCGCGGTCGCCGGACAGGGCCAGCCCGGCGGCGACGCCGGTGATGGCGTTCTCGCTGATCGGGGTGGTGAGGACGCGGCCGGGGAAGCGGGTGGACAGCCCTCGGGTGATCTTGAAGGCGCCGCCGTACGGGTCGGCGACGTCCTCGCCGAGCAGGTAGAGGTCCGGTGTCCGCTCGAACACGGCGTGCAGCGCCGCGTTGAGGTGCTCGCCGACCCTCACGAGGGCGTCCAGCGGGACGGCGGCCGGGCCGTGACGTCGGCGGCGACCGCGTCCACGTACGCGCGGGCCTCGGCGTCGAGCCGGTCGAGGTGGTCGGGATATCGGCGGGCGTACCTGGCGTACCAGCCGTTCTCGTGGATGCGCCGGATCTGGTCGGCCGGCCGGGTGTCGTCGCCCTTGCTGTGCGGCCCGAGCCGTTCGGTGGCGAACTCGACGACCAGCGGCACGCCAAGGCGGGTCCGGGCCACGAGCGGCGCCAGGACGCGCCGGATCTCCGCCACGTCCGCGGTGCCGATCAGCCGGTGGTCGATGCCGAACGCGGCGGCGCGGCCCGCGATGCTCCCGGCGAGATGCCGGGAGGCGGGTGTGGACTGGGCGATGCCGTTGTTCTCGACGACCACCAGCAGCGGCAGCTCCCACAGTGCGGCGATGTTGAGCGCCTCGTAGACCGCCCCCTCGCCGAAGGTGCCGTCGCCGACGTGGACGCAGGCGACCTGGCCCGGCTCGGACCGCTTGAGGTGCAGGGCGACGCCGGTGGCGACGGGCAGGCTCTCCCCCTGGACACCGGTGGACAGGTAGCGGTCGCGGCGGATGTGCTGGCTGCCGCCCACCCCGCCGCAGACCGCGCCCTCCCGGCCCATGATCTCGGCGAGGAGGCCCTCGGCGTCGCCGAAGCGCGCGAGATAGTGGCCGTGGCCGCGGTGGTTGCTGAACACGTGGTCGCCGGGGTCGAGCAGCGTCCGCAGGGCGACGGGGACGTACTCCTGGCCCAGGCAGGTGTGGGTGGTGCCGTGGAGCAGGCCCCGACCGTACAGGTCGAGCAGTTTCAGCTCGAACGCGCGGATGGTCAGCATGAGCGACAGATCCGCGTCGTCGAGCCGGGACGGCGCGGGGAGGCGGTCAAGCAGTTCGGTCATGGCCGGCCCTCCTTCATGACCGTGAGCACGCCGGCGATCGTCGGGTTGTCGAAGAAGTCGTCCAGCTCGACCTCGACGCCCAGGCGCTTGCGCATGCGGGCGATGATCTGGGTGATCGTGAGCGAGTGGCCGCCGAGGTCGAAGATGTCGTCGTGGAGCTCGATCGGGGAGAGCTGGAGGACCTCCTCCCAGATCGCGCGGATCTCGCCGGCCAGCGGGTCGTCGCCCGCCGGGGCGTCCGCGGGCACGGGCGGCGAGGGTGCGGCGGGCGGCGGCGCCACGGCGGGCATGGCGGCGGGCGCGACGGCAGGCATGGCGGCGGGCGCGGCCGAGCGGGCCGGGGCCGCCGTCTCGCGGAGGGCGTGGGCGTGGCCGGGGAGCAGGTCGCCCAGGGGGGCGGACGGGTCGCGCGCGATGGCCGCCAGCACCGCCTGGAGGTCGCCGGCGAAACGGCCCGGATCGGCCGGCTCCTCGGGGTCGTACCGGAGGGAGGCGGTCAGCCCGGCGGGACCGTCGAGAAGCTGGAGCTGCAGCGCGCCCCGCACCGCGTGGTTGAAGGCCAGCCGGTCGACGCTCCACGGCCCCGGCTCGTCCGTGGCGTCCGTGCGCCGGTAGCTCACCGAGACGGGCGCGAGCGCGGCGTGCGGCTTGACGCCGGGGACGGCCCGGGCGATCGGCACCTCGCGATGGGCGTACAGCTCCCTCAGCTCGGCCCGCAGGCCGCCGGCGAACGAGGCGAACGGCAGGCCGGGAGCGGGGCGGGAGAAGACCGGCAGTTCGTTGACGAACGGCCCGATGTGCCGCGCCTCCCGATCGGTCCTGGTGGACAGGTCCAGCGCGGTGCCGACGTCGGCGTTGCCGTACGCCCCGAGGAGCGCGTGCAGCGCGGCCAGCAGCACCTCGAACCTGGTCAGCCCCGCCACCCCGGGCACGTCGAGCGCGAACTCCAGCACCCGGCCGGGCCCCGCGCGCCGGGAGCGCAGTGTCCCGCCCGGCACGGCGGTCCCCCCGGGCTCGCGCCAGCGGGCGGCCCAGAACGCGCGCGCCGCCGGAAGCAGCCCTGCGACGCGCTCACGCTCGGCCTCGGCGTGCCCGAGGGGTTCGAGCGGGGCCGGCACGCCACCCCGGTAGAGGGTGGCCAGGTCGTCCACCAGCAGGTCCTTGGACCGGCCGTCGAAGACGACGTGGTGGGCGACGACGACGAGGGTGTCGCCGGCGAGGGTGAACCGGATGAGCGGGCCGCGGCCGAGGTCGAACGGGCGCGCGATCTCCTCCGCCACCGTGTCCCCCACCCCGTCCCCCACCCCGCCCCCCGCTCCGCCCTGGGCGACCCGGAGCGCGGCGGTCTCCCGGGCGGGCACCACGTGCGGTGCGCCGTCACGTTCCGCGAGGGCCGCCGCCAGCAGCCGGTGCCGCCCGACCACGCGCCGGCACGCCTCGGCCAGCGCCCCCACGTCGGGCGGCGTGCGGAACCTGATGAGGACCGGCATGTGGTACGCGGATCCCGCGCCCATCCGCTCGGTGATCCACATCCCGTGCTGGGCGTACGACGCCTCGCTCATCAGACGGCCTCTCGCAGAACGCGCTTGTCGACCTTGCCCCCGTGGTTGCGTGGCAGGCGGTCGAGGGTGACGACCCGCACGGGCAGCTCGTGCGGGGCGAGCCGGTCCTTCAGGAAGATCCGGAGCTCGTCGTGGGCGACGGGGCCGACGACCGCCACCGCGACCGCCCTGCCGAGGGTGGCGTGCGGCACCCCGAACGCGGCCGCCTCGACCACGCCGGGATGCTGGTGCAGCGCCTCCTCGACGTGCAGGGTGGACACCTTGTGGGCGCCCGACTTGATCACGTCGCTCTCCCTGTCGACCAGGTAGAGGTAGCCCTCGTCGTCGGTGTAGCCGAGGTCGCCCATGCGGACCCAGCCGCCGCGGAAGACCTCGGCACTGGCCGCCGCGTCGCCGTAGTACGTGCGGGTGGCCGCCGGCGAGCGCATCCACACCTCACCCGTGACGTGGGGCGGCAGGGGGTCGCCCTGAGCCGTCGCGACCTTCACCGCCCCGCCGGACGCCGGGCGGCCCACGCTGGACGGCCGGTCCGGGTCGAAGAGCATGACGGTCTGGGCGGGCGCCGCCTCGGTCGAGGTGTAGTAGTTGGCGATCGTGGCGTTCGGGAACGCCCCGGCGAGCCGCACCGCGACCTTCGACGGCAGCGGCGCCGCGGCCGAGCCGAGCAGCAGCACGCTCGACAGGTCGTGCCTGCCGGGCACGTCCGCCGCGAGCATCTCGATCGCCATGGCGGGCACCAGGAAGACCGTGCCGGCCCGGTGGTGCTGGATCAGCGCGCCGAACCGCGCCGGGGTGAACCGGGGCAGCGTGACCACCTCGGGGTGCGCGTCCACGGCGTTGACGAGCATCCACTGCCCGGCGTTGGTGCCGATGGGGAAGGCGTGCGCGAGGTGCCGGGAGTGCGTGAACGGCCTGCGTCTGGCGCCGCAGCCGTGGGCCAGGTTGGCGTGGGTGGCGGCGACCCCCTTGGGCCGGCCGGTGGTGCCGGAGGTGTAGAGGATCTGGGCGAGGTCAGCCGGTCGCGGTGCCGCGGGGCCGTCGCCGTCGGCGAAGGGCAGTTCCCCGGCCCGCAGCACGGTGGTGGCGGCGCAGTGCGCCAGCATCGCGTCGGCGTCCGCGCGGGGCAGCCGGTCGGACAGGGGGACGGCCACGGCGCCGGCCTCCAGCACGCCGAGGAAGGCGACCGCGTACTCCAGCCAGTCGCCGTTGCCGAAGACGAGGCCCACCCGGTCGCCGGGCGTCACGCCCTGCCGGGCCAGCCCGGCGGCCACGCCGGTCGATCTGCGGTGCCAGGTGCCGAAGGTCAGTCCGCCGATGCCGTGGACGGTCATGGCGATCCGTTCGGGGTCGGCGGCGGCTCGGTCTCGAAGCAGGGTCGAAAGGGTCACGCTCACGCCGGGCCCCCGTGCAAGCCATCGAGCTGTTTCAGGTAAGAAACTTTACTTATCTTGGGACGGGCGTCAGTTTGGCACGCCGCCGGGAGGGTGGCAAGACCCGAAAACCCCGTGTCCACAAGGGCTTGCGGCCACCCGATAATCCGTGGAACACTGCGGGCTGCGCGCTAACAGTTAAGAACCTTTCCAAAAAGAACCTTTCCAGATTCGGGGGAAAGGCACGTGAAGACCGGCCCGCTGTCCTCCGCCCAGGAACGGCTCTGGTTCCTGAACCGGCTCGATCCGGACGACCCCTCGTACAACACCGCCTACGCCTACCGGTTGTCCGGCGACCTCGACGTCGCCGCCCTGGAGGCCGCCTTCACCGCCGTGGCCGCGCGCCACGACGCCCTGCGCACCCGCTTCCCCGAGGTCGGCGGCCGTCCCGTGGCCGTCGTCGAGGACCCGTCGCCCGTCACCGTCGAGCGGGTCGAGGCCGGCTCGCCGGAAGAGGCGCGGCTGATCGTCGGCACGCGCACCAACACGGTCCCCGACCTGGCCGAACGCCCGCCCCTGCGCGTCACGCTGGTCCGGCTCGGGCCGCGCGACCACGTGCTCTGCGTCGTGCTGCACCACATCAACGGCGACGGCTGGTCGTTCAACGTGCTGCGCGCAGAGGTGGCCGCCCACTACGCCGGCCGGGGGCTGCCCGGCGAGCCGCCGCCGCAGTACAGCGAGCACGTGCTCGACCTGCCCGTGTTCGACTCCTCCGTGTCCGACTCCTCCGTATCCGACCCCTCCGTGACCGACCCCTCCGGTGGCGACCTCGGCTGGTGGACGGCGCGGCTGGCCGGGGCGCCCGTGCTGGAACTGCCCACGGACCGGCCACGGCCCGCCCAGCGAGGGACGGCGGGCGGCGACGTGCGGTTCCGGGTGGCGCCCTCGCTGGTCGCCGCGGTGACGGAGCTGGCCAGGACGTCCCGGTGCACGCCCTACATGGTGCTGCTGGCCGCCTACCAGGTGCTGCTGTCGCGGCACAGCGGACAGACGGACTTCTGCGTCGGCACCCCCTCCGCCGGACGCACCAGCACCGAGCTGGAGCAGATGATCGGCTACCTGTCGACGACCATGGTGCTGAGGTGCGACCTGTCCGGCGAGCCGGCGTTCGCCGAGCTGCTGCGCCGCACCCGCAAAACGGTGCTGGAGGGGCTGGCCCACCCCGGGGCCGCCTTCGAGCGGCTCGTCGGCGCGCTCGGCCTGGCGCGCGACCCGAGCCGGACACCGCTGTTCCAGACCATGTTCGCGGTGCACACGCACGGCGAGATCGACGACCCGCTCCCCGGGCTGCGGGCCGAGCCGTTCCCGCTGGGCTGGCATCCGGCGCGCACCGACCTGTCGCTGGACCTGCACGCCGAGCCGGACGGCAGCCTGCTGGGCGTGCTCGTCTTCAGCGAGGAGCTGTTCGACCGGGACACCGCCGAACGGCTGGCGCAGCGCTACCTGACGCTGCTCGCCGCGGCCGCCGCCGAACCCGCCACGCCCATCGGGCGGCTCCCCCTGCTGCCTCCCGGCGAGCGGGCGCTGCTCGGCGCGTGGAACGACACCGCCGCGCCGCTGCCCCCGCTCACGCTGGTCGATCTGGTCCTGGACCAGGCGGCGGCCACCCCTGACGCGGTCGCCGTGACCGGCGACGACGGCGCCGGGCTGACCTACGGCGAGCTGGTGGCGCGGGCGGCCGGGCTGGCCGGTTCGCTCGGCGAGCGCGGCGTCGGGCGGGGCTCGCTGGTGGCCCTGCGACTCTCCCGCGGCCCGGCCATGCTCGTCGCGCTGCTCGGCGTGGCCATGTCCGGCGCCGCCTACCTGCCCGTGGACCCCGAGTATCCGGAGGCCAGGGTCGCCTACGTCCTGGAGGACTCCGGCGCCGCGCTGGTGCTGGACGACGACGAACTGGCCGCAAGACTCCACGCCGGGCCGTCCCCGGCGGTGGTGGAACGGCCGGCTCCCGGCGACACCGCCTACGTCCTCTACACCTCGGGCTCGACCGGCCGGCCCAAGGGCGTGGTGGTGCCGCACCGCGCCCTCGCCAACTTCCTGCTCGCGATGCGCTCGCTGGTCGGCTCCTCCCCCTCGGACGTCTGGCTCGGGCTCACCTCGCTCTCCTTCGACATCTCGGCCCTGGAGCTGTACCTGCCGCTGACGACCGGCGGCCGGGTCGTCATCGCCGGCTCCGGCACCGCACGGGACGGCGCGGCCCTCGCCCGGCTGATCTCCTCGGCGGGCGTGACGCACGTGCAGGCCACCCCGTCCGGCTGGCGGGTGCTGCTCGCCGGTGACCTCCCGCCGCTGGTCGCGCTCGCCGGCGGCGAGCCGCTGCCGCCGCGGCTGGCCGCCGAACTGCGGGCGCGGACGCGCCGGCTGGTCAACATGTACGGGCCGACCGAGACCACCATCTGGTCCACCGCCTGGGAGGTGCCCGCGCGGCCCGGCCGGGTGTCGATCGGCCGGCCCATCGCCAACACCACCGTGCACGTGGTGGACGCGGCGGGCGTCCCCGTGCCCGTCGGCGTGCCCGGGGAACTGCTGATCGGCGGGGCCGGGCTGGCCACCGGCTACCTCGGGCGTCCGGAGCTGACCGCCGAGCGGTTCGCCGAGCACGCGGGCGAGCGGGTCTACCGCACCGGCGACGTGGTCAGGTGGCTGGCGGGCGGCGAGCTGGAGTTCCTGGGCCGTACCGACGACCAGGTGAAGCTGCGCGGCCACCGGATCGAGCTGGGCGAGATCGAGGCCGTGCTGGAGGCGCATCCCGCGGTCGCGCAGGCGGTGGCCGCGGTGCGCGACGACCTGCTGGTCGCCTTCGCCGTCCCGAGCACCGCCGCTCCCGCTGCCGGTCTCGACGCCGGTTTCGACGCCCCTCCCGACGCCGGTCCCGACGCCGGTTTCGACACCGCTCCCGCTGCCGGCTTCGACGCCGGGGCGCTGCGGGCGTTCGCCGCGGCGCGGCTGCCCGCTTTCATGGTGCCTGCCGCCATCGTGCCGCTCGGCGAGCTGCCGCTCACCCCCAACGGCAAGGTCGACCGCGGCCGGCTGCCGACCGTCCACGCGAGCGCCGCGCCGGGCCCGGCCACGGCGCCGCGGACCGCCGGTGAGCGGCTGGTGGCGGAGGTCTTCGCCGAGGTGCTGGGCCTGGACGGCGTCGGCGCCGAGGACGACTTCTTCGCGCTCGGCGGCCACTCGCTGCTGGCGACGAGGGTGACGTCGCGGCTGCCGGGACGGATCCCGGTGCGCGCCCTGTTCAGCCGCCCGACCGTCGCCGCCCTCGCCGAACTGCTCGACGAGGCGAGGCCCGGCCAGGCGGACGGCCAGGCGGACGGCCAGGCCGGCGTCCAGGCGGGCCGGCAGGGGGGTGGCCAGGTGGCCGTCCGGGGGGACGGCGAGAGGGACGGGCCGCTGCCCCGCCCCGCCGGTGAGCCGCCGGTGCTGTCCCGGCTGCAGGAGCGGCTCTGGTTCCTGCACCGGCTCGACCCCGGCGACGCCGCCTACAACATGTGGGTGGTGCGGCGGCTGCGCGGGCCGCTGGACGTGGCGGCCCTGGAACGCGCCCTGGCCGCCCTCGTCGCGCGGCACGAGAGCCTGCGCACCCGCTACCCCGAGATCGACGGCGTCCCCGTCGCGGTGGTCGAGCCGCCGGGCCCCGTCCCCGTCGAGATCCTCACCGCGCCGCCGGACCGCGCGGAGGAGCTGGTCGCCGAGCGCACGAACGCGCCGTTCGACCTGGCTGAACGGCCGCCGATGCGGGTGACGCTGATCGAGGCGGGCCGCGACGACCACGTGCTGTGCGTCGTGCTGCACCACATCAACGGCGACGGCTGGTCGCTCAACGTCCTGCTCGACGAGCTGGCCCGGCTCTACTCCGGCGAGCGACCGCCCCCGCCGGCCCTGCAGTACGGCGACGTGGCCCGCTGGCAGCGCGACCGGCGGCAGGACGACCTGGCCGCGTACTGGGAGGCGAAGCTGGCCGGGCGGACGCCGCTCCTGCTGCCGGCCGACCGGCCGCGCGTCTCTCCCCCGGCTCGCGAGGCGGCGTTCCACTCCTTCAGGCTGCCCGCCGCCGAGGTGGAGCGGCTGGCAGCCCGGGGGCGGGAACGCGGGGCGACGCTGTTCGTCATGCTCATGGCCGCCTACCAGGCGGTGCTGGCCGCCCAGACCGGGCAACGCGACATCACCGTGGCCACCGTCACCTCCGGGCGGGACCGGGACGAGCTGCTGGCCACGATCGGGTACTTCGCCGACGTGGTGCCGATCCGCCAGGACGCCGGCGGCGTGCGGAGCTTCGGCGAGCTGGTGGAGCGCACCCGCGACACGGTCCTCGACGCCTTCGCGCACCAGGGCGTGCCGCTGGAGCGGGCCCCGGCCTTCGACACCATGGCGATCCTGCACACGCAGGACACGGGGGTCGCGCCCGCCGCGTTCGCCGGGCTGGAGGCGGCGCCGTTCGCGCACGGCTTCCGGCAGGTCAAGTTCGAGCTGATGCTGGAGGCGTGGCAGGACGAGCACGAGCTGCTCGTCGTGCTGTCGTACGACGCCGCGCTGTTCGACCCGGGCACGATCGAGGCGCTCGGGGGCCGTCTCGACCGGCTGCTACGGCAGGACCCCGGCGACCCGCCGCACCTGCTCGACGAGGCCGACCACGCCCTGCTCCACCGGCTCGGCTCCGGTCCCGCCATGCCCGGCGGGCCACCCGCCGAGGTTCCCGACCTGGTCGCGGACGCCGTCCGGGAGCACGGCGGCTCGGCCGCGGTGGGGTCGCTGACGTACCGGGAGCTGGACGAGCGCGCTCTTGAGCTGGCCGGACTGCTCCAGGCGAAGGGCGTGCGGCCGGGCGACGTCGTGGGCGTCTGTCTGGGCCGCACCCCGGACGCGGTCGCCGCGCTGCTCGCCGTCTGGCGGGCCGGGGGCGCCTACCTGCCGCTGGACCCGGCGCACCCGGCCGACCGGCTGGCGTTCCAGCTCGCCGACAGCGGCGCGTCGCTCGTGCTCACCTCGGCCGACCTGGCCGACCGGTTGCCGGCCGGCGTCCCGCCCGCCCGCACCCGCGAGCGCGGCGGGCCGTGGACGCCGGTCCGGCGCGGCGAGCTCGCCTACGTGATCTACACCTCGGGCTCGACCGGCCCCCCCAAGGGCGTCGCGGTCGAGCACCGCAACCTCGCGGCGCGCGTGGCGTGGATGGTGCGGGAGTACGGTCTGGGGCCCGGCGACCGGGTCGCGCAGTTCGCGTCGCTCGGCTTCGACACGCACGCCGAGGAGATCTACCCGGCGCTCGTGGCGGGCGCCCGGCTGGAGCTCCTGCCCGACGGCGCGGTGACGCTGCCCGACCACCTCGACGGCCTGACCGTGCTGGACCTGCCGACCGCCTACTGGCACCACCTCGTGGACCAGCTCGGTGAGATCGCCTGGCCGGACACGTTGCGGCTGGTCATCCTCGGCGGCGAGCAGGTGCACGGGGCGGCCGTGGCCCGCTGGTTCGAGCGCTTCGGCGACCGGGTGCGGCTGGTGAACACCTACGGGCCGACCGAGGCCACGATCATCGCCACGGCCGGCGACCTCGACCGTTCCCCCGGGCGGCCGCCGATCGGGCGGCCCATCGCCTGCACCACCGCCTACGTGCTGGACGCCGACGGGCGCCTGGCTCCTCCCGGGGCCGCCGGGGAGCTGTACGTGGGCGGCGCGGGGGTCGCGCGCGGTTACCTGGGCCGCCCGGGGCTGACCGCCGAACGGTTCGGCACCTTCGACGGCGTCCGCGTCACCACCGGCCGGCCCGGCCACCCGGACCCCGGCCCCACCCCCGCCTCCGTCACCGCCCCCGCCTCCAGCTCTGGCGGGGAGCGGGTGTATCAGACGGGCGACCGGGTGCGGTGGCGGCGCGACGGGCGGCTCGAGTTCCTGGGACGCCTGGACGACCAGGTGAAGGTGCGCGGGCACCGGGTCGAACCCGGCGAGATCGAGGCCCGGCTGCTGGCCCATCCCGACGTGGGCGAGGCGGCCGTCGTCGCGGGCGGCGACACGCTCACGGGGTACGTCGTGGGCGCGGTGGACGTCGGCGAGCTGCCGGCGTTCCTGGCCGCGGCGCTGCCGCCGTACATGGTGCCGGGCGCCTGGGTGCGCCTGGACAGGCTGCCGCTCACCCCCAACGGCAAGGTGGACCGGGCCGCGCTGCCCGCGCCGCGGGCGGCGCGGGCGGGCGGCCGCCTCGCGCCGCGCACCGACGCCGAGGCGCTGGTCGGCGACGTCTTCGCCGAGGTCCTGGACGTCTCGGAGCCGGGCGCGGACGACGACTTCTTCACCCTCGGCGGGCACTCGCTGCTCGCCGTGCGCGTGGTCGCCCGGCTACGCGCGGTGGCCGGTGTGGAGGTGCCGATCCGCGCGCTGTTCACCGCGCCGACCGTCGAGGGGCTGGCCCGGACGGTGGAGGACCTGCTGCTCGCCGAGCTGGCAGAGATGTCCGACGAGGAGGCCGCACGCCTCGCCAGGGAGCTGACATGATCAAGGAACGACTGGCCGTGCTCGTGGCCGAGGTCTCCGACGGAGCGGTGACCGCGCAGGAGGCGCTGGCGGCGACGGTCCCGCTGTCCGCGCTCGGCGTCACCTCGCTGGCGCAGTTGCGGCTCATCGACGCGATCGAGTCGGAGTTCGGCGTCGAGGTCGACCTGTCGGAGGACGGCCTCGCGGTGCTGGACGACCTCGACAGGCTGGCCGGGCACCTCTCGGCCCGATGACCGTCCAGCCCGCCGGACCCGGCTCCGGCACCACCGCCCTCCCGGACCCCGCACCCGGCACCACCGCCGTCCCGGGCCTCGCACCCGGCACCACCACCGTCCCGGCCGCCGCACCCCGCGCCACTGCCGTCCCGGGCCTCGTGCGCGGGTCAGGCGCCGCCCTGGCGGCCGCCGCGGTCGGCGGGAGCACGGCGAGCGTCGCGTTCGACGGGGGCGATGCCGGTGACGGCCCGCTGACATGGGGGCAGCGCGCCATCTGGCAGGCGATCGAGAGCACCGCGCCCGACGACCACTACTTCACCTTCGGCCGGATCCTGCCCGTTCCGGGGACGCGCACCGTCGAACAGCTCCTCGCCGCGCTCGCGGCCCTGGTGGAGCGGCACGGCTCGCTGCGCACCCGGCTCGGCACCGGACGCGAGCCGTACCAGAGGCTGGCCGCACGGGGGCGGCTGGAGGTGACCGTCACGACGGGCGACCCCGACGAGGTGCTGGGCGAGCTGGCGGCGGCCCGGTTCGACTACGCCGGGGAATGGCCGGTGCGGGCCGCGCTCGTCCTGACCGGAGACCGCGTCTCCCACGTGGTGCTGGCCTTCTGCCATCTCGCCACCGACGGGCACGGCGCCGAGGTGGTCCTGCGCGACCTGCGCGTGCTGCTGCTCAGGGGCCGGGCGCCGGGCCCGCCGGCGCCGCAGCCGCTCGACCTGGCCCGCCGGCAGGCGGGCCCCGAGGGCAGGCGCGTCGCCGAGCAGGCCGCCGCCCACTGGGCCGGCGAGTACGGGCGGCTGCCGGCCACGATGTTCGACGTGCCGACCTCCGACGTGCCGACCTCCGACGCGGCGGGCGGCGGCGCGGCGGGCGGCCGCGCGGCGGACCCGCCGATCTGGCGGGCGCTGCTGCGCTCGCCCGCCCTCGACCTGGCCGTGCGCTCGATCGCGGCCGCGCACCGCACGTCCACCTCCACCGTGCTGCTCACCGCGGTCGCCGCGCTCGTCGGCGGGTTCACCGGGCACGAGAGGGTCGCGGTGCTGCCGATCGTGGCCAACAGGTTCAGGCGCGACACGCGGGGGATCGTCAGCACGCTGTCGCAGGAGGGGCTGTTCGCGCTCGACGTGGGCGGACCGTTCACGGACCTGCTGCGCGCGGCCGGGCCCGCCGCGCTGCGCGCCTACCGCAGCGCCTACCACGACCCCGCCGACCGGGACCGGATCACGGCCGCGGAGAGCGCCCGGCGGGGGCTGCCGGTCTCCCCGCGTTGCTGTTTCAACGACCTGCGGTTCGCCGACCCGGGGCCGGCCACCTGCCCGCCCGGCGAGGTGCTGGCCGCGCTGGCGCAGACGTCGCTGTCCTGGCCGATGAGCCAGGACAAGCTCAACTGCCGGTTCTGCGTGCACGTCTCCGCCGGGGGCGTCTCGCTCACCGCCGACACGCGGTATCTGTCCCGGGCGGACATGGAGCGGTACCTGCGTTCCCTGGAGGCCCTCCTCGTCGAGGCGGCCGTATGACGGCGAGCGCGTACGCCGTGGCGACGTCCTGCGCGCAGGGCTCCTCCCTGCGCTTCGTGGTGGACCGCGAGGCGCCCGTGGTGGTGAGCGACGCGACGGACGACCGGGTGGTGTTCGAGGGCGTCGCCACCGCGCCGTCGTGGGAGTTCGACGTGCCCGCCGGCTGGCCGAGTTCGCTCTACCGGGCCCGGTTCGGCCCCGAGGTGCCCTGGCCGCGCTCGCTGCCGGGCGGCGCGCCGTGCCCGGACAACGAGGTCTATTTCGTGGTACGGGAGGCGGTGCCGGCGGCTCCGGTGCTCGTGAGCGTGCCGTTCACCACCTGGCAGGCGTACAACCGGGCGGGTGAGCCGGGCCAGAGCGTCTACTGGACCGAGTCCCCCGCACGCGCCGCCCGGGTCTCCTTCGACCGGCCGGGCGGCGGGCCGCCGCCCGAGCGGTGGGAGGAGGGGCTGATGCGATGGCTGCGCCCCGCCGGGTACGACGTCGCCTACTGCTCCAACCTCGACCTGGACGACGGCCGGGCGCTGCTGTCGCGGTACCGGATGCTGATCGTCAACGGGCACGACGAGTACTGGTCGGCGGGCATGCGCGACACCGTCGAGGAGTTCGTGCGGGGCGGCGGCGGGGCGGCGTTCTTCGCCGGCAACACCTGCTGGTGGCAGATCCGGCTCGAAGACGGCGGGCGCACCATGGTGTGCCATCGCGACCCGCTCGCCGACCCCGTCGCCGACCGGCGCCTGACCACCGTGGAATGGTCGGCCGCGGGCCGGCCCGAGAACACGCTGACCGGCGTCAGCTTCCGGGCCGGCGCGGGCACGTGGGGGCCGCACATGCCGCGCATGCTGGAGGAGTCGTACACCGTGCGGTTCGCCGGGCACTGGGTGTTCGAGGGCACGGGGCTGGCCGACGGCGACGCGTTCGGCCGGGGCTGCCTCGGCTACGAGACGGACGCCGCCGAGTTCGACGAGGACGCCGGCGTGCCGCGGGTGACATCCCGCGACGGCACCCCGTCGTCCTTCGTCGTGCTGGCCACCGCGGACCTGCGGCACTGGAGCGCGTACGGCCAGGGCGGCAGGGCGACGATGGGCGTCTTCACCAGCGGGCTCGGCACCGTCTTCACCGCGGCGACGGTGAACTGGGGCAACACGCTGCACGATCCGGTCGTGGAGCGGATCACCCGCAACGTCATCGACCGGCTGTCCTCCCGGGTCCCGTCGTGGGACGCCATCGGGCCGGCCGCGGACCTGCGCGCCCTGGCCGTGCTGGGCCGTACCCTCTACGCCGTGACCGGGCCGGGCGGGCTGGTGCGCCGCGAACTGTGCGGCCAGAACCTGCCCTGGCTTCCGGTCCCCGGCCCCGCCGGTACGCCGCCGCCGCGGCCCGCCGGCCGGGTGCGGGCGCTGGCCGTGCCCCGGGAGGCCGCGGGCGGGGTGGGCGTCGGCCTGTACGGCGTGACCTCGGACGGCCGCCTCCTCTGTCTCGACGAGAGTTTTGACGGGACGCCGAGAGGAGGACCCGGGACGACGCGGGCGAACGCCGGGAGCGGCCTCGCGAACGCCGAGACCGGCCGCGGGACCGGCCCGGCGAACGCCGGGACGGGCCGCGCGGACGGCGGGGCGGACGGCGAGGAAGGCCGCGCGGGTGGCGGGGCGGTCTGGCGGGAGGTGGGGCCGGCGCCGCGGGAAGCGGTCGGCCTGGCCGTGGCCGACTGCGCCTTCCACGTCGCCACGTCGCGAGGGGAGCTGTGGCGCCTGCCGTTCGGCGGTGCGGTCTGGGAACGCGCCGGCGCCTGCCCCGACGTCGCCGGCCTGTCGGGGATGAACGGCAGGCTCTTCGCCCCCGATGCCAAGGGCCGGCTGCTCACCCGGCTGCCCACCCCCGGTGACGGCTGGGCGGAGTGCGGCGTGACGGTCCCGGGCCCGGCGTTCACCGCGCACGCCGGCCTGCTGATCGCGGCCGGACCCGGCGAGCCCCTGCGGTGGCACCCCCTCTGACGGCCCGGCGGATCGCGGAGGGGAGGCGACCTTTACGTTGTAGATTTGCCTCGTAGGAACCGCGTTGCGGTCCATCGAGCATGCGAACGCGCCCTGCACACGCCCGAGCAGGGGTGACCGCGGCAAGCGTCATGCACGCGGCCCAGAGGGGCCCCACGAGATCACCCGCGTGCTCCGCGACGACGGCGTACTGATCTGGCCGACCAACTCGGCGCGGACCGCCCGCTGTTCCTGGACACCATCACCGTCATCGCCGCCAGTAACGTTGGCGAGCCGTCAGGGCTCGGGTTGCCGTCACTGGCCGTTCCGATGCAGACCGTTCGGTTGCTGCTCAAGGGCGGCCGCGCCCGTTCCGCGTTCGTTCCCGCGGCAAGGCCCCGATGGTGCCCCGGTGACTGTGACGCTGCCGGTGGCCGTCGACGCGTTCGCTTCGGGGATGCGGCGGAAGATCCTGGCCAGACCTCGGACAACCTGCCGACCCGCGGCGCCCTCTCCGGAGGTGCGCTGTTCACCCCGGTCACCGCGCCGCCAGGGAGCGTCAGCAGGGAAGCCGTCCAGGCCGTGGTCCAGGTCAGCGTGCACCGGTGCGCCGCACGCGAGGGCTCCTGAGCCAGGACGACACGGCCACGGGGGCGCCTGCGGAACATGAGTCCCTCTTGAGTTTTCTCCTTGGAGGACGGATTATCCGATCACCGGTTGAGCCGCCCAGGAAGGACGATTCATGATCCGTCGCGTACTGGCCGTCGCCGCCTTGGCCGCCACCGCGCTCGCCACCCTACCGGCCGGCGCGCAGGCCGCCCCTGCCTGCCGGGCCGGCTACCTCTGCAACACCCAGTACTTCTCCGACTCCGCGCGCACCACGTTGGTCGGGGTCAAGACGGAATTCTGCAATGGTGAGGTCTCGACCTGGGGCAGGGTCACCGGCTACATCACGTGGTCCGCGAGCCCCTGCTCCTGACGGCAGGCGTCCGGCAGGGCCCGCACCGGCGGCCCTGCCGGGGTTCGCACGCGTCTGGCCGGTTCCGTCGTCGCGTGCTGCAGCGTCGTGGGTCCAGGTGTTACGGTCCCGGACGGGGCGGACGCAGCTCGGGCGGCCGGACAGGCGTTGGGGAGGACGTGAGAAGGAACCCATGCCACCCCAGTGCCCCTAGCGTTTCAGCAGGTGAGGGCTACAGCGCGGAAGTGATCCACGTGGCGCTCAGGTGATGAATCCACGGTCTTGCAGACCGTAGATTCACTACGGCACTTGATCGTTTCGGTGGTGGCTCGCTAAGGTTGGGAACCTTTGTTCGGATCCTGTCCGCTCGTGCCCGAGGGTAATTCCGTGCGCCGCTATCGTTTCGGCAGAATCGCCACGCTCTTCGCCGCCATCTATGTGGCCGCGGTCGTCGTGTCCGGCGTTCTCGCGCTGGTCACCGGCGACCCCGCGCTACTGCGCGAGATCGTCACCTGGGGGTGGGGCCCGGACTTCGTGCCCTACACCTGGTGGGTGGAGCTCCTCGTGGTCGCGGGCGGAGTCCTGCAGGGCTGGGCCTACTGGCAGGTGCTGCGCGGGCGGCCGGTCGGCACGGTGGCGGTCAACGACAGGCCGGTCCGGCTGTTACGGGCGGCCCTGTACCTAAGTGTCGCCTGCACGCTGCTGTACCGGCTTCCGATCCCGTACCTGTGGTGGTTGGGCCTGCCCTCCGACCTGCTCAATTTCGCCGTCGTCGGACTGTTCTTCGTGGTCCTCGCCGGGGTTCTGCCTCGATGGCTGCGGCTGCTCGGGCTCGTGGCAGGGCTGGCGAACGCCGCCATAGGCGTGGCCTCCACCGTCGCCTACGGCCTCGGCCAGTACTCCGTCGCGCAGTTCGTCTCTCCGTACCAGCTCGGCAACGCCGTCTACCTGCTGTGGCTGGTGCCGGTCCTCGCCGGCCAGGCCAGGGACGCACGCTGGAGGCGAGGCACCGTGCGGATGGGCGGGGCCTCGGCGGCGCTGTCGCTGCTGTCGTCGGGAGGTCATTCGATCGTCGCGTTCGGCGGTTCGGGCGTTGACTACGACCTGGTGCTGCCCATGGTCCTGAGCGTCCTGGGCGTCTTCGGGATGGTGTGGCAGGCCCGCTCCGCCCACGACCTGGGCGGCCCGACCCCGGCACCGTCTCCGGCACCTCAGATCCGGATCGCACCTGCGCGGGCGTGGTCCCTCACCGCCGTGGCCGTGGTGCTCCCGCTGATCCCCGCGGCCGTCAACCTCGCGGACGGCATGCCTGTGTGGATCGGCCCCAGGGGCGCGGTCGACGACCTCTTCCACGGGTACGTCAGCTACCCGGCGATGGTGCTCTGGGTCGCCGTGGACATGCTCGTCGGAGTCGGCGCCCCGGCCGCACTGGTTCTGATCGCGATCGTACGCAGGCCCAGGCGGCTGCTGCGGGTCACGATGCTGATCCTGACTCTCGCCGCGGCGGCAGGCGTCGTCACCTCGCTCACCACGCAGTCCGAGGCGGACTGGCAACTCATCCCAGAGATGGTCGACCAGCGGCTGGCCCTGTACCCGGATGGGCTGTTCGACCGGAACGAGAAGGACGACATCCTCTTCGGGCTCTCCCCGCTGTGGTACAGCGCCGCGCTCGCCGCCTCCGCCCTCATCCTGCTCGCCCTGTACGGCGCCCCACCCGCCGCCCGCCTGCGCCACCACGTGCTCGTGACGGCGCTGGCCACCGCCGTGGCCCTGTGCTTCCTGCCGGCCGCCGACCAGTCACGCGGCTCGGTCACCACGGCCGAGGACTGCTCGCCTCCCGAGCCCTGGGAGATGGACGGCAAGCCCGTGGAACCCCCGCCGCCGACTGGCTCGCGCGCCTTCATCTGCGCTGTACGCCGGCAGAATGCGCTCACGTTCGCCGCCACCACGCCCGACCAGGTATTGCTTGCCCGCGGCCGTCGCCTGTGCGCCGTCTACACCCGCAACGACCCACGCGAGCTGGCCCGCCTGCGGGAGGTGGAAGGGGTGAACGTAGCGAACCTGAGCGGGGTGCTCGCCGGGATCTGCCCGGCCGCGAACGCAGAGGTCACGGCGGAAGCGGCCGCCAAGGATCGCGAGTTCGACGAGTTCATGGCCGAGGAGCGACGCAAGTGCGACGCCACCCCGCGTCACCGTCCCCTCATCACGCCGGCCAAGGCGATCCGCCTCAAGGAGCCGGAGTGGCCCGAGGCGGGGTTGGAGCTGTACGACGAATTCGCCGGCGAGGGCAAGAGCACGACCGCCGGCCCGGTCACCGCCGGGCCCGGTCGCGTGACGGTTGGCACGCATTCCGACTTCCACGTCTGTGTCACGCTGGAGACCTACACGCGCCGCCCACCGGTCGAGAGCAAGGGCTGGGACGACGTCGTCGAGGTCGGCTACGCCAACCAGAGCGGCGAGATGAGCTTCATGGACGGCCTGAGCGGCACCGAACTGCCCGACCTGTCGCTCAACGGTCGCAAGGGGCACTACCGCATCCGCGTGCACTTCGCCTGGTCTCCCTGGAAGGGCGAGGAGTACGGCACCCAGCGGCTGCTGATCATGGCGTACCCGGGACCCGGCGACAAAGTCGTCACCTACCGCAGACTGCCCGAGCGACGTTGACGACGTCCCGATCACGACTGCAGGCGCGGCTTGGGAGGGCGAGCGCCGACCTGTGTTGACGTTGTTTCCTGCGCCGTTGCTACCGGGGCCCCATCGGGCACGCGAAAGGCCGCCCCGCGCCGGCGCGGGCACGGGCGGAAGACGCGACACTCACTCAGTGGTGGTGACGCCGCGAGCGGACCTTATCGAAAAGGTGGTGAGCCTTCTGCTGGGCGTGCGGATCCCCGACCACCCGCTTGACCTTCTCGACGTCCCGCTTGCGCGGGCGGCACAGGTACGCGCGCACCTTGTCCATGAGCGAAATCATGCGCACCCCCTACCCAGAAAGCGCCCCACCACCACCCTGACCATTACGTCCTCGCGTCGCCCTCTCACGGCTCCCGCTGTTGCCATGCTCCGCATAGGCGCGCAGCGTCAGCGTTGCGTCACGGGTGTCGATAAGGCTTGTGTCACGAAGTGCGGCTCCGGCCGCCGGGGTAGCCGTCTGGTCCTTGCTTGCTCGTCGGATGTGAAGCCGGGTAGCCGGTGCGGACGCGGGGGGCGGGACCGGCGGAGGCGCCTGGGTGGTGGGGGCGGCTGAGCCGGTTTCGATGGCCTGTCGCATCGCCGCGGCATCCCGGTGGCGCTGTCGGGGGTCTTTGGCCAGCGCGGTCGCCAGCATCTGGTCCCAGAAGGGGGCCAGGGCCGGGGTCAGTTGTGAGGGCGGCTGCGGGGTCTTGTGCAGGTGCCCGAAGAGCACGGCGGCGGTCGAGTCCCCGGTGAAGGGCGGCCGACCGGTGAGCATCTCATACAGCACGCATCCGGTGGAGTACAGATCCGAGCGGGCGTCGGCGGGCTTGCCGTCCGCCTGCTCGGGCGACATGTAGGACGGGGTACCGATCCGCATTCCGGTGGCGGTCAACCGGGTGGCCGTCTCCGACATGAGCTTGGCGATCCCGAAGTCCATCACCTTCACCCGCACCCGGCCGCCGGCGCGGTGGACCATGATGTCGGCGGGCTTGATATCGCGGTGCACCACCTCCCGTCCGTGGCTGTGCTCCAACGCCTCCAAGACCGCCGCCACGATCTGCCCGACCTCGTTCGGGGTCGGCGGCGCCTGGCGCAGCAGATCAGCCGGTGTCCCGCCCTCCACCAGCTCCATCACCAGATACGGAACCGGATCCCCGTCACCGATGTCCTCACCGATGTCGTAGACGGTCGCGATGTTGGGATGCGACAAGCTCGCCCCCCGGCGGAACCGGGCCCGGAAGTCCTCATCGCGCAGCATCTGCGCGGGCAGCACCTTGACCGCCACGATCCGCTCCAGCTCCCGGTCACGCGCCCGGTACACCACCCCCATACCGCCGCGCCCCAACGGCTCCAGCAGCTCGTACCGCCCTGACAGCGTCCTCACCACAAGACCCCGATCCCTCCGCCCCCCTTTGATCAACACCAAACTACGGGCAAGAGCGCCTTCTGGCCGGAAAAAGCGAACGAGCCGGTCTGCGCGTGGAGAACCGGCATACGGCAGAAGACACCGTGCCCCCGGACCCGGCGCACCGGGCCCGGGGGCTGCCACTGGCTGAGTGCTCCGCGCGCGGGCCTCAACGCTTGACGGCCTCCGCGATCTGCAGGGCGGCCTGGGCGGGCGTGAGGTGCGTGGTGTCGACGACCTCGGCCTCAGCGTGTAGCCACGTGCGGGCCGCCTCGGCGTAGGGCTCGAGGTATTTGAGACGGAATGGGGAGGGGAGGGGGCCGAGAAGAGTGTCCCCCTCGATGCGCCCGCGGAGGGTGTCCTGGTCAGCGTGGAGGACGAAGTGCCGTACCGGAATGTCATGTTGGGCGAGGCCCGTGCTGATCTCTCGCCAGTACTGCTCGACGAGGACAGTCATGGGCATCACCAAAGTGCCGCCGGTGTAGTCGAGTACACGGCGGGCGGTCTCGACCACGAGTGGCCGCCACGGCGGCCAATGCTGGAAGTTGTCCGTCTCGGGCAGTCCTGGCGTGATGTCCATGAGCGTCTCGCCGACCTTCTCGGCGTCGAACACCCGTGAATCCGGGATCAGTTGCCGCACGAGTGGACTGGTCGTCGTCTTGCCTGCGCCGTGGGTGCCGTTGAGCCATACGATCATGGGACCCGACGCTAGCGCTTCGCGTGCCGCGGGAACGGCGGGAATCCGCGAGGCTACGGTCCCATCCGGTCCAGCACGCGCATGACCGCCGACAACCGCCCGCGGGTGACCAATCCCAACCGGACGTGATCCAGCACCGGTCGGCGGTGTGGGCCCGTGTCCGCCTCGCGGGGCGGCGTCGCTCTCGGCCTCGGCCCTCAGCGCTGCCGCCCGTAGATGGAACCTTCCGAACTGCTCTAGCTGTAGTGATTGTTGAGATTCATGATCACGTGACCGAGGGTGATCAAGAACGCCAGTTGTGCGGCAGTGCTGTATCCCATGGCTCGTCCGCGGTCAACCGGCCGCGAGCAGGCGTTCCGCCTCCCGCCGGTGCCCTGCCAGTTCGAGCAGCGCGCCGGCCGCTCCCCTCAGGACCGACGCGCGTGCCCCCGCACCGTGCCGCAGCGCCCTGGCCGTCGCCCGGATCAGGCCGGGCAGGGCGAGGGTTTCGCGCGGGTCACGGATCCGCGAGTACACGTCGAGGACGCGCCGGACGCCGCCCGGACCCTCGGTCAGCGCCCGCAGCAGCTGGAACTGCACGTACGCCAGCCCGTCGCCTCTGCCGAGCAGGTTCGTCCACTGGTAGGCCAGCACGCACTGCGCGTCGCGCGAGCGTTCCCACGCCCGGGTGGCGCGGTCGAGCGCGGCCGGATCGTCCAGGACGTCGCCCACGGTCTCGCCGAGCAGGCGGGCGAACCGTACGGCGTCGCGGATCCCCTGCGCGGTGACCGGGTCCTTGAAGTGTCCGGCGTCACCGACCAGCACCCAGCCCGGCCCGGCCGAGCGGCGGAAGTAGGACGGGTGCTCGGCGGAGCTGACGACCCTCGTCGTCCTGGTGCAGCCCTCCAGGCGCTCCGCCAGGTGCGGCACCATGCCGACGGTCCGGTCGAACTCCGCCTCCACACCACCCCGGAAGTCGGCCGCCCGCTCGGCCGGCGGCATCAGCAGCACCAGCGACAGCCCGCCGTCGCAGGGGAACGCGTTGCCCAGCTCGCGGCCGGTCAACCACATGGCGGCCGTGGCGCGCCACTCCTGTCTCGGGTCGTCGTAGTAGGCGTAGTAGCAGGCCCGGCCGTTGGCGTGGGACAGGCGCGGGCGCTGCGCCCCGACCAGGTTCGCGATCGTCGAGCGGCGGCCGTCCGCGCCGACGACCAGCCGGGCGCGCACCTCGTACTCCTCACGGTCGCGTGCGCTCCGGTCGCGGACGCGGACGCCGACGGCCCGGCCGTTCTCCCACGCGGACGCGGACGCCGACGGCCCGGCCGTTCTCCCAGAGCACGCCGGTGACGCGATGCCCCTCCCTGATCTCGGCGCCGGCGTCACGGGCGGTCTCGACGAGGGCCGCGTCCAGCGGGGCGCGCCGCACGCACATCCCGTAGTCGAACCCGTCGACCGGGTTGAAGGCGCCGGCGGCCGCGTGCCCGGGCCCGCCGATGAAGGCACGGGAGAGCCGGGGGGCGCCGATCTTCTCAACGCGTTCCAGGACGCCGGCGCGCGCCAGCTCGGCGACGCCGCCCGCGAAGAGCAGATGGGTGGAGACGGTGGTGGACGGGAAACGCGCCGGGTCGACGGCGATCACGTGGTGGCCCCGCCGGGCCAGGGTTGCCGCGGCCACCGCGCCCGCGCAGCGCGCCCCGGCGATGACGACGTCTGCCTGCTCGACCATCGAACCCCCTCGCGGACGCCGGGTCACAACCGACGATAGTGTCGGTTATGGGGGACGGTAGGCCGCCCGGCCCGCCGAGTCAACGCCCCGCCGGGCGGTAGGGTGCGGGACATGCCGATCAGGGAGCCGAAGAAGCGCATGCCGGGCTCGGCCCGCCGGACCCGCATCACCGGGGCGGCCCTGGAGGTCTTCGCCGCGCGGGGTTACCACGCCACGGCGATGGAGGAGATCGCGACCGCGGCGGGGGTGACGCGCTCGGTCCTGTACGACCACTTCCCGTCCAAGCGCGTGCTGCTGATCACGGTCCTGCAGGAGCAGAACGCTCTGCTCGTGGAGCACGTCGGCGCCCGTATCACCGGCTCCGGCTCGCCCGGCCGCCGGCTGCGCGCCACCCTGGACGCCTACTTCAGCTTCTCGGAGGACCGGCCCGCCGCGCGCCGCCTGCTGTTCGACCACACCGACGAGGACGATCCCGAGATCAAGGCCGTGCGGTGGGGCATCAGGGAGGCCCGCACCCGGGCGGTCGCCGTGATGCTGGGCCGGGACCTGCGCCGGCTCGGCGTCGAGCCGGACAGCGAGATCGCCCAGGCGGTGGTGGAGTTGCTGATCTCGGGCACGGACGGGCTGGCCCAGTGGTGGGCGCGGCATCCCACGGTGCCGCGCAACGAACTCGTCGACGCCGCCATGCGCGTGCTGTGGAACGGGCTGTCGCAGGTGCCCGGCCACCGTTGAGCCCGGCGTCACCTCGGTGTCTTGACAGGTGTGAAGCTCGCGTTCATCGTTCGCCTAGCTGAACCAACAGAAGTGTCGGTTAGGCGGGAGGATCGGACATGGAGCAGGACCAGAGCGGGATCGGGCGGCGGCGGTTCGTCACGGGCGCGATGGCCGTCGCCGCGGGCGCGGCGGCCGGGCCGCTGTGGGGCGCGCCGGGAGCCAGGGCGGCTGCCCCCTCCCTGGTGAGCGCCGCCCCAGGCAGGAGCGTGGCGATCTTCGGCGCCGGGATGGGCGGGCTGAGCGCCGCCCATGAGCTGGCCGAACGCGGTTTCCAGGTCACCGTCTACGAGCGCAAGGCCCTCGGCGGCAAGTCCAGGAGCATCCCCGTGCCCGGCACCGCCACGGGCGGGCGGCGGGATCTGCCGGGCGAGCACGGTTTCCGGTTCTTCCCCGGCTTCTACCAGAACCTTCCCGACACGATGAGCCGCATCCCGTTCGGCCGCGGCACCGTACGGGACAACCTGGTCCCGGCGAGCCTGGAGGTGATCGCGTACAAGGGGAAGGAGTTACGCATCCCCGTGCCCGGCAGCCTCGGCGGAGTCCTCACCCCCGAGGCGATCGAGGACTACTTACGCAGCGCGCTCACGGCCGTCACCACCGTGCCGCCGTCACAGATCAACTTCTTCGTCTCCAAACTCCTCACCTTCGTCACCAGCGGTCCACGCCGCCGGCTCGGCCAGTGGGAGAACATGGCCTTCGCCGACTTCATCAAGGCCGACGTCATGTCGCAGGAGTACCGGGACCTGTTGGTGACGATGTTCACCGCGTCCCTGGTGGCCGCCCAGCCCGACAAGGCCAACACCCGCACCATGGGCCTGATGTTCGAGGCGCTCTTCTACAGCGCTCTGGGCCTCGGCCCGTACGGCCCGCCCGACCAGGTGCTCAACGGCCCCTCGAACGACGTGTGGATCGATCCCTGGATCGCCCACCTGACCGGGCTCGGCGTCCGGTTCGAGGTCGGCCGGACCGCGACCGGGTTCACCTGCTCCGGCGGCCGGATCACCGGCGCGCAGGTGACCGATCCCAGCGGGGCCTCCGGCGTCGTCACCGCCGACCACTACGTGGCCGCCATGCCGATCGAGCGGCTGCAGCCCCTGCTGACGTCCGAGCTGAAGGCCGCCGACCCGGCGCTGGCGCGGCTGGCCCACCTGGAGACGGACTGGATGAACGGGGTCATGATCTACCTGAAGGAGCCCCGTCCGATCGCGGCGGGGCACCTGATCTACGCGGCCACGCCGTGGGCGCTCACCTCGATCAGCCAGGCGCAGTTCTGGAGCGGCGACTTCGCCGCGCGCTACGGCGACGGCACCGCCACCGACTGCCTGTCCCTCGACCTGTCCGACTGGAACACCCCGGGCGTCCTCTTCGGCAGGACCGCCAAGCAGTGCACCCGGCAGGAGATCGTGCAGGAGGTGCTGGCGCAGGTCCGCTCGGCCCTGCCCGGCGGCGCGGCGCTGCTGCCCGACTCCATCGTGCATTCCTGGTTCGTGGATCCGGCGATCACCGGCGAGGGCACCGCGGCCGTGGCCAACGACGAGCCGCTGCTCATCAACACCCCCGCCTCGTGGGGGAACCGGCCCACCGCCACGACGAGGATCCCCAACTTCTTCCTCGCCGCCGACTACGTCCGCAACAGCATCAACCTCGCCACCATGGAAGGCGGCAACGAAGCCGGCCGGATGGCGGCGAACGGCATCCTCGACGCGTCCGGCTCCGCAGCGACCAGGGCCAGGTTGTACGGCCTCTACCTGCCCGACGAGTTCAGGTCGATCCACGGCGCCGACGACGCGCGCTACCTGCTGGGCCTGCCCAACCGGTTCGACCTGCTGCTCCCCTACTGGCCGGGCCGGTGACGCCGTCCGGCGAAGCTCTCGTCAGGGGCGGGGCGAGATCGGTGAGGGAGACGGCGAGCCGGAGACGCGGGCGCGCAGCGCCGGACGGGCGGGGCGGCCGTTAAGATCGGCGAGGTGAGCCTGCCCGCCGTATCCGATCTGGCGGCGCCGCCCGTCGAGCCGGCCCGCGACCCCTACCACGTCTACCTCGACTCCCTGACCAGCCCCGAGTCGCGCCGCACCATGCGCGGCTGCCTCGACAGGCTGGCGCGCCTGCTGACCGGCGACGACGGCGCCACGGGCGCGGGCCAGCCATGGCACCTGCTGCGCTACGAGCACACGGTGCGCATCCGCACGATGCTCACCGAGCAGGGCTGGTCCGCCGCGTACGTCAACAAGCACATCGTGGCGCTGCGCCGGGTGCTGAAGGAGGCGTGGCGGCTCGGGCAGACCAGCGCCGAGGACTACGCCCGCGCCTCCGACCTGGCCCCGGTGCGGCAGAGCCGGCTGCCGGCCGGCCACCACGTCCCGCCGGAGGTGGTGGGCGCTGCGCTGGCCACCTGCGACGACTCCCCGGCCGGGGTCCGCGACGCGGCTTTGATCGCGGTGCTCTACTCGACGGGTTGCCGGCGGGCCGAGATCGGCGGGCTCGCGCTGGCCGACTACGACCCGGGGGCCCGGTCGCTGCGGGTGCGCGGCAAGCGCGACAAGGAGCGCCTGGTCTACCTGACCGCCGACGCGATCGGGCTGCTGGAACGGTGGCTCGCGGTGCGCGGCGCGACGCCGGGCGCCCTGTTCAGCCCGATCAGCAGGGCGGGCCGGGTCCGGGAGCGCGACGGCCGGCCGGTGGGGCTGACGGGGCAGGGCATCGCCGACGTCCTGGCGCGGCGGCTCGGCGAGGCGGGCGTGTCGCGGCGGACCGCGCACGACTTCCGCCGGACGTTCATCGGCGAACTGCTGGACGCGGGCGTCGACCTGGCCACCGCGCAGGCCCTGGTGGGCCACTCGTCACCGGCGACCACGGCACGCTACGACCGCCGGCCGGAGAAGACCCGCCGCGACGCCGTCGACCGCATCCGCCTGCCCGCGCCCCGCCCTCTCGGCTGAGAGGGCTACCGAGCCGGTTCGCCGGCTCGGCGGTAGTCGCCGGGCGTGGTGCCGTACCACTGCTTGAAGGCCAGGTGGAAGCCGACGTCGGAGCGGTAGCCGACACGCCGCGCGATGGCGTGGTGCGGCAGCGGGGTCTCCGCCAGCAGCCGCGCCGCCTCCTGCATCCGCCGCGCGGTCAGGTGGCGCATCGGCGTCTCGCCGACCAGTTCGCGGAAGGCCGCCGCGAACGCCGAGCGCGACAGCCCCGCCTCGGCGGCGAGCCGTTCCAGCGTCCACGGCTCGGCGAACCGGCGGTGCACCGCCAGCAGCGCCGGCCCCACGGCCGGATGGCGCAGCGCCCGCAGCACCGGCTCGCCGGCCGCCAAACTGCCGAGCGCCGCCCGCAGCGCCAGCACGAAGGCCAGCTCGAACGCCCGCAGCGCCACCAGCCCCTGGCCGGGCGCCGCCTGGTCCCACTCCCCGGCGAGACCGGCCAGCGTGCCGGCCAGCAGCGGCTGCCCGGCCAGCGCGGCCCGGTCGAGGACGAGCACGGGCGGCAGCGCCCGGTACAGGGGCGCGGCCGCGGCGGCGTCGTAGTGCAGGCCGCAGCAGAGCATCGTGGTCTCGGCGCCGGGCCCGTCGATCCGGACGGTCCGCGCCACGCCGGGCGGCCGGACGGGCAGCAGGCTCTCCAGCGGCACCGTGGCCCGGCCGGGAGCGTCGGCGACCCGGTGGGCGGTGCCGTGCGGGAACACCGCCACGTCGCCGGCCGCCAGCCGCACCGGCTCGTGGCCGGGCAGCTCGATCGTGCACGTGCCCGCCTGCACGTAGTGGATGAGGGCGCAGTCCTCGCCTTCGCCCGCCACGCCCCAGGGCGCCCGCGCCGTCCAACGGCTGTGGAAGACGCCCTCCAGCCGCAGCGGCGCGAGCAGCTCGCTCAGCAGATCATCGGTCATGGACGATCCTTAAAGACTCGCGGATCGGGCTTTATAGAGCGTATCGGGTGCGACCGCGCAGGCTTGGGGCATGAGATTTCTGGTGTTCGGAGCGGGCGGCGCCCAGGGCGGGGTTGTGGCCCGGCGGCTGGCGGACGAGGGGTACGCGGTGCGGGGGCTGTCCCGGGCGGGGGCCGCACCCGAGGGGGTGGAGCCGTTCCGGGCGGACCTCGGGGACGCCGCGCGGGTCGCGGAGGCGTTCACCGGGGTGACGCACGCCTCGGTGGTGCTGCCGCTGGAGTTCGAGCCGGGCCGGGTCGCGGCGTACGTGCGGCACGTGGTGGACGCGGCGAAGGCGGCCGGGGTGCGGCGGCTGGTGTTCTGCACGGGCAACCGGCTGCCGGTGGACGAGACAGGGGTGGCGGCGTTCGAGACGCGGCGGGCCGCGGCGCGGGCGATGCTGGAGTCGCCGGTGCCGTCGGTGGTGTTGTGCCCGCCGCTGTACCTGGAGAACCTGGCGGCGCCGTGGGTGCGGGACGGGCTGGCGGCCGAGGGGGTGCTGCGCTACCCGGTCCCGGCGGGGGTGCCGGTGGCCTGGCTGAGCCATGCCGACCTGGCCGCCGCCACGCTGGCCGCGCTCACCCGGGACGGCCTGGAGGGAGCCACGCTGGACCTGGGCGGGGAACCGGTGACGGGGCCGGAACTGGCCGCGGCCTTCGGGGCCCGGTACGAGGGGGTGGACGTGGACGCCTTCGAGGCGGGGCTGGCCGCGGCCGCGGGGGCGCGGACGGCCGCGGGGGTGGCGTCGACGTACCGGTGGGTCGCGGACCGGGGACACGACCTGTATGCCGCTCCGTCCGGGGGCGCGGAGCGGCTCGGCATCACGGTGACGTCACCGGCCGCCTGGGCTGCCGCCCGGCCCTGGGTCACCGCGTGACGCCCCGCCCGGAGACCCCACCCGGCGACGCGCCCAACGCGCCGCAGGCGACCTCCGCGCAGACGGACACCGTACGGGCGGACGTACGGTCTGAGGAACAGGCGAACGTGCGGGCGGACGCGCAGGAGGAGGTCGAACAGGCGCGCACTGTGCAGGCGGAGGTCGTGCGGCATCACGAGGTCATCGAGAGGTGGCTGGCCGGGACCGCGCCGCGGGCGTCGTTCGGACGGTTCGCCGAAGCGCACGCGCCCGGCTTCACGCTGGCGGCCCCGGACGGGCGGCTGCTGTCTCGGGCCGAGGTGCTGGCCGAGGTGGAGGCCGCGTACGGACGCCGGCCGGACGCGCGCATCGAGATCCGCGACGTCACCGTGGTGGCCGCGGCGGCGGGCGTCGTCGTCGCCCGCTACGAGGAGTGGCAGCACACCGAGGGCCGCCGCGCCACGGTCGTCCTCGCCCACGGTCCGGCCGGGCCGCGGTGGCTGCACCTGCACGAAACCTGGCTGACCGGCTGAACGCCGCACGGGTCCGGCGGACCCGCTCCGCCGACTGAGCCCCGCGCACACCTGCCGCCCCGCCCGGCCGCGTCAGCCGGTCAAGACTCCGCGCACTCGAAACTCGGCGCGGGTCGAGACTCAGCGCACTCGAAACTCAGCGCGGGTCGAGACTCCGCGCACTCGAAACTCGGCACGGTCGAAACTCGGCGCACTCGAGGCTCAGCGCGGTCGAAGGTTCGGCCCGGCGAGGCTCAGCGGTCGAGCAGCGAGAAGGCGTGCTCGGCCGCGCGGACCGCCTCCGGCTCGACCTCGGCCAGTGGCCGGCCGGCGGCGAGCGCCGCCCAGTTGCGCCGGGCCAGGACCCGCTGGGTGGCCAGCACCTGCCCCGCCAGCAGCTCGGCCGTGAGCGCGTCGGCGGTCTCCGCCAGCGCTTCGGCCAGTGCCCGCTCGTCGTCGGCCATGTACCGGAGCACGCGGGCCGCCAGGCTGGGCGTGGCGAACACCATGCGGTGGAAGGCCACCACCTGCGGATGGTCGTTCAGCCCGGTGACGGGGTCGTGGCGCGCCAGGCCGTCGAGGAAGTGGCGGCGCAGCGCCTCGACCGGCCGCTCCCCCTCGCCGCGCGCCCGCACCACCCGGGCCGCCTCCGCCCGGTGGTCGGCGATGCGGTGCAGGACCAGGTCCTCCTTGGCCGGGAAGTACTTGAACAGCGTCGGCTTCGACACCTGCGCCGCGGCGGCCACCTCGGCGACGCTCACCTCGTCGAACCCCCGCTCCAGGAAGAGCGAGACGGCCGCCGCCGAGATCGCCTCGTGCACCCGCCGCCGCTGCCGCTCGCGTAGTCCCGTCATGCGTCCACTCTAGCAAAGTGTTAACCTGGTCAAACTGTTTACTCGGTTAACACTTGGAGGATTCAGCCGTGGACGGACTCGACGAGGAGCGGCGGCACGCCGAACGCTGCCGCGACGGGCTGCGCAGGATGCTCGACACCGCCCGCGACAACGTGATCACCGGGGAGACCGTCGCGGCCGACCGCTACAGCGCCGAACGGCTCGGCCGGCACCTCAAGAGCCTGGCCAAGGAACTGAGCGAGGAGCCCGACGGGCCGCCGTTCTTCGGCCGGCTCGACTTCGGCCGGGACTCCGCCGACCACGCCGGGCGGGCGTACCACATCGGTAGGCGGCACGTCCCGGGCGAGCACGGCGCCCCGCCGCTCGTGATCGACTGGCGCGCCCCCGTCTCCCGCGCCTTCTACCGGGCCGGCGCGCGCGACCCGCAGGGGGTCGCCGTGCGCCGCCGCTTCGGCTGGTCCGGCGGCACGCTCACCTCCTACGAGGACGAACGGCTGGAGCTGGGCGAGCAGGGCGACAGCCGCATCCTGGCCGCCGAGATCGAGCGGCCCAGGGTCGGCCCCATGCGCGACATCGTCGCCACCATCCAGCCCGAGCAGGACGACCTGGTCCGCGCCGGGCTGGAGGAGTCGGTCTGCGTGCAGGGCGCGCCCGGCACCGGCAAGACCGCGGTCGGCCTGCACCGGGCCGCCTACCTGCTGTACGCGCACCGGCAGCGGCTGGAGCGCGGCGGCGTGCTGGTGCTGGGCCCCAACCGGGCGTTCCTCGGCTACATCGCGGCCGTGCTGCCCGCGCTGGGCGAGGCGGGCGTGGAGCAGACCACGCTGGAGGGCCTGCTGTCCGCAGCGTCCCCCTCTGCGCTCGTCCGGGCCGCCGACGGCCCGGATGCCGAGGCGGTCAAGCACGACGCGCGGATGGCCGAGGTGCTGCGCCGGGCCCTTTACGCGCGGGTCGGCGAGCCGGACGGGCCGCTGGCGGTGCCCGACGGCTCCTACCGGTGGCGGGTGGGCGAGGGCGAGCTGCGCGACATCGTCGCCGGCACGCTGCGCGACGACCTGCCCTACCTGACCGGGCGGGAGCGGGTGCGCGCCCGGGTGGTCGAGCTGGTGCGCCGCCAGGCCGAGGCGCGCGGCCAGGCGGCGAACGCGGCCTGGGTCCGGCGAATCGGCCGGGGCGTCACTCCGTTCCTGGACGCCGTCTGGCCGTCCGTCCGGCCTGAGGAGGTGCTGTGCGAGGTGCTGACCTGCCCGCCGGAGGACGGACCGCTCACCGGCGAGGAGCGGCGGGCCATCACGTGGGCGAGGCCGCCCCGCACGTACCGGAGCGCCGCCTGGTCGCGGGCCGACCTTGTGCTGCTGGACGAGGTCGCCGGGCTGCTGGAGCGGCCCGCCGGGTACGGCCACGTGATCGTGGACGAGGCACAGGACCTGTCGCCCATGGAGTGCAGGGCCGTGGCCCGGCGCAGCGAGCACGGCTCGCTCACGGTCCTCGGGGACCTGGCTCAGGGCACCACCCCGTGGGCCGCCCGTTCCTGGCCCGAGGTGATGGCCGCGCTGGGGAAGCCGCGCGCGCGGATCGTGGCGCTGACGACGGGGTTCCGGGTGCCCGCGACGGTGGTGGAGCTGGCGAACCTGCTGCTGGCGGCGCTCGACGCGGACGTGCCCGAGACCCGTTCGCACCGCCGCGACGGGCGGCTGCGGGTCGTGCGCGTGCCGGGGCTGGAGCGGGGTGTCGTCGCCGCGGCGCGCGAGGCGCTGGGCTTCGAGGGGTCGGTGGGCGTGATCGCGGCCGACGACCACGCCGAGGCGCTGAAGGCGGCCCTGTGGGACGGCGGGCTGGACCTCGGCGAGCGGCTGAGCGTGCTGCCCGCGTCCCTGGCCAAGGGGCTGGAGTTCGACCACGTGGTGGTGGCCGAGCCGGCCGCCATCGCCGAGGCGGAGCGGCGCGGGCTCAACCGGCTGTACGTGGCGCTCACCCGCGCCGTCTCACGCCTCGACGTGGTGCACGCCCGGCCCCTGCCCGCCCCGCTCGCGACCCCGGACGCCGTCCGGACATGAAACTTTCACCGGTGGTGAAGCACGTTGTCATGCCCTGGCCTGCGGCGACGCGGCGAGCCGCGCCGCACGGCCACTGATCGGCTTTGACGATACGGAAAGCGCTTTCCTACCGTTGCGACATCGCGTGGTCCACCCCACCCGTCCCCCTGGGAGGAACCAAGAGATGCGCGCACCACGACGTACCCTGATCACCGGCCTCACCGCCGCCCTCGCCATGACCGGCCTGGCCGCCGCGACGACCCAGCAGGCCTCTGCCGATACCGCCCTGGTCGGCTGGGCCACCCAGGGCGGCGGCACCACCGGCGGCGGCTCCACCCCGCCCACCACGGTGACCTCGTCCTCGGCCCTGTCCAGCGCCCTGTCGTCCGGCTCGCCCGCCGTCATCCGGGTGTCCGGGACGATCTCCTGCTCCGGCATGCTGAAGGTGGCCTCGAACAAGACCGTCATCGGCAACTCCGGCGCGACGATCTCCGGCTGCGGCTTCAACGTCACCAGGGCGTCCAACGTGATCATCCGCAACCTCACCTTCCGCGGCTGGAACGACGACGCCGTCAACGTCCAGTACTCCACCCGCGTGTGGATCGACCACAACACCTTCACCGACGGCAACGACGGCGCGGTGGACGTCAAGCGCGCCAGCGACTACGTCACCATCTCCTGGAACAGGGTGCACGACCACGACAAGTCCATGCTGCTCGGCCACAGCGACGACAACGGCTCGGAGGACCGGGGCAAGCTGAGAGTGACCTACCACCACAACTGGTTCGACGGCTCCAACCAGCGCCACCCGCGCGTGCGCTTCGGCAACCCGGTGCACGTCTACAACAACTTCTACGCCGACAACGGCGGCTACGGCGTCGCCTCCACGCAGGAGGCGGGCGTCCTGGTCGAGGGCAACTCCTTCGAGAACGTGGACGACCCCTACCACCGCGGCGAGGGCAGCTCACCCCCCGGCAACCTGGTGGCCCGCAACAACCACCTCGTCAACTCCGGCAGCGGCGACGCCGGCGGCAGCGTGAACTCGATCCCCTACTCCTACCAGCTCGACGCGCCTGCCAGCGTCAAGTCGATCGTGACGAGCGGGGCCGGAGCGGGCCGCATCCCGATCTGACCTCCCTGACCTGGCCGCCCTGACCTGGCCTCGCCTGATCTCAGCGGACGCGGCCCCGTCGCCCGGGGCCGCGTCCCACGAGCCGCGTCAGGCCCGTCCGCCTGGGGGATGCTCCTTTCCAGCCGCCCCCCACGACCGTCTGCTGGAAGACCGACCCCGGCACCCGCCCCAGCAACGCCGACAGCTCCCGATCCGAAAGCCCGGCGACGTCCTGCCCGCCGAGCAGGAGTCCCCTCGTCACGACGCGCCCCCGCCCGGGCCCAGCTCCCTGCACGCCTGCTGGGCCGCCTTGACCTTCTCCTCCGGCGTACCCGGTTCGACGCGGAGCCGGATCCGGCCGTCGGAGCCCGGGTCCGCCACGTCGATGCCGTGCTCACGCATGCACTGGGCGAGCTTCACCGCACGGTCGAGCGCCTCCTCGTCCGGCTTGCCCTTGGGACCGCCGACCGCGCCCTCCATGAAGTGCTCGCAGGCCTTCTGGGCCTCGTCCACCGCCTTCTCCTGGCCCTTGCGCGCCTTGATCCTGATCGCGCCGTCGGGGTCGGGGTCGTCCATGTCCACGCCGTGCTCACGCATGCACTGCGCGAACTTGAGCTGGGCCTCCCTGCGGTCGCCGGTCGCCGACGGCCCGGGGGACGACGCACCGGACGACGGGGCCGCC
The DNA here is from genome assembly GCF_014207745.1 of Nonomuraea muscovyensis. Taxonomy (NCBI): domain Bacteria; kingdom Bacillati; phylum Actinomycetota; class Actinomycetes; order Streptosporangiales; family Streptosporangiaceae; genus Nonomuraea; species Nonomuraea muscovyensis. The sequence continues at coordinate 1,453,579 of NZ_JACHJB010000002.1, forward strand.
GCGCTCCCCGTGGCGTCGCCCGCGCTCACGACTCCCGCGTCCCTGGCGGCTGGGCCGCCGCACCCGGTCAGGGCGGCGGCCAGGGCGGCCGCGGCCAGTAGGGGACGTACGTTCATAGCGGTCACTCCTCGGCGCCGCGGGTCACTCGCCCGGGCGCCAGGCTCACTTCAGCGGTGCCGGTGCTAAACCCGGGTAAGCGACGGCCAGTCCCCTTATCCGCCGCTAACACCCCGTCCGCCACGCTTCGGAGCGGAACGGAAGGGGGCCCGGGATGCGGGTGCTCGTCGTCGAGGACGAAGAGGAGCTGGCCGACGCCATCGCGCGGGGCCTGCGGCTGCACGCGATCGCGGTCGACGTGGCCTACGACGGGCGCGAGGCGCTGGCGATGGCCGCCTGCGCGCCCTACGACGTCGTGGTCCTCGACCGCGACCTGCCCGAGGTGCACGGGGACGACGTCTGCCGCGAGCTGGCGGCCGGCCGCACGCCCGGGCGGGTGCTCATGCTGACGGCGGCCGGGCGGGTGCTCGACCGGGTCGGCGGGCTGTCGCTCGGCGCGGACGACTACCTGGTCAAGCCGTTCACCTTCGCCGAGCTGGTGGCCCGCGTCCGGGCGCTGGCGCGCCGCTCGCGGCGGGCCGGCCCGGCCACCGTGGAACGGGCCGGGATCCGGCTGGACCCCGGCCGGCGCACGGTCACCCGCGACGGGCGGGAGATCACGCTCAACCGCAAGGAGTTCGACGTGCTGCACGAGCTGCTGGTGGCCGGTGGCGGCCTGGTCTCGACGGCCGAGCTGCGCCGGAGGGTCTGGGACGAGTACGCCGACGCCGCCAGCGGGGTGCTGCGCGTCACGCTGACCTCGCTGCGCAGGAAGCTCGGCGCGCCCCCGACGATCGAGAACGTGCCCGGCCGGGGCTACCGGCTGTGAGGCCCAGCGGCCCGTTCCCCTGGCGCCGGCTGTCGCCGTGGCACCGGCTGGGACTGCGCGCGCGACTCACCCTCCTCTACGGCGGACTCTTCTTCACGGCCGGCTCGCTGTTGCTGTGGTCGACGTACCTGCTGTCCGCGCGAGCGCTGTCGGAGCAGTTCGCCGCCGGCGCGACGAAGGTCGTCAAGGGCAAGTCGGCCCTGTTGCCCGGCGCCGCGTCACAGCCTCCGGTCGATGTGGTCTTCCACCAGGTCCAGGTGGACGTGCGGCAGCGGGGCGAGAGCGTGCTGGAAGAGATGCTCGGCTTCTCCGTCGTCATCATGGTGCTGCTCGGAGCGGTCGCCATCCTGCTCGGGCACCTGGTGGCCGGACGGGCCCTACGCCCCCTCGACCACCTCACCCAGACCGCCCGACGCCTGTCCGAAAGCAACCTGCACGAACGCATCGCTCTGCAAGGCCCACCCGACGAAGTCAAACGCCTGGCCGACACCTTCGACGCCATGCTCGACAGGCTGCACCGCGTGTTCGACGGCCAACGACGCTTCATCGCCAACGCCTCCCACGAACTACGCACCCCCCTGGCCATCAACCGAACCGTCCTGGAGGTCTCACTCGAGGAACCCACCGCATCCCCCGACCTCAAAACCCTCGCACGCGCCCTGCTCGGCACCAACGCCCGCTACGAACGCCTCATCGAAGGACTCCTCCTCCTGGCCCAGTCCGAACAGGAACTCGACACCCGCAAAACGATCAACCTCGCCCAGGTGACACGCGCCGTACTCGAACAACTCACACCAGAACGACGCAAACGGCCGATCACCATCCACCACGACCTGCCACCCGCCCTGGCCACAGGCGACCCGCTGCTCCTGGAACGATGCGTGTTCAACCTGATCGAGAACGCGCTCAAGTACAACGTCCGCGACGGACAGGTGTGGATACGACTCCACCAGCAGGATGGATGGGCCGTCATCGAGGTCGCCAACACCGGATCCGCCATAGCCCCCTACGACGTGGACGACCTGTTCCAACCGTTCCGCCGAGCACACGGCGACCGCGTCCGTTCGGCACGAGGCACCGGCCTGGGACTGTCCATCGTCCGCGCCATCACCGACGCCCACGACGGAACCGTCACCGCCCGCGCCCGCCCCGAAGGCGGCCTCACCGTCACGGTCCGCCTCCCCGCCCCACCGAGCTGACCCCGGCCGCACCGCTTCGGCCGTTCCGTTCCGCCTCCGGCGCCCTCCAGCGGGGCCGGGGACGGAGGCGGCGGCGTGGGATGCTGGGCGGGTGCTTCCCCCGATGGACGAGCTGCGCGAGCGCGTCACCGCCCACCTGGCGGCGTTCTCGCGCAGGCAGGCCCCGACGGCCGCCGGGCTGCGCGCGGCCGCCGTCACCGTGTGCGTGCTGGAGGATGCCGCCCGCGGGCCGTACACGATCCTCATCAGGCGCGCCCCGCGCGGGCGCAACGCCGGCCAGTGGGCGCTGCCCGGCGGCCGGCTGGACGACGGCGAGCGACCGGTCGAGGCGGCGCTGCGCGAGCTGGCCGAGGAGACGTCCGTGCGGGGCGTGGAGGTGGCGGGGCTGCTCGACGACTACGTCACCGACTCCGGGTTCGTGATCACGCCGGTGGTGGCCTTCGGCGGCGCTCAGCGCCCGGTGGGCGATCCGCGCGAGGTGGCCTCGGTGCACGAGGTGCCGCTGGAGAGGTTCCTGCGGCCGGGGGTGCCGCGCTGGCGCCGCGGGCTGCTGCAGATGCCGCTGGGCCCGTCGATCACGGTCCACGCGCCGACCGGCGCGATTTTGTGGCAGTTCGCCGAGGTGGCGCTGCGTGGCCGTGAGCTGCGGGTCTCCCACGTCGCCCAGCCACATTGGACCAGGACCTGACTGATTCTTTGGGCCGGATGGAATACGGATCACCGGATGTCCGTTAGAGTCGAATGGCCGATGTGGTCTGTGTCCCCCGGGCCGCAAATTACCGCCTTCACGGAATACCGTTCGGCTGGAGCCGTGTTGTGCATCTCGCCGAGGAGGCGACCGCCACATCGGCCTTAACGCTTTTCCCAGGCGCTCCGGCTCCGGCCGGGGCGCCTGCTCTATGGTGGGGTGGCCGATTGACGACCCTCCCAGGAGAGCCCGTTGCTGTACCAAGTGGTCAAGTTCGCCGCGACACCGCTCGCCCACGTGATGTGGCGCCCGCACATCTCCGGGGCGGCCCACGTGCCGAGGACGGGCCCCGCGATCCTGGCCGCCAACCACCTGTCCGTGCTCGACTCGTTCCTGCTGCCCGCGCTGCTGCCGAGACACGTCACCTTCGCCGCCAAGAACGAGTACTTCAACGGCAACCCGGTCTCCGGCTGGTTCATGCGGCTGGGCGGCAGCCTGCCGACCGACCGCGAGAGCGCCCACGCCGCGCAGTCCATGCTCGACGCGGCGGCCGGCCTGCTGGAGCAGGGCGAGTTGTTCGGCATCCACCCCGAGGGCACCCGCTCCCCCGACGGCCGCCTCTACCGCGGCAAGATCGGCGTGGCCTGGCTGGCGCTCAAGACCGGCGCCCCGGTGCTGCCCGTCGCGCTCAGCGGCACCGAGAAGGTGCTCCCGGTGGGGGCCACCGTCCCCCGCCCGGCCCGGATCGGCATCACGATCGGCGCGCCGATGACGTTCGAGGGCGACCACAGCAACGCCCGAGACCGGCGCCGCGTCACCGACGACATCATGGCGGCCATCCAGAAGCTGTCCGGCCAGGAGTACGTGCCGACCTACGCGGCGAGCTTCAAGGCGGCGCAAGGGATGTCCTAGATCTTGGCTAGGCTCTGAGGTTCTTCCGAGCAGGCGTGCCGACCGATCAGGGGGCTGACAGTGGCGCGTGGCCGTACCATCGTGATCATTTCCGGCATCACCGTGCTGGCGGCGGGGGCCGCCGGCGGTGGCGCATACTGGCTGCTGCACACCCGGGGGTCGCCCGCCGAGACCGCGCAGCGTTTCGCCGCCGCCTGGGAACGGGGCGACACCGCGGCGATGACGGCCCAGCTGGCCACCCCGCAGCCGCTCACCGCGTACGAGCAGATGCGCACCGGCCTGGGCGTGGAGTCGGCGAAGGTGGAGCTGGGCCGGGCCACCGAGACCGACGGCCGGGCCAGTGTCCCCTACACGGCGACGCTCACGCTGAAGAACCTCGGCGAGTGGACCTACCAGGGCGACCTCGACCTGGCGGTGGCCGACCGGGCCTGGAAGGTGGCCTGGACGCCCGCCGCGCTGCATCCGTCGCTGGCCCAGGGCACCACGTTCCAGCTCAAGACGCGCTGGCCCGAGCGTGCCGAGATCACCGACGCCGAGGGCGACCGCATAGACACCGATGCCGTCGGCGGCTCGGTGCAGCAACTCGTCGGCTACCTCGACAAGGCGACCAAGAAGGACGTCGCCAGGCTCGGCTCCGCCTACAGGCCCGGCCAGGCGATCGGGCGCGGCGGGCTGCAGGAGACGTTCCAGGAACAGCTCGCGGGCACGCCGACGACGGAGATCCAGGCCGGCGGCAAGACGCTGCACACGATCAAGGGCGCTCCCGGTGAGCCGGTGCGGACCACGCTCGACCCCAAGGTGCAGGCGGCCGCCGTCGCCGCCGTGAAGGACGTCGCCAAGCCCACCTCTCTGGTGGCGGTCGAGCCGGCCAGCGGCGAGATCCTGGCCGTGGTCAACAACCGGGGCGGCTTCAACCGGGCGCTCGACGGCCGCTACGCGCCCGGCTCGACGTTCAAGGCCGTCACCGCGATCGGGTTGCTGGCCGACGGGATGTCGCCGCGTGACACGGTGACGTGCCCCCAGTACGCGACCGTCGGCGGGCTGCGGATCCGCAACTCCGAGAAGGCGGAGTTCGGGTCGCTGTCGTTCCTCGACTCCTTCGCCCACTCGTGCAACACCACGTTCGCGCCGCTGGCGCAGCAGCACCTCGGGGCGGCCAAGCTGCTGGAGACGGCAGAGCAGGTCGGTTTCAACCAACCGCTGGCCATCGGGGTCCCGGCCACCAAGGCCAGCATGCCCCGGGCGACGTCCGACGCCGAGCTGGCGGCCGAGTCGTTCGGACAGGCCAAGATCACGGCGAGCCCGCTGTCGATGGCGGCCGTGGCGGCCGCGATCGCCGACGGCACGTGGCGTCCGCCCACGCTGGTGCCCGGCCTGAAGCAGAAGGCGGCCGAGCAGCCGCTGCCCGACGGGGTCAAGGAGGACCTGCACGCGATGATGGCGGCCGTGGTGACCAAGGGCACGGCCAAGGCGGCCGGCCTGCCGGCGGGGACGCACGGCAAGACCGGCACGGCCGAGTACGGGTCGGGCGAGAAGCTCGACTCGCACGCCTGGTTCATGGGGTTCAAGGGCGACGTGGCGTTCGCGGTGGTGGTCGAGGGAGGCGGTGGAGGCGGCAAGGTCGCCGCCCCCATCGCCGCCGACTTCCTGCGCGCTCTCTGACCGCCCCCGGCACGGCGGTCAGGTGAGGAAGCGCCGCACCTCCTCGGCGACCCGTTCCGGCCGCCCGCCCGCGGCCGTGTTGTTCGCGGCCGCGTGGCCGAGCCCCGCCAGCTCGGCCCGCCGCGCGCCCGGCAGCACCTCCTCCAGCGCGGTCAGCGCCTTCTTCAGGTAGGCCGGACTGCGGGAGCCGCCCAGCAGCAGCACCTCGGCGCGCACCTGCCGGAAGGCGCCCACGTCGTCAGCCGTCTCGGCCACCATCCGGGCGTCGTGGTGCAGCGTCGGCGCCAGCTCCCGGAACGTCGGCTCCTCCCCCGCGCCCTCCCGCTCCTGGCGGGCGATGAAGGTGGTGGTCAGCCGCTCCAGCAGCCACCGCGGCAGCACCCGGAAGGCGGCCGGCCCCATGCGGGTGGCGCGCATGCCGGTGACCAGGGCGGCGGCCACCCTGCCCGCCGCGATCTCCCGGTCGAAGCGGTCCAGCCAGCCGGTCGGGTTCGAGCCGCCGATGTCCAGCGGCGGCTCGAAGGCGACGAGCCGCCGCAGGCCGGGCCGCGCCAGCGCGGCGCGCAGCGCGATGATGGCGCCGGAGCTGATGCCGACGACGTCGCGCGCGCCGGTGGCGGTGAGCAGCGCGTCGAGGTCCTCGACGTCCTTGTGGAGGCGGTGGTCCGCGCCGTACGGGCCGCTCGTGCCGCGCCCGCGCCGGTCGGGCAGGTAGCAGGTGAACGAGCCGGCCAGTGACCGGGCCAGCTCGACGAGGCCGGCGCCGGACTGCATGGCGCCGTGCAGCAGCACGACGCCAGGGCCGCGGCCGATGACGCGGTAGGCGATGCCGGTGCCGTCCTCGGACGTCACGCGGCCGGTGGAGGTGCGCGAATCTGTCATGGTCTCCCCTTCGGGCAGGTCGGCCCACGCGGAGAGTCCCCGGCTATCCTTGCCTGTGCCATCTCGGTGCCGGATCCGCCGCGCGGGTTCGTGTGATCGGGATCTGCGGGCCCCGGCGGCGGTGTTGCAGCACCTTCGCCGGGGCCCTTTTCGCTGTCAGTCGGTGACGGACCCCCTTTCGGCGAGGCCGGCCACGTCCGGGGCCAGGCGCCCCGTCCGGTGGTAGGCACGCCACTGCTCCAGACCGGGGAACGTGCCCGCGGCCAGTTCGTCCAGCAGCGACCGGGTCCAGGCGGCCTCGGCCTCCCGCATGGCCAGCGCGTACTCCGACTCCACGAGGAACAGCCGCGGGATCTGCGCCCGTTCGCGGTCGAGCGCGGCCCGCTGCGCCGCGATGCGCGTCTCCAGGGCCTCCAGGCGCCGGCGCAGCAGCGTGGTCACCTCGTCGGGCGCCAGGCCGGCCATGACCGACAGGCCGGCCTCGAACCGGGGATGCTCCTCCTCCGGGGTGGACAGCAGCTCGCGCGTCCAGTCCTCGAGCTCCGCCCGACCGGCGTCGGTGACGCGGTAGACGGTCCGCTCGGGCCGGCCGCCCTCGCGGCTGCTCTGCGCCGCCTCGATGAGGCCGTGCTTGTCGAGGTTGTGGACGACCGTGTAGAGGGAGCCCCATTTGACGGCCATGTCGCGATCCTTGCCGCGGGCGCGCAGGACCGAGGCCATCTCGTACGGGTGCATCGGCCGCTGCACGAGGGCCGACAGGACGGCGAGCGCGAGCAGGTTGCCGACCTTGCGCCGCTTCGTCACGCCGCCTCCTCGTCGCCGATTATCCGTATACGAGTATACGGCCGCGAGCAAGCCTTGGGTAGGAGGCCGCCCTCAGCCGCCCACCCGGGTGGCCGACGACGCCCCGGGTGCCCGCATCAAGAACCGGTCGAGGTGTGCTGCACATCCTTCGCGACCGGGACGACAGAGGTGGCCATGCCGTCCAGGGTGAGCCGGAGCGTCGGGGAGATGGTGCCGCCGAAGCCGGCCCGTGCCTGCGCGGCTGCCGCGTTGCGGAGGTCCATGCCCTGGTGGGAGCGGTAGTTGGCGAAGCTGACCACGTGGAGGTCCGGCAGCACCAGCCAGGCGTAGGCCTGGTCGGGTTCGGAGGAGGGATTCTGGAGCACGAGCCCGGAGCCGTTGAGCGGTTCGTAGGGTCCGGTCAGGCTGGGCGCGGCGAAGCCGTACAGCCCGGTGGGCGCGCGGCCGGGCGGGTGGAAGGTGTGGCGCTGGGTGCAGAAGAAGAGGTAGTACCAGAAGTCGTGGACGATGACGTGCGGTCGTTCGAGCTCGTGGTTGACGCCTTCGGCGACGAGCAGAGGCGGGAGCAGCGACCACGTGTCGCCCCGTGGCTCGGCGAGGGCGATCGCGCCGGTGAAGCCGTCCTGCCAGGCGGTGGATGCGGCGACGAGCAGATGGTCGCGCCCGTCGGCCGGGTCGCGGAACCAGCCGGGATCGCGGAAGGCCCGGATACGGCCCGGTGCTCCGTCGGCCTCGTCGGCCGGCAGGTACATCCGGCCGTCGGAGCGCAGGACCTCTCGATGCTCGGCGTCTTGTTGCAGCAGGATCCGGCCACGGTCGGCGATCAGGAGAGGGCGGGTCTCGATGACGCTCTGCCGGTAGGTCGGGCGTGCCTCGCCGCGCCGTCCGGCGGCCGTGTAGAACACCGACACGGTGCCGTCGGGCCGGCGGACCGCCGATCCCGACCATTCGCGGCTGCCGGGCGAGGCGTCGTCGGCGAAGGCGTTCCCGAGGTCTTTCCACTCCGCGCCGTTCCTGCCGAGCAGCCGGATCCGGGCCTGATCGTGGCGCTCCTCGGGGTGGCCGAGAGCGGGCGCCGACAGGGCCATCCACAGCTCGTGGCCGCCGGCCACACTCGTCGAGCCGTCCTCCTCCTGGATCGGCCACAGGTCCCAGAGGTCGTAGTCAGGCAGGATCCGCGGTACGGCCGCCGGGTCGATGACGGGCGCCGTCGTCACGCCGGTCTCGGCAAGCAGATCGAGGTGCCGGCGGGTCCAGTACGCCGGTCGGCCACCGCTCATGCGGCACCCTGCCGGCGGCGGTGACCACCGGCCCGTTCGGGACGCACGACCGATCCGCTCGCCGTTCCTGGACGTCCTCGTGGGACCATGGATGACCTCTTCTTTTCACTCGTGGGATGGACGCTCCGCGCCGCCACTCGCCTGGGCGTCAGCGCCGCGCACACCCGCTTCGTCCCGCCCGCCTCGATCCCGCCGCAGAGCGGCGGCGTCGCGCTCATCGCCGTCAGCCCTTCAGGGAGCCCTGGAGCAGAGCCTTGACGAAGTGGCGCTGGAAGATGAGGAAGATCACGAGCGTGGGTGTCAGGATCAGCAGCGATCCGGCGCACAGCAGCGGGATGTCGGTGCCCCACTGGCCCTGGAAGGCGCCCAGGGCGCCGGACATGGTGCGCTTGGCGGGATCGTCCACCAGGACGATGGCCAGCAGGAACTGGTTCCAGGTCCACAGGAACAGCAGGATGCCCAGGGATGAGATCGCCGGCATGGCCAGGGGGACGTGGATGCGCCGGAAGAGCTGCCACACGTTGGCGCCGTCCATCCGTGCGCTTTCGGACAGCTCGCCCGGCATGTTGACGAAGTGGGCGCGCATCCAGAAGACGCTGAACGGCATGAACAGGCCGATGAGCGGCAGAATGATGGCCCAGCGCGTGTTCAGCAGCCCCATGTCGCGGATCTGGTAGTACAGCGGCGTGATGATCCCCTCGAAGGGGAGGGTCAGGCCGAGCACGAACAGCAGGAAGATGACACGGCCGCCGATGACGCGCAGGTGGCCGATGGCGAAGCCGGCCATGGTGCCCAGCAGGATCGAGACGGGCACCACGCCCAGCACGATGAGGACGCTCGACTTCAGCAGTTCGCCCATGTTCGCGGCCTCGAAGGCCCGCAGGAAGTTGTCCCACTGCGGGTCGTCGGGCCAGGCCAGCCCGGCCGGGTAGGTGCCCGAGGGGTGCAGGGCGGTGACGAACAGGCTGAGGAACGGCAGGAGCGTGACCGCCATCATGAGGATGAGCAGCAGCCGGCCGGTCCAGGCCTCCCGCCCTGCGGTGATCATCGGTTGCCGTCCTTTGCGAACCACTGGATGGGAAGGGCACAGGCGATCACGAGGACCATGAGGACCACGGCCAGAGCCGAGGCCATGCCCACCTCGCGCTCGGAGAAGGCGAGGTAGAAGATCTGCAGGCCGGGAACCATGGTCGTGTTGCCGGGGCCGCCCTGGGTGGCGATGTAGATGATGTCGAAGCTGGACAGGGCCGCGATCACCGTCACGGTGACGCAGACCGCGATCTCCTGGCGCAGGCTGGGCACCGTGATGGAGACGAACTCCCGCCACGGGCCGGCGCCGTCGAGTCGGGCGGCCTCATAGAGCGCCGGGTCGATCTTGCTCATGCCGGCCAGGAGCAGGAGCGTGCACAGGCCGAGCAGCACCCACGCGCCGATCATGCCGACCGCCGGCAGGGCGGTGGCGAAGTCGCCCAGCCAGGCCCGGGTCACCCCGCCGAGGCCGATGATCGAGAGCAACTGGTTGATCACTCCGGTGGAGGCCAACAGCCAGCTCCACGCGATGCCGGCCGCCACCAGCGGGATGACCTGTGGCAGGAAGAGCACGGTCCGCGCCACGAGGGCGAGCCTGCTGGCGGCGATCCGCCGGATCGTCGCGGCGATCGCCAAGCCCAGCACGACCGGGATCGCGCTGAAGAACACGATCAGCTGGAAGGCGTTCACCAGCGAGTCGGACAGGTCCGGATCGGTGAAGACCTTGCCGTAGTTGGCCAGCCCCACCCAGGTGGAGGCGCCGATGCCGTTCCACTCGTACAGCGAGTACTGAAACGTCAAGACGGTCGGGCGCAGAACGAACACCGCGTAGAAGACGAGCGCCGGGGCGACGAACAGCCAGCCGACCAAGCCGCGCGGGTCGCCCAGCTTGGTCACGGCCGGCCGCCGGTGCGCGGATCGGGCGCCGGCGGAGCGGGTCATCAACTGCCTCAGTTCCCTTCGAGCTGGCCGGCGTAGTCGGCCTGGACCGTCTTCAGCAGCTCCTGCGGGGTCTGCTGCCCGGCCACCAGCTTCTGCAGCTGCGGCGTCCAGCTCTTGGCGTAGATGGCGCCGGTGGCGTTGGCGATGAAGTCCATCGCGCCGTTGTCCTCGGCGATGTCCGCCCCGGCCGCCAGAGTGCTCGCGGTGACCTTGTCCGCTGCCACGGCCGGCATGTACGCCTCGGCCGGTCCCATCGGGCGTGATCCGCCGACCTCGACGCCGATGTCGCGGGCTCGCTGGTCGGTGGCGACCCAGTTGAGGAAGAAGGCGGCGCAGTCGGCGTTCTTGGCGTTCGCGGCGATCCCGAAGGTGAGGGGCGCCGACATGGCGGCGAGCTTGCCGCCCTGTTGCGCCGGCGGCATCAGGGAGAAGCCGACGTTGCCCGGCATCTGCTTGTCGAGGTTGCCCGACTCCCAGTCGCCGTTGAACATGAACAGGCCCTGGCCGTCGATGAAGCGGCTCATCATGGTCGCGTAGTCGAGCGCGTTGACGTCCTTCGGGAAGTATCCTGCCTTGATCCATTTCTCCAGGTGCTGGGTGGCCCGCAGGTTCGACGGGGTGTCGATGGTGGCGCCGGGCTTTTGGAAGATCCAGTCGTTGACGGGCCCGGCCGGGCCGTAGGAGGCCATGAGGTTTTGCAGCGGGAACGCCAGGCCGCCGGTGGCGCCGCCGTTGAACTGCACGATGGGCGTGATGCCCGCGTTCTTGGCCTTGTCCAGCACGTGGTCGAGCTCCGCCAGCGTGGTGGGCGGCGTGGACATCCCGACCTGGGCGGCGAGCTTCTTGTTGTAGAAGACGCCGGTCATGCTGAAGTTGAGCCCCAGGGCGTACAGCGAGCCCTCACCGCGCGGGCGCCCGCCCGGGCCCAGGCGCAGCTGTTCGAGCTGCGAGGCCGGCCACTTGTCCCAGCCGAACGCCGTCGCATATCCGTCCAGGTTCTTCAGCAGGTTGTCCTTGACCAGCTCGGAGACCTGGGGCAGGCGCATCAGGTCGGGCGGGTTGTCCGCCAGCACCCGCGGGGCGTTCTGCGTGATGACCGCGAACTGGTCCTCGCGGATGTCCCAGGTGACGTTCGGGTGCTGCTTGGTGAACTCGGTGGTCAGCGCCTTGGGCAGCGGGAAGCCGGCCTCGAAGTAGCCGTTGAGCTTGATCGGCGCCGAGCCGCAGGTGGGCGCCGCGGACATCGACGACGCGCTGGTGGCCTGGGGCTGCGGACTGTTGCCGCCGGGAGCCGCACAGGCGGCGGTCAGCGTCCCCATGGCGATCACAAGCGCGGCCCCGGACCTGCCGGGGCGGACTCGACGAGCCATGTGCATCTCCTCTGCTGCTTGGGACAATCGGCACCTGGCTGATGTCCCGACTCCGTTGCTAAATCGGGTTAGCGCCCGATAGTCTCACCATGCGCGTCGCACGATGTCAACCCCCTGTAACACACTCTTGACGATCGGAGATCTTGGGTGAGCCCACGACGGGTCACGCTGGCCGATGTGGCAAAGGCCGCCGGTGTCTCGCGCCCGACCGCCTCGCTCGTGCTGTCAGGCCGCGGCCGCGAACTGCGCATCTCTCAGGACGTCGAACAGCGCGTCCTGCGGGCCGCCGAGGAGTTGCAGTACCGGCCCAACATCGTCTCCGTGGGGCTGCGAACGGGCACCTCCCGCACGATCGGCTTCGTCTCCGACACCGTCGCCACCTCACGGCTGGCCGGTGACATGATCAAGGGGGCGCTCGAGGCCGCCCGTGAGCGCGGCTTCATGCTGTTCATCGGCGAGACCGAAGGCGACGCCGAACTCGAACGCCGCCTGCTGCAGGCCATGCACGACCGCCAGGTCGACGGGCTCATCCTGGCCTCGATGTTCACCCGCACCATCAAGGTGCCCAAGGCCATCACGGCTGTGCCCGCGGTGCTGCTCAACGCGCTGCCCAAGCAGCCCACCCCCCTGCCCGCCGTCCTGCCCGACGAGGTCGAGGCCGGCCGCCGCGCGGCCCGCGTCCTGCTCGACGCCGGCCACCGCGACGGCATCTACCTGATCGGCGCCGGTCCGGGCCTGCGCAACGTGCCCTCCGAAAGCCTCGCGGCGGTGGAACGGCTCGTCGGCATCCGTGAGGCGCTCGGCGAGGCGGGCGTCAAGGTGGCGGGCGCTCGCACCTGCCCCGACTGGCAGCCGGAGTACGGCCTCGCCGCGACGCGGGACCTCCTGCGGACCATTCAGCCGCGTGCGCTGATCTGCTTCAACGACCGGATCGCGATGGGCGCCTACCAGGCGCTCGACGACTTCGGGCTCAAGGTGCCCGCGGATGTCTCCGTCGTGTCCTTCGACGACCATCCCATCGCCTCGTGGGTGCGGCCGCAGCTGACCACCGTGGCGCTGCCCCATTACGAGCTGGGCCGTAAGGCCGTGGACGTGCTGTTCACCGAGATCGAGCGCGACCGTGCGGACACCGAGCAGTCGGGCCAGGTGCACCGGGTTCCGATGCCCGTCCGCAACCGCGAGTCCGTCGCGCCGTCACCCACCGCCGAGAACTCCGGCTGAACGCCGCACCTCGCGTTGATCACGTCGGCCTCCCCGCGAACAGCGCTTCACGCCCTCACCCCGAGGTTGCGACAGAAGTTGCGGTGGTACGTCAACGAAGCGGCAGGCTCGGGGCGGCGAGCACGGCGTGGCCGTTGACGGCGCTCGCCATGCTGGAGGGGAGGCCACCGCCGCCAGCCGGCCGGGCAAAGGTGTTGGATGTCCGGCGGATGCCACAGGGACCTCAAGTACCGGGTTCGGCCCCGCGTTCCGGGGAAGCAGGGCCACGCCGTGGTGGAGGACGCGCGCAACCTGTTCGCCGAGGAAGAGTGGCGCACCACCGGAACGGCGGAACGCGCCCGACGGCCAGGGGCAGAGGTCAGGCCGACGGCCAGCGGCCAGAGGTCAGAGGTCAGAGGGAGGCGGCCAGGGCGAGGCCGGCGGCCTCCTGGCGTAGCACCATGATGAGCAAGGTCGCGATCAAGGTCGCGATGACCAACCAGCTCACCGCGATGATGACGGTCGAGCGGCGTGGCATGCGCCTGACCCCGGCGGGGCCCACGGCCCGCGCCTCGCTGCGACGCGCCCGCTCGTTGAACGACTCAAGTCGCGCCACGAGCCGTGGATCGTCGTCGACGAGGTGACGCTCGATCTGTGCCAGCATCCTCTCCTCGTCCTGCGACCAGGCCATAGATGCACCTCCGGAACGCAAGCTCTGTGCGGGGTTTGTGCCCAACCCTGAAGATCATTAGCCACTGCCTGGTGAGGTAATTGCAGTGTCTTTCCCTTTGCGATCACGCTCGAATGCCTGTTCTAATAAGGTATGCGCTGGGACAATCTGCGTCTTGAAGGCACCGATCATGACGATCCGGTCGTGCCGCTCTTCGCGCGCGGCGCGGTGGCCCGGACGTTCGACACCCCCGAGTTCCGGGGGTCGACCTTCTACGAGATCCACGCGCGGTCGATCATCAACCGGGTCCCGGTGGGCAGCCACGTCCCGTTCGGCCACACCATCAATCCCTACCGAGGGTGCGGGCACCGCTGCCTCTACTGCTTCGCCCGGGGCACGCACCGCTACCTCGACCTCGACGCCGGGGCGGACTTCGACTCCAAGATCATCGTCAAGGTCAACGCGGCCGAGCTGGCCCGCAAGGAGCTGGCCTCGCCCCGCTGGCGCGGCGACCACGTGGCCATGGGCACCAACGTCGACTGCTACCAGCGCGCCGAGGGCCGCTACCAGTTGATGCGCGGCATCCTGGCCGCCCTGCGCGACGCCGCCAACCCGTTCTCCGTCCTCACCAAGGGCACGCTCATCCTGCGCGACCTCGACCTGCTCACCGAGGCGGCCGAGGTCACCGAGGTGGCCACCAACATCTCGGCCGGCTTCCTCGACTCCGACGCCTGGCGCTCGACCGAGCCCGGCACCCCGCACCCGGGCAGGCGCCTCGAGACCTGCGCCACGCTCAACGACCACGGCGTCCCCTGCGGCGTGCTGATGGCGCCGATCCTGCCCTACCTCACCGACTCGCCCCGCGAGCTGGAGCGCACGGTCAAGGAGATCGCCCAGGCGGGCGCCACCCACGTCACGCCCATCGTGCTGCACCTGCGTCCCGGCGCGCGGGAGTGGTGGCTGGCCTGGCTCTCGCGTGAGCATCCGCGCCTGGTGCCGCGCTACCTGGAGCTCTACGGCAGGGGCGCCTACGCTCCCAAGGCGTACCAGCAGCGCGTCACAGGCCTGGTCAAGGAGCTGGCCGCGCGCCACGGCGTCGGCCGGGCGACCCCGGCCCGGGCCCGCCGCCTCTCCGCGCGACCCCCTGAGCCGTCCCCCGCTCCCCCGGCCGCCGGGCCCGAGCAGCTCACGCTGCTCTGAACCCACGCGACCAATGGCGCCATGTCGGTTTCTAGTGCCAAATGGGTACTAAGCCGCTTAGTGTGCCGAAGAAGCACGCATGGTTCATACGGGGGTAAAACCATGTCCGACGCCAAAAAGAAACCGATCGCCAAGTCCGGCAAGGCCAAGAAGCAGGCGATCAAGACCGGCCGGCAGGCCAAGGACGCCAAGAAGGAAGCCCGCAAGCCGGACGAGACATAGCCGACACCTGGGCCGACACCTGGGCCGACACCTGGGCCGACACCTGGGCCGACACCTGGGCCGACGCCTGATCCGGTGACGTGAGCCGGCGGCCCGGGCGGGCGGCCGGGACGCCGCCCACCGCCCGCCCTGCGGCCGACGGCGCGACCGGCCACGCACCAGCGCGAGACTCATCTCGATCAAGGTGCAACCTTAAGACCATTTGTCGCGTCTAAAGATCATAGGTGGGGATAGCGCCACGGGGATGAACGGTGCACTCCACCTGAGCGAGACAATATGCCGGCGGTGAGGGCACGTCCTCATCGCCGGCCACGCGTGTTTTCCGACACTTGACGCCAAGGGGGATCCCACAGGTGCGCGCACTGGCACGCAAGGGCAGATCAGCGATGGTCCGGTTGTACCGGGGGTACAACCGGCGCAAGGCGCGCAACGCGCCGCCCCCCTCCGCTGACCGGGTCCGCATCCTGCTGCTCCACGCCAACGGCATGGGCGGCACGATCCGCACCGTGTTCAACCTCGCCAGCTACCTGGCGCGCGACCGGGACGTCGAGATCGTCAGCATCCTCAGGGAGGCTGAGGAGCCGTTCTTCCCGATCGACCCCCGGGTCACGTTCCGCTTCCTGGACGACCGGATCGACCCCAGCCCCGACCCGCTGCGGGCGATGCTGTCGAAGATGCCGAGCAGGCTCATCCCCAAGGAGGAGACGGCGTACCACCGTTTCAACCTGTGGACCGACCTCAAGCTGGCCCGCTACATCCGCTCCCTGGACGGCGGGGTGCTCATGGCCACCCGGCCGGGCCTCAACCTCGTCATGGCGCAGCTCGCGCCCCCCGGCGTCATCACGGTCGGCCAGGAACACGTCGCCCTGCGCACCCAGGCCGAGCCGATGCAGGAGCTCATCAAGTGGCGCTACCGCCGCATGGACGCCCTCGTCACTCTCACCAAGGCCGACCTGCGCGACTACCGCGAGACCCTGCCCAAGAAGCCGAAGCGCCTGGTCCGCATCCCCAACGCCGTGCCGCCGATGACCGGTGACGTCGCCAGGCTCGACGCCAAGGTCGCCATCGCGGTGGGCCGGATGACCCGGATCAAGGGCTTCCACCGGCTCATCACCGCCTGGGAGCAGGTCGCCCAGGTGCATCCCGACTGGCAGTTGCGCATCTTCGGCGCGGGCCCGCAGGAGGACAACCTGCGCACCCAGATCGCCGAGGCCGGTCTGGAGGGCAAGGTGATCCTGCCCGGCCCCACCTCCGACGTGGGCGCCGAGCTGGAGCAGGCCTCCATCTACGTGCTCAGCTCCCGTCACGAGGGCTTCCCCATGACCATTCTGGAGGCCATGGCCAAGGGCCTGTCCATCGTGAGCTTCAACAGTCCGCACGGCCCCAAGGAGATGATCACTGACGAGGTCGACGGTCTCCTGGTCAAGCCGCGTACCAACGCCAACCTCGCCGCCGCCGTCATCCGCGTCATCGAGGACGGGGAACTGCGGCGGCGGCTGGCCGCCGGCGCGCTGGAGACCGCCCGCACCTACGACCTCGACGCCGTCGGCGCCCGCTGGGACGCGCTGCTGGACGAACTGGTCGCCCGCCGCAACGGCACCTGGGTCCGGCCTCAGACGGCCGACAGCCCTCAGGCGGCCGACAGCTCGACCGGCTCGGCGATGACGTCGACCAGCGCGCCGTTGCGGTAGACCGTGATCGGCAACGGCCTGCCGATCGCCTCGGCGAACATCAGCCGTTGCAGCCCCTGCGCGTCGCCGAGCGGGTTGCGGCCCGCGCTCAGCACGAGGTCGCCCGCCCGCAGGCCCGCCCGGTCGGCGGGCGAGAGGGGCACCACCTCCATCACGCGCAGGGCGTTGTCCTGCCCGGTCCGCTGCCGCAGCGGCTCGGGCAGGGGCGCCGGCGACGTCACCAGGCCCAGGTAGGCGCGCCGGACGCGGCCGTCCCTGACCAGGGCGGCGATGATCGAGCGGGTGGTGGCGTTCACCGGCACCGCCAGGCCGACCCCCACTCCGGCGACCGCCGTGTTGACGCCGACGACGCGGGCGCGCGCGTCGGCGAGCGCCCCGCCGGAGTTGCCGGGGTTCAGCGCGGCGTCGGTCTGGATCACGTCCTCGATCAGCCGGACGGCGGAGCCGCTGCGCGCGGGCAGCGAACGCCCCAGTCCCGACACCACGCCGGCCGTCACCGATCCGGTGAGCCCGAGCGGGTTGCCCACCGCCACGACGAGCTGGCCGACGACCAGTTCGTCGCTGTCGCCCAGCTCCGCCGGCTCCGGTGTGGCGCCGTCCGCCCTGATGACGGCCAGGTCCGACAGCGGGTCGCGCCCCACCACCCGGAAGGCGCCGGACGACCCGTCGGCGAACGCCACCGTCCCGGACGCGGCGGAGCCGACCACGTGCGCGTTCGTGAGCAGTAACCCGTCGGGGGCGAACACCACCGCCGAGCCGCCGCCCCTGCCGGCCCGCACCGCGGCCACCTTCGGCAGCAGCGCGGCGGCCACCGACGAGACGATCTGCGAGTAGAAATCCATGCTTACATCATTACGCCGCAACCAGGTGCCGCGCGACGGTAGGTCAGAGGTCGGCGGTGAACACCACATCCACCCAGTAGTTGCTCGCCTGGTAGCTGCCGGTGGGGAAACTGTTGGCCGCTCCGTACCGGTACACCCCGTTGCCGCCCACCGAGCCGCTGTCCGGTGCGACGAGCGGCCCGTTGGCGTACTGCGTGGAGAAGTACGACCTGTTCAGCGCGTAGAACCCGGACGTGGTGTGGTAGGAGACCACGTACGTGGTGTTCGCGGTGATCGCCACAGGCGTCGCGAAGTCCATCCGCTGCCAGCCGCTCGCCGTCTCGCCGGTGAACGTCACCGACGCGAGCAACTGGCCGCCGCTGGTCCACAGGCTGCCCGTGTGCGTGCCGGTGTTCTGGGCTCCCTTGAAGAACTTCACGCCCCGCACCGTCCCGCTCGTCGTCGCCCTGAACTTCAGGCCCAGGGTCACCGCGTTCGGATCATCCGCCGACTGCACCGCCGGAAGCGTCGTGTCGCTCCACAGGCTGCTCGTCACGGGAGGCTGGCCGGAGGGGGTGAACAGGACGTCCACCCAGTAGTTGCTCGCCACGTACGTCCGGTTGGGGAAGACGCTGCTCGACGCGTAGCGGTACACGCCGTTGCCGCCGCTCGCGCCGCTCGCCGGAGCCGTGAGGGGCCCGCTCACCACCGGGGCGGTGAAGTACGAGGTGTTCTGCGAGTACTCGCCCTCGGGCGCGAAGTACGAGGCGATGTAGGTGGTGCCGGGGCTGACCTGGACCGGGGTCGAGAACCGTGCCTGCTGCCATCCGCTGGGCGTCTCGCCGGTGAACGTCACCCTCGCCAGCAGTTGGCCGCCGCTGGTCCACAGGCTTCCGGTGTGCGTGCCGGTGTTCTCCGGGCCCTTGTAGAACCTGATCCCCGTCACGGTGCCGGCGGTCGAGACCTGGAACTTCACGCCGAGTTCGACCGAACGGACGTCGTTCGCCGAGGCCACGGCGGGCACCGCGGACGACGGGAAGAGGCTGCACGGGCAGCTCGAGGAGAGGGTGAGGGTGGTGGGGGGCGCCTGGATGTTGCCGCTGTCGTCCACCGCCCGCACCATGATCGTTTTTTCGCCGCTGCCCTCGATCGTCCAGGTGGTCTCCCACTCGGTGCGGCCCGTCGCCTGACGCCACCGCGCGCCGCCGTCGGTGGACACCTCCACGGCGGCCACGACGCCTCCGCCGGAGTCGGCCGCCGTGCCCCGGACCACGATCGAGCCGGAGCCCACGCTCTCCCCGGCGGCCGGGCTGGTGATCGTGGCGGTCGGCGGGGTGGTGTCGGTCGACGCGGTGGCCGCGACCAGGCCGGGCTGGAGGCTGGCCGGCTGGGCCCGCATGTCGGCGAGCAGGTTGACCGTCGCCTGCCGCATCCTGACGTCGGTGGGGGTGCCGGGGAAGTCATGGTTGGCGTCCAGGCCCCACGACCACTGCACGGTGCCGGCGCCGAAGACGAGCGCGCCGCTCGCGACCTTGTACAGCGTCAGGCTGTGCGTCGCCGTACCGGCGCCGTAGATGGTGCCGAAGTCCTGCAGGTACTTGGACGAGGTGGACACCGTCGTCCGGGACAGCCGCACCGTGCCGGGCGGCGTGAAGTCGTTGTCCGGCGCCTCGTCCCACTCGAAGCCGAGTGTCCCGACGGGAAGCGTCGCGCTCTGCCCCGGTTGCAGGGCGGCCACCGAGGTGTTGCGCCAGAACCGCATCGGCCCGTACTCGGCCGGGACAGTGATGGCGTCGCTGACGGGGCCGTTGACCATGAAGAACGTCCCGCTCGCGCGGTTCTCCGGCCGGCCGCCGTCGGACGGGGGCGAGAATCGCGGGTCGCGCCAGGTCCCGGTCCACTCGGGGCTGGGGTCGATCTTGGCGTCGGCGTGGGTCTCCTTGTAGCACACCAGCGTCCGGAACGGCGTGTTCGTGCCGTCGATGCTCGGCTGCCACCGGGTCTTCCAGAAGATCTCGTTGCCGGAGAAGAACGCCACGTTGACGCCGTCGTCGCGGGCGCTCTCCACGTTGTCCCGCATCTCGTTCGACCAGTATTCGTCATGGCCGACCGACAGGAACACCCGGTGCTCCACGAGTTCCTGGCCGCGGGAGGCGGTGTCCACGCCGGAGGAGTAGCTCACGTCGTAACCGTTGGCCTCCAGCCAGCGCACCATGGGGTACTCGGCGCCGAAGAAGAAGGTCTCCGGGGCGTCGCTGGTGGTGGTGCCGCGGGTCCGGAACGGGCGGTTGTAGCTGACCTTGTAGGCGCGGCCGGCGGGCGAGCCAAAGTACAGGCTGTTGCCCCCGTACCTGTTGTAGGCCTGCCAGGTGGTGTCGGAGGTCTGCAGCAGTATGTCCGATCCGCGGGTGTCGTCGCGCACCACGAAGATGATGTGACTGGCGCCGGTCGGACCGTCCTCGCGGACCAGCTTGGCGATGTAGACCCCGGACACGGCGTCCGCCGGCACCGGCCAGGACGCCGACACGGCCCAGCGCCCGCAGTCGATCAGCCCGGTCTGCGTCTCGATCGCGCACGCCGGCTGCTGCTGCGGCAGGGGGACCGACGGCTCGACGGTCGTGATCTTCCGCGCGCCCATTCCGCCGTAGTAGCCGATGCGGTAGATGTCGAGGCGATAGTTCGTCGCCGTGGTCTCCACCTTGAAGCGTACGGTCTCCCCTTTGTGGACGCTCATCTGCGTCGCGTAACCCTGGATGGCGCTGCTGCCCGCCCCCGCCACGTCCCATTCGCTGGGTGGGTTGCCGGGTTTGTTGTTCTCCTCGCAGATGACGGATGCACCCGTGCACACCGCCGCCTTCGCCGCGGCTCCGCCGCCCGCGCGGATCTCCCTCTCCTGCTGCCGCGCCCCGTCGGCGGCCAGGGCGGCGAACGCGGCCGCCCCTCCCGCGCGACCACCCTCCGGGCGGCTCTCGGCGGCCGGCGCAGACGGTGACGCCAGGGCCACGCCCGCGGCCAGCGCGACGGCGGACCAGATTCGGAACAGCACGCGCCCAGCCACGCCTTACCCCCAATAAACGATCACCGGTATCCGGGGATACTAGGCAGAACGCGTGGCCGCATATCGCCACAGCGGGGAAACGACGCCTCTAGACAGGAAAAGGGCGTGTCGCTCTGGTTGGACCTATAAATACGCATAAATCCGCACCCGCCAGGTGGGGCGCGGGGTTCCGCGGAACAGGTGCCGCGACACCGTGTCGAAGCGGCCGAACCCGGGCATCTCTCTAGAGAAGTGCCGGTCTCCTCACCCCCGGAGGCGCGCTTGACCACCAAAGACGTCGTCGCCCTGCTGGCCGGAGCCGTCATCCTCGCCGCGCTCGCCGGCAAGGGCACCGGCGCGGGCGAGGCCGCCGCCGGTCACGCCACCGCCGCCAGCCCGCTCGGCAACGCCGGCGGCACCCTGCCGGGCCTCGCCCCCGTCACCGGCCGCGCCGACCGGGCCGCCGCCCGCGCCCTCATCCAGGACCTGCGCGTACGAGGACGCGGTCCCAGCACCGGCTACGCCCGCACCCGCTACGGCGACAACTGGGCCGACACCGCCACCGGCGTCCCCTACGCCCGCAACGGCTGCCGCACCCGTGACGACCTCCTCGCCCGCGACGGCCAGGACGTCGTCTACCGCGAGGGCTCGCCGTGCGTGGTGGTCGCCATGCGGCTCACCGACCCCTACACGGGCCGGACGATCGACTGGCGCAAGAGCGACGCCGACGAGGTGCAGGTGGACCACGTCGTCCCGCTCGCCTACGCCTGGCGCATGGGCTCCGCCCGCTGGCCCATGTCCAAGCGGCTCGACTTCGCCAACGACCCGCTCAACCTGCTGCCCGTCGACGGGGCGGCCAACGAGCAGAAGGACGCCTCCGGCCCGGCGAGCTGGCTGCCGCCGCAGCGCCGCGTCCGCTGCGCCTACGTCACCCGCTTCGCGCAGGTGGCGCTCAAGTACGACATCCCCGTCACCGGGCCCGACAAGAACGCCATGCTCACCCAGTGCCGGTGAGCCGGGCCGTCGCCGGGCCCGAGGGCTGTCAGCGGGTGTCGGCCCAGTCGAAGCCGCGCGGGAAGGTCAGCTCGGCCAGCGCCCGCTGCCCGTCCGCGTTCGGGTGGAAGTAGTCCCACCCGCTGATGTGGTCGAGCGTGAACCGGTAGCGGAACACCGCGCCCCCGTCGGTGCGGCACGCCTGCCCCAGGGCCGCGCACGCCTCGGCCGCCTCCCGGTTGTAGGCCATCACCCGTTCCCGCACCCGGTCGCGCCGCTCCACGTCCGCCCGCTTGACCGACGTGGGGCGGGCCAGCATCGTCTGGCAGATCCGCCCCACCGCCCAGAACGTCCGCGCGAACCCGTTGCCCTTGCCGACCTGCCACAGCCGCCGCAGGTCCGGGATGCTCGCCACGAACACCCGCACCCCGGGCACCCCGTCGCGCAACGCCGCCAGCGCCTCGTCCAGACGCCTGCGGTAGGTGTCCACCGGTGTCATCTCGCGTTCGGTGCGCACGCACGCGTCCTGGGCGCCGATCAGGATCGTGACGTAGCCCGGCTTCAGCTCGATCGCCCGCCGCGCCTGCGCCATCAGCCCGGCGCTCGTCGCGCCCGGCACCGCGAGGTTGGTGTTGTGCCCCCTGATGCCGCCGTCCAGCCGCAGCAGCCGCTGGTAGTGGCTGGCGATCGGGGCGTGGTCGCCGGTCGACCACGACCGGGACGGGCACGGGACGTACCAGCCGCAGACGTTGTAGCCCGCCGAGATGGAGTCGCCCAGCGCCACCATCGTGCCCGGCACCGGCACCCGCGACGACGCGGCCTGCGCCGTACCCGAACCGGCGAGGACCGTCACGGCGGCCACCACGGACGACAAGCGACTGATCATGGGCCCACGGTAGGGACCACGTCGGTGTCCCACCCCGCATCCACGGCCGCGGCGGCCATTTCTGAACCCACTTCATATCGCCGCTTGACAGTACGGAGTCGAGCCGGATGCCCTCTATGGGGGCCATATCCTGGATCGGCAGCGTATCCGGGCATTCGCGGGGGTCCCAGTCGAACGTGTTCAGTTCCCGCATAGAGTGTCTTGGGTGAGTGTCGCGCTCGGAACCACCCGCCCGCTGCCGGTTCGCACAACCCCTGTGAGCGACCCCGGCGACCTGCTGGCAGCCCTGCCCAGGACCGCACCGTACGCGTGGGTCCGGCACGGCGAGGGTCTCGTCGGCTGGGGAGAGGCGGCCCGCGTCACGGTGCCCCCGGGCCCGGACCGGTTCGCCTGGGCGCGCGGGTGGCTGGCCACCGTGCTCGGCGACGCCCACGCCGCCGGCCCGCTCAACGGCCCCGGGCCCGTCGCGTTCGGCACGTTCACCTTCGACGAGGACTCCCCCGGCTCCACCCTCGTCGTGCCGCAGACCGTCCTGACCCGGCGCGACGGCCGCGCCTGGCTGACCACCGTCGGCGAGCCCCAGCAACTGCACGCCTTCGACCCGCCGCGCCCGCCGGGCCGCATCCGCTACGGCGACGGCAGCCTGACCGCCCCCGAGTGGGAGCACATCGTCGCCCGCGCCGCCCGCCGCATCCGCGACGGCGAGCTGGAGAAGGTGGTGCTCGCCCGCGACCTGCTCGCCACCGCCGAGTACCCGGTCGACGTACGCCTCCTGCTGGCCCGCCTCGCGCACCGCTATCCGGAGTGCTACACCTTCTCCGTCGCGGGCCTCGTCGGCGCCACCCCCGAGCTGCTGGTCCGGCGCACCGGCAAGCAGATCGAGTCCCTGGTCCTGGCGGGCACCACCCCGCGCGGCACCGGCGCGGCAGACGACATCGCCCGCGGCGCCGCCCTGTTCGCCTCCGAGAAGGACCGCCACGAGCACGAGTGCGCCATCGCCTCCGTGCGCCAGACCCTCGCCCCGCTGTGCGCCGAGCTGCACACCCCCGCCGAGCCGGAGCTGCTCGTCCTGCCGAACGTCCAGCACCTGGCCAGCCACGTCAGCGGCCGGCTCGCCGACGGCGCGTCCGTGCTCGACGTGGTCGCGGCCATGCACCCCACAGCCGCCGTCGGCGGCACCCCCACCGACACCGCGATCAAGGTCATCCGCGAGCTGGAGGGCATGGACCGCGCCGGCTACGCCGGACCGGTCGGGTGGATCGACGCCCACGGTGACGGCGAGTGGGGCATCGCGCTGCGTTCGGGCATCGTCGACGGCCGCCGCGCCCGGCTGTTCGCCGGCGGCGGCATCATGGGCGACTCGGACCCCGGCTCCGAGCTGGCCGAGGCCCAGGCCAAGTTTCGCGTCATGCAGTACGCCCTGGAGGGCTGATCAGACGTCGTCGGTCACGGTGTCCCGCGACGCGGACCCGCCGCGGGCGGTCAACCCGATCATGATCAGCCCGTGGACCAGGAGCCCCCGCCGACCGCCCGGAGGGCTCATGGGGCGGCGAGGTGGATGCCCTCACCCGGAGCCACCCGCGCCCGGCCCGCCGTGAGCGTGGCGACCCAGTCGGCGAACGCGTCCACCTCGTCCTCGCCCACCGCCACCACGAAGTCGACGGCCGCCCCGTAGGCCACCTCGCGCAGGGCGTAGCGGGAGGCGCGCAGGTCGTTCTCCACGCGTCCGGCCTGGTCATGGGCCACGGACACGCGCACCACCCTGGCGGGCACCATGCGCGCCACCGTCCCGCCCGCCTCGGCCTGGTCCAGCGTCTCCGTCACCGCCGACCCGTACGCGCGGACCAGCCCGCCCGCCCCCAGCAGCACCCCGCCGAAGTAGCGGGTCACCACCGCCACCACGTCGCTGAACCCCCGGCCCACCAGCGCCTGGACCATCGGCGTGCCGGCCGTGCCGCCCGGCTCGCCGTCGTCGTCGCCCTTCTGGACGCGCTGCCCGACGACGTAGGCCGTGCAGTTGTGCGTCGCTGCGGGGTGCAGCCGGCGCCGCTCCGCGATGAACTCCACCGCCTCCTCCACCGTGCGCGCCGGGGCGACGGCGCAGACGAAACGCGAACGCTTCGCCTCGGTCTCGTGCTCGACGCGGTCCTTGACGGTGAGGTAGGAGGTCACGCAGCCAAGTTACCGCCTTTACAACGTAGATCAGAATTCGCGTCGATGGGTCTCCGCCGCCACCGGGGGCCCGTAACGCTGGGACGACCGGCGGCGAGCGAGGCCGCCCCGCACCTGGCCACCACGTGCGAGTGGCCCCGCCACGGGCGGCTCGCGAGGAGTCGCCCCTGGCGGGAGCGTTTCCGTGCGCGACCGGCGGTCGCGCACGGATGGCCGCTCGGGCCGCGCGGTCGCCCGCAGGGGTGCGGGTCAGCGGGTCGGGGCGAGGGTGCGTTTGCGGGAGGCGTAGATGTCGTCGATCAGCCCGTAGGTGCGCGCCTGCTCGGCCGTGAAGATGCGGTCACGCTCGATGT
Source organism: Nonomuraea muscovyensis (assembly GCF_014207745.1). Taxonomy (NCBI): domain Bacteria; kingdom Bacillati; phylum Actinomycetota; class Actinomycetes; order Streptosporangiales; family Streptosporangiaceae; genus Nonomuraea; species Nonomuraea muscovyensis. The sequence continues at coordinate 1,478,517 of NZ_JACHJB010000002.1, forward strand.
CGCGCCGGATGTCGAGCTCGGACCGCCCCGTGTGCCGGGCGAGGATCGCCTCCTGCTGGTCGCGCATGCGCAGGATCTCGCGCGCGTGGATCTCCAGGTCGCTGGACTGGCCGCGCCCGCCCTCGGTGGCCGGCTGGTGGAGCAGGACACGGGCGTGCGGCAGGGCGGCGCGCTTGCCGGGCGCGCCGGCCGCCAGCAGGACCGCCGCCGCCGAGGAGGCCTCGCCGATGCAGACCGTGTGGATCTCCGGCCGGACGAACTGCATCGTGTCGTAGATGGCGGCCATGGCGGTGAACGAGCCGCCCGGTGAGTTGATGTAGAGGTTGATGTCCTGGTCGGGGTCGATCGACTCCAGGGTGAGCAACTGCGCCATCACGTCGTTGGCCGCGGTGTCGTCGATGGGTGTGCCGATGAAGATGACCCGGTCCTCAAACAGCTTGTTGTACGGGTTCAGCTCCTTGACGCCGTAGGCGGTGCGCTCCACGAAGGAGGGCAGCACGTAGCGTCCGCTCATGTCAGTTGGTCCCTTCGGCGATGTGGTCGACGAATCCGTACTCCAGCGCCTCCTGGGCGGTGAACCAGCGGTCACGGTCGGAGTCGGCCTGGATGCGTTCGAGCGGCTGGCCCGTGTGGTGGGCGATGATCTCGGCCATCCGGCGCTTGGTGTAGAGCATGTTCTCGGCCTGGATCTGGATGTCGGCGGCCGAGCCACCGATGCCGCCGAGCGGCTGGTGCATGACGACCCTGGCGTTGGGCAGGATGTAGCGCTTGCCCGGGGCCCCGGCGGACAGCAGGACCTGCCCCATGGACGCGGCGAAGCCCATGGCGACCGTCGCCACGTCACACGGCACGAACTGCATCATGTCGTACAGCGCCAGACCGGCGTGCACCGAACCGCCCGGCGAATTGATGTAAAGGGTTATGTCGCGCTTCGGGTCCTCCGCGGCCAGCAAAAGCAGCTCGCCGCAGAGCCGGTTGCATATCTCGTCGTCGACCTCCTGGCCGAGAACGAGTATCCGCTCGTTGAGCAGGCGCCGGCTGAGCTGGTCGGGCCAGGGCGCGCGTGTGGTCTCCGTCATCGGTCGCCTTTCCGCCGTGGCTGCGCGAGCCGCCTGGGGCTTTCGCAGCCGTCGAATGCGTATCGAACTATTTCTCAGACGCTAGACCCGGCGCGCGGCCATTCTTTGAGTTTTTCGCTGGCGGCGCATTTCTCTAAAAGCGCATTACTCCGAGAGCGAATTGACATCGACATATAATCGCGGATGTGAGAGAGAACCTCGCCCGGCGCTGGGCGTGCCTCATCCTGGGCGGGGCGCTGCTGATGCCGTACATGATGGTCGGCGTGCTGATCACCGGCCTGGCCGGGCAGGGGACGGCCACCCTGATGCTGCCGGTCGAGGCGGGGGTGTTCGTGGCGGTGTTGCCGGTCGTCGCGATCACGGGCCTGTTCCTGCCGGTGCGCGGGCTGGCGGTGAGCGCGGCCCAGGGCCTGCTGGGGGCGCGGGTGGTGACGCCGCCGAGGCAGGCGCGCCGGTCGTGGCAGGAGCGGCGCCGCACGGCGGCCTGGTTCACCGCGCACCTGGCGGTGGGCGGCGTGGTCAGCGGGTGCACGCTGGCGATGGTGCCGTTCACGGTGTTCACGCTGGCGCAGCCGTTCGTCCCGGGGCCGACGGACGTGTTCGTGCTGCGCGTGGCCACGGGCTGGCCGGAGGCGGGGTGGGCGCTGATGGGCGTGGTCGGGCTGGCGGGGCTGGTGGCCCTGGTGGCGGGGGCCGGTGCGCTGCTGGCCAGGCTGGCGCCCGTCCTGCTCGGGCCGACGCCGGGTGAGCGGCTGGCGGCGGCCGAGGAGCACGCCCGCACCCTGGCCGAGCGCAACCGGCTGGCGCGCGAGCTGCACGACTCGGTCGGCCACGCGCTGAGCGTCGTCACCCTGCAGGCGGCCGCGGCGGGCCGGGTGCTCGACCGGGATCCGGCGACGGCGCGTACGGCGCTGGCCGCGATCGAGCAGTCGGCCCGTTCGGCGCTCCACGACCTCGACCACGTGCTCGGCGTCCTGCGTCAGAACGAGACACCGCCCGGGCGCCAGGACGAGCCGCCTTCCGGCGGGCGCACTCCGCACACCGCGCACGGGGCGCGGGGCGCCCGCGCGCCACAGGCCACGCTGGCCGATCTGGGTGAGCTGGTCGCCGGCTCGGGGGCGCGGGTGCGGCACGAGGTGGGCGACCTGTCGGGCGTCCCGGCGGTGCTCTCCCGCGAGGCGTACCGGATCGTCCAGGAGGCGCTGACCAACGCGCTCAAGTACGGGCGGGGGCCGGTGCGGCTGGCCGTCGGCGTCCAGGACGGCGACCTGCGGCTGGAGGTGAGCAACCCGATCGGCACGCGGGCCGGCCGGCCGGGCGGCAGGGGCCTGACCGGCATGCGCGAGCGGGTCCGGCTCCTGCACGGTGAGCTGGAGGCGGGCCCCGTGACCTCGCGTGCGGACACCGCGCCGGACGGCCGGCCCGAGGCGGGGGCCGTGGCCCCGGATGGGGGCGTCCCGGATGGAGGCGTCCCAGATGGAGGCGTCCCGGATGGAGGCGTCCCGGATGGAGGCGTCCCGGATGGAGGCGTCCCGGATGGAGGCGTCCCGGATGGAGGCGGTCGGGGCGAGCAGGGGTGGTGGCGCGTCTCGGCGCGGCTGCCGCTACGGTCAGGCGCATGACAGTCAGGATCGTGATCGCCGACGACGAGGACCTCGTACGCGCCGGCCTGCGCGTCATCCTCGACACCGAGCCCGGCCTGGCCGTCGTCGGCGAGGCGGCCGACGGGGCGGAGGTGGTGCCGGTGGTGCGCCGGGAGCGGCCGGACGTCGTGCTGATGGACGTGCGCATGCCCGCGCTCGACGGCATCCAGGCCACCCGCCGCCTGGTGGCGATGGCGGAGCCGCCGAAGGTGCTGGTGGTGACGACGTTCGAGAACGACGACCACGTCTACGACGCGCTGCGCGCGGGCGCCGACGGATTCCTGCTCAAGCGGACCCGGCCCGACGAGCTGGTGCGTGCCGTGAAGCTGGTGGCCCGGGGGGAGACGCTGCTGTTCCCCGCGGCGATCCGGACGCTGGCCGGCCGCCGGCCCACCGTGCCGGTGCCGGGCATCGACCGGCTGACCGGCCGGGAGGGCGACGTGCTGCGCCTGATGGCCCGGGGCCTGAACAACGGTGAGATCGCGACGGAGCTGACGCTCGGCCAGGAGACGGTCAAGACCCACGTCGGCAACGTGCTGGCCAAGCTCGGCGTCCGCGACCGCACCCAGGCCGTCATCGCCGCCTACGAGTCGGGCTTCGTGTCACCCCGCTGAGCCCCCGCCGAGCCCCCCGGCTGAGCAACCCGAGATCTCCGCGGCCGCACCCGGCTGGACGCCTCCGGGCTCACGCGCCCCGGGACGCCTCCAGGATGCGGGAGGCGGGCAGCAGGGAGGCCTCCGTGGCCGTCATGCCCGTGGCCGCCAGGTGGGCGTCCACCAACCGCAACCCCACCGCGTATCCCGCCATGTCGGGAATGCCACGCGGTTCGGCGCCGAACCGGGTCATGGCGGTGTCCCCCAGCACGTACGCGGGCGTGTGCATCATCCCGGCCAGATCGGCGTCCGCCATGATCTTCGCGTACGCGGCGTCGAACGCCTCCCCGGTGACCATCGACGACCACGGCCCCATGGCCTCGGGCCCCGACAGCTCCCGGACGAACGCCTCGGCCAGCCCCTCGGCGACCACGTGCTCGGCGACGGTCACGGCCGCCGGGTCCCACTCGACGCTCCGGTAGCGCACGTTGTGGTGGTACTCGTGCACCGCGCAGTGCGCGATCCGGCCGATCGTCTCGTCGGTGGGCCAGGCCAGCAGGTACAGCCATCCGGGCGAGCCGCCCATGCCGTAGTAGCCGCCGGCGACGCGCATCAGGTAGTCGTCGTCGGGGTTGCCGAGCATGAACATGACCTGCAGGGAGTCGCCCTGCGGCGCGTCCGCGAACCGCTCGCGGGCGCGGGTCAGCTCCCGCTCGACCTGACCGAGCACGTCGGCGTCGATCATGCGGTGGACCGCGTCGAGGTAGCGCGGGTCGTCGGCGTCCACCCGGAAGCCGGAGCCCAGGTGGTGGATGTCGACGATGTCACCCGGCATGGGAATGGCGGAGCGCATGGGCGCCAGCAGCTCCCGCAGAGCGTCCGGGCGCTGGTCCAGGGGCCGCTCCAGCAGGGCGGCCATGGCGGTGAGCGTGTCGTGCACGATGAACGTCATGCCGGGGACGCTAAAGCCTCACCCGACGTGAGGCTCAAGCCGGAAACGTCAGAGCGGCCCCTCGTCCAGCGGGTCCTCCCCCTGCGACGGGCCGGGCGTGCCCGGGCCGGATTCGGACGGCGACGGCGACGGGCTCGGGGACGGCTGGCGCGGGTCCGGCGAGACGGGGGTCGGCGGCGGGCTCGGCTCGAAGCTGGTCGGCGGCAGCGGCCGGGGCACCTGCTCGGTGTCGGCCCGGCCGAACAGCATCAGCAGCGCCATGACGGTGAGCAGCAGCACCAGCCCGGCCAGCACGAGCAGGGCCGCCAGGACCCGCTGGCGGGTCTCGGTCAGCGGCCTGCGGCCCGGCGGCGGCCCCGGCAGCGCGGGCGCCCGGTCGGTCAGCCAGTAGGGGACGAAGTCGGGCCCGTGCGCCGGCCCGATGAACGTGCCGCCCACCATGACCGGTTCCAGGAACCGTTCGGCCCCCGGCCGGCCCGGCGCGTACGGCACGGCCACCCACGGCGCCCGGCCCGTGTCCATCGCGATCACCTGGGGCGCGTCCTCCAGCACCGCGGCCCGCCCCCGCACGGCCCGCCCGAGCCAGCCGCGCACGCCGCTCCGCGTGGCCGTCTCCCTGATCGCGGTGACGAACCGCTCGCGCGCCGCCGCGTCGAGCGCCGCGCCGCGCGTCAGCACGGCCAGGGACACCGCGCGCCCGTCGGCCGCCTGTCCCAGGTAGACGAACCCGGCCGGCGCGGCGTGCAGGCGCGCCTGAACCACGAACGGCCCCAGCCGGGGAGGATCGCCGTACAGCAGCGGACTTGCCACGATTGCCATGAAAGCACAGACGTGGCGTGGTGCACGTTCGCGGCGCGTTTGGTGGAATGGGCCTCATGAGCGTCGCCGAAGAGTTGCCGGACGGAACCGACGCGGCCGTGCTGCGTCAGACCCTGGACGAGGTCCGCAGGGTCATCGTCGGGCAGGAACACATGGTCGAGAGGCTGATCGTCGCGTTGCTGGCACGCGGGCACTGTCTGCTCGAAGGGGTTCCGGGCGTCGCCAAGACCCTCGCCGCCTCCACGCTGGCCACCGTCGTGGGCGGCTCGTTCGCCCGGATCCAGTTCACTCCCGACCTGGTGCCGAGCGACATCGTCGGCACCCGCGTGTTCCACCCGTCCAACGAGAAGTTCGACGTCGAGCTGGGGCCGGTGTTCGTCAACTTCCTGCTCGCCGACGAGATCAACCGCGCTCCCGCGAAGGTGCAGTCGGCGCTGCTGGAGGTCATGGCCGAACGCCAGGTCACGCTGGCCGGCGTGACGCACCCACTGCCCAGGCCGTTCATCGTGCTGGCCACCCAGAACCCGATCGAGTCCGAGGGCGTCTACCCGCTGCCGGAGGTGCAGCGCGACCGCTTCCTGTTCCGGGTCCGGGTGCCGCATCCCACCGCCCACGAGGAGCTGGAGATCCTGCACCGGATGAGCGTCAAGCCGCCGGTGCCCGAGCGGGTGCTCGACCCGGAGCGCCTGCAGGCTCTGCAGGACGCCGCCGATCAGGTCTCGGTGCACCAGTTGGTCGCCGACTACGTCGTCCGGCTCGTCATGTCCACCCGCGCGCCGGCCGAGTACGGCCTGGGCGAGCTGGGCGAGACCATCGAGATCGGCGTCAGCCCGCGCGCCACCCTGGGCCTGGTGTCGGCCGGGCGCGCCCTGGCGCTGCTGCGCGGCCGCGACTACCTGCTGCCCGACGACATCCGCGACGTGGCCGTCGACGTGATGGCGCACCGGCTCATGCTCACCTTCGACGCCCTGGCCGACGGCGTCGACCCCGAGCAGGTCGTGCGACAGATCCTGCACGCCGTGCCCCCGCCCCTCGTCGTCTGGAACCAGCAGCGGTGACGACCCCGCCGACACCCCCACCGAGCACGCCACCCGCGCCCCGGCGGACGACGACGGCCGAGCAGGCGCTGCGCCGTCTCGAACTGAAGGTGATGCGAAAGCTCGACGGCCTGCTGCACGGCGCCCACCAGGGGCTGCTGCCCGGCCCCGGCAGCGAGTCCGGCGACAGCCGCGTCTACGTGCCGGGCGAGGACGACGTGCGCCGCATGGACTGGGCGGTCACGGCGCGCACCACGGTGCCGCACGTGCGCGACCTGATCGCCGACCGCGAACTGGAGACCTGGGCGCTGGCCGACCTGTCCCCCAGCATGGACTTCGGCACCGCCGACACCGACAAGCGCGACCTGGTCGTGTCCGCGGTCGGCGCCATCGGGTTCCTGTCGAGCCGGCTGGGCGACCGGTTCGGCGCGCTGGTGATCCACGACGAGCACGTGCACCGCATGCCCGCGCGCTCCGGCCGCCCCGCCCTGTACGGGCTGCTCCACTCGCTGATGGACGCTCCCCGCGGCCAGGTCGTGGCCGATCCGCCCGATCTGGCGGAGGGGATCGACGTGCTGGCCGCCGCCCGCCGGCGGAGAGGCATGCGGGTGGTGGTGTCCGACTTCCTCGACGCGCGGCCGGTGCTCGACCCCGGCGCGGAGCGGCCGTGGGAGCGGCCGATCCGGCGGCTGGCGGCCCGTCACCAGGTGCTCGCGGTCGAGGTGATCGACCCGCGCGAGCTGGAGTTGCCCGACGTGGGCCGGGTCGCGTTCGCCGACCCCGAGACCGGGAAAGTACGCGAAGTGCACCTTTCGCCCAAAGTTCGCCGCGCCTACGCCGAGGCCGCCGCGCTCCAGCGTGACGGCACCCGGGCGGCCCTGCGCCGCGCGGGCGTCGCGCACCTGGTGCTGCGCACCGACCGCGACTGGGTGTTCGACATCGCGCAGTTCGTGCTGCGCCAGCGCCGCACGGGCCACCTGCAGCACCGGAGGGCCGCCCCATGACCTTCCTGTCCCCCGGGTGGCTGTGGCTGTTCGTGCTGCCCACGCTGCTGGTCGCCGGCTACGTCGCCGCGCAGCTCGCCCGGCGCCGCTACACCGTGCGCTTCACCAACCTGGCGCTGCTCGACCTGGTGGCGCCGGCCGGGCCGGGCTGGCGACGCCACGTGGCGCCGCTGTTGTTCCTCGTCATGATGTCGCTGCTGGTGATCGGCGCGGCCAGGCCCGCCGACCAGGTGCGGGTGCCACGCGACCGGGCCACGATCATGATCGCCCTGGACGTGTCGCTGTCGATGGACGCCGACGACGTGCAACCCGACCGGATCACCGCCGCCAAGACGGCCGCCCAGGCGTTCGTCAAGGAGCTGCCCGACCGGTTCAACGTGGGCGTGGTGTCCTTCGCCCGCTCGGCCAACGTCGTCATCTCCCCCACGACCGACCACCAGGCCGTGGTGACCTCGATCGGCAACCTGTCGACCCGGCCCGGCACGGCGATCGGCGAGGCGGTGTTCAACGCGCTCGACTCGGTGCGCTCGTTCGACCAGGAGGCCGCCACCGACCCGCCGCCCGCCGCGATCGTGCTGCTGTCCGACGGCGACAACACCTCCGGCCGCTCGGTCGCCGAGGCCATCGAGTCGGCCAAGCAGGCGCGGGTGCCGGTCTCCACGATCGCGTACGGCACGCAGGAGGGCACCGTCAACATCGACGGCCGGCCGGTGAACGTGCCCGTCAACAAGCAGACCCTGCAGACGCTGTCCAAGGGCACCAGTGGCCGGGCCTACTCGGCCGAGTCGGGCAGCGAGCTGCGCGACGTCTACGAGCAGATCGGCACCTCGCTCGGCTACAAGCTGGTCGACCAGGAGGTCACGCAGGCGTTCCTGGTGGCCGCGATCGTGGTGGGGGCGCTGATGGCGGGCGCCGCCGTGCTGTTCGGCACCCGGATCCCGTAACGTCTAGGCCCGTGGCCCACTACTTCTCCGAACGGCCGGGCACGGCGAGCAGGCCCGGCAGCGTCGACCTGGTGCTGCCGGACCTGCACCTGCGGCTGGAGACCGACAGCGGTGTCTTCTCGCCCGAGCGGGTCGACGTCGGCACCCGGATCCTGCTGGAGACGGTCCCGCCGCCGCCGGCCGAGGGCGACCTGCTCGACCTCGGGTGCGGCTACGGGCCGATCGCGCTGACCATGGCCTCGCGCGCCCCCGGGGCGACCGTGTGGGCCGTGGACGTCAACCGGCGTGCCGTCGAGCTGACCGAGCGCAACGCCCGGACCGCGGGCCTCCACCACGTCAGGCCCGTGCACGCCGACGAACTGCCGGACGGGGTGACCTTCCGGGCCATCTGGTCCAACCCGGCCATCCGGATCGGCAAGCAGGCCCTGCACGACATGCTCACCAGGTGGCTGTCACGGCTGGCGCCCGGCGGCGTCGCCTACCTGGTCGTCCAGAAACACCTCGGCTCCGACTCCCTGCAGCGCTGGCTCGGCGAGCAGGGCTGGCAGGCCTCCCGCGAGGCCTCCCGGGCCGCCTACCGCATCCTGAAAGTGGAACGTTGAGAAGGCAACTCCGACCCACCGACGTCAAGCGGCTCAACCGCACCTGGCGGCGACAGACCGGCAACAGGCTCTCCCTGATCCTGGAGTCGGTGACCAGCCCGTTCAACGTGGGCTCGATCTTCCGCAGCGCCGCGGCGTTCGGCGTCGACCAGATCTGGCTCGCGGGCAACGCCACCCCGCCGACCAACCCGAAGGCGGGCAAGACCGCGCTCGGCACCGACCGGCTGGTCACCTGGCACGACCCGATGCCGGTCACCGAGGCGGTCAAGGCCGCCCGCGACGACGGCTACACCGTGCTGGCGATCGAGCTGACCGCCGAGGCGGTGCCGCTGCACCGGGCCGACCTCGGCCGCGACGTGTGCCTGGTGGTCGGCAGCGAGGATCACGGCTGCTCCCCGGCGCTGCTCGACGCCGTCGACGGGGCCTGCTACATCCCGCAGGTCGGCCGGGTCGGCTCGGTCAACGTGGCCGTGGCCGCCGCCATCGCGCTGGCCGAGGCCCGCCGCCAGGAGTGGCAGACCCTGCCCGATTCGTAACCATCTTCTTCACTGACGTTCTTCATCCACGGATCACTCGGAAGGCATACTTCAGGACGTGTACGCCCGCCGATTCGCTTTTCTGGACCATCCCGGCCCGCTGGCCTTCGCCCACCGCGGCGGCGCCGCCGAGGGCGCCGAGAACTCCGCGGAGGCCTTCGAGCGGGCCGTGCGGCTCGGCTACACCTACCTGGAGACCGACGCCCACGCCACGGCCGACGGCGTGCTGCTGGCCTTCCACGACCACACGCTGGACCGGGTGACCGACCGGCGCGGGCGCATCTCCGAGCTGCCCTACCGGGCGGTCAGGCAGGCCCGCATCGGCGGCGTCCACGAGATCCCGCTGCTGGAGGACCTGCTCGGCTCCTGGCCGGAGACCCGGTTCAACATCGACGTGAAGCAGGCCGCGGCCATCGCCCCGCTCGCCGAGGCGATCAGGCGGACCGGCTCCCACGACCGGATCTGCCTGACCTCGTTCTCCGACGAGCGCCTGGCGCTGGCCAGGGCCGCCATGGGCAAGGAGGTCTGCTCGGCGCTCGGCCCGCGCGGCGTCGCGGCGCTGCGGGCGGCCGCGACCACCTCCGGCTACGGCCGCCTGCTGACCCGCCTGTCGCGCGCCGGCGTGCCGTGCGCGCAGGTGCCGGTGGGCTTCCGCGGGCTGCGGGTCACCACCGGCCGCCTGGTCCGTACGGCACACGCCATCGGCATGCAGGTGCACGTGTGGACGATCAACGACCCCGACCGCATGGAGCAGCTGCTCGACCTCGGTGTCGACGGCATCATGACCGACAACGTCACCGGGCTGCGCGAGGTGCTCGACCGGCGCGGCCAGTGGCATCCCGGCCGCCTGGCCGCCTGACCGTGCGACAGCCCGACCGTCCGACCCCCTGTCCGACCGCCCGACCGGGCCCGGCCCCGCCGAGCCACGCCTGAGGAGCGACCCGACACCATGTCCGCATCCGCACCCCCCGCGGCCTCCGACCCCGCCTCCGAGCCCGCGGCCGCCCGCCGGCGCGAACAGCGCGGCTGGTACGTGTACGACTGGGCCAACTCCGCCTTCAACACCACGGTCATCTCGGTCTTCCTCGGCCCGTACCTGATCCCGGTGGCCCGCACCGCCGCCTGCGCCAAGGACTTCCCGGACGTGCCGGCCGAGACGTGCGCGAGCGACTTCGACCGGCTGGCCGCCGCCTCCCCGGGCCTGGGGTACGTGGACGTGCTGGGCTTCGACGTGCGCCCGGCGGCCTTCTTCGGGCTGGTGGTGACGATCTCGGTGTTCCTGCAGATCGTGATCCTGCCGATCGTGGGCGCGCTGGCCGACCACACCGGCCGCAAGCGGGAGCTGCTCGGCGGCTTCGCCTACGTCGGCGCGCTCGCCACCATGGGCCTGTACTTCGTCGAGGGTGACCGCTACCTGCTCGGCGGGGTGCTGTTCATCATCGCCAACCTGGCCTACGGCTCGTCCATCGTGGTCTACGACTCGTTCCTGCCGCAGATCTCCACACCCGACGAGCGCGACGCGGTCTCCTCGCGGGGCTGGGCGATCGGCTACCTGGGCGGTGGGCTGCTGCTGGCGCTCAACCTGGTGCTCTACCTGCAGCACGAGAGCCTCGGGGTGAGCGAGGGCATGGCGGTGCGCATCAGCATGATGTCGGCCGGCCTGTGGTGGGCGATCTTCACGCTGGTGCCGCTGCTGCGGCTGCGCAACCGGCCGGTCCCCGCGCACGAGACGACGGCGCTGCGCTCGGTGGGCGGCAGCTTCCGCCAGCTCGGCCGTACGCTGAAGGAACTGCGCCGCTACCCGCTGACGTTGCTGTTCCTGGTGGCCTACCTGGTCTACAACGACGGCATCCAGACGGTCATCGGCAACAGCGCGGCGTTCGCCGCCGAGGCGCTCAAGCTCGACAAGACAGTGCAGATCAGCGCGATCCTCATGGTGCAGTTCGTGGCGTTCTTCGGGGCGTTGCTGCTGGGGTCGCTGGCCCGCCGGCACGGCACCAAGCGCACGGTGCTGGGCAGCCTGGTGGTGTGGACGGCCATCGTGATCGTCGCGATGTTCGTCCAGGAGGGGCAGGCGCTGCAGTTCTATCTCATGGCGCTGGCCATCGCGATCGTGCTGGGCGGCACCCAGGCGCTGTCGCGGTCGCTGTTCTCGCAGGTGATCCCGAAGGGGCGGGAGGCCGAGTACTTCAGCCTGCTGCAGATCAGCGACAAGGGCTCGGCGTTCATCGGCTCGCTGACGGTGACCATCGCCCTGCAGCTGACCAACAGCTACCGGATCGCCATCGTCTCGATGATCATCTTCTTCGTGCTGGGGTTCGTGCTGCTGGCGATGGTCAACCTGCCGAAGGCCATCCGCGCCGCGGGCAACGAGGTGCCCGCGCGGATCTGACCGCCGCCCGACCCGGGCCCGTTCGAGGAGTCGGCCCTGCTGCGCCTGGACGAGCGGGGCATGATCAAGGACATCACCATGTGGGTCCGGCCGCTGCCCGCCTTCACCGCCCTGATGGCCGCCCTCGGGCCCGGCCTGGCGAAGGCGGCCGCCAGGCCCGAGGTCGCGCTGGCGGTCGCCGCCGCCACCGGGCCGCTGGCCGCGATGACCCGGCTCGGTGACCGCACGCTGGTACCGCTCCTGATCCGCCGCTGACCGCCACCGTTTCTTGAGGACCGCACAGCGGTGGGTGACGCCCTCCGAGGCCGTATCGAGCCCGTACGTGACCTTCTGAAGGCCGGTACGCGCCCGTACGAGCCCGCTGAACGCGCACGAGCCGTACGGAGCCCTCTCAGGGCCCCACGAGCCGCGGGAGCCACCCGAGGCGTCCCCGGCTCCTCGGGGTGGCGGCGGATCAGCGGGCGGCCCACACCGGGCGGCGGTGGACGCGCCCTGCCGAGTCCGTGGCGCAGTCGCCGACGGAGTGGGCGGCCCACAGCCCGGCGAACTCCGGGCTGCGCACCGTCAGCTCGCCCACCAGGCCAGCCAGGCCCGCGGGAGGTGTCCGGCGAGCAGAGCCCGCGCCTGTGTGCAGGCGGTCGAGGGTTCAGCGCACGGTCGTCCGCTCACCACGGAGGTCACTTCCGGCATTTCCTGACAGGTCCCGACGGGTGGGAAAGGCCGTCTCCCGTGGGGTTGTCGCGTCAGCCGGGGCAACTCCTGAGGGCCGAAGCGATTGGATCACCCCCCAGGTGGGAATCCCATCACGGTACCAAGCGTTAGACACCGTGGGAGACAGACCCCCCACGCATGGGGGCCCTGTAGGAGGCATTTAGACATGGGCGAGCGCGCACTTCGTGGCACCCGGCTCGGGGCAACCAGCTACGAGAACGACCGTAACACGGATCTGGCCCCGCGCCAGGAGGTGCCCTACACCTGTCCGAAGGGCCATAACTTCGAGGTTCCGCTCGCCGCCGAGGCCGAGATTCCCGCGACCTGGGAGTGCCGGATGTGCGGCGCGACCGCTGTCCGGGTCGACGGCGAGCAGCCGGAGTCGAAGAAGACCAAGCCACCGCGGACGCACTGGGACATGCTGCTGGAGCGGCGGTCCATCGAGGACCTGGAGGAGGTGCTCAACGAGAGGCTGGCCGTACTGCGTGCCCAGCGTCGCAAGAGCGCCTGATCCGATTCCACGGTGTGAGAGCCCCCGGGCACCAGCCCGGGGGCGCCTTCATGTCCGCGTCAGTCATGCGCGCCGTCCACCTCGTCAGTCGCACGCGCAGCACGAGCACGCGCAGCTTGAGCCGTCGGCGCAGCAGCCACAACCCTGCCAGCAGTCCTCGTCGCACAGGTAGCAGCGGGACGCACAGGAGCCGCTCCGCTTGCCACTCCATCGCGGCCGCCACAGACCACAGGTGAGGAAGGTGCCCACACCGGCCGCCGACCTGCGGATCCGGCCAGGCCGCCGATACGAGCCGGCGACGGCGGAGTGGCCGAAGGTCCGGTCCACCGCCCGCCGCACCTCCGTGACGAGCAGCACCTCCACCAGGTGCCGTTCCTGCAGCTCCAGATCCCGTACGGCCAGTGCGAGCCCGTGCGCGGCGTCGTCGCACAGCCGCCGCGCCTCCTCACGGGTGGTGCCGGTGACCGTCAGCGGGTTGAACACGCCCCGCGCGGCGTCCTGCGCCTGATCCTCCACGGCGTCGAGCAGGTGCGCGATCCGGCCGAAGAGCATGCCCGCCTCGGCCAGCGGCTCCGCGTTGCCGGGCAGCCCGGCGAGCACGGCCGTGTGAACGAACGCCGCCGCGACCGCCTCCTCCGCGGGGCCGGTCAGGTCGAGCAGCGTGACGCGCCCACCGGCGGCGCGGCGTTCCAGCTCCAACTGCCGGTCCACGGTCGAGACCAGCGTCGCCGTGTCGAAGCCGACCGCGGCGCCCAGTCGGGCGCCGCCCGCCTCCCAGCGGGTCGCGAGCAGCCGGCGGGCCGCCGCCGTCCCCGTGGCGGTGTCACCGTCGGCCGCGTGGTCCCGCAGCCGGCCCGCCGCCAGCACGAGTGACACCGCCGCCGCGAGCCGCGCCCCGTCCCCCGCCGCGTCCACCACGTCGGCGGCGCGGAAGCCGCGCAGCGGGCACGGCCCGGCGGTCCGGTGCGGGGAGGCGGCGGGAAGCTGGGCCTCGGTGAGGGCCGAGATGATCAGCGTGTCGTAGTTGGTGGCCAGCCGAGCGGCCTGCCCCTGCCCGTCCCGCAAGGTGAGGCACAGGCCGCACAGATGCGCCCGCCACGCCTCGCGCAGGGTCGGGCAGGCATGCGTGGAGCACGGACGAATGATGCCGAACACACGACCTCGCCGGGTTTGGACTGATTTCTACAGGTGATCGCAGGATCGTACTCGGAGGCGGTCGAGCGTCGTGTACGGGGCCCGCCCAAGGGGTGACCCGAGAGGGTGACTCGAGAGGGTGACCCGCCGGGGGGAGTGAGCCCCGGGCGGGGGAACTCACCGAGGGGTCAGTAGCCGAGCTTGCCGACCCCGGCGCCGGCCTGGACGGTGGCGGGGACCGTCGCCGGGTCGTCGAGGGCGTAGGCGTAGTAGGTCGCCGGCTCGACGACGGTGCCCATCGCCTCCGGCACGCCCGAGCGGTCGTAGATGTTGCGCCGCTCGACCACCCGGCCCGGCTCGCTCTCGGCGTAGCCGACGTGGACGGGGTGGGCGACGTTCTCGAAGTAGTTGCCCTCCACCAGCACGCCCGCGTTCTCCGTGGACGCCACGCCGTAGAGCGCGTTGTTCCGGTAGTAGTTGTTGAACACGTGCACCGGCTCGGCGAAGCGGACCCGCGGATGCCGCTGGTCTGTTCCGTCGAAGAAGTTGTGGTGGTAGGTGACCCGCAGCTTGCCGATGTCGGCCGTGTAGGTGTCGGAGTGGCCGAGCAGCAACGCCTTGCTGTGGTGGTGGAAGGTGTTCCACGAGACGGTGACGAGGTCCGACTCCCGCTTGATGTCCAGCAGGCCGTCCGTGCCGGCGGAGAAGTCGTTGTGGTCGATCCACACGTGGTGGGCCTTGTTGGTCACGCTGATGGAGTCGTCCTCGGCGCCGGTGAACCGGATGTTGCGGATGATCACGTTGTTGCCGGGCCGGGTGGTGGAGCCGAGTTGCAGCCCGCCGCCGGTGATCTCTGCGGTGGAGCCCAGGCCGAGGATGCTCTTGTGAGCCACCACGGTGATCATGTCGCTGATCCGGATGCTGCCGGAGATCCACAGCACGTACGGCCCTGGGCGGCCGGCGTAGTCCTTGAGCTGCGCGGCGGTGGTGACGGTGACGGACGGGCCGCCCGCGCCCCCGGTGGTCCCGTTCTGACCGTAGGCGTTGACGGAGGCGAAGCCGGTCACCGGCTCGGCGGCGCGCGCCTGGGCGGGTGGGGCGACGGGGCTCGTCACGACGGCGGCCGTGAGCAGGGCCACCACGGCGATCACCGAGGTCGGCACCGTGCGCCGGCGTGCCGGGGGCTCGGGCGCCCGGGCGGGCGAGGAGCTGGGAGCGGTTCCGGGGGGCATGGTCGCTCAGCTTTCTGTGCGGGACCGGGGGGACGTGCGGGCCGGACAAACGGGCGGGACGTGCGAACGGGCGGGCGGACGGGCGGGCGGACGGGCGGGCGGAGGGGCGTCCGCACGGTCGCGGGTGCGGGCGCCCCGGCTCCGCGTGGTCAGGCGCCGATCCTGCCGACGCCGGCGCCCGCGGTGACGACGGCCTTCACGGTGTTCGGGTCGTCCAGCGTGTAGGCGTAGAAGTCGCGGGCCTCCCGGACGCTGCCGCCGCAGTCGGGCTGGCCCGACTCGACGAACACGTTGTCGCGCGCGACGCACCTGCCGGACGGCCCGGCGTAGCTGTTGGTGACCGGCTCCTCCACCAGCTCGAAGTAGTTGCCCTCGACCAGGCATCCGGCGTCCGCCTGGCAGGCCACTCCGGTGTCGGTGTTGTAGACGTAGTAGTTGTTGTACACGTGCACCGGCTCGCCGAACCGCACCCGCGGGTTGCGCTGCGGCGTCCGGTCGAACCAGTTGTGGTGGTAGGTGACCATCAGCCGGCCCACGTCCTGCGCGGCGTTGCCGTCGGAGTGTCCGAGCAGCATGGTCTTGGTGTGCTGGTGCACGTGGTTCCAGGACACGGTGACGTACGAGGAGCCGCGCTTGATGTCGAGCAGCCCGTCGTAGCCGCAGCACAGGTCGTTGTGGTCGACCCACACGTGGTGCGAGAACATCTGCACGTTGATCGAGTCGTCGGTGGCGCCGCGGAAGACCAGGTTGCGGATGATGACATTGTGCACGGCGTCGGCGGGCGGCGAGGTGATCGCGTCGTCGGCGGGCAGGCCGATGTTGAGCCCGCCCCCGGTGATGCCGGAGCCGGAGCCGACGCCGACGATCGTCTTGTCGGAGGCGACGTTGTGCATCCCCGCCGGGACGGCGATCATCCCGCGGACGCAGATGTTCAGCGGGCCGCTCTGGCCGATCGCGGCGATCAGTTCGCTCGCCGTGTCCACCTCGACCGTGGGGCCGCCGGCGCCGCCGGTGGTCCCGTTCTGGCCCCAGGCGTTCACCGAGGCGAACCCGGCGGGCGTCCCCGAGGTGGGGCAGGTCCCCGGCGGCGGAGGCGTGACCGTGGGCGTGACCGGCGGCTGGCTCGGCCCGGCCACGTCGGTCACCAGCACGTCGTCGAACGAGGCGCTCGCGTAGTAACCGGCCAGCCCCGCCCGTCCGGAGGAGTAGGCGGCGTCCGTGGCCGAGACGACCTCGACGCCGTCGACGAAGCCGCGCAGGGAGGTGCCGAACGCCTCCAGTCGCAGGGTGTACCAGGTGCCCGGGGTGACGGCCGCCGTCGCGGAGGCCAGGGTGACCGGGCCGCCACCGGCGCGCTTGCCGAGGACGACGCCGCCGTCGCCCAGCCCGAGGAAGTAGTAGGCGCTGGTGCTCTGCGCCCTGGCCAGCACCGCGGCGTACCGGCCGGTGCCGTTGAAGGCGATCGGCTTCACCCGCGCCTGCACCGACTGGCCGCTCCAGCCGCTTCCCGCCACGGCCCTGGCGTCGGCGCTGGTGCCGGACTGCCGGTAGGCCCTGGAGCCGTCGGTGACCACCGACCAGCTCCCCCCGGACCTCGACCAGCCGGCGGCGTCGCCGTCCTCGAAGTCGTCCCCGAACAGCGTCGCGGCGGACGCGCTGGGCACCATCGCCAGCGCCCCCAGCAACATCGCGGCGATGGCCGCCGTCAACGCGGCGAGCAGTGATCCGGTCCTGGTCGCTGTCCTCTGTCGCACTGTGGAGCCTCCGCTGGCAAGCCGTGACCACGGAACCCGCTCGTGAACGGATTCCTTACTGGATGTGGTGCTGTGCGTCAGCTCGGCCGGGCTTGACCTCTTTATGCAACCGATTGCGGCGTGAGTCAATGCATGGCCCTGTGCAGTTTTGTTGCAGGGAAACGGCTCGACAACGGAGCAGGAGCCGGCCGAGCCTCAGGGGACGGCAGTTTCCTGCAAGCGATTGCAGCGAGCTACGACTCGCGGTCCTCGCGGATGACCTCGCCGTGCACGACCTTGCCCTGCACGACCTTGCCCTGCACGCCGTTGCCGGGAGCCCCCGGACCGGGGACGCGCGTGCCGCCCGCCGGCCGCCCGTCCTCGGACGCGCCCGGCTGCGTCGGGAAGAGATGCGCGTACGGCGAGGCGGCCGCCATCCGCCTGATCCTGCGCTCGAAGAACCAGGCGCCCAGGCGGCGCATCATCGGCCGGGTGGCCGGCAGCAGGCACGCCAGGCCGACGACGTCGCTCAGGAAGCCGGGCGTCACCAGCAGCGTGCCGCCCACCACGATGATGCCGGCGTCGGCCAGCTCACGCTCGGGCATCCGGCCCGACTGCAACGACTCCTGCAACGCCCGCCAGGCCCGCCGCCCCTCGCGGCGCACCAGCCAGGCGCCGAGCATGCTGACGGCGATGAGCACGGCCACGGTCGTCCAGCCGCCGATGACCTGGCCCACCTGAATGAGCAGCCAGATCTCCAGGACCGGGATGACCAGGAAGGCCAGGAAGAGCAGCAGCCGCATCATGTCCTCGTCTCCGCGCAGCGGGTAGGTACATCTGGAACAACGTCGGGCGGGGCCGGAGCGTTCCGGGTCAGCGGCGTCCGCCGCGCAACCGGGCGGGCAGCCCGGCGAAGCCCCACACCGCGATCCGCCAGAACGCCTCCACCATGATCTTGCGATTCATCTTGCTGGTGCCGACAGCCCGCTCGACGAACGTGATCGGCACCTCCACCACCCGCAGCCCGTGCCGGGCCGTGCGCAGGGTGAGGTCCACCTGGAAGCAGTAGCCCTCCGACTCGACGTCGGACAGGTCGAGCTTGTCCAGCGTGGCCGCGCGGTAGGCGCGGAAACCGGCGGTCGCGTCGCGGACCCCCAGGCCCAGCATGATGCGTGTGTAGACGTTGGCGCCCCGGGACAGCAGCTCGCGCGAGGCCGGCCAGTTGACCACCTTGCCGCCGGGCACGTAGCGCGAGCCGATCGCCAGGTCGGCGCCGCCGGCCACCGCCCGCAGCAGCCCGGGCAGCTCCTCGGGCTGGTGGGAGCCGTCGGCGTCCATCTCCACCAGCACGTTGTAGCCCTTGTCCAGGCCCCAGCGGAACCCCGCGAGGTAGGCGGCGCCGAGTCCCTGCTTGCCGGGCCGGTGCAGGACCTGGATGTGGTCGTCGGCGGCGGCCAGCTCGTCGGCGACCTCACCGGTGCCGTCGGGGCTGGCGTCGTCGGCCACCAGCAGGTCCGCGTCGGGGACGGCGGCGCGCAGCCGCTCGGCGATCAGCGGCAGGTTGTCACGCTCGTTGTAGGTCGGGACGATGACGAGCACGCGACCGAGACTCTCCATGATCAGTCTCTCCCCATCCGGTCTCCTCGCCTCCTGGCACCCCACATGGCGACGCCCGCCGCCGCCACACCCATCAGCGCCAGCGCCCACTCAGGCAGCGCGCCCACCCGGGTCGCGATCGTCGCCTGCGTGCGCACGGGCACCGTCACCACGGTCATGTCGGCGACGCGCTCGCGGGTCCGCCAGGAGACCTTACCGTCAGGCGTGACATATGCGGAGATCCCTGTGGTGGCGGCCGTGACGACCGCCCTGTTGTGCTCGACGGCGCGCAGCTTGGACATGGCGAGCTGCTGCGGCGGCAGGTTGGACAGGGCGTAGGAGGCGTTGTTGGTCTGCACCACGATCGGGGTGGCCCCGGTGCGGACGGTGCCCCGGACCGTGCCGTCGTAGGCGACCTCGTAGCAGTTGACGGCGCCGACCGTCACCGGGCCCATCCGCAGGTCGCCCGGCCGGGTGCCGGCCACCGACTGCCTGCCGACCAGGTTGGCCCGCTCCCACAGCGCGAGCACGATCTCCTTGAACGGGGTGTACTCGCCGAACGGCACCAGGTGCTGCTTGTCGTAGTAGGCGCCGGGGCCGGTGGCCGGGTCCCAGACGAGGCTGCGGGTGGCGCGGTGCTCGTCGCCGATGGCCACGACCGCGCCGACCAGCGTCGGCACGCCGACGTCCTTGACGGAGTCGTCGATGACCTGGCGGGCGTACGGGTCGCGGTAGGGGTCGATGTCGGTGGAGTTCTCCGGAAGCACGACCAGGTCGGGCCTGGGCAGCCTGCCCTCACGAACGGCCTGGGCGAGCCGTTTGGTCTCGTTGGCGTGGTTCTTCAGCACCACGGCCGGCTCGTCGCCGAGCACGTACATGCCCTCGCCGGGAACGTTGCCCTGGACGATGCCGATGTTGACGGTGCGGCCCTCGTCGCCGGGCCGCGGCACGGCCAGGCTGAGCAGGGGCACGGCCAGCGCCAGCCCGACCGCGCCGGCCGGCGCCCACCGCCGCGACCCGGGGCCCGTCCCTGTCGCCTGAGGGCCTGTCCCGGCCACCCGGAGGCCCGCCCCTGTCGCCTGAGGGCCCGTCCCGGCCGCCCGGGGGCCCGTCGCGCGCTCCGTGCCGTGCGGCGCCCGCCGCGGCGAGCCGCGCCGGGTCAGCGCCGCGTACGCCAGCAGTGCCCCGCACAGGGCGACCACGAACGACACCAGCGGGGCGCCGCCCAGCGCGGCGTAGCGCGTGAACAGCGACTCGCCCTGACTGAACGCCACCCGCGCCCACGGGAACCCGCCGACCGGGACGAGGCCGCGCGCCCACTCCATGGCGACCCACAGCCCGCCGAACCACACCGGCCACCACTTCAGCCGGAACACCGGCGCGGCCAGCGCCGCCATCACGGCGTAGAAGACGCTGGAGACGCCGACCAGCATCACCCAGACGTCGTCGCCGATCGTGCGCACCCAGGCGAGGGCCGGCAGCAGGAACACGACGGCGGCCAGGTAGCCCAGCCAGGCCGCCCGGCGGGGCCGGGTGCCGTGGAGGGCGGCGACGACCAGGCCGATGCCGAGCGGCGCGCAGGCCCACCAGTCGGTCGGCGGGAACGCCAGGAACAGCAGCGCCCCGCCCGCCATGGCGGCGGCCGCCCTGGCCAGCGTCATCCGCCGGGACTCGGGCGCTCCCCCGCGCCCCTTGACGGGCCGGGTCCTGCCCGCCCCGCCCGAAGCGTCGTGCACGCCCTCCCCCGCCTGGTCATGACCGGGCTCCCGCGAGGCGGGCCGCCTTCCTCTCTCGGCGGCCTCTTCGGGGCCGGCGGTGTCCTGCCGCGCGCCCGCGACGAGGCCGTGCGCGTCGGTGTCGTCCACCTGGTCCGTGGGGTGTGCCGGGGTGGCGGAGTCGCGTGCGGTGGCCGGGGTGGCGGCGGCCGGTGTCGCGCCCGACGGCGCCGGGGCGGCTGTGCCCGCCGTCGCGTCCGGTGGTGCGGGGGCGCTGGGGTGGTCGTCGGTCGGGCGGGCGCGTGACGACGGCTCACCGGGCGATGACCTGCCCGTCGTGGGCCGTAGGCCCGTGCTCTCCTGCGCCACTCCGCCCGCTCCTCGCCGCGCCTGCCCCGGGCACGCGCACGCCTGCTTCCGTCAACCGCAATCCGCAAGTCACGCCCCGAGGCCGAACCTGCTAGTCGAAACGGTACCGCTCCGAGGCGGCCCTCAGGTCGTCGTGGCACGGCCGATCGCGGAACGGGAGCCCCAGGTGTGTCGCCGGCGGGGAAAGGGCCGCCGCGCGAGGGGGCGGCGGGCCGGGCGGAGGGTGGGGGATCGCTGGTGGAGCCGGAGGCGGAGCGGCTGGGTGATCCCGCGGACGACGAGGCCGTGGGATCACCCGCGCTGATGGCGATCCTGTGCACGAGAGCGGGAAGAGGGCCCGGAAACCCTTCGGACCGGACCCGTCTCGTCGGCGGCGAGCGCGGAATTCCGTTGTCTACTGGGCTACCGGGCCCGTCCCGGGTCCAACCCCCCGCCCGGCTGGGGTGCCCCGACTCGACGGACCGACGGCCCTGCACCTGGCTGTGTGGACGGAGTCACGCTCCGTCACGGACGCAGGATCCGACGATGTCAGAGACGGCCAACCGGCCAAGTCCCGTGCTGGACTGCGCAGCAAACTACCGACTCCACCTCAGATGTCAACCGTGTCCCGATCAGCAGAAACATCAAGTTTTCGCAGGTAGGACATGCTTGGCGTGCGTCGCCAAAGCGGGTCAGAGCCCATTTGTCGACATATGTCCGCGCCGTGGCAGGTCGCCGAACGCCTCCCCCAGCGGCCTGGGCAGCGGCTCGTCGTACAGGACGCCGAGCCGCTGGGTGGCCCTGGTCAGCGCCACGTAGAGGTCACTCAGCCCGCGCGGCGACTGGGCGGCGATGCCGCCCGGCTCGGCCACGAGCACCGCGTCGAACTCCAGCCCCTTGGCATCCGTCACCCCCATCACCGCGACCGGCGCGTCGAGCGCCGCGGCTCCCCCGCCACGGCCGGTGCCGGGCGCGACGACCACGGCGCCGTCCACGGCGGCGCTCACCCGTTCGCCGAGCGGGCCGAGCAGCGCGTCGGGCACCACGACCGCGACCTTGCCGCCCTCGCCCACCTCGGCCTTGACCAGCTCGGGCAGCGCGGCGACCGGCGCGGTCCAGGGCCGCACGCCGCCCTCCCGGACCGAGGCGGGCGCACGCAGGGCCGGGTCGATGGCGGCGAGCACCCGGGCCGCCACCTCCATGAGCTCGACGGGCGTGCGGTAGTTGACGGTCAGCCGCTCCTGCCGCCAGCGTCCCGCCACGTACGGGTCGAGCACCTCGGCCCAGGACCGGGCGCCCGCCGCGGAGCCGGTCTGCGCGATGTCGCCGACGATCGTCATCGACCGGTTGGGCACCCGCCGCATGACGGCCCGCCACGCCATGGGCGACAGCTCCTGCGCCTCGTCCACGATGACGTGCCCGTAGGCCCAGGTGCGGTCGGCGGCGGCGCGCTCGGCGGTGGTGAGGTAGGGGCCCTGGCCGCGCTGGCGCTCGGCGAGACGTTCGGCCTCCATGACGTCGGACAGGCCCGTCAGCTCCAGCACCTCGCGGGCGTAGGCGAGCTCGGCCTCCCGCTCGTGCTCCTCGGCCTGCCGGGCCGCCGCGAGCTCCTCCTCGGCCTGCAGCGCGGTGGCGCGCAGCACCTGCTCGTCGATCTCGCCGAGCTGTTCGGCGGCCTCGTCGAGGAGCGGCACGTCGGACTCGGTCCACTCCGACGCGCGGCCCGGGTCGCGCCGGAGCAGCGCCCGCTCCTCGGGAGTCAGCCCGGCGGCGGCGTGAGCGAGCCGCTCGGGCGAGCCGTACAGGCCGAGCAGCAGGCGCTGCGGGGTGAGGTACGGCCAGAGCCGGTTGAGCGCGGCCTTGACCACGGGCTCGGTGCGCAGCTCCTCGCGCAGGTCGGCCAGCTCGTCCTCGTCGATGAGGCCCCTGCCGAGCTTCTTGGCGGCCTGGCGGGCCAGGGCGTTCAGCACGGACCTGACGAACACGGCGCGGGCCTGGTTGTGCGGGCGGCGCGAGCGGCTCGCCTTGTGCCGGGCGGCGTCCAGCATGGGGCGGTCGATGGTGAGGGTGTAGCGGCCGAGGGCGAGCTCGACGGGCTTGCGCGGCATGCGCTGGCGGTCGCGCACGGCCCGCGCGATCACCTCGGCCATGCGCGTGTCGCCCTTGACCGCGGCGACCTCGGGCCGTTCGCGGGCGGTGGCGGTGAGTCCGGGGTAGAGCTCGCCGACCGTGGACAGCAGCACGTCCGTCTCGCCGAGCGAGGGCAGAACCTGCTCGATGTAGCGCAGGAACGTCGGGTTGGGGCCCAGGATGAGCACGCCGCGCCGGTCGAGCCGCTCGCGGTGGGTGTAGAGGAGGTACGCGGCCCGGTGCAGGGCGACGACGGTCTTGCCGGTGCCGGGGCCGCCCTGGACGACGAGGACGCCGTTGAGGTCGGCGCGGATGACGCGGTCCTGCTCGGCCTGGATGGTGGCGACGATGTCGCGCATGCGGCCGGTGCGCCGCTCGTCCAGCGCCGCCAGCAGGGCGGCCTCGCCGTTGAGCGTGGCGCGGTCGTCGTCGCTCAGCGCGTCGAGGTCGAGCAGGTCGTCGTCCACGCCGACGACCGTGCGGCCCTTGGTCTGCAGGTGGCGGCGGCGGGTGACGCCCATGGGCGCGGCCGGGGTGGCGCGGTAGAACGGCTGCGCCACCGGGGCCCGCCAGTCGATGAGGAGCCGGTCCTGCTCGTCGTCGGTGAGGCCGATCTTGCCGATGTAGAGCAGGCCCTCGTCGACGTGGTCGAGCCGGCCGAACGCCAGTCCGCGCTCGACTGCCCACAGGCGGGCCAGCCGGGAGGCGTACATCTCGGCGAAGGTGTCGCGTTCGGAGCGGTTCTGCATCGTTCCCACCGCCCCGGTGGCCAGCACCTCCTTGAGCTGCCGCTGGGTGCGTTCGCGCAGCGTGTCGAGGCGCTCGTAGAGGCGGGTGACGTGGTCCTGCTCCCTGGCGAGCTCTGTTTGACGAGTTCCCGCCAGACCATTATTGTTGTTAATGGGACACTCCGGGCCATTCTGCTTGTTGTTACGACAAACGACGACATTAGCATGCCCGTCGAGGCACTCCTATTCTTGCGCCCTTTCAGCGCCCCACACCGCACCGCTCGCTGTCACGGCTTGGTTTCACCTCTTGACCTCGGGCCCCGGGATTCCTTACCTTCACCTCAAGTTAGGAAAGTTTCCTAACTCTTGAGCGAAGGGGGACGTGTGAGCAGTCCTGTGCCGGGGACCCCGAGCCTGCTCCGCGCGATCAACGACCGCGCGGCACTGCAGGCGCTCCTGGAGCGGGGGCCGCTGACCCGCCCGGAGATCGGCGCCCTGACGGGCCTGTCCAAGCCGACCGCGTCCCAGCTCCTGGCCCGCCTGCAGGAGGCGGGGCTGGTGGTGCTCGACGGCATCAGGGAGGGCCTGCCGGGCCGTACGGCGGAGCTCTACCGGATCAACCCGGCGGCGGCGTACGCGGGCGCGCTCGACGTCACGCCCGGCCGGATCGAGGCCCGCATCGCCGACATCACGGGAACGATCGTCGGCGAGCACGTCCTGCCCACCCCCCGCCGGCCGCCCGGCGAGCTGGTCGACCGGCTGAACGCCGCCCTGGCCGGCGCCGGCCCGCCCGGCCCGCTGCGGCAGGTGGTGATCGGCGTGCAGGCGGCGATCGACCCGTCCACCGGCCGGCTCGGCTACGCCACCGCCAAGGACATGCCGGGCTGGCACATCCCGGACCTGGTGCCCACCCTGTCCCGGGGGCTCGGCGTGCCCGTCGCGGTCGAGAACAACGTCAACCTCGTCGCGCTCGCCGAGCAGGCCCACGGCGCCGCGCACGACCACCCCGACTTCGTGCTGCTGTGGGCCGACGAGGGCATCGGCTCGGCCCTCGTGCTCGGCGGCCGGATGCACCGCGGCGCGACGGGCGGCGCGGGCGAGGTCGGGTACATGCCCACCCCCGGCGCGCCGACGGCCCGCGAGGCCGGCCGGTTCGCCAACCACGGCTACCAGGCGCTCACCGGCGGCCAGGTCGTGCTGAAGCTGCTGCGCTCGTACGGCGTGCGCGGCACGGACTTCCGCCAGGCCGTCGCCAACGCGGTGCGCGCGGCGCAGGGCGCCGGCCCGCGGGCCGACGACGCGCGGGCCGGGCTGCGCGACATCGCCGCCCGGCTGGCCGTGGGCCTGGCCGCCATCACGTCCGTCGTGGACCCCGGCCTCATCGTGCTGACCGGCGGCGTCGTGCTGTCCGGCGGCCAGACCCTGCGCGAGCTGATCGAGCACGAGCTGCACGCGCTCACCATCCCCCGCCCCCAGGTGCGGCTGTCGACCGTCGACGGCAACCCCGTGCTCGCCGGGGCGCTCGACCTGGCCCTCGCCACGGCCCGTGACGAGGTCTTCCGTTCCACGGTAGTCCCCACATGATCAGGAGGCACCCCCCGTGCGCTTCGTCCCCCTCGCGGTCGCCGGCCTCACGGCCCTGGCGCTGACCGCCTGCACAGCGGGCAAGGAGGCGGCGCCGTCGCTCGGCGCGCAGCCCAAGCCCTCCGGCACGGCCTCGCAGGCCCTGCCCGCCGCGACCCTCGAACTGTGGCACGGCTTCTCCACCGACGCCGAGGTCAAGGCGTTCGAGGACGCCATCGCCGGCTTCAACAAGAAGTTCCCGCAGATCAAGGTGAACGCCACCAAGGGCGTCCAGGACGACCAGATCACCCAGTCCATCCGGGGCGGCAAGGCGCCCGACGTGGCGGCCTCCTTCACCACCGACAACGTCGCCCAGTGGTGCAGGTCGGGATCGTTCCAGGACCTCACCCCCGTCATCAAGCAGGACGGCATCGACCTGACGGTGCTGCCGGAGGTGTCGCGGACCTACACCGAGTTCGAGGGCAAGCGGTGCACGATGCCGCTGCTCGCCGACGCGTACGGCCTCTACTACAACAAGGCCCTGATGAAGGGCGAGCAGCCGCCCAAGACGCTGTCGGAGCTGACCGCGCTGACCAAGAAGCTCACCGTCCGCGACGCGAACGGCGACATCAAGGTGGCCGGGTTCGTCCCGAGCTTCCAGTACTACGAGAACTCCCCCAGCCACATGGGCCCGATGGTCGGCGCCACCTGGTACAACCCCGACGGCACCTCGGCGATCGGCTCCGACCCGGCCTGGAAGCAGTTGCTGACCTGGCAGAAGGAGCTCGTCGACTGGTACGGCTACGACAAGCTGGAGAAGTTCCGCAAGAGCCTCGGCGACGAGTGGAGCGCCGAGCACCCCTTCTTCAAGGGCAAGGTCGCCATGATCCTCGACGGCGAGTGGCGCAATGCGATGATCGCGGGCGATCCCAAGGCGAAGGACATGGACTACGGCACGGCCCCGCTGCCGGTCGCCGACGACAAGCCCGACCTGTACGGCAGCGGCTTCACCGCCGGCACCGTGATCGGCGTGCCGAAGGGCGCCAAGCACCCGCAGCACGCCTGGGAGCTGGTCAAGCACCTGACCACCGACACCGGCTCGCTGGTGACCCTGTCGAACGCGCTGCGCAACGTGCCGACGACCAAGGCCGCCATGGAGTCGCCGGACCTGGCCGAGGACGCCAACTTCAGGACGTTCCTCGACATCTTCGCCCACCCGAAGACCTCGACGCTGCCGGCCAACGTCAACAGCGTCTTCAACCAGGAGGCGCTGTCCACGTTCCTCGCCCGGTGGGAGAAGGGCGCGGTCACCGACCTCGACGCCGGCCTGAAGAGCGTGGACAAGCAGATCGACGACAAGCTGAAGCTGTCCGGGGGCTGATCCGCGATGGCTTCCGTCTCCCACGCCGCGCCCGCCCGTCCGGGATCGCCCCGGTGGCGGCGCGGCGAGGGCCTGCGGGCCCTGCTGTGGCTGTCACCCTGGCTGGTCGGCGTGTCGGTGTTCTTCGTCTACCCGCTGCTGGCCACGGTCTACTTCTCCTTCCACCGCTACGACCTGTTCACGCTGGAGTTCGCCGGGCTGGACAACTACCGCTACCTGCTCAAGGACCCCAGGGTGGTGACGTCGGCGAAGAACACCCTGTGGCTGGTGGCGTTCATGGTGCCGGCGCAGGTGCTGTTCTCGCTGGCCGTGGCCCAGCTCGTGACGATGCTGAAGGCCGGGGTGGGGCTGTTCCGGACGATCTTCTACCTGCCGACGCTGGTGCCGGCGGTGGCCGGGACGGTGACGTTCGTGTTCCTGATGAACCCGGCGACCGGGCCGTGGAACCAGTTCCTCGCCGTGTTCGGCATCACCGGGCCCGACTGGTTCGGCGACCCGGCCTGGTCCAAGCCGAGCCTGACGCTGCTGGCGCTGTGGGGCTGCGGCAACACCATGGTGATCTTCCTGGCGGCCCTCCTGGACGTGCCCAAGCACCTGTACGAGGCCGCCGCCATCGACGGGGCGGGCGCCTGGCGGCGCTTCCGCAGCGTGACGCTGCCGATGATCTCGCCGGTGCTCATGTTCTCCGCGGTCACCGGGGTGATCTACGCGCTGCAGTACTTCACGCAGGCGATGATCGCCTCCCGGGTGGCGTCGGGCGCGACCGACTCGGCCGGCTCGAACTTCATCCCCGGCTACCCGGACGAGTCGCTGCTCACGCTGCCGCAGTGGCTGTTCCACGTCGGGTTCCGCGACTACAGCATGGGCTACGCCTGTGTGCTGGCGCTGCTGCTGTTCGGCACGTCGATGATCTTCACGCTGGTCCTGCTGCGCCAGTTCCGCCGGGCCGAGGAGAGCTCATGAGCGTCACCGTCACCGCGCCCTCCCCCGCCGGCGTCCGGGGGGCGCGCCGCACCGGCGCCGCCCCCCGCAGGCGGCGGATGCTGGTCTGGGTCGCCACGCACGCGCTGGCCATCGCGCTGGCGCTGATGTTCCTGGCCCCGCCGCTCTTCCTGGCGCTGACCGCGCTGATGACCGACGAGCAGGCGCTGACCAGCGAGCTGTGGCCGCGGACCTGGAACTGGGAGAACTTCGCCACCGTCTTCGCCAAGTCCGAGCTGCTGCGCTGGACGGCCAACACGCTGCTGTACGCCGGGCTCGGGACCGTGTTCATGCTGGTGTCGTCGGTGCCCGTGGCGTACGCGCTGGCGAGGTTCCGCTTCCGCGGGCGGCGGCTGGCGTTCCTGCTGGTGATCACCACCATGATGCTGCCGCCGCAGGTCGTCGCGGTGCCCGTCTATCTCATCTGGGCGCGGGCCGGGCTGACCGACAGCCTGTGGCCGCTGATCCTGCCGATGCTGCTGGGCGACGCCTACTCCATCTTCCTGCTGCGCCAGTTCCTCATCTCGATCCCGCGCGACTACACCGACGCCGCCCGGGTGGACGGCTGCTCCGACCTGCGGACGCTGTTCAAGGTGGTGCTGCCGATGGCACGGCCGGCGATCGCCGCCGTGGCACTGTTCCAGTTCTTCTACTGCTGGAACGACTACTACGGGCCGCTGCTGTACGGCGGAGTGGCCCAGGAGGGCTGGACCCTGTCGGTGGGGCTGGCCACGTTCAAGGCGTTCCACAGTGTCCAGTGGAACCTCACCATGGCCGCCACGCTGCTGGTGACGGCCCCGGTGATCGTGTTGTTCTTCTTCGCCCAGAGGGTCTTCATCGAGGGCGTCACGCTGACAGGAGTGAAGGGTTGAAACTCGCCGTGGTCGGGGGCGGCTCGACGTACACGCCCGAGCTGATCGACGGGTTCGCGCGGCTGCGCGACGAACTGCCGGTGACCGAGATCGCGCTGGTCGATCCGAACGGGTCACGGCTGGAGCTGATCTCCGGGATGGCGCGGCGCATGCTCGCGCACGCCGGGCATCCGGGCCGGGTGACGGCCACCTCCTCGGTCGAGGAGGGGGTCGCGGGCGCGCAGGCCGTGCTGGTCCAGCTCAGGGTCGGCGGGCAGGCGGCGCGCGAGGTGGACGAGACGCTGCCGCTGCGCTGCGGCTGCGTCGGCCAGGAGACGACGGGCGCGGGCGGGCTGGCCAAGGCGCTGCGGACCGTTCCGGTCGTGCTGGAGATCGCCGACGTGGTGCGGCGCAACGCGCCGGACGCGTGGATCGTGGACTTCACCAACCCAGTCGGCATCGTCACCCGGGCGTTGCTGGACGCCGGGCACCGGGCCATCGGGCTGTGCAACGTGGCCATCGGCTTCCAGCGGCGCTTCGCCGAACTGCTGGGCGTGCCGCCGTCGCGGGTGTCGCTCGGCCACGTGGGGCTGAACCACCTGACGTGGGAACGGTCCGTCCACCTCGACGGGCAGGACGTGCTGCCGTCGCTGCTCGCCTCGCACGGCGAGGGGATCGCCGAAGCGGTCGGCCTGCGCCCGGAGCTCCTCCGGCGGCTCGGCGCGGTGCCCTCGTACTATCTGCGCTACTTCTACGCGCACGACGCCGTCGTCGGCGAACAGCGCTCGAAGCCGTCACGGGCCGCCGAGGTGGCGGCCATGGAGACGAGGCTGCTGGAGCTGTACGCGGACCCGTCGGTGGTCACCAAGCCCGAGCTGCTCGCCGGCCGCGGCGGCGCCTACTACTCCGAGGCGGCGGTGGCGCTCATCGCGTCGCTGCTCGGCGACCGGGGCGACGTCCAGGTGGTGAACGTGCGCAACGACGGCACGCTGCCGTTCCTGGACCCCGACGCCGTGGTCGAGGTGCCCGCCGCCGTCACGGCCGCGGGCGCCAGGCCGTTGCCGGTCGCGCCGGTCGAGCCGCTGTACGCGGGGCTTATCGGGCACGTGTCGGCGTACGAGACGCTGGCCCTGGAGGCGGCCCGGCACGGCGGCGCCGACCGGGTGCGCGACGCCCTGCTCGCCCACCCGCTGGTCGGCCAGGACGCGGTCGCCGAGGAGCTAACCGGGCTGCTGCTGGAGGCCAACCACTCCTTCCTGCCGTGGACGGTACGCCCGTGAACAGTACGCCCGTGAACAGTGCGCCCATGAACAGTGCACCCGCGAACAGTGCACCCGCGAACGGTGCGCCGGCAGCGGGCCGCAGGCTCGTCCTGGCGGTCGACGGCGGCAACAGCAAGACGGACGTGGCCGTGGTCGCCGACGACGGCGAGGTGCTGGCCACGGCCCGCTCGGGACCGTTCCTGCCGCAGAGCGCGGGCGTCGCGGCGGCCGTGGACGTGATCGAGCGGGCCGTGACCGACGCGCTGCGGGAGGCGGTGCGGGAGGCCCTGCCGCCCGGGCGGCACCCGCCGTTCGACCATGTGGCCGCCTACCTGGCCGGGGCCGACCTGCCGGTCGAGGAGGAGGCGCTGGCCCGGGAGTTCTCGGCGCGGGGTCTCGCTCCGGACGTGGTCGTGCGCAACGACACCTTCGCGCTGCTCCGGGCGGGCGCCTCGGCCGCGTGGGGGGTCGCGGTGGTGTGCGGCGCGGGCATCAACGCCGTCGGCGTCTCCCCCACCGGCGAGGTGGCCCGCTTCCCGGCGCTCGGCCGGATCAGCGGCGACTGGGGCGGCGGCCAGGTGATCGGCGAGGACGCCCTGTGGCACGCGGCGCGCGCCGAGGACGGCCGCGGCCCCGCCACGGCCCTGGTGGACGTGGTGCGGGCACACTTCGGCGTCCACACGGTCGAGGAGCTCGCGCTGGACCTGCACTTCGACCGGGTGCCGTACGGCGGGCTGCACGAGCTGGCCCCCGGTGTCCTCGCGGCGGCGGCCGGGGGCGACGCGGTCGCGCTGGGCCTGGTGGAGCGGCTGGCCGGGGAGGTGACGATCATGGCCCAGGTGTGCCTGCGCCGCCTCGGCCTGCTGGAGACGCCCGCCGAGGTGGTGCTCGGCGGCGGCGTCCTGCGGGCCCGCGACCCGCTCCTGACGTCGTTGCTGGAGCACGGGTTCGCCGCCGCGGCGCCGCACGCCGAGATCGTCGTGGCCGACGTGCCGCCGATCGTCGGCGCCGCGCTCAGCGGCCTCGACCGCCTCGGCGCGACCGAGGCGGCCGGGTCCCGCCTGCGCGCCCGCTACGAGGAGGGCGTGCCGGCCTGACCGCAGGACAGGTGTCACCGGCCCCGCATGACGGCTGTCATGCGCAGCCGGTGACACAGCGGACTAACCCGGCGCCGCGGATTGGATCATGCTGATGCCATGACTCCGAGCCGATCCACCCAGAAGGACGACAGGACCATGACGCCGCGCCGCGGCAGGCGGATGTTGGCCGTGACCGCCGCGGGCGCGCTGCTCGCCACGGCGGCGCCGGCCGCCCCGGCAGCCGCCGGCGCCCCGGTGACCGGCCCGTCCGCCGCCCCCGCGGCGACGTCACAGGCGTCCGGCTCGCCGCTCGACCGCCAGGCGTTGCGGCAGTCGCTCGACGCCGTCCACGAGGCCGGCATGTACGGCATCTACTCAGCCGTGCGCGACGGGGGCCACGGCTGGAAGGGCGCCTCGGGCGTGGCCGACGTGGAGACCCGCCGGCCGGTGCGGGCGGACATGCGGCACCGGGTGGGCAGCATCACCAAGACGTTCACCGCCGTGGCCGTGCTGCAACAGGTGGAGCGGGGCGCCGTCGAGCTGGACGCGCCGGTGAACCGCTACCTGCCCGGGCTGCTGCCGGGCGAGCGCGGCGACCGGGTCACTGTGCGGATGCTGCTCAACCACACCAGCCACATCGCCGACTACGTCCTGGGGGCGTTCCCGTCGCTGGCGCAGGGCTCGACCGCCAGCCTCGACGAGCACCGCTTCCGCACGCTCCAGCCGCGACAGCTCGTGGAGTTCGGGCTGGCCGCGCCGCCCACGGGCGAGCCGGGTGCCACGCCGGGCTCGTACTCCAACACCAACTACATCATCGCCGGCCTGCTGCTGGAGAAGGTCACCGGCGCACCGGCCGAGCGCCACATCACCCGCCACGTGATCGGCCGGGCGGGGCTTCGCGACACGTCGTTCCCGCGCACCCCGCGCATCCCGGGCCCGCACTCCAAGGCGTACGAGTCGATGTACGGGCTGATCGACCCGCCGCGTGACTACAGCGTCTACGACATGTCCTGGGGCGGCACGGCCGGGGCGCTGGTGTCGACCATGGACGACCTCAACCGGTTCTACCGGGCGCTGCTGCAGGGCCGGCTCCTCGGCCGGGCGCAGCTCACCGAGATGCAGAAGACCGTGCCGGTCGGGGTAGGCGGGTTCGCCATCGACTACGGCCTCGGCCTCTACGCGCTGGACCTGCCGTGCGGCCGGTTCTGGGGGCACGACGGCGGGGTGTGGGGCATGGGCACCCAGTCGCTGGCCAGCCCGGACGGCCGCCGGCTGATGTCGTTCGGGTTCAACCTGATGAAGTATCAGAGGGTCAACGACGAGGGCGTGCTCGAGCCGCACCCCATCGACGCCGCCCTGGGCGGTCACCTGATGGCGGGCCTGTGCGGGCCGGGCGCCGCCAGGACGGCGCAGGCTCCGGTCACGCCGCTCCCCGCGGACCGGCTGCTGTCGATCAAGCGCTGAGGATCGCGCGCTCGACCGCCGCCCACCATCACGGGCACGCCCTCGGGCGTGCCCGTGGTGTTGTCAGGAAACGGTGTCAGGGCGCGGTGTCAGGAGGCGGCGTCGCCGTCGGGTTTGCCGCTGTCGCCCGCCAGTTCGGCGGCGCGGTGCTCGTAGGGGGTGCTGAGGACGACCGTGGTGCGGGTGGAGACGTTCGCCGAGGCGCGGATCTGCTGCAGCAGGTCCTCCAGCCCCACCGGGGAGGCGACGCGGACCTTGAGGATGTAGCTCTCGTCGCCGGCCACGCTGTGGCAGGCCTCGATGGCGCTCAGGTGGGCCAGCCGGTCGGGGGCGTCGTCGGGCGCGGCCGGATCGATGGGCTTGATCGACACGAACGCGGTGAGCGGCAGCCCGATCGCGTCGTAGTCGATGATGGCGGCGTAGCCGCGGACGACGCCGCGCTTCTCCAGGCGGCGCACCCGCTGGTGGACGGCGGAGACCGAGAGCCCGGTCTCCCTGGCCAGGTCGGTGAAGCTCATCCGGCCGTCCCCGGCCAGCAACGTGACGATCCGGCGGTCGATCTCCTCCATCGGTCAAAAATAGCCGGTCGAGGTCACGACATGGTCCCGACGGGGGTGACGCCCCGGCGCATGGCGTGCTCGACGAGCGTGATCAGCACGTCGCGGCCGGAGTCGCGCCGGCGGGCGTCGCACAGCACGATGGGGATCTCGGGCTCCAGGTTGAGCGCCTGGCGCACCTCGCCGACCGTGAAGGGCCGGGCGCCGTCGAAGCAGTTGAGCGCCACCACGAACGGCGTCTCGTGCCGCTCGAAGTAGTCGATCGAGGGGAAGCAGTCGGCCAGCCGTCGGGTGTCGGCGAGCACGACGGCGCCGAGCGCCCCCATGGTCAGGTCGTCCCAGACGAACCAGAACCTCTCCTGCCCCGGCGTGCCGAACAGGTAGAGCATGTAGTCGCCGTGGATGGTGATGCGGCCGAAGTCCATGACGACGGTCGTCGTGGGCTTGGCCTCGACGCCCGACAGGTCGTCGATGTGCTGCCCGACGTGCGTGAGCGCCTCTTCGGTGCGCAGCGTGCGGGTCTCGGAGACGGCGCCGACCATGGTGGTCTTGCCCGCGCCGAAGCCGCCCGCGATCAAGATCTTGATCGCGGTGGGCAGTCTCCGGCGACCGGAGAGGCCGAAGTCCATCGAGCACCGCCCATATGTCCCCGCGCGGCAGGGCCGCACGTAGTCCGCCCTGGAGCGCCTTGTCAGGTGAAGGTGTCAAGGCACAGTAGTGGTTGATCCAGAAACTCGATACCGGGCCACCCTAGCAACGCCACATAGTCCCCTCAAGCCACATACCTGTTCAAAAATCAACATTTCACGGAGAGTACGGTGATTCAGGCGGACGCCCCGTGCAACCCGGCGTGGAAGTGCATGCGCCGCCGCAGGTAGGCGGCCGTGCGGGGGCTGGGCCGGCTCAGCTCGCCGATCAGCTCGGCGGCCTCGCGCGCCAGCTCCGCCATCGCGCCCGTCACCTCGGCGCGGCTGACGCCGAGCATGAGCACGTTGAGGTCGCCCCAGCTGACGTCCCGGCGGTAGGAGGCCAGGTCGCCCAGCAGGTGCAGGTAGCGCTGCACCTGCGCGCTGGCGGGCCGCAGCTCTGCCAGGTGCCCCCTGGCCCACTCCTCTCCCGCGTAGATCCAGTACGACAGGTCCACGAAGGCGGAGCCGTGGCTGTCGGCGTTGTCCACGTACCCGGCGAGCGTGGGCACGGCACGGCTGTCGCGCCACATCCAGGCGCGGGCCATCGCGGCGAGCGTCCGGGCGAGCTGGTCGCGCCACAGGCCGTGCAGCGCCCCGAAGGCGGCGACCGTGTCCAGTTCGTCGCGCAGGTCGGCCAGGAACCGGGTCACCGCCGCCCCGGGCACGGCCCCGTCGGCGACGGCCAGGCAGTCGCGCACCAGGGTGTCCACCTGCTCGCGCCCGGTGGCGGTGTGGTGGACCAGCCGCTCGACGGCCAGCACCCACAGCGCGGCCCGGTTGCCCACCTTCAGGCCGTCGGCCCCCGTCCAGGGGGAGCTGAACGCGCCGGCCAGCGTCAGCGAGGAGTAGAGGTCGGCGTCGAAGGCCGCCTGAGGGAACAGCCCGCCGTACATCTGCGCGCAGCGCCGCAGGTCCCTGCCGCACTCGGCGGCCAGCGCGCAGGCCCGGCCGGCCGCGAACGCGTCGTCCAGCTCGTCGGCCGGCATCCTAGGACCGCTCGATCGGCACACGGATCATGGGCGGCGTCCCCCGGTGTCCGGCTGTCATCCCTCGCATGCGCATTGTCACATGATCAACACATCCGATCAAGGCGCGGGAGCCGCCTCACCCACCGGCGGGCGGGCGCCCTTCGCGCTCGTACGCGGCCAGGGCGCTCTCACCGCCGGCGCGCGGCTCGAACCGGATCCCCCCGTCGCCGGGATACGGCCGGCGGTGGTCGAACCCGCCGAAGACGATCTCCTCGGGCACCTCGCGTGGGAACGCCTCGCAGTACGGGACGTAGCGCTCGATCGAGCTCACGGCCTGCGGATTCGCCCGCTGCCGCAGCCGGGCGCAGGCGTCACAGATGCTCGGCCGACGCCGCATGGGACGCCTCCTCCCGTGCTGATCCCGTCCTGTTCATGAGCGGGCCCGATCCACCTGCTCGCCGCGCAGGACGTCGTCGCGGTGCCGCCGCAGGAAGCGCAGCGCCGCCTCCCGTCCCCCCGCGCGCCAGGCGTTCGCCAGGCCGCCGTAGTACTCCCGGTCCTCGGGGTCCGGGCCAGCGAGCCGCCGCGCCGCTTCCTCGGGCGAACCGGTGGCCAGGACCACCCGGCAGCCGGGCAGCACCGTCCAGCCGCTGCCCCGCGGGTCGTCCGGCCGCGCGGCGAACCGCGCCTCGGCCGTCTCGGCGATCCGCTCCAGCGACCAGTGGCCGAGGATCTCCAGCGCGTGCCCGAGCACGAACGCGCGGGCCACGCCGAGCGCTTCCGGCGAGTCGAGGTCGAGCGTGCGGGGGCCGCCGACGACGTCGTCCATCACCGTCCCGTACTCCAGGTGCCAGCCGGTGAACGGCTCCACCAGCGGCAGCACGCCCGCCGAGAGCGTGCCGTGCGAGCCGCGCCGGCGATGGCCCACCCACGCGATGGTCCAGGCGACCGGCTCTCGGACCAGGAACGGGTGGCTCCCGGGGCCGCGCAGCGTCCACCGGCCCGGCAGGTCGCCGCGCAGCGACCGGGCCAGCCGCTCCCACGTCTCGGGTGCTCCGGTCATCGGCGAACCACCCCCGTGATCACGCGCTCAGTGATCATGCGCTCAGTGCCCACGTGCCTCCCTCCGTCTGCGCGCCTGCTCGATCTCGCGTTCGCGCCTGGCCTCGGCCGTGGCCTTCGCGATGGCCTCGATCGTGCGTTCGGCGGGCCGGAGCTCCTTGGACGCGAACACCGGATTGAGCCGTTCATAGACCTTGCCCTCCCACTCCGCGGCGATGGGCGCCTTGCCGGTCTTCAGGTCGATGACCAGGACCACGTCCCAGTTGTGGGCGACGACCCGGCCCTTGTTGTCCTCGACGGTGACGGTGCGCTCCAGGACGATGTCCGGGCGGATGGTGTCCCTGCGCCTGCCGAAGAGCATCGCGCCCTGCCCGTCGCGGGTGTCGTGGACCTCGCGCCCCTTCCTGTCGTAGGAGACCTCGCCGCGCAGCCGGTATCCCTTCTCCGGGTCGACGAGTTTGTCGCCGTTGTCGATGATCCACTGGTTGAGGTGCGTGTGCGCGTACGTGCCCACGAGCGTCGCCGCGTCGCCCACGAGGTGCGGGTCGGCGGCGTGGAGCTCCGGGTTCTCCTTGCGCAGGCGCTCCTTGCCCTTCGCCCACGCATCGTCGGCCGCCTGCTGCAACGGTCCCTTGATGTCCTGCCAGATCTTCGCGACCTGCCGCTCGACCGTCCTGCCCTGGGTGTCCTGCAGCATGCCGGGGTTGTTCTGCGGGGTGTCGGGCCGGTCCTCGCCGCCGCCGGACGGGTCGTCGGTGGTCTCCTTGACGTACACGAGCTTGGGCCGGCCCGTCCTCGGAGCGGGCTCGCCGCCGCCGGGGCGGTCCGCGACGGGGCCGGGGTCCGGCTCCCGGGCCGCGAACAGCCGCTCCGAGGGGATGTTGAACGGCGCGCCCATCAGGATGCCGGCGACCCAGCCGACCGTCTCCGGGTCCGCCCCGTCCCTGAAGCGGCGCCACTCCACCCCCTGGTGCAGCCGGTGGGCGTGGATGAGGTCCCTGCCCTCCCTGCGCGTGGCCCGGACGCCGTCCCAGTCGTCCACACGCCCCGCGAAGCGCGACTGCTCCATCAGCCGCCTGGCGCCGGCCGCGGCCGGGTGCTCCGGGCGGGACGTCCGCGCGTGGACCTCCTCCCGGGCGCCCAGCGACCTGTCGGACCGGCTCACGTCGACCGGATCGGCGGGCCGGTCCCCCACCGGTGAAAGGTCGCGTTCGCCCCCGTAGTGCCTGCGGATGACCTCGCCGATCGCGCGTGCCAGCGGGCGCGGCCGGGCGCCGGGCGCGTCCTCCGCGAACGCTTCCGCGATCATGTCGTGCGGGTTGTCCATGCCCAGCGTGGACAGCCTGCTCTCCACGGCCGTCCGCGTGACCGGGTCGTGCGGGCGCGTGAGGTCGTACGGGAACCCGAGCTCGCGCGACACCACGTCGCCGACCTCGGCGCGCACGGCCGGGTCCCGCATGATCCGCTCGGCGGCGTAGTGGCCGAACTCGTGGCGGACGACGCCCGCGATCGAGCCGCCGCCGGGCACCGTCCAGCCTCCCGCCTCCTCCCACGAGGCGGCCTCGGAGGCCGGGCGGCCGTTCAGGACGTTCGCGTCGAAGTACAGTCCCCGGCCCTCGCCCGTGGTGACGGCGTAGGCGTCCAGCCGCAGGCCGGCCAGGCGCGGGTCGGCGCTGAAGTCGTCGGCGCGCAGGTGCCTCAGGTCCCTGTGCAGCGCGGGGTACTCCGCCGCCACCTGCCGCACCGCCGCCGAGAACTCGAGGGCGGCGACCGGGTGGAGAAGGGACAGGTCGATCCGGGGACCGTCCGGATCGGGCCGTACCTCGCCGTCTCCGCCGTCGTGGCCAGGCCCTTCCGCGCCGCCGCTCCCGTCCCGGCCGTACCGCGGGTACGGGTCGTGGCCGCCTCCGGGGAGCCCGGCCCGGTCGCTCGCCGGCGTCCCGTCGGCCGCTGCGGTGCCTCCGGCCGCGATCGTGCCCCCGTCGGCCCGCGCTCCGGCGGCCACCGGTGTGGCGTCGGCCGCCGACGCGGCGGTGTGCGACGCGGCGGTGTGCGACGCGGCGGTGTGGGCCGCTGCCGTGACGGTGTGGACGGCTGCCGGG
Organism: Nonomuraea muscovyensis; assembly: GCF_014207745.1. Lineage (NCBI taxonomy): Bacteria > Bacillati > Actinomycetota > Actinomycetes > Streptosporangiales > Streptosporangiaceae > Nonomuraea > Nonomuraea muscovyensis. The sequence continues at coordinate 1,515,915 of NZ_JACHJB010000002.1, forward strand.
GACGGGGCACCGGCAGCGGGCCCCCGCGCGGCATCGGGGCCCGGGTGGGTTGCGGGACCCGGGTCGGCTGCGGGGCGCGGCGGGGCCCCGGCCCTGTCGCGAGAATCGGCCGGCGAGGGCGCCTCGGCCCGGGCCCCGTCGTGGGAGACGCCGGGCGAGGACGCGCCGGCCCGGCCCGGAGCGCTTCCCTGAGCTGCGCCGACGTCACCGCGAGCAGCGGCGCCGCCCCCGGCCCCGCGCTCGTGGGCACCCCCCGCCGCGCGATCGTCGGCACCCCGGGCAGCACGTTCGCCCGCGCCCCCGGCAGCTTGCTCGTGGGCGCTTCCACCACCGCGTTCATGGGCGCCTCCACCACCGCGCTCGTGAGCGTGCTCGGCGGGCGCTCGGGAGGCGAGCGGCGGATGTGTCGCCTGGGCGGCCGGTTCCCGGGAGCCCGCACCGCCTGCGGACCGCCCCTGGTCCTGGAGCGCCCGATCCGGAAAGGCCCGATCCTGGAACGCCCGATCCTGGAACGCCTGACCCTGGAGCACCCGATCCTGAAAGGCCCGATCCTGAAAGGCCCGATCCTGGAACGCACGCTCCTCGGACGCCTGACCCTGGAAAGCCTGGGCCTGGCGGGTGCCGGGCTGCGCGGCGTAGGCGGGATGGGCCGGATCCCGGCCGGGAACCCCGGCTGCCCCAGGTGCCGCCGGAGCGGCGTCGGCCCCCTGCCGAGCCCCCTGGCCGGGGTGCGCGTACAGGTCCCCGCCACCACCGCCCCCGACGTCCGCGCCATCCGCGACCGAGGTGAGCGTGGCCGACCGCGGGGAGGGGCCCGGCCCCGTGGCGGGCCCGGCGGGGTGGGCACCGCCCTCCACGGCGAGCGGGTCCAGGGCCGGCCCGTTGACGCCGAAGGCGTTGAGCACCTCCCCGTTGACGGCGGCGCCGCCCGCCATCAGCAGGGCCCTGCCCCAGTCCACGTCGCCGCCGTTCATCAGCGCCTCGCCACCGGCGTTGAAGGCGAAGCCGAGCGCGGTGTTGACCGCGAGGCGGCCGGACAGGTGGCCGGTGAGGTAGCCGGCGACGTCGTTCCCGCCGGCCGCGGCCCTGCCGAGCCGCAGGTAGGCCGCTCCCATGGTGGCCCCGGCCGCGGAGGAGAACGCCGCCGACAGGGCGACCGACGTCCAGTCGATGTCCTGGCGCAGGCCGTGGTCCCGCTGGGCGTCCTGGGCGATGTAGCCGAGCCCGCCGTCGTAGACCGCTCCCGCCAGGGCGGCGCGCACCCGTACGTCGAGGATCAGGCGGCGCAGCGCCAGGCCGACCACCGCGGTCCGGCTCATCGCGAGCAGGTGCGCGGTCGCGCCGGCGGGCAGCAGCGCGAAGGCCCGCGCGGTGGCCCACAGCACCGCGAGGAACAGCAGCGAGCGCCGGAACTGGGTCTTGACGGCCTCGATGCCGGTGGCCATGGCCCGGCAGTGGGCCGCGACCGCGCGGCACAGGTCCGCCGGGTCCCTCTCCCGCGCCATGCCGAAGAAGGACCGGGCGAACCCCTCGATCCCCGCTCCGGCGTTGTTCTTGAAGATCTCGCGCGCGTGGTCGGCGGCGGCGTCCCCGACCTGATCGGCCGCCTCGGCCATGTCCTCGAAGGCGATGGCGAGCTGCTCCAGCCTCCGGGCGTCCCCGGCCGGCCACGAGCAGCCGACGACCAGTTCCTCGAGGAGGCGCAGCAGCCAGGCGCCCCACGGCGGCGGCGGGCCGTCGTGCGCCAGCGCGCCGCCTGCCGGGCCCACGACGTCCAGCGGCGCGGGCGAGGCGGCGCCGCCCGGCGGCCGAGCGCCCCTGCCGGCGGGCGGGACGGCTCGACCCGCGCCGGCGGCCTCCGCCGTCTCGTACAGCTCGGCCATCCGCGTGACGCCGGCCGCGTGACCGCGCAGCGCCAGCACCCGGCCGGCGAGTGACTCCAGCGACGCGTCCCGGGCCGTGCGGAACCCCGGGGCGCCGTCCTCCCCCTCGAAGAACGCGCGGCCCAGCTCGTCGTCACCCCAGGGCCGGCCGAGCGCGGCCAGCGCCCCGGTGAACGCGACGACCTGCCGGTGCAGGGCCAGGCCCGCCTCGTCGATGCCCTGGGCGGCCGCCGCCATCAGCGCCGGCCGGACCTCTAACCGGCGTTCCGTGCCCACCTATGGCCTCCGCAGCCGCCTGTCGTCGTCTCCTCCGTCGTGGCCGGTCGCCGGGGTCGGAGCGGGCCGGCGACGCCGTGCGGCCGTCGAGCGGGCCGCCGCCCGGCCGCGAGGGCGGGCGGCCGGGCCGCGGCGTGGCGCGGGGGCCCGCCGGGCGTCACGACGACGGCAGGTGATGGCGGGGGCGGACCGTTCCGGATCGGGCGTACAGGGGTGGACACGCGGTGGATCGTGCCATCGGCGGCCCGCCGCGGACCGACACTTCGTCAATGCTGAAAGCGTCGGCGAAGATGGGGCGACCAGCACACGGCACCGGAGAAGTCATGCGGATCACGCTCGTCCAGGGCGACATCACCCAGCAGCACGTCGACGCCGTCGTCAACGCCGCCAACTCCTCCCTGATGGGCGGCGGCGGGGTGGACGGCGCCATCCACCGGCGCGGCGGGCCCGCCATCCTGGAGGAGTGCCGCATGCTGCGCGCCTCCCGCTACGGCAGGGGCCTGCCGGTGGGCCAGGCGGTGGCCACGACGGCGGGCGACCTGCCGGCCCGGTGGGTGATCCACGCCGTCGGCCCCGTCCATTCCCGCACCGAGGACCGCTCGCACCTGCTGGCCTCCTGCTACCGCGAGGCGCTGCGGGTCGCCGACGAGGTGGGGGCCGCGACCGTGGCCCTGCCCGCCGTGTCCGCCGGGATCTACGGCTGGCCGGTCGAGGACGCCGCCCGCATCGCCGTCGCCACCGTCAGGTCGGCGCGCACGCGGGTGGCGGAGGCGCGGTTCGTGCTGTTCACACCGGACGTGCACGCCGCCTTCCGGCGGGCTCTGGAGGCGGCCGGGCCGTCGGACGAGGAGATCGCGGCCCGGCTCGCCGCCCAGCCGGAGGAGCGCTGGCGGGCGCTGTTCGCCTGCGCCGACGCGCTCACCCCGGCCGACCTGGAGGTGTCGTGGCGCGGCGGCCAGGAGCTCGAACCCGGCGTGATCCAGATGCCCTACCCCGTGTACGGCGAGGCGGTCCAGCGGATCCTCGGGCTGCTGGGCGAGCTGGGGGCGGTCGTGGTGTTCGGCTGGCCCGACTGGGTGCGCGGCAACCCCCTCTGGCCGGACGGGCGGGGCCTGGACGACGCGCCGGTGGCCGACGCGGCCCGGCTGGCCACGGCGATCATCCGGGGCGAGCGGTTCAGCGACGGGACGATCGAGCAGGCCCTCGACCGGGGCGCCTTCCGGGCCGTGCTGCGCCGGCTGCGCCGCTGGTTCGACGAGGAACGCCCCGCCACCGGGTAGCAGCCGGTGGCGGGGCCGCCCGCCGACCCGTCTCACCGGCCCCGGCTCACTCCTTGGCCACCGCCCGGCCGATGACCAGGCGCTGGATCTGGTTGGTGCCCTCGACGATCTGCAGCACCTTCGCCTCTCGCATGTAGCGCTCCACGGGGAAGTCCTCGACGTAGCCGTAGCCGCCGAGCACCTGCACCGCGTCCGTGGTGACCTTCATGCACATGTCGGTGGCGAACAGCTTGGCCATCGCCGCGCGCGTGCCGTACGGGCGGCCGGCGTCGCGCAGCCGGGCCGCTTCGAGGTAGAGGGCCCGGGCGGCGGCGATCTGCGTGGCCATGTCGGCCAGTATGAACGACACGCCCTGGAAGTCGACGATCCGGCTGCCGAACTGGCGCCGCTCGCGCGCGTAGCCGGTGGCGGCGTCGAGGGCGGCCTGGGCCACGCCCACCGCGCAGGCGGCGATGCCGAGCCGGCCGCCGTCGAGGGCCGCCATGGCGATGCGGAACCCCTCACCCTCCGTGCCGACCAGCGCCTCGCGCGGCAGGCGTACCCCGTCGAGGCGCACCTGCGCGGTCGGCGAGGACCGCATGCCCATCTTGCGCTCGGGCGCGGCGAACGACAGCCCGTCGACCCCGGCGGGAACGTGCAGGCAGGACACCCCGCGCGCGCCCGGCTCGCCGGTGCGGGCCATGACCAGGTAGAAGTCGGCCACCCCGCCATGGGTGGTCCACGCCTTGACCCCGTCGACGGTGTAGCCGTCGGGCCCGGGAACGGCCCTGGTGGTCAGCGCGGCGGCGTCGGAGCCGGACTGCGGCTCCGACAGGCAGTAGGCGCCGATCAGGTCGCCGCCGACCATGGCGGGCAGCAGCGCCGCCCGCTGCTCCGCGCCGCCGAACGCCGCCACCGGGAAGCAGGACAGCGTGTGCACCGACACGCCGAGGCCGACGGCGAGCCAACCGGCCGCGAGCTCCTCGACGACCTGCAGGTAGACCTCCTGCGGCTGGGCCGCGCCGCCGTACTCCTCCGGGTAGGGCAGGCCCAGCAGCCCGGCGGCGCCCAGCGTGGCGAACACCTCGCGCGGGAACCGCCCGGCCGCCTCGTCGGCCGCGGCCCGGGGCGCGACCTCCTTGGCCACCAGCTCACGGGTCAGCTGGATCAGGTCGTGCGCCTCAGGGGTGGGCAGGGCACGCTCAACGGTCATCGAGAAACTCCTTGTGAGAGTGTACGGTGTCCCGATTCTCCCTAAACGATCACCAAATCACGAGGGGTGTCGTTGAGCCGTACGGGGCCGTCGTCGCCGCACACCACGATGTCCTCGATACGGGCCCCGTGCCGGCCGGGCAGGTAGACGCCCGGCTCGACGGAGAAGGCGAAGCCCGGCTCCATCGGCTCGGCGTTGCCGGCGACGATGTAGGGCTCCTCGTGGGTCTCGATGCCGATGCCGTGGCCGGTGCGGTGGATGAAGTAGTCGCCGTAGCCGGCCTCGGTGAGGACGTCGCGGGCCGCCGCGTCGATCGACTCGCACGGCACGCCGGGACGCACGGCGGCGCAGGCGGCCTCCTGGGCCCGGCGCAGCGCCTCGTAGTAGACGGCGAAGTCGGCGGGCGGCTCGCCCACGCAGTAGTTGCGGGTCGAGTCGGAGCAGTAGCCGTTGTGCAGTTGGCCGCCGATGTCGACGACGACGGGCTCGCCGGCCTGGATGACCCGGTCGGAGACCTCGTGGTGCGGGCTGGCGCCGTTGGGGCCGGAGGCGACGATGACGAAGTCGACCGTGGCGTGGCCGGCCGCGAGGATCGCCTCGGCGATGTCTCGGCCCACCTCACGCTCGGTCCGGCCGGCGCGCAGGAAGCCGGGCACCTGCCGGTGCACCGCGTCGATCGCCTCGCCGGCCGCGCGCAGCGCCGCCACCTCGGCGGGCGACTTGCGCATCCGCAGCTCGCGCAGCACCCGGCCGGCCAGCACCTGCTCGGCGTCCGGCAGCACCTCGCGGAAGCGCAGCGACGACATGGCCCACATCCGGTCGGCCAGCCCCACCGTGGCCGGCCGGCCGAGCCGGTCGGCGGCGATCCGGTAGGGATCGTCGGTCTCGTCCCACGCCACGAACTCCAGGCCCAGCCGCGAGGCGGGCGAGGCCTGCGCGGCGGGCAGTTCGAGGCGCGGCACCATCATGTACGGCTCGCCGGAGGCGGGCACCACCAGGCAGGTCAGCCGCTCCAGCGGCTTGGCGTCGTAGCCGCTCACGTAGCGCAGGTCGGGGCCGGGCGTGAGCAGCAGCGCGTCGATGCCGGCCTTGGCGGTGGCCTCCTGGACGGCGGCGAGGCGCGAGACGGGGTACAGGTCTTCTGAGGACGTCACAGCCCAAATCTACTCGGATGACGCCGCCTAAAATCCGCGAAAAGGTCTCACGACACGACTGGCCATGACCACGGTGTGCACCTGTACGGTCGCATATTGTGAGGCTAATGTCCCGTTCCACGCGTTCCGAGGGTGAGCTTATGGTCGACGTCATGAGCGGCGGGCCGGGGCAGCGCCGCCGTCCGACGAGCACGGCCGCCCCCTCCCGTCAGGCCGGCGAGCTGCTGGCCGCCCGGCTGGCGCACGCCCAGCGGCTGGGCAACATGGGCTGGGCCGAGTGGGACCTGCGCACCGGCGCGGCCACCTGGTCCGACCAGATGTACGTGATCTTCGGCCGGGACCCCGCCGACGGCCCGGTCGGCCTGGCCGAGCTGGCCGCCCATGTCGAACCGGCCGACCTGCGGCTGCTCGACCAACTCCTGGTGGCGGCCGTGCAGGGGGCCGGACCGGCGCAGGCGGAGTTCCGCATCCGGCGCGGCGACGAGCTGCGCAATCTGCGCGTCGTCCTCGAACCGCTGGCCGCCCGCGGCCGCGCTCGACCGGCCGGCGACGCGCCCGCTCGGGCGGCCGGTGTCCACGGGGTCGTCCAGGACATCACCGGCCGCCGCCGCGCCGAGCGCATCATGTCGGAGTCGCGCCGCCAGCTCCTGGAGGCCCGCGAGAAGGCGGCCGAGGAGCGGCACGTGATGCTGGCGCTGCGCGAGGCGATCCTGCCCGAGCCGGCCGGCTGCCTCGACCTGCCGCGTACGAGGATCGCGGTGCGGTACGTGCCCGCCGAGAAGACGGCGAGCCTGGGCGGCGACTGGTTCGAGGCGACCCCGCTGCCCGACGGGCGGGTGCTGCTGGCGATCGGCGACGTGTCGGGGCACGGCCTGCCCGCCATCGCGCACATGGCGCAGCTCCGCCACGCCCTCATCGGCCTGACCATGACCGGTGAGGCCGCCGGGGGCCTGCTCGCCTGGCTGAACGAGCTGGCCATGCACCGGCTGGAGGGCACGACCGCCACCGCCGTGATCGGCCACCTCGACACCTCCACGCGGGTGTTCACCTGGGCCAGGGCCGGCAACCTGGCGCCCATCCTGGTGCGCGACGGCGCCGCCCGGCCCCTGGACCAGCCGCGCGGCGTGCTGCTGGGCGCCACCTGCGATCAGCCGTACGATCTGGTCAGGACGCAGTTGCGGGAGGGCGACCTGCTGCTGATGTTCACCGACGGCCTGGTGGAGCGGCGCACCCGCGACATCGACGAGGGCCTGGCCCTGGTGCTGGAGGCCGCCGCCCGGCTGTGGGACGGCGACCTCGACGCGGGGCTGGACAAGCTGCTCGCCGACATCGGCGGCCCCAACCCCGAGGACGACGCCTGCCTGCTCGCCGTCGGCATCCGCGACGACGGGCCGGCGTTCGCCACCGCGGAGTGACGGCGCACTGACGGCCCACGACGGCGCAGTGACGACGCGCTGACCACGACGGCCCCGGAGGTGCGACGATGGGGGGCGTGCTCATGCTTCTGGACACCCCGTCGCTGTACTTCCGGGCCTTCTTCGGCCTACCAGAGTCGATCACCGCGCCCGACGGCAGGCCGGTCAACGCCGTCCGCGGCCTCATCGACATGATCGCCACGCTGGTCCGGCAGCACTCCCCCGACCGGCTGGCCGCCACCATGGACGCCGACTGGCGGCCGGCCTTCCGCGTCGCGGCCATCCCGACGTACAAGGCGCACCGGGTCGCCCAGGGCGACGCCGAGGAGGTGCCCGACACGCTGGTGCCGCAGATCTCGATCATCGAGGAGGTCCTCGACGCGGTCGGCATCGCCCGCCTGGAGGCGCCCGGCTACGAGGCCGACGACGTGATCGGCACCCTCACCGCCCGTGAGCCCGGTCCGGTCGACATCGTGACCGGCGACCGCGACCTGTTCCAGCTCGTCGACGACGCCCGCCCGGTCCGTGTCCTCTACACGGCGCGCGGCATCCGCAACCTTCAGGTGGTGGACGAGGCGTTCGTGACGGCCAAGTACGGCATCCCCGGCCGGGCGTACGCCGACTTCGCCACCCTGCGCGGCGACCCCAGCGACGGCCTGCCGGGCGTGGCGGGCGTCGGCGAGAAGACGGCCGCAGCCCTGGTCACCCGGTTCGGCTCGCTGGCGGCGATGCTGGCGGCGCTCGACGAGGGCGTCGTGGACGGCTTCCCGGCGGGCAGCCGCACCCGGCTGGCGGCCGCCGGCGACTACCTCGCCGTCGCCCCCGCCGTGGTGCGGGTCGCCTCCGACGCGCCGCTGCCCGACGCCGATCTGACGCTGCCGGCCAAGCCGCGCGACCCCGGCGCCCTCGTCCGGCTGGCCGACGAGAACGGCCTGGACAGCCCGCTCAACCGGCTGCTCGACGCCCTGACCGGCTGACCGGCCCGCCCGGTTCGGTAGGTTGTGGCCCGTGTCGAGCATCCAGGTCGCCGGCGACGTCCCGGCCCGCCTCGAGGACGGCTTCACCCGCGTCGCGCGTGAGGCGGGGCTGCCCGGCGCTTTCCCCCGGGCGGTGCTCGACGAGGCCGAGTGGGTGGCGGAGGTGCCCCGGCTACCCGGCAAGGACCTGACCGACCTGCCGTTCGTCACCGTGGACCCGCCCGGTTCGATGGACCTCGACCAGGCCCTCCACCTCGAACGGCTACGCGGCGGCTTCCGCGTCTGGTACGCCGTCGCCGACGTGGGCGCGTTCGTCCGCCCGGGCGGCGCGGTCGACCGCGAGGCGCGCGAGCGCGGCGAGACCGTCTACCTGCCCACCGGCTCGGTGCCGCTGCATCCGCGGGTGCTGTCGGAGGGCGCGGCCAGCCTGCTGCCCGGCGCGGCCCGCCCGGCCGCGGTGTGGCGGATCGACCTCGACGCCGAGGGGCGCCTGGTGGGCGCCGACGTGCAGCGGGCGCTGGTGCGCAGCCGCGAGCGGCTCGACTACGCCTACGTGCAGGCGGCCGTGGACACCGGCACCGCCGACGCCACGCTCGGCCTGCTGGCCGAGATCGGCGCGCTGCGTGTGCGGCTCGAACGGGAGCGCGGCGGCGTCACGCTGCCCACCCCCGAGCAGGAGGTGGTGTTCGCGGGCGGCGGCTACCGGCTCGCCTACCGGCTGCCCCTGCCCGCCGAGGCGTGGAACGCGCAGATCTCCCTGCTGACCGGCATGGCGGCGGCGGCCATGATGCTCGACGCGGAGATCGGCGTGCTGCGCGTCCTGCCGCCGCCGCGGCAGGACGACCTGGACAAGGTCCGCAGGGTGGCGGCCGCCCTGGACGTGCCGTGGCCCGACGGCGCCTCCTACGGCCAGGTGGTGCACGGTCTCGACCCGAAGGTCCCCCGGCAGGCGGCCTTCCTCCAGGAGTCGAGGGTGCTGCTGCGCGGCGCGGGCTACGTGGCGTTCGACGGCGCTCCCCCGGCGCTGGCCGACCACGCCGCCGTGGGGGCGCCGTACGCGCACGTGACGGCCCCGCTGCGCCGGCTGGTCGACAGGTACGCCACCGAGGTGTGCCTGGCCGTCGCGGCGGGCGAGCCGGTGCCCGTCGAGGTGGAGAAGGCGCTGGAGGAGCTGCCCGCGCTGATGACCGCCTCGGGCCGCCGCGCGGGCACGGTGGAGCGCGCCTGCGTGGACCTGGTGGAGGCGTTCGCGCTGCGCGACCGGCTGGGCGAGTCGTTCGACGCGACGGTCATCGACGTGACCGCCCGCGGCGACGGCGGTCAGGTCCAGCTCGCCGACCCGGCCGTGATCGCCCGCTGCGACGGCGCCCTCCCCCTGGGCGAGCGCGTCACCGTACGCCTCACCCGCGCCGACCCGGCCACCCGCGAGGTCCGCTTCACCCTCGCCTAGTGTCCTGAGTTTCAGTAATTCGCCGACAATATGAGGCGAGGGCGTGGAGGATCTCTCGGCGGTGTTGGCCCAGACGAAGCGGCGGGCGGTTCACCGGCGTCGCCGGCGTCGGCCCCCTCGGCAAGCAGAGGTGGTCACGCGAGATGGCCGATGAGGCGCAGATCCGCGCCCATCCGTCCGGCACGACCTTCGTGATCACGTACGGCGGTACGGCTGAGGTGACCGACCCGTCCGGCCGTACGGTGGCCAGACACCCGGGCACCGCCTCGGCCGCCTACACCGCGGACGGCGAGCTGCTACTCCTGACCACCGCAGGAAAGCTGCGCCGGCTACCCGGCCAGATGGCCCGGTAGGAGGCACTGCATCCCATACGGCAGGTCACGACTTGCGGACGTCGCGACGCCCCGCTCATGATCCACACCCGGAACCCACTCGGTTCCACACTCCGGGCAGATCACGCACGCCGCCGGCGACTCATCTCGAAGCACCGATGCCGAGCTCGGCATCGCCCAGAGCAGCGAGCAGCGCCGCCGCGGCCACGCCGTCGCAATCGACGGCGGCCGGGCGCAGCAGCCTCCCCCCGCCCGCGGTTGGCTCGCGCTCGAAGGCGCTGCCGTGGCACCGCCGGTCGGCGATGACCGTCTGATGGGGGTGCTCGGTCAGCACCGAGGGGCGGCGGCCGGCAGGCCCAGGAGCACCTGGCGCTCATCGGCCTCGGACATCCCCGCCCCATCTCCGCGGCTATGCCGTGGACTCGTTCATCCGGCGCGCCGGCCGCGTCAGGGGACGGTCCAGGTGACCGTCCGCTTCATCGTGCCGTGCGTGTCGTAGGATCTGGCCCACCCGAGGGTCTCGAACCGGCCGTTCTCCTGGTTGATCCACTTGTCCTCGCGGTTGAAGTTGTAGCGGTCGTAGGCGTGGACGGTGATCTCCATGGTGGCCTGGTCGCCGTCGATCCGGACGTCCGCGCTGCCCCAGACGGAGTGACGGCCGAGCGCGAACTCCCAGTTCTTGGTCTCCGTCTCCTTGATCTCCGCGGGCTCGCCGGTCATCTGGAACTCCCGCCGCCCGGTCTCCCGGTAGAGGAGCTCGGCGTTCTCCTGGGCGCGGCGGATCTCCGCGTCGACGCCGTCGCGGATCAGCTTGTCGTCGCGGTACGCCTTGTCGTAGTCGATGGAGTAGTCGCTACCGGACCCGTCCAGGTAGTGCTTGAAGGTGGCGGCCGCCTCGTCGAACCCCGGGGTCGCCTCCTCGGCGAGTTGCAGCGCCCGCCACTTGTGCCAGGCCGCGTAGTCGGCCGGCGACGGTTTCGCGTCGGGGTCGTAGGGCCAGGGGTCGTCGAAGGGGATGCCCGGGTCACGGGCCGGGCCGAGGTCGTACCTGCCGTCGCGCGGGCCCTTCTCGGGCGAGTCCAGCGGCGGGCGCGGGCGGCTCTCCGGCTGTCCCTCGACCAGCCAGGTGGCGCCCGCGGACGCGGCGAGCATCCCCTTGACCCCGTACGCCCGGCGCAGCGGCGAGACCGCCGGGCGGGCCGCGAACGACGGGGCCTTGGCGCGCAGGATGCGACGCAGGCGGGTCTCCACGGCGTGGATCAGCTTCTGGCCGAAGTACTTCTCCAGCCTGCCGCGCAGCGTCGCCACGGCCTTCCTGGCGAACACCCGCAGGACCAGGATGGAGCCGCGCGCCTTGACCGCGGCGAGCCCGCCGGAGACGACGGCCATGGAGGCCGCCCAGACCAGGGCGAGCAGGACGTAGGTCGCCAGGAGCGTCAGAGCGACCTTGACGAGCTCGACGGCCCGGGCCCACAGGTCGCAGCCGTCGGCCAGGGCGTGCAGGGAGGTGGCGAGGCTCTGCAGGTGGCCGGATGGCTGGTCTTCGGTGTGGTAGTCGGCCCAGTGGCCGGTCAGCGCGTCGATGTGGTCACCGGCGTTGTACCGGACCGCGTGGCCGACGGCGCCGTGCGCCGCCGGGATCGTCTCACGTTCGAGGGCGGTGGCGCAGTCGCGGAAGGCCGCTCCGCACCCGCGGATGTGGTCCTCGTCCTCCGGCGGCCAGTCCACCTCGAGCAGGCCGAACGGGGCCTGCAGATGCGCGGGCAGGGTCAGTGACATGGGATCGCGTGGGTCCGGGTCAGACCTGGCGAGCCGAGCCGGGAGTCCCGGGGGCGCCGGGGCCGGGGATGCCGGGGCCGGCGGCGTTGACCGTGGCCACGGCGTCGGCCTCGGTCAGGCGGAGGTCGTCGGCCATGGAGCGGACGCCGTCGCCGGTGCGGTGGAGGTTGCCGTGCAGGACGCGGCAGGCCTCGTCCAGCAGGTCGCCGAGCCGGTCCATCGCGACGCCGACGGAGGTCCCGCCCCACGCCGTGTCGCCCGTGCCGCGCACGGTCGCGAGCAGGCCGCCGGTGTGCCGCTCGAAGTCGGCCGCGGCGTCCAGCAGGCCGTGGCCGGCGCCGCTCAGCGAGGAGCGGTCGAAACGGTACCCATCGGACACCTTGTGTCTCCTCAATCCCATCAGACACTGACAAAAGCCACTTTACTTGCTGGAGGCCGGGCTTCGGCGAACGTCCCACCACGGTCGTGGCCGCGACCCCTCCGGCGGGGTCGCGGCCACGACGGCGCCGGTGTCACTTCTTGAGCACGCTCCAACCGGCTCCCACGCCCATGAGGTGGACGGCGACGCAGACGAGCCCGGCGACCGCGAGCGTGGTGACCGTGAGAACGCCGCCGACGGCCAGGCCGGCGATCTCGAAGACGAGGGCGAGCACGAAGAGCAGGGCGGCGACGAGGGCGAACATGGCGGCCTCCAGACGGGGGTGGCCGGACGCCGGTGATCCGCGTCGGGGCGGGCCTCAGCGCGGTGCGTCCGAGGGCTTGACTGGCCTGACGAGATGGGGATGTCCGGCGTGCGGCGCCGGGAAACTGCCCGCGCGGTGACGTTGCGTATACCGGCGATGACGCCGCCTTGACCGGACGGTCAGTCCGGCGGCCCGCGCCCGCCGCCCCCTGGCGACGAGTTCCGGAACCGCACCGCGCGATCAGGCCGACGGCGGCCGGCCGGTCGATGCCGCCGGCCGCGTCGGCGCGAGACGCGGCCTAGGAGAGCGAGGAGTAGGCCACGACGCCGCGTCGCATCGCGTCGATCGCCTTGGACGCGGTCTGCTTGATCTTGCTGTCCGGCGGGGCGGCGTTGCCGAGCTGGCCGAGCAGGTCGATGAGCTGCTTGATCCACCGGACGAAGTCGCCCGCCGCGAGCTCGTTGCCGTTGACGCCGTCCATGAGCACCGCGTCCAGGCTGTGCCCCTTCGTCCACCGGAACGCCGCCCAGGCGAAGCCCAGGTCGGGCTCGCGGATGGTGTCGAGGCCATGGTCGGACTCGATGCCCTCCAGCTCGCCCCACAGCCGGATCATCGCGGTCAGCGCGTCCTGCGCCCGCCCGGCCGGCAGGCGCGGGCGGCGGGCGTCGTCGGCCTGGCGCGACTCGAACACCAGCGCCGACACGCACGCGGCCAGCTCCGCCGGCTCCAGCTTCTCCCACAACCCGCTGCGCAGGCACTCGGCGGTCAGCAGGTCGAGCTCGGTGTAGAGGCGGCCGAGGCGCCGGCCCTCGTCGGTGACGGTCTCGTCGTGAAGGTAGCCGAGCTGTCCGAGCACCGAGCAGATGCGGTCGAAGGTGCGGGAGATGACGTGGGAGCGCCCCTCGACGCGCCGCCGCAGCCCCTCGGTCTCCCGCAGCAGCTTGTGGTAGCGCTCGGCCCAGCGGGCGTGCTCCTCGCGCTCGTCGCAGCCGTGGCACGGGTGCTGCCGGATGCGCCGCCGAAGCTCGTTGATCTCCTCGTCCTCCACGGCGTGGTCGCGGGCCCGCTGCGGCTTGCCGAGGTCACGGTCGCCGATCTTGGCGAGCAGCGTGGAGACGAGGTTGGCCCGCTCCTTCGGGGAACGGCCGTTGAAGTTCTTCGGGATGCGCAGCTTCTCGATCGGCTCGACGGGCACCGGGAAGTCGGCCGGGTCGAGCTTCTTGACCTGCTTGCCGATCGTCAGCACGAGCGGGCTCGGGCCGTGGCCGCGCGGGTTGCGGCCCGGGTCGAGCACGATCGCCAGGCCCGCCCGGCGCCCGCCCGGCACCCGGATGACGTCGCCCGGCTCCAGCGCCTCCAGCGACCGCACGGCCGCCGCCCGCCGCGCGGCGCCGCGCTGGCGCGACAGCTCGGCCTCGCGGTCGGACAGCCGCCGCCGCAGTCCGGCGTACTCGGTGAAGTCGCCCAGGTGGCAGGTCATCGCCTCCTGGTAGCCCTCCAGGGCCTCCTCGTGCTTGCGCAGCTGCTTGGCCAGCCCGACGACCGCCCGGTCGGCCTGGAACTGCGCGAACGACTCCTCCAGCAGGGTGCGGGCCCGCTCGCGGCCGAACTGGCCGACCAGGTTGACGGCCATGTTGTAGGACGGCTGGAAGCTGGAGCGCAGCGGATAGGTGCGGGTGCCGGCCAGCCCTGCGACCGACAGCGGATCCATGCCGGGCTGCCACAGCACCACGGCGTGGCCCTCGACGTCGATGCCGCGCCGCCCGGCCCGGCCGGTGAGCTGGGTGTACTCGCCGGGGGTGAGGTCGGCGTGGCTCTCGCCGTTCCACTTGTCGAGCTTTTCGATGACGACGGTGCGGGCGGGCATGTTGATGCCGAGCGCGAGCGTCTCGGTGGCGAAGACCGCCTTGACCAGGCCGCGGGTGAACAGCTCCTCGACGACCTCCTTGAACGCGGGCAGCATGCCCGCGTGGTGGGCGGCCAGGCCGCGCTCCAGGCAGTCGCGCCACTCCAGGTAACCCAGCACGGCCAGGTCCTCGTCGGGCAGGTGGGCGGTGCGCTCGTCGACGAGCTGCCTGATCTCGTGCTGCTCCCGCTCGGTGGTGAGCCGGATGCCGGCGTGCAGGCACTGCATGACGGCCGCGTCGCAGCCGGCGCGGGAGAAGATGAACGTGATCGCCGGGAGCAGCCCCTCGGCGTCGAGCTTCTCGATCACCTGAGCGCGGTCCGGCGGGCGCGACCGCTGCGGCCGGCCGTAGCCGCGCCGGCCGCGGCCGGCGGTGAGCCGCTCGGCGTCGCGGGTGACCCGCATCAGCGTGGGGTTGATGCGCGGCACGTCGTCGTCGGCCAGGAACATGTCGTAGATGCGGTTGCCGGCCATCATGTGCTGCCACAGCGGCACCGGCCGGTCCTCGTCGACGATGACCGTGGTGTCGCCGCGCACCTCGCCCAGCCACTCGCCGAACTCCTCGGCGTTGCTGACCGTGGCCGACAGCGCCACCAGCCGGACCGACTCCGGCAGGTGGATGATGACCTCTTCCCACACCGCGCCGCGGAACCGGTCGGCGAGGTAGTGCACCTCGTCCATGACGACGAAGCCCAGCCCGGCCAGCGTCGCCGACCCGGCGTAGAGCATGTTGCGCAGCACCTCGGTGGTCATGACCACGATCGGGGCGTCGCCGTTGACGCTGTTGTCGCCGGTCAGCAGGCCCACCTTGGCGGTGCCGTAGCGCTTGACCAGGTCGTTGTACTTCTGGTTGGACAGCGCCTTGATGGGCGTGGTGTAGAAGCACTTGCGGCCCTGTTCGAGGGCGAGGTGGACGGCGAACTCTCCGACGACCGTCTTGCCCGAGCCGGTGGGCGCGGCCACCAGGACCCCGTCGCCGGCCTCCAGCGCCCGGCAGGCGTCCACCTGGAAGTCGTCGAGCTGGAAGTCGTACAGACCTCGGAACGATCTGAAAGCGGCCCCGTCGTCCCCGAACTTCTCGCGGAAGGCCGCGTAGCGTTCCGCTGGCGTCGTCATAACGGCCAGCCTACCGAAACCAGCATTCCGGTCCGGCCCAGGTGATCGCGCGACCGCCTTTACAATGTAGATCTTATACGAGCACCCTGAGCGCCCCCGGCCGCACCTCGCAGGACACCGGCCCCGGCCCCACCCGTTCGCCGTCGGCGTAGGCCACCACGTCCGGGGCCTCCAGCCGTACGCTCCTGACCCGGGTGATCGACACGGCCGGATGGGTGACGTGCGTCCCCCGGTAGACGCGGGGGAAGACCCGCAGGAACTCCCCCTTGCCGACGGCGCCCAGCACCATCACGTCGAGCAGCCCGTCGTCGGGCCGGGCGTCGGGGCACACCCGCATGCCCGCGCCGTAGGAGTGGGTGTTGGCCACGGCGACCAGCATCGCCTCCCGCTCGGACGGCACGCCGTCGAGCGTGATCCGGAACGGGATGGGCCGGAAGCCGCGCAGTTCCTCGGCCACGGCGACCAGGTACTTCGCCATGCCCGGCGGCCAGGTGAGCCGGTTGGCCCGCTCGTTCACCCGCGAGTCGAACCCGCAGCACACCACCCCGGCGAACAACTCCTCGCCGCCGCCCGCGCTGACGTCGGCGGCGTCGACGGTCCGCGACCGCATGCGCAGCACGGCGCGGGCCGCGGCCATCGGGTCCCTGCGCGGCACGCCGAGCGCGGTGGCGATGTCGTTGCCGGTGCCGGCCGGGATGATGCCGAGCGGCACGTCGGTGCCGGCCACGGCCTGCACGGCCAGGTGCACCAGCCCGTCGCCGCCGAAGGCGACGAGCGCGTCGGGATGTTCGGCCACGGCGGTGCAGGCCCGTTCGAGGGCGTCGGCGGCGTCAGCGCCGACGATCACCGACACCTCGGCGCCGCCGGCGCGCAGGCGGCGGACCACGGGCTCCAGCAGAGGCAGGGTGCGGCCGCCGCGGGCCGCCGGGTTGACGAGCAGGGCGAGTTGAGGGGACACGCCCGGAACGTATCGCCTATCGCGCCGGACCGGAATCCTCGGGCAGCTCCGACGCCTCGTCGTCGGCCAGGTGCGAGAAGTCCTCGCCGGACGGCGCCCGCTTCTCGCGCAGGTACATGAACCCTTCGGCCACGAAGTACAGGATGATCATCGGCGCGGCGAGCGCCATCATGGTGATGGGGTCGCCGCCCGGCGTGATGATCGCGCCGAACACGAACATCCCGAAGATCACCGTGCGCCGGTGCTTCTTCACCGTCGCCCGCGGCAGGACGCCGATGACGTTGAGGAACACGAGCAGCAGCGGCAGCTCGAAGGAGACGCCGAAGATCACCAGCATGATGAGCACGTAGCTGACGTACTCGTCGATCTGGACGGCGGCCACCGCGTCACTGGGCGCGAAGCCGAGCAGGATCGCGAGGCTGGTGTCCATGACGATGTAGGCGAGCGCCGCGCCGAGCAGGAACAGCGGGATCGCCAGGGCCATGAAGGCGACCGAGTAGCGCTTCTCGTTGCGGTAGAGGGCCGGGGTGACGAACGCCCAGACCTGGTAGAGCCAGACCGGTGACGACGCGATCACGCCGACCAGCGCCGAGACCTTCAGCGTGAGGAAGAAGGACTGGAAGATGCCGCTGAAGACCAGCGTGCAGGTGTTGTCCCGCAGCATCTTCGCCTGGTCGGTCTCGCAGTAGGGGGCCTTGACGAACTCCCACACCGGGTCGAAGAAGATCCACCCGATGACGACGCCGACGACCAGCGCGGCCGTCGCGATGAGCAACCGGTTACGGAGCTCCCGCAGGTGGTCCATGAGCGGCATCCGACCCTCGGGGTCGGGGGTGGGCCCGCTACCGTTCGACCGTTTGAGCAACGCCATCGAGCAGTCCAGGTGAGGAGTAGGGGCGGGTCAGACGCGCTTGTCGGCCTGGGCCGCGGCGTTGGCGCGCAGCCTGGCGGCCTGCTCCTCAAGCTGGCGGGCCTGCTCCTCGGCCGACGGCTGCGCGGGCGCGACCGGCTGGACCGGTGCGATCGGCTGCGGCTGGACGGGCTGCTGCGGCTGGGCCTGCGGCTGAACCGTGGCCTGCGCGGTGGTCTGGGCTCCGTCATGCTCGTCGTCGTCGCGGAGCTTGGCCGTCTCGGCCTTGAAGATGCGCAGGGACCGGCCCACACCACGCGCCATCTCGGGCAGCTTCTTGGCCCCGAACAGCAGGATGAGCACCAGTGCGATGATCAGAAGTTCGGGGACTCCGAGGTTCGGCATGTCACGTCCTTACCGGGCTAGTGCCTTTTCAGGCACGATCGTACGCTCCCTGAGCATGTGTCTCACCCTCTGGAGAGTGAATTCTGGCCGTCGTCCGGAGCGAGCCGCGCTCGGGCCCCGGCGACCTCCCTGTTCAGCCTACGTGCCGCGGCGATGACGCGGGTGCCCGCGACCAGCAGCGCGAGCACGCCGGCCACGCCCAGCCCGGCGGCGAGAAGGATCCACGTCATGACCGATGAGCGTACAGCGCCAGCGCCCGCTCGGCCTCGGCCCGGACCCGCTCGGCCATGGCGGGCGGCGAGACGACCCGGCCGGTGTCGCCCAGCCGCAGCGCCAGCTTGACGATCCAGTCCTCGTCACGGGCGCGCAGCGTGATCCGCAGCCGCCCCTCGCCCAGCTCGGTGAGCCCTTCGCACGGGTAGTACTCGGCCACCCAGCGACCGGCGGCGCTCACCTCCAGCTCGACCAGCTCGTCGGTGGGCGAGGGCCGGAAGACGCCCTGGGCGACGTCGATCGGCTCGGCCTCGGCGGGCGGGTCGGCGGGCACGTCGAGCACCTCGACGCCGAGCATCCGGTCGAGTCTGAACAGCCGCATCGCCTCGGCCCGGTAGCACCAGCCCTCCAGGTAGGTGCGGCCGTCGACCACCACCAGCCGCATGGGATCGACCTCGCGCGGCGTCACCTCGTCGCGGCCGGGCACGTAGTAGCGCAGCGACAGCCTGCGCCGCCGGTTCAGCCCGTCGCGGACGCGCGGCAGCGCGTCGGGGGCGGCGTCGACGTCCACGGCGACCTGGCTACTGACCTCGGCGGCGCCCTCGCCGGCGGCCCGCTCCAGCTTGGCCACCACCCGGGGCAGCGCGTCGCCGGGCACCTCGGCCAGCTCGGGCATGGCGGCCAGCATGCGCAGCGCCACCAGCAGCGCGCTGGCCTCGTCGATGCCGAGCCGCAGCGGCCTGGCGATGGTGTCGGCGTTGTCGATGAGGATCTCACCGCCGTCCCACGACACGTCGATGAGGTCGCCGGGCGTGTGGCCGGGCAGCCCGCACATCCACACGAGCTGCAGGTCGTCGATGAGCTGCTTCTCGCTCAGCCCGAACACCTCGGCCACCTCGCCGACCTGCGCCCCCGGGTGGGACATCAGGTACGGGACGAGGGCCAGCAGTCTGGGCAGCCGGTCGGCGGACCCGCTCATGCCAGGGTTCCCTTCAGTCGGCGGATGACGGCCTCGCGGGCGTCGGGCGGCTCGACCACCTCGACGTCGGCGCCGAGGCTGGCCATCCAGCCGGCCAGCCGCTCGGTGTCGGCGAAGGCCAGCTCCGCCTCGTCCCAGCCCTCGGAGCCGGGGTGGACGGCTCGGGCGAGCTGGCGCAGTCCTTCGCAGGCGCCCTGCCGTACGCGGATGAGGGCGGCGCGTTCCTCCATCGGCTCCTCGGGGAAGCCCACCATGGCCCGCAGGTCGATCCCCTCGGGCACCTCGACGGCGCCGGGCCTGCCGACGGTGGCGACCTGCCCGGTGATGCGGCTGAGCCGGAACGCGCGGGGCGCCTGGCGGTCGCGGTCGAACCCGGCGAGGTACCAGCGGCCGCGGCGGCTGACCACTCCCCACGGCTCGACGGTGCGCTCGCGCACGGTCTCGCTGCCGGCGCCGCGGTAGTCGAAGCGGACCACCCGCCGGTCGCGCACGGCGTTCCACAGGGCGGGGAAGGCCGGGTCGCGGGTGTCGACGCGCAACTCCAGCGCGCCACCGCCCCCGCCGCCGCCCACGCCGCCGACGCTCTCGTCGGTGGACACACCGCCCGCCCGCAGCTTCAGCAGCGCGCCCGAGGCGGCCTCGGCGAGGCTGGCGCGCTGCCACACCTGCGCGGCCAGGCCCAGCACGGCCGCCTCGTCGGGTTCGAGGGTGATCTCGGGCAGCTCGTACGACTGGCGCTGGATGCGGTAGCCCGGCTCCTCCTCCCACGGGTCGCGCACCACGTCGATGGGGATGCCGATCTCGCGCAGCTCGTTCTTGTCGCGCTCGAACATGCGCTGGAACGCCTCGTCGCCGTCGCGGTCGTAGCCGGGCACGGCGTGGCGGATCTGCTCGGCCGACAAGGGCCGCCGCGTGGCGAGCAGGCAGATCACGAGATTCAGCAACCGCTCGGTCTTACGGCGCGACATCTGCCTCACTCCTCCTTCATCGGCGCTACCCTGCCCCCGTGATCAGATGGCGCAAGGGCGAGGTCGTACGGATCCGGCGCGAGTGGCCGGGAGCGGTGGAGCTGGACGTCGCCGTGCCCGAGGGGCAGTGCCGGGCGCTGGCCTATCCGGCTCTGGTGGGCCGCCCGGAACCCGGCGACGAGGTGCTGCTCAACACGACGGCACTCGCGATGGGTCTCGGTACGGGAGGTTACGCCATGGTGGTGGCCGTCCCGAACCGTTTGCCGCAAGATCCTGAGGGTCCGGGGCACCTGGTGAAGGCGCGCTACACGCCGCTGCAGGCCACGGTGCTCGGTGTGGACGAGCAGGACTCCCCCCACCACGAGATCTTGCGCGAGGCCGACTCGCTGGACGGGATGCCGGTCGTGGTGGCCGACCTGCACTCGGCGCTGCCGCCGATCCTGTGCGGCCTGTACGCGGCGTTCGGCGGCATGCCCGGCGCGCGGGTGGTGTACGTGATGCAGGACGGCGGGGCGCTGCCCGCGTGGTTCTCGATGGTGTGCGCGCGGCTGCGCGAGATCGGCTGGCTGGCCGGGGTGGTGACCGTCGGCCAGGCCTTCGGCGGCGACGTGGAGGCGGTCACCACCCACACCGGCCTGCTGGCGGCCCGGCACGTGCTCCAGGCCGACGTGACCGTCGTCACCCAGGGACCGGGCAACCTCGGCACGGGCACCCGGTGGGGGTTCTCGGGCGTCGCGGCGGGCGAGGCGGTCAACGCCGCCGCCGTGCTGCTCGGCCGGCCGGTGGCGGCGCTGCGGGTCAGCGAGGGCGACCTGCGCGAGCGGCACATGGGCGTGTCGCACCACTCGCTGACCGCCTACGGCCGGGTGGCGCTGTCACCGGCGCAGGTGCCGGTGCCGATGCTGCCGGGCGAGTTCGGCGAGCGGGTCCGCGACCAGGCCGAGCTGCTGGCCGTCCGGCACGAGCTCGTGGCCGTGCCCGTCGACGGGCTGCACGAGGCGCTGCGGGAGTCGCCGGTGCGGCTGTCGACGATGGGGCGGGGGCTGGAGGAGGACCTGGCCTACTTCCTGACCTCGGCGGCGGCGGGCAGGTTCGCCGCCTCGTTGCTGTCGTAGGGCTCCTGGAAGGTGAAGGCCGCGGGGCTCGACCCCACGGCCTTGAGGTGGTCGAGGCGCACCATGGCCTCGGCGAGGGTGGGGACGACGCCCTCGGGGACCCACCACATCACGGTGTACGGCTGCGCCATGCGCAGGAACCACTCCCTGCGGCGGCGCAGCACGCCCAGGTGGGCGCTGCGGTAGACGAAGTTCCACAGGTTCTCGATCGAGTCCCACACCGAGAAGTTGACCAGCAGGTGGTCGCCGTACTCGTGCACGACGGTCGCGGTGGGGTCCTCGTCGCTCTCCTTGAGCCGCCAGACGAACCCGGGGGCGCTGTCGGCGAGGTCGTTGATCGGCTCCAGCAGCTCGACGAACGTGGCGAGCTCGGGGGCGTCGATGGGCGCGCGCAGGTGCGCGACGTTGAGCTGGGCAAGATGCATGGAAGTCAGCAGACCACTCAGCCCCCTTCTATGTCAATCTTCATTTGTTTTAGAAGTGAGTGACACGCAGCACTCCCCCGGACGCGGGTCGAGCACCGCCCGCTCCGGCGCGTCGCCCAGCCCCTCCAGCACGCCCCGGCACAGGGCCAGGTTCATCGAGCACACCAGGAGCGGCTGCTCCCGCGACAGCGCGTGGAACGGGCAGTTGCGCAGCCGTACCCGCCCTTCCTCGGCGTACGGCTCGTAGCCGCGCGCCCGCAGCACCTCCTCGACCGGCTCACCCCGGTGTCCGCGGCCGAGCAGCTCGCCCGCCCTGCGGGCCGCCGCCTCGGCCTGCTCCTCGGCGCCCAGCGCGTCGACCACGTCCGCCAGCACCGAGGCCAGCACGCCGTACTCGCGTGGCGGCAGGCTGACCGACCGCTCCCCCGCGGCCCTGCGGTAGACCTTGGCCGGCCGGCCGCTGCCGGGCCCGCGCCGCTCCGGCTGCCTGAGCCCGCTCTCCAGCAGCCCCGCCTCGACGAGCCTGTCGAGGTGGTGGCCGGCCAGCGTCCTCGACACCCCGGCGGCCTCGGCCGCCTCGGCCCGGCCCACCTCGCCGCCGCTGCCCGCCACGACCTCGTACAGGCTGCGCCGGACCGGGTCGTGCAGCAGGGCCAGGGCGTCCAGGTCGTCATCGCTCACGACCAGGGAGTCTAGGCCGCCGCGGGCACCGGGACACTCCGGCGCCGGGACGCTCCGGCGCCGGGACGCTTCGGTGCCGGGACGCGGAACGGCCCGGCGGCACGAAGCCGCCGGGCCGATGCGCCGCGGACCGTCAGTACGCGGCCAGGACGTCCACCACGAACACCAGCGTGCTGTTGGCGGGGATGTTCTGCTGCTCCTGCGCCCCGTAACCGAGGTCCGGCGGGATGCTCATCACGACACGACTGCCGATCGGCACCCCGACCAGGCCCTTCTGCCAGCCCTGGATGACGTTGCCGAGCGGGAACGACGCCGGCTCACCCTTGCCCCAGCTGGAGTCGAACTCCTTGTCCGTGCCCCAGATCTTGCCCGTGTAGTGGACCGTCAGCGTGTTGCCCGCCTCGACCTTCTTGCCGGTGCCCTCGATCAGCGTCTTGACCACCAGCTCCTTGGCGGGCTTGTCCTTGGTCTTCGTGGTCAGCGTCGGCGCCTTGTCGCCGCCGGGGCTGTCCACCTTGACGCCCTTGAGCGTGTCACCGGTGTCCTTGCCGGTGGCGGCCTTCAACGGGGTGGGTGGCGCGCCGACCACGTCGAGCACGAACACCTTGGTCGGCGGCGCCGGCTGCTGCGACTGCTGGGCCTGCTGCTGCGAGGCGTCGGCCGCCAGCACGGCCAGCAGCCGGCCGCCGTGCTTGACCTTGGTGAAGCCGTCACGCAACACCTGCGGCAGCTGCTCGTCGACCGGGATGGTCTCCGGCTGCTTGTTGTCGTACGTGGAACCCTGGAAGGGGTTCTGCTTGCCGTCCCAGTCGTAGACGGTCAGGTTGACGATCAGTTTGTCGCCGGCCTTGACCGCCGGGCCGGTGCCGGCGCTCAGCACCTCGTACGACGACTTGCTGGCAGGCGTGCCGCTGGGGAAGGTCACCGTGGGCTTGGCGCCCACGTTGCCGGTGACCTTCACCCCGGCCTGCTGCTGGGTCTGCGCGGCGCCACCGGCGCCTGAGTCGGAGCCGCAGGCGGCGGCGGAAAAGATCAAAGGCACGGCGGCCATGGCGGCCATTGCGCGGCGCATGAATTTCCCTCGGAAAGACGTCAGATTCGCGTCACCCTATCCGACAACCAGGTAGGGCCGAGGTAAACCACGCGGTTACATTCCGGCGATCAGTTTGTCCACCCGTTCGTCGACGCTGCGGAAGGGGTCCTTGCACAGCACCGTGCGCTGCGCCTGGTCGTTCAGCTTCAGATGCACCCAGTCGACCGTGAAGTCACGCCGCTTCTCCTGCGCCTTGCGGATGAACTCCCCGCGCAGCCGCGCCCGGGTCGTCTGCGGCGGCACCGACTTCGCCTCGAAGATCTTCAGGTCGGACGCCACCCGCTCGACCGAGCCGCGCTTCTGCAGCAGGTAGTACAGGCCCCGCTTGCGGTGCACGTCGTGGTAGGCCAGATCGAGCTGCGCCACCCGCGGCGACGACAGCGGCAGGTCGTACTTCTTGCGGTAGCGCTCGATGAGCTGGTATTTCGTCACCCAGTCGATCTCGCGGGCCACCAGGTCGAGGTTGCCCGTCTCGACCGCGGTCAGGGTGCGCTCCCACAGCTCCAGCACCCGCTTGGCGATCGGGTCGCCGCCGCGCCGCTCGACGAAGTCCTTCGCCTTGGACAGGTACTCCTGCTGGATCTCCAGGCTCGACGCCTCGCGCCCGTTGGCCAGCCGCACCCTCCGGCGGCCCGTCATGTCGTGCGACACCTCGCGGATCGCCCGGATCGGGTTCTCCAGCGACAGATCGCGCATCACCGTACCCGCCTCGATCATGCGCAGCACCAGGTCGGTGGCGCCGACCTTGAGCAGCATGGTCGACTCGCTCATGTTGGAGTCGCCCACGATGACGTGCAGGCGGCGGAACCGCTCGGCGTCGGCGTGCGGCTCGTCGCGCGTGTTGATGATCGGCCTGCTGCGCGTGGTGGCGCTGGAGACGCCCTCCCAGATGTGCTCGGCCCGCTGCGAGACGCAGTAGACGGCGCCGCGCGGCGTCTGCAGCACCTTGCCGGCGCCGCAGATGATCTGCCGCGTCACGAGGAACGGGATGAGCACGTCGGCCAGCCGGCCGAACTCGCCGTGCCTGCCGACGAGGTAGTTCTCGTGGCAGCCGTAGGAGTTGCCGGCGGAGTCGGTGTTGTTCTTGAACAGGTAGATGTCGCCGGCGATGCCCTCCTCGCGCAGGCGCTTCTCGGCGTCGACCAGCAGGCCCTCGAGGATGCGCTCGCCCGCCTTGTCGTGGGTGACGAGCTCGATGACGTTGTCACACTCGGGTGTTGCGTATTCGGGATGGCTGCCCACGTCGAGGTACAGGCGTGCGCCGTTGCGGAGGAAGACGTTGCTCGATCGGCCCCAGGACACGACCCGCCGGAACAGGTAGCGCGCGACCTCGTCCGGCGACAGCCTGCGCTGTCCCCGGAACGTGCAGGTGACGCCGTACTCGTTCTCCAGCCCGAAGATGCGACGATCCATCACCTCACACTATGCCCACGGATCGGCCAACGGGAGAGATCTCCCGCGGTGTTTTGCCGCCCGGTGTCCCGCCGCGCACGTCTTCGGGCACGCCGGGACGGTCCGCTACGGGGTGTAGATCTCCTGGATCTTCACGATGGCGCCCTTGTGGACCGTGATGAGCGCCGGCCGCTCCAGCCGCTTGGCCACGATCGAGCGGGAGCAGCGCTTGGCCCCCAGCCCCGTCCCGCGGTCGACCGTCAGGTCCGTGCCGACCTTGCCGCAGCCCAGGGCCGACAGATAGACGAGCCCGCGGGAGACGCGGGAGGCGTAGGCCATCACGTCACCCTCGGGCGGCCCCACGAACCGCCCCTCGGTGTGGGTGCCCTTCTTCCACCTGATCGGCTCGTACTCGGCTACGCCGCCGCGCAGGTGCGTGATCCGGCCGCGCAGGATGCCGTCGTGCCGGGAGTGGATCCGCTTGGTGAAGTCGTGCTTCGGATCCTTCTGGAAGGTCGTGCCGAAGATCTTGGGCGCCTTGTACCCGGGGGCGGCCCGCAGCACGATCGGGGCGGCGGTGCCGGTGACGGCCGAGGCGCTCGCCACCACCGCACCGGACGTCAGAGCCAGGGCCGCGGCGCCGCCGCCCGCGAGCAGGACACGCGAGAAGGTCTTCATGCTCAGGTGAGACCCCTGCCCAGCACCCCCGGTTCGCCCCGGCAAACGTGATTCAGATCACACACCCGGGCTGTGGCCGTCGCCCGGGGGACGCGCACAGCCGCGGGCCAGGATGGACGGCCCGCCGCCGGCCGATGTGCCGTGCGAGGCCCCGCGAGCTTGCCGCCCTCCGGGGCGTCGCTGCTGGGTGAGGCTCGGGAAAGGCGCTGCCTCGCGGGCATGATTCTGCAGGATCGGGGTTCTGGCAGTGGGATGGTTCTGACGCTTGGGGTTCTGGCGTGGGGGTTCCGGCGTGGGGGTTCCGGTGTGGGGAGTTCTGGCGAACGGGGGGAGGTTGTCGCCGGGTCAGATCAGCTCGTACACCGCACGGACGGTCACGGTGACCGCCCCCTGGCCGGGGCTGATGAACGACTGGTCGGCCGCCAGAGCGAACCGGGACGTCGGCGTGTCGCTCTCCTCCTCCAGCTTCACGACGCGGCCGAGCTTGCGCCCGCTGAGCGCCGCGTACTCCTGGGCCCTGACGAGCGCGTCACGGTAGGCCGCCGCGCGCGCCTTCGCGACGAGCGGCTGCACCTTGGAGACCTCGAACGAGATGCCGTTGATCCGGACCTCCTCACCCACGGCCGCGACGGCGTCGACCACCGCGTCGGCCTTCGACAGGTCGCGCAGCAGCACCTCCACGTTCTGCGACGCCTGGTAGCCCGCGACCTTGATGCCGTCCTGGTGGTAGTCCGCCCCGAATCCGAGGCCGCTCGTCTGCATGTCGCTCCCCGCGATGCCGGCCGAGGCGAGCGCCTCGGTCAGCTTGGCCCTGGCGCTCTTGACGGCCGCGAACGCCTCGGCGGCCCGGCCCTTGTGCACCTCGACGCCCACGTACAGGCGCATCGCGTCCGGCGCGGCGGAGACGCTGCCCTTGCCGACGACGGTGATCTCGGCCCGCCCGCTCGCCACGGCCGGCGGGGCGGAGGCGGAGGCGGACTCGGACAGGGCCAGTGCGGGAGCGGCCTGCGCTCCCAGGAGGGCGAAGGCCGCGGAGGCCAGTACGACGCTCAACTTGGTCATGGGCACATGGCACCACCGGGCGGGCTCCACTCCGCGCCGCCCACACCCGGGGATGCCGAGACTTGACCGGCACCCGGACGAGGCGGGGTAGCGTCGTCGTCTCCCTTTGCACTCCTCCGCCGCCCGGCACCCAAGGAACGGGCAGACGGAGGACGATGCCGAAGCCCCGAAGCCCCGAAGCCCCGAAGCCCCGAAGCCCCGAAGCCCCGAAGCCCCGAAGCCCCGAAGCCCCGAAGCCGTCGGCGCGTCCCCCAGGGGCGTTACAGCGGCGAGGAGCCGTCGTCCACGTCGCCGTCCGGGGCGGTCGGCGGGGGCGTCTCGCCCGGCTCGGCCGGCGCCGAGTCGGCGGCCGGCGGCGGGGTGGCCGTCCCCTGGGACAGCAGCCGCTCCAGACGCGGACCCGTCAGGCGCTGGAACTTGCGGTGCTCCCGTGTGCGGTCGAGCACCGCCACCTCGAGCTGAGCCACCGGCGGCCGCTCGCCGCCCGGCTCGGTCAGCGCCGTCAGCGCCACCCCCAGCGCCTCGGCCAGCGGCATGCCCTCCCGGTAGTGCTCCTTCAGCCGGGTCGCCACCGCCTCGGCCTGGCCGCCCATCGCCGCGAAGCCGTGCTCGTCGAAGACCGACCCGTCGAACGTCAACCGGTAGATCGCGTCGCCGTCGGGCGTGTCGCCCACCTCGGCCACGACGACCTCCACCTCGAGCGACTTGATCGACTCGGTGAAGATGCGGCCCAGGTTGGAGGCGTAGAGGTTGGCCAGGCCACGGCCCGTCACGTCGGAACGGTCGTAGGTGTAGCCGTTGATGTCGGCGTAGCGGATGCCGCCGAGCCGCAGCTCCTCGAACTCGTTGTAGCGGCCGACCGCCGCGAACCCGATGCGGTCGTAGATCTCGCTGATCTTGTGCAGCGCCCGCGACGGGTTGGGCGCCACGAACAGGATGCCGTCCTCGTACTGCAGCACCACGACGCTGCGGCCCCGCGCGATGCCCTTACGCGCGTAGTCCGCCTTGTCCCGCATGATCTGCTCAGGGGACGCATATCCGAAAGGCATGGACACCTTGATGGTCCTTTCTAGCGCAGCGGGGCGATGGGGCCGTCAGGAGCGATCATGCGCGCGTCGAGCATCTGCTCGACGTAGCCCGACACCTCGTCCTCGGTCAGACGGCGGTAGCCGTCGGCGTCGATCACCGACACGATCGGCCAGATCTTCCGCGTCACGTCAGGCCCGCCGGTCGCCGAGTCGTCGTCGGCCGCGTCGTACAGCGCCTGGATGAGCGTCATCACCATGTCGTCGGCCGAGGCGTCCTCGCGGTAGAGCTTCTTCAGCGATCCCCGCGCGAAGATCGAACCGGAGCCGATCGCGTCGAACCGCTCACGCTCGTACGGCCCGCCCGCCACGTCGTAGCTGAAGATCCGCCCCCCGTCGCGGTCGGGGTCGTAGGCCGCGAACAGCGGCACCACCACCAGCCCCTGCATCGCCATGCCGAGGTTGCCGCGGATCATCGTGGCCAGCCGGTTGGCCTTGCCCGCCACCGACAGCGTGCGGCCTTCCATCTTCTCGTAGTGCTCCAGCTCCACCCGGTAGAGCCGGGCCATCTCGATGCCGGTGCTGGCCGTGCCCGCGATGCCCATGCAGGAGTAGTCGTCGGTGCGGAACACCTTCTCGACGTCACGCTGGGAGATGATGTTGCCGGAGGTGGCCCGCCGGTCGCCCGCCATCACCACGCCACCGGCGAAGGTGGCGGCGACGATCGTGGTCGCGTGCGGGACCTGGTCACCGATCGGAGTGGCGAGGACGCTGTCTCGCTGCGGCAGCAACTCGGGCGCGTACGACCCCACGAACTCCGTGAACGACGAACTCCCCGTGTTGCTGAAAAAATGGTTCACCAAGCCGGCGGGCAGATCCCTGTGCGATGCCACGCGACTCCCTCCCAAAGGTCAGTGTTCCTAGGGCGACCCTACTCATGTTGGGTTGCTGTCTGCACTTCCCACGATCAGCTCACGGCGAACCGGGTCACCAGATCGTTCTTTACGCACCGCGGCCGCCGTGCGACCGTCAAGGTGTCCGTACCGCGTCCGCCCCCGGAGGAGGCCGGCATGCGACCCGCTCCCCGCTCCGCGGCGGCCGCCGCGCTCGCCGTCCTCGCCCTCGCCTCCTGCGCCGACGGCCCCGCCGGGCGCGAGAGCGTCACCCTCACCATCGCCGCCAACGCCATCTCCGGCGGCAAGAACTCCGAGTCGGCCGACTGGGTCAAACGGTGGGTCATCCCCGGCTTCGAACGGGCCCACCCCGGCGTCAAGGTGCTCTTCCAGCCGAGCGGCGTCGACGACGAGCAGTACAAGACGAAGATCGCGCTCGACTTCAGGTCCGGCAAGGCCGCGGACGTCGTCGACGTGGACGGCATCTGGGTGGGCGAGTTCGCCCAGGCCGGCTACATCAGGCCGCTCGCCGACGTCGCCGGGCCCGCCGTCGGCTCCTGGGAGGGCTGGTCGCAGATCCCGGAGGCCGTGCAGGGACTCGGCGTCTTCGACGGCAAGAAGTACGGCCTGCCGCAGGGCACCGACGGGCGCGTCCTGTTCTACAACAAGACCCTGTTCGCCAGGGCCGGACTGCCCGAGCCATGGCGCCCGCAGAGCTGGCAGGACATCATCGACGCCGGCGTCGGGCTGAAGTCCGCCGGCGTCGCCACCCCCATCCAGATCAACGCCGGCACCGCCATGGGCGAGGCCACCACCATGCAGGGCGTCCTCCCCCTGCTCGCCGGAGCCGGAGCCGAGATCCACGCCGACGGCAAGTGGACCGGCGCCTCCCGCGCCATGAAGGACGTCCTCGGCTTCTACCAGCGCGTGTACGGCGGCAGCGGCCTCGGCGACCCCAGGCTGCAGAAGGACGCCAAGGGCCGTGACAAGTCCTTCCAGCGCTTCGCCGAAGGCCGGATCGCCATCCTGGCCGAGAGCGACTACTTCTGGCGCGCCGTCATCGACCCCCGCGACGGCATCGCCCCCATGAAGGACCGCGACACCGCCGTCGGCTTCACCAGGATCCCGGCCATCCGCCCCGGCGCGGGCATCCGCGGCCAGGACCACGTCAGCATGTCCGGCGGCGCCGTACGCGTCCTCAACCCCGCCTCCCGGCACCCGGCGCTCGCCTGGCAGCTGCTCGCCTTCATGCACGGTCCGGAAGCCACCAAGTCCCAGCTCGCCGGGCAGGCGCGCATCAGCTCGCGCGGCGACGTCAACGACGAGGTGCTGGCCGACGACCCCCTGCTCGAGTTCGTCGCCGACGAGGTGCTGCCCCTCACCGCCTACCGGCCGGGACTCGCCGTCTACCCGCAGGTGTCCGCCGCCCTTCAGGAGGCCACCTCCGCCGTCGTCAACGGCCGCGACCCCGCCGAGGCGGCCGCGGTCTACCGGGCCCGCCTGGAAGACCTCGTCGGCGGCCCGGCCCACGTCAGCGGTTGACCCGCCCCGTGGCGGCGGCCGCCCGCGGGGATGATACTGACAGCATGACCACCGGGTCCGGCCCGGCCGCGCGCGACTGGGTCCTGCATGTCGACCTCGACCAGTTCATCGCCGCCGTCGAACTCCTGCGCCACCCCGAGCTGCGCGGCCGTCCCGTCGTCGTCGGCGGCTCGGGCGACCCCACCCGGCCGCGTACCGTCGCCGCCACGGCCACCTACGAGGCGCGCGCGTACGGCGTCCACTCCGGCATGCCGCTGCGCACCGCCCTCAGGCGCTGCCCCGAGGCGGTCTTCCTGCCCAGCGACCCACCCGCCTACGAGGCCGCCTCCGAACGCGTCATGGCCGTCCTGCGCGGCTTCCCGGTGAAGGTCGAGGTGTGGGGCTGGGACGAGGCGTTCGTCGGCGCCACCACCGACGACCCCGAGTCCCTCGCCGCCGGCCTGCGGCGAGCCGTGCTCGACGCCACCCGGTTGTCGTGTTCCGTCGGCATCGGCGACAACAAGCACCAGGCCAAACTCGCCTCCGCCTTCGCCAAGCCCGCCGGCGTCTACCGGCTCACCGGTGCCGAATGGGCCGAGGTCATGGACGACCGGCCCACCGACGCGCTGTGGGGCGTCGGCGCCAAGACCGCCGGGAAGCTCGCCGGACTCGGCCTGCACACCGTCGGCCGGCTGGCCGCCGCCGACCCCGCCGAACTGGCCCGCCACTTCGGCCCCACCAACGGCCCCTGGCTGCGCTACCTCGCCCAGGGCAGGGGTGAGAGCGAGGTCAGCACCACTCCGTGGGTGCCGCGCGGTCACGGCCGCGAGACCACCTTCCCCGCGGACCTCACCGACGCCCGCGAGATCGCCGCCCGCGTCGCCGCGCTGGCCGGACAGGTCGCGCGCGAGGCCGCCGCGGAAGGGCGCGCCGCCGTCCGGGTCACGGTCAAGGTACGGTTCGCGCCCTTCCTCACGCGCACCCGCCAGTCGAAGCTGCCGGGGCCCACCGCCGACCCCGCCACGTTGACCGACGCCGCCCTGGCCGTGCTGGGCCGCTTCGACCTCACCCGCCCGGTGCGGCTGCTGGGCGTCGCCGTGGAGTACGCCCCGCCCGCCGACGCCGCCTACACCCTGACCACCCTGGAGTAGAACTCCGACCGCGCCTCCTCGTCGGCCCGGTCCAGCCGCGCCGACTCCCGCGGCGACGGCTCCAGATCCATGTACTCCTCCGCCTGGACCGGCAGGGCCGCCTCCACGTACGCCAGCGCCCGTCGCACCACCCCGGGGTCGTCGCGGAACTGCCCGATGCCCGTGTTGCACGGCAGGCAGAGCGCGAAGCGCACCTCCCCCGTGCGATGGCAGTGGTCGACGTGCTCCGGCGGCCTGTCCCAGCACACCGCGCACAGGCCGTGCTGGTCGGCGATCATGCGCTCGACGTCCTCGTGCCGGACGTTGTAGCGCCGCGCCAGGTGGTGGCTCCGGCCCGGAGCCACGTCACCGCCGCGCCGTGGCGGGGGCGGCACCACGAACTCCGGCCGGAACACCTCCCCGTCCAGGTAGAGAGCGGCCAGCTCCAGCAGCACCGTGTTGTCGCCGAAATGCCCGAGCCCGTTGTTGCAGTTGAAGCAGAGCACGCCCCGTACCTGACCGGTCCGGTGGCAGTGGTCGACGAAGGCGCCGGGCACGGCCCGGCAGATGGCGCACAGCCCGCCCTGCCGGGCGAGCATGCGCCCGAAGTCGTCCTCGGTGATGCCGTAGCGGTATTTCAGCAGATAGTTGCGTTCACTTCCATGATTTTTGATCTTGTTGGCCAGCATCACCTGGGCATGACACACTTTGCAGTAACCGCTCAGCCCGTCGCCGCTGGAACGATTGCGCCCGAAGTCTGCCACGGGCATGACCTGAGCACATCGTGGGCAGTACTTGTGCCCCGGCAGCGCCTCGATCCGCTCCTTCACGGTCCTGCCCTGTTCGGCCCTGCGCTTGCGGTAGCTCTGCTTGGAGCGCACCCCGAAGCACACCTTGCAGTAGCGCGCACGCCCGTCGGCCATGCGCTTGTTGTGCCCGAACGCGGAGAGCGGCTTCTCCTCCCCACAGTCCGGACACCGCTTCGCCCCCTCAGGCGCTTCCACCCGATAAGCCCGATTCGTACCTGTCCGCTTTCTCCTATTCCCCGCCCTTCTGGACGTAGCTGCGCACAAACTCCTCTGCGTTCTCTTCGAGAACTTCGTCGATCTCGTCCAGGATCGAGTCCACGTCGTCCGTGAGCTTCTCCTGGCGCTCCTGAACGTCGGACGCGGCCGACGCCTCGGTCTCCTCGACCTCGGCCTCGCGCCGACCGGCCTGCTTCTGGCCGCCCGTGTCCTTGGTTGCCATGCTCTACCTCCACTCGGGGGGACTGCCTCCAAGGCATATCTTCCCCGAACGGACCGACAATGCGCGCGGATCACCCCGCGATCTTGCCGACTTGACTAGATAGCGCTCCTATCCAATACTGGGCCGACACTCTCCCAGGAGGTTCCCGTGTCCCCCATCTCCCTGACCCTGGCCGGCGTCATGCTCGTCACCGTGCCCGGCGTGGCCTTCGGCGGCGTGACTCTGCTGAGGTTGCTCATGCGCGACGTCCCCGGCTACCTGGACAACCCCGTCCGTCGTGGGCTCTGGCGGGCCGGGCACGCCCACGCCGGCGTGCTCGTGCTGTTCGGGCTGGTGGCGATGCCGTACGTCGACCAGACCGATCTGCCCGGCGCGCTGCAGGTGCTGGCGCGCGTGCTGATCGTGGCGGCGCCGGTGCTCATGCCGCTCGGCTTCTTCCTGTCGGTCATCCGGCCGGGCGACACCAAGCCGAGCGGGCTGATCCGGTTGACCGTCCTCGGCGGCGCCTGCCTCGCGGCGGGCACGTTGCTGCTGGGCGTCGGACTCCTCCGGGCCGGCCTCTTCACGGCGTAGCCCTGACGACGCCACGGCCTCGATCCCGCCGTTTCACCGCGCGGATGCCGCGGGTGCGGCGCGGATCCCACGGGTCTGGCGCGGATCCCAGGGGCCGGTGTGGGGCCCGCTGGGTACGGTGTGGGGCCCCGCGACCGGACTGTCAGTCGCCGCCGGTGAGGGCGGCGACGAGGTCGGCGGCCGTGCGGCAGCGGTCGAACAGCTCGCCCACGTGAGCCTTGGTGCCGCGCAACGGCTCCAGGGTGGGGACGCGCTGCAGCGACTCGCGCCCGGGGATGTCGAAGATCACCGAGTCCCAGGAGGCGGCGGCGACCGACTCGCTGTACTGGCTCAGGCAGCGGCCGCGGAAGTAGGCCCGGGTGTCGGTGGGCGGGTTCTCGACGGCCCGCTGGACCTCGTCCTCGGTGACGAGGCGCTGGATGCGGCCACGGGCCACCAGGCGGTTGTACAGGCCGCGGTCGGGCCGGATGTCGGAGTACTGGAGATCGACGAGCTGCAGCCTGGAGTGGGACCAGGACAGGTTGTCGCGGGTGCGGTAGCCCTCCAGGAGCTCCAGCTTGGCGACCCAGTCGAGCTCACGGGCGAGCTGCATGGGATCCTCCGCCAGGCGAGTCAGCACGGACTCCCAGCGGTCGAGGACGTCCTTGTTCATCTCCTCCTGGGCGGTGCCGCGCTCCTCGACGTACTTGCGCGCCTGTTCGAGGTACTCCATCTGCAGCTGGACGGCGGTGAGCTTGCGGCCGTCGCGCATCGGGATCTCGTAGCGGCAGGTGGGGTCGTGGGAGACGGCGCGCAGGGCCTGCACCGGGTTGTCGACGGTGAGGTCGCGGCTGAGGAAGCCGTCTTCGATCATCGCGAGGACGAGCGCGGTCGTCCCCAGCTTCAGATATGTGGAGATTTCCGACATGTTGGCGTCGCCGATGATCACGTGCAGGCGCCGGTACTTCTCCGGGTCGGCGTGCGGCTCGTCGCGGGTGTTGATGATCGGCCGCTTGAGCGTGGTCTCCAGCCCCACCTCGACCTCGAAGAAGTCGGCCCGCTGGCTGATCTGGAAGCCCTCACCGCGCGAGTCCTGCCCGATGCCGACCTTGCCGGCGCCGACGACGATCTGCCGGGAGACGAAGAACGGCGTGAGGTGGCGGACGATGTCGGCGAACGGGGTGGCGCGCCGCATGAGGTAGTTCTCGTGGCAGCCGTAGGAGGCGCCCTTGGCGTCGGTGTTGTTCTTGTAGAGCTGGATCGGCGCGTTGGACGGGACGGCCGAGGCGCGCTGCGCCGCGTCGTACATGACCCGCTCGCCGGCCTTGTCCCAGATGACGGCGGCGCGCGGGTTGGTGCACTCGGGCGTGGAGTATTCGGGGTGGGCGTGGTCGACGTAGAGGCGGGCCCCGTTGGTGAGGATGACGTTGGCGAGGCCGAGGTCCTCGTCGGTGAGCTGGCTGGGGTCGGCGACCTCCCGGGCCAGGTCGAAGCCGCGCGCGTCGCGCAGAGGGTTCTCCTCCTCGAAGTCCCATCTCGCCCGGCGGGCGCGGGCCGCCGAGGCGGCCAGGTAGGCGTTCACCACCTGGGAGGAGGTGACCATCGCGTTGGCGCCCGGCTGACCTGGTACGGAAATGCCGTACTCGGTCTCGATGCCCATCACCCGACGCACCGTCATGCAACATCCTCTGTTCGTCCGGATCTGCCTATCCGCCGTTTATATGCCCGAGCCTATGCCCTTCACAGTGCCCCAGGGTCACAGAGTTATGGCACCGACGCCTTTTCGACCTGTGCGGCGGGAGCCTGGCGGGCGCGGGGTCGTCGGCGTGGCCTGAGGAGGCGCTGGATGGGCCGCTCGGCAAAGGAGTAGACGAGATATGACAGGAGCACGGCAGCCAGCGTGGTGAGCGTGGCGGTGAGCCAGGGCGGCAGCCGGTCGTGCAGCAGCGGGATGAGGGCGACCGCGAGCACGGAGTGGAACAGGTAGAGCGGGTAGGTGGTGCCGCCCAGCGCGGTGAGGGTTCTGGACGGGCGGAGCCGGAAGAGGCCGAGCGCGACGACGGCCATCACGGTGAAGATCGCGGTGACGGTGAGGATGACGCCGGCGTCGGTGACGGGCATGTTGGCGAAGCCCGCGGCGTCGATGCGGCGGTGCACGCGGTCGAGGGCCGAGTGGATGGACATGGCCCAGCCGGCCACGACGTAGAGCCAGGGTAACCAGGCGTTGCCGTGCTTGTGGATGAGGTAGAGCGCCATGCCGGCCACGAAGTAGGGGGCGTAGCGGGGCATGAAGACCTCGGTGAGGAGCTCGTGGCCGAGAAGTTCGGCGGCGAGCGCGGCGGCGAGCCAGAGGCCGCAGAAGACCAGGACGCGGGCGTACGTGATGCCGATGATCACGAGGATGGAGATCAGCAGGTAGAACCGCAGCTCGGCCCAGAGCGACCAGTAGACGCCGGTGGCGTCGGTGACGCCGAACAGGCGCTGCAACATGGTGGCGTTGAGCAGGTAGTCGCCCGTGGAGAGCTTGGGGTCGAGCGCCTTGGCGGCGGTGAGCCCGTACAGGGCGGCGACGGCGGCCAGGCTCAGCCAGTAGGCGGGATAGAGGCGGACGACCCGCGACCAGGCGAAGGCGCCCAGCCCGCGGCCCCAGGCGCTCATGAGGATGACGAAGCCGCTGATGACGAAGAACAGCTCGACGCCGAGGATGCCGAGGCCGGCCAGGGGGGCCACGGCGGGGAAGAGCTCGGCGGGCCGGTCGCCCCATGCGGAGGCGTAGGCGACGAGGTAGTGGAAGGCGAGCACGGCGAGCGCGGCGATGAACCGCAGCAGGTCGAGCTCGGCCAGTCTGCCGTCCCCCGGGGCGCGCCGCGGCCGGTTGCGGTTGTGCACGGTCATTGGACGTCACACCCGTCACTTCGGTTCCCGGCAAACCCTGCTTTCACACCTGTCACGCACCGGTGTGACAGGGGCTGTTCCGACAGAGTGGCAGGGCTTCAGGCCGGGCGCCGGGCGAACGGAAAGGGCCGCGCGGGGTTCTCCCGCGCGGCCCTTTCCGTCTAAACGTCCTACAGGTACTGGCCGGTGTTGGCGACGGTGTCGATGGACCGGCCGGCCTCGGCGCCCTGCTTGCCGGAGACGAGCGTGCGGATGTAGACGATCCGCTCGCCCTTCTTGCCGGAGATGCGGGCCCAGTCGTCGGGGTTGGTGGTGTTGGGCAGGTCCTCGTTCTCGGAGAACTCGTCCACGCAGGCCGTGAGCAGGTGCTGCACCCGCAGGCCCTTCTGGCCGGTCTCGAGGAACTGCTTGATGGCCATCTTCTTGCCCCGGTCGACGATGTTCTGGATCATCGCGCCGGAGTTGAAGTCCTTGAAGTAGAGGACTTCCTTGTCGCCGTTGGCGTAGGTCACCTCGAGGAAGCGGTTCTCCTCGCTCTCGGTGTACATCCGCTCGACGACGCTCTGGATCATGCCGTGGATGGTGGCCTCGGCGGACCCGCTGTGCTCGGACAGGTCGTCCGGGTGGAGCGGGAGGTCCTCGACGAGGTACTTGGAGAAGATGTCCTTGGCCGCCTCGGCGTCCGGTCGCTCGATCTTGATCTTGACGTCCAGGCGGCCGGGCCGCAGGATCGCCGGGTCGATCATGTCCTCGCGGTTGGAGGCGCCGATGACGATGACGTTCTCCAGGCCTTCGACACCGTCGATCTCCGACAGGAGCTGCGGGACGATGGTGTTCTCGACGTCGGACGACACGCCGGAGCCTCGGGTGCGGAAGATCGAGTCCATCTCGTCGAAGAACACGATCACCGGGGTGCCCTCGGAGGCCTTCTCCCGTGCGCGCTGGAAGACCAGGCGGATGTGCCGCTCGGTCTCGCCGACGTACTTGTTGAGCAGCTCGGGGCCCTTGATGTTGAGGAAGAAGCTCTTGCCGGACTGGCCGGTCTTCTCCGCGACCTGCTTGGCCAGGGAGTTGGCGACGGCCTTGGCGATGAGCGTCTTGCCGCATCCGGGCGGGCCGTAGAGCAGCACGCCCTTGGGCGGGCGCAGCTTGTGCTCGCGGAACAGGTCGGCGTGCAGGTAGGGCAGCTCGACGGCGTCCCTGATCTGCTCGATCTGGCGCGAGAGGCCGCCGATCTCCTCGTAGGAGATGTCGGGGACCTCCTCGAGCACGAGCTCCTCGACCTCGGACTTGGGGATGCGCTCGTAGACGTAGCCCGAGCGGGGCTCGAGCAGCAGCGAGTCACCGGCCCTGATGGGCTGGCCGACCAGAGACTCCGCCAGCCGGACGACGCGCTCCTCGTCGGCGTGCGAGATGACCAGGGCGCGCGAGCCCCCGTCGAGGAGCTCCTTGAGCATCACGATCTCACCGACCTCTTCGTAGCCGAGTGCCTCGACCACGTTGAGCGCCTCGTTGAGCATGACCTCCTGGCCGCGCCTGAGGTTGTCGACGTCGACGGCCGGGCTGACATTCACCCGCAGCTTGCGGCCGCCGGTGAACACCTCGATCGTGCCGTCTTCTCGGGCCTCCAGGAAGGTGCCGAAACCGGATGGCGGCTGCGCCAGCCGGTCGACCTCCTCCTTGAGGGCGACGATCTGGTCCCGGGCCTCCTTCAGTGTGGCGACCAGGCGCTCGTTCTGGCCGGTCACGGCCGCGAGATTCGCCTGTGCCTCGTGAAGGCGCTCTTCGAGGACCCTGGCCTGACGGGGTGACTCGGCCAGCTTCCGCCTCAGCGCGGTGATCTCCTCCTGCAGGAAGGAGACCTGTGTTGAAAGATCAGCGACCTCCCGTTCGCGCTGCGCGGCTCGAGCCTCTGCATCATCGCGAGCTGCCACGCCCCGTCACCTCCTTCCCAGTCGAGGGCGACTACTTAGGACCTTACCTATCTCGGGCCCCTCCGTAACCTGGCCGGGCAGTGTTCGTAGAGTGACATACAGTGTTCGGTGAATTATCCCTAATGGTGCGTTTGATACTGCCAGCATCTGAACACGGGCGCTTGTTCCCGTGTCAGGCAACAACGCACCCTCGTGGCCAAATTGTCATAGTTCTTCGGTGGTTCCCTTCGGTCGTCGGCGGCGCGGCGGGGGTGTCACGCCGTCCGCCATGCGACGGGCCGTGACGAGGAAACCCGTGTGCCCGATCATCCGATGGTCGGGTCGTACCGCGAGCCCTTCGACATGCCAGTCGCGAACCAGGGTCTCCCACGCATGGGGCTCGGTGAAACTCCCGTGATCGCGAATCGCCTCGACGGTTTTCGACATCTGCGTCGTCGTGGCCACGTAGCAGCAGATCACACCGCCCGGGGTGAGGGCCTTGGCGGCGGCGTCGACGCACTCCCACGGGGCGAGCATGTCGAGGATCACCCGGTCGACGTCGATCTCGTCGATGGCCGAGACCAGGTCGCCCACGACCAGCCGCCAGTTGTCGGCCGGACCGCCCTCCTCGGTGCCGAAGAACCTCTCCACGTTGCCCCGGGCGATGTCGGCGAAGTCCTGGCGCCGCTCGTAGGAGGTGACGTGCCCGTCGGGGCCGACCGCGCGCAGCAGGAAGCAGGTCAGCGCGCCGGAGCCGACGCCGGCCTCGATGACGCGCGCGCCGGGGAAGACGTCGGCCATGCCGACGATCTGCGAGGCGTCCTTGGGGTAGATGACCGCCGCGCCGCGCGGCATGGCCAGCACGTAGTCCTGCAGCAGGTGGCGGAAGGCGAGGTACTGGGTGCCGCCGGAGGAGCGCACCACGGAGCCCTCCGGCTGCCCGATCAGGTCGCTGTGCGGGATGGCGCCCTTGTGCGTGTGGAAGACGCCGTCCTGCTTGAGCGTGAACGTGTGGCGCTTGTTCTTGGGGTCGGTGAGCTGCACCTGATCCCCGACCTGGAACGGCCCATGCCTGCGGAAACCCATGGCGGCAAGGTTATAGGGCTTTCGGGGGGCGGCTGACGCGCGATATCTATGGGGGATGCTCCCCCGAGATGTGATCGCCGCAGGTCCGCTGGTGCTGCGCCCGCCGGTCGAGGCGGACGCCGAGGCGATCGTGACCGCCTGCGACGACCCGGTGGCGGCCGGGTGGCTCGCGCTGCCCTCGCCGTACACGCCGGACGACGCCCGCGCCCACCTGGCGGCGGCCGAGGCCAGATGGCGCGCCGGCGGCGCCGAGTACGCGATCACGGAGGGCGGCGTGCGCGTGGGGTCCGTCGGCGTCACACCGCCCGACCGGTGGGGCGCGGTCTCGATGGGCTACCTGGTGGCGCCTGGGGCGCGGGGGCGCGGGGTGGCGACGACGGCGGCTCGGGCGGTCACGCAGTGGCTGTTCGACCAGGGCGTGCACCGGGTGGAGCTCCAGGTGGCGGTGGAGAACGTCGCCAGCCTGCTGGTGGCCTATCGGGCGGGGTTCCACGAGGAGGGGCGGCGGCGCGAGGCCAAGGTGGCGCGTGACGGCCGCCGGGTCGACGCCATCGTGCTCTCCAGGCTGGCCGGCGAGCCGGGCGAGGGCGCGCCGCCGTACCTGCCGCCGTTCGAGGGCGGCGAGCTGACCGACGGCGTGGTGCGGCTGACCCCGCTCGCCGTGTCGGACGCCGCCGACTACCACACGATGATGGCCGACCCGAGCGTGGCCGTCTACCGGCTGGGGCCGCGAACGACCCTGGAGGACGACGAGCGGCGCTGCCGCAACACCGGCTACTGGTGGGCCTCGGGGCAGCGGGTCGAGCTGGCGATCCGCGACGCGGGCTCCGACGTCTTCACCGGTCATCTTCAGCTCATGCAGGTGGTGCCGGCGCTCGGGCAGGCCATGGTGGGCTACTCCCTGCGGCCGGAGTTCCGGGGCAAGGGGCTGATGACTCGGGCGGTCCGGCTGCTGGTGGACTGGGCGTTCGCCCGCACGACGCTGCACCGGATCGTGGCGGGCACCGACGCGACCAACACGGCGTCGCACGCGGTGCTGCACCGGGCGGGGTTCGTCCGGGAGTGCGTGCACCGGGAGCTGTTCCCCACCGCGGACGGCTCACGGTCGGACGACATGCAATGGGTACGGCTGCGGCCGCGGTAGGAGATTTTCCGCTTCACGCCCGGAAACGGCAGAAATTTCCCTTTCCCGTTGAGGTCTGGTCAAGTGCCGCATGGGGGGTGATACTCCGTGTCACCGCCATTGATACTTCCGTGACCGGGGCCGCGCCATCTCGCCCCCTCTGCCGAGGGACACCAGGATGCCTTGCAACCGCGTCGATGCCGCCATGCGCCACCTCATGACCTCGCTGTCCGGGCTCGACGCCGCCGGACTCGTCGACCTGCTCGCCGGGACCGCGGCCGCGGTCACCGGCGCCCCCTGCGCCGGGTTCGTGCGGGTGGACCCGCTCGGCGAGGAGGCCGACGTCGTCCACGTCCACGCGCCGCCGGGCGACCCGCTGCGGGTACGGGCGTGGCTGGCCGAGTCGGGGGTGCTCAAGGCCCTCGCCGTGCCGCCGCGGCGGGCGCTGCTCCCCCGGGACGCCTCGGTGGGCGAGCCGGGGTTCCTGGCCCTTCCGGTGCCGCCGGTGCCGCCGGTCAGGCGGGAGGAGGTGCTCGTCTGGGTGGCCGGGCGGGACTTCGGCGAGTGCGAGGAGCACCTGCTGAGCCGCTTGGCGACGGCCGCGGGGCGCGCCCTGGAGGCGGCCAGCGGGCTGGAGGCGGCCGTCCGCATCCTGCGTGGCGTTCACGCCTTCACCGGCGCGGACGGCGCGCGCCCGGCCCCTGCGACGGCCTCCCGACCGGCACCCCCTTGACCCGCCTCGCCGCCCGCGCCGGCATGACCGGCCGCCCGGCACGACGGGACGCGCGCCTGGCCCCCTCCGCGTGACGGCATCGCGAGGGGGCGGATCGCGGGAAGCGGGCCGCCCCCTCGGGGACGGCCCGGCCCCGCCGTATGAGCGGCCGGGTCCTCAGGCGGCGCCCATCGAAGGACGGTGCTCCCGGCCGTTCCGAGGGCCGGGGGCGCCCCATCGGGAGGCTCCCGGGTGGAGGGGGTCAGCCGCGGTGGGGCTCGAAGCGCATGGTGCGGGACACGCCCACGCGGACCGTGGTGCCGGGGGCGATGGTGACGGGCTCGTTGGGCGGGATGTCGTAGAAGTTGGGGTCGCCCGGCGGCTGGATCTGGGTGCCGTTGACCGAGCCGAGGTCCACCAGGTTGACGTCCCAGCCGTCGAGCGCGACGCGCAGGTGGCGGCGGGAGACGGAGCCGTCGGGACTGGTGACCTTGGCGGGCCTGGCCGAGCCGCCCGCCACCTCGGGGGCGCGTTCGGGATCACGGCCGAGGAGGTAGTCGGACTCCAGCGGCAACGCGGTGCCGTCGTCGAGGACGAGGACGCCGAGCGAGGGGCGCGGCCCCTTGTACGGGACGAGGGTGCGCTGCACCAGGGCGATGCCGCAGACCGCGCAGTAGGACACGCGGGGGTCGTTGAAGTGGTCGTTCTTGCAGTCGACCCCGTAGACCAGGGGGCGGTCGCCGTGCTCGGCCTGGTCGTGCTGCGGCTGGCCGGGCTGCTCGTAGGGGTCCTGGGGGCCCAGCGGCTGCGGGCCCGGCTGGTCGGCGTGGTCGGGCGCCTGCTGCGGGCCGGCGTCGAAGTAGTCGGGCACGGCCGACAGGTGCGGGCCGGGCTGGCCGAAGGGGTCGGGCGGGCCCGGCTGCTCGTAGTCGCCGGAGGCGGGGCCGCCGCCCGCGGGCGCGGGCTCGTCGAGGCTGGAGAAGGAGCTGTGCTGCTCCTGGCGGTAGGGGGACGGCTCGGCGGCCTGGGGCCCCGAGGGCGGCCCGGGCTGGAAGCCGTGCTGGGCCGGCGCCGAGTGCTGGCCCGCGGGGAGGCCCTGCGGCACGGGCGGGTGGTCGCCCGACATCGGGTAGGGCGGGTTGT
Source organism: Nonomuraea muscovyensis (assembly GCF_014207745.1). Taxonomy (NCBI): domain Bacteria; kingdom Bacillati; phylum Actinomycetota; class Actinomycetes; order Streptosporangiales; family Streptosporangiaceae; genus Nonomuraea; species Nonomuraea muscovyensis. The sequence goes on from NZ_JACHJB010000002.1 coordinate 1,557,418, forward strand.
TCACGGCGGGCCGCTCGGGGGCGGGCGCGGCCTGGACGGGGTCCGGCGTGGGCTGCACGGGCTCGGGGCGGGCGGGCTCGGGCGCGGCCTGGACCAGGTCGGGCTCGAAGTGCAGGGCGGTGTTGGGCAGCTCACCGGTGAGCTGGCGGGACGGCGTGCCGGTCTGCTCGCCGAACTCGCCCGCGAGGCCGGCGCCGTGGACGACGCCGCCGTCGAACCGGACGGCCGGATGTGCCCGCCCGGCGCCGGGCAGGGTGAGCTCGACGCGGGTGACCGGGCCGCCGATGAGCCGGTCGGCCCAGGTGAGCGAGTCACTGCCGGCCAGGCGGGTCTCGCCGTCGGCGGTGCTGATCGTGGCGGCGGCCGCGCCGCTGACCAGGACGGCGACACCGCCGTCGCCGACGGGGCCGGCCACGGCGCAGGTGGCGGGGTCGCCGGTCATGTTGGCGGCGAGCACCTGCGCGGCGCGCCGGGCGAGCGCCCTGCCGTCGCCGCCGGCGGCGACGGTGGAGCGCAGCGCCTCGATCAGGTCACCCGCCGCGGCCTCCCCTGCGTCGCAGGCCAGCAGCAGCCCGCCCAGGTAGGCGACCAGCCCGTCGCCAGGAAGCGGGCGAACCAGCCCGAAGCCCTGGTCGGTCATGAGCCCTCCTCCACGCGGGCGGTGCCGCGGTCATTGGTGGCCTCGCTGCGCTCGGTCACTCAACTCTCCTCCCCGGAAGCCGGCGCCGGCACGGCACCGCGCTGCCGTGCCGGTCACCCGGCCTTACGCATACCCGGACGACGGGACGCCGCAGCGGCCTACCCCGTCTCGGGGACCGAGACGGCCCGGCCGCGGCAGAGCCCTTGACACTGTAAGTCTGATCGAAGGGAACCCTATCGGCCAGTCGTCGCATCCTCGAACCCCCGGGGCGCGATCCGGCCGATCACCGGCTCCGACCCTAGCCGGGCCCCGCCGGTCATTGCAGGGGGACGGGTCAGACCCCGGTGAAGACGCGGTTGACGTCGGCCGTGGCCAGCACACCGTAGATCTCACCGCCCCGCTCGACGAGGAGGTACTCGCCGGCCGGGGTCTCGCGCATGGCGTCGATGAGCGACTCACCCACCAGGTCGGCGGCGAGCACCAGCGACGGCTCCAGCGACTTGGCCATGGACCCGACGTTGACCCAGGGGCGGCGGTGCTCGGGGGTGGCCTGCACGGCGGCCTCGTTGACGATGGCGAGCGGGCGGCCTTCGTGGTCGACGACGACGAGGGCGCCGGCCCGCTGCTCGGCCGCCTGCCGCAACGCCTCCGACAGCGGCGTCTCGGCGGTGACGGGGATGGCCCTGCGGGCCAGCGCGCGGGCGTTGACCTGCGGGATGCGGGCGCGGATGCGGGCCGCGCTGAGCGACTGGCTGGCGCCCATCCAGATGAACGAGGCCAGCACCAGGGGCCACAGCAGGCCGGGGTAGTCGACCTCCTGTCCGCTCATCATCGCCATGGCGAACGGCGAGACGACGAGCAGCACGGCGAGCACCCGGCCGCCCCAGGCGGCGGCGACGGTGCCGGTGACGGGCCGGCGGGTGAGCTTCCAGACGACGGCGCGCAGCATCCGGCCGCCGTCGAGCGGCAGCCCGGGCAGGAGGTTGAACACGCCGACGATCAGGTTGGCCACCCACAGCTGCCAGACGAGCACTTCGAGGATGTCGCCGCCGTTGAACAGGTAGACGTCGGCGGCCAGGCCGATCCCGCCCAGCCCGAGAGAGAGCGCCGGCCCGGCGGCGGCGATCATGAACTCCTTGCCCGGCGTGGGCGGCTCCTTCTCGATCTCCGACACGCCGCCGAGAAGATAGAGCGTGATGCGGCGCACCGGCAGGCCGTAGGCCTTGGCGAGCACGCTGTGGGCCAGCTCGTGCAGCAGCACGGAGACGTACAGCAGCACCGCGAAAACGAACGCCACCGCGTAGGCGACCGTCTGGTCGAGCTCGGGCAGCATGGTCTGCACGCGGCCGCCGATGACCCAGGTGATGAGGGCGGCGACGATGAACCACGTCCACGAGACGTAAACCGGAATGCCGAACGGCTTTCCCATCCGAAGGCCGGAGAACTCCTGCCGCGGGCTCTGCTCGCTCACCGCACTCCTCGACGTGTGTCACATGATGGCGCTGCCTCGATGCTACGCGCCCGATCAGGTGATCCCGATCCCGGCGAGGTCTATTCTGTCGGCTTCTTGACCTAGAGTGCGGTGCATGACGTCGACCGAGCCGGTGATCATCGGAGCTCTCTCCCCGTCCCGGGCGGGCGACTACATGACGTGTCCGCTGCTCTACAGGTTCCGCGTGATCGACCAGTTGCCGGAGCGGCCGTCCCAGGCGGCGGTGCGCGGCACGGTGGTGCACGCGGTGCTGGAGCGGCTCTACGACCTGCCGGCGCCGCGGCGTTCGGTGCAGGCGGCGCTGGAGCTGCTGGAGCCGCAGTGGCGGCGGCTGCTGGCCGACGAGCCGGCCTACGCGCAGATGTTCGCCGACGAGGCGGAGCAGGCCGGGTGGCTGGCCCAGGCGCGGGGCATGCTGGAGCGCTACTTCACGCTGGAGGACCCGACGCGGCTGGAGCCCGCCGAGCGGGAGCTCTACGTGGAGGCGGTGCTCGACGGGGGGCTGATGCTGCGGGGCTACGTCGATCGGCTCGATGTGGCGCCGACCGGCGAGGTGCGGGTGGTCGACTACAAGACGGGCAGCGCGCCCACGCGTGACTTCGAGGCCAAGGCGCTGTTCCAGATGAAGTTCTACGCGCTGGTGCTGTGGCGGCTGCGGGGCGAGGTGCCGCGGTTACTCCAGCTCGTCTATCTGGGCGGGGCGGGCGAGGTGCTGCGTTACGCGCCCGACGAGGCCGACCTGCTGGCGACCGAACGCAAGGTGCGGGCGTTGTGGGAGGCGATCGAGCGGTCCCTGCGGTCGGGAGAGTGGCGGGCGCGGCGCAGCCGGCTGTGCGACTGGTGCGACCACCAGGCGTTGTGCCCGGAGTTCGGCGGCACCCCGCCGCCGGTCCCCGACCGTCAGCCGGGCGACACCGTCCGCTCCAACCGCCGCGCCGCCACCGACGAGCTGTAGCAGGCGGCGGGTTCTCCACCGCGGGGGCACAGCGTGTTCACCACGCCGGCGGCGCGGTCGATCCGGGAGAACGACACGATCGCGCTGCCGTTCGGCGCCGGGCGCACGTCGCCGGGCGCCGTGGACGACGTCGCCCGGGTGGTCGCGAGCGGCAGGCCGGGCACAGCACGCCGGGAGCGGCCGCCGTCCGGCCCCTGGGCAGGAGGTCGTCTCCTCCCACGGGAGGAGGCTCCGGGCTTTCGACCGGGCCTAGATTGAAGCGGTGCGCACTGACCGAACCCTGCTCAGCGACACGCTGCTGGCTGTGGCGGTGGCGGCGGCCTCGGTGGGGCTGTTCGTCCTCTACGGGCCCGAGCAGCCGGCCGAGGGGCTGCGGGCGCCCGACGCGTCCGGGGTGGCGCTGGTGCTGCTGGCCTGCGTCCCGGTGGCGGCGCGCAGGAGGTGGCCGGTGGCGGGGCTGTGCGCGGCGCTCGTGCCCGAGACGCTGCTGTCCGCGCTCGGCTACGGCACGGGCGTGGCCGGGCTGGCGGGGCTGGTGATGCTGTACTCGGTGGCCTCCTACCGGGGCCTGGCGGTGGCACTGGGCGCCCTGCTGCTGGCCGGCACGCTGTACGTGACCGGCGCGCTGGCCGGGCCCGGGGCGGGGATGGGCGTGAGCGACCATCTGATGGTCGTGGTGGTTCTGCTGGCGGTGTGGGGGGCGGGCAGGAGCCTGCGGCTGCGCCGGGCCTACCTGGAGGAGCTGAAGGACCGCGCGGCCAGGCTGGAGCGCGCGCACGCGGCCGACACGCGGGCGGCGCGGGCGGAAGAACGGTCGAGGATCGCCCGTGAGCTGCACGACGTGGTCGCCCACCACGTCAGCGTGATGACCGTGCAGGCGTCGGCGGCGGGCAAGGTGCTGGCGTCCGATCCGGAGCTGGCGCGCGAGGCGCTCGCGGCGATCGAGCACACGGGCCGGATGGCGATGGCGGAGATGCGCAACATCGTCGGGGTGCTGCGCGCCGACGCGCGGGCCGAGCTGGGCCCGCAGCCGGGCACGGGAGACCTGCCGTCGCTGGCGGCCCAGATGCGTGAGGCGGGGCTGGTGACGCGGCTGAGCGTGGAGGGCTGCGCCGGGCCGGTCCCGGCCGGGGTGGACCTGGCCGCCTACCGGCTGGTGCAGGAGGGGCTCACCAACACGCTGCGGCACGCCGGGTCGGGGGCCGAGGCGGTGGTGACGGTCCGGCACCGGCCGGGCGAGCTGGACGTCAGCGTGGCCGACGACGGGAGGGGCGCGGGGCAGCCGTCCGGCGAGCCGGGCCACGGTCTGGTGGGCATTCGCGAGCGCGTGGCCCTTTATGGTGGAGTCCTCAGCGCCGGCCCGAGGCCGGGGGGCGGTTTCGAGGTGCGGGCGAGGTTCCCGTTGAAGGACGGACGATGACGATCAGAGTGCTGCTGGTGGACGACCAGCCGCTGCTGCGCACGGGGTTCCGCCTGATCCTCGAGGCCGAGCCGGACATCACCGTGGTGGGGCAGGCGGGCGACGGCACGGGCGCCCAGGAGCAGACCAGAGCGCTGCTGCCCGACGTGGTGCTGATGGACATCCGGATGCCCGGCGTCGACGGCATCGAGGCGACCCGCCGGATCGTGCGGGAGGCGGCGCCGTCGGCGCACGTGCCGAAGGTGCTGGTGCTGACGACGTTCGATCTGGACGAGTACATCGTGGAGGCGCTGCGCTCGGGAGCGTCGGGGTTCCTGCTGAAGGACGTGCCGCCGGACGAGCTGGTGCAGGCGATCCGGGTCGTGGCGGCGGGCGAGGCGATCGTGGCGCCGAGCGTGACGCGGCGGCTGCTCGACCGGTTCGCCGCGCGGCTGCCGTCGGCCTACGAGCAGACGAAGCCGGCCCGGCTGGACCGGCTGACCGAGCGGGAGCTGGAGGTGCTGCGGCTGATCGCCAAGGGCATGTCCAACGCCGAGATCGCCGCCAAGCTGGTGGTGAGCGAGACGACGGTCAAGACGCATGTCGGCAACGTGCTGACCAAGCTGGGGCTGCGTGACCGGGTGCAGGCCGTGGTGCTGGCGTACGAGACGGGGCTGATCACGCCGGGCGCCCTGTCCTGACGGGCGGGCGGCCACGGCCGCGCTCCGCGGGAAGCAGCGCGAAGCACCGCGAAGCACCCGCGCAGCGCAGGAAGCAGCGCGAAGCACCGGCGGGAAAAGCCCCGCCCCGGCCGGTGGAGGTGCCGGGGCGGGGTGTCGAGCCGGCGGGTCAGGCGGTGGCCGGAGCGCCGGCGGAGCCCGCCGGCACTTCCGGGGCGTTCTCCGGGAAGTGGCAGGCCACCCGGTGACCGCCCGCCAGCTCCTCCAGCGGCGGCTCGACCGTCTTGCAGATCTCCTGGGCCTTCCAGCAGCGCGTGTGGAAGCGGCACGCCGGCGGCGGGTTGAGCGGGCTGGGTACGTCGCCGGTGAGGCGGATCCGCTCGCGTCCGGCACGCGCCCTCGGGTCGGGCACCGGCACCGCCGACAGCAGGGCGTTGGTGTAGGGGTGCATGGGCGCGCTGTAGAGGCGCTTGCGGTCGGCGATCTCGACGATCTTGCCGAGGTACATCACGGCGACCCGGTCGCTGATGTGGCGCACCACCGACAGGTCGTGCGCGATGACGACGTAGGTGAGGTCGAGCTCGTTCTGCAGGTCCTCCAGCAGGTTGACGACCTGCGCCTGGATGGACACGTCGAGCGCGGAGACCGGCTCGTCCGCGATGATCAGCTTGGGCTTGAGCGCGAGCGTGCGGGCGATGCCGATGCGCTGCCGCTGGCCGCCGGAGAACTCGTGCGGGTAGCGGTTGTAGTGCTCGGGGTTGAGGCCGACGAGTTCGAGGATCTCCTGGACGGCCTTCTTGACGCCCTGCTCGGGCGTGACGCCCTGGATGCGGAACGGGGCGCCGACGATGGCGCCGACCGTGTGCCGCGGGTTGAGCGACGAGTAGGGGTCCTGGAAGATCATCTGCATGTCGCGGCGGAGGGGCCGCAGGCTCGACTGCCCCGCGTGGGTGATGTCGCGCCCCTCGAAGACGACCTTGCCGCCGGTGGGTTCCAGGAGCCGGGTGACCAGCCTGCCGGTGGTGGACTTGCCGCAGCCCGACTCGCCCACCAGGCCGAGTGTCTCGCCCTTGAACACCTCGAAGCTGATCCCGTCGACCGCCTTGACGGCGCCGACCTGCCGCTTGAGCAGGCCCTTGTGGACGGGGAAGTGCTTTTGCAGGTCCTGTACGGACAGAAGCGGCTCGTTCTCGCTCACTGGATCTCCAGCACTGGCTTGATCTCGTTCTCCCACAACCTGCGCCGCTCGGCCTTGTCGAGGTGGCAGCGCACGAGGTGGCCGCCCTCGGTCTCGGCGAGCGCCGGCACCTCGGTGCCGGACTTGCCGCCGGTCAGCTCGGCGTAGGGGCAGCGGGGGTGGAAGGCGCAGCCCTGCGGGACGTTGATGAGGGACGGCGGGCTCCCCTTGATCGGCAGCAGCCGCTCGGTGCGATCCCGGTCGAGCCGGGGCATGGAGCCCAGCAGCCCCCAGGTGTAGGGGTGCTCGGGGCGGTAGAAGATGTCGTCGGTGGCGCCGTACTCGATGCACTTGCCCGCGTACATGACGAGGATCTCGTCGGACAGCTCGGCGACCACGCCCAGGTCGTGGGTGATGATGATCAGCGCGGAGTTGAACTCGCGCTGCAGGTCGCGCATGAGGTCGAGGATCTGCGCCTGCACGGTGACGTCGAGGGCGGTGGTCGGCTCGTCGGCGATGAGCAGCTCGGGGTCGCACGACAGCGCCATCGCGATCATGGCGCGCTGGCGCATGCCGCCGGAGAACTCGTGCGGGTAGGAGTCGACGCGCCGCGCGGGCTCGGGGATGCCGACGCGGCCGAGCATGTCGACGGCGTGCTTCCTGGCGACCGACTTGGAGACGGCGTGGTGGATCCGGTACGCCTCGATGATCTGGTCGCCGACCGTGTAGTAGGGGTGCATGGCCGACAGCGGATCCTGGAAGATCATCGCCATCTTCTTGCCGCGCAGCCCGCGCACGTGCTCCTGGGAGGCGGAGACGAGCTCCTCGCCGTCGAGCCAGATCTCGCCGGAGATCTTCGCCCGGCCACCCTTGTGCAGGCCGAGGATGCCGAGGCTGGTGACGCTCTTGCCGGAGCCCGACTCGCCGACGATGCCGAGGGTCTTGCCCCGCTCCAGCTCGAAGGTGAGGCCGTCGACGGACTTGACCAGGCCGTCGTCGGTCGGGAAGTGGATGCGCAGGTCCTTGACGTCGAGGAAGCTCTGAGGGCTCACGTCAGCCTCACTCTCGGGTCGACGACGGCGTAGAGGAGGTCGACGATCAGGTTGGCCAGGATGACGAACAGCGCGGCCAGGAGGGTGACCCCCATGACCTTGGGCAGGTCCTGGTTGGTGATGGCGTCGATGGCGTACTTGCCGAGACCGTTGAGCGAGTAGGCGGTCTCGGTGAGCACGGCGCCGCCGATGAGCAGGCCGAAGTCGAGACCGAAGATCGTGATGATGGGCGTCAGGGCGCCGCGCAGGCCGTGTTTGACGATCACCTTGCGCTCGACGAGGCCCTTGGCCCGGGCCGTGCGGATGTAGTCCTCGTTCATCGTCTCCAGCATGCCTGCCCGGGTGAGGCGCGCGTACGTGGCGGCGAACAGGAACGCCAGCGTGATCCACGGCAACAGCAGGCCGTAGGCCCAACGGGCGGGTGAGTCTTCGATGGTGACGTAGTAGCCGCCCTGGGCGGCCCAGCTGAACGGGTTGCCGTAGGCGAAGACCTGCAGCGAGATGAGGCCGGTGAAGAAGATGGGCAGCGAGACGCCGGCGAGTGCGACGATCATCGCGAACCGGTCGAACACGGTGCCTCTTCGTAGGGCCGACAGCACGCCGATGCCGACGCCGAGCAGCACCCAGATCAGCGCGGCGCCGACGGCCAGCGACAGGGTGACGGGCAGCCGGTTCATCAGGTCGGGGAAGACGGGCTGGCGGGTGATGAAGGAGTAGCCGAGGCACGGGGCCGGGCACTGCTCGACGCCCGCTCCGTAGTCGTACTCGGCTCCGGACACGATGCCCTTGACGTACCTGCCGTACTGCACGACCAGGGGGTCGTTGAAGCCGAGGCGTTCGGCGGCCAGCTTGGCCGTCTCCTCGGTGGCCGTCCGGCCGACGTAGCGGCTGGCCATGCCCTCGGCGGTGGCCCCCGCGAGCCGCGGCACGAGGAAGAAGATCGCGAAGGTGGCCATGCTCACAATGGCGAGCATGATCACTGCGCTGATCAGGCGTCTGATGATGTATGTGAACACAGTGCCCGGCCCGGCGGCCGCCCCGGGGTTCGCCCGGGACGGCCGCCTGCGGCCTTCACCTGCCTTACTGCTCGGTCGGTTGGCCTACAGCTACTCCGGCGGCTGCGGCGTGGGTTACTGGACGCCCATCGCCACGTAGTCGTACATCTGCTGGCCGTCGTTGACCATGACGTTGGTCAGGCCCTTGCCGCGGATGAGCAGCGACTTGGCCACGATGCCGGGCAGGATGACCGACTCCTCCATGACGCGCTTGTCGATGGCGGCGTAGAGCTGCTCGCGCTTGGCCGTGTCGGCCTCCTGGAGCGCCTGGTCGAACATCTTGTCGACGTCGGGGATCCGGACGGAGACGTTGGACGAGCCGCCGCCCTCGCGGATGACGCGGCTGTCGGTCATCTGCTGCAGGAAGCCGTAGCCGTCAGGCCAGTCGGAGCCCCAGCCGTTGATGGCCAGGCCCAGCTTCTCCTTGACCACGAACGACGGCTTGCCGGCGTAGAGGGAGAAGTAGTCCTTCAGCGGGTACGGCTTGAGCGTCACGTTGATGCCGACGCGGGCCAGCGACTCCTTGAGCGCCTCGGCCGTCTTCTTCTCCTTGTCGCGCTCGGCGCGGTAGGAGATGTTCGTCTCGAAGCCGTTGGGCTGGCCGCACTTGGCCAGGTGCTCCTTGGCCTTGGTCAGGTCGCCCTTGCCCTCGGGGCTCGGGTAGAGGTCGATCTTCTGGTAGCCGGGGATGCCCGGGGGCAGCAGGCTGGTGGCGATCTCGCCGCCGGTGGTGCCGCCGTAGGCCGCGACGTAGCCGGTCTTGTCGGCGGCGTACTGGATCGCGATCCGGCAGTCCTTGTTGTCCAGCGGCTTCACCGTCGGGCTGATCGAGGTGTACCAGAGCCGCTGCAGCGTGGGGTTGTCGGTGCGCGCCTTCATCGCCGGGTCAGGCAGGATCTTGCTGAGCGCGGCGGGCTGGACACCGGTGCCCTCGACGGCGACGTGCAGGTCGCCGGAGATGAGGCGGTTGTCGATGTCGTCGGCGTTGACGTTGGTCGACACCTCGTAGCGGTCGGGCAGCGCCGGCCGGTTGGGGTCGGTCGCCGGGTCCCACTGGTCGTTGCGGACCAGGCTGAAGCCCTTGCCGATCTCGTTCTTCTCGAACTTGTACGGGCCCGAGGAGAGCACGTGCTCCTGGTACTTGGTGCCCGTGTCCTTGGCCTCGGGCACCGGCATGGTGACCGACATCTGGGTTAGGTAGTCGAAGCCGCTGAAGGGCTGCTTCAGGTGGAAGACGACCGTCTTGTCGTCGGGCGTCTCGATGGCGGAGCTGAAGTCCGCGCCCTTCGACTTGTACGGGCCCTTGTAGTCCTTCGGCCAGTTGAGCAGCTCGTTGAGGTACGTCGGGCCGTTGGGGAAGGTCTCCCGGTCGTAGGAGCGGGCCACGCCGTAGGCCACGTCCTTGGACGTGATCGGGGTGCCGTCCTCGTACTTCAGGCCGTCACGCAGGGTGTAGGTCCAGGTCTTGAAGTCCTCGCTCGGCTTGCCGAGTTCGGCGGCGAGGTCGGGCACCGGCTTGGCGCCCTCGGCGCCGGGCTTGCCGGGGAACATCGTCAGGGCGCGGCCGTACAGGCGGATGAAGTTCCACGAGTAGCCGTAGTAGGTGTCGGCCGGGTCCAGCGAGTCCCAGTCGCCGGAGTTGGCCATCTTGATGGTGCCGCCCTTCTTCGTGGAAGGGTTGAACACCCCCGTGAGAGCGGCGTCGGCCTTGTCCTGGGCGGCGGGCTGGCCACCGGGCTCGCCGGACGACTGCGGAGCGGTGCTGGTGCCTCCGCAGGCCGACAGGCCCAGGGCGAGTGCCACGGTGACCGCGGACACCGCCAGCGCTGGCTTTCTTCTCATCAGTTGCTACACCCCTTGTGGTTGGGAGGCAGGGAATCGGGGAGATCGGAAGTCATCGGTTGCCCCGCGGGTCCAGGGCGTCGCGCAGGCCGTCTCCGAAGAGGTTGAAGGCCAGCACGGTGATGAAGATCGCCAGGCCGGGGAAGATGGCGAAGTGCGGCACGGTGTAGATGCGGGCCGCGTCGGCCAGCATCCCGCCCCAGGTGGGGGTGGGCGGGCGCACGCCGACCCCGAGGAACGACAGGGCGGCCTCGAACAGGATGTTCGTCGGGATCAGCAGCGTCGCGTAGATGAGGATGGGCGCCATCAGGTTGGGCAGCAGCTCGCGGACGATGATGTACGGCCCGCGGGCGCCGAGGCTCCTGGCGGCGTCGACGAACTCGCGTTCGCGCAGCGACAGGGTCTGGCCGCGGATGATGCGCCCGATGTACGGCCAGTTGAAGAACCCGATGATGAAGATCAGCAGCGAGACGCGCAGCGTGTCGCCGGACAGGCCGAACGCCTGGTCGGGCACCACGCCGGCAAGGGCGATGGCGAACACCAGCAGCGGGAAGGCCAGGAAGACGTCCATGGCGCGGCTGATGAGGGTGTCGACCCAGCCGCCGAAGTAGCCGGCCGTGACGCCGAGGATGGTGCCGATGCCGACCGACAGGAGGGTGGCGAGGAAGGCGATGAGCAGCGAGACGCGGGCGCCGTAGACGATGCGGCTGAAGATGTCGCGGCCCCAGACCGGCTCGACGCCGAACAGGAAGTCCCAGCCGATCCCGCCGAACCTGTCCTTGGGGATCTGCGTCTCCTGGTCGATCATCTCGCGGTGGAACTCCAGCGGCGGATGACCGAACAGCTTGACGATGATCGGCGCGCAGATCGCCACCAGGACGAGGAAGATGATCACGCCCGCGCCGGCCATGGCGATCTTGTCGCGCTTGAGGCGCAGCCAGGCGATCTGGCCGAGCGAGCGTCCCTGGATCGCCGTGCCGCCAGCGCCGGCCGCGACCGCCTCGGGTTCGGCGTGGGAGGCGGACTCGGGGACGTCGAGTGGTGCCGTCACGCGCCCTCCTCCCCCTGCGCCCGGTGGCGCTTCGAGGGTCGCGTGACCAAGGTACTGCGCATGCGCTTCAGGCCCCCTGGGTGTCAGACCACGTCCACGACGGCCGTCATCCGGTCAGGGTGACAACCGTGTCATTTCGGAACCGCACGTCACGGCCCCAGGGTGCAGAATCTATGCCTTGAGCTGCGCTGACCAGCCCTCAGCCCCGCTATGTGGCTCAACTGTGATTCATGCGAAACTCATTCGTATCGATCTTGACCTGAATTGTGCTAGGCACATCTTGGTTGTGTCGCAGAACTGTGACAGTGGCCGTTCAGCCGATGCCGCGTCGCCGAAGAATGTCCTCGATGTCGGAGAAGTCGTCGTCGCTCTTGCGCTCCTTGGGGGCCGCCACCGCAGGCTTGCCCGTCTGCGCGGGTGCCGCCGGGGCCTGCGGCCGTGCCCGCACCTGCCCCTGAGCACTGCCCTGAGCACTGCCCTGCGCCTGTGCCGGGGCGCCTGGCGACGCCTTGGCGAGCTTGCGCCCGCGCATCACGCCCGACACCACGAACAGCACCACCGACAGCCCGGCCACCGCGACGCCCGCCCACACGACGGGGTTGAACACCAGGCTCGTGACGAACCCGACGACGGTCGTGCCGATGGTCCACAGCGCCTGCAGCGCGCCGGTGAGATAGGCGGCCAGGGGCAGCAGCGCCCACGCCGCCGCCCGCATGCCCGCCGCGGCCCCGCGCCGCCGGAAGGCCAGGAAGCTGAACACCAACCCCGCGATGGTGACACCCGCGCACAGCGGCAACCACGCGATCTGATCGAAAGTCATCCGGTCGCCCCTCTTGTCGACTGTGCCTTCCATCCTGGCACGCGTCCCGCTTCCGCCCTCCTCCCCGAGAACGACTCGCCCCCTAGGGGTGGTTCCCGTCACAGACGGCACACGAGAGGCGCAGGGCGCGTTGACGACAGCCCGGCGCCCCTGGGCGGGCGCCGGAAGGGGCGGGCGTCAGGAGGTGATGAGGTCGCGCAGGTGCCCGACGGTGACGGAGGCGAGCGACGAGACCACCAGGCGGCCGGGCGCCGGCTCGACGGGCAGCACGCTGGGGACGGCGACCACCGCGCAGCCGGCGGCCGTGCCCGCGGCTACGCCGTTGGGCGAGTCCTCCAGCACCACGCACCGGACCGGCCGGACGCCCAGCAGGGCGGCGGCCGTCAGGTAGGGCTCGGGGTCGGGCTTGGTCCGCTCGACGTCGTCGGCCGTGACGACCGCGTCGAACCGGTCGTGGCCGACGTGCCCGAGCACCGCCTCGGCGATCTCCTTCAGGGACGAGGTGACGAGCGCGACCGGGACGCCCTCGGCGCGCAGGGCGTCGACCAGCTCGGCGGCGCCGGGCATGACGCTGACCCCGCCGGCCAGCCGGGCGACCATGCCACCCGCCATCCACTCCCACACCGTCTCCGGCGCGGTGGACGCGCCGGACACGGCGAGCATGTAGTCGACCGTCCGCTCCATGGAACCGCCCACCAGGTGGGCCTGGTGGGCGGGTGTCCACTCGGCGCCGAGCCGGGCCATCACCTCGGTCTCGATCTCCAGCCACACCTTCTCGGTGTCGACCAGCAGCCCGTCCATGTCGAAGAAGACGGCTTCCATGCACTCCCCGATCGTTCGCGCGCTCTTCCGGGCCCGCCCACCGGGCGGGGCCGGTCAGACGTTGAAGTACTTGGCCTCGGGGTGGTGGGCCACCAGCGCGGAGGTGGCCTGCTCCGGGTGGAGCTGGAACTCCTCCGACAGCGTGACCCCGATCCGCTCCGGGTCGAGCAGCTGGAACAGCTGCACCTGGTCCTCCAGGTTGGGACAGGCCGGGTAGCCGAACGAGTAGCGGCAGCCCTGGATGTTGACCTTGAGCATGTCGTCGAGCGACTCGTCGCCGCCGATGCCCCACTCCGAGCGGACCCGGGCGTGCCAGTATTCGGCGAGCGCCTCGGTGAGCTGCACGGACAGGCCGTGGAGCTCGAGGTAGTCGCGGTAGGCGTCCTTGGCGAACAGCTCGGCCGTCGCCTCGGAGATCTTGCCGCCCATGGTGGCCACCTGGAAGGCGACCACGTCGGTCTCGCCCGAGTCGCGCGGCCGGAAGAAGTCGGACAGGCACAGGTGCCGGTCGCGGCGCTGGCGCGGGAAGGTGAAGCGGGTGCGCTCGTCGCCCGCGTCGTCGAGGATGATCAGCGAGTCGCCGTCGCTGACGCACGGGAAGTAGCCGTAGACGACGGCGGCCTCCAGCAGCCCCTCGGTCTGGATGCGTTCCAGCCACATCCGCAGTCGCGGCCGGCCCTCGGTCTCGACGAGCTCCTCGTAGCCGGGGCCGTCGCCGCCGCGGGTGGGCTTGAGCCCCCACTGGCCGAGGAACAGCGCCCGCTCGTCGAGGAAGGCGGCGTAGTCGGCCAGCGAGATGCCCTTGACGATGCGGTCGCCGTGGAAGGGCGCCTTGGGCAGGGGGTTGTCGAGGGCCACGTCGGAGCGGGCGGGCAGCTCCTCGACGGGGGTGCGCTCCAGCACGGCGCCGGTCTTGACGCGGCGCTCGCGCAGCGGCGGCAGCGTGGCGCCCGCGACGCCGCGCTTGACGGCCATGAACGCGTCCATCAGCCGCAGCCCCTCGAAGGCGTCGCGGGCGTAGCGGACCTCGCCCGCGAACAGCCCGGCGAGATCCTGCTCGACGTAGGCGCGGGTGAGCGCGGCGCCGCCCAGCAGCACCGGGTAGCGGTCGGCCAGGCCCCTGGAGTTCATCTCCTCCAGGTTCTCCTTCATCACGACCGTCGACTTGACCAGCAGGCCGGACATGCCGATGACGTCGGCCCGCTGGTCGTCGGCGGCCTCCAGGATGGCCGAGACGGGCTGCTTGATGCCGAGGTTGACGACCTCGTAGCCGTTGTTGGACAGGATGATGTCGACGAGGTTCTTGCCGATGTCGTGCACGTCGCCCTTGACCGTGGCCAGCACGATGCGGCCCTTGGTCTCGCCCTCGACGCGGTCCATGTGCGGTTCGAGGTGGGCGACGGCGGCCTTCATGACCTCGGCCGACTGCAGCACGAACGGCAGCTGCATCTGGCCCGAGCCGAACAGCTCGCCGACCGTCTTCATGCCGTCGAGCAGCACGTCGTTGATGATCTCCAGGGCGGGCCGCTGCGCCAGACCTGCCTCGAGGTCGGCCTCCAGCCCCTTGCGCTCGCCGTCGATGATGCGCCGCTTGAGCCGCTCCCACAGCGGCAGCGCGGCCAGCTCCTCGGCCTTGCCCGCGCGCATGGCGGCCGCGTCGACGCCCTCGAACAGGTCCATGAACCGCTGCAGCGGGTCGTAGCCCTCGCGGCGGCGGTCGTAGACCATGTCGAGGGCGACCTGGCGCTGCTCGTCGGGGATGCGCGCCATGGGCAGGATCTTGGAGGCGTGCACGATCGCGGAGTCGAGCCCGGCGTTGACGCACTCGTTGAGGAAGACGGAGTTGAGCACCATCCGGGCGGCCGGGTTGAGGCCGAAGGAGATGTTGGACAGGCCCAGCGTGGTCTGCACGCCCGGGTAGCGGCGCTTGAGCTCGCGGATGGCCTCGATGGTCTCCACGCCGTCGCGCCGGGTCTCCTCCTGGCCGGTCGCGATGGGGAAGGTGAGACAGTCGACGATGATGTCCTCGACCCGCATGCCCCAGTTGTCGACGAGGTCCTCGATGAGGCGTACGGCGACGCGGACCTTCCACTCGGCGGTGCGGGCCTGGCCCTCCTCGTCGATGGTGAGCGCCACCACGGCCGCGCCGTGCTCCTTGACCAGCCGCATGATCTTCTGGAAGCGGGAGTCGGGGCCGGCGCCGTCCTCGTAGTTGACGGAGTTGACGGCGGCGCGCCCGCCGAGCATCTCCAGCCCGGCCCGCAGCACCTCGGGCTCGGTGGAGTCGAGCATGATCGGCAGCGTCGAGGCGGTGGCGAAGCGGAACGCCAGCTCCTTCATGTCGGACACGCCGTCGCGGCCGACGTAGTCGACGCACAGGTCGAGCATGTGGGCGCCGCCACGCGCCTGCTCGCGCGCCATCTCGACGCAGTCGTCCCAGCGGCCCTCCAGCATGGCCTCACGGAAGACCTTGGAGCCGTTGGTGTTGCAGCGCTCGCCGATGGCGAGGTAGGAGGTGTCCTGCCGGAACGGGACGCTCTGGTAGAGGGAGGAGGCGCCCGGCTCCGGGTGCGGCCGGCGGGCGGCGGGCTCCTTGCCGCGGACCCGCTCGACGACCTGGCGCAGGTGCTCGGGGGTGGTGCCGCAGCAGCCGCCGACGAGGGACAGGCCGAATTCACGGGTGAAGGTGTCGTGGGCGTCGGCCAGCTCCTGCGCGCTCAGCGGGTAGTAGGCGCCGTCGGAGGTGAGCACCGGCAGGCCGGCATTGGGCATGCACGACAGGCGGGCCCGCGAGTGGCGGGAGAGGTAGCGCAGGTGCTCGCTCATCTCGGCGGGGCCGGTGGCGCAGTTGAGGCCGATCACGTCGACGCCGAGCGGCTCGATCGCCGTCAGCGCGGCGCCGATCTCGGAGCCGAGGAGCATCGCGCCGTTGGTCTCGATCGTCACCTGGGCGATGATCGGCACGTCGCGGCCGGCCGCCTCGGCGGCCGTCCGGGCGCCGATGACGGCGGCCTTGACCTGGAGCAGGTCCTGGCAGGTCTCGATGATGAGGGCGTCGGCGCCGCCCGCGATGAGGCCGGCGGCGTTGTCGCGGTAGGCGTCGCGCAGGCTGGCGTACGGCAGGTGGCCGAGGGTGGGCAGCTTGGTGCCGGGGCCGATGGAGCCGAGCACGAAGCGCGGGTGGTCGGGGGTGGACCAGTGGTCGGCCCGCTGCCGGGCGATGCGGGCGCCGGCCTCGGAGTATTCGTAGACGCGCTCGGAGATGTCGTACTCGCCGAGGGCGGCGAGGTTTGCGCCGAAAGTGTTGGTCTCGACGCAGTCGACGCCGACGGCGAAGTAGGCGTCGTGGACGCCCTGGACGATGTCGGGCCTGGTGACGTTGAGCACCTCGTTGCAGCCCTCGTGGCCCTCGAAGTCGTCGAGGGTGGGGTCCTGAGCCTGCAACATCGTCCCCATGGCCCCGTCGGCGACCATGACTCGCTGGGACAACACCTCGCGGAAGGACGGAGAGCTGCTCATGCAGAGCAGCTTATCGGCTGCGCCAGGGGCGGAGGCGTAGGCGTTCCGCCCCTTGGACACGCCGCCCGGTCGCCCGCGACGCCCGGCGGGCGGGCCGTCCGGGCTTCGGGACGCCGCTCCCCCGTCCCGCGCGCCGTCCGCCGCGGTCAAGCGTGCGCGTGGTGGCTGCCGGGGCCTGCCGCCGGAACGTCCTGCCTGGTCACACCGCCCCGCGGCGCCCCGGCGCCCACCGCGCGGGTGGGGCGGTGAGCTAGATCGCCGCACACGGTGACATGAGCACCACCTCACCGCATAGGCTAGGCCCGATGGAGGAAAGAGGAGGCGCCACGTGATCGAGCTCGAAGGGCTCCCCGAGCTCGTCGACCCGGTGCTCATTGCCGCGTTCGAGGGGTGGAACGACGCGGGCGAGGCTTCCAGCGGCGTGATCGCCCACCTCGAGACCGCCTGGAAGGCCGAGCCGCTGGTGGCGCTCGACCCCGACGACTACTACGACTTCCAGGTGACCCGCCCGGTCGTGCAGATGGGCGACGGGCTGACCCGCTCGATCGAGTGGCCGACCACGCGGCTGCTGCGCGCCCGCCCGCCGGGCGTCGAGCGTGACGTGGTGCTGCTGCGCGGCATCGAGCCCAACATGCGCTGGCGTTCGTTCTGCGCCGACATCGTCGAGGTCTGCCGCGAACTGGACGTGGAGCTGGCCGTGATGCTGGGCGCGCTGCTCAACGACTCGCCCCACACCCGGCCGGTGCCGATCCTGGGCGGGGCCACCGACGAGGCGCTGGCCCGCTCGACCAACCTGGAGCTGAGCCGCTACGAGGGGCCGACCGGCATCGTCGGGGTGCTGCAGCACGCCTTCGGCGAGGCGGGCCTGGACGCGGTGTCGCTGTGGGCGTCGGTGCCGCACTACGTGGCGCAGCCGCCCAACCCGAAGGCGACGCTGGCGCTGCTGCGCCGCCTGGAGGACCTGCTGGAGATCCCGATGCCGCTGGGCGACCTCGACGAGGAGGCCCGGGCGTGGGAGCGCGGCGTGGACGAACTGGCCTCGCAGGACAGCGAGGTAGCCGAGTACGTCAAGGAGCTGGAGGATCGCAAGGACGCGGCCGAGCTGCCGGAGGCGAGCGGCGACGCGATCGCCGCCGAGTTCGAGCGCTACCTGCGGCATCGCGACACCGACACTGACAGCTAACTCACAGGTGCACAGCGCGTCACTTTTCGGGTGTTCCGGGCCATAATCGGGGCCGTGAAACGCTGACAGTAAACGGTCCGATTCAAGGGGAGAGACATCCCTGAACGCCGCGACGCCACGCTGACCCCCCAAGTGACTGCGCACGTTAGGCCCGCCATGGTGACTTCCCATGTAGACCCGCACCAGCGAAGTCAGGACACGAGACGACGCGTGCTGGAGATGGCGCTCACGCTCAGGGACGGACGTCCCGGCGGTTCGATCGACCACTTCCTCGCGCTGCTGCAGTATCGCCTTCCCTTCTGGCTCAGCGTCCTGCACGACCTGTCCGAGCGCGTGGGTCAGGGACGCGTGAGCGACAACCTGGTCCCGATCGCCCGGGCGGGCATCGACTACCACCTGGAGGTGCAGTCGGCGGCGCTGCCGGCGTTCACCTCGCCGAACGTGACCGTGCGCTTCCGCGAGGCGCTGCGCGAGGCGGGGCTCGGGCCGACGGCCGAGGTGGTGCCGCTCGCGGCCTACCTGGACGGGGAGCGGCGCCTCGGCCGGGTCGGCGCCCGCGTCGACCCGGAGGCGAGTGCCCGGCTGCTGCTCGCGGGGTGCTTCCACCGGGCCTACCTCGAGATGTTCGTGGGCGCCGACGCCGGTCCGTCGCTGGACGCCAGCGCCGAGGAGATCGTCCGCGAGCTCCGCCTGGAGCCCCCCGCGTGAGCTCAGGCGGTGGCGGCCGGCGACAGCAGCGCGACCTCGTCGAAGCGGCTCCACACCAGGGCCGCCACGTCGGGGTCCGCGCCCAGCGGCTCGCTGACCAGGTCGGCGCCCGCGCCGGTGAGGCGGCCGTGGAAGAAGCCGGGCGCCAGCACGTACGAGGCGATCGCCACCCGCGCGGCCGGGCCGGACCGGAGGCAGTCCAGCGCCTCGTCCAGTGTGGGCGTGCCGGCCGAGGCGAAGGCGGCGGTCACCGGCCGGGCCAGCCGCAGCGCGAGCCGGCGCGCCTGGGCGCGGACGTCGGCGAGCGCGGCCGGGTCGGAAGAGCCGGCGGCGCCGAGGATGACGGCGTCGGTGGAGCGCAGCCCGGCGCGGGCCAGCTTGCGGGCGAGCGCGGAGGTGAGCAGCCGGTGCGGGCCGAGCGGCGCGGCGACGAGCGCGTCCGGCCGGTGCGCGGCGATGACGGCGGGCAGGTCGATGTGCACGTGGTAGCCGCCGGCCAGCAGCAGGGGCGCCACGACGACGGGGCCGTCGACCGCCCGCAGCACGTCGGCGAGCAGGGGCCGGCTGATCTCCAGGTAGGCCTGCTCGACGCGGTGGCCGGGCCGCCGCCGGCGGACGGCGGCGGCCAGCTCGGCGAGCGTTCGCTCCCCCGCGGCGCTGCGGGTGCCGTGCGCGGCGAGCACGAGGGTCGGCGTCACAGGCCCGCCTCGTGGGCGCAGGCGAGCCGGTAGCCGCGTTTGACGACGGTCTCCACGATGCCGGACGGCCCGAGGGCGCGGCGCAGGCGGGTGATCGCCATCTCGACGGCGTGCTCGGCGGACTCCCTGGCGAGGCTGCCCGGCAGGACCGTGCGCAGCTCGGTGCGGGAGACGACGTGGCCGGGCTTGTCGGCCAGCCGCTTGAGCACCGCCATCGGCGCGGGCGGCAGCGGCCGCAGCTCGCCGCCGACCACGACGGCGTGGCCGCGGATCTCCAGCCGGTGGCCGCCCGCGACGAGCCGGGTGACGCCGTGCTCGGGCAGGTGCCTGGCTAGAGCGCGGGCGAGGGAGCCGAGCCGGGCGCGGTCGGGTTGCAACGTCGGGATGCCGCGCGAGACGAGCGGGTCGGCGGTGACGGGGCCGACGCAGGCGGCCACGACCCGCCCGCCGAACGCGGCCAGCAGCGGCTCCTCCATCCCTTCGGCGCGGGCGGCGGCGATCATGGCGTGCACGGCGGGGGCGCTGGTGAAGGCCACGGCGTCGATGGCGCCGGAGATGGTCTGGGTGATCAGGCGCCGCAGCGGCGACGGGTCGCGGTACGGCAGCCACCGGTAGACGGGGATCTCGATGACCTCGGCGCCCGCCCCGCTCAGGGCGGCCACGAACTCGGTCAGCGGCTCGCCGTGGAGCTGGACGGCGATGCGGCGGCCGCGCAGGTTCTGGCGGAGCAGATACTCCTTGACCTCGCGGCAGGAGTCGCTGTCGGGCGTCCAGTGGTCGTCGAGCCCGGCGGCGCGCACCGCCCCTCTGGCCTTGGGGCCACGGGTGAGCAGCCGGGCGGTGGACAGGCGGGCGACCAGGTCGGCGGACAGGCCCCAGCCCTCGGCGGCGGCCATCCAGCCGCGGAAGCCGACGCCGGTGGTGACGACCACGTCGTCCAGCGGCTGGGCCAGGCTGAGCCGGGTGGCGGCCAGCAGGTCGGCGTCCTCGGCGAGCGGCACGAGCCGGATCGCGGGCGCGCTGACGACCCGGGCGCCGCGCCGTTCGAGCAGCGCGCCGAACTCCTCGCGGCGGCGGGTCGCGGTGACGCCGACGGTGAAGCCGGACAGGGCGTTGGGCGCCGTCTCGTGGGGCCGGGGCGGCTCTTCGGCGGGGAGTTCGCTCACGCGGACACCTCCTGAAGGGTCGGGACGACCGGCGGGGCGGGTGGGCCTGGCCGGGCCCCGAGCACCTGGCCAGACATCACAGGCACGCGAACCGGAAGTGAGATCACGTGCTTGATACTGCTTTCAGGCCGTTTCGCCCCTGGGTCCCCTCTGTTACCGCTGTGCTACAACCCTCGATCTCCGCGGTTGGCCGTCACAGGGGGCGGGAAGGGTGCGAGATGATCGAGGCGGCCTATCGGGGAGGTGCGGTGACGGTCCGGCCGATTCGGATGTTCGGCGATCCGGCGCTGCGCGCCGTGGCGGAGCCCGTCCGGGACTTCGACCGCGAGCTGCGCGGCCTGGTCAAGTCCCTGACGTCGACGCTGCGGGCGGGCGCGGGACGCGCGGGCCTGGCGGCGCCGCAGCTCGGGGTGCCGCTGCGGGTGGTCGTCTACTCCTACGAGGGCAAGGCGGGCCACCTGGTCAATCCACGCCTGGAGCTGTCGGAGCGGCGGGTGACCGCCGACGAGGCGTGCCTGTCGGCACCGGGCGTGTGGTGGCCGTTGGAGCGCTCCTACATGGCGACGGCGCGCGGCCGCGACATGTTCGGCAAGCCCGTCACGGTGCGGGCGCTGGGCGTGCTGGCCAGGGTGCTGCAGCACGAGTGCGACCATCTCGACGGGGTGCTGTTCAGCGATCACCTGGAAGAGGAGGAACGGGCACGGTTTCTGGCCGCAGCGGCACCATCGGGGTGAGCGAGCGGCGCTGCGAGGGGTCGGTGCCGCCCCAGACGCCGTTCATCTGACGGGTGTCGATGGCGTAGTCGAGACAGGGCTGCCGCACCGGACAGCCCCGGCAGACCTCCTTGGCTCGCTCCACCTGCTCACGCCCCGGTCCTTCGAGCGTGATGGGGAAGAACAGCTCCGGGTCCATGGTCTGGCAGGCCGCCCTGCGCGACCAGTCGAGCATCATCATGCTCACCTGCCCTACCCGCGTCGTTGCGAGGCATACCTCGGTAATACGGACATACCCTAGCGACCTGCGGAAACTTCCGAAAGTAGTCAGTCCCAGTCGGCGAGGAACCGGTCGGGCGACCGGCGGCCAGTCAAGAGATCCTCACCAGCGGCTCCAGCCCATCGCCCGCGACCAGCGGGCGCCCGCGCCCACGGGCGTGGCGGCCTCGAGGTCGCTCAGCACGCGGTCGGCCACGTCGGTCAGGTCCGCGGCCACCTCGGGCGCCTGCTCGACCTCCTCCGGGCGGGTCACCTCGGTCGGCACCAGGATGCCGCGCGCCCCGGCGGCCCGGGCGGCGTCCATGTCGCGGCCGATGTCGCCCACCACGACGCAGTCGCGCGGGCTGACGTCGAGCACCGCGGCCGCCCTGATCACCAGGCCGGGCGCGGGTTTGCGGCAGGTGCAGCCGTCGGCGTCGTCGTGGACGCAGATCGCCCACGCGTCGAACGGCCCGAGCAGCTCCTCCACGCGGGCGTTGACCTGGTCCATCTCGTCGGGCGAGATCAGCCCCTTGGCCACGCCCGACTGGTTGGTGACGACGGCCACCGGCACGTCGGCCCGGCGCAGCCGCGCCAGCGCCTCGGCGGCTCCCGGCATGAGCTCGACCCGGTCCGGATCACCGTTGTACGGAACGTCCCTGATGAGGGTCCCGTCACGGTCGAACAGCACGGCACCGGGACGTCGTCGTTCGTACACCTTCCACCTCCGCGAGGGCCTTGCGCGGCTCCGTCGAGCCGCCCGCCAGCTACCCGGCCGACCACCCCGCAAACAACTACTCAGCGTGAGCGATTGTCGGCCAAGAAGCGTGTTTGCGCACGTAGAAAGCTTGCGGCAGGTTTGAGAGCCGCTCCTTTCGGTAGCGCTTCTCCTATCTGCGGGGGAGGGACCGGACGAGATTTCTCGGCATCGACGTGATCTTCCACGGCCCCGCCGCCGCTCCGGTGGCAGACGGCCACGTCGCCGCCGCGGCAGGGGGAACGGTTCAGCCGCCGCGAGCACGGCAGGCGGCCGCCGGCCTTCGCCGTCCGGGAGCTCCCCGAGCAGGCGGCCGCCTGGTGCCTGCGCGAGGATCACCTGGCGGGTGGCCGAGCCGAGCTGTCGCACCTCCAGCGGCTGGGACGGCTGGGCGCGTGAACCCCGCCCGGCGGTTAGAGGGCCACCCCGAGCAGGGCGTCGACCAGGTCGCGGACCAGCCGGGGCGCCGCCGCGTCCGTGCCCGCGCCCTCGCCGCCGGCGGAGCCCGTGCTCTCGGCAGCGCCCGTGCCGGTGGTGTCCGTGCCGTCACCGAGCGCCCGGTGCGTCCAGGCGTCGATCGCGGCCAGCGCGCCCGGCGCGTCGAGGTCGTCGGCGAGGAGCTCGCGCACCCGCGCCAGCAGATCGCCCGCCGGCGGGCCGGCGGGCAGCGCGACCGCAGCGCGCCAGCGGTCCAGCCTCCGCTCGGCCGCGGCGAGCTGGCCGGGGGTGTACTCCCAGTCGGCGCGGTAGTGGTGGGCCAGCAGCACGAGCCGCACCGCCATCGGGTCGTGGGCCGTGCGCAGCTTGGAGACGAACACGAGGTTGCCGCGGGACTTCGACATCTTCTCGCCGTCGAGGGCCACCATGCCGGCGTGCGTGTACGACTTGGCGAACGGCCACTCGCCGGTGGCGGCGTGCCCCTCGGAGGCGCCGCACTCGTGGTGCGGGAAGATCAGGTCGGAGCCGCCGCCCGCCACGTCGAACCCGGCGCCCAGGTGGTCGAGCGCGATGGCGGTGCACTCGATGTGCCAGCCGGGCCGGCCCCGGCCCAGCGGTGATTCCCACGACGGCTCGCCCGGCCGTTCGGCCTGCCACAGCCTCCAGTCGAGCGGGTGGCGCTTGCCCGGCCGGTCGGGGTCGCCGCCGCGCTCGGCAAACAGCTTCAGCATCAGCCGCTCGTCGTAGCCGGACACCTGGCCGAACTTGGGCGCGTCGGCCGAGCTGAAGTAGACGTCGCCGTCGAGCTCGTAGGTGACGCCCTTGGCCCGCAGCGACTCGATCAGCTCGGCGACCCGGCCGATCACCTCGGTGACGCCGACGTAGTCGCGGGGCGGCACGATGCGCAGCGCCTCCATGTCCGTGCGGAACAGCTCGATCTCCCGCTCGGCGAGGTCCTGCCAGGCGACGCCGGTCTGCTCGGCGCGTTCGAGCAGGGGATCGTCGACGTCGGTGGTGTTCTGCGTGTAGTGCACGTCGTGACCGTTGTCGCGCCAGACGCGGCCCGCCAGGTCGAAGGCGAGGTAGGTGTTGGCGTGGCCGAGGTGGGTGGCGTCGTACGGGGTGATGCCGCAGACGTACATCCTCGCGGTGGGGCCAGGATCGGTCTGGCGCACCTGCCCGGTGGCGGTGTCGTGGAGCCGCAGCGGGACGCCGGCGCCGGGCAGGTCGGGGATGTTCGGGGCGGACCACGATCTCATAGCTTTGAGCCTATCTGTCCCGGTCGGCTGTCAGGTCGGTGAAGTCGTACGTCACACCGTCGGTGTCCAGCGTGACCCGCATGACCGACAGCGAGGCGAACACGCGCCCGCCGGGCGTCTCGTGCCGGACGAGAAGCGCCTCGGGGGCGTTGGACGGCTCGCCGGTGACCAGCCCGTGCCAGCCGCCGGCGGACGGGGAGGCGGCGAAGCGGGGCAGGTGGGCGGCCACGCGCGGGTGTGCCGGGTCGAGGCCGGTGTTGACGATCATGCTGGTGCCGTCGGGCAGGTCAGCGGTGGTCAGCCGGGCGCCGTCCCAGCTCGCCAGGCGAGCCCGTCCGGGCTCGGCGAGCACGAGGTGGAACGGGTCGTAGCGGGCCAGGTCGGCCTCGGGCAGCGCACCGGTGGCGGCGGCGCGCAGGGCCAGGTCGCCGCGGGAGGTCTTGACGGTCTCGGGGGCGGGGGTGCCGTGGCCGTTCAGCAGCGCCGCGGCGCGGCGGGCCGCCGGGTGGACGGCGAGCCAGGTGCCGCCGGCCTTGAGGTCGCGCCCGCCGAGCACGCCCGGGTGTTCGGGCCAGTGTTCGCCCGGCCCCTCCCAGGGCCGGTCGGTGTACTCGTCGCGCACGCCCAGGAGGGTGAGTGGCCACCCCGTTCTTACGATCACGGTGCACATGGGGCAAAGCGTAGTAAACCGGATCAGATGGGCGGCCAGGGGATGGCCGGCCAGTCCTCCGACGGGTAGGGGTGCACGCCGGTGTCGAGCAGCCGCCGCACCCGGTGCCAGGTGGCCTCCACCTCGGCCGACGTCAGCAGATCGCGCAGCCTGCGGCCCAGCGCCCCCGACTCCAGGTCGCGTTCGAGCTTGGCGAGCACCCCCACCGCCTCGCGGGAGAGCGGCTTGCCGCGCCACTGCCAGAGCACGGTGCGCAGTTTGTCCTCGGTGGCGAAGCAGACGCCGTGGTCGACCCCGTAGACGTGGCCGGTGGGCAGCGGCAGCAGGTGGCCGCCCTTGCGGTCGGCGTTGTTGACGATGGCGTCGAAGACGGCCATCCGGCGCACCACGGGGTTGCGGCTGCGCACCAGGCGCATGAGGTCGATCTCGCGTTCGGTGTCGATCCACAGCTGGCACATGCCGGGCCCGAACGGGCCGTCGCGGTAGACCGTCGGCGGGACGATGCGCCAGCCGGTCGCCTGGGACACCTCGAACGCCGCCACCTCACGGGCGGCGAGGGTGCCGTCGGGGAAGTCCCACAGCGGGCGCTCCCCGCGTACGGGCTTGTAGACACAGGCGGCGGTGCGCCCGCCGAGCGTGACCGAGCAGTAGAGGGTCATGTTGGTCGCCTCCACCAGGCGGCCCGCCACGTCCAGGCGCCCGTCGCGGAGCAGTTGGAGCGCCCTGTCGTCGTCCATGACCGGCGCGTGTGAGGGCCTGACCACCGGCTCGCTCTCCGGCGCGCTCATGAAGCCGCCTCACCCCCGCGGTATCCGTTGAGTCGGACGCAGACGTGCCCTTCGGCGTCGAGCGGCTGCCCGCACAGGGGACACGGCGGCCGGCCGGCCGCGACGAGCCGCAGCGCCCGCTGGGTGAACGCCCGCGCGGCCCCCGCGCTGATGCGCACCCGGAGCATGGCCGGCTCGGGCGCGTCGAGATCCTCGTCATCGACGATCTCCTGCGCCTCGATCACCACCTGAGCCGTCTCCGGGTCCCACGCCAGTGCCATGGTGCCGACCCGGAAGTCCTCGGCCAGCGGCACGTCGAGCGGGTCGTCGTCGGTCAGGTCGGCGGGTGCGAGAGCGGGCACCTGGGTGATGCCCCCGCTGCGGCGCAGCACCTCGTCGAGCAACTCGTCCAGCCTGCCCGCGAGTGCGGCGACCTGGAGTTTCTCCAGCGCGACCGTGGTCAGTCTGCCCTCGGCTCTGGCCTGCAGAAAGAAGGCTCGGGCGCCCGGTTGCCCCAGGGCACCGGCCACGAACCTCTCTGGTGGGTCGTAGTCGAAGACCGGCATAGCCTGACCTTACGTGGTCCCGGGTCCGCCGCCGACGGCGGCATCGCTCCCGGTGATGTTTTCTCCCCCGTCTTTCTCCTCCGAATCCTCGGGGAGCCGCAATTCCCCCATATCGTTAAGCCTGAGAAGAAAGGGGCGCAAGGGGGCATAGCGAATGATGGTGAGAGCGCCCGGATCAGCAGTTATCCGCTGAAAGTGATCGAGATGCAGGCCCAGCGCGTCCGCCACGATCGCCTTGATCACGTCGCCGTGGCTGCACACCAGGTAGACAGCCTTCTCCCCGAGGCGACGATTCCAGTCGCGGACCGCGGCCACGGCCCGGTGCTGCATATCGGCCAGCGACTCCCCTTCCGGAAATGTCGCCGCACTGGGATGGGCCTGCACGACCTGCCACAGGGGGTCCTCGGCGAGCTCCTTCAGCGGCCGCCCGGTCCACCCCCCGTACCCGCACTCGACGAACCGCTCGTCGACCAGCACGTCCCTCCCGCCTCCGGCCGCGACCGCGCCGGCCGTCTCCACACACCGCTCCAGCGGGCTGGAGACGATCGCGTCGAGCCGGATGCCGGCGAGGCGCCCGGCGAGCGCGGCGGCCTGGGAGCGGCCCGCGTCGCTCAGGTGGACTCCGGGCGTGCGGCCGGCCAGGACCGGCCCGGTGAGGGCCGTGAGCCCGTGGCGGGCGAGAAGCAGCGTCGTCACGGGCCCAGTGTCGCAGGCGCGGATCACGGCGTTTCACCGGCCCGGACGGTAACCTGGCGGGACCATGCAGCAACGCTATGTCGGCCGTAGCGGCCTGTCGGTCTCCCGCCTGGGGCTCGGCACGATGACCTGGGGGCGCGACACCGACGCCGAGGAGGCGTCGGCACAGCTCCGCACGTTCGTGGACGCTGGGGGCACGCTCGTCGACACCGCCGACGTCTACACGGGCGGCGACGCCGAGCGGCTCCTCGGCCGGATGCTGCGCGACTCGGTGCCGCGCTCGGAGGTGGTGATCTCCACCAAGGCCGTGGTGACCCCGATGGGCCGCCGGCCGCGCGACGCCTCCCGCCGCCACCTGATCGCCGCCGTGGACGCCTCGCTCGCCAGGCTCGGCGTCGACTACGTCGACCTGTGGCAGCTGCACACCTACGACGAGGAGGTGCCGCTGGAGGAGACGCTGGCCGCGCTCGACGCGATCGTCTCCTCCGGCCGCGCGGTCTACGCGGGCGTGTGCGACTACACCGGCTGGCAGCTCGCCGCGGCGGCGGTCACCCAGCGCGCCGTGCCCGGCCGCGTCCCCATCACCTCGGCCCAGGCCGAATACTCCCTGCTGGCCCGCGAGCCCGAGCGGGAGCTGCTGCCCGCCGCCGAGCACGTGGGCGCGGGCGTGCTGGCCTGGTCGCCGCTCGGCCGGGGGGTGCTGACCGGCAAGTACCGCACCGGCGTCCCATCCGACTCGCGGGCCGCGACCCCGCACTTCGCCGACTTCGTCCGGCCCTATCTCGACGAGCGCAGCCGCCGGGTCGTCGAGTCCGTGATGACGGCCGCCGACGGGCTCGGCGTCTCACCGCTGGCGGTGGCCCTGTCCTGGGTGCGCGACCAGCCGGGGGTGGCGGCGGCCATCGTCGGCGCCCGCACCCGCACCCAGCTCTCCGGAGCGCTGGCGGCCGAGGAGGTCGTGCTGCCGCGCGAGATCCGCGAGGCCCTCGACGACGTCTCCTCCCCCGACTGACGGCCGCCGCCGCGGGCGCCCCGCGCGCCGCCCGCGCGCTCCCCCGGGAGCTGCGCGAGCGAACGGGAGTCGGCCTCGCGTGTCACTAGTCCATACCAGATCGTGTGTTTGACGAGAAACACCTGCCTTGCACGCCCGATGTCCGTAAAGATTTCTTTTGAAGGCGATGCGGGAGGGGACCGATGGGGAGCAGGACCGCGATCTCGGCTGGGGTCCTGGCGGTGGCGCTGGTGGCGATACCGCTCGCCCTGCCGATATCGGCGGCCCTGGCGGACGACTGTCCCGGTGGCGGCGGCCTGCTCGGCGGCGTGACCGACGCGGTGTGCGACACGGTCGACAAGGTCACCGGCACGGTCGACACGCTCACCGGCGACACGCTCAAGCCGGTCACCGGCGGCCTCAACGAGACGACGGACAAGGTGCTCGGCAAGGTCGGCGAGGTGGCCCCCACCCGCAAGCCCGGCGACGACGCCGGGTCCGACCCCACCCCGTCCCAGACCGCCCTGCTGCCCGAACCACTCGACGAGGTGTGCCTGCCGGTGCTGGCCTGCACCGCCGACCGGCGCGCGATCGGCGACCCCTCGACCCCCGCCCCCGACGTCACCAGCCCCGCCCCGCGCTCCTCCCGGTCACCCGGCTCGGACTCCGGCACCGACTCCACTGACGACGACAGCGCGATCGAGCGGCGCGCGCGGGAGGAGGCGACCGTGACGCCGCCCACCTCGACGCCGTGGCCTCCCGACAGCGAGCCGCACCAGCTCCATTCCGACCCCGTCGACGAGCCGGTGACCGACGAGCCGACGGCCGACCCCGACGACGCGCGCATCGACCTGCTGTGGCCCAACCCGCTGGTCAAGGACCTGACGCTGCCGATGGGCGACCGAGACGTCGTACGGCCCAGCCCGCCGGCCTCCGACGTGCTGGGCACGTCACTGACGATCGCGCTGCTGATCTCGGCCATCGCCGCCACCCGCATCGTGCAGCAGCGCCGCCAGCGGGTCGAGCAGCCGGAGTCCATCCCCTTCGAACCTGCCCCGGCCAACACCGGCCGCCACCGCCTGGCCTGACCCCGGGGCGGCTCCCCCGTCGGTGGAGGCGGTCTCCGGCCCCGTACGGGCGTGCGCCTCCCGGGGCCCGGACGCGACGCATCCGCCGTCCTCATGCGACCGCCAGGGCACGTGGTCGGCGGGACCTGGCCACCGTCGGCGAGCGGGCCGTGGGTGGGCGCCGCGCGGTGGTGCCGAGCCGTGAGGAGAGGACCTGTGCGCGTCGTGCGGTGAAGGAGGGGGGCCGCACGTGAGGAGGCTTGTCACGTGCGGCGGGGCGGTCAGGCTCCGATGGCGTGGACGCCGCCGTCGACGTGGACGATCTCGCCCGTCGTGGCGGGGAACCAGTCGGACATCAGGGCGACGCACGCCTTGGCCGCCGGGACCGTGTCGGACAGGTCCCAGCCGAGCGGCGCCTTGTCCGGCCAGCTGTCCTCGAACTCCCTGAAGCCCGGGATGGACTTGGCGGCCATGGTGCGCAGCGGGCCCGCGGCGACGAGGTTGACCCGGATGCCCTGCTTGCCGAGGTCGCGGGCGAGGTAGCGGGAGGCCGACTCCAGGCCCGCCTTGGCCACGCCCATCCAGTCGTAGACCGGCCAGGCCTTGGAGGCGTCGAAGTCGAGGCCGACGACGGCGCCGCCCTCCTTCATCAGCGGCAGGCAGGCCACGGCCAGCGACTTGAACGAGTAGGTGGACACGTGCAGGGCGGTCGAGACGTCCTCCCACGTGGTGTTGAGGAAGTTGCCGCCGAGCGCGCTCTGCGGGGCGAAGCCGATCGAGTGGACGACGCCGTCGAGGCCGTCGACGTGCTCGCCGACGCGGTCGGCGAGGGTGTCGAGGTGCTCGGTGTTCTGGACGTCGAGCTCCAGGACGGGAGCCTGCTGCGGGAGCCGCTTGGCGATGCGCTCGACGAGGCTCAGCCGGCCGAAGCCGGTGAGCACCACGGTGGCGCCCTCCTCCTGGGCGAGCTTGGCGACCGAGAACGCGATCGAGGCGTCGGTCAGCACGCCGGTGACGAGGATGCGCTTGCCTTCGAGGATGCCCATGGTCAGTGCCCCATTCCGAGTCCGCCGTCGACGGGGATCACGGCCCCGGTGATGTAGGAGGCGTCGTCGCCGGCCAGGAAGCGGACGACGCGCGCGACCTCGGCCGGCTTGGCCTGCCTGCCGAGGGGGATGTTCTTGACGATGGCCTCGGAGTCGAGCCCGGCCGTCATGTCGGTCTCGACGAATCCGGGCGCGACGACGTTGACCGTGATGCCGCGCGAGCCGTACTCGCGGGCCATGGAGCGGCCGAAGCCGATCAGGCCGGCCTTGGAGGCGGCGTAGTTGGTCTGGCCGGCCGAGCCCGACAGGGCCACGACCGAGGAGACGAGGATGATCCGGCCGCGCTTGAGCTTCATCATGGGCCGGATGGCGCGCTTGGCGACGCGGTAGGCGCCGGTCAGGTTGGCGTCGAGGACCTCGGTGAAGGTCTCCTCCTTCATCATGGCGAGGAGGGTGTCCTTGGTGATGCCGGCGTTGGCGACCAGCACCTCGACGGGGCCCTGCTCGGCCTCGACCTTGTCGAAGGCGGCCTCGACGTCGGCGGTGCTGGTGACGTCGCAGCGCACCCCGAACAGCCCCTCCGGGGGCTCTCCCGATCGGTAGGTGACGGCGACGGCGTCGCCGGCCGCGGCGAGTTCGCGGGCGATCGCGAGGCCGATGCCGCGATTGCCTCCGGTGACGAGTACAGAGCGTGCCATGGGATCAGACGCTATCTCCTACCGGCCGGTATGCGATTGTCCGGGTGGCACAAGATCACAGGGTTAGGATCGTGGACATGCGCCAGATCGATCCCGACTTCCTGGAGCTGCCGTCGCGGCAGCTGGCCGACGCGGCTCTGCAACGCGCCCGCGACCTGGGTGCCGAGCACGCCGACTTCCGCCTCGAACGCATCAGGTCCGAGACCCTGAGCCTCTACGACGCCCGGCTCGAGGGGGCGATGGACGCCGACGACCTGGGCTACGCGGTGCGCGTGGTCAAGGGGGGCACGTGGGGGTTCGCCTCCGGCATCGTGCTGACGCCGCAGGCCGCCGCCGCGGTGGCCGAGCAGGCGGTGCGGGTGGCGGAGGTGAGCGCCCCGATCAACCGCGAGCCGATCGAGCTGGCCCCCGAGCCGGTGCACGGCGAGGTGACGTGGGTGTCGTCCTACGAGGTCGACCCGTTCACGGTCCCCTCGGCCGACAAGGTGGCGCTGCTGGCCGACTGGTCGGCGGGGCTGCTGAAGGGCGCCGACCACGTCTCGGCCCGGCTGCACCAGGTCAAGGAGCAGAAGTTCTACGCCGACACGGCCGGCACGGTCACCACCCAGCAGCGGGTGCGGATCTATCCCCGGCTCAACGCCATGAAGGCGGTCGACGGGCGCTTCGACGACATGTCGACGATCGCGCCGGCGGTCGGCCGCGGCTACGAGTACCTGACGGGCACCGGCTGGGACTGGGCGGCCGAGCTGGCGGAGCTGCCGGGGCTGCTGGCGGAGAAGCTGGCCGCGCCGTCGGTCGAGGCGGGCGAGCACGACCTGGTGATCCATCCGTCCAACCTGTGGCTGACCATCCACGAGTCGATCGGCCACGCCACCGAGCTGGACCGGGCGCTCGGCTACGAGGCGGCCTACGCCGGCACCAGCTTCGCCACGTTCGACCAGCTCGGCGAGCTGGTCTACGGCTCGCCGCTGATGAACGTGACCGGTGACCGCACCGTCGAGCACGGCCTGGCCACGGTCGGCTACGACGACGAGGGCGTGCAGGGGCAGTCGTTCGACATCGTCCGTGACGGGATGCTGGTCGGCTACCAGCTCGACCGGCGGATGGCGCTGATGAAGGGGCTCGGCCGGTCCAACGGGTGCGCCTTCGCCGACTCGCCCGGCCACATGCCGATCCAGCGGATGGCCAACGTCTCGCTGGCCCCGGCTCCCGGCGGCCCGTCCACCGAGGAGCTGATCTCCGGCGTCGAGCGCGGCCTGTACATCGTGGGCGACAAGAGCTGGTCGATCGACATGCAGCGCTACAACTTCCAGTTCACCGGGCAGCGCGCCTACCGCATCTCGGGCGGCAGGCTGGCCGGGCAGGTGCGCGACTTCGCCTACCAGGCGACCACGACGGACTTCTGGCAGTCCATGGAGGCCGTCGGCGGCCCGCAGACCCACATGCTGGGCGGCGCCTTCAACTGCGGCAAGGGTCAGCCCGGCCAGGTGGCTCCGGTCAGCCACGGCTGCCCGTCCGCCCTGTTCAGGGGCGTCCGGATCCTCAACACCGTGCAGGAGGGTGGAAAGTGAGCATCACCGACGGTTCGCCGTCTCCGCAGGAGATGGTGGAGCGGGCTCTGGAGCTGTCCGCGAGCGACGGCTGCATCGTGCTCGCCGACGAGGGTTCCACCGCCAACCTGCGTTTCGCGGGCAACACTCTGACCACCAACGGCGTCGCCCGTTCCGCCCGGCTCACCGTGATCGCGATCGCGGGTGACCGCGTGGGCGTGGTGTCGCGTGCCGCCGTACGACCCGACCAGCTCGCCGACGTGGTGGCCGCGGCCGACCGGGCGGCGCGCGAGGCGACGCCGGCCGAGGACGCCCGCCCGCTCGTGGAGGGGGTGCCCGCCAGCGCCCACTGGGACGAGCCGGTCACGCCCACCGACATCGGCGTGTTCGAGGGGTTCGCGCCCGCGCTGGGCGAGGCGTTCGCCGCCGCCGAGGCGGGCGGCAGGAAGCTGTACGGCTTCGCCGAGCACTCCAGGACCACGACGTTCCTCGGCACGTCCGCCGGGCTGCGGCTGCGCCACGACCAGCCGACCGGCCGGCTGGAGCTCAACGCCAAGTCCGCCGACCTCAAGCGCTCGGCGTGGACGGGCGTGGCGACCCGCGACTTCGCCGACGTGGACGTGACGGGGCTCGACTCGTCGCTGGCGCGGCGGCTGGAGTGGGCCAAGAACCGGATCGACCTGCCGGCCGGCCGCTACGAGACGCTGCTGCCGCCCAGTTCGGTGGCCGACCTCATGCTCTACATGCTGTGGTCGGCGGGCGCCAGGGACGCCCTCGACGGCCGTTCGGTGTTCGCCAAGCAGGGCGGCGGCACCCGGGTGGGCGAGCGACTGGCCGCCCTGCCGGTCACGCTGTCCGGCGACCCGTCCGCGCCGGGCATCGAGTGCGCGCCGTTCGTCATGGCGCACGCCTCCAGCCGCGAGTCGTCGGTGTTCGACAACGGCCTGTCCCTGTCCCCCACCGACTGGGTGCAGGACGGCACGCTGGAGGCGCTGCTGCAGACCCGCCACTCGGCGGATCTGAGCGGGCTGCCGGTGACCCCGGCCATCGACAACCTGATCATGAGGGGTCCGGAGGGCGGACGGTCGCTGGAGGACATGATCGCCTCCACCGAGCGGGGGCTGCTGCTGACCTGCCTGTGGTACATCCGCGAGGTCGATCCGCAGACGCTGCTGCTGACCGGGCTGACCCGTGACGGCGTCTACCTGGTGGAGCACGGCGAGGTCGTGGGCGAGGTCAACAACTTCCGCTTCAACGAGAGCCCCGTCGACCTGCTCGGCCGGATCACCGAGGTGGGCTCCAGCGCGCAGACGCTGCCGCGCGAGTGGAACGACTACTGGACGCGGACGGTCATGCCGGCGCTGCGGGTGCCGGACTTCAACATGTCGACGGTCAGCCAGGCGAGCTGACCGGGGCGGATCCGCCCGGTTCGATCGTGAAGGTGTGCACCCGGCTCCACCGCTGCCCGGTGACGACCCGGGCGGTGCCGGCCTTCAGGTCGTACACGACCGACCAGCGGGTGTGCGGCTGGGCGACCTGGCGCAGCAGGTCGAGGGCGTCGGTGCGGGTGCCGATGCCCTCGGCGAGCGTGCGGTAGCGGGTGTCGGCCAGCCGGGCGCGGCGGTCGGCGCCCGCCATCGTGATGTTGGTCAGGACGCGGTCGTCGATCACGTGCATCCGGCCCTGCCCGTACTCGACGACCACCGAGCGGCCCGAGCGGTCGGCCAGCAGGTAGTGCACCTGGGGGCCGCCGGTGAAGTCGACGTCGTAGCGGCGCATCAGCGCGACGGCCTCGTCCACGGTGGCGGCGCGGTCGAGGACGAGGCGCATGACGCGCACGCTGCTCACCAGGGCGCGGCCGGGCGTCCGCGCGGGGAGTTCGGCGTCGGGCGTCTGGGCCAGGCCGACGGCCAGGCCCTTCTCGTTCATGCCGTCGAACGGCGCCAGCACGGCGTGGCCCAGCCGTCTGCGGTCGGCGGGGTCCTTCAGGTCGGCCGGGTCCTTCCCGTCGAGCAGGTACGACACGTCCACGAGGGACAGGGAGGCGTGGCCGTCGGGCGGGTCGGCGCGCACCACCATGGCCGGGTTGGGGTCCCAGTCGAAGTTACGGCCGAACTCCGCGCCCCGGTGGAACAGGGAGCAGGCCCAGCCGTCCTCGCCGCGGCCCAGTTCGGCGTCGGTGAGCGGCGCCTCGATGTCGTAGCCGCCGTGGTAGGTCATCTCGTACAGCGGCAGGTCGTCCACCTGGCGCAGGCCGGCGACCGTGCGGGCCCGCTCGTCGGGCGTCTGGCGCAGCAACGCCCCTCCCTCGCCCTGCCGTGGCGCGGTGCCCGGGGCGTACGTGGTCTCGGGGGCCGAGGTGCGGCCGGTGGGCGCGCACGCGACAGCGGTCGGCACGGTCAGGAGCAACGCCGCCAGCAGCGCCGCGGTGGGGCCACGCATGCCCGCAGTGTCTCGTCCCGGGCCCGGCTTGTCAGCCCCTGTACGGGAAAGTCCTCGTGCCGGACCCGGGCGACGGCCGGTCAGGCGTCCTCTAGCCGGAACCCCACCTTCATGCCCACCTGGAAGTGGGCCACCTCCCCCGCCTCGATGTGCCCGCGGACCTCCGTCACCTCGAACCAGTCGAGGTGACGCAGGGTCTGCGAGGCACGTCTGATGCCGTTGCGGATGGCCTCGTCAACGCTCTCAGCCGAGGTACCGACGATCTCGGTGACCCGGTACGTTCGATCCGTCATCTCCGCACCCTCCTTACTCGAAGGCCATGATCGCATGACCGGTCCCGCCCGTCCGGGGGGCCGTCGCACCCGGCATGTCCGAGGTCTACCGTGGGAAGCATGAAGTGGGGACGCGAGAAGCAGGACGTCCACCAGGTCACCGATGCCAGACCGTCGCTGAGCGCGGACATCCACAGCCGCGAGATCCGCTACCTCGTCAAGATGGGGATCCGGACGATCTGCCTGATCCTGGCGGTGGTGGTGCCGTTGCCGTGGCCGTACCGGCTGCTGTTCATCGCCGGCGCGGTCTTTTTGCCATACATAGCCGTAATCGGGGCCAATGAGAGGGGAACCGACGCCCCTCCTCCGACCTTTCAGACCCCCGAAGCTAACCAAACCGAGATACCACTGCACCGACGCGAGATCGGGTCGTGACTAAGTCTTGACGCATCCCATGGGTTGTAGGTGTACGCTTTAGCCAAGCACTCCGGTCCCCCGTCGGAGTGCTGGTGCCGGCGTTCCGGGCCCCCGTCGGAACGCCGATGAAGCGACGCCGGGTGGTTTGCCCCCGTAACCACCCGGCGTCGCCCTTTTCCGGGGTTGATCCTTCTCGTGGACGATCGTTCCACTACAGTCACCCCGTCCGATAGGGCCGCTTTCCCGAAATCGTTTACCCGTCGTGGCACGGGAAATTCACAGGAAGCTTTCAGGATCGGACGGGGGCTTGACATGGTGAGTTGAGTCGAGTGTCAGTCGCCGGTCAGAGTCTGGGCGGTCGCCTCTCCCCAGTTGGCAGCCAGGGTCTTCAGCCGCTCCACGGCGTCCTGCGGCGCGGTGCCGGCGCCCTCGGCGAGGCCGAGCAGGTAGGCGGTCAGCGGCGCGGCGGGCCGGGCGACGCCGTGCGCCACGTCCTTGGTGAGGTCGAGGATCAGGTCACGGTCGACGCGGGCCGGGTCGATGCCCAGCTCCTTGCAGGCCAGGGCGGTCCACTCGTTCAGCACGTTCATCGGGGTGCCGGCGCGCGTCCGGGATGCTCGCGGCCCGGGGGCGCGCCTCCTCCTGTCGTTGTGTCGTTGACGCGGGCGTGGGTCAGGTCGTCCATTGTGTCGCAGTCGAACCAGGCTCGCTCGGGCAGCGGCACCCGGGCCGCGACGAGCGGGGCGAGCAGGCCGCGCAGCGACCGGCCCGCGTACCGGTGCAGTTCGTCGCGGAGCACGCGCGTGTCCCACACGCCGAGGAGCCACTGCTCGCGCCCGTCGCCGTCGACGGCGACGGCCCCGCCGGGCCGCCCGCCCGCGTCCAGGAGCGCGGTCACGTGGGAGGGGCCGAGGAACGGCAGGTCGCCGGCGAGCAGGGCCACCCGCGCCGCCGTGACCTCGCGCAGCCCGGCCCGCAGCGCGGGCACCGGGCCGCCGCCCGGCGGGTCCTCGCGGGTGAACACGACACCGGGCAGCTCGCGGGCAGGGCCGACCACCACGACCCGGCCGGCGTCGGGCACGGCCGCCACGACCCGCTGCAGCAGGGTGCGGCCGCCCACGGTCAGGCCCGGCTTGTCCACCCCGCCCAGCCGTCGCGCCTCTCCCCCCGCCAGGATCACCGCGTCGTAACCGCCGCTCATGCCCCCACCCGAACCGCCACCCGCATCGGCACCCATACCCCCACCGTACGCACCACCCGCCCGCACCGGGCGGGCACTCCCGGGATCAGGTGGCGCCCGGCGCGGGCGGCGCGAGGCATGCCGGTGACAGATGCGCCGGTGGAGCCGGCGCGCGAGCACCGGCCGGGCGCGCGCGCCTCCGTGCGCCCGAAGCGCGCCGGCCGGTCAGCCGCCGATGGCCGACATCGGGCGGGAGGGCTGCAGGAACGACGGGTCGTCGATGCCGTGCCCCGCGCGCTTGCCGGCCACGGCGGCGATCCACCGCTCGGCCAGCTCGTCGTCCGAGGCGCCCGCCCGCATGGCCGTCTTGAGGTCGGACTCCTCCCGGGCGAACAGGCAGTTGCGCACCTGCCCGTCGGCGGTGAGCCGGACGCGGTCGCAGGCGCCGCAGAAGGGGCGGGTCACCGAGCCGATGACGCCCACCCGCGCGGGCCCGCCGTCCACCAGGAACCGCTCGGCCGGGGCGCTGCCCCGCTCCTCCAGGTCGTCGGGGGTGAGGTCGAACGAGCCGGACAGCAGGCCGAGGATCTCGTCGGCGGTCACCATGCCCTCGCGGCTCCAGCCGTGCTGGGCGTCAAGCGGCATCTGCTCGATGAAGCGCAGCTCGTAGCCCTGCTCCAGGCAGAACCGCAGCAGGGGGACGGCCTCGTGGTCGTTGACGCCGCGCATCAGCACCGTGTTGACCTTGACGGGGCGCAGGCCCACCTCGTGCGCGGCCGTCAGGCCGGCGATCACGTCGGCGTGCCGGTCGCGGTGCGCCAGCCGCTTGAAGGTGTCACGGTCGAGCGTGTCGAGGGAGACGTTGACCCGGTCGAGCCCCGCCTGCGCCAGCGGCGCGGCGAGCCTGGCCAGGCCGATGCCGTTGGTGGTCAGCGAGATCTGCGGCCGGGGGCTCAGCTCGGCGGTGCGGGCGACGATCTCGGGCAGCTCGCGGCGCAGCAGCGGCTCGCCGCCGGTGTAGCGGACCTCGGTGACGCCGAGCCGCTCGACGCCGATGGTGACCAGCCGGACGATCTCCTCGCCGGTCAGCAGCTTGGCGTTGGGCAGCCAGTCGAGCCCCTCGGGCGGCATGCAGTAGGTGCACCGCAGGTTGCACTTGTCCGTGAGTGACACCCGCAGGTCTGTCGCCACCCGTCCGAACGAGTCTCGCAACACGGGCGTCACCTCCTGTCCGATCGCCGAGACAGCAAGCCTACGGCCCTCTCCGGCTCGCCCGAACTCCGCCCATCCCTAACCACAACGGCGCCCTCGCGGGCGTGATTCCCCGTACGCGCCGGGATGGACACTTCTTCGATCATGCATCGGGAGGAGCTCGGCGCCCGAGTCCCTCCCGGGAGGAGGAGGATAAATGGGTGGGGCTCGACACCATGATCGCGGCACACTGGGCCGCGGACGAAAAGGAGATCCCCGTCATGCCGAACCAGCCCGCACCCAACCTGATGTCGTGGGCCAGCGAGATCGACGAAGGCGCGATCCTGCAGGCCGCGCGCACCGCCCGGCTGCCGTTCGTGGCCGGACACGTCGCGCTCATGCCCGACGCGCACGTCGGGATCGGCGCCACGGTCGGCTCCGTGATCCCCACCGAGGGAGCGATCATCCCGGCCGCCGTGGGCGTGGACATCGGCTGCGGCATGGTCGCCACCGAGACGACCCTGACGGCCGCCGACCTGCCCGACGATCTCGCCCGGCTCATGCCGATCGTGGAGCGGCGCATCCCGGCCGGGGTCGGCAAGGGCCATGACGACCCGGCCGTGGACCGCACGCTCGCCGACCTCGGCCTGCCGTACACCAGCCTGACGCCCAAGCAGGAGACGAAGGTGGCGGCGCAGTTCGGCACGCTCGGCTCGGGCAACCACTTCGTCGAGGTGTGCCTCGACGAGCGGGAGCGGGTGTGGACGGTGCTCCACTCGGGCTCGCGCGGCATCGGCAACCAGCTCGCGACCAAGCACATCGCCGGCGCCCGCGCGCTGATGCGCCGCCTGGCGATCGGCCTGGAGGACCCCGACCTGGCCTACTTCACGCAGAGCACGCCCGAGTTCACGGCCTACATCGAGGACATGCTGTGGGCGCAGCGCTACGCCATGGCCTCGCGGGCGCGGATGGACAGGGTGCTGGTCGACGCCCTGTTCCGGGTGGTCGGCACGGGCTCGCGGGTGCGCACCATCAACTGCCACCACAACTACTCCGAGCGGGAGACGCACGGCGGCAAGGACCTGTGGATCACCCGGAAGGGAGCCATCAAGGCCGCCTCCGGTGACGAGGGCGTGATCCCGGGGTCGATGGGGACGCGGTCCTACATCGTGCGCGGGGCCGGCAACCCGGCGTCGTACAACTCCTGCTCCCACGGGGCGGGGCGGCGGATGTCGCGCGGGCGGGCCAAGCGGGAGCTGTCGGCGCGCTCGCTGACCGAGGCGATGCGCGGCCGCACCTGGAACTCCGACCGGGCCGACGCTCTGGTGGACGAGCACCCGGAGGCGTACAAGCCGATCGACCAGGTGATGGCCGACCAGCGTGACCTGGTCGAGGTTCAGCACACGCTGAGCCAGGTGTTCAACTACAAGGGCTGATTCGGCCAGGTCAGCTCGGGTATGCGTCGTTCCGTGAACGTCGAGAGGGGCCCGGTCATGCTTCGCCTCGTGACATCCGCCGCCGCGCTCGCCCTTGCCGCCGCGGGCTGCGCCAACCTGTCCGGCGACTACAACGATCCGACGCAACTGCACCGGCCGCAGAACGACGGAGCGAACGGCAGCGTGGGCGACGTGCACGTGCGCAACGCGTTCCTCCTCGGTCCGCCGGGGGCCGAGCAGCAGGGGCGGCCCGCGGCGGGGCAGGGGGCCGGGCAGGCGCCGCTGTACGCCGTGCTCGTCAACGACCGGCCCCAGCCGATCCGCCTGGAACGGGTGACCGTCGAGGGCGGCGGGACGGTACGGCTCGCGGGCACGGTCGAGGTGCCGGCCGGCGGCGTCGCGGGGGCCGACCGGCCGATCGGCACGGTCAGCGGGCTGTCCACGCGCGCGTGGGTGCCGATGACGTTCATCTTCGCGGCCGGGCCCGAGCTGCGGCTCACGGTGCCGGTGCTGGCCAGGGCCGGCATGTACGCCACCTACAGCCCGGCGCCACAGGAGGCTCCCACGGGCTCGCCGCCGCCGGCCACGGCCACCCCGAGCCCCTCGCTCACCGGCTCGCCGTGATCGCGTCGCGGACGGTACGGTCGCCCTTGTGCCGTCCGCTTCCGCTTCCGCCGCCGAGGGGCGCGGCCGGGCTCCCCTGGTGATCGCGCACCGCGGCGCCAGCGCCCACCGCCCCGAACACACGCTCCTGTCGTACGAGGCCGCCATCGCGATGGGCGCCGACTATCTCGAACCCGACCTCGTCGCGACGAAGGACCACGTGCTGGTGGCCCGGCACGAGAACGAGATCTCCGGCACCACCGACGTGGCCGGCCGCCCGGAGTTCGCCGGCCGGCGCACGACGAGGACCATCGACGGCCGGCGGGTCACCGGCTGGTTCACCGAGGACTTCACCCTCGCCGAGCTGAAGACGCTGCGGGCCCGCGAGCGCGTCCCCGAGCTGCGGCCGGGCAACACCGCCTTCGACGGGCTGGCACAGGTGCCGACGTTCGAGGAGGTCGTCCGGCTCGCGCGGCGCCACGGCGTGGGCGTCTACCCGGAGACCAAGCACCCGAGCCACTTCGCCGCACTCGGGCTGCCGCTGGAGGAGCCGCTGCTGGCGGTCCTGGAGGCCTACGAGATGCGCGAGGTGTTCATCCAGTCGTTCGAGACGGCGAACCTCAAGGCGCTGCGCACCCGGACACGGCTGCCGCTGATCCAGCTCGTCCCCGTCGCGGGCGCCCCCTACGACCGGGTGGCGGCCGGCGACCCGCGCACCTACGACGACATGGTGACCCCGCAGGGGCTGCGCGAGGTGGCCGCGTACGCCGACGGGATCGGCGTCGACACGCGGCGCGTCGTCCCCGCCGATCCGGACGGGCGGCTGCTGGAGCCGACGACGCTCGTCGGCGACGCGCACCGCGCGGGACTCCAGGTGCACGTGTGGACGATCCGCAACGAGAACTCCCAGCTCCCCCTCGACCACCGCCTGGGCGACCCGGCCGGCCCGGAGTTCGCGCGGGCGACGGGCGACGTGGCGGGCTGGCTCGCCCGGCTCCTCGACCTTGGCGTCGACGGCGTGTTCTGCGACGACCCGGCGATGGGAGCGGCCGTCGTCGCCCGGCACCGCCGCCGGTAGGCGGCCGGCCATCACCCGCGCCTGCCTGGCCCGACCCCTGCCCCGCCCGCCCATCCGCCCGCCCGGGGCCGGGTCAGCGGGGGGTGCCGCCGGGGGCGCCGGTGCTCTCGCGTACGACGAGGTCGGGCTCCACCATGCGCCGCGGCTCGCGCTCCTCCCCCGCCATGCGGTCGAGCAGCAGGTGGAAGGCGAGCCGGCCGACCTCGCGGAAGTCCTGGCGGACGGTGGTCAGCGGCGGCCAGTAGTAGGCCGCCTCCGGGATGTCGTCGAACCCGACGACGCTCACGTCCTCGGGCACGCGCCGGCCGGCCTCGCGCAGCGCCCGCAGCACGCCCAGCGCCATCTGGTCGTTGGCCACGAAGACGGCCGTGACCGACGGGTCCTCGGCGAGCCGTCTGCCGAGCTGGTAGCCGGCGCGCGGGCTCCAGTCGCCGCGCAGCGGCTCCGGCACCGGCCGGCCCTCGGTCTCCAGCACGCCGCGCCAGCCCTCGATGCGGTCGCTGGCGTCGATCCAGTCGACCGGGCCGCCGAGATGCCAGACGGTCTCGTGGCCGAGGCTGAGCAGGTGCCGGGTGGCGCGGGCGGCCCCGGCGCGCTGGTCGACCGTCGCGACGGGCACCGGGATGCCCTCGCCGGCGTCGACGGCGACCACGGGCAGGTCGGGCGGCAGGTGGCGCAGGCCGTCGCTCGCCGACTCGTGGGGGGCGACGATGATGACGCCGTCGACCGACTGCGAGCGCAACCGGTGCACGGCCTCCTCGATCGACCTGCGGCTGAGCGCGCTGAGGCTGGCGATGCTGACGGTGTAGCCGCTGAGCCGGGCCGTCTGCTCGATGCAGTAGAGGGTGGAGGCGGGGCCGTACAGGGTGGTGTCGATGCTGACCACGCCGAGCACGCCGGACCGGCCGGTCACGAGCTGCCGGGCCGCCGTGTTGGGCCAGTAGTCGAGCTCGCGGACCGCCGCGAGCACGCGGGCCCTGGTCTCGGCGCGCACCCGGTCGGGCGCGTTGAGCACCCGCGAGACGGTCATCGCCGACACCCCGGCCAGTGCGGCGACGTCGCCGAGCACCGCGGGCCTGGACCGCGGTTTGGGATCGCCGGGACCGGCTGCCATGCGTTCACCCCCACTTCGTGGCGATAACGCTAACAGGCACGCCGCCTCTTCGCGTCACCCTCGGGTGCGCCCGCTTGGTGCGGGATGCCCGATCTGACCTATACTGCGTCGCCCAGGCGGCGGGAGGTCGCGATCGTGGTTGTCTCGGTACCGGCAGTCCCGCCGACGGCCGGAACGCTCCGCTACCCGGCGGGTGCGCTGGTGATCCTCACGGGGCTGCCCGGCGCCGGCAAGTCCACCCTGCTGCGCCGCCTGTACGGCTTGGACGGCACCGAGGACGTGCCCGTGGCGGTCGGCGGGGTGACGGTGATCGACTCGGCCCAGTCGCGCGCGTGGTGGGGCGGCAGGCCCGCCTGGGCGCCCAAGCCGGTGCGCACGGCCCTGGTGTTCGCCACCCACGTATGGCGGATCCGGCGGGCGCTGCGGGCGGGGCAGGCGGTGGTCGCGCACAACCGGGGCTGCGGTCCGGTCGTGCTGCGCGCCTTCGCCTGGCTGGCCGGCCGTTCGGGTGCGGCCTTCCACCTGCTGTTGCTGGACGCCACCGCGGAGGCGGCGCTCGCCGGGCAGCGGGCCAGGGGTCGCGTGGTGCCGGCGCGGACGTTCGCGGCACACCGGCGGCGCTGGGCGGCGCTGGTGACGCGGGCGCGGTCGGGGCTGCACGCCCCGGCGGCGGGCGCGCACGTGCTGGACCGCGCGGCGGCGGATCTCCTCGTGAGCATCGACTTCGACGGCGCGGCGCCGTAGCCGGGAGCACGGCACGACCAGGCGGGGCAGCGCGGGGACCGGGGCGGGCGAGGTGGTCCCGCGTGGGGCGGCCGGGGGCAAGTACGATCAGCGAATGACCGAAATGACCGAAACAGCGTCCGGTTGGCTCTCTCCCGAGGAGCTGGAGTCGCTGCGGGGCCGCATGCCGATCCTGTACGTGGACGCCGTGCCGGTGCGGGTCGACGACACGGGCACCGTCACCCACGTCGGCCTGCTGCTGCGCATCGCCCCGGACGGAACCGTGAGCCGGGCCCTGGTCTCGGGCCGGGTGCTCTACCACGAGCGGGTACGCGACGCGCTGCTGCGCCACCTGGAGAAGGACCTCGGCCCCGTGGCGCTGCCCAACCTGCCGCCGTCGCCGGCGCCGTTCACCGTGGCGGAGTACTTCCCGACGCCGGGCGTCACGCCGTACCACGATCCGCGCCAGCACGCCGTGTCGCTGGCGTTCATCGTGCCGGTGCGGGGCGACTGCCGGCCCCGGCAGGACGCGCTGGACCTGGTGTGGTTCACGCCGGAGGAGGCGGCCTCGCCGATGGTGCAGCAGGAGATGACCGGCGGGCACGGGGTGCTGCTCAAGCAGGCGCTCGCGCACGTGGGTCGCCTGCCGTAACGCGGCGCTCGACAGGGTGCGGTCAGGTGAGCCGGCGAGTCTCGTCGGCGCGTTTTCGTCGTTTCCGTGTACAGACGGGCGGAGGGCTTCTTGGACACGCTGGCCTGGGTGAGCGTGGCGGTGTTCCTGGGCGCGTACGCGCTGATCGCTTCCGAGAGGGTGCATCGGGTCGCGGCCGCGCTCGGCGGCGCCGGGCTCATGCTGGCGATCCACGCCACCGACGCCGGTGCGGCGTTCTTCTCCGAGCACTCCGGGATCGACTGGAACGTCATCTTCCTGCTGCTCGGCATGATGATCATCGTGGGGGTGCTCAAGCAGACCGGCGTTTTCGAGTACCTCGCGATCTGGGCGGCCAAGCGGGCGCGGGGGCGGCCGTTCCGGCTCATGGTGCTGCTGGTGGTCATCACGGCGGTCGCCTCCGCGCTGCTCGACAACGTCACCACGGTGCTGCTGATCGCGCCGGTGACGTTCCTGGTGTGCGAGCGGCTGGCGGTCTCGCCGGTGCCGTTCCTCATCGCCGAGGCGATGGCATCGAACATCGGTGGTGCCGCCACGCTG
Organism: Nonomuraea muscovyensis; assembly: GCF_014207745.1. Taxonomy (NCBI): domain Bacteria; kingdom Bacillati; phylum Actinomycetota; class Actinomycetes; order Streptosporangiales; family Streptosporangiaceae; genus Nonomuraea; species Nonomuraea muscovyensis. Next base: position 1,600,819 of record NZ_JACHJB010000002.1, read on the forward strand.
GTGGGTGACCCGCCGAACATCATCATCGCCAGCCGGGGCGGTCTGACGTTCAACGACTTCCTCGTGCACATGGCGCCGATGGTGATCGTGCTCATGGTGGTGTTCGTCGGGCTGTGCTGGCTGATGTTCGGGCGGGGTTTCCACCACGACCACGAGCGGGCGGCGGCCGTGATGGCGTTGGACGAGAAGGAGGCCATCTCCGACCGGCGGCTGCTGTGGCAGTCGCTGGCCGTGCTGGGCCTGGTGATGGTCGCGTTCGTGTTGCACCCGGTGCTGCACTACGAGCCGTCCGTGGTGGCGTTGCTCGGGGCGGGCATGCTGGTGGCGGCCACCAAGGTGACGACCGAGGACGCCATCGCCGAGGTGGAGTGGCCCACGCTGGTGTTCTTCGCCGGGCTGTTCGTCATGGTCGGCGCTCTGGTGGAGACCGGCGTCATCGAGCAGATCTCCCGGGCCGCCGTCGAGGCCACCGGGGGGCGGCTCGCTCTCACCACGATGGGCCTGCTCGGCGGTTCGGCCGTGATCTCGGCCGTCGTGGACAACATCCCGTACGTCGCGACCATGAGCCCGATCGTGGCGGAGCTGGTGGAGGCGAGCGGCGGTGAGCAGGCTCAGGTGCTGTGGTGGTCGCTGGCGTTCGGCGCCGACCTCGGGGGCAACGCGACCGCCGTCGGGGCGGCGGCCAACGTGGTGGTCCTCGGGATGGCGGCGCGCAACGGGACGCCGATCAGCTTCTGGCAGTTCACCAAGTACGGCCTGATCGTCACGGTCGTGACGGTCACGCTGGTGGCGCCCTACCTGTGGCTGCGCTACCTGTGAGACTCCGGCCGGCGTCGCGGGTCAGGCGGCGGCGCCGGGGTGGTGCTGGTAGACCGCCACGGAGAACGGGCGGGGCGAGGTGTCGTGCACGTGGTGGGCGATCCGCGACATCGCCCCGTCATCCTCCACGAACCGGTGCAGCCGCTCGGCCTCCGGCCACGGGTGCACCATGACGAGGACCCCGCCGGGGGCCAGCACGCCGGTGAGCCGCTCCGACGCGCGCCGCAGCCGGTCTGGCCGGCCTACGTAGTAGAGGGTCTCCGCGCAGAAGACCAGGTCGAAGTCGCGGCCCGTGGCGAGGGTGACGAGGTCGGCCTGGACGAGCGCAGTCCGGGCCGCCGCCCCCCTGGTCCGGTCGCGGGCCCGCAGCAGCGCCCGGTGGGAGATGTCGATCGCCATGATGTCGGCCTGGGGGTGCGCCGAGGCCAGCAGCCCGGTGAAGACGCCCTCGCTGCAGCCCACCTCCAGGATCCGCCGGTACGCCCTGGCCGGCACCTGGCCGAGGGTGGCCTCGTACTTGTGCCGCTCGTAGCCGTCGGTGCCCAGCCGCCACGGGTCGGGGCTGCGGTGCCACCAGTCGAAGTAGCGCCGCAGCACCTCCCCCTGCCCGCGCGGGGACAGCAGGGAGACCGTCCTGAAGAAGGCCCGGTGCATGATCTCGGGAAGCTGTGCCACGACGGTTCCACCCTCCGGCCGAGGTACATCTCCCCTCGAACCTAAGCCGCCCACCCTCCGTCCGTCATCGTTCCCCGGACCCACGGACGATATGGCACTGGAGGAGGAGAGGCCGCACGCCGCCCCGAGCGGGCGGCGGTGATGGCTCGGCGGTGAGGAGGGGCTCGGTGAGGGGCGCCGGAACGCGGAACGCCCGGCTCCCGTGGCGGGAGCCGGGCGTGCGGCCTGCGATCGCCGGATCAGTGGTGGCGGCCGACGACCTTGACCCAGTCGGTGCTCTCGGCCGGCTCCAGCCCGTGGGAGCCGTCGAAGACGGCCCGCCACGTGCCGGAGGTGTACGCGCGGGCGGTGGTGTGGAAGTAGCCGTCGCCGCTGGTCCGGACGGTGTCCACGTAGTGCCACCGGCCGCTGTGGCTCGGCTTGAAGAGGATGGTGATCCGCTTGTGGCCGAGCCGGTGCCACGATTCGGAGTCCGAGCAGTCGTCGGCGTGGTGGACGGAGACGAAGCCGCTGATGTAGTCCTCGTCGCACTGCACCGACAGCTTGCCCTCGAGGGTGAGCGTCTTGCCGCGCCAGACCGGCTCCGGGTTCGCGTCGAACTGGAGCCGGGTGTAGCCGCCGTCGTAACCGGGATCGGCCAGCGCCGGAGCGGCGGCGGCTCCCACCACGGTGACGCCGAGGGCGGCCGCCGCCAGGCCGGTGGCGAGTCGTCGCATCATGATCGAAGTTCCTTCCCCGTGTGGACGCGCTCCGGGCGGAGCTCGTCAACACCAAAGATGTGTAAAAGGGAAGAAAAGTTGCAGTAAAAAAGATCACGATTCGGCCACATCAGCTGCGGCGGCTGTCCGGCCGGGCTCAGCCCCGGTGGCCGCCCATGTCGTAGACGCGGGACAGCGCCGGGGCGTAGTCCTCGGTGCCGGCGAAGCGGACACGCCACTGGCCGCCCGCGTGGCCCCTGACCGTCCTGGTGAAGGCGCCCGCCTCCCCCGTCTCGGTGGCGGCCACCTTCTCCCACGCGCCCGAGGAGTCGGCGCGCCAGAGGATCTCGACCGGCTGCTCGGCGTACGGCGCGTAGTCGGCGTGGCCGCGCGGCCCCACCCGGGTCAGCACCCCGCTCAGCCGCACGTGGGAGGAGCCCTGCGACTCGCCGAAGCGCACGGACGCCAACCTGGTCTCGCGGCGCAGCTGGAACGTGGTGGTCTTCGTGTCGCTCGCGCCGGCCGCGTTGCGCGCGGTGGCGGTGATCGTCCACGTGCCGGCCGGGTAGAAGCGGTTGAGGCCCTTGTCCGGCAGGAAGCGCCAGGTCTCCCATCCCTCGGCACGGCCCCGGCTCAGGGCCGCGCCACCGGTCGCGCCACCGGTCACGGCACGGGTCGCGGCACTGGTCGCCGGCCCGGTGGGAGTGGCGAGGCGGGTCGCGTGGTTGGGCCAGGCGGCCGGTCCCATCTCGCCCTGCCGGTCACTTCGCCCCCCGGGGACATGCGCGGGGACATGCGCGCGACCGGGGCGCACCGGCCAGCGCGACAGCGGCCACTCCGTGCTCGGCCGCCGCCCGGAGGGCCGCCCGCCGAGAGGGCCTCCAGGAGCCTTGCCCACGGCCCCGACTGCCTTGCCCGGCCTGCCGGTGACGGCCTTGACCATGGGGCCCGAGCCGTGCGGGAACGGGGCCGGACCGATGGCGGGCAGGGTGGTGGCCCGGGGCCGGGAGGGCACGTGCTGGACGGGGATCGACGTGGCGGGCGCGGGCCGTACGAGCGCCGGGTCGCCGGGCTCGACCTGCGCGGGAAGCGTGGACGGCCCCGGGGCGGGGACGGCCGGCGGACGGGGCTGGGCGGTGTCCGGAGGAGCCGCCCCCGAGTCGTCGGCGAGCTGCGGCGGCTCGCCGGGCTCGACCTGGACGGTCACCCCCTCCTTGCCCTGGGCCCCCTTGGCGATCACGTCGATCACCAGGCGGATCGAGTTCCCCGGCCCCACCACGGGGTCGGCCGGCCGGACGAGGATCTCGCGGATCGCCAGTTCCGTGGGGGCCGGGGCCGTCCCGCCCGACCGGACCACGGTGGTCGTGGCGGTGGTCGTCGCGGTGGTCGCGGTGGTCATGGTGGTGGTCGCGGAGGCGAGCCCCGAGGGAGCGGAGGACGTGAGGGTGTGCCCGGTCGCGGCGGAGGAAGCCGGCGCGGGCACCGTGAGCGCCCCCGCCGCGAGCGAGACGAGTACGAGTCTTCTGGTCATGACACTCGACGCTAGGAACCGCCCGGTCATGACGAGGTCCAGGACACACGCCCCGGTTGGCAAAACGGCGCGCGGTCAGCCGGCGTAGAGGCCCTCGATGACGTCGGCGTACTTGGCGTGGATGACCCGCCGCTTCAGCTTCAGGCTCGGGGTGAGCTCCTCGGTCTCGGCCGTCCACTCGGTGCCGAGCAGGGCCCACCTCTTGATCTGCTGGACCCGGGCGAGCTTGGCGTTGGCCGCCGCGATGGCCGCCTCGACCTCCTTGAGCACCTCCGGGTGCTCGGCCAGCTCGGCGAGCGAGCCTTCGATGCCGCGCGCCGCCGCCCAGCCGGGCGCCACCTCGGCGTCGAGGGTGAGCACGGCGACGGGGAAGGGCCGGTTGTCGCCGTAGGCGAGGGCCTGCCCGATGAGGGGGTGCTCCTTGAGGTGGTTCTCGATGCCGGCCGGGGAGATGTTCTCGCCGCCCGAGGTGATGATCAGCTCCTTCTTGCGGTCGACGACGCGGTAGAAGCCGTCGTCGTCGACGGTGCCGATGTCGCCGGTGTGCAGCCAGCCGTCGGCGTCGATCAGCTCGGCGGTGCCGTCGGGCCGGTTGAGGTAGCCGCGCGTGTTGAGCGGGCTGCGGGTGAGGATCTCGCCGTCCTCGGCGATGCGCACCTCGGCGCCGGGCTCGGCCCGGCCGACGCTGCCCAGCCGGTAGCAGTCGGGGCTGTTGGCGGTGAACGCCCCGGTCGTCTCCGTCATGCCGTACACGTCGATGACCTTCAGCCCGAGGCCGGCGAAGAAGCGCTGCACCTCGCCGGGCAGCGGCGCGGCGCCGGTCGCGGTCCACCGGGCGCGGTCGAAGCCGATCATGCCGCGGATGATCGACAGCAGCGACTGGTCGGCCTGCTCGAACGCGGCCTGGATCTCCGGGGTGACGGTGTTGCCGTGCTGGCCGGCCTCGACGTGGGCGAGTCCCGCCGCCATGGCCCGGCGGACGGCCTCCTGCTGCTCCTGCGGCTGGGTGGCGAGGACGGCGAGCAGGCGGGCCATCATCTTCTCCCACACGCGCGGCACGCCGAAGAACAGCATCGGCCTGACCTGGCCCAGCGTGGCACCCAGGTTGGCCAGGTCGGTGCAGAAGTGCACGTGCGACGCCTTGGCCAGCGGCAGGTAGAGGCTCAGCACCCGCTCGGCGATGTGCGCGTAGGTGAGGTAGGAGATCTGCGTGCCCAGCTCGGGCAGCGAGGTCATCCGGTTGGTCGCCTCGACCTCGTAGAGCACGTTGTGGTGGGTGAGCGGCACGCCCTTCGGCATGCCGGTGGTGCCGGAGGTGTAGAGGACGGTGACCACGTCCTCGGGCGTGACCGCGCGCCAGCGCGCCTCGACGGCGCCGGGGTCGGTGGCAAGCGCGGACCGGCCGAGGGCGAGGAAGTCGTCCCACGCCAGGAACCGCTCGTCGCCGGGGGCGCCCTCCAGCATGATGACGCGGCGCAGGCCGGGCAGCCGGTCCAGCACCGGCTCCCAGCGAGCCAGGTCGGCGGGCCCGCCGAGGACCGCGTACCGGGCGCCCACGTCGTCGGCCACGAACGCGATCTGCTCCGGCGCGAACGTCGAGTAGACCGTGCAGCCGACGCCGCCCGCGTGCACCGCGCCGAGGTCGGCGAGGACGTGCTCGCTGCGGTTGACCATCATCAGCGCCACCGCCTCGCCGGGCCGCAGCCCGAGCGCGGCGAAGGCGGCGGCGATCTCCAGGACCCGCTGCCGCGCCTCGGCGTAGCCGAGCGTCGCCCAGCCGCCCTCCACCGGGTCGGAGTAGGCGGGTGCGCCGGGGTGCCGCTCGGCGACCTGCCGGAGCTGCTCGCACACGGTACGGCCCGCGATCAGGCTCTCGATCTCGGCCCGGACCTCGAGGACATCGGCCATGCCACCGCCTCCTGTCAGTATTCACTTGCGCCAGGGGCATGCATCGCACCACACGACCGGGATAGCGGCAAGACCCTGGCGGCAAACCGGCGCGACGAGCACGTAAAGTGAGGACTCGGGGGCGAAGCGTGACGCCGGGGGTGCGCCATGACGAACGAACGGACCTTCTTCGGGCACCCGTGGGGCCTGGCGACGCTGTTCGGCACCGAGATGTGGGAGCGCTTCAGCTGGTACGGGCTGCGCGAGATGATGGCCGAGCACCACGTGCCGGCCCTGCCTGAACCGGGCGGCGGGCCATCCGGTAGTAATGACGAACGTGCCTGAGCTTCTCGACCTCATCGGGATCTTCGTCTTCGCGCTGTCGGGCGCGCTCATGGGCGTACGCAAGCGGCTCGACGTGGTCGGCATGGCCGTGCTCGCCGAGATGACCGCGCTGGGCGGTGGCGTGGTGCGCGACCTGGTGCTGAACGTCCGGCCGGCCGCCTTCCAGAGCGTCGGCTACGTGCTGGTGCCGCTGGTGGCCACGGCGATCGTCTTCTTCTGGCATCCGCACGTGGCCCGGGTGATGCCGGCGATCCTCGTGCTGGACGCGGCGGGCCTGGGGCTCTTCTGCTCCGTCGGCACGCTCAAGGCTCTGGAGTACGGGTTGAGCCCGCTGCACGCGACGCTGCTCGGCGTCGCCACCGGGGTGGGCGGCGGCATGCTGCGCGACGTGCTGGCCGGAGAGATCCCGACGCTGCTGTACGACCGGCAGCTCTACGCGGTGCCGGCGCTGGTCGGCTCGGCGATGATGGCCGGGCTGTCCGCGATGGGCCTGCACGGCTGGCCGGTGACGCTGGCCTCCGCCGTGCTGGCCTTCGGGCTGCGCATCGCGGCGATGCGGTTCAGGTGGCGCGCCCCGCTGGCGAGGGGGGTCGCCCCGCCGGAGTGACCGGGCCGCCTCACACCATCGCGGCGAGGGAGTCGGGCGGGCGGGCCGCCCCGGAGGGTCCCCGTTCGCGGGCCGTGGCGATGCGGGCCACGGCCTCCCGCAGCACCGGCGGCGCCAGCGTGTACGGCAGGCGCAGGTAGCCCTCCAGCGTGCCCTCGACGCCGAACCACGGCCCCGGCGCCAGCCGGACGCCGTGCCCGGCGGCGGCCTCGGCGAGGGAGACGGCCGAGCCCTCGTCCAGCCGCACCCACAGGGTGCCGCCGCCGCCCGGCACGGTGAAGTCCCAGCCGGGCAGGTGCTCGCGCAGCGCGGCCACGAGCGCCTCGCGGGAGGCGCGCAGGGTGCGCCGGCGCTCGGCCCGGGTCTCCTCGATCCGGTCGAACAGCCGGGTCACCACGAGCTGCTCCAGGACGGGGCTGGCGATGTCGACGGACGCCCGGTGCAGGGCCAGCCGGCGGGCCAGCGCGGCGGTGGTGCGTACCCAGCCGATGCGCAGCCCGCCCCACCACAGCTTGGAGGCCGAGCCGATGCTGACGATCCGGCTGTCGGTGTCGAACGCCGCCATCGGCGCCGTGCGCGGCACCTCGTCCAACGCCAGCTCCGACCACGTCTCGTCGATCACCAGGGTGGTGTCGTGCCGCCGGGCCGCCCCGGCGACGGCGGCGCGGGTGGCGTCGTCCATGAGCGCGCCCGTGGGGTTGTGGAAGTCGGGCATGAGGTAGGCCACCCGGGCGGCCGACTGGCGCATGGCACAGGTGAGCAGGTCGAGCTGCCAGCCCTCGTGCGAGATGCCGACGGGCACCAGCCGGGCGCCGCGCAGGCGGGCCGCGTCGATGGCGTGCGGGTAGGTGGGCGACTCGACGAGCACGGGGTCGCCGGCGCCGAGCAGCAGGCCGGTGACGATCTGGATGGCGTGCTGGGAGCCGGTGGTGACGAGGATCTGCTCGGGCCTGGTGGCCACGCCGCGGGCGGTGTAGCGGGCGGCGATCCGCTCGCGCAGCACGGGCAGGCCCATCGGGTAGTAGCCGTTGCCCATGGCGTACCTGGGGAGGTCCTCGACCGCCTCGGCCATCGCCTCGCGCAGCGCGGACGGGGCGGGCGGGGCGGCGGCGTGCAGCTGGATCAGGCCGTCGGCGCCGGTGGACAGCCACGGGTTGTCCACGGTGGAGGCGGGGTCGGGCAGCGCGGTCCAGCTGCCCGAGCCCTGCCGGCTCTCCAGGTAGCCGCGCTCGCGCAGCAGGTCGTAGGCGGCGGTGACGGTGGTGCGGCTGACGCCGAGGGTCTGCGCCAGGTGCCGCTCGGCGGGCAGGCGCATCCGGACGGGGATGCGCCCGTCCATGATGAGTGCCCGTACGGCGTCGGCCAGCGCCCGGTAGTACGGCCGCGCCTGCGGCGGCACGTCCACGAGCCGGGCCATCTGCGCCGCCCCCACATGCCTCATGAGGCCACTTTTCAGGATTGGACCTGTTTTCGCAAGCCAGTGGCCTGCCACTGTGGGTCCACTATGAGCGAAGCCACACTTCCGTACGCCGAATCCCTGCCCGCCCGCCTGCTGCGCCTGTACGGCGGCCTGGCCCTGTACGGCGCGGGCATCGGCCTGCAGGTGGAGTCCGGGCTCGGCAACAACCCCTGGGACGCCTTCCACCAGGGCCTCGCCGGGCGGGCCGGACTGTCGATCGGCGCCGTCATCATCGTGGTCGGCGCTCTGGTGATGCTGGTGTGGATCCCGCTGCGGCAGCGCCCCGGCGTCGGCACGATCAGCAACGTGGTCTTCGTCGGATTGTTCGCCGACGCCGCGATCCTGCTGCTGCCCACGCCTTCCCACTGGACGCTGAGCTGGCTCTTCCTCCTGCTGGCCATCGTGTCGATCGCGCTGGCGACGGTCCTGTACATCGGCGCGGGCATGGGGCCGGGACCCCGCGACGGCCTGATGACGGGGCTGGTGCGCCTCGGCCTGTCGGTCCGGCTCGGCCGCTTCCTCATCGAGGTCACGGTCCTGGCCGTGGGCTGGCTGCTGGGCGGCACGGTCGGCGTGGGCACCGTCGTGTTCGCCGTGGCCATCGGCCCGCTGACGCAGGCGTTCGGCCGCTGGTTCCCGATGGAGGCGGCGCCACGGGTCGGCAGGGACCGCCCCGCCGAGTAGCGTCAAGGCATGCGGATCGAGGACTACGCGCTCATCGGGGACATGCAGTCGGCCGCCCTGGTCGCCAGGGACGGCTCGATCGACTGGCTCTGCCTGCCGAGGTTCGACTCCCCCGCGTGCTTCGCGGCCCTGCTCGGCGGCGAGCGCAACGGTCACTGGTGGCTCGGCCCCACCGGCCGCCGGCCCGCCGACCGGCGCCGCTACCGCCCCGACACGCTCATCCTGGAGAGCGAGTGGGACACCCCCACCGGCACGGTCCGCGTGATCGACTTCATGCCACCGCGCGACGTCAACCCCGACGTGGTGCGCATCGTCGAGGGCGTGTCGGGCACCGTCGAGATGTCCACGCAGCTCCGGGTGCGCTTCGACTACGGCAGGATCGTGCCGTGGGTGCGCCGGACCGACGGCCACCTGCAGGCGGTCGGCGGACCCGACTCGGTGTGGCTGCACTCCCCCGTCCCCCTCAAGGGCGGCGACTACGCGCACCGCGCCACGTTCCGCGTCGAGGCGGGCCAGCGCCTGCCGTTCGTGTTCACCTGGCATCCCTCCCACGAGCCGATGCCGCCGCAGATCCACTGTGAGACGCAGCTCGCCGAGACCGAGGCCATGTGGACCGAATGGGTGCGCCGCTGCAGCCACCAGGGCCCCTGGCGCGACGCCGTGGTGCGCTCGCTCATCACGCTCAAGGCGCTCACCTACGCCCCCACCGGCGGCATCGTGGCCGCCCCCACCACCTCCCTGCCGGAGGATCTCGGCGGGGTGCGCAACTGGGACTACCGCTTCTGCTGGCTGCGCGACGCCACGATGACGATCGACGCGCTGATCGGCAACGGCTACCTCGACGAGGCCGCCGCCTGGCGCGGCTGGCTGCTGCGCGCCATCGCCGGCCGCCCGCAGGACCTGCAGATCATGTACGGCGTGGCGGGCGAGCGCCGGCTGCCCGAGATGCAGCTCGACTGGCTCGACGGCTACGCGCGTTCACGGCCGGTCCGGATCGGCAACGACGCGGTCAACCAGCTCCAGCTCGACGTCTACGGCGAGGTGATGAGCTGCCTGCTCCTGGCCCGCGACTCCGGCCTGCCGGTCGACCACCGCGCCTGGTCCATCCAGCGCGAGCTGGTCACCTACGTCGAGGAGCACTGGGACGAGCCCGACGAGGGCCTGTGGGAGGTACGCGGCCCGCGCCGCCACTTCACCCACTCCAAGATGATGTGCTGGGTCGCCCTCGACCGGGCGGTCCGCAACGTCGAGCGTTTCGGCGCGACGGGGCCCGTGGACCGGTGGCGGGCCACCCGCGACGCCATCCACGCCGAGATCTGCGCCAAGGGCTACGACGCCCGCCGCAACACCTTCACCCAGTCCTACGGCTCCTTCGAGCTGGACGCGGCGCTGCTGCTGATGCCGATCGTCGGCTTCCTGCCGCCCGACGACCCGCGCGTGGTCGGCACGGTGGCGGCCGTCGAGAAGGAGCTGATGGCCGACGGTTTCGTGCTGCGCTACCCGGTGGCCGCCGACAACGACGTCGACGGGCTGCCGGGCGGCGAGGGGGCGTTCCTGGCGTGCAGCTTCTGGCTGGTGGAGGTGATGGCCATGCAGGGGCGCAAGGAGGAGGCACGGGAGTTGTTCGAGCGGCTGCTGTCGCTGCGCAACGATGTGGGGCTGCTGGCCGAGGAGTACGACCCCCGCTATGACCGGCTCGTGGGCAACTTCCCCCAGGCGTTCAGCCACGTGCCCCTCATCCACGCGGCACGGGCCCTGTCCGACGACGCGCGCCCGGAGGGCACGCTGTCCGGCGGCACGCCGTAGGGCCGGTCCCGCCACGGAGGATGCGCCGTAGCGCGGCGCGGGCACGCGCGCGGGTCAGGCGGCGAGGCGGGCGAGCACGCGCGCGAACTCCGGCGGCGGCGCCACGACCAGCCGCGTCTGCCCGCCGTGCAGCACGATGTCGGCCTTGATGAGCCGCAGGCGCCCCTCGTGCCACCAGTAGACCTGCGCGCTGAGCCCGCCGGTGCGCGCGGCGTGCACGCGCAGCCGCTCGATGGCGCGCACCGCGCCGATCCCGGTCACGGGGTAGACGAGCAGCGTGTACGGGTCGGGCAGCACGGCGAGCACGCCGTCGGCGGGCACCGGCAGGTAGTCGGCGAGCCAGCGCAGGTGTGTGGCCGTGGACGGGCCCTCGCCGGTCAGGCGCGAGACCGGGGTGCCCGAGAGGTGGATGTCCTCCACCGACAGCCGCTCGCGCCGGACGTTCGAGGCGGCCATCTCCAGCGCCCGGCCCGGCGCCACGGGCCAGCAGCCCGCCTCCTCCGGGCGCACCAGGCGGGAGCCCACGGTCAGCAGCTCCACCAGGTCGGCGTTGAGGTGGCGGCCCACCACCCGGGTCAGGTCGGGCACCTCGTCGACGGCCTCGACCCGGGTGCGCAGCGACGGCCCCGCCTGGGCGAGGTCGCACACGTCGAGCGGGTCGCCGGCGACGGCGACGGCGTGGGTGAGGTGCTCGGAGACCAACATGGGCCAGTCCTCCCTGGTCCGCCGCCCGGCGACGCGCCGCAGCCCGGTCAGCCGTACGACGATCTCCCGGCCGCGCTCCCCGTCGCGCCGCACGGCGTCCAGCGCGCCGGGGCCCGGGCCGAGACCGTCGGGGTCAGGGACGTCGGGGCCCGGGTCGGGCGCGGGGGCGAGGGTCAGGGAGTGGCCGTCGACGGCGAAGGCGCAGTTGTAGCCCCGGGATTCGGCGACGAGCGCGAGCAGTGAGTCGAGGTCGATGTCCTCGGCCGCCCTGTGCGAGGGCTTCCGATCGCGTCTGAGCCAGGCCACGCGCACGCCTCCCCATGTCCGTTTCGTCCCGGTATGTCTCTCTACCTTGCCTGGTCGCCGTCGCGGAACAGACCAGCCAGCGAGCACGATTCGGTATCGATAACCCCAAGCGTCCCAAGCCACACACTCAGCTGGGGTGATCCGTGCCCAACGGGCAGGCCGGCCAGGATCGGCACTCCCAGCGGGGCCAGCCGGTCGCGCAGCACCGGGTAGGGATCGCCGCAGTCCACCCACGAGCCGAGCGCGACGCCCCGCACACCGTCGAAGGAGCCGGCCTGCAGGAGCTGGGTGAGCATCCGGTCGATCCGGTAGGGCTCCTCGCCGATGTCCTCCAGCAACACGATGCGCCCGGCGAACGACGGCTGGTAGCGGGTGCCGCACATCGAGGCTAGCAGCGACAAATTGCCGCCCGCCAGTAGTCCTTCGGCCCGGCCCGGCACGAGCACCCGGTCGCCGGTCACCGGTGGCGGCGCGCCGAACAGCGCCTCCCGCAGGTGCTCGAACGACCGCGGCTCCGGCTCGCGCTCGTCGGCGATCGTCACGCAGGCGGGCATCGGCCCGTGCAGGGTGGGCACGCCCAGCTCGGCGGCGAAGGCGTGGTGCAGCGCCGTGATGTCGCTGGAGCCGAGGAGGACCTTCGGGCCGGCCGCCCGCATGGCGTCCCAGTCGAGCAGGCCGAGCAGCCGCGCCGCGCCATAGCCGCCCCTGGAGCAGAACACCGCGGACACCGCCGGATCGCACCAGGCGGCCTGCAGGTCGGCGGCGCGGTCGGCGTCGGAGCCGGCCAGGTAGGGCAGCTCCTGCCGGTCGAGCACCCGCCCTCCGACGACGACCTTGAGCCCCAGCCCCTGCTCCAGGCGCTCCACACCCCTGCTGAGCAGGGCGGCGTCCGGGGGGCCCGACGGCGAGACGACGGCGACGGTGTCACCAGGCTGCATAGATCGACTCCTTGGCTCGGCCACCCGCCAAACGGTGTCACACTTGCATGTCGTATGCGACTTCCGCCCCACATCCTCGTGGTCAACGGCATCAAGGTCCGCAGGCCGGTCTTCCTGCTGGGAGCCCCGCATTCCGGCGCGGACCTGCTCGGCCGCGCCCTCAAACGCTCCCCCGGCTTCCATCTGACGATGGGCCGCCCGTGCGTCGCCCACGTCGTGTACGCCTTCGCGCGCAAGCCGTCGATCGGCGAGGGCTCGGGAGCGGTCCGGGTGCTGCGCGACGCCCTGGCCGAGTCGTGGCAGGTGCTGCGCGGCTCCTGCGGGCAGTGCGCCGAGCCGTGCCGGGAGGCGGGCGGCGTGACGGCCGGCGGCCCGTGCGTGGCGCCCGGCTCGGTGACGAGGTTCGGCGACGCGAGCCCCGACCTGCTCTACTCCGCCCCGGTGCTGCTGCGGGCCTTCCCCGACGCGCGGTTCGTGCAGCTCATCCGCGACGGCCGCGACGTGGTGGCCGACATGCTGGGCGACCCGGCGTGCCTGGCGTGGTTCAAGCCGGCGATGCTGAGCGAGCACACCGAGTTCCCCAACGCCTTCCTCGGCGTCAACCGCGACGAGCACGTCGAGAAGTGGAAGGGCATGCCGGTGGCGGGCAAGTGCGCGCTGCGCTGGCGCAGCGCGGTGCGGCTCAGCGCCACGCTCCGCCGCGACCTGCCGGAGGACCAGCTCCTCACCGTGCGCTACGAGGACCTCGTGCTCAGGCCGGCGCGGGCGGTGGAGACCCTCGCCGGCTTCCTCGGCAGCCGCGTGTCCAAGGTCGCCCTGTACGGCAGGGGCGACCTCGGAGACGACCCTGCCCTGGACGGCCGGGGCGGCGAGCCCGGCTCGTGGCGGGCGCGGCTGCGGCCCGCCGACCTGACGCTGGTGGAGAAGGTCGCCAGGCAGGAGCTCACGAGGCTGGGCTACCTCCCGAGCTGAACTGGGTGCGGTGCAGCTCGGCGTAGAGTCCGCCGCGGGCCAGCAGCTCCTCGTGGCCGCCCCGCTCGGCGACGTGGCCGTCCTGGACGACGAGGATCTCGTCGGCCTCGCGGATCGTGGCCAGCCGGTGGGCGATGACCAGTGAGGTGCGCCCGGCCAGGGCGGTCTTGAGCGCTCGCTGCACGGCCGCCTCCGACTCCGAGTCGAGGTGGGCGGTGGCCTCGTCGAGCACGACCACGCGCGGCGCCTTCAGCAGCAGTCTGGCCAGCGCGAGACGCTGCTTCTCGCCGCCCGACAGGCGGTGGCCGCGGTCGCCCACGACGGTGTCGAGGCCGTCGGGCAGGCTCTCGACCAGGTCGGCGATCTGCGCGGCCCGCAGCGCCTCCCACAGTTCCTCGTCGCCGGCCTCGGGCCGGGCGTAGCGCAGGTTGGCCTCGATCGTGTCGTGGAACAGGTGGGCGTCCTGGGTGACCACGCCGACGGTGTCGCGCAGCGAGGCGAGCGTGGCCTCGCGCACGTCGAGCCCGTTGAGGCGGACGGCGCCCTCGGTGGCGTCGTACAGCCGCGACACCAGCGAGGTGATCGTGGTCTTGCCCGCGCCGGACGGGCCGACGAGCGCGACGAGCCGACCGGGGGCCGCGGTGAAGGACACCCCTTCCAGCACCGGGTGGGAGGGGCCCGTGTCCTGCTTGGCCACCGACTCCAGCGAGGCGAGCGACACCTCCTCGGCCGCCGGGTAGCGGAAGCGGACGTCGTCGAACTCGATCGTCACCGGCCCGGCGGGCACCGGCACCGCGTCGGGCCGCTCGGCCACCATCGGCTTCAGGTCGAGCACCTCGAAGACGCGGTCGAAGCTGACCAGCGCCGTCATGACGTCCACCTGCACGTTGGACAGCGACGTCAGGGGGCCGTACAGGCGCATCAGCAGCGCCGCCAGGGCGACGAGCGTGCCCAGCTCGAACACGTCGCCGACGGCCAGCACGCCGCCGATGCCGTAGACGAGCGCCGTGGCGAGCGCGGCGACCAGGCCCAGCGCGACGCGGAAGAAGGTGCCGTACATGCCGACGGTGACGCCGACGTCGCGCACCCGGGCGGCCCGCGCGCCGAACAGCGCGGCGTCGTCCTCGGGCCGGCCGTAGAGCTTGGCGAGCATCGCACCGGCCACGTTGAACCGTTCGGTGGTGAGGGAGCTCATCTCGGCGTCGAGCCTCATCTGCTCGCGCGTGAGCGCGGACATGCGGCGGCCCACCCACTTGGCGGGAACGACGAAGATCGGCAGCAGCACGAGTGCGACCAGGGTCACCTGCCACGACAGCACGAGCATGGCGCCGAGCACGATGACCAGGCTGATGACGTTGGACACGACCGCCGACAGGGTGCTGGTCAGGGCACGCTGGGCGCCGATGACGTCGGTGTTGAGCCGCGAGACGAGCGCCCCGGTCTGCGTCCGCGTGAAGAACGCCACCGGCATGCGCTGGACGTGGTCGAACACCTCGGTGCGCAGGTCGTAGATGAGACCCTCGCCGACCCGGGCGGAGAACCACCGCTGCACGAGCGTGAGACCGGCGTCGACCAGCGCCAGCACCGCGATGGCGACGGCCAGGCCGACGACGACCCCCGGCCGCTTGGGCAGGATGCCGTCGTCGATGATGGCCTTCATCAGCAGCGGGTTGGCCACGACGATGACCGCCCCGGCCATGACCAGCAGCAGGAACGCCGTGATCTGCCGCCCGTGGGGCCGGGCGTAGCGGGCGATGCGCCGGACCGTGCCGGGCCGCAGCCGTTGCTTGGTGACGGAGTCGTCGCGCCGCAACGAGGCCATCACCTGCGGGCCGAAGCCCGATCCCATCATCGCCATCCGGGGTCCTCCTCCCCGGTGTGAGCGCTCGGGGTCATCGCCGTGTTCCCCCGTCAGCTCAGCGCGAAACCGTGCGCGTCCCGCCCGCCGTCACGGGGTCGCCGCCCGGCTCAGGAGGCGCCGCCGAACAGCGCCTTGAGGCGCAGCGCCTGCTCGGCCCGCTCGGCCGCGCACTGCTCCTCCAGGGTGCGCCCCGCCGCGCCCTGGAGGAGTCGCTTGGTCGCCGCCGCCGCGTCCCGGTTGGTGGACAGCAGCTCGGCGGTCTTGTCCCGGACGGCACCCGCCAGCTCGTCGCGGGTGACGACACGCTCGGCGAGGCCGATGCGCAGGGCCTCGCCGGCCTCCACGGTCCTGGCGGTCAGGCAGATGTCGATCGCCTTGGCCAGGCCCACGAGCTCCACGAGCGGCTTGGTGCCGGTCAGATCGGGCACCAGCCCCAGTGCGGGCTCCTTCATGCAGAACTTGACATCGTCGGCCACGATGCGCAGGTCACAGGCGAGCGCGAGCTGGAACCCCGCGCCGACGGCGTGACCCTGCACGGCCGCGATGGAAACGATCTCGGGGCGGCGCAGCCACAGGAAACCCTGCTGGGCCTGCCGCACTGTCTGCTCGAACGACGCGCCGTCGAGCCGGGCGGCCGAGCCGAACGAGCCCTGTCCGGGCACTCCCTCCGGTGTGAACATGCGCAGGTCGATCCCTGCCGAGAAGGACGGTCCCTCACCTCTCACGACGACGACGCGCACCTGCTCCGGCAGGTTGTCGCCGATGCGGGCCAGCCCCGACCAGGTGGCGAACGTCTGTGCGTTCCGCTTGTCCGGCCGGTCCAGCGTGATCGTCGCGATCTCACCGTCCACCTCGTAGCGCAGGCCGATCTCCGCCAATGTCTCGGCAGAGACGTCCTCCGTGTACCCCCCGCGCTCTCGCGGCGCCTTTGCTTCCGCCATCGCCCGCTCCTTCATCACTGAACCGTCGCGCCCGAGCTTACAGAACTTCATTCTGGGCTCGGGCGCGACGGCTGGCTGACTAGGGACGAGCGGCTGCGGTCGCACGTTCCGAGGCGGCCGTCAGCGCTTGGACTTGCCTCGGGTAGCCCCTCCGCGCCCGCGCAGAGTCACGCCGGACTCGCTCAGGATGCGGTGGATGAACCCGTAGGACCGACCGGTGGAAGCGGCCAGGGCGCGGATGCTCTCACCCGCGGCATAGCGCTTCTTGAGATCGCCGGCCAGTTTCTCCCGGTCGGCCCCGGTCACCCGGGTGCCCTTCTTCAGTGTCTCGGCCACGAGTACCTCCTGTAGTGCCGGACTTCCGCAGCGTTACTCCGCCATGATCAGTCATTTCAGCGGGATCGGCTACCTACTCCACGGGAAAAGATCCGTACCCACCCAAATTAAGATCAGGCAAGTGCCACAAGATCGGAAAATTCGTCGCTCCACGCGTCTTCAGTTCCGTCCGGTAGCAAGATCACCCTATCCGGTGACAGGGCGTCAACGGCACCCTCGTCATGGGTGACGAGCACGATGGCTCCTGAATAGGACCTCAGAGCCTGCAGAACCTGCTCGCGGCTGACCGGGTCGAGGTTGTTCGTGGGCTCGTCGAGAAGGAGGACGTTGGCGCTGGACAGCACCAGGATGGCCAGGGCCAGACGGGTCTTCTCGCCGCCGGAGAGCACCCCGGCCGGCTTGTCGACGTCGTCACCGGTGAACAGGAAGGATCCGAGCACCTTGCGAAGTTCGGTGTCGGTGAACTCGCCGCCGGCCGAGCGCATGTTCTCCAGCAGCGTCCGGCCGGGGTCGAGGGTCTCGTGCTCCTGGGCGTAGTAGCCGACCTTGAGGCCGTGGCCGGGCTTGACGGCGCCGGAGTCGGGCTGCTCGACGCCGCCGAGCAGGCGCAGCAGCGTGGTCTTGCCGGCGCCGTTGAGACCGAGGATGACGACCCGGTGGCCCCGGTCGATGGCCACGTCGACGTCGGTGAAGACCTCCAGCGAGCCGTAGGACTTGGACAGCCCCTCGGCCATCAGCGGGGTGCGGCCGCACGGCTGGGGCTCGGGGAAGCGCAGCCTGGCCACCTTGTCGCTCTGGCGCTCCTCCTCGGTCGAGGCGAGCAGCCGGTGGGCGCGGCGCATCATGTCCTGGGCCGCCTTGGCCTTGGTGGCCTTGGCGCGCATCTTGTCGGCCTGGGCGAGCAGCGCGCCCGCCTGCTTCTCGGCGTTGGCCCGCTCGCGCTTGCGGCGCTTCTCGTCGGTCTCCCGTTGCGCAAGGTAGGCTTTCCACCCCACGTTGTAGTGGTCGATCACGCAGCGGTTGGCGTCGAGGTGCAGGACCTTGTTGACCGTCGCTTCAAGAAGGTCCACGTCATGGCTGATGATCACCAAGCCGCCCTGATGGGATCGCAAAAAATCGCGAAGCCACCCGATTGAGTCCGCATCTAGGTGGTTTGTCGGCTCGTCGAGAAGGAGAGTTTCCGCTCCGCTGAAAAGAATGCGCGCCAATTCGACGCGCCTGCGCTGACCGCCAGAAAGCGTTTTCAGCGGTTGGGCGAGCACCCTGTCAGGCAAACCGAGACTGGAGGCGATGGAGGCCGCCTCCGACTCGGCCGCATAGCCGCCGAGGACGTGCATCTGGTCCTCCAACCGGCCGTAGCGGCGCACCGCCTTCTCGCGGGTGCGCTCGTCGGCCGAGGACATGCCGAGCTCGGCCTCGCGCAACTGGCGCAGCACCTCGTCGAGGCCGCGCGCCGACAGGATGCGGTCGCGGGCGAGCACCTCGAGGTCACCGGTGCGGGGGTCCTGCGGCAGGTAGCCGACGCTGCCGGCCGTGGTGACCGACCCGGTGGCGGGCAGGGCCTCGCCGGCCAGCACCTTGGTCAGCGTGGTCTTGCCCGCCCCGTTGCGGCCGACGAGGCCGACCTTGTCGCCGGGGTTGACCCGGAAGGAGGCGCTTTCGATGAGCAGGCGCGCGCCGGCGCGCAGCTCGATGTCACTGGCGATGATCATGGTAGACGTGGCACTCCCGTGCTAGGAAACGAGGGATTCGGCGTGCTGCGCCGGTCAATCGGGAGTGTGCATACGGATCAGTGTATGGCCCCCAGCTGGGGACCGACCTCTCGTTATTCCTCCGGCAGGTGCTCGCGGATCAGGGCGAGGTTCTGGATGGCGGCCAGGCCGTACTGCGCGGTGTCGTTCGTCGAGACGAACGCGGCCTCCTCCACGGGCGCGAGCACGTGCGGCCCGGCCACCCGGGTCAGCCTCCAGTCGGGCTCGCGCTGCAACAGGTTGCGGTTGAGCTGGTCGTCCTCGTCCAGGCTGAACTTCCGCCAGGCGCGGGCGGCCAGCACGGCGGCCCGCCCGGGATCGGCGCTGCGGGCCGCCGCGTAGGCGGTGAGGCGACTGTGGGCCTGCACCAGCGAGATGCCGCGCAGCGCGTGGCCCACCTCGGCCTCCTGCTCGGCGGCGGGCGCGAGGTAGAGCCTGCAGTAGTCGAGCCAGGCGCCCTCGAAGCCGGGCACGTCCAGGTCGAGCGCGATCAGCTCCGAGCACATCTCGGGCAGCCCGAAGACGGCCGACAGATGCGAGATCGCCACGGCGTCGCGGGAGGTGTCGAACCGGCCGGTGGCCAGGTCGAGCCGGGCCTCGCCGGTGAGGAAGCCGTGCGGCAGCGCGCCGATGCCGGCCATGGTGCCGAGCAGCCGGTCCTTGGCGCGTTCGTCGCCGTGGCGCTCCCAGCGGGTCAGCCAGGCGGCGGCGAGGGCGCCCCAGTCGGCGCCCAGGCCGACCGACAGGGCCGACGGGTCGGGCGTGTAGACGTCCTCGCGCACCTTGCGCAGCGGGTCGATCGCGAGGAAGGTCTCCTCGGGCACGGCCAGCTCGTCGAGCAGGTCGCCGGTGCGCTCGTCGGCGGTCAGGTAGTAGAAGAAGCGGCGGTAGACGGCGTTGGAGATGCGCAACTGCTTGCAGCTGCACCCCCAGTGCTGCACGTTGTGCCGGCTGCCGAGGCCCTTCCAGCGGCCGAGGTGGTAGACGTCGACCTCGCCGGTGTGGCGGGTCATCGCCTCCGCGAAGCGGAAGACGTCCGGCCGGCCGGTGCGCAGGTACTGGTACCACAGCCACAGGTCGGGCGACAGCTCGGAGTTGTCCCAGGCGTAGCCGCCCACGTCGTAGCGCCAGGTGTGCCGGTCGGCGTCGTAGGTGTGCATGACGTCGCCGTAGTCCCAGAAGCCGTACCAGCGGCGCTGCTCGCGTTCGCGGACGTACAGGTCGAACAGGAAGTCGAGCCGGTCCTCGATCGCGGCGCGGGCCGGGGTGGAGCGGTCGGGCAGATCCCAGTCGCCGAAGACGCCGGCGGCGCGGATCCGCTCGGGCGGCGCGGCCAGCAGCGCCGGGTCGTTCATCGCGGCGGCGTGCGCGGCGAGGCCGGCCGACGGCGGGGTGGCGTCGTGGACGCGCAGGGTCAGCTCGTGCGTACGGGCCACACCATGGGCGTCGCCGAAGCCGGGCTCGTAGTCCTCGTAGGTGATCTCCAGGCCTTCGAGCTGCTCGGCGAAGGTGTCCTGGCCCATGCCGTCGTGCCAGGAGCGCAGGTCCATGGCGGGCGCCGAGGGCGAGTAGAGCCAGACCGTCGCGGTGGCGAGGTCCGTGGCGGCGCCCCGGACGTCCAGGCGGGTGGGGTGCAGCCGCCAGAAGTCGCGCAGGCCGAAGCCGAGGCCGCCGCTGACGCCGCCGACGTAGCCGTAGCCGGCCGAACGGGTGCCGGCCGGGATCGTCACCCAGGCGTGCCCCTCGGCGGTGCGCTTGCGCAGGGTGAAGCCGTCGGCGGAGGTCTGGTCGAGGGTGTAGTCGCTCCAGGTGGGGATCAGGTGCAGCCGCCCGGCCACCTCGGGGTTGCCGATCGGGCCGCACGGGCGGCCCTCGACCTGGGCCCGCCGCACCTGCTCGCCGGGGTCGCGGCGCAGGCCGGTCAGCCCGCGCACGGCCTCGGTGAGGAAGCCGCCGTCCGGCCCGGCCAGCCGCACGTGACGGTCGTGCGGCTCGTCGCGCATGACCACGTCGGCGCGCAGGCCGAGCCCGGCCAGGAAGTCGCGCCGCGAGTCGCCGTCCCAGACGAACGTGTGCACGACGCGCACGTCCGCGGCTCCGGCGTAGAAGTACAGGCGGACCGTGAAGGGCAGCCGGCCGCCGTGATCTCCGTCGAGGCGGACCACGGCGCGCACGGGGCCGTCCTGCTCGACGCTGACGCGGGTGACCCGGCCGGCGGCCCGCTCGCGGGTGACGGAGCCGTCCTCGTCGGGGGTGGGGCCATCCTGGTGCAGGCTGACCAGGCGGACGTCCCTGACGATCTCACGCTCGCCCTCGGCGGCGGACACGGTGACCGAGCGGGCGAGCGTGTCGCCGCCTTCCTCGATCGTCCAGGTCACCGCTCCCGTGCCGACGCGCAGCGCGCCGTCCTCGCGGGCGACGACGACCGGCCGGCCCGGGGCGGCGGGGGTGGCGCCGGGCCGCAGCTCGTACGTCTCCGCCGGGCTCGGCTGCGGGCCGGCGGCGTGCGCCGACCACTTCACCGAGCCGTCCGGCCAGGTCGCGGTGACCCAGCTCTGCACGGGCACCTGCCCGCCCGCCGGGTCGGCCAGCGCGAACGGGGTACCCGGCCGGACCTCACCGCGCGGCCACGGCACTCCCCAGGTCACCCCCTGCTCTGCGGGTCGGTCCAGCCAGCGGAGCACGGTCATGCGATCTCCTTCAGCCGCTCGGCGACGATCGCGGCCACCTCGTCGGCGCCGCGGAAGCAGAAGTGGGTGTCGTCGGCCACCCCGTCCGGGTAGAGCGGGTGCCGGCCGGGCGGGAAGTGGGTGAACAGCGCCGCCGAGCCGTCGGGGCCGAGGCGCTCGTACAGCTCGGTGGTGGCGGCGGTCAGGTCGATCAGCGGCACGCCCTCGTCGGCGGCGAACGCGCGCACCCGCTCGGGGTAGTCGCCGTGCGTCGGCGTCAGCCGGTCGCCGTCGAAGCGGCGCCGCTGCACCGGGGTGCACAGCACCGGCAGCGTCCCGGCCCCGCGCGCCTCCTCGACGAAGGCGCGCAGGTTCTCCTGGTACGGCAGCGCCGGTTCCTTCTGGTCGTTGTGCCCGAACTGGATCACCACGACGTCACCCGGACCCGCCTCCAGCAGCAGCGCGTCCCACAGTCCCTCGGCGCGGTGGCTCGCCGTGGTGGCGCCGCCCTTGGCGAAGTTGCGCACCGGGCCGCCGAGGTGGGCGCCCAGCTGGGCGCCCCACCCCGACATGGGTGCCTCGTGGGCGGGGCAGGAGGCGACCGTCGAGTCGCCCGCCAGCAGCACCGTCCGGGTCACTCCTTCACCGACCCGATCAGCACGCCCTTGGCGAAGTGCTTCTGCAGGAACGGGTAGAAGAACAGAATGGGCAGCGTGGCGATGACCACCACGGCGAACTTCAGGCCCTGCTCGGGCGGCACCCAGGTCCGGTCCATCTGCGCCAGCGCGTTGGCGGCGTCGGTGTTGGTGAGCTGCCGGACCAGGATCTGCAGCGTCCACTTGTTCGGGTCGTTGATGTACAGGAGCGGCGACATGTAGTCGTTCCAGATCGCCACCGCGTAGAACAGCGAGAACGTCGCGATGATCGGCTTGGACAGCGGCAGGACGATCTTGAAGAAGACGCCCATCTCGTTGGCGCCGTCGATGCGCGCCGCCTCCTCCAGGGCCTGCGGCAGTTCCTGGAAGAAGCTCTTGATGATGATCAGGTAGAACGGGTTGATCGCCAGCGGCAGGATCAGCGCCCAGTAGCTGTCGAGCAGCCCCAGGTCGCGCACCACCAGGTAGGTGGGGATCATGCCGCCGGTGAAGACCAGCGTGAAGATCACCAGGTTCAGCACCAGCGCCCGGCCGGGCAGGTAGCGCTTGGCCAGCGGGTAGGCCATGGTGAAGGTCAGCCCGAGCTGCACCACCGTGCCGACGGCGGTCACGACCACGGTCGTGATCAGCGCGCGGACGAAGGTGTCGGTGGCGAAGATGTACTCGTACGACTCGGTGACGATCTTCTCCGGCCACAGGAAGAACGGCCGCGAGGAGATCTCCGACTCGCCGGCGAACGATCCGGCCAGCACGTACAGCAGCGGCAGTACCGTGATCAGCGCCAGGCCGACGAGCACGATGACGTTGAGCGCGTCGAACACCCGGCTGCCGAGCGAGCTGTTGTTGTTGACCGGCGCCTTGGTCTTGCTCTGGGTGATGGCAGACATGTGCCCGGTCTCCTTAGAACAGTCCACGCTGGCCGAGGCGCTTGGCCAGCCAGTTCGAGCCGAAGATCAGGATGACGCCGGCCACGCCCTTGAACAGGCCGACGGCGGTGGAGTAGCTGATGGCGCCCTGGGTGATGCCGGCGTAGTAGACGTAGGTGTCGAACACGTCCGCCACCGAGCGGTTCAGCGAGGTGGTCATCAGCCAGATCTGCTCGAAGCCGGAGTCCAGCAGGTTGCCAGAGGCGAGGATCGCCATGACGACGACGGTCGGGCGGATCGCGGGCAGGGTGACATGCCAGAGCTGCCTGAAGCGGCCGGCGCCGTCCATGCGGGCGGCCTCGTACAGGTTCGGGTCCACCCCGGCCAGCGCGGCCAGGTAGATGATCGTGCCCCAGCCGGTCTGCTTCCAGAGCTGCTGCAGGATGATGAGCGGCCGGAACCACTCCTCCTGCGCCATGTAGTCGATCTTCGCGGTGTCACCCGAGAGCTCGCGGATCCAGCCGGAGATCACGCCGAAGTCGGCCGCGAACAGGATGTAGGTCAGCGAGGCGATGATCGTCCAGGACAGGAAGTGCGGGATGTAGATGAGCGACTGGACCGAGCGCTTGAGGAAGTTGATCCGCAGCTCGTTCAGCAGCAGCGCGACGATGATCGGCGCGGGGAAGACGAAGACGATGTGCAGCAGCGCCAGGAGCAGCGTGTTGAACATCAGCCGCCCGAAGTCCGGGCCGGCGAAGAGCTCCTCGAAGTGCTTGAAGCCGACCCAGGGGCTGCCCGAGTAGCCGAGGAACGGCAGGAAGTCCTGGAACGCGATCGTCACGCCGTACATCGGCAGGTACTTGAAGATCGCGAAGTAGGCGACGCCCGGGAGGAGCATCAGGTAGAGCCAGCGGTAGCGCGTCAGCGCCGTGCGGAGCGGGACCTGGTCGGCCCTCCGCCTCCTAGCCTTGGTGACCGCCTTCTCGGGAGGCGGCGCCAGGTCGGTGGCCACAGCGGCCTCCTTTCGTGTGAGGGGCCCGGGTACGGCCCGGGCCCCTCGAAGGGCGGGGGCTACTGACCGAGCTTGCCGACGAGGTCGTTGATCTCGGCGGCCACCTGCGTGCCGCCGCTGTCGTACCAGCGCTTGATCTCGGCCTTGAGCTGCTCCTCGGTGAACGTGCCCGACAGGTACTTGATCCGCGCGTCCGGGATGATCGTGTCGAGCTGCGCGCCCTTGGCGACGGCGGCGGGCGCGACCACGGGCAGCGCCACGTTGTGCACGGCCGTCTTGAGGTCCTCGGCCATCAGCTTCTTCTGCAGCGCCACCATGTCCTTGTAGGGCTGACCGGACGGCACGCGCTGGTAGGCGATGCCGCCGATGTCCACGGTGCCCTTGGTGCTGAGCTGGATGAAGGCGTCGTCCACGTTGTCCTGGACGGTCTTGACCGCGGGGTCGTCCTCGTTGATCAGCGCGGCGGTGTCACCGTTCTCGACCTTGAAGTTGCGGCCCTCGATGCCGTTGGTGACCAGGACCTGGCCCTCCTTCGAGGCCAGCTTGTCCAGGGTCTTCAGCACGTTGTCGAGGTCGGCCTCGGTCCGCACGCTCTGCTTGGAGACGGCCAGGACGTCGGCGTAGCCGGTGAACGGGTAGGAGAACTTCTGGCCGTCCGAGCGCTTGAGGTTGCCGACCATGGCGACCTTGTCGCCGTAGGTCTCCTTGTCGTCCTCGTAGAACAGGTCGAGGACCTGCCGCGAGCGGATGTTGACGTCGATGATCATGCCGCCCTTGTTCTGGTGGAACGGCTCGTTCCACTTGGCGGCGTCCAGGGTGGCGAAGTCGGGGTTGACCATGCCCCCGTCCACCATCTTCTTCAGCCACCGGTTGGCCTCGAGGAACTCGGGGGTGTCGAAGCCCGGCACGATCTTGCCGTCACGCTCGCCCCAGCCGTTCGGCGCGCCGAACCAGGTCTCGATCACGTCGTACGGGCTGGCGCTGGCGTAGTTGCCCGGCCACTTCGGGATGATGAGGCCGAAGGTGTCCTTCTTGCCGTTGCCGTCAGGGTCCTTCTCGGTGAACGCCTTGGCGATCTCGTACAGGTCGTCGACGGTCTCCGGCTCGTCCAGGCCGACCTTCTTCAGCCAGTCCTTGCGGATCACGATCGCCGAGCGCAGCAGGGGGCGCATCCGGTAGAGGCCGTAGATCTTGCCGTTGATGGAGGAGTTGAGCGCCGTCCGCTCGTCCGCCGGCTTCAGGTTCGGGTACTTGTCGATCTTGTCGGTCAGGTCCCAGAACGCACCGGCCTGGGCGGACTTGACGAACGCCGGGAGCTTGGGGTCGACGACCATGACCTGCGGGAGGTTGTCCGAGGCGAGCGTGACGTTGAGCTTGTCGGTGTACTCGGCGTTCGGCACCCAGGTGACCTGGAGCTTCTTGCCGAGGAACTTCTCCACCGCCTGGTGCATCTCGCCCTTGGGGTCGGGCGCGGTGCCGAACAGCTTGGACATGATCGTCAGCGTGTTGGGGTCGGCGGCGGGCGCGTCGCCGCCACCGGAACAGGCCGAGGCGAGAAGAGCGGCCGTTAGCGTTACCACACCGGCGGTGAGCCGGCGACGGGATGCGCTCATGAGATCCCTTTCGAGTGCAGACGCGCCTCGTTCTCCTGGAAGAAGCGCAGGCAGAGCCAGGTGTTGACATAGATCCAGGCGCCGATGCTGATCACCGCCGCGAGGACGGGCATCGCCGAGGTGGCGTAGGCGATGCCGATGAGGACGAAGAGCTGCAGCACGGACGCTGCCGGCCGGGTGATCGCGAACAGCGACGCCTTGGGCAGGTAGGCCCGCAGGGGCAGGTCGTAGTGCGCGTAGATCGGCCCGAGGTAGGAGCCCACCACCACCAGAGCGGCCAGCGCGACGAGTGTCGCGACCCGCAGCGCTCCCGTGCCGGGGCCCAGAGCGCTCAGGTAGAGGTGGTTGCCAACCAGGACGGTGGCGGCCACCGCCATAGGCAGCACCAGCACGCTGCCGCGGACGAACTCCCGTCGGTAGACGGTCCCGAACTCCGTCCATGCCTGAAACGATTCACCATGAACGTGCCGCCTGGCGAGGGTGTACGCGGCCATGGTGGCAGGCCCGATCCCGAGGATCACGCCACCGGCGAGGGTGAACATGAGCCACAACAGGTTCAGGCGAGCCGCCCAGGCCACCTCGGTACAGGCGGCCTGAACCTTCATTGACATGGAGTGATGGAACATCCGGCAGCACTTTCTCGTGGCGTGTGCGCGGACACGGAGGGAGGGCGTTGCGCCGCGGTTCCCGCCCCGTTACGGAGGGATGAACGGCTGGTTGGAGGCGAACGTAGTGTTGAATCGACTCAGAGTCAATGATGCGAAACCCGGAGATTTGCATAATCCCCGATCAATGGGGCCATCTGCCGGAAACCGATCTTGCCGCCCCGCAGGGCGGGACCCCCGACGGTGCCGTCGTCCACCCAGCGGAACGAGACCAAATCGTTGACACTGAACGTGATCTCCGCGCCTCTGACGTCGAGTCTCATGGCGTACGGACCCTCGGCGTCGAGCACGGCGGGCAGCGGGTCGGGCCCCTGCGCGACCAGGTGGAAGCCGTGGCTCTTGCGCAGGTTGCAGGTGTGCAGCCTGCGCTCCGACGGCCACATGCGCCGGTAGTAGGACACGTGGTAGGCGTCGATGTCGCCGCTGTGATACTGCTCGTACGGCCCCTCGCGCGGGGCCAGCGCGGGATCGAGGAGATCCTCGCCGCCCCGGCCGCGGGCGTGGAAGAACATGATGGCCAGCCCCGGCTCCCTGACGGGCCAGAAGTCCCACTCGACCCGCACGTCGGCGGGGAAGTCCTCCGGGCACCACAGCACCAGGTTGGCCGCCTGCCCGTCGGCCGGCGGCCGGACGCTCTCCAGCCGCATCCGGCCCTGCGGGAACGACACCGTCCCCGGCCCCTCCATCCGGAACCCCCTGAGGTCGTCCGGACCGGCGAGCCGGTTGCGGTAGATCTCGGTCACATCATGCTCCTTCAGTCGCGCCTGCGCAGCGCGCTCGACTCCCGGACCACCAGGTCCGGCTGGAAGATGACCTGCCGGTGCCGGTGCCGCTCGGGCGCAGTCACCTCCTCCAGCAGCAGGTCGACGGCCGTACGCCCGAGCAGCTCGCGCGGCTGGCGGACGGAGGACAGCGGGACCGCGGCGGCCGCGGCGAAGTCGATGTCGTCGTAGCCGACGATCGCCATGTCGTGCGGGACCCGAAGCCCCCGCGCGGCCATGGCCTGCAGGAACCCGAGCGCTATCAGGTCGTTGGCGCAGAAGGCGGCGGTCGGCCGTCGTTTCGGCGGCAGGCCGGCCACCCGTTCGCCCGCGGCCCGCCCGCCGGCGACGCTCAGCGCGGGCAGCACGTGGCTGACCAGTTCGACGCCGTCGCCCGCCTCGGCCACGGCGTTCATGATGCCGGCGTGCCGGTCGGCCACCTGTTTGATCGACGGCGGCCCGCCGACGTAGGTGATGCGGCGATGGCCCTGTTGGATCAGGTGCGATCCGGCCAGGTGCCCGCCGAGCCGGTCGTCGACCGCCACCGAGCACTGCAGGCCGGTGGCGGCGCTGTCGACCAGCACCACGGGGGTGCCGCGGGCGGCCAGCTCGGCCAGCCGGGGGCTGCCCGCGTCGACCGGGGTGATCAGTATGCCCATGACGCGCTGCTGTTCGAGCTGGTCGAGGTGGCGGCGCTCACGACGCGGGTCGGCGGCGCTGTTGCACAGCACCACCATCGTGTCGTGCTCGTCGGCCAGCGCCTCCGCGCCCTGGGCGACGTCGGTGAAGAACGGGTTGGCCACGTCGAGCACGACCAGGCCCACCGTGCGGCTGCGGCCCACCCGCAGGTGGCGGGCCACCTCGTTGCGGACGAACCCCAGCTCACGGATCGCCTTGAACACACGCTCGCGCGTGGCCGGGGAGACGATCTCGGGCCTGTTGAGGACGTTGCTCACGGTGCCCACAGAGACTCGCGCCAGCTGCGCGACCTCCTTGATGCTGCTGGTCGCCATCGAACCTCACGAGGCCGTGCTGCCGGGAACCCGGCCATCATAGCGGCAGGAACGCCCGTTTTGAATCGACTCAAACCCCCGATCTCACAACGACTCGGTCTCCCATTTGAACGAGCCCGCCAAAACCCCGGCCCACAACGGGATGCGGGCTCCGCAGAACCGGCACAAGCCGCGGACAGCCGTGGCGACGCCTGCGGGACCCGGCACAAGCCGCGGACAGCCGGGCCGACGTCTGGCGGGGCCCGGCCCGAACCTCGGACAGCCTGGCCGACCACGGGCACGGCGCACACGTCCACGGCTCGTCGTGCCCGAAACCGTGGCACGGCACCCCGCATCGGTGAACGCGGTCCGGCCCTCTTACGCGTTCCTCTGACGAAGCGCCACATGACGAGTTACGTTCTCGGCGAAGCCAGGGCGTGGAAAGCGGCATGCCCCCCCCCCGGATCGATCGGCCTGAACCACGTTCACGAGGAGAACGCATTGGACGACCGGCTGTTATCGAAGTCCTCCGCCCACCCGCACAGTTCTGACGCCGTCCCCGAGGCCGAGAGGGGCGGGCCACGGCGCCTGCGCACTCTCGCGCTCGCCCTCGGCGGGGCCCTCGCCATCGGCGTCGCCTTCCCGGCCGCGGCCTTCGCGGACCCTCCCGGGGCCCTGCCCGCCAACGCCGACGGTCTGGAGCAGACGTTCCAGCCCGCCTACGACTACGACAAGGACGGCTGCTACCCGACCCCCGCCATCGGCCCCGACGGGACCGTCGCCCCGGGCCTGAAGCCGGGCGGCGCGCTCAACGGCCGGTGCCGCGACTCCTGGGACCTCGACAACACCAACGGCTACGCGCGCTACACGTGCAACAACGGCTGGTGCGCCATCATCTACGGCCTGTACTTCGAGAAGGACCAGGCCGTCATCGGCAGCGGCCTCGGGGGACACCGCCACGACTGGGAGCACGTCGTGGTGTGGGTCAAGGACAACCGCGCCGAGTACGTCGCGACCTCCGAACACGGCAACTTCAAGATCCATCGCCGCGACGCCATCCGCTGGGACGGAACCCACCCCAAGATCGTTTACCACAAGGACGGGCTCGGCACCCACGCCTTCCGCGCCGCCAACACCAACG
Source organism: Nonomuraea muscovyensis (assembly GCF_014207745.1). Taxonomy (NCBI): domain Bacteria; kingdom Bacillati; phylum Actinomycetota; class Actinomycetes; order Streptosporangiales; family Streptosporangiaceae; genus Nonomuraea; species Nonomuraea muscovyensis. The sequence continues at coordinate 1,629,515 of NZ_JACHJB010000002.1, forward strand.
ACGACCCGCCGGAGAACCACCACGGCACCTGGCAGTACCCGCGGCTGGTCGGCTGGAACGGCTACCCGCCCGGCATCCGCGACCGGCTGACCCAGGCCGACTTCGGCAGTGCCCACTTCGGCCTCAAGGACGGCTCGTTCAGCGGCCACCTCCGCAAGGCCATGCCGTCCGGCATCCCCTTCGACCCCGACGCCTGACGCCCACAGCCCCTACTGACCCGGCCACACCTCACCGCGCCCGGGACGGCCTCTCCCCCGGCCGTCCCGGGCGCCCCGCGCGGGCGCAACGGCCGGAGTGCGCCCGGCACCTCGCCCGCGGACACGCCCCGATCTCACGGCCGAACGGGCGACGGCGCACCCGGGCCACGCGCGGATCCTTCAGGACGGGTCCACCACGCGGACCCTGACCGCGCGGAACAGCTCCGGGGTGTCGCGCAGCACCGCCAGCTTGGGGTCGGGGACCGTCAGGAACGGCTCCGTCTCCAGGGCCAGCAGCGGTGCGAGGCGTCGGTCGGCGCGCAGGGCGCCGGCGGCGCGGCGGTCGCCGCCGAGGACGACCGCGTCCAGCTCGGCGAGATGCGGCGTCAGGACGCGCAGCGCCGTCTCGGCCGCCGTGTCGAGGGCCTGGTCCGCCTGGTTTCGGCGTCTCCTGGCGAAGCGCTGCTGCGACCACCCTCCGGCGGCGGTGCGGCCCTGGACCAGGCGGGACCCGACCTTGGAGGCCACCAGGACGCCGCCGTGGAACACCCCGGCCGCGTAGCCGCCCAGCCGGACGAGGATCACGCCGACGCGGCGTTCGGCCCGCGCGTGCGCGACGAGCCGGGACACGTACGGCGGACCGGCCGGCATGGGCGGAAAGGGGGCGTGCAGCTCGGCGAGGGCGCCGTCGGCCGCCGCCAGGCGCACCACCCGTTCGTCGCCGGACGCCTCGAACGGCCCGTGCCGGTCGGCGAAGCCGTCGATCCACGGGTGCACGCGCTCGGGCGGCACCGACACCCACCGGCCGCCGCCCTTCGCCGGTCGCGCGCTCATGCCCCGAAGGCTAGCCCACCGGCTGCCCCTCCCAGGTCACCACGGGCATGGCCCTCCTCCCGACGCAAAGCCCCTGAGGCGCGGGGTTACGGGTGCGCGGGCGATCGGGGGGCCGGATGCGCTGGTTGGGGCGGGAACCGGAGGGGAAATGTCGGTGAACTTCGCCGCAGGGGGCTTTTGCGCCGGCGACCTGGGCCGCATCATCCCCTCGTGACCTCTCCCGGCCCCATCGTGGACCTCGACACGGGTACCGCCATCGCCCGCCCGGCGGCCGTGGACGCCGCCGGTTTCCTGCCCGGCGGCCCGCTGCCGCTGGTGCTGGAGCTGCCGTTCACCGTCGTGGCGCGCGGCGCGGGCGCGCTGGTGCCGCTGCACGAGGCGCTGCGGAGATCGGGCCGGCATCCCCGGGACACGATGCTGCTGCTCAGCGGCCCGTGCGGGGCCGCCGAGCGGCCGGTGCTCCAGGTCACGCTCGACGGGCTGGACAACCTCGGCTACCTGCTCGGGTTCGGCGGAGCCGGGCTGGAGAGCGTGCCGCTCGACATGGTCGCGGAGGTCTCGCCGTACCTGCTGGCCCTGTCCCCCGAGGTGGTGGCGCGGGTGCCGCGCGACCACCGGGCGGTCGCGGTGGCGCGGGCGGTGGTGGAGCTGGCGCGCGGCATCGGCGCGCACGTGCTCGCGCCGGGGATCGCGGAGCAGGCGCAGCTCGCGGCGGTGCGCGGCTGGGGAGTGCGGCTCGCGCACGGGCCGCTGCTCGCTCCTGGCCGTGACGGACGGGTACGGGTGCCGCTCCCGGCTCCGGCGGAGGCGGCGGGCATGGGGGCGCAGCTGGGCCCGCGCGTGCAGGAGCTGGTGATGCCCGCGGTGACGCTGCCGGCCGAGGCCAAGGCGGAGGAGGTGGTGGCGGCGTTCGGCGACGAGCCGTCGATCACGAGTGTGATCCTGGTGGACGAGTACCAGCGGCCCCAGGGCAGCCTGGACCGCGGCAGGTTCCTGCTGTCGATCGCCGCCCGGTACGGCCACGCGCTGCACGCCACCAAGCCGGCCCGGCGGCTGGCCGACCCGCCGCGCACGGTGCCGAAGAGCACGCCCGCGGTGGCGGCCATGCGGGCGGCCGGCCAGGACTCGGCCCGCGTCTACGACGACCTGGTGGTCACCGACGAGCTGAACCGCTGCATGGGCATCGTCCGCGTCTCCGACCTGATCCGCCAGGTGACCGCGGCCAACGGCTGAAGATCCGTAACGACTCGGGTGGCGTACTGTGCAGCGCACCCCGGCCCGGGATAGGAAGGAGGTGTGACGCGGCAGCTGAACAGACGGGCCCTGCTCGGCGCGGGCATGCTGGCGGGGGTGTCGGCCTGCACCGCGACGCCCACGCCCGCCACCCCTCCCACGACCTCCCAGGCGCCGCCGTTCGACCCGAAGGACTGGGCGAACGTGCGCGCGCAGTTCGCGCTCGACCCGGCGCTCGCCCACTTCGCGGCATTCGTGCTGGCGCCGGCGCCCGCGCTGGTGCGCGAGACGATCGACAGGCACCGCGCGGGACTGGACGCCGACCCGCACTACCTGCCGCCCGGCGACTCGGCGCCGGACCAGACCATCCGCAGGACGGCAGCACGATACCTGGGCGCCCAGGCGGGCGAGATCGCGCTCACCGACAGCACCACGATGGGCCTCGGCCTGCTCTACTCCGGGTTGCGGCTGCTGCCGGGCCAGGACGTGCTCACCACCGAGCACGACTTCCTGGCCACCCACGAGGGGGTGCGCCTGCTGGCCGAGCGCACCGGGGCGCGGGTGCGCAGGGTGAAGCTGTACGAGGACCCGGCGGCGGCCTCGGCCGACCGGATCGTCAGCGCGATCAAGGAGGGGCTGGGGCCGCGCACCCGGGTGGTGGCCGTGACGTGGGTGCATTCCAGCACCGGCGTGCGGCTGCCGGTCCGGGCCATCGCCGACATGCTCGCCGAGGTCAACAAGGGCCGCGACGAGCGGGACCGGGCGTTGCTGTGCGTGGACGGGGTGCACGGGTTCGGCGCGATGGCCGACGGCGTGGCCGAGCTGGGCTGCGACTTCCTGTCCAGCGGCACCCACAAGTGGCTGTTCGGCCCGCGCGGCACCGGGATCCTGTGGGGCCGGGCCTGGGACGCGCTGTCACCGCTCATCCCGGGCTTCGAACGGCCGTCGTTCGTGGCGTGGCAGACCGGCAGGGCGCCGGGGCCGACGACGGCCGAGCTGGTCACGCCGGGCGGCTACAAGGCGTTCGAGCACCGGTGGGCGATGACGCAGGCGTTCGGGTTCCAGGAGGCGATCGGCAAGGACCGCGTCCAGCGGCGCACCCAGGAGCTGGCCACCCGGCTCAAGGAGGGGCTGCGGGCGATCCCGCACGTGACGCTGGTGACGCCGGTCTCGGCCGAGCTCTCGGCCGGGCTGGTGTGCTGCGCCGTCGCGGGCATGCATCCGGAGACGGCGGTGACGAAGCTGCGCGAGCGCAAGGTGGTCACGAGCACCACGCCGTACGTGCCGCCGCTGCTGCGCTTCGGCACGAGCATCGTCACGACGCCCGAGGAGGTGGACCGGGCGGTCAAGGCGGTGGCCGAGCTGCGCTGACCGCCACCGCCCCGGCCGGGCGGACCGGCGGTGACCCGGTCAGACCAGGCCACCCCCGGACCGCGCCTCACGTCACCGACCGTGCCCGGCCGGCACCGGGTGGCCGGTCGGTGACGGTGGTCAGAGGCGGCAGGCGTAGATGTCGGTGACGAGGATGGCGCGGGCGCCGATGTCCCAGAGCTGGTCCATCACCTGCTGGTGGCCCTTGCGGCGGACCATGGCGCGCACGGCGACCCAGCCCTCGCGGTGCAGCGGCGAGACCGTCGGCCCCTCCATGCCGGGGGTGAGCGCGATGGCCTCCTCGATGCGCTCGGCGCGGATGTCGTAGTCCATCATCACGAAGTCGCGGGCGTGCACGACGCCCTGGAAGCGGCGCACGAGCTGGCCCACGCCGGGGGTCTCGGGGGCGCTCTGCCGCTTGATCAGCACGGCCTCGGAGCGCATGATCGGGTCGCCGAACACCTCGAGGCCGACGTTGCGCAGCGTGGTGCCGGTCTCGACGACGTCGGCGATGGCGTCGGCCACGCCGAGCCGGATCGCCGTCTCCACCGCGCCGTCGAGCTTGATCACGCGTGCGTCGACGCCCGCGTCGGACAGGTATTTGCCGAGCAGGCCGGCGTAGGAGGTGGCGATGCGCATGCCGTCGAGGTCCTTGACCGACGTCATCGCGCCGGCCCTGGCAGCCAGGCGGAACGTGGAGCCGCCGAACCCGAGCTGCATGATCTCCTCGACGGGCGCGCCGGAGTCGACCAGCATGTCGCGGCCGGTGATGCCGGCGTCGAGGGTGCCTTCGCCGACGTAGACGGCGATGTCGCGGGGGCGCAGGAAGAACAGCTCGCAGCCGTTGTCCTCGTCGAGGACGACGAGCTCCTTGCTGTCGCGGCGCGGCCGGTAGCCGGCCTCCTTGAGGATGGCCTGGGCGGCCTCGCTCAGCACGCCCTTGTTGGGTACGGCTAGTCGGATCATGTGGTCGTCATCCTTGGTCTCGCGAAGGTCGTACGGACGGGCCAGGTCGGGGCGCGAACGCCCTAGAGATGCTTGTAGACCTGGTCCAGCCCGATGCCCTTGGCGAGCATGAGCACCTGCACGTGGTAGAGGAGCTGCGAGATCTCCTCGGCCGCCCGGTCAGTGGACTCGTGCTCGGCGGCCATCCAGCTCTCGGCGGCCTCCTCGACGACCTTCTTGCCGATGGCATGGACACCGGCGTCGAGCGCGGCCACGGTGCCCGAGCCCGCGGGCCGGGTGCGCGCCTTCTCGGACAGCTCGGCGAACAGCTCTTCGAAGGTCTTCATGGTCTCTCTCGTGGGTCGGCAGACGTGCATGACAAGCCTAGTCTGCGCGGGGGGGTCGTACGCCCTGGAGTCCGCCACGCGAGACGGCGCGCATTGAGCGATCTTGACCGTCACTCCCGGTTTCTCCATGATCCATCGATTACCGGCCTTTGGGGCGAAGATGGCGGCTCCGCGTCCGCCAGCAGCACTGATACGGTTCAGTGCAACGTGCGCCGGTCGAGGGGGGTGGGCGGGTGAGAAGGCCGACGATCGCCGATATCGCCCAGCGGGCCGGCGTTTCCAAGGGGGCCGTCTCCTACGCGCTGAACGGCCGGCCCGGCGTCTCCGCGGCCACCCGGGCGCGGGTCCTGGCGATCGCCGACGAGATCGGCTGGCGCCCCAACCTGGCGGCGCGGTCGCTCAGCGGGGCCCGGGCCGACGCGGTGGGCCTCGTGGTGTGCCGACCGGCGCGCTTCCTGGGCGTGGAGCCGTTCTTCATGGAGCTGATCAGCGGCATCGAGAGCGAGCTGGCCGCCGGGTCGCGCGCGCTGATGCTGCAGGTGGTGGCCGACCACGAGGCGGAGATCGCGGTCTACCGGCGCTGGTGGGGCGAGGGCCGGGTGGACGGCGTGATCCTGGTGGACCTGCACGTGGCCGACCCGCGGGTGCCGGTGGTCGAGCGGCTCGGCATGCCGGCGGTCGTGGTCGGGCACCCGTCCGGCGCGGGCTCCCTTCCGGCGGTGTGGTCGGACGACGCCGCCGTGATGCGCGAGGTGATCGAGTATCTCGCGGCCCTCGGCCACCGGCGCGTCGCCCGGGTGGCCGGGCTGCCCGGGCTGCTGCACACCGCGATCAGGGATCGGGCGTTCGCCGAGGCGTGCGCGGCTCTGGAGCTCGACGGCAGCCCCGTGGCCCACACCGACTACACCGGCGAGGAGGGTGCGCGGGCGACCCGGAGGCTGCTCAGCTCGCGGGCGAGGCCCACCGCGATCGTCTACGACAACGACATCATGGCGCTGGCGGGCCTGTCGGTGGCCCAGGAGATGCGCCTGGACGTGCCGGCCGGGCTGTCCATCGTGGCCTGGGACGACTCGCCGCTGTGCCGGGTGGTGCGCCCGCCGCTGACGGCGCTGACCCGCGACACCCCCGCCTGCGGCGCGCGCGCCGTCCAGCGGCTGCTGCACCTCGTCGACGGCGGGGAGCCGGCCTGCGTGGAGGATCCGGTCGCCCGGCTGCTCCCCCGGGGGAGCACGGCCCCCGCGCCCTGAGCCGGCCGCGGACATCCAGCCGCGACCCGACCATTCTCCGCGACCCACTGCTTATTGTTACTTATCCGTTTAAGTGATGTTATCCAGATAACCTGATCCGACCGAGGCCGGCCGGGTGGACCACGTCCGCCGTGAGCACGTCACCCCTCGCATCACGCCCAGCGGCCTGAAGGGCCGGCCCGGCGCGCCGGTGCCTCAGCTCACGGCCACGTCGTTGACGCAGCGCAGCACGGGCGGGCGGGTGAGGGCCCGCTCCTCCGGGTCGCCGCCGGCGACCAGGAAGCTCGCCCGCTCCCCCGGCAGCAGCGTGACGAGCTGGTCGTCCACCTCGGCGGCGGGGTCGAGCCGGTCGGGGAACACGGCCAGGTCGCGCAGGAGCGTGCGCGCGGTGACGGTCAGCCGCACCCCGCCGGGGGTGCGTTCGGTGACCGCGTCGTAGTGGGGTTCGGGCAGGTTCAGGTCGCGGTCGGGCGCGAAGAACCACAGGGCCCGCTCCCCCGTCCCCGCCCGGACGGCGATCAGCTCGCCGGCGGGATCGCCGGCGCCGGCCACCGGGGCGGCCAGCTCCAGCGTCACGACGGCGCGCGGCGGAACGTCGAGGTCGAGGTCCTGCGTAGCCCGCGCGGAGCCGTCGAACCGGTGCCGCACGGCCTGTGCCCGCGCCCGCCACGGCCGGCCGGTGTCGTTGACGGCCGCCAGCACCAGGCCGCCGTCGCGTGGCTGCACGGTCAGCAGCCGGTCGGCGTAGGCCCTGCGCAGCGCGTGGAAGAGCGGCTTCCTGCGGCCGTCGCCGTCCACGGCCGACCACGAGGTGACCGGCCAGCAGTCGTTGAGCTGCCACACCACGCTGCCCGCGCAGTACGGCCACAGCGACCGGAAGTGCTCCACCCCGAGCCGGATGGCACGCGCCTGGTTGACCTGGGTCAGGTAGTGCCAGTCGTCGAACGTCTCCGGTACCGGGAAATGCGGTTTGAGCCCGGCGGCCAGTTTGAGGTCGCCGTCCGCGGCCTTCTGGTGGTGCAGCATGCCGGGAGAGTCAGGCAGCAGCGGGTCGTCGCCGACCGCCCGGCGGACGGTGGCGTAGGCGGCCGGCGCCTGGAAGCCGAACTCCGCGGCCAGCCTGGGCCGGTAGTCGCGGTAGGCGGTGTAGTCGCGCTCGTTCCACACGTCCCAGATGTGCATGGTGCCGCGGGCCGGGTCGTTCGGGGGCAGGTCCGCCGAGCCGGAGTACGGGCTGCCGGGCCAGTAGGGGCGGGTGGGGTCGAGCTCGGCCACGATGCGGGGCAGCGTCTCCAGGTAGAAGCCGGCGCCCCAGCTACGGTCCTGCAACCGCTCGCGCCAGCCCCATTCGGCGTGGCCCTGGATGTTCTCGTTGTTGCCGCACCACAGGACCAGGCTCGGGTGCGGGGTGAGCCTGGTGACCTGTTCGCGCGCCTCGGCCGCCACCTCGGCGCCGATCGGGTCCTCCTCCGGGTAGGCGGCGCAGGCGAACGGGAAGTCCTGCCAGACCATCAGCCCGAGGCGGTCGCACAGGTCGTAGAAGTCCTCGCTCTCGTACAGGCCGCCGCCCCACACGCGCACCAGGTTGACTCCGGCCTCGCACGCCTGGGCGAGCCGCGCGGCGTACCGGTCACGGCCGACCCGGGTGGGGAAGCAGTCGTCGGGGATCCAGTTGACGCCCCGCAGGAAGACGTCGACGCCGTTGACGGCCAGGGTGAAGGCGCCGTCGTCGGTGCGCAGACGCACCTCGCGCAGCCCGATGTCCCTGCGCCACACGTCGTCCCCGGCCGTGACCACCAGTTCGTGGAGCGGCTGGTCGCCGTGGCCGCGTGGCCACCACAGGGCGGGATCCGGCACCTCCAGCGTGATCACGGCGTCGGTGCGCCCGGCGGGGATCCGGGCCTGCCCCGACACTTCCCCGAGCGACGCGGTGACCTCCGCGGCTGCCCCGCCGTCCACCTTCACGTGGACGTCCACCCGGGCCGTCGCGTCGTGGAGGGACACCAGGGGGCGCACGTCGGCGATCCTGACGCCGCTCCACGCGTGCAGGCCGATGGGCCGCCAGATCCCGGACGTGACGAGCGTCGGTCCCCAGTCCCAGCCGAAGTTGCAGGCCATCTTCCTGATGAACGGGTACGGCTCCGCGTACGCGCCCGGCCGGTCCCCCAGCTCGGCCCGCACCCGTTCGGCGTACGCGTACGGCGAGTCGAACGTGACGCTTAACCGGTTCTCCCCCTCACGCAACGCGCCCGCGACGTCGAAGCGGTACGACCGGTGCATGTTGGCGGTCTCGCCGATCCGTTGGCCGTTGAGCTCGATCAGGGCCACCGTGTCCAGCCCCTCGCACACCAGGTCGGTCCGCTCGTGGCCGGTCGGGCTCCAGTCGAACACGGTCTCGTAGCGCCAGGCCGTGCGGCCGATCCAGGTCAGGCGGGTCTCGTTGTCGTCGAGGTAGGGGTCGGGGATCAGGCCGGCGGCGAGCAGATCGGTGTGCACGCACCCGGGCACGGCGGCCGGCACGGCGGCTCGCACGGCAGAGGGCGGGTGCGCGGCGCCGCCGTCCACCGCGCGGACGGTCCAGGACTCATGCAAGGCACGCCGAAAGCCCATGCGACAACTCTCCGAGGATCGATCGAGCAATACGCACATATCAGCATTTATTCGGCGTACTGGCAATATGTTTACTGAACCGCTTCATAGTCGCGGGCAGCACGCAAAAACGGCACCGCCCGCCGTACCCTCCTCGTGGGAGAGGTACGACGGGCGGTGCCGGAGTTCTGTCAGCGGTCAGCGGCCGTAGCGGCGCTCGCCACCCGAGCGGTAGCCGCCGCGCCCGCCGCGGTCGTCGCCACGGACACCGCCGGAGCGGTAGCCGTCACGCGGCCGGTCGTCGGACCGGAAGCCGCCGCGGTCGCGATCGGCCGAGAACGGACGGCCGCGGTCGCCGGTGGTGGTACGGGGAGCACGCTCGTCCGAGCGGAACCCGCCCCGGCTCTCGCCGCGGAACCCGCCGCTGCGCTGGCCGCGCTCGCCGGAACGGAACCCGCCGCGGTCGTCCGAGCGGAACCCGCCACGGTCGTCGGACCGGTACCCGCCACGGTCGCCGGACCGGTCGCCGCTCCTGTCACCAGCGCGGTCGTCGGAGCGGAACCCGCCACGGGCGCCGCCCTCGTCACGGCGGAAGCCGCCGCGCTCGCCGCCGGAGCGGCGGTCGTCACCGAACGTGCGCGGCTCGCGGGAGCCGTCGCCGTCGTGGCGGGGCGCCCGGCGCTCGTCACCCGCGAAGCCGGAGCCACGCGTGGAGCCGGCCGAGAAGGACCGGTCGCCCTCGTCGTGCCTGCGCGCGGGGCGGTCGGTGTCGTCGTGGCGGCGCGGACGGCGGTCACCGTCGAAGTCGCGGCGCGGACGGCGGCCACGGCGCTCGCCGTGCCCACCGCCGTGGCTGTCGCGGCGCGGCCGCAGCGGCTTGCGGACGTCGGGCTCCCACACGGGGATGGACTCGCCGCTCGGCGTGCGGGCGCCGGTCACCTCGGCGACCCTGGGGTGACCCGGGCCGGCCTTGAGCCGGAACGGGTGGATGCCGGCGCGCCGGGTGAGCTGCTCGGTGGAGCGGCGCTCGTTCGGCAGCACCAGCGTCACCACGGTGCCCTTCTCGCCCGCGCGGGCGGTGCGGCCGCCGCGGTGCAGGTAGCTCTTGTGGTCCTGCGGCGGGTCGACGTGCAGCACGAGGCTGATGTTGTCGACGTGGATGCCGCGCGCGGCCACGTCGGTGCAGACGAGCACGTTGACGGAGCCCTCGCGGAACTCGGCGAGGATGCGGGTGCGCTGGTTCTGGCGCTTGCCGCCGTGCAGGCCGCCGGCGCGGACGCCGACCCGGGCGAGCTGCTTGCACAGCCGGTCGACGCCGTGCTGGGTGCGGACGAAGATGATCGTACGGCCGTCGCGGTTGGCGATCTCGGCGGTCACGTCGAACTTCTCGTCGCGCGTCACCTGCAGCACGTGGTGCTCCATCGTGTCGACCGGGGAGGTCGCGGGCGCCACGGAGTGGGTGATCGGGTTCTTGAGGAAGCGCTGCACCAGCTTGTCGACGTCGCCGTCGAGCGTGGCCGAGAACAGCAGCCGCTGACCGTCGGCCGGGGTCTGCGCGAGCAGGTCGGTGACGACGGGGAAGAAGCCGAGGTCGCACATGTGGTCGGCCTCGTCGAGAACGCTGACCTCGACCTCCGCCAGCGAGCACTCACCCTGGCGGATGAGGTCGCCCAGCCGCCCGGGGGTGGCGATGACGATGTCGACGCCGCGGCGCAGCGCCTCGATCTGCTTGCCCATCGACATGCCGCCGACGATGACCTTCATGCGCAGGCCGAGACCGCGGCCGAGCGGCTCCAGCGCGTCGTGCACCTGGAGGGCCAGCTCACGGGTCGGGACGAGGATCATCGCGCGCGGACGGCCCGGCGCGGGCCGGACGCCGGCGATGCGGGCCATGGTGGGCAGGCCGAAGGCGAGCGTCTTGCCGGAGCCGGTCTGGCCGCGGCCGAGCACGTCGGCGCCCGTGAGGACGTCGGGGATGGTGGCGCTCTGGATCGGGAAGGGGCTGTCGATGCCCTGCTTGGCCAGCCCGGTGACGAGCGGCTTGGGCAGGCCCAGCAGCTCGAATCCGGACAGGCCCTGCTCGGGGGTGAGCTCCTGCTCGGGGGCGAGCTCGGGCAGGACAGCATCAAGCATGGTCACGAACGTCGTGCCTTTCAGTCGAAGTGGCGCGTCACTTCTGCGAAAGGACGAGCCAGGACGTACGGCTGCCTCGCCGTACTTCGTCGGAAAAAGCGCGGGTGATCGGCACCCGCTGGGGTGGGGACAGGCCCGGTCGGTGCTCACCGACTCGCGTGGGCCGTCTACGCGCACCCGCTTGCCGGCCGCAGGCGGCGAAACGCACATGGGTGCGTCAGGTGCACGTCATGCCAACGCGGGGAACACACCGTGTATTCCCCGGCTGACCCGGTCACCCGGGCCTTGGCACGCTGGGTGGTCGGCACCGGAGTGCCGACCGTCCTGCAAAGATCAGACGTTGAAGCCTAGCATACGAAGCTGCTCACGACCCTCATCAGTGATCTTGTCGGGGCCCCACGGCGGGAGCCAGACCCAGTTGATCTTCACATCGGAGACCATACCATCGAGCGCGGAGTGCGCCTGATCCTCGATGACGTCGGTCAGCGGGCAGGCCGCGCTGGTGAGGGTCATGTCGATGGTCGCCACGGGCTTGCCGCCGTCGGCGGGGTCGAGGTTGAGCCCGTAGACCAGGCCCAGGTCGACGACGTTGATGCCGAGCTCGGGGTCGACGACGTCCTTGAGCGCCTCCATGACCTCCTCGACGGTGGCGTCACCGTCGAATCCGGTCGGCGTCTCCACCGGCTTGCTCATCGGCTGGCACTCCTCACTACAGCGTCCTTGTAGGCCATCCAGGACAGCAGCGCGCACTTGACCCTGGCGGGGAACTTGGCGACCCCGGCGAACGCGACCGCGTCGCCGAGCACCTCCTCGTCGGCCTCCACCTTCCCGCGGCCCTGCATGAGCCGGGTGAACTCGTCCACCACCGACAGCGTCTCCTCGACCGTCGAGCCGGTGGTCAGCTCGTGCAGCACGGACGCGGCGGCCTGACTGATGGAGCAGCCCTGGCCGTCGTAGGAGACGTCCTCGATCTTGCCCGCGTCGCCGACCCTCACCCGGAGCGTGATCTCGTCGCCGCACGTCGGGTTCACATGGTGAACCTCGGCGTCGTACGGCTCACGCAGCCCCCGCCCCTGCGGGTGCTTGTAGTGCTCCAGGATCAGCTCCTGGTACATCGACTCGCCGATCATGGCTATGCGAACACTTTCTGTACGTGATGGAGACCGCGCACCAGGGCATCGACCTCGCCCGTGGTGTTGTACAGGTAGAACGACGCCCGGGTCGTGGCGGGTATTCCGAACCGCAGGTGCAGCGGGCGGGCGCAGTGGTGGCCGACGCGTACGGCGATGCCGAACTCGTCGTCGAGGATCTGCCCGACGTCGTGCGGGTGGATCCCCTCCAGCGTGAAGGCCAGGGTGCCGCCGCGCCGCTCCAGCGAGTCGGGGCCGATCAGCCGCAGGCCGGGGACCTCGCGCAGGGCGTCCAGCGCGTAGGCCGTCAGCTCGCGCTCGTGGGCCTCGATCGCGTCCATGCCGACGCCCTGGAGGTAGTCGACGGCCGCGCCCAGCCCGATCGCCTCGACGATCGGCGGGGTGCCTGCCTCGAACTTGTGCGGGATCGGCGCGTAGGTCGAGTGGTCCATCCAGACCGCCTCGATCATCTCGCCGCCGCCCAGGAACGGGGGCATGGCCTCCAGCAGCTCGCCGCGACCCCACAGCACGCCGATGCCCGAGGGGCCGAGCATCTTGTGGCCGGTGAAGGCGACGAGGTCGACGCCCAGCTCGGCGACGTCCACCGGGTGGTGGGGCACCGACTGGGAGGCGTCGAGCATCACCAGGGCGCCGACCTCGCGCGCGCGCCGCAGCACGTCGGCGACCGGGTTGACGGTGCCGAGCACGTTGGACTGGTGCGCGATGGAGACGATCTTCGTCCGGTCGGTGACGATCCGCTCCAGCTCGGACAGGTCGAGCCGGCCGTCGTCGGTGACGCCGAACCACTTCAGCGTCGCGCCGGTGCGCTGCACGAGCAGTTGCCACGGCACGATGTTGGAGTGGTGCTCCATCTCGGAGATGACGATCTCGTCGCCGGGACCGAGCGCGAAGCGCGGGTCGGCCGCCTCGGTGGAGCCCCACAGGTGGGGGCCGAAGGCGTGGGCGACGAGGTTGAGCGCCTCGGACGCGTTCTTGGTGAAGATCACCTCGTCGCGCGAGGGCGCGCCGATGAAACCGGCCACCTTGTCGCGCGCGCCCTCGTAGGCCTCGGTCGACTCCGCGCCGAGCACGTGCATCGCGCGCCCGACGTTGCTGTAGTGCATCGCCAGGTGCTCGCGCACGGTCTCGACGACCGAGGCGGGCTTCTGCGAGGAGTTGCCGGAGTCGAGGTAGACGAGCCTGCGCCCGCCGGGCAGCTCGCGGGAGAGAACCGGGAAGTCCTTCCTGATCCTCTCCACGTCCAAGCTGATGGAAGTCATGCACTCGCCTTCGTGTACTGCTCGTAGCCCTCGGCCTCGAGCTTGTCGGCCAGCTCCGGCCCGCCCTCCTCGACGATCCGGCCACCGGCGAAGACGTGCACGTGGTCGGGCTTCACGTAGCGCAGGATGCGGGTGTAGTGGGTGATGAGCAGGACACCCGTCTCACCCGAGGCGCGGAAGCGGTTGATGCCCTCGGACACCACGCGCAGCGCGTCGACGTCGAGGCCGGAGTCGGTCTCGTCGAGCACCGCGATCTTCGGCTTGAGCAGTTCGAGCTGGAGGATCTCGTGGCGCTTCTTCTCGCCGCCGGAGAAACCCTCGTTGAGGTTGCGCTGGGCGAAGGAGGCGTCGATGGACAGGGCGTCCATGCCGGCCTTGAGGTCCTTGGCGAACTGGCGCAGCTTGGGCGCCTCACCGCGGACCGAGGTGACGGCCGAGCGCAGGAAGTTGGACACCGAGACGCCGGGCACCTCGACGGGGTACTGCATGGCGAGGAACAGGCCGGCGCGGGCCCGCTCGTCCACCGACAGCTCCAGCAGGTCGACGCCGTCGAGCAGCACCTGGCCGCCGGTGATCGTGTACTTGGGGTGGCCCGCGATGGCGTAGGCGAGGGTGGACTTGCCCGAGCCGTTGGGGCCCATGATGGCGTGGGTCTCGCCCGACTTCACGGTGAGGTTGACGCCGCGCAGGATTTCCTTGTCCTCGACGGCGACCTGGAGGTCACGGATCTCAAGGGTGGACATGTGTTTATGACTCCTTCGAGAGCGAGACGAGGACGTCATCGCCGTCGATCTTGACTGTGTAGACGTTCACGGGCTTGGTGGCGGGCGGTCCGGTGGGCTTGCCGGTGCGGATGTCGAAGCACGAGCCGTGCAGCCAGCACTCCAGGGTGCCGTCGTACACCTCGCCCTCGCTGAGCTTGACCTCGGCGTGGGAGCAGACGTCGTGCAGCGCGCGCACCTCCGAGCCGGTGCGCACCAGCGCGACCGGCGTCTCCCCGACCTCGACGCCGATGACGCCGCCGTCGGGGATGTCGCCGAGGCGGCACACCTTCTCGTAGTGGTCGCTCATCGGGCCAGCTCCGCCTCCACCGCGCCGAGGACGCGCTCGCGGATCTCCTCGACCTCGATGCGCTCGATGAGCTGGCCGAGGAAGCCGCGGATGACCAGCCTGCGGGCGTCGTCGAACGGGATGCCACGGGCCTGGAGGTAGAAGATGTGCTCGTCGTCGAGACGGCCGGACGCCGAGGCGTGGCCGGCGCCGGCGACCTCGCCGGTGAGGATCTCCAGGTTGGGCACCGAGTCGGCGCGGGCGCCGTCGGTGAGGATGAGGTTGCGGTTGAGCTCGTAGGTGTCGGTGCCCTCGGCCTCGACCCGGATGATCACGTCGCCGATCCACACCGCGTGGGCGTCCTGGCCCTGCAGCGCGCCGCGGTAGTCGACGTTGCTGCGGCAGTGCGGCTGGGAGTGGTCGACCAGAAGCCGGTGCTCCAGGTGCTGGCCCGCGTCGACGAAGTAGACGCCGCTCAGGTCGGCGTCGCCACCGGGGGCGGTGTAGGAGACGCTGGGCGACAGCCGCACCACGTCGCCGCCCAGGGTCACCACGAAGCTGCGGAAGGTGGCGTCCTTGCCGAGCTGGGCGTGGTGGTGGGAGACGTGCACGGCGTCGTCGTCCCACTCCTGCAGGCTGACGACCTTGAGGGTCGCGCCGTCGCCGACGACGAACTCGACGTTGTCGGCGTAGACGGCGCTGCCCTGGTGCTCGATGACGACCACGGCCTCGGCGAGCGGCTCCACGTTGATCACGATGTGGCCGTAGGAGGCGCCTTCGGCACCGCCGCCGCGCAGCTCGATGCCGATGTGGCCGTCGGGCACCGCCTCCTTGGGCACGGTGACGACCAGCGCCTTCTCGAAGGCGTTGTAGGCCTGGGCGCTGATCCGGTCGGCCGGCACGTAGGCCTTGCCGACCCGCGCGTCGTCACGCCCGACCCACTCGGCGCTCACGCCGGCCGGCGTGTAGGCCTGGGTGATGACCTGACCGCTGACCTGGGCCTTGCCGTTGTGCAGGCCCTTGAGGCGCGAGAGCGGCGTGAAACGCCACGCCTCCTCGCGCCCGGTCGGCACCTCGAAGTCGGCCAGGTCGTAGGACGCCTTCTCGTGCAGGGTCGACAAGGGCTTCTCGTTCAGGCCCATCAGCCGACGGCTCCTTCCATCTGCAGCTCGATCAGCCGGTTGAGCTCGAGCGCGTACTCCATGGGCAGCTCGCGCGCGATCGGCTCGACGAAGCCGCGCACGATCATCGCCATCGCCTCGTCCTCGCCGAGCCCGCGGCTCATGAGGTAGAACAGCTGGTCCTCGCTGACCTTGGAGACCGTGGCCTCGTGGCCCATCGACACGTCGTCCTCGCGGACGTCGACGTAGGGGTAGGTGTCGGAGCGGCTGATCTGGTCGACCAGGAGCGCGTCGCACTTGACGGTGCTGGCGCTGCCGTGGGCGCCCTCCTCGATCTGCACGAGACCGCGGTAGGAGGTGCGGCCGCCGCCGCGCGCCACCGACTTGGAGATGACGCTGGAGCTGGTGTTGGGCGCCAGGTGCACCATCTTGGAGCCGGCGTCCTGGTGCTGGCCCTCGCCGGCGAAGGCGACGCTCAGCGTCTCACCCTTGGCGTGCTCGCCCATGAGGTAGACGGCCGGGTACTTCATCGTGACCTTGGAGCCGATGTTGCCGTCGATCCACTCCATGGTGGCGCCCTCGTAGGCGACGGCGCGCTTGGTCACCAGGTTGTAGACGTTGTTGGACCAGTTCTGGATGGTCGTGTAACGGCAGCGGGCGTTCTTCTTCACGATGATCTCGACGACCGCGGAGTGCAGCGAGTCGGAGGAGTAGATCGGCGCGGTGCAGCCCTCGACGTAGTGGACGTAGCTGTTCTCGTCCACGATGATCAGGGTGCGCTCGAACTGGCCCATGTTCTCGGTGTTGATCCGGAAGTAGGCCTGCAGCGGGATCTCGACCTCGACGTTCGGCGGCACGTAGATGAACGAGCCACCGGACCACACGCTGGTGTTGAGCGCGGCGAACTTGTTGTCGCCGACCGGGATGACGGAGCCGAAGTACTCCTTGAAGAGCTCCTCGTGCTCCTTCAGGCCCGTGTCGGTGTCGACGAAGATGACGCCCTTCTCCTCGAGGTCCTCACGGATCTTGTGGTAGACGACCTCGGACTCGTACTGGGCGGCGACACCGGCGATGAGGCGCTGCTTCTCCGCCTCGGGGATGCCGAGCTTGTCGTAGGTGTTCTTGATGTCGGCGGGCAGCTCGTCCCAGGACGTGGCCTGCTTCTCCGTCGAGCGCACGAAGTACTTGATGTTGTCGAAGTCGATGCCGGTGAGGTCGGAGCCCCAGGTGGGCAGCGGCTTCTTGTCGAACAGCCGGAGGCCCTTCAGGCGAAGGTCGAGCATCCACTCCGGCTCGCTCTTGAGCGCGGAGATGTTGCGGACGACCTCCTCGGACAGGCCGCGCTTGGCCACCGCCCCGGCGGCATCCGGGTCGGCCCAGCCGAACTTGTAATTCCCGAGGCCATCGAGCTCCGGGCGGTCGGTGACAGTCACCTTCCGGTCTCCTTGCTTGTCTCTCTATGTGCGGGATCGCCCAGCGTTTGCGGGCTCACGTGCGTGGTGCAGACCCCGTCGCCGTGGGCGATCGTGGCCAGGCGCTGCACCGGCGTGCCGAGCAGTTGCGCGAACGCCTCCGTCTCGGCCTCACACAGCTGCGGGAACTCCGCCGCCGCGTGCGCCACCGGGCAGTGATGCTGGCAGAGCTGATCACCGCCGAACTTGGCCTTGCTGGCCGAGGCAGCGTAACCCTCCGCCGACAGCGCCTGCGCCAGCACCTCAACGCGCTGGTCGGCCGGCACCGTCCGCATGACCGGCTCCAGCCGCCTCAGCAGGCCGGAAACCTGCGAGCGGGCGAAGTCGGCCACAGCCTGCTCGCCCATGCGCTCGGCCAGGAAGCGCAGCGCACTCCCGGCCAGATCGTCATAGGCGTGCTCGAAAGCACTGCGCCCCGCGTCGGTGATGGCGAACAGCTTGGCCGGTCGCCCTCTCCCGCGCTGGCCGCGCGGTCTGACCGTGCGGGGCTCGATCAACCCGTCGGCCAGCAGCGCGTCCAGATGACGGCGGACGGCGGCGGGCGTGAGCCCGAGCCGTTCGCCGAGCGCGGCCGCCGCTACGGGACCGTGCTCGAGGATCAGCCGGGCCACGCGCGCTCGGGTGCTGCGCTCGCTTCCCGGCTCGATCGTGGGCACGTTCTGCATCGGTCGCTCACCACTCCTCGTGCGCTTCGCGGGGGGCTTGCTTGTGGCGCCCCGCTCGGCTCATCGTGTCGGGCTGGCTCCCATATGTTTTGACAACATCAGTGTGCCGTAATTCCTTCCCGGTGCACAAACGGTTCCGGAGAGGCGGGCAATGCAATTTCTCACGCAGGCAAGCCTTACCTAACCTGCGACGTCGCGGTCCGGCCGAGGAGGGTGAACGTCGCGGCGGCCAGCACGATGAGGCCCAGGATGACGGCGGCCATGGGCGTCGCGGTGCCCGACCCCACCAGGCCGACGAGCGGGGCGGAGATCGCGCCGAGCGCGAACTGCAGCACGCCGAGCAGGGCCGAGGCGCTGCCCGCCACCTGCGGCGGCTGGCCGGCCAGGGCGAGCGCTCCGGTGGCGGGCAGCACGAGCCCCTGGCCGCACATCATGACGAACAGCCCGGCGACGATGCCCGCCAGGCCGAGCCCGACGATCGCGGCGGCCAGCAGCATCGCGCCGCCGAGAAGGGCGAGCACCAGGCCGGTGAGGATGAGGCGCAGGGGCGGCACCCGGCCCGACAGGCGCCCCCCGATCTGGGCCATCACGGTCAGGCCGAAGGCGTTGAGCCCGAAGACGAGCGAGAACTGCTGGGGCGAGGCGTCGTAGACCTCCTGAACGACGAACGGCGAGCCGGAGACGTAGGCGAACACCGCGGAGAACGACAGCCCCGCGGTCAGGGCGCAGCCCATGAACGCGCGGTCGCGCAGCAGCCGGCCGAACGTGCCCGCGGTGTGCCGCAGGCCGCCGCCGTGCCGTTCGCTGGCGGGCAGCGTCTCGCGCACGCCGCCGAGCACGGACAGCATGAGCACGAGCCCGGCCAGGCTGAGCGCGACGAACACGCCCCGCCAGGAGGTGAAGGCGAGCAGCTGGGCCCCGGCGATCGGGGCGAGGATCGGCGCCAGGCCGCTGACCAGCATGAGCGTGGCGAAGATGCGGGCGATGGCGGCGCCGTCGTACAGGTCGCGCACCACGGCGCGGACGATCACCAGCGCCGCGCCCCCGAACAGGCCCTGCGTCAGCCGCAGCGCGATGAGCACCGGCACCGAGGGCGCGAACGCGCACAGCAGCGACGCCAGCGCGAACCCGGCCACGCCGACGAGCAGGGGCACCCGGCGCCCGCGCACGTCGCTGACGGGGCCGGCGATCACCTGGCCGACGGAGACGCCGATGAGGCAGGCGGTCAGGGTGAGCTGGACCTGGGCCGGGGTGCTGAGCAGCTCGCCGGTGATGGCCGGCAGCGCCGGCAGGTACATGTCGATCGAGAGCGGGCCGATGGCCGACAGCGCCCCCAGGATGAACAGCAACAGCCGGCGGCGACGGCTCCGGCTCTCCCGTTCGACGGCGGACGGTGCGGCCTGAGCCACCGGCATGGCGCGGTTCCTCTCCCTCGCAGGCGTGTGACCCCACGAGGGCCGAGGAATCAAACCCGAATAAAGTCTTCCTCATTCCCGATTACCGGTTTTTTACTGATTTTCCGTGAGCTGGATGACGGACAGGGCCGCGCCCTGCGGGTCCACGAACATCCCGAACCGGCCGGGAGGGGACTCCATCGCGTCGATGAGCACGCTGGCGCCCAGGCGGCGAGCGGCGGCCACGGTGTCGTCGAGGTCGGCGACCGCGAAGTAGACCATCCAGTGGGACGGCGTCTCGGGCGGGTAGTTCGGCGACATCTCCATCATGCCCGCGACGCTCGCGCCGCCCGACAGCCACTCGGTGTAGGTGACGCCGTCCATCTCCTGCGGGCGCGGCGTCCAGCCGAAGACCGCCGGATAGAACCGCTCGGCGGCGGCCACGTCGCGGGTGACCAGCTCGTTCCAGCAGAGCGAGACCGGCTCGTTGACCAGCTCGGCGCCCTTGTGCCGGCCGGCCTGCCAGACGCAGACGTGGGCGCCGTCGGGCCCGCGGAAGACGGCCATCGTGCCTTCCTCGAAGATCTGCATGGGCGGCATGACGACGGTGCCGCCGGCGTCCTCGACCCGGTCGGCGGTGGCGGCGGCGTCCTCGGTGGCAACGTAGGTGTTCCAGACCGAGGGCATGCCCTCGGCGAAGACGGGCCCGACCCCGGCGACGTTGCGCCCCTCGTGGAAGAACTGGCCGTATCCCCCGGCCTCGGGGTCGTCGACCATCTCGGCCCGCCAGCCGAGGACCTCGCCGTAGAAGTGCACGGACGCGTCCACGTCGGTGCTCGACAGATCCACCCAGCACGGGACGCCCGGCTCGTACCCGCTGCGCAGTGACATGGTGACCTCCTGGTGCGCGAATCCCCGCCGTCAGTGAGACTGTGCCCGCCCCGGGCGGCCTCCAGGGAATGCCCCGGCAAACAGGCGCCCATATCCGGCGGGCCGGGCTGGGATCGTGGCCGTCGCGGGCAGTCCCTAGACTCGTGGCCATGGACTCCCCAGCCGTCGAGATCATCGGCCTGGTCAAACGCTACGGCGGCGCGACGGCCGTCGACGGCCTGTCCCTGCGTGCCGAGCGGGGGGCCGTGACCGCGGTGCTCGGCCCCAACGGCGCGGGCAAGACGTCCACGGTCGAGATCTGCGAGGGGTTCCGCAAGGCCGACGGCGGCACGGTCCGCGTGCTGGGCGAGGCGCCCGACGATCCGGCGCTGCGGCCCCGCGTGGGCGTGATGCTGCAGTCGGGCGGCGTGCCGCCGGCGATGCGCTGCGCCGAGTGGCTGCGCCTGGTCTCCCGCTTCTACGCCCGGCCCCTCGACTCCGGGGCTCTGCTCGCCCGGCTGGGCCTGGCCGAGCACGGCCGCACACCCTACCGGCGCCTGTCGGGGGGCCAGCAGCAGCGGCTGTCGCTGGCCGCCGCCGTGGTCGGCCGGCCGGAGCTGGTCTTCCTCGACGAGCCGACGGCCGGGCTCGACCCGCAGGCCAGGCACGCCTGCTGGGACCTGGTGGCCGAGCTGCGCGGCGCGGGCGTGTCGGTGGTGCTGACCACGCACCACATGGACGAGGCCGAACGGCTGGCCGACCAGGTGGTGATCATCGACAGGGGCAAGGTGGTCGCGCAGGGCAGCCCTGCCTCGCTGACCGGGGCCGAGCGCCAGCTCCGCTTCCGCGCCCGGCCCGGCCTGGCGCTGGAGGAGCTGCTCAACGCGTTGCCGGCGGGCAGCGTCGCCAAGGAGTCACCGGCCGGCCACTACATCATCGAGGGACTGGTCGGCCCGGAGCTGCTCGCCACCGTGACCGCGTGGTGCGCCGCCGAGGGCGTCACGGCCGACGACCTGCGCATCGAGCGGCGCACGCTGGAGGACGTCTTCCTGGAGCTGACCGGCAGGGAGCTGCGATGACCACGCCCACCGATCCCGCCGTCCCGGCCGCCCCGCCGGCGCTGGACTTCACGCCCGCCCCGGGGGCGGCGCCGTTCGGCCGGATGGTGCTCGCCCAGGCGGGCGCGGAGGTGCGCGCGACGCTGCGCAACGGCGAGCAACTGCTGCTCACCCTGATCGTCCCGGTGCTGCTGCTGGTCGGGTTCTCGCTGGCGCCGTTGATCGACATGGGCGGCGGGAGCCGGGTGGCGTTCCTGACACCGGGCGTGCTGGCGCTGGCGGTGATGTCCACGGCGTTCACCGGGCAGGCGATCGCGACCGGCTTCGAGCGGCGCTACGGCGTGCTGAAGCGGCTCGGCGCGACGCCGCTGTCGCGGGCGGGCCTGCTTATGGGCAAGACACTGGCCGTGGTGGCGGTCGAGCTGCTCCAGGTCGTGGTCATCGTGGCGGTGGCGCTGGCGCTCGGCTGGCGGCCGCAGGGGTCGTTCGCGGCGGCGGTCCTGCTGATCCTGCTGGGCACGGCGGCCTTCAGCGGCCTCGGCCTGCTCATGGCGGGCACGCTGCGGGCCGAGGCGACGCTGGCGGCGGCCAACCTCGTCTACCTCGTGCTGCTGGGGGCGGGCGGGGTGATGTTCCCGCTGTCGAAGTTCCCCGGCTCGGTGCGGCCGGTGCTGGAGCTGCTGCCCATCTCGGCGCTCACCGGCGGGCTGCGCACGGTGCTGGCCGGCGGCGCGGCCCTGCCGTGGGGGGCGCTGGCGGTGCTCGCCGCGTGGGCGGCCGTGTCACTCGGCCTGGCCTCGCGGACCTTCCGCTGGGAGTGAGCCCGCCGCCCCCGTCCGGGCCGCGTAGCGGTGCCGTCCGACGACGGCGACCACCGTGAGCGGCAGCGCGACGGCCGCCGCGACGCCGAACAGCAGCCCGTACGCGCCGCTCTCGGCGGCCGGGCCGCCGGCCCAGGACGACACCGCGCTGCCGACGAACAGGGCGGCGGCGAAGAAGGCCACGGCGGTGCCGCGGGCCCGGGGCGCCACGGAGGTGGCCCAGGTCTGCAGCGAGGAGTGCATGAACGACCAGCCGCCGCCGAACAGCAGCGCGGCCGCCATGACCGTGGGCAGGCTCACGTGCGCGGCGACGAGGGCGTACCCCACGCACATCTGGGCGCCGCCGACCGCGATGAGTGCCGTGGGCGGCCACCGCTGCGTCAGCCGCTTCACCAGGCGGGTGAGCAGCCACAGGCCGATCCCGTAGACGGCGACGGCGAGCCCGGCCACGGCGGCGCTGACGCCGTGGTGCTGCAGGGCGGGCGCCAGGAACGGCATGACGCCGAGCAGGACGGCCCCCTCGACGAAGGCCAGGGCGAAGACCAGCAGCGCCCAGCGGTCGGCCAGCACCGCGCCCACGTGCGCGCCCAGGCCGCCCATGGCGCCCCGGGGCGGCTCGGGCACCGTGCGCAGCCCCGCCGCGCAGGCCAGGGCGCAGGCGGCGGAGATCGCGAAGACCGCCCGCCAGTCGACCAGGTCGGCCAGCACCCCGCCGAGCCCGGTGGCGACGGCGGTGCCGAGGGCGGTGGCGCCCATGAGGTCCGACAGGGCGCGCTGGCGGATCGACGGGGCGACCGTGTCGCCGACGTAGGTGAGCGAGGTGGGGATCACCGCTCCGAAGCAGGCGCCCGCCACCACCCGCGCGGCCACCAGCGTGCCGAGCGCCGGCATCAGCGCCGAGACGACGCCCGCCACGGCGGCGCCGAGCAGGGCGCCGCGCATCACCGGCAGCCGCCCGAACCGGTCGGACAGCACCCCCCACAGCGGCTGGGTCAGCCCGTAGGCGAGGTAGTAGCCGCTGGCGGCCGCCACCGCCGCGGCCAGCGGCACCCTCAGGTCCAGGGCGATCAGGACGAGCATGGGGCCGACGGCGAAGCGGTCGAAGCTGGAGACGAACGAGGCGACGGACAGGGCGAGCGGGGGGCGGGAGAGCGTGACGGGTGGGGCGGGGGCGGTCATGGTGTCCATCGTCGGGGGCGCGCCGCCCCGCGTGCGGGCCACCCCCCTGACTCGACCCCCAAATGGGGAAATGTCCGGCATGTTGACTATCCTCGGACGATCGCCCTGTTGAGTTCGTCCCGAGTTCGTCCGAGGAGTGCCGTGACCGCCTTCGCCCTTGACGACCCGTTCGACCGCAGGCCGGGCCTGCCGGGGCCGGGTGGTCTGCTGCGAACGGCGGCCGACTCCATCCCGCCCTCCGGTCTGGTGCTGCTGGCGATCTTCTCGGTGCAGATCGGGGCGGGGTTCGCCAAGGAGCTGTTCACGGCGTTGCCGCCGAGCGCGGTGGTGTTCCTGCGGATCGCCGCGGGCGCGCTCATCATGGCGGCGGTGGCCCGGCCCCGGCTGAAGGGCATGTCCTGGCGCGACTGGGCGGTGGGGCTGGGCTTCGGCGCGACGCTGGCGCTGATGAACCTGACCTTCTACGAGGCGCTGGCGCGGCTGCCGATGGGGGTCGCGGTGGCGATCGAGTTCCTCGGGCCGCTGGGCGTGGCGGTGGCGGCCTCGCGGCGCCGGCTCGACCTGCTGTGGGTCGCGCTGGCCGGGCTCGGCATCGCACTGCTCGCGCCCTGGGGGCAGGCGGAGACGGTGAGCTGGGCGGGCATCGGGTTCGCGCTGGTGGCGGGCGCCTGCTGGGCGGGCTACATCCTGCTGTCGGCCGCCGCCGGGCAGCGGTTCCCCGGCACGTCCGGGCTGTCGTTCGCGATGATCGCGTCGGTGGTGGTCATCGCGCCGGTGGGCGTCGCCACGGGCGGCGCGGACCTGCTCCAGCCGGAGCTGCTGCTGATCGGGATCGGAGTGGGGCTGCTGTCGTCGGTGATCCCGTACTCGCTGGAGCTGCAGGCGCTGCGGCGGATGCCCAAGCAGGTCTTCGGCATCCTGATGAGCCTGGAGCCGGCGGCGGCGGCGCTGATCGGGGTGCTGCTGCTGAACGAGATCCTGCACCTGCAGCAGTGGGCGGCGATCG
This sequence comes from Nonomuraea muscovyensis, assembly GCF_014207745.1. NCBI lineage: Bacteria > Bacillati > Actinomycetota > Actinomycetes > Streptosporangiales > Streptosporangiaceae > Nonomuraea > Nonomuraea muscovyensis. Next base: position 1,653,457 of record NZ_JACHJB010000002.1, read on the forward strand.
GGTGCATCGTCGCCGCGAGCCTCGGCTCCACCCGCTCCTCCCGCTCCCGCTGACCCGCGCCGCCCGCTCTTTCGCGGGCCTGGCGGGTCAGGAAGAGGCCGGGTGGGCCCAGATGCCGCGGACGTGCTGGATGTGCTGCCCCATGATGTGGCCGACGGCGTCGGGGTCGCCGCGTTCGAGGGCGTCCAGCAGGTCCAGGTGCTCGCGCGCCGAGTCGGTCAGGGTGCGCCCCGGCAGCCGGGCCAGGCCGTACAGGCGGGCCCTGGTGCGCAGGTCCTTGACGACAGACACCAGGTGGGCGTTGCCGGACAGGGCGAGCAGTTCGAGGTGGAAGCGCAGGTCGGCGTCCACGTAGGCGAGCAGGTCGGCGCGTTCGGCGGCGGAGACGATCTCCTCGGCGACGGGCCGCAGCCGCCCGAAGTCGGCGGCGGGCTCGGCGCCGGCCAGCCGCGTGACGGTGGGCACCTCGATCAGCCGCCTGATCTCGGTCAGCTCGTCGAGGTCGCGGTCGGACAGCTCGGTGACCCGGAAGCCCTTGTTGCGCACCGCCTCGACCAGACCCTCCTTGGCCAGGTCGAGCATGGCCTCGCGCACGGGCGTGGCCGAGACGCCGAACTGCTGGGCCAGCACCGGCGCCGAGTAGACGACGCCGGGCCGCATCTCACCCGTGATCAGCGCGGCGCGCAGCGCCTGCGACACCTGCTCGCGCAGGCTCTGCCGCTCTCCCACGGCCGGCAGGTCGAGCCCGTGCTCGGCAGTCATCCGCTCATTCCTTCCCTGCGTGCCACGCCTCGTAGGCCGTGGCCGCCACCACCAGGTCCTCCCACGCCATGCCCGTGCTCTTGAAGACGCGCGGGCCGGGGCCCGGCTCCAGGCGGCCGGAGATCAGCTCGGCGAGGTTTCCGGCGAGATGACCAGTGGTGATCGTACCGTGGCGGATCGGGACGATCACATCACCCGCCTCGGCCAGCGCCGCCGCCCGCGCCTCCACCACCACGGTGGCGCGGGCGATCAGGGCGCCGTCGAGCTCGCGGGCGTCCGGCTCGTGGGAGCCGACGGCGACGACGGTGGCGCCGTCGCGCGGCAGGTGCCCGGGGAAGAGCGGCTCCCTGGCGGTGGTGCAGCACACGACGAGGTCGGCCCGTGCCACGGCGGCGAGCGCGGCGTCCGCCACGGGCCCGGGGCGGCCACCTGTGGTGTCCGCCGGGTTGGGCTCCGGGGTGGGCGCAGGGGTGTCCGCCGAGGTGGGCGGGCCGGCGGTGACGGCCTCGGCGTGCAGGCCGTCCGCGCGGCAGTGGGCGGCGAGGGCCTCGGCGCGTCCGCGGTCGCGGCCGACCACCGTGACCCGCTCGATCGGGCGCACCCGCCGCAGGGCCGCGACGTGCCCCCACGCCTGCGGTCCCGAGCCGAACACCACGAGGTCGCGGGCGTCCGGCTCGGCCAGGTGGCGGACGGCGAGCGCCGAGACGGCCGGAGTGCGCACGTCGGTGAGCGCGACGCCGTCGAGGGCGGCCAGCGGTGCGAGCGTGCCGCCGTCGAGCAGCAGGTACGTCCCCTGGATGCGGGGCAGCCCGCGGGCGGGGTTGCCGGGCGTCACGGAGACGGCCTTCAGCCCGGCGTAGCCGCCGGCGGCGGCGGGCATGAGCAGGAGCTGACCGGCGGGCAGCTCGACGATCGGGCGCAGCGGCGTGTCCTCGGGGTCGAGTCCGTCCCGCAGGGCGCCCTCGAGGAGGTCCACGGCCCGCTCCACGGGCACCAGCCGCCGCACGGTGGCGGCGTCGAGGTAGGGCAGATCGGTCATGCCGGGTTCATCTCCATACAGGGGTCATCTCAGGGTGAACCCGGTGCCGAGCGGGTCGTCCGGGTCGAGTTCGAAGACGTGCCGGCCGGTGCGGTAGGCCATGCCCTCGATCTCGGGCACGACGCCCTGCGGGGTCTCGGCGACCACCCGGGCGCGGAAGAGGCTGCCGACGACGCTCTCGTGCACGAGCGGGTCGCGGACCCCCTCGTCGTGCAGCAGGGCGAGCCGCGCGGCCGTGCCGGAGCCGCACGGGGACCGGTCGACCTCGCCGTCGGCGAACACGGTGACGTTGCGCTGGCGGACGTGGCCGTCGCCGCCGGTCAGCTCGTCGTAGAAGATCACGCCGTACACGCCGGACAGGCGGTCGTCCGCGGGGTGGCGGGTGGCGGGGTGCCCGGCGAGGTCCGCCTTGATCCGGCGGGCCGTGGCGATGAGGTCGGTCAGGTGTTCGGGCCGCACGGCCAGGCCCGCCGCGCCGGCGGGCAGGCAGGCGTAGACGGCCCCGCCGTAGGCGAGGTCCACCCGCATCCCCGCCGCGGCGACGGAGCGGGCGAGGACGAACGACGGGACGTTGACGAACGTGACGGACCGGATGCGGCCGCCCTCGGAGCGGACCCGGGCGGTGACCCGGCCGGACGGCACGTCGAGGCGGACGTCGCTGTCGCCGTCGGGCCGGGCCTCGACCAGCCCCTCCTGGACGGCGTGCACGCCGAGCGCGATCGTGCCGTGGCCGCAGGCGGTGGAGAAGCCGTCCTTGTGCCAGAACAACGCGCCGAAGTGCGCCCCCTGCTCGCCGGGCCGGTCGCCGGGTGGGGTGTCGGGTGGGACGAGGAAGCAGCCGTACATGTCGGCGTGGCCGCGCGGCTCGTGGCAGAGCAGCCGGCGCACCCGGTCGGCCGCGCTCCCCGGCGCGCTCGCCCGGGCGCGCCGGTCGAGCACGTCGTCGCCGGGCAGGCCGGGCGCCCCGCCGGTGACGACCCTGAACGGCTCGCCGCCCGTGTGGTAGTCGACCGTGGTGATCGCCTGCCCGCCCCTCACAGCTCGAACCCTTCGGGGAAGGGGTCGCGCGGGTCGAGGAAGTACTGGGCGGTGCCGGTCACCCAGGCGCGGCCCGTGATCGACGGCACCACGGCCGGGGCGCCGCCGACGGTGGCCTCCTCCAGCAGCCTGCCGACGAAACGGGTGCCGATGAACGACTCGTTGACGAAGTCGCGGCCGAGCGGCAGCTCGCCCCGCGCGTGCAGCTGGGCCATCCGGGCGCTGGTGCCGGTGCCGCACGGCGAGCGGTCGAACCAGCCGGGGTGGATGGCCATCGCGTGGCGCGAGTGCCCGGCGTCGGAACCGGGCGCGGCGAAGTAGACGTGGTGGCAGCCGCGGATGCGGTCGTCCTCGCGGTGCACGGGCTCGGCCGTGGTGTTGATCGCCTCCATCGTGGCCAGGCCGGCGGCGAGGATCTCGTTCTTGGCCTTGCGGTCGAACGGCAGCCCGTAGGCGTCGAGGTCGACGATGGCGTAGAAGTTGCCGCCGTAGGCGAGGTCGTAGCGGATCTCGCCGTACCCGGGCACGGTGACCGCGGCGTCGAGCCGGTCGCAGTAGGACGGCACGTTGCGCAGGGTGACCGACATGGCCATGCCGTCCTGGACGGCCACGTCCACCACCACGAGGCCGGCGGGCACCTCCAGCCGTACCGTGGTGACGGGCTCGACCACCTCGACCATGCCGGTCTCGACCAGCACGGTCGCCACACCGATGGTGCCGTGGCCGCACATCGGTAGCAGCCCGGACACCTCGATGAACAGCACCCCCCAGTCGGCGTCGGGCCGGGTGGGCGGCTGCAGGATGGCGCCGCTCATGGCGGCGTGCCCGCGCGGCTCGTTCATCAGCAGCCTGCGGATGTGGTCGAGGTTGTCGCGGAAGTGAATGCGCCGCTCGGCCATGCTGGCGCCCGGGATCACGCCCACCCCGCCCGTGATGACGCGGGTGGGCATGCCCTCGGTGTGCGAGTCGACGGCGTGGAAGACGCGACTGGTCCTCATCGCAGGCCCTCGGCCAGCGCCTTCTCGGTCACGGCGCGCACCGCGGCGGCCTGCTCGTCCGTGAGCGGCCCGCGGGGCAGTCGGCACGGCCCGCCGCGGCGGCCGGCCAGGTCCATGGACAGCTTGATCGCCTGGACGAACTCCGTCTTGGAGTCCCAGCGCAGCAGCGGGTGCAGCTTGCGGTACAGGGGCAGCGCGGTGGCGAGGTCGCCCGCGACGGCCGCCCGGTAGAGCTCCACGCTGGAGGCGGGCAGCGCGTTGGGGTAGCCCGCGATCCAGCCCACGGCGCCGGCCAGGGCCAGCTCCAGCAGCACGTCGTCGGAGCCGATCAGCAGGTCGAGCTGGGGCGCCAGCTCGACGATCTCGTACGCCCGGCGCGGGTCGCCGGTGAACTCCTTCACGGCCACGATCAGGCCCTCGTCGAACAGGCGGGCCAGCAGCGCGGGCGTGAGGTCCACCTTGGTGTCGTACGGGTTGTTGTAGGCCACGACGGGGATTCCCGCCTTGGCCACCTCGCGGTAGTGCTCGACGACGGCCCGCTCGTCGGCCCGGTAGGCGTTGGGCGGTAGCAGCAGCACCGAGCCGCAGCCGGCGTCGCGGGCCCGTTCGGCCCACAGGCGTGACTCGGCCGCGCCGTACGCGCCGGCGCCCGCCATCACGTTGCGCCCGCCGACGGCCTCGACGGCGGTGGCGACCACGGCGGCCCGCTCGTCGTCGGTGAGCGTCTGGTACTCGCCCAGCGAGCCGTTGGGCACCACGCCGTCGCAGCCGTTCTCGACCAGCCAGCGGCAGTGCGCGGCGTAGCCGTCGAGGTCGACGGACAGGTCGTCGTGGAGGGGCAGCGCCGTGGCCACCATGACGCCCTGCCAGGGCTTGACGCGCTCGATCATGCTGAGTCCTTCCCATCAGTGGTGCTTGCTGCACTGGAGTTGCGGTCGCCGGCTCGGCTGCCGGCCTGACCACCGGCCGGCTCCCGCGGGCCGGTCGGGTCCTGGCTGCCCGCCGGGTGTTGAGCACCCGCCGGGTCGTGGGTGTCCGTCAGGGCGGCCAGGGCGCCCAGGGTGACGGGCTGGGCGAGGGGGCGGCGCGGCTGCGTGACCGGCACGCCGGTGAGGCAGGCGACGGCGTGGCCGCAGACGCGCCCCTGGCACCAGCCCATGCCCGCCCGCGACAGCAGCTTCACCGAGCGGGCGTCGGTGGCGCCGAGTTCACGGGCCTCGCGGACGCGGGCCAGCGGCACCTCCTCGCACCGGCAGACGAGCGTGTCGTCGCGCAGCCACCGCTGCCAGCCGGGCCGGATCGGGTACGCCTCCAGCAGCGCGCGGGCGAACGCCCGCAGCCGCTCGCGCCGCCGCGCCGGCGCGCCGGGGACGGGGTCGTGCTCGGCGCTGATCGTGCGGCCGGCGATGCGGCCTTCGAGCTCGGCGAGCTCCCGGCCGCCCACGCCGGCCGGCTCGCCTGCCGCCCACACGCCCGGCACGGAGGTGCGCTGCCGGGCGTCCACGACGAGCACCGGGCTGCCGTCCGGGTCGGCCCGCGTCCGGCAGCCGAGCTGGACCCCGAGGTCGATCTGCGGCACGAACCCGTAGCCGGTCGCCAGGGTGTCGCAGGCGACGCGGCGGGTGGACAGCACGTTCCAGTCGCGGTCGAGGCGGGCCACGGTGACGGCCTCCAGCTCGCGCTCGCCGTGCGCGGCGACCACGGCCTGCCGGGTCCGGTACGGCACGCGGTGCCTGGCCAGGGCGAGCGCGTAGCCCGCCGCCTCCCCGGCCTTGCCGGCGGCCAGCAGGGGGTGCCGGGCCAGCCCCAGCCCCCCACCGGCCTCGAACACGCCGAGCACATCCGCGCCGGCACCGGCCAGGCCCGTCGCGACGGGCAGCAGGAACGGCCCGGTCCCGGCCACGACGATCCGGCGGCCGGCGACGACCCCGTTGCCCTTCAGCAGCGCCTGGGCGCCGCCGGCCGTCAGCACGCCGGGCAGGTCCCAGCCGGGGAACGGCAGCGGCCGGTCGTGGGCGCCGGTGGCGATGAGCAGGCGCCGGCTCGCCACGGCGACGGGGCTCCCGTCCGGCGCGGTGCACCGCAGGGTGAACCCGCCGTCGTGCTCCGCGGCCGTGTGTTCCACCGCCCAGGCCTGGTGGCCGAGGAGGAGGTCGGCGCGGTCGGCGAGGGCCCGGCTCTGCCGGAGGAACCGGTCGAGGCCCGGCGTGCCGGGATGGGCGCCGGCGGGGTGACGGAAGTACTGGCCGCCGAGGCGCGCGCCCGAGTCGACGAGCACGACGCTCAGCCCGGCCAGCGCCGCCGTGAGCGCGCCCGCCACCCCGGCGGGCCCGCCCCCGACGACGGCGAGGTCGTAGCGGCCGGTCATGACGTGGTCACCTCGTCTCCGGGGCGGGCCTGCAGCAGGCAGGCGCGTTCGGGCGGGCGGCCGTTCACCGTGACGAGGCAGTCGAAGCACACCCCGATGCCGCAGAACAGCCCGCGCGGCCGCCCGCCGAGGCGGGTGGTGCGCCAGGAGCGGATGCCCGCGGCGTGCAGGGCCGCGCCGACGGTCTGCCCCGGCGTTACGGGCACCGGCCGGCCGTCCACGGTGATCTCGAAGGCGATCTCGAAGGCGTCTGTCACGCTGGCTCCTCGGCCGGGAAGCGGTCGGGACGAAAGGGATGCAGGTCGAGGTCGGTGCGGGCGCCGGTGAGCGCCTGGGCGATCAGGTGGCCCGTGGCGGGGGCGAGGCCGATGCCGGCGCCTTCGTGGCCGCACGCGTGCCACAGCCCGGGCGCGCGCGGGTCCTCGCCGATCACGGGCAGGTGGTCGGGGCAGTACGGCCGGAACCCGCAGTAGGAGCGGATGGCACGCACCTCGCGCAGGGCGGGGAACAGGGCGACGGCCTGCGCGGCGAGCCGGGACAGCACGGGCAGCGAGGTGGTCCGGTCGAAGCCGACGCGTTCCCTGCTGGCCCCGATGAGCACGGTCCCGGCGGGCGTGCCCTCGACGACGGCCGACGTCTCCAGGCCGGCGTTGTCGCTGGCCACGTTGGTGACGTAGGCGGCGGTGTAGACCTTGTGCCGGATGAGCGGCCGGGAGAGCGGCTCGGTGACGAGGATGAAACCGCGCCGGGGCAGCACGGGCAGGTGCAGCCCGGCGAGCGCGGCCACCTCGCCGGCCCAGGTGCCGGCCGCGTTGACGACCGCGCCGCCGGGGATGTCGCCCCCGGTGGTGCGCACGCCCGTCACCCGGTCGCCGTCGCGGGTGAAGCCGGTCACGGTGACGCCGGTGCGCAGGCTGAGCGCGCCGACGAGATCTGGCCGGCCGTACGCCTCGGCGCCGTGCCTGAGCAGCCGGGCGGCGGCCAGCATGGGCTGCACCTGGGCGTCCTGCGGATAGTGGACGCCACCGGCGAGGCCGTCGGCCAGGTGCGGCTCGTAGCCGCGCAGGTCGCCGGCGGCGACGACCGTGTGCTCGACGCCCTGCTCGGCGGCCAGTTCGGCGAGCCGCTCGTGCACCGCGGCGGTCTCGGCGACGACGAGGCCGCCCTTGGGCTCGTGCTCGAACCCGCCCACGTGCTCGGCCAGCGAGCGCCACAGCCCGTTGGACAGCACGGCCAGCTCCAGCTCGGGCCCCGGCTCCTTGTCGGAGACCAGCACGTTGCCCTCACCGGCACCGGTGGTGCCGCCCGCGACGGGACCGCGGTCGACCACGGTCACGTCGAGTCCCGCGCGCGCCGCGTAGTAGGCGCACGCGGCGCCGACGATCCCGGCGCCGATGACGATGACGTCGGACATCCCCACCTCCCGGTCAGTAATATGTCACATATCGTACGCCTTGAGAAGGGTGTTCCCGGTGGCCGGACCGGCACACCTGGCCCGTACCATCGTTGACGTGAAGCTACCCATCGACCTTCCGCGCCCTCTCGTCCGGCTCCCGCAGTCGTTCTGGGCGCCCACGGCCGGGTCGTTGCGCGGCTGGGCGCTGGCGTCCGTGGTGGTCAACGCGGGCATCACCGTGTCGGGCGCCGCGGTGCGGGTCACCGGCTCCGGGCTGGGCTGCCCGACGTGGCCGCGGTGCACGCCCGACAGCTTCGTGCCGGTGCCGCACCCCGAGGTCTCGATGGTCAACATGCTGGTCGAGTTCGGCAACCGGCTGGTGACGTTCCTGGTGCTGGCCGTGGGGCTCGCCTGCGTGGTCGCGGCGATGCGGCTGGCGCCGCGCCGCCGCTCGCTGCTGGTGCTGGCCTGGCTGCAGCCGGCGGGCATCGTGGCGCAGGCGCTGTGGGGCGGGCTGGTGGTCAACACCATGCTCAACCCGTTCACCGTCGGCATGCATTACCTCATCTCGATCGCCCTGACGGCCGCCTGCTGGGCGCTCTACCAGCGGGCGGGCGAGGGCGACGGTCCCGTACGGCGGGTGGTCCACCGCGACATCCGCAGGCTCGGCCACGTCCTGCTCGCCGCGGTGTTCGCGCTGCTCGTGGCCGGGGTCGTGGTGACCGGCACCGGGCCGCACTCGGGCGACGAGCTGGCCTCGCGCTTCGACCTCGACATCGAGACCGTGGCCCGCCTGCACGCCGACCTCGCCTACCTGGTGGTCGGACTGACGCTGGCGCTGGCGTTCGCGTTGCACGTCACCGACGCGCCGCGGCACGCGCGCCGCGCCGCGCTGGCTCTGCTCGGCATCGAGCTGGCGCAGGGCGTGATCGGCTACGTCCAGTACTTCCTGGGCGTCCCGGCCCTGCTCGTGGGGCTGCACGTGCTCGGCTCCACGCTGGTCTGGATCGGGGCGCTGCGCGCGGTCACCGCGCTGCGCACCCGCGACCACCTCGGCGGCCCGGCCGCGAGCCCCTCCCCCACCGAAGCGGTCGTCACCGCCTGAGCATTCGTGTCAGGGTATGGGGTGAAAGGTCCGCCACTCCCCCACCGCTGCGAGGTGTCCTTTGCGGCGATTCGTCCGCCCCTCCCGGAAGACCCTGCGGCGCGGCTACCAGGCCCTGGTGCTCCTCAGCATGCTCGCCCTGGCGCCCATGACGTGGGCCCAGCTCGGCAGCGCTCCGCACCGGCTGGTGGCCGGCGACGACGACTGGACCACCCGGGTGCCCGGCGCCGAGGCGGCCCTGGTGCTCGGCGCCGGCCTGTCCGGTGGGCACCCCACCCCCATGCTGGCCGCCCGGCTCGACCTGGCGGCCGAGCTGTACCGGGCGGGCCGGGTCAGGGCGCTGCTGCTGTCGGGCGACAACAGCCGCCACGACTACGACGAGCCCACGGCCATGCGCGACTACCTGCTGGCCAGGGGCGTGCCGGGCGAGGTCATGGTGCTCGACTACGCCGGGTTCGACACCTGGGACTCGTGCGTGCGGGCCCGCCAGGTGTTCGGCGCCCGGCGCCTGACCGTGGTGACGCAGGCCTTCCACCTGCCCCGGGCGGTGACGCTGTGCCGTACGGCGGGGCTGGAGGCGTTCGGCGTGGGCGACGACTCGACCCGGCAGTGGGCGGCGGCCACCCACGCCTACGCCACGCGGGAGCTGGTCGCCACCGGCAAGGCGCTCGTCGACGCCGTGCTGCTGCGCGCCGAGCCGGTCTTCCCCGGCCCGCCGGAGACGTCGCTCAGGACGATCCTGGCCCGGGCCGGCTAGGCCCGCCCACGGGGGCCGGGAGCTGCGCCCGCGCGAGGCTCATGCACTCCAGCAGGGCCCGCTGCTCCTCGTGGAAGGCCTGCTCGTCCACCACCCGGCGGGCGGCCCTTGCGTGCAGCAGCCCCAGCTCGGTGGCGGCGAGCTGGTAGTCGCTCATCGCCCGCAGGCCCCGCTTGCCGCCGTGGAGCTTGGCCCACTGCCGGGCCCGCCTGCGCCGGGGCAGCGCCGACAGCATGTGGATGTCGGCCTGGTCCACCAGGTTGGTCGGCTCGTACGGGGGCAGGTAGCGCTGCAGCAGCGCCACGATGCGCCGCCGGTCGGCGATGACCACCGCGATGAGCACGACGAGCACCACCATCAGCGCCAGGTAGGCCACCACGAGGCCCGGGAAGCCGCCGTAGGACACCAGGCCGTTCCACAGGCCGTGCAGGACCATCGCACCGGCCCAGCCCGCCAGGACGGAGAAGACCCGCTCCGGCCCGTGCCGCTGGGCCGCGTAGGCGACCGCGACGCCGATCATCGAGGTGAACAGCGGGTGCGCGAACGGCGACAGCACGCCGCGGAGCACCACCGTGACCGCCAGCCCCACCCCGCCCTGCTCGGAGTTGAGCGCGGCGATGTAGTAGCTGACGTTCTCGCTCATCCCGAAGCCGAGGCCGACCATGCTGGCGTAGATGATGCCGTCGGTCGGCCCGTCGAGCTCGGCCCGGCGGAATCTCAGCAGCCCGAGCAGCACGAGGCCCTTCATGGTCTCCTCGACCACGGGCGCGCCGAACGTGGCGGCGAGGTTGCGGGCGCTGGTCTCCGACAGGTTGCCCGCGTCGATGATGTAGTGCAGGTTGAGCGAGTTGACCACCCCCGCGACGAGCACCGCGATGCCGGCGCCCCAGGCGAAGGCGAAGACGAGGTCGCTGCGTGGCTCCGGCTCCATCCGGTCGAGCGCCAGCACGGCCGCCAGCAGCAGGGGCACGGGGGCCAGGGCGAGCACGAGCGCGATGAAGAACTGCACGGGCGCGCCGTTGAGCACGTCGAACGAGAACGACACGAGCGCGCACACGCCGGTCAGGACCAGCCCGATGATCAACGCGGTCGACGGGCGGTCCTTCAACACCCAGCGTGGATCACGAGACCCCATACGGTGACTGTAACGGATCACGGAGATGCTGTCCTGCCGCGGGAAACGCCCACCCGGCGGCGGGCTCAGGCCAGCAGCGGATCGATGGCGACGGCGAGGAACAGCAGCGCCAGGTAGGCGTTCGACCAGTGGAAGAAGCGCATGGGGCGCAGCGCGACGCCGGTCTTGCCGGCGTTGAGCCGGGCCAGCAGGCGGTGCACCTCCCACAGGCAGACCACGCCCAGCACGGCCGCGACGGCCGGGTAGAACAACGTCGTGTCCGCCACCGGCCACAGCGCCAGCGAGCACGCCACGGTCGCCCAGGTGTAGGCGATCGACTCCAGCACGACCCGCCGCTCGGTGGCCACCACCGGCAGCATCGGCACCTCGGCCGCGGCGTAGTCCTCCTTGTAGCGCATGGCCAGCGTCCAGGTGTGCGGCGGCGTCCAGAAGAACACCACGCCGAACAGCACCAGGGGCGCCCAGTCGAGCCGCTCGGTGATGCCCGCCCAGCCGATGAGGACCGGCATGCAACCGGCGATGCCGCCCCACACGATGTTCTGGGCGGTGCGGCGCTTGAGGATCATCGAGTAGACGAGGACGTAGAACAGGATCGCCCCGGTCGACAGCACGGCCGCCAGCCCGTTGGCGGTCAGCCACAGACCCGCGGTCGACAGGACGCCGAGCACGATGCCGAAGATCAGCGCCCCGCGCGGCGACACCTGGTGGCGGGCCAGCGGGCGCCGCCGGGTGCGGCGCATCTTCTGGTCGATGTCGCGGTCCACGTAGCAGTTGAGCGCGTTGGCGCTGCCCGCCGACAGGGTGCCGAACACCATGACCGAGATCGAGGTCCACAGCGGTGGCAGGCCGCCGGCCGCCAGGAACATCACCGGCAGGGTGGTGATGAGGAGCAGCTCGATGATCCGCGGCTTGGTGAGGGCGATGTAGGCCTTGACGACCGTAGCGAACGAGCGCCCGGTCGTACGCGGCGCCTCGGCCGCGGGGGCGGGGGCCGTCGCCTGCCTGTTGGTCAGCACCGTCAAGGCGCTTCCAGCACGTGCGGAGTCAACGCGTAACCTCTGATTAGAGCGGATCCGTGGTGGGCGTGGCTGCCCTGCGAACAACCAAACTGTAGTCGCAGGGTCGCCCGGTCCGGCCAATGGGGTGCTCGGGCCGTGCAACCGTGCAGGAGCCGCATGCCTGCGCCCGGGGGGAGGATCGGGGAATCCACGGCCTGTTCCACTCGGTTAAGGTCCGGTGTGGGCGGGATAAGCCAACCGGCACCAGCAACAGACGACTAGATTCCGGAGATCGAGCACTTGAGCACCGAACTCGTGCCAGCCCTCGAATGGACCGACCTCGACGACAAGGCCGTCGACGTCGTTCGAGCCCTGGCGATGGACGCAGTGGAGAAGGCGGGATCGGGTCACCCCGGCACCGCGATGAGCCTGGCCCCCGCCGCATATCTGCTGTTTCAGCGTACGATGCGCCACGACCCGACGGACCCGACGTGGATCGGTCGTGACCGATTCGTGCTGTCGTGCGGCCATTCGAGCCTGACGCTGTACATCCAGCTCTACTTGTCCGGCTACGGGCTCACGCTCGACGATCTCAAGCGGCTGCGGCAGTGGGACAGCCTGACCCCCGGCCACCCCGAGCACGGCCACACGGCCGGTGTCGAGACCACCACCGGGCCGCTCGGCCAGGGCCTGGGCAACGCGGTCGGCATGGCCATGGCGGCCCGCCGCGAGCGCGGCCTGTTCGACCCCGACGCCGCGCCCGGCGCCTCGCCGTTCGACCACCACATCTGGTGCATGGTCAGCGACGGCGACATCGAGGAGGGCATCAGCCACGAGGTCAGCGCCATCGCCGGCCACCAGAAGCTCGGCAACCTCACCGTCGTCTACGACGACAACCACATCTCGATCGAGGACGACACGCTGATCGCCAAGTCCGAGGACGTGGTCAAGCGCTACGAGGCCTACGGCTGGCACACCGTCAGCGTCGACTGGACCGAGACCGGCGACTACGTCGAGGACGTGCGGGCGCTGCACGCCGCCCTGGAGGAGGCCCGCGCCGAGACCGACCGGCCCTCGTTCATCCGGCTGCGCACGATCATCGGCTGGCCCGCCCCCAACAAGCAGAACACCGGCAAGATCCACGGCTCGGCGCTCGGCGCCGAGGAGGTCGCCGCCACCAAGCGGATCATGGGCATGGACCCCGACGCCGGCTTCGACGTGCCGGCCGAGGTGCTGGAGCACGCCCGCGCGGCGGCCCGGCGCGGCCGCGAGGCGCGTGCCGAGTGGGACGTCGCCTACGCCGCCTGGCGCGAGGCCAACCCGGAGCGGGCCGCCGAGCTCGACCGCATCTCCCGCCGCGAGCTGCCCGCCGGCTGGGCCGAGGCGCTGCCGTCGTTCGAGGCGGGCGCGTCGATGGCCACCCGCAAGGCCTCCGGCGAGGTGCTGGGCGCGCTCGCGCCGGTGCTGCCCGAGCTGTGGGGCGGCTCGGCCGACCTGGCCGAGTCCAACAACACCACGATGAAGGGCGAGCCGTCGTTCGTCCCGGAGGAGCACCAAACCAAGGAGTTCCCCGGTAACCGCTACGGCCGCACCCTGCACTTCGGCATCCGCGAGCACGGCATGGGCGCCATACTCAACGGCATCGCCCTGCACGGCGGCACCCGCCCCTACGGTGGCACGTTCCTGGTCTTCTCCGACTACATGCGCCCGTCGGTGCGCCTGGCCGCGCTGATGAAGCTGCCGGTCACCTACGTGTGGACGCACGACTCGATCGGCCTCGGCGAGGACGGCCCGACCCACCAGCCGATCGAGCACCTGTGGGCGCTGCGCGCGATCCCCGGCCTCGACGTGGTGCGCCCGGCCGACGCCAACGAGACGGCCTACGCCTGGAAGGCGGTGCTGGAGCACACCGACCGGCCCGCCGCGCTCGCGCTGACCCGCCAGAACCTGCCGGTGTTCGAGGGCACCAGCGCCGACGGCGTGGCCCGCGGCGGCTACGTGCTGCGCGAGGCGTCGTCCGGCCTCCCGCAGGTGATCCTCATCGCCACCGGCAGCGAGGTGGAGATCGCCGTCGGGGCGAGCGAGCTGCTGGAGGGCCAGGGCATCGCGACGCGGGTCGTGTCGATGCCGTGTGTCGAGTGGTTCGCCGGGCAGGACACCGCCTACAGGCAGACGGTCCTCCCGTCCGGGGTGAAGGCCCGGGTCGCGGTCGAGGCGGGCGTGCCGCTCGGCTGGCGGGAGTTCGTCGGCGAGGCGGGCGAGATCGTCGGCCTCGACCATTTCGGCGCCTCGGCGCCGTACAAGACGCTGTACGAGCAGTTCGGCCTGACGGCCGAGCGGGTGGCCGCCGCTGCGAAGGCCAGCCTGGCCAAGCTCGGTCAGGACAAGGGCGAGACGACGGGAAACTGAAGATGAGCGAGATCCTCAACAAGCTGTCCGGCCAGGGCGTTTCCATCTGGCTCGACGACATCAGCCGCGAGCGGTTGCGCACGGGCAACCTGCAGCAGCTGATCCGCGAGAAGAACGTCGTCGGGGTCACCTCCAACCCGACGATCTTCGCCAGCGCGCTCAGCAAGGGCGACGCCTACGACTCCCAGCTGCACGACCTGGCCGTACGCGGCGTCGACGTCGGCGAGGCGGTGCGCGCGATCACCACCTACGACATCCGGTGGGCGGCCGACGTGCTGCGACCGGTGTACGACGCCACCGACGGCGTGGACGGGCGCGTGTCGCTGGAGGTGGACCCGCGCCTGGCGCGTGACACCGACAAGACCGTCGCCGAGGCCCGCGCGCTGTGGTGGATGGTCGACCGGCCCAACCTGCTGATCAAGATCCCGGCGACCCTGGAGGGCCTGCCGGCGATCACGCAGGCTATCGGCGAGGGCATCAGCGTCAACGTCACGCTGATCTTCTCGCTGGAGCGCTACCGCCAGGTCATGGACGCCTGGCTGGCCGGCCTGGAGGCCGCGCAGGCCAAGGGCCTCGACCTGTCGAGGATCGAGTCGGTGGCGTCGTTCTTCGTCAGCCGCGTCGACACCGAGATCGACAAGCGGCTCGACGGGGTCGGCCGGCCGGAGCTGAAGGGCAAGGCCGGCGTCGCCAACGCGCGCCTGGCGTACGCGGCGTTCGAGGACGTGGTGAGCTCCGAGCGCTGGCAGCGGCTGCGCGCCGCCGGCGCCCAGCCGCAGCGGCCGCTGTGGGCCTCGACGGGCGTGAAGAACCCCGAGTACCGCGACACCATGTATGTCGACGACCTGGTCGCCCCTGGCACGGTCAACACGATGCCGGAGAAGACGCTGGACTCGGTCGCCGACCACGGCCAGATCTCGGGCGACACCATCCGCCCCTTCTACGAGCAGGCGTGGAACACCATGGCCGAGCTCAAGGAGGCCGGCATCGACTACGACGACGTGGTGCGGGTGCTTGAGGACGAGGGCGTCGAGAAGTTCGAGGCGTCCTGGAACGAGCTGCTCGAGAGCGTCAGCAAGAACCTGGTCCCCTGATGGAGGTGGACCACCGTCGGGGGGAGGCGGCCACCGCCGTCTCCCCCGGCGGGAGCACCAGCCCGCAGCCGCACAGGAGGCTTGAGATGACAGACGTGGCAGAGCCCGCGGAGGAGGCGGGCACAGCGCACAACTCCGTCCACGACTCCACCGCCGTCGCCACCTCCGCCGCCGAGGCGGCGACCACGCTGGAGGCGGCCGCCGCCAACCCGCTGCGCGACCCGCGCGACAAGCGGCTGCCCCGGGTGGCGGGGCCGTGTGTGATGGTGTTGTTCGGCGTGACCGGAGACCTGGCCAAGCGCAAGCTGCTGCCGGCGATCTACGACCTGGGCAACCGGGGGCTGCTGCCGCCCGGGTTCTCCCTGGTCGGCTTCGCCCGGCGCGACTGGAAGAACCAGGACTTCGCCCAGCTGACGCACGACGCGGTCAAGGCGCACGCCAGGACCCCGTTCCGCGAGGAGGTCTGGCGGCAGATCTGCGAGGGCATCCACTTCGTGCCGGGCGAGTTCTCCGACGACGGGGCGTTCGACGCGCTGGCGATGGCGTTGAAGGAGATCGACGAGACCCGCGGCACGGGCGGCAACTATGCGTTCTACCTGTCGGTGCCGCCGAAGTTCTTTCCCGTCGTGGTGGAGCAGCTCAAGCGGACCGGGATGGCCGACGCGCCTCCCGGGTCGTGGCGGCGGGTGGTCATCGAGAAGCCGTTCGGGCACGACCTGAAGTCGGCGCACGAGCTGAACGAGATCACCACCTCGGCCTTCCCGGAGAGCTCGATCTTCCGGATCGACCACTACCTCGGCAAGGAGACGGTCCAGAACATCATGGCGCTGAGGTTCGCCAACAACCTCTACGAGCCGATCTGGAACCGCGGCTACGTCGACCACGTGCAGATCACGATGGCCGAGGACATCGGCATCGGCGGCCGGGCCGGCTACTACGACGGCATCGGCGCCGCCCGTGACGTGATCCAGAACCACCTGCTGCAACTCCTCGCGCTCGTCGCCATGGAGGACCCGACGTCCTTCGAGGCGCAGTCGCTGCGCCGGGAGAAGGAGAAGGTGTTCAAGGCCGTACGGCTGCCCGCCGACCTGGCGGCCAACACCGCGCGCGGCCAGTACGCCGCGGGCTGGCAGGGCGGCGAGAAGGTCGTCGGCTACCTTCAGGAGGACGGCATCTCGGCCGACTCCACGACCGAGACGTACGCGGCCATCAAGCTGGAGATCGCCAACCGGCGCTGGGCGGGCGTGCCGTTCTACCTGCGGACCGGCAAGCGGCTCGGCCGGCGGGTGACCGAGGTGGCGGTGGTGTTCCAGCGGGCGCCGCACCTGCCGTTCTCCAAGGACGACACCGAGATCCTCGGCCAGAACGCGCTCGTCATCCGGGTGCAGCCGGACGAGGGCATCACGGTGCGCTTCGGCTCCAAGGTGCCGGGCACGCAGATGGAGGTGCGCGACGTCTCGATGGACTTCGCCTACGGCGAGTCGTTCATGGAGTCGTCCCCGGAGGCGTACGAGCGGCTGCTGCTGGACGTGATGATCGGCGATCCGCCGCTCTTCCCGCACCAGCGGGAGGTGGAGCTGTCGTGGAAGATCCTCGACCCGATCGAGGAGTTCTGGGCCACGCAGGGCCAGCCGGAGCCCTACCCCGCCGGGTCGTGGGGGCCGCCGTCGGCGGACGCCATGATGGCGCGTGACGGCCGCGTGTGGAGGAGGCTCTGATGACGACGTTCATGCTGAGCGACACGACCGCCGGCAAGATCGCCAACCAGCTGACGCTGCTGCGCCACCAGATGGGGGCGCCGGCCGTCGGCATGGTGCTGACGCTGGTGGTGGTGTGCGAGGAGCGCGACCAGTACGACTCGCTGCGCGCCGCCACCGAGGCGGCGCGCGAGCACCCGTCGCGCATCCTCGTGGTGATCAGCCGGGAGACCGACGAGACCACCCGGCTCGACGCCGAGCTGCGCATCGGCGAGTCCACGCCGGGCGAGGTGGTGGTGCTGCGCCTGTACGGCGAGCTGACCGAGCACGCCGACTCGGTGGTCAGCCCGCTGCTGCTGCCCGACACCCCGGTGGTGGCGTGGTGGCCGGGCAACGCTCCCGACGTGCCGTCCAAGGACCCGATCGGGATGCTCGCCCAGCGGCGCATCACCGACGCCAGGGCCGCGGGCGACGACGCCGCCAAGGCGCTGGTGACCCGGGCCAAGGGCTACGCCCCCGGCGACACGGACCTGGCGTGGGCGCGGCTGACGCCGTGGCGCAGCCTGCTGGCGGCGGCGTTCGACCAGCCCGTCGGCAAGGTGCGCAAGGGCCTCGTGGAGGCCGTGGGCGGCAACCCGAGCGCGCCGCTGCTGGCGGCGTGGCTGTCGGAGAAGCTGGGGTGCCCCGTCAAGGTGGGGGAGTCCGGCGGCCCCGGCCTGACCTCGGTGCGGCTGACGACGAGCGAGGGCGAGCTGTCGATCTCCAGGACCGACGCCCGGCTCGCCACGCTGGCCCGTCCAGGGCGGCCCGACCGCAACGTGGCGCTGGCCCGGCGGCACACCCCCGAGCTGCTGGCGGAGGAGCTGCGGCGGCTCGACTCGGACGAGACGTACGCGGCGGCCGTCAAGCGGGCGGCCCGCAACCACAAGGCCTGACGGGCGGGCGGCCGGGCGTCCTCAGCCGAGGGCGCCCGGCCGCGCGCTTCCCCGGCCGGTCCCCGGGCCGTCAGGTCCACCGGCGCCGATGATCCCTTGATCGCCCGTCGCTCCACAGGCGGTTTGCCCGTCGCCCGGCGGGTGCGGCGCGACCCCCGATGACACCGGGCCGGGCGCGGGCGTGAAAGACTGATCGCCGTGAGCGTTCCCACCATCGTCGTGCACCGCGACGCCGACATCCTGGCCAAGGCCGTGGCGGCGCGGATCATCACCCGGCTCGTCGACGCGCAGTCCGCGAAGGGCTCGGCGTCGCTGGTGCTGACCGGAGGCACGGTCGGCATCGCCACCCTCGCCGCGATCGCCGCCACGCCCGCGCGTGACGCGGTCGACTGGCCACACCTCGACATCTGGTGGGGCGACGAGCGGTTCCTGCCCGACGGCGATCCGGAGCGCAACGAGACCGGCGCCCGGCGGGCGCTGCTCGACCACGTCGACATCAACCCGGAGCGGGTGCACGTCATGCTCGGCCCCGACTCCGGCCTGACGGCCGAGGAGTCGGCCGACGCCTACGCCACCGAGCTGCGCAAGGCCGCCCGGCCCGAGGACCACGGCCCGGCGCCGTCGTTCGACGTGACGCTGCTCGGCATGGGTCCCGACGCGCATGTGGCCTCGCTGTTCCCGGGCATGCCGGCCCTGTACGACACGCGCCCGGTGGTGGCCGTGCACGGCTCCCCCAAGCCGCCGCCGACGCGCATCTCGCTGACGATGCCGACGATCCGGGCCTCGCGTGAGGTGTGGGTGGTGGCGGCCGGCGCGGAGAAGGCCGGCGCGGTGCGGCTGGCGCTGTCGGACTCGGGGACCATGCAGGTCCCGGCGGCCGGTGCGCGCGGCCGCTCCCGCACGCTGTTCCTCCTGGACCGCGCCGCCGCCGCCAAGATCCCTCCGGGTCTCGGCCGCATCGCCTCCCCCTGACGCCCGGCCCCCCTTGACGCCCTGGCCTTCCGGCCGCCCCGGCGTCCCGGAGTTGAGGGCCTCACGACGGCGCCCGGCGACGCGGTGCCCCCGCCGCCTGAGGCCCTCCTCGTGCCTGATGCCCCTGGTCTCCGTCCCAGAGGCATGCCCGAGCGCCGGTGGATGGGCCGGTTCAGGCCGTGACCAGGGCGTCGATCTCGGCCAGCAGGGCCTGCTTGCGGGCGTCGGGCAGATAGGAGGCGGTGACGCCGTTGCGGGCGAGCTGGGCCAGCACCGGCCGGCCGAGCCCGAAGACACGCGCCGCCACCCGATACTCCTGCGCCAGCGTGGTGGCGAACATGGGCGGATCGTCGCTGTTGAGCGTCACGAACAGCCCCTCCTCCAGCAGCCGGGGCAGCGGGTGGTCCTCGATGCGGGCGACCTGGCCGGTGCACACGTTCGAGGTGGGGCAGACGTCCAGCGGGAGTTGCGTCTCGCGGAGGTGGGCCACGAGCCGGTCGTCCTGGAGGCAGGCGATGCCGTGGCCGATGCGTTCGGCGCCGAGGCCCTCGATGACCTCCCAGATCGTCTCCGGCCCGGTCATCTCACCCCCGTGCGGGACGCTGTGCAGGCCGGCGTTGCGGGCGGCGGTGAACGCGTCGCGGAAGGCGTCCCGGTAGGCGGGGCGTTCCTGTTCGATCCCGCCGAGCCCGAAACCTACCAATGCGGCGGGAGGTTCTTCCAGGGCGTGGGCCACGGTCACGTCGGCCGCCTCGACCCCGTACTCACCGGGGATGTCGAAGATGTAGGCGATCTCCACGCCGTGGTCGGCGAGCGCCAGGCGGGCGCCGTGGTCGAGCGCCTCGGTGACCTCGCGCATCGGCATGCCGACGATGTGGTGGGCGTACGGGGTGACCTGCAGCTCGACGTAGCGGGCACCCTGGCCGGACAGGTCGCGGGCCAGCCCGGTGACCAGGGTGGCGACGTCCTCGGGCTCCCTGACCAGCGCGTTCACGGCCCGGTAGACGCGGGCGAAGTGCGGGAAGTCGGTGAAGGCGTAGAAGGCGCGCAGTTCCTCCTCGGCGGTGGGCACCTCGCCGCCGGGATGGCGGCGGGCCAGTTCCAGGACCGTGGGCACGGAGGCGGAGCCGATCAGGTGGACGTGCAGCTCCACCTTGGGCAGCGCGTCGATGAAGGCGTCGAGGCCTGGGTCGAGGGTCATGGGACGACCCTAGGACGGCGATCGTCCGTTCCAACAGCTTTTGGGCGTCAATCTCACGCGAAGATGTCAGTTTTGCGACTGGACCGGCCAGGCCCGCAGCAGCGGCAGCAGCACGCCCGTCACCGACTCCTCGACGAACGCGGCGTCGAACGGCGGCCCGACGAAGATCATGCGGTGCCAGACGAGCGCCTCGATCACCGCCATGAGGCGGCCGGCCGCCACCGGGCCGGCCAGCTCGCCGCGCTCCACCGCCCGCGCCAGCATCGCCTCGACGCCGGACAGGTCCTTGCTGGGCATGTGCGCGCGCAACGTCCTGGCCAGCTCCTGGTGGGAGACGAGCGTGGACAACAGCCCGATGATGAGGGTGTGCTTGCGCTCCAGCACCGCGCACAGTTCGCGGAAGAACGCCGACACGTCCCCCGCGAGCGAGCCCGTGTCGGGATCCGGCGGGGAGCCCATGTCGAGCCGTCCGCAGATGACGTCGGCCACCAACTCGGGCTTGCCCGGCCAGCGCCGGTAGATGGTGGCCTTGCTGGCCTTGGCCCGCCGGGCGATCTGGTCGACCGACATCCGGTCGTAGCCCGACTCCGACAGCAACTCCAGCGTCGCGTCGAGGATGGCCCTCTCCCGGTCGGGGTCGAGTGGAGCCACGTGCACGTCCTTCACCGGTAGGAGATCTCCTCGATTGGAGCGCTCCCCACGGATGAATCCGGGGGATTCCAGCCGTCCCAACCGTGCGGCCACGCGCATGGTCGCGACGCTGTCGCTTGGCAATTCACCTTCCGGCCCCGCTCCCACGGGTTTCCACGCCCCAGCCCGCACACCCGGTCCGGGCCGCGCGAACTCCGCCCTCCCGGCGGTGAGCAGAAACTGCCTCGGCCTCCCCCGCAAGCTTGGATATCACTCACGTGTTCGACCACGACCCACCATACCGGCGCCGGGCGCGCTACCGAAGTCCGTTCCGTCAACGCACGCTCACCCCCTGGTGGGGCACTCTCGCACCGGGCATACCCCCATGACTGAAGCCAGAGGTCCGCGCCCGGCATCCTCGAGTCGATGCCGTCGCGCGCGTGGGCGTCGCTGGAGACCGCGACCACGACCGCGCCCGGCCGCGCCAGCAACTGGGGCAGCAGCAGGCCGGAGCGCGAAGTGGCCCAGGTGGTTGGTGCCGAACTGCAGCTCGAAGCCGTCCTTGGTCAGGCTCTTCGGGGTCATGGCGACGCCGGCGTTGTCGACCAGCAGGTCGACCTGGTCGATGCCTGCCGCGAACTCCCTGACCGAGGCGAGGTCGGCGAGATCGAGCCGGGCGTAGGCGACCCGCGCGTCGGGAACCGCCTGCCGGATGCCGCTGACCGCGGCGGCACCCTTCTCGGCCGAGCGGGCGGTCACGCGGGCGCCGTGCCGGGCCAGCTCCGGCGCGGTGGGCAGGCCGATGCCGCTGTCGGCGCCGGTCACGATCGCGGTGCGGCCGGTCAGGTCGGGCATGCCGGCGGGGGTCCAGGCTGTCATCGCCACTCCAGGTCCCGAGGTGTACGAAACGGTCTCGTACAGACCAGGCTCTATCCCTCCAGGCGATGCCGCGCGTGCCGTTCCTCGCGCCGGGCCACCTCGAGGCGCTGCTCGCTCTCGGCCAGCCGCCGCCGGGCCTTGGCGAGCTTCTGCTCCAGCCGGGCGACCTTGCCGGCCCGCTCCTCGTGCTCCTGTACGGCCACGGCGAGCGCCTCCTGCCATTCGCGGTGGACCGCTTCGGCCTCCTGCCGCTGGCTGGCCCTGCGCTCCTCGGCCTCCGGCCGGGCACGCGCCCGGGCGGTCTCGTCCTCGACCTTGGCCCTGCGGCGGGCCGCGGCGGACCCCTTGACCCCGGCCGCCACGGCCCCGGACTGCTCGGCTCCGGACTCCTTGACCTCGGATGCTCGGGTCCCGGATGCTCGGGTCCCGGACGCCCTCGCCTGCCCGGCTCCGGACCGTGCGGACCCGGCCCGCGCCGCGGGCTCAGGGGCGGGGGCGAAACCGCTGTAGCTGAGCGGCCTGACCAGTCGTCCCGCGCGCACCTGCGCGGCCGCGTCGGCGTCGACCACGGCCGCGTCGAGCGTCTGGTCCACCTCGGTCGCCGCGGCGGCCGAGAGCCCGGCGCCCTCCGTGACGAGCCTGCCCACCCGGCCGGACACGGCGCCGCGCCGCCTGGTCAGCTCGGCCAGCGCCCCGGCGTCCTGCTCCCGCCAGGCCCGCCGCAGCTCCTCGCCCAGCTCCAGCAGCTCGCCCAGGGCGCCGGGATGCTCGCGGGCGGCCTTGTTGACGGCCCACGCCGAGACCGTCGGCTTGCGCAGCCGGGCGATCTCGCGCGCCAGCCGCACGTCTCCCGCCTCCTTGGCCGCGCGGGCCTCGGCCTCGCGCGCGGCGGTGAACTCCGGCGGCGGGAGCGCGTAGAGCCTGCCGGCCACCTCGTCAAGATCCACGCTGGTGAGATACCCCGCCCGGCCCGGTTCGTAGCGCACGCTCGCCCCGAGCGGTGCCGGTGACCTTCCAACGCGTAAAACGAGATGAACCTCTCCAGGTTCGATGCGAAGCTGGGCTCGTGAGCGACACGCAAACCGTGGTCCTGGTCGAGGGAGCCAGCGACAAGTCGGCCATCGAAGCGTTGGCCGAGCGCCGTGGCCGAGACCTGGCGGCCGAAGGCATCTCCCTTGTGGCGATGGGCGGCGCCACCAACATCGGGACGTATCTCGGCAGGTTCGGCCCTCCCGGTCGCGATCTCCGGCTGGCCGGTCTGTGTGACGCCAGGGAGGAAGGCGACTTCCGGAGGAGTCTCGAGCGCGCCGGCCTTGGATCCAATCTCAGCCGAAGCGATCTGGAGGCTCTCGGATTCTTCGTGTGCGTCGCCGATCTGGAAGACGAGCTGATCCGCGCCCTCGGCACCGCCGCGGTTGAGCGCGTTGTCGATGCCGAGGGCGAGCTCGGCTCGTTCCGCACGCTCCAGAAGCAACCCGCATGGCGCGGGGGCACCACTCACGACCAGCTGCGCCGGTTCATGGGATCAGGCAGTGGCCGCAAGATCCGCTACGCCGGCCCGCTCGTCGCGGCACTCGATCTCGATCGCGTGCCGCGGCCGCTGGATATGCTGCTGGCCCACCTGTCGGGCAGTCGGAGACGGTGATTCTGTCATCGCCGAGCGAGCCAACGGCGCCGGTGCTGGAGGCTGTGCCAGGTGCGGGTTGACCAGGCGTTCCACCTCTGTGACGGCGAGGGGGATCAGCCCGGGATCGGCGGATGGGGTCTGGTCGGGGGCGGTGGCGAACCGCCTCCGGTGGTCCGTGCCCGCGCGGCGGTGACGGCACAGACGGCCATTTCGCCCGTTCCAGCAGGTGCCGCATCTTGCCGGGCGTCGCATCACGTCACGGACGGTCCCACCAAGATCACGATTCCGGCCGCCGTACTAGGATCGAAGGTCGATCACTGATCCGAGGGGGCAGGAGGCGGAGGGTGGAGCCGACCGGCACGTTGGCGGAGGCCGACTGGCAATCCCATCGCCCCGCGGTCTTCGGGGCGGCTTACCGGATCCTGGGCGCCATGACCGAAGCCGAGGACGTGACGCAGGAGGTCTGGTTGCGCGCCGCGGCCACCGACCTGTCCGAGGTGCGGGATCTGCGAGCCTGGCTGGTGACCCTGGCCGCCCGGACGTCCTACAACGTGCTGAAGTCGGCGCGCGTCCGGCGCGAGTCCTATGTCGGGCCCTGGCTGCCCGAACCACTGCTGACCGGGCCCGACGCCGCCGCCCGGGTGCTCCTGGACGAGTCGGTGAGCACCGCGATGCTGGTGGTCATGGAGACGCTCACCCCCGCCGAACGCGTCGCGCTGGTGCTGCACGACGTCTTCGACTTCCCGTTCGGCCGGATCGCCGAGGTGCTCGGCGGCACGCCCGCCGCCAGCCGCAAGCTCGCCTCCCGCGCGCGGGCGCGGGTGGCCGCGGTCGAGGAGCGGCCCCGGGCGTCCAGGGCCGAGACCGAACGCGTGCTCAGGGCGTTCAAGGCGGCAGCCGACGCGGGGGACATGGCCGAGCTCGTCAAGCTGCTGCACCCCGAGGCCGTCTATGTCGCCGACGGCGGCGGCAAGGTGACCGCCGCGCGCAGACCGGTCCGGGGCGCGGAGCTCATCGCCCTGCTGGCGGTCAGGCAGATCCAGATCAGGCGCCCCGACGCGTTCCAGATCATCGAGGTGAACGGGCACCCGGCGCTGGCGACCTATCGCGGCGGCGAGCTGATCTGGCTCGACACGGTGGAGATCGCCGACGGGCGGATCACGGCGTTCAGGAGACTGGCCAATCCCGAAAAGTTCGCCCACATCGGTCACATCTGAACCCGCCGTCTTGTCTCCCTGCCGAACCCTCCGATCCCCCGGAGGGCGAGGCTGGGAGAGGACGAGAAGATGCGACACGTTGTGATCATCGGAGGCGGTTTCGCGGGTGTGTGGAGCGCGGCGGGAGCGGCGCTGGCACGTGGAGATGCCGACCTGCGCATCACGCTCATCGCGCCGGACGAGCACCTGGTGCTGCGACCACGCCTGTACGAGCCGGAGCCGGACCTGGCCAAGGTGGAGCTCAGCCGGATCCTCGAGCCGATCGGCGTCGAGCACCTGCGGGCCTCGGTGAGCACGATCGACACCGACCGCCGCGTGGTGGTGGCCGACGGCGAGGAGATCGGCTATGACCGCCTGGTCCTGGCGGCGGGCAGCAGGCTCGTTCGGCCCCAGGGCCTGCCCGGCGCCGAACGGCTCTTCGACATCGACACCCTGGACGGGGCCCGGCGGCTCACCAACTATCTGCGCGACCGGGAGGACTTCTCCGCAGTGGTCGTCGGCGGCGGGTTCACCGGCCTGGAGGCCGCGACCGCGCTGGCCGCCCGGGGCCGGGTGTTGCTGGTGGACCGGTCGCAGGTGGTCGGGGACCAGCTCGGCCCGGGCCCGCGCGAGGAGATCGAGGCGGCGCTGGACGAGCTGGGCGTCGGACGCCGCCTCGGGACGACGGTGACGGAGGTCGGCGACGGATACGCCGTCCTCTCCGACGGCACCAAGGTCGAAGCGGACGTGGTGGTCTGGTCCGTGGGGATCAGGGCCAGCGAGCTCACCCGGCAACTGTCCGACGAGCTCGACCACCTCGGCCGGGTGCCGGTGGACCGGCGGCTGCGCGCCCTTCCCGAGGTGTTCGTCGCCGGGGACACGGCCGCGGCGGCGTTCGACGCCGAGCACACGGTCATGCAGGCCTGCCAGCACGCCACGCCGCTCGGCAAGGTCGCCGGGTACAACGCGGCGGCCGACCTGCTCGATGTGCCGCTGCGCGACTTCACCCCCGGCCCGTACGTCACCTGCCTGGATCTGGGCGGCGCCGGTGCGGTCTTCACCCGGGGCTGGGACCGCAGGGTGATGGCCTCGGGTGCCGACGGCGCGGTCATCAAGAAGCAGATCAACCAGCAGATCCACCCGCCGGTCGACGACGCCTCGAAGATCCTCGCCGCCGCCGACCGGGTCTACATCGAGCTCCCCTTCCTCCCCCGCGAGGAGGAGAAGGCCGCCCCCGCCGGATGACCCCCGCACCCCTCCACGACGCGGCGGCGTGGCGGTGAGGGCGTCAGCGCTGCGGGGCGGGGGCCATCTTGCCGATGGCCATGCGGCCCTCGATCACGCCGGGGTCGTCGGTGTAGTGGATGCCGGCGCCGAGGGAGATCATGAGGCGGCGCATGCGGGCGTTGTCCGACAGCATGGTGGCGCGGACCTCGGCGAAGCCTTGGTCGCGGGCGATGTCGAGGAGCCGGCGGATGAGCTTGCCGCCCAGGCCGCGGCCCTGCCATGTGTCCTCGACGAGGATGGCGACTTCGGCGATGCCGGGCTCTTGGGTGTACATGAGACTCGCAAGGGCGATGACCTGGCCGTCGTGGCCGGCGACGAGGGATTCGCCGCGGCCGCGATCGCACAACCGGTCGAACATACGCGGCGGCAGGGTCGGCATGCTGGTGAAGTAGCGGAAGCGTCGTGATTCGGGTGAACAGCGATCGTGCAGGTCGCGTACGGCCTCGCGATAGATGGTGGTGAGAGGACGCACGACGACCTCGGTGCCATCGGCGAGGCGGATCGACTGGTCGCCGGCAGGGGGCGCGGCCGGCTCCTGCCCGAGCCGCACGAGGGCTGCGGCCCTGGCCGCCTCGGTGAGTGTGAAGGGCAGCCCTGTCCGGCGCACGCGAATCGCGGTGTCGTGTGTGACCGGGACGATGAGCAGCGTGGGGTCGGGCAGGTCGCTGTCGGTGACGTCTCCGTAGGACCAGCGGGCGTCGTCAGCGCGTAGCAGCTCGGCGAGCGCGTCGGGCAGGCGCCATTGCTGGGAGCGGAGCCAGTCGGCCAGGAGCAGGACGCGGGTGGGCTCGTCGGCGAGTTCGTGGGCGTGGGCGGGGATGACGTGGACGCGGCGCCCGCCGGCGGCTTCGAGGGCCTTTCGGACGGTGTCGGGGGCGGCGTGCACCTCGGCGACGAACTCGTCCACGGTGCCGTCGGTGTCGGGCTGGACGCTCAGGCCGAGGATGTTGCCACCGTGTTTGGCGAGTGCGGCGGCGAGGGAGGCCAGACGCCCAGGTCGTTCGTCGACGGTGGTGCGGATCCGCATGAATGCCATGTTTGTTCCCCTTCGTTGCAGCTCAAGGATGCCTTCGAGGTGTTACGCCGCTGCTACGAGGTGGTGGCCTGGCCGTTTCCGCTGCCGTAATCGGGTGGCACCGGGATACGGCAGAAACGGCCCGCGGGCTTGATCACCGGTCGTAGGATCTGAGGGTTGGCGCTGATTGGTGACGGTTTCCGGAGGTTCGGTGGCGTCGATCGGTCGGACGGCCTACCCGAGGTTCGCGCGGGTGGTGTCTGCTCGGGAGCTGACGGAGGTGTTCACCCCGTCGCCGGCCGAAGTGGAGTGGGCGCGTGGCAAGACGCAGGACGATCAGCATCTGCTGGCGCTGCTGGTGTGGTTGAAGGCATACCAGCGGCTTGGGTACTTCCCGAAGCTCGGGGACGTCCCGCCGGTGGTGGCCGAGCACATCCGTGGCGTGGTCGGATTGGCAGAGCAGGTCGTTTTCGCAGCGGAGGCCTTCAATGCCAGTCTCAAGCGCGAGACGCTACAGGGAGCCAAGCGCTGGTCCTCGGCGCGCGAGGCCTGCCTGGCCGTCCTCATGTGGATCACCCGCTACAACACCCGAAGAAGACACTCCACCCTCGGGTATCTCTGCCCGATCGACTACGAGCAGCAGACCATCGACAGGGTGCTGCTCGCCGCTTAACGATCGGTGTCCACATTTCGGGGCGAGCCCCCGCGGGTGGCGGCGGCCACGGGGGCCTGCGTGGCGGCCAGCGTCATGGCGGCCAGGCCGGCCGCGATCATGGTTTTCCTCATGGCCTCAATGCTGAAGCCCTGACGCAGCGTCAAGGTCAAGCCGTTCTGGCGGCCACCAGGTGCTCCAGGCGCGCCCAGGCGGGCGAGGACTCGACGGTGTTCGAGCTCAGCAGGGCGGCCGTGCTCTCGGCGAGATCGTTGTCGCGGGGGTGGCGAGCGTTCCAGGCGACGATCGCGTCGGCGATCTCACACAGGCGTGGGTCGTGGGGCGCCCAGTCCATCGCCTGGTCGCACGCGAGGTAGAGCTGGACGAACTCGGGGTCGTACGCCGCCCCCTTCAGCGCACCCGCCGCCACAGGTCGAAAATAGCCCGCACGACCTCGTCCGGGCAGTCGGTGCCGATCGTACTGTGCTTGGCTCCCGCGAGAACCCGGTGCTCACCATGGGCGACGGACGCGGCCATGGCCCGGTGCATGCGGATCTTGCCCTCGGTCATCTCCTGCAGGAGCCGTTCGGGCATCGTGAGTCTCAGGGCGGCGTCGATGCCCGGCGCGGTGGGCATGACTGCCGGCCTGCCGGGCACCGGTCCGGCGCCCATGAGCTTCTCGCCCCATTGGTGCTGGTTGCTGCGTTCGAGCGCACCGGCACGCCGCGCGTCGACGGTGAGGTGCCGCGCGATGAGCGCGTCACGGACCTCACCTGGCCAGGCGGCGAACATCTTCCGGTACAGGCCGCGAGACAGCAGCGTGATCAGGCGCAACATCAGGGCGCCGGGGACCGGCTGTGGCTTGAGCCGCAGGCGCTCGTCAGTGTGGTGGATGTCCCACTCCTCGTGGGCGAAGGAGTCCAGGTAGACCACTCCGGCCACCTCGTCGGGGAACAACTGCGGGAAACGCCGGGCGTACGCGCCGCCGAGCGAGTGCGCCGCCAGGACGTACGAGCCGTGACGGGCTCCCGCCTTCGCGAGCGTGTTCGGGTGCCCGTACCAGGACGGTTCGTGTGCCGAGGAGACGCCTCCGGACGGCCGCGTCGTGCTCGGGGGCCCGGGAGGCCCCAGGTGATCGCGGCGGCGGAGACGTGGACCGGCCTGCGGCGAGGCGCGAGGTGCCGGCCCGTCACTTCTCGGCGAGGGCCACCAGGGCTCGCAGGCCCTCCAGCACCTCGGCCGCCGTGGGAGCGTTGTCCGGGTCGCTGAGGCACTGGATCATCAGGCCGGACATCAGTGCCATCTGCACCATGCCGACAGTGCGGATGGCCCGCTCCGGAACCTCGTCCTCAGGCGTGTTCTCCAGGATCGCGGCCATGCCGCGGCGGCCCTCCCGCGTGCCCTGGGTGAGCTGGTCGCGGAGGTCGGGGCGGCGCTGGGCCTGCAGGAAGAGCTCCACGGAGGCCAGCCAGAGGGCCTGGTTGTCGGCGAACTGCCCGAGCAGGTTCTCCCACATGCCGACGAGGCCGACGTCCGGGTCGAGCGCCCGGCCCATCGCGTCGCCCCACTCGTCGAGCAGCGCGAACAGGGCCTGGTTGAGCAGTTTCTCCCGCGACCCGTAGTGGTAGCCGATGGCCGCCATGTTCACCCCGGCGGCCGAGGCGATGTCGCGGACGCTGGAGCGGTCGTAGCCCTTCTCCAGCAGGCAGCGCTTCGCGGCGGCGAAGAGATCTTCCCGGTTCCCCATGCCCCCGAGCGTAGCAGACGATTTATTCATGCGAACGCATTATGCGATCGCATAAGCGCGCTGTATGGTCAGCGAGACAGCGGGATGAGTCATCGGAACGAGGAGAGATCCGTGCGCAAGCAGATGATCGTGATGTTGGGGCTCGTCGGCGGGCTGGTGACGGCCGCGCCCGCGGTCGCCGCGCCCGTCCAGGAGGCCGCCGCGGTGGTCAAGACCGCGGACGGCCTGGTGAGAGGAGTGGCCGGAGCGCGGGTGCGCAGCTTCCAGGGCATCCCGTACGCGGCACCGCCCGTGGGTGAGCGGCGCTGGACCTCGCCCGCGCCGGTCACCCCGTGGAGCGGCGTGCGTGACGCCACGTCTCCCGGCGGGGCATGCGCGCAGCCGGTGGGTTACCCGATCGGGGTTCCCAGCGACAACGAGGACTGTCTGTACCTCAACGTCACTGCTCCCGCCCGCGCGACGGGCCGGCTGCCGGTGATCGTCTGGATCCACGGCGGCAGCATGATGTACGGCACGGGCGACATGTACGGCCCGCGACGGCTGGCCGCGGGCGGTGCCGTCGTCGTGTCCATGAACTACCGCCTGGGCATCATGGGCTTCCTCGCGAACGACGCGGTCGGCGGCGGGGCGAGCTTCGGCCTGGAGGACCAGCAGGCGGCCCTGCGCTGGGTCCGCAAGAACATCGCGGCCTTCGGCGGCGACCCCCGGAGCGTCACCATCGCCGGCCAGTCCGGCGGCGGGTACGCGGTCTGCGGCCACCTGGCGTCCCCGCGCTCGGCCGGGCTCTTCACCCGGGCGATCGTCCAGAGCGCGCCGTGCGCCACCGACGGCTCCCGCACCATGGCCGAGGCGAAGGCCGACAGCGACCGCGTGGTCAAGGCGGTCGGCTGCGACGGGGAGGCCGACGTGGCCGCGTGCCTGCGCCGTGTCCCGAGCGCGTCCCTGCTGAAGGCGTACGGCCCCTTCAACGAGCCCCGGCCGGTCTCCGGGACCCCTGTTCTGCCGCTCAGTCCCGCCGAGGCCCTGCGCACCGGCCGGTTCAACCGCGTGCCCGTCCTGGTCGGCGTCAACCACGACGAGGAGAACGGCAGGGTCCTCGGCCTGGAGCTCGCCCCGGGAGGGGCGCCCATGAAGGACGAGGAGTACGAGCCGGCCGTCAGGAAGCAGTTCGGCGACCGCGCCGACGAGGTGCTCCGGCGCTACCCGTTGAGCAGGTACGACTCCGCCGGCCAGGCGCTGGCCGCGCTCCGCACCGACTCGGCGTGGTCGGTCCCGTCGTTCGACACCGCCGGCATGCTGGCCCGCTGGACGCCCACGCGGATGTACGAGTTCGCCGAGCGTGACACGCCGTGGTTCGCCGGCTACCCCGCTCCGAGCTCCCCGCCCGTGCCCAGCACATGGCCGAACTGCCCTACATCTTCGACATGAAGCTGTTCGACGGGCTGACCCCCGCGCAGGCCCGGCTCGGTGACCGGCTGATCGGCGTGTGGACCGGCTTCGCCGACGACGGCCGGACGGGCTGGCCCTCGTTCCAGGACGGACGGTACGTGCAGTCGCTCACCTCGGGTACCTGGCGCCGCACCGCGTTCGCCGCAGACCACGACTACCACTTCTGGAAGAGCCTGCCCGCCGCGTGAAGCCACCGCCGCCCCAGCCCGAGTCCCGTCCGGAACTCGGGCTTTTGCGCCGTGGGACCGCCGCCTCGCCCGAGAGGTTGCCGGCCCCGATCGCGTTCCGGCATATTTCCCGAGTAACGAGGATCTCACTACGGCGGTGTGAGGCGCTCCAGGCGGTTGCGGACACCCTCGAAGTGGGCCTGGACCGCCGCCCGGTCGCGGGGCGTGACCGCCGTCAGGATGTCGCGGTGCCGTCTGGCCACGTCCCGCGGCGTCTCGTGGGACGTGCCGAGCTGATCGCGGAGCTGGTGGTAGACGTCCCAGAACGCCCCGAGGAGCCGGCTGACCGGCGGGTTGCCGAGCGGCCGGTAGAGCAGGTCGGGCCTTCGAGACTGGTAAAGACGATGATCGCGTGATCTGAGTTCCTGTTCCTGTTTCCGCTCTGTTCACTGAGCGTGATCGTTTGGGACTCACGGCACGCTTCTCACTGGGACCCCGTGTCGTTGGAACGGAACTCCAGGACCTCCAGCAGTTCGATCAGGCCGCGCTGGTAGCGGTTGGGTAGGAGACCTTCGACGTGCTCTGCACGGTGCACCGGTAGACCGGACTCTTCTGTGTAGGGGCAGACCAAGTACGGGAGAAAGGGACAGCCGTGCCGCTGGCCTCGGCGCAGTAGGCGGCGGGGCGTTGTCCGCGAAGGCATAGCGCCTGGCCGCTGATCATCGAGCCGGGGAGGTGAGGTGATGACGGTCCAGCCAGCGGGCGATGGCCTTGCCGATGGCGTCGGGCTGGTCTTCGGGTGCCTGGTGCCCGGCGGGGCCGATGCCCTCTATTTCGAGGGCGGCGGCGGTCCGGCGAGCCCAGTCGATGATCTCTGGTGCGGCGATGCCGACGCCGTCGTCGACGGTGAGCAGGAGCTTGGGCACGGTGGGGGTGTCGGCGAGCCATCTACCGTAGGCGTCCATGCGCTCGGCGACGTCGGCGGGTTCGCGGTCGAAGGGGATCTCCCGCGGCCATTGCAGCAGGGGCAGCCGGGAGTCGGGATCGGGGTAGGGGGCGTGGTAGACGTCGTGGTCTTCGCGGCTGAGGCCGGTCTGGATGGCGAACGGGTGCGGCAGGGCGTACTCGATGGCTGCGTTGTCCTGCAGCAGCAGGCGCTCGCCGAGGCCGGGTGTGCGCAGGGCGATGGAGTGCTCGGCCACCTCGGGCGGGAGTTCGGCCCACATCTGCGGTCGCAGGAATGTTTCTAGCAGGGCTATGCCGCGTACCCGGCCGGGGTGGCGGGCGGCCCAGTCCATGGCCAGTGCGCCGCCCCAGTCGTGGCCGACCAGAACGACCTGGTCCAGATTCTGGGCCTCGAGCCAGGCGGCCAGGTAGCGGGCGTGGTCGGCGAATCGGTAGGCGATGTCGGGCTTGCCGGAGGCGCCCATGCCGATCAGGTCCGGGGCCAGTGCCCTGGCACGGTCGGCGACGTGTGGGATGACGTTGCGCCATAGGTGCGAGGAGGTGGGGCTGCCGTGCAGGAACACCACCGGCAGGTCGCCGGCCCCGGTCTCGATGTGGTGGATGTGGGAGTCAAGAACCGTGGTGACGGGCATGGCGTGTGTCGTCCTTTTGCGTGGTGCGGATGGCGGGTGATCAGGCGGTGGCGAGTTCGGCGTCGACGCGGGCGGTGATGGCGGCCAGCACGCGTCCGGCGACCTGCAGGTCCTCGGCGGACACCTCGCTGTAGAGCCGGGAGATGGTCTGGCCGATGGCGGTGCTGAGCCGCTGGTACAGGTCGTGGCCCCGGGCTGTGAGGTCGACGGTGCCGGAGTGGACCTCCAGTAGGGCGGAGGTGGCCAGGTGGGCGATGGACTCGCCGGCCACCTGGGCGTCGATCTTCAGGGCACCGGCGGCGCGTGCCGCGAGTTGCTCGTGCTGGACGGCCGGGCCGCTGACAGCTGTGATCTTGAGGGTGACCCAGTGGCGGTAGGTGAGGCCGGTGCCGGTCAGGGCGCGCTCCAGCAGGGCTCGGTGGGCGTTCTCGGCCTGGCCGAGGATCTGGGGGTTGAGGGTGATCGGCGTGGTGGTGGTCATGGTTGCTCCTTGGCTGGGTGACTTCCCGGGCGCCGCCAATAATGACACTCAGTCTCACTTAGATGCAAGTCTCAATTATTGCTGAGATTCATTCGTTCCTGAGGGTCGCTTCGACTAGGATGACGCGCATGACCGACGACCGTTCACTGCCGCTGCGCGAACGCAAGAAGCTGCGCACCCGCCGCGCGCTGGCCGACGCCGCCCTGCGGCTGTTCACCGACAAGGGCTTCGACGCGACCACGCTGGAGGAACTGGTCGAGGAGGTTGAGGTGTCAAAGAGCACCTTCTTCCGCACCTTCCCGACCAAGGAGGCGGTGGCGATCGAGGCCGAGATCCAGCTGTGGTCGGCCTACCTGACCACGTTGGAGCGGCGGAAGCTGACCGGCCTCGTCCTGGCCGAGCTGCGCGATGCGCTACTGGAAACCGCCGCCGCGCTGGAGCCGGACTGGGACGAGCGCTACGTCGCCACCCGCCGGCTCATACTCACCGCCCCCGCCCTGCTCGCCTACGTGGAGCACCACCGCTCCGGCGTCAAGAAGAACGTGATCGGCTGCCTGGCGGACAAGCTCGGCCTGGACACCGACGACCTGCGCCTGCACGTCCTGGCCGAACTCGCCGTCACCGCCTGGAGCGTCTCGGGTCGCGACTGGGTGCGCGAGGGCGGGCACGGCGGACGGCAGACCCTTAACCGGCGCCTGAAGGACGCGTTCGAAGCCATCCCGGCAAGCCTCCACCTCGCCACACCGTGACAGACGGGCGGCATCCCCGCAGTGGTGGGCTGCCCCATCCGCGCGGGGCAAGGGTTGCGTCCAACGCCCGGCGACCCCCGCCCAACTGCGGAACGAGACCCGGCGTGGATGACCCTGGGAGGACGGAGTCATGGGACCTCCTCAGTAGCCGGGGTGGTCACTCCGGCAAGCACTCCAGTGCCCCGCCACCTGGGCCAACTCGCTCGCGTGTACTTGGTGACAGCGTCCTAAACGACAGGCCTTGTCCCGCAGGCAGATCGGCGACGAAGGCCCGGAGAAACCCGAAGAGGTGCTCCAGATCGTGCCCCTCGGCTGCGGCGTCGATCGACCGGTAGAGATCGTCCTCGATCTTGATGATCTTCTGGCCGAGCCGGGCTCCTTCCGCGGTGAGCGACAACTCGATGTGGCGGCGATCGTGTGTTGCCACCTCGCGCTTGACCAGGCCGGCTGCGACCAGCCGGTCAACGAGTCGGCTCGGGCTGGTGCCGCTCTCGCAGATCAGCAGTTCGCCGAGGCCGTTGAGGGTCAGCGGGCCACGCTCCTGCAGGACGCGGATGACCTCGGCCTGGGAGGGCGTGATGGCCAGCGGCCGCAGGGCCTGGCCGAGCATCCGGTTGCCTTCTCGTTACGTGGCCAGGATCAGGTAGCGGAGCTCTTCAGCGGGCCGCACCGGCCACCTCGGGCTCGTCGACCCTTTCGGCCAGGAACGCCTCGACGGCGCGGGCATAGGTGTCGGGATGGGTGAAGCGGAACATGTGCCCGGTCCGCTCCAGCACGATCTCGTCGGCGTCCGGGATCCCGGTATGCATGATTTGCGCCGCTTCCTCGCCGATCAGCTTGTCGTGTGATGGCGTGATGATCAGAGTGGGGACCGCGACTTTGTCGAGACGATCGGTGTAGTCGGCGGCCAGTGCTGCGGTGAGGCGGGCTCCGAAGGATATGGCAGGGGTGTTGGCCAGGAACAGGTGGCGGCTGTCGGCCTCGCTCCAGGGGATCTGGCCCTCGCGATCGTGGGGCGATGCCAGCCGGTGGGCGTGTGCGCGCAGCACCAGCTGCCGGTAGAGGTCGCCGCGCAGCCTGCCCATGAGCCGCATGGCGGTCTTCCAGAGCGGTGAGGAAATGGGGTTGGCGGCGAACCCGCCGGACATCACCAGGCCGCGGAGCCCTGCCGGTTGGCGGACAGCCAGCGCCAGCGCGATGTTCGCGCCGAAGGAGTCGCCGACCAGGACGTATTCGTCCAGGTCCGCGATTTGGGCTGCGACGGCGTCGGCGTAGGCCTCCATGTCGTTGACGTCTTCGGGAAGGCGGAACGTGCGTTGGGGCCGGTAGGCCAGGGGGGGTGAGCTGCTCGAGGTCCCAAGGGGCGCCGGAGAAGCAGGGGATGAAGACCAGCGTCGGTTCGTTCGTCATGCGATTAGATTACACGACATACATGTCGTGTAATCTACATGGGCAGCAGCTCGGCGACCGGGGGTGGGCGCCCGCCGACGCGTCCGCGCGCGGAGCCCCTCCGTCCCGGAAGGCTCCGACGAGGAGGTGCCGCCACGAAACGCCGGAGATTCATTTCAGGAACGTCCTGATCGCCAATGCGAGACCGACGAAGCCGGCCAGGCCGCCCGCGCCGACCAGCACTGCCAAGGGAGGCGCGGTGCCGGGCCACCCAAGCCAACCCGCCACCGACGAGGCCGACGATAGCCCCCGCGATGATGACGATCGCCACCCAAACTTCGCGATTACCGCTCACGTTCACTGCTCCTCCATGCGCAGGGCGCGCCAATCGCGGGTTGACGAAGCCCTTGGCCGCGCGAGTCGGACATTAATGGTCCATTCAGAGATAGCGCCTGCTCACAGCGGCGATCGCAGGAAAGGGCGGAACAGTCCGATCCGGAACGGATAGGGATGTGGACCGCCTCCAGCCTGGCCTTTCCGCCATAGCGGCGACCATCGGCCGCGAGGGCTCCGTCTCGTTCCGCGAGCGGCCCGCCCCGGACAAACGATCCGGCTCCCGGCAGAGCCGCTGAGAGGGTGTCCACTCCACGTCGTCCTCGTCGAGCCCGGCCGCATCCGGGTCACGCAGCGGGCGCAGGACGCCAGCGGCCGAGGTTCCCCGCTCACGCCACGCGGGGCCGACGCGCTCGCCCTGGGACGGGATCGCGCGCCCGCGGAGAAGTTCGCGCGACGGGTTGGCGCGGGAGCCAATGCCGCCCCGGCTATCGGCGCTCAGCCGCCCCCGTCAGGGATCCCGGTTTCTACGGCTGGCTGGGGCGGGAGGGCTCAGAGACCCGCGTCTTCCCGCGTATCGAATGCTCCGCGGGCGCGTTCGATGGCGGGCATGTGCTCCGAGGCCCTCACCAGACTGATCGAGGAAGGCGTGGTCTACTCGGTGTTCGATATCGGCAACTTCGCCGGACCACCGCCCGAGGACAGCTGACCTGCGTGCGACGGCCTGCTTTAGGCTGGCAGCTTCTCTGGGGCGGTAGCAACAGCACACTGCTGGTCTGACTGTCCTTCGTCGGGTGGAACCTCCAACTGGGCGTTCCTCTTGTCGCCCTTGGTCGACCCGGCAATGGGTTCAGATGTCCAGCGCCGCCCGCAGGGCCTGGCGGTGCTTGTGCCAATCGCGGGCTGCGCAGGCCATGCCTTCGGTCCAGGGGACGGAGTCGCGATTGGCGATCTCCTCCCACATGCGCACGCTGGCCGCTGCGAACACATCCACGCTGGTGGTCGGGGCGTGGATCCAGGCAGGCAAGCCACGCACAACATGCTCGGCCTCTTCAGCGGTATGACCGTCGGCAATCAGCCGGATGATGAGGCATGCCGGGTCGATCCATCCGGACCCCGCGTGGGGGACGTCCAGTCGACAAGCAGCGCCCGGCCGCCTTCGACGAGCACATTGAGCGGCTTGTAGTCCGTGTACAGGAGCCGCCCTCCCGCCAGCAGCCGCGAGTCCTCAGGGTCGTCCAGGTAGGGACGCCAGAGGTCTTCGGCGTTCCTGATGGGTAGGCGCGGCGCGGTGAGACGGCCCAGGAGGGTCATCGTGTCGATGAGGAGCGGCAGGTCGGGCGGGCCGGGCTCAAACAAGGACTGCGTGGCGGCCGTCGATGGCCTCGAAGCCGAGCAGGTCCCACTCGCCCTCGTCTGCCCGCCACAGCAGCCGGGGCGCGACCTGAACCACGTACGGGCTGATCATCCACTCTATGTCCTGGGTGGGCCGGCTCGTGTGGTCGCGATGCAGTCCCTTGACAAACACAGTCTCGTGGGAAGTGGTCAGCAGCGCCGCCACGGCAGAGTTGCGGCCTTCTGACACACTCCGCGCTGACCGCACGGGCCCGGTGTGCTGTTGCACCATCGCCTTGGTCGCGGCTGGGAGATCCTTCCAGCCAATGCCTGTCAATGCCACGACCCCGCCGCTCCCGCAGAGCTACCGCCCACGTACGCGTCGAGGAACGGACTCACGAGGAGGTCGTGCACGCCTCCAACTCGGGCGTGGGCGCGCGAGCAGCCTGGAAGAACTGGGCCAGGGTCCATAGCGCGGTGATGCCGCCGAGTGCCCCATGCGGCGGGGACGCCCAGGTGGGGATGGTGCCCAGCAGCTCGTCGGCCTCTTCGGGGGTGTGGCCAGCAATTCGAGGCGATGATGTTCTGCTACCTGGCCGAGGAACTGCGCGCCGGAGACGTGGCCGTGGACACTGAGCGGCATCGTTCCTACGCCCGGTCCTTTTGCAGATCGTGCGTCTGCGGGGTGAGGCCGCGCTGCTTGAGGCGGAGTTTCTCGACTTTCTGGGTCGGGGTCTTGGGAAGGGAGGGGAGGAATTCCACGTAGCGGGGGACCATGTGCCTGGCGCCGGTACGGGCGCAGTGATCGGCGAGTTCTTCCGGGGTGATGCTCGCGCCGGGGCGTAGCACGACGCATGCCTTGACGTCTTCCTCGCTGAGTTCGCTGGGGACGCCGATGGCCGCGGCCTCCAGGACGGCGGGGTGGCTTTCGATGATCTGCTCCACCTCGTAGGCGGAGATGTTCTCGCCGCGACGGCGGATCGCGTCCTTGACCCTGCCGATGAAGTACAGGAAACCGTCGGCGTCCTGGCGGCCCAGGTCGCCGGTGCGCAGCCAGTCGCCGTGGAAGGCCGCGGCGGTGGCTTCCGGCATGGCGTGGTAGCCGGACATGATCAGGCCGGGTTCGCGTGCTCTGATGAGGATCTCGCCGATCTCGCCGGGAGGCAGGTGATAGCCGTTCTGGTCGGCGATGGCAAGTTCGTACTCGGGGATGGGGCGGCCGCAGGATCCGGGGCGTTTGGGGGCGTCGAGCGGGTCGTAGACGCAGATCCCGCCGTCGGTCAGGCCGTAGATCTCGTAGAGGGGGAAACCGAACCGCTCTTCCCAGCCGGCCTTCCAGTCGGGCATCGGAACGCCCCAGCCCAGCCGGATCCGGTGGTCGCGGTCGCCGGCGGCAGCCGGTTGTTTCCAGAGCATCGCCAGGGTCGCGCCCATGAAGTTCATGACGGTGGCGTCGAAGCGGCGGACGTCCGCCCAGAAACCGGAGGTGCTGAAGCGGCGGCCGATCGCCGCCGTCGCACCGGTGGCGAGGGCGGCCACGACGGTCAGGGTCGCCGCGTCGACGTGGAAGAGGGGGAACGGGCAATAGAGGACGTCATCGGCGGTGAAGCCCAGGTTCTGTGCGTGCAGCTGACCTTGCCTGACGACGTAGCGGTGGGAGAGCACACAGGCCTTGGACGGCCCGGTGGTCCCCGAGGTGAACAGCATCGTGGCGGGGGAAAGGTCGTCCACGGGGAAAGGGACGGGATGGCGGGCGCTCGTCAGGGATTCGGGGAATGCGGCGAGGACCGGCAGGTCCGCGCGGTTCGCGGGCGGCTGGGGCGCGCCGTGGACGACGACGGTCGTCAGCCGGGGGAGTTCCGGCGCGACCGCCAGGAGGTTCGGCAGCAGATCGGCGTCGACGACGGCGACTCGTGCCCCGGTCACCTGGAAAGCGTGCGCCAGGCCCCGGCCGATCAGGGCGGTGTTGACCGGGACGTGGACGCCGCCCAGCCAGTTCACGGCGAACCAGGTGAATACCAGCTCCGCGCTGTTGCCCATGAGCGCGACCACCGGCTCACCCGGTTCGATCCCGTGCCGCGCGAGGTCGGCAGCCAGCGCTCCGGCTCGCTGATGGACCTCGGCGTAGGTGTGATCGCCTTGCTCGGTCCGCAGGAACACCTTGCCGGGAGCACGCCGCGCCTGTGTCCGGAGCAACTCGACGATCACTGGGTGTCTCCGGGGAACGCCTCGGGCTTGAGGCCGAACAGCCGGGCCGCGTTGCCGGCGAACAGCGCCTGGAGCGCCGCCGCGGGCAGGCCGGACTGCCGCCACTCGGCCAACGCGCGGTGGGGATGCATGACGGGCCAGTCGCTGCCGTACAGGACCTGCTCGCGCAGCACGTTCGGCATCATCGTGAACAGCGCGTCCCAGCCGGTGCCCGCCTTGGCCACGTACTTGGGAGCCAGACCGCCGAACTCCAGGTACACGGTGGGGTGGCGGCGGGCGACGGCGCACAGTTCGGTGACCCACGGCCATCCGGCATGGCAGGCGACGAGCTTGAGGTCGGGGAAGTCGCAGGCGACCTGGTCGAGGAGTTCGGGCCGTTCGTGACGCATGGGGTGCATCCGCGAATAGGTCACACCGGTATGCAGGGCGACGACCAGGCCGAGTTCCTCGGCCCGCGAGTACATCGGGTAGAGCGCGCGATCGTCGATGTCGAGGCCGAAGAAGGCGGGCTGGACGGAGATGCCCAGCAGGCCGGACGCGGACGCCGTGGCGACCTGCGTGGCGATCCGTGTCGGCCACAGGGGGTGCAGGTCGACCGCGCCGACACCGCTGAACCGGCCGGGGTGCGCGGCCAGCAGGGCGAGCAGCGCGTCGTTCAACGCCTGCGCGGACTCGCCGCCTTCGGACTCGGCGTGGACGACGGCATGGCCGATCCCTTCGCCGTCCATGGTTGTCAGCAGGTCGTGCAGGGTTCCCTCGTTGATCTTCCTGCCGAGGTCGAGCACCCGGTCGTACTGTTCGGCCTGCCGGGGCGGGACCTCGTAGCTGGGCCGGACCCGAAGCTCCTGCGGCAGCCTCATCCGGGCATCGATGATCGTCGTCATGCCAGGGCCTCCTCGTCGGCGTGCTGGTCGAGTGGCTCAGAGTCGAGCCGGGCCACCTGCAGACCCGTGCCGGACTCCGCCGGCGGCACCGACGGGCAGCCGACGAGCCGGGTCGCGAGGTCGGCGAACCGGTCCTGGATCTCGGCCACCGACAGCCGTCCGCCGGGGCGATACCAGTTCGAAACCCCGTTGCACATCTCCAGGAGCGCCATCCGGGTGGTCGAGAGATCGTCGATCTGGAACTGGCCGGTTCGCTTTCCCCGTTCCAGCACCTGCTGGAACATCGACTCGTAGTCGTCGCGCAGACCGAGGACGCGTGCGCGGTTGGCCGCCGACAGCGCACGCACCTCGCGGTCCGTCACGTACGAGGTCAGCGGATTGACCGCTTCCATGGCCACGTGCAGCCGGACCAGCCGGACGAGCTGGACCGCGGGGTCGGCACTGTGATCGAGGGCGCGGCGGCCCCCGTCCAGCAGACCCTCCAGGCAGGCCGCCATGATCGCGACCAGGATCTCCTCCTTGCCGCCGGCGTAGTGGTAGAGCGTCGCGGAGTTGATCCCCACCTCCTTGCCGAGGTCGCGGATACCGGTGCCCGCATAGCCCTTACGCGCGAACAGCCGCACCGCCGCCCGGTGGATCTCAACCAAGCTTGACATCAACTACCAATCGATCGATTGACAGATAGCACCCTTTCTATACCGTACTATCCGGCATGGTCAACCAATCGATCGATTGGGAACGTCAGGCGTCGCCCAATGCGGGGCCGGTCGACAAGCTCTGACAGAGAAGGGGAAGGCTGATGAGGCATGAAGTGATATCGGGCGGCAGCATCGCCGGCCTGTCCCTCGCGTACCGGCTGCGCAGGTACGGGTTCGCCGTGACCGTGGTCGAGCGGGCACCCGCGCCGCGTCCCGGCGAGCATGCGGTGGACCTGCGGGGAGTCGCCAAGCAGGTCCCCGAGCGGATGGGAATGGGGCAGACCGAGTAAGCCCCCAGCATCGTCACAATCTCCGCTGCTACGCCCATACCACAGCAACGAGAGACATCCTCGAAAGCTACGGGCTATTCCCTGCAAGCCCTAACCTCGATCTAATGAGAGCCAATGGGTCGCCATCCGGCAGACTCGGACCTGGTTGCCCCCGGTAGGTGAGCACTCCCTCGATCTGGACCGTGAGTCCTGACGAAAGGCCGTGCCCCTGCCGGCAACCGGGAGAGTTGATCGCTGATGGGATGTCGTGCCCGATCGGCTTGTTGGGGTGCCGGCGGCAGCGGCGACCGATCACCACACCGCCCCAAGGGCTCCCCTGCCGGCCGCACCGCAGCGCGTCGCCCGGCGCCAGAGAGGGCGCGCCCCACAGCCGCGCCCTGCGCCTGCCGGCCGGGGACGGCCCCGAGCGGCCGGGCGGCCCGTGTCCGATGTACCGCTCTCACACGTGGGCGTAGTGCCCACCGCGCAGGTCGCGGACGGCCTCGCGGTCGATCGAGGTCAGCGGGCGGACGCGGACCTCCACGCCGTCGGGCAGCTTGACCGTGCGCTCGTCGCCGCGCTGCTCGGCCGACGGCTGCGCGAGCCGGGCGAAGGAGGCCGCGCGGGCGGCTTCGGTCAGCGTGAACGGCAACTCCGAGCGGCGCAGCCGGACGGCACGCCGGGGCGCCACGGGCACGACGAGCTGGGTGGGGTCGGGAAGATCACTCACGGCTTCACCATAGATCCACCGGGCGTCGTCGGCGCGCAGCAGTTCCCCCAGCAGCTCGGGCAGCCGCCAGGGCGTCGTGCGCAGCCGGGAGGCGAGCAGCAGCGCGCGGGTCGGCTCGTCGGTCAGCTCGTGGGCGGTGGCCTCGACGACC
Source organism: Nonomuraea muscovyensis (assembly GCF_014207745.1). Taxonomy (NCBI): domain Bacteria; kingdom Bacillati; phylum Actinomycetota; class Actinomycetes; order Streptosporangiales; family Streptosporangiaceae; genus Nonomuraea; species Nonomuraea muscovyensis. Next base: position 1,694,835 of record NZ_JACHJB010000002.1, read on the forward strand.
TGGACGCGACGACCGCCGGCCGTCTCCAGGGCCTCGCGCACGGTCTCGGGGTTGGCGGGGATGTCGGCGACGAACTCGTCCACCGTGCCGGCGGCGTCGGACTGGACGCTCAGGCCCAGGATGTTGCCGCCCCGCGCGGCCAGTGCCGCTGCTAGGGAGGCCAGCCGTCCCGGCCGCTCGTCCACCGTGGTGCGGATGCGCAAGAATCCCATGCGAACGAGCATGCCGGGGAGCTGTTACACCTCCGCTAACGTCTCGTTTCATATAGCGAGATGTCCGCCAATAATCTGTTTTCGGTTGATCTGACGGCACAGGGGAACCTCATGAACATCCTTTTCCGTGGCGGGCGCGTCTTCACCGCGAAGGGCGACTTCGCCGAGGCGGTGCTGGTCCGCGACGGGGTGATCGCCGCCGTGGGCACCGAGCGCGAGCTGGCCCGCCTCGCGGGCGGCACCGGCCCTGTCGGCGCAGTGGACACAGTGAACGCAGTGGACACAGTGAACGCCGTGAACGCCGTGGAAACCGTGGACCTGGACGGCGGGCTGCTGGTGCCGGGGTTCACCGACGCGCACATGCATCCGGTGCAGGCGGGGCTGGAGCGCGCCAGGTGCGACCTGTCGGAGGTCTACGGCCTGGACGCCTACCTCGCCAAAATCTCCGATTATGCGACGAAAAATCGGGATAAGGAGTGGATCGATGGCGGCGGGTGGGACATGTCGGCGTTCCCCGGCGGCCTCCCCCACCGCTCCCAGCTCGACTTCCTCGACCGGCCGGCCTACCTGATCCAGCGCGACCACCACGCCGCCTGGGTCAACACCCGCGCCCTCGAACGGGCCGGCATCACCCGCGACACCCCCGACCCGGCCGACGGCCGCATCGAGCGCGACCCCGACGGCACCCCCAGCGGCGTCCTGCACGAGGGCGCGATGGACCTGGTCGGCCTGCTCACCCCCCGGCCCACGGCCGAGGACCTGGAGGCGGCGCTGGCCGACGCCGAGAACCACCTGTTCTCGCTCGGTATCACGGGGTGGCAGGACGCGATCGTCGGATCGTACGCGGGCTCGGACGACCAGCTCCCCACGTACCTGTCGGCGGCCCGGTCCGGCAGGCTGCGGGCGCGCGTGGTCGGCGCGCTGTGGTGGGACCGCACGCGCGGGCTCGACCAGATCGGCGACCTGGTCGAGCGGCGGGAGTCCGCCAAGGGCCTCGACCGGTTCGCCGCCACCTCGGTCAAGATCATGCAGGACGGCATCACCGAGAACTTCACGGCCGCGACGCTCGAACCGTACTGCCTGTGCGGCGGCACGGGCCTGTCGTACGTGGACCCGGGCAAGCTGAAGGAGTACGTGCGCGAGCTGGACCGGGTCGGCTTCCAGGTGCACTTCCACGCGATCGGCGAGCGGGCGGTGCGCGAGGCGCTCGACAGCCTGGAGGGCACCGACCCGGGCAACCGTCACCACATCGCCCACCTGCAGATCATCGAGCCGTCCGACGTGCCCCGGTTCGCGGCGCTCGGCGTGACGGCCAACCTGCAGCCGCTGTGGGCCACCCACCACGCGCAGATGGACGAGCTGACGCTGCCCTACCTGGGAGAGCCGAGGTCCTCGTGGCAGTATCCGTTCGCCGACCTGCTGGCCCACGGCACCAGGTTCTGCGCGGGCAGCGACTGGCCGGTGTCCGACGCCGATCCGCTGCAGGGCGTGCACGTGGCGGTCAACCGCACGGAGCCGGGCGGCTCGGTGCACGCCGGCTACCCGACGGCGCAGACGCCGTTCCTGCCGGGCCAGCGCATCGACCTGGCCACGGCGCTGACCGCGTACACGGCCGGCTCGGCCTGGATCAACCGCTCCCCCGCCGGGGTGGTCGAGGCGGGCCGGCCGGCCGACCTGGTGGTGCTCGACCGTGACCCGTTCGCGCTGCCGCCGGAGGAGATCTGGACCACCGGGGTGCGCATGACGTTCGTGGCCGGCGAGCCGGTGTACCAGCGGGCCGGCGCGTAGATCCGCTCGTCGTTCCCGATCAGTCGGCTCGGACGGCGGCCGAGTCCTTCGACGGGTCAGCGGCGGGTGCGGGCAGGGCCCGCCCACGCCCGCCGCGCCTCGACCGGTCGGAGGCGCGACGGACCGCAGGAAGGACCCCACGACAGAACCCCGTGGCAGGACGCCGGGCAAGGATCCCCGGGCGAGGATCCCCGGGAAGGCGAAAGGGCCCCGGCATGCAGCCGGAGCCCTCACCGTTTCACCGTCCCGCGCGGACGAATGGCCCTACCAGGGGGACTTCGTGTTGCGCAGGCGCTCGAGCGCCTCTTCCAGGATCGCCTTGCCGTCCTTGTCGCTCCTGCGCTCCTTCACGTAGGCGAGGTGCGTCTTGTACGGCTCGTTCTTGGGCGGCGCAGGCGGGGCCTGCTCGTCCTGACCGGCCGGAAGGCCGCAGCGCGGGCAGTCCCACAGCTCGGGGACCGCGGCGTCGCTGGCGAAACTGGGGCGCGTCTCGTGCATGTTGGCACACCAGAACGAGACCCGCACTCTCGGAGCTGCCTCGCCGCGCTCGGCCTCCCCCATCGGGCCGGCGCCGACACGGCTGCCACGGATCGCGTTGCCACTACCCACGGATGAACTCCTCGCTCGATCGCCCCGCGAGACACGGGGGGAGAATCACTGTCACGCGCGTTGACCCGCTCGGGGTCGGGTCGTTCAGGGCCTGACCAGCAGACCGAGCGCGACGATGCAGACGAACCAGATCACGCCCGTGATGACGGTCAACCTGTCGAGGTTGCGCTCCACCACGGACGAGCCGCCGAAGCTCGACGAGAAACCGCCGCCGAACATGTCGGACAGACCGCCACCCTTGCCCTTGTGGAGCAGGACGAGCAGGATCATGAGAAGGCTCGCCAGGATGAGGGCGATGGAGATTCCGAGTTCCACGGTATGCCTGTTCCTTCAATGCTCTGTGACGCGTGACGATTCAAACTTGCCTCTAGAGGGTACGGCCTGCTGTCAAATCGCACCTCCAGAACCGCTCAGTTAGCCGGCCACATCAGAAAAACGGCAGATCTTGACATACTCCCCGGCATCGATGCTGGCACCGCCCACGAGCGCGCCATCGACATCGGGTTGAGCCATGATCCCGGCGATGTTGCCTGACTTGACCGAGCCTCCGTAAAGGATACGGACCTTGGCGGCCAGTTCGGTGTCGTACAGCTCAGCGAGTCGCTCCCGCAACGCCGCGCAGACTTCCTGGGCGTCCTCGGGAGTGGCCACCTCACCGGTGCCGATCGCCCACACCGGCTCGTAGGCGACCACTATCGATTGTGCCTGCTCGGCCGGGATCTTGCGCAGCGCATTCTCGAGTTGACCCACGGTGTGCGCCACGTGGCCGCCCGCCTGCCGCACCTCCAGCCCCTCGCCCACGCACAGGATCGGCGTGATGGAGTGGCGGTAGGCGGCCAGCACCTTGGCGTTGACCAGGTCGTCGTCCTCGCGGTGATACTGGCGCCGCTCGGAGTGGCCGATCACCGCATAAGTGCAGCCGAGCTTGGCCAGCATGGCGCCCGAGATCTCTGCGGTGTAGGCGCCGGCATCGTGCTGCGACAGGTCCTGCGCGCCGTACACGATGCGCAGCTTGTCGCCGTCGACGAGCGTCTGCACGCTGCGCAGGTCGGTGTACGGCGGCAGCACCGCCACCTCGACCTTGTCGAAGTCCTTGTCGTTGAGCGCGAAGGCCAGCTTCTGGACCAGCGCGATCGCCTCAAGGTGGTTGAGGTTCATCTTCCAGTTGCCGGCGATGAGCGGCTTTCTCACGCGTCACCCCTCCAGGGCGGCAAGTCCGGGCAGGGTCTTGCCCTCGAGATATTCGAGGCTCGCCCCTCCACCGGTGGAAATGTGGGAGAAACCGTCCTCGGGCAGGCCCAGCTTGCGCACGGCGGCGGCGGAGTCGCCGCCGCCGACCACGCTGTAGCCCTCGGAGGCGATCAGCGCCTCGGCCACCGCCCTGGTGCCACCCGCGAACGCGTCGAACTCGAACACACCCATGGGGCCGTTCCAGAAGACGGTGCGGGCGTCGGCCAGCTTGCTCGCGAACAGCTCGCGGGTGCGCGGGCCGATGTCGAGGCCCTCGCGGTCGGCCGGGATCGCGGTGGCCTCGACCACGTCGTACGGCGCGTCCTCGGCGAAGTGGGTGGCCGCCAGCACGTCGACCGGGAGCACCAGGTCGACGCCCCGCTTGGCCGCCTCGTCGAGGAAGCCGCGCACCTGGTCGAGCTGGTCCTCCTGCAGCAGCGACCCGCCGACCTCGTGGCCCTGGGCCTTGAGGAAGGTGTAGGCCATGCCACCGCCGACGAGCAGCCGGTCGACCTTGGAGAGCAGGTTGGCGATGACACCCAGCTTGTCGGAGACCTTGGCACCGCCGAGCACCACCACGTAGGGGCGCTCGGTGTCCTCGGTCAGCCGCTTCAGCACCTCGACCTCGGCGAGGACCAGCCTGCCGGCCGCGTGCGGCAGCATCCGGGGGACGTCGTAGACGCTGGCGTGCTTGCGGTGCACCGCGCCGAACCCGTCGCCCACGTAGAGGTCGGCGAGGCCGGCCAGCCTGGTGGCGAAATCGCCGCGCAGCGCGTCGTCCTTGGACTCCTCGCCCGGCTCGTAGCGGAGGTTCTCCAGCAGGGCCACCTGGCCGTCCTGAAGCCCGTCCACGGTGGCGCGGGCGCTGTCGCCGACCACGTCCGTGGCGAACGCCACGTCGCGGCCGAGCAGCTCGCGCAGCCGCACGGCGACCGGCTTCAGCGAGAACTCCGCCTTGACCTGCCCCTTGGGGCGGCCCAGGTGCGCGCAGACGACGACCTTCGCACCCCGGTCCGCCAGCGTCGTGATCGTGGGCACCGACGCGCGGATGCGCCCGTCGTCGGTGATCGTCTCCCCGTCGAGGGGGACGTTGAGGTCGGCGCGCACGAGCACGCGCCGACCTCGCACGTCGAGATCGTCGAGCGAGCGCATTAGAGGTCCGCGCCCACCAGCTCGATGAGGTCGACGAGGCGGTTGGAGTAGCCCCACTCGTTGTCGTACCAGCCGACGACCTTGACCTGGTTGCCGATGACCTTGGTCAGGCCCGCGTCGAAGATGCAGGAGGCGGGGTCGGTGACGATGTCGGAGGAGACGATGTCGTCCTCGGTGTAGGTCAGGACGCCCTTGAGCGGGCCCTCGGCGGCGGCCTTGAGCGCGGCGTTGACCTCCTCGACCGTGACGTCACGGCCGACCTCGACGGTGAGGTCGGTGGCCGAGCCGGTGGGGATCGGCACGCGCATCGCGAACCCGTCGAGCTTGCCCTTGAGCTCCGGCAGCACCAGGCCGATGGCCTTGGCCGCGCCGGTGGAGGTCGGCACCACGTTGAGGGCGGCGGCGCGGGCGCGGCGCAGGTCCTTGTGCGGGCCGTCCTGGAGGTTCTGGTCCTGCGTGTAGGCGTGGATGGTGGTCATCAGACCCTTCTCGATGGTGAAGGTGTCGTGGAGGACCTTCGCCATCGGGGCCAGGCAGTTGGTGGTGCAGGAGGCGTTGGAGATGATCGTGTGCTTGGCCGGGTCGTAGGAGTCGTGGTTGACGCCCATGACGATCGTCACGTCTTCGTTCTTCGCCGGGGCGGAGATGATGACCTTCTTCGCGCCGTTGTCGGCGTGCACCTTGGCCTTGGTCGCGTCCGTGAACAGACCGGTCGACTCGAGCACCACGTCGACACCGAGGTCGCCCCACGGCAGCTTGGCCGGGTCGCGCTCCTCGAAGACCCTGATGGCCTTGCCGTCGACGGTGATCTCCTCGCTCGACGCCTTCACCTCGTAGGGCAGACGGCCGAGAATGCTGTCGTACTTCAGCAGGTGGGCGAGCGTCGCATTGTCGGTCAGGTCGTTGACCGCCACGATCTCGATGTCCTTGCCGCTGGCGGCGACCGCACGCCAGAAGTTACGACCGATGCGGCCGAAGCCGTTGACGCCTACGCGGATGGTCACGGGAACCGATCTCCTCAGTACGTGATGGCGGGCTGTTACCTGAGCCCAACCCTATCGGACCTAAATTGGTTTAGACCACTGCAACCCCCGCCCTGCGTATCACCATTCGAGAGGCGCAATTTGGAGCGTTCGAGTAAAGTGCCCGACTCGTCGGAGTAAACTCGGGCATTCTCTGGGGGCTGAGATGTCACAACGAAGATCGGGGCTGCTGTCCGGCCTGATCGCAGGCTTCATCGCCATGTTGCTCGGCGCGGCCTCGTACGCGGCCGTCGAGACCTTCTTCTACCGGCTGTCCTACGAGGCCCGCTGGTTCGGCGGCGATCCGGCCGTGGTCTTCCCGGCCGCGCTCTCCTTCCTCGCCGGCCTGATCATCGGCCTGGCCGCCTGGACCGTACGGGCCAGAAACCTGTTCCTGCCGATGGCGGCGCTGCTCTACGCGGTCGGCGCGCGGACGCTCGGCTCCGTCGCCGGCGCCGTCGGGCTGCGGTGGGAGCAGGGATTCCCGGCGACCGCGCTCCAGGAGGAGGCCAGCCGCGCCGCCCTCGCGTTGTGGAGCGTCGCGCAGACGTCATGGCAGTTCTGGGCGACCGTCGGCGCCGCCGCCGTGCCGGCGTTCCTGCTGACGCTGCTGCGTGTCCTGCGGATGCGCCGCAAGGCTGCGGCCGCCGAGACGCGCGCGGAGGAGGACCAGCCCGAGCCGGAGTATCGCGACCCGTTCGAGCCGGTGCAGCCGCCCAAGCCGACCAGCACGGCCGCCGCCGTCAGTCTCTTCACCCCGCGCGACCCGGACAAGGACGCACCGCCCGCCACCCGCTGACCCCAGCCGCGCCTGCCATGTGACGAGCGCGTACCCGGCGACTGCCCGCGACCTGACCGGAAGCCGGCCGCGCCGCGTCAGGGGGCGAGCATGTCGACCGTGAGATTGGCCTCCGTGTTGGGGATGCCGAGGTCGGAGGCGCGCTTGTCGGCCATGGCCAGCAGCCGCCGGATCCGCCCGGCGATGGCGTCCTTGGTCAGCGGCGGGTCGGCGATCTGGCCGAGCTCCTCCAGCGACGCCTGCTTGTGCTCGACGCGCAGCCGCCCGGCCACCACCAGATGATCCGGTGCCTCCTCGCCCAGGATCTCCAGCGCCCGCTGCACCCGCGCCCCGGCCGCCACCGCCGCCCGGGCCGAGCGTCGCAGGTTGGCGTCGTCGAAGTTGGCCAGCCGGTTGGCGGTGGCGCGGACCTCGCGCCGCATGCGTCGCTCCTCCCAGGCCAGCACGCTGTCGTGCGCGCCCAGGCGGGTCAGCAGGGCGCTGATGGCGTCGCCGTCGCGGACCACGACCCGGTCGACGCCGCGCACCTCACGCGCCTTGGCGTGGATCTTGAGCCGCCGGGCGGAGCCGACGAGCGCCAGCGCCGCCTCCGGGCCTGGGCAGGTGACCTCCAGCGACATGGAGCGGCCCGGCTCGGTGAGCGACCCGTGCGCGAGGAAGGCCCCGCGCCAGGCCGCCTCGGCGTCGCAGGACGCGCCCGCCACGACCTGGCGGGGCAGGCCGCGCACCGGCCGCCCGTGGTTGTCGATGAGACCCGTCTGCCGGGCGAGGGCCTCGCCGTCGCGGTAGACGCGTACGACGTAGCGCGAGCCCTTGCGCAGCCCGGCGGGCGCGAGGACGAGGACCTCCGCCTTGTGGCCGAACACCTCGCCGATGTCCTTGATGAGCCGTCGTGCGGTGGCGTTGGTGTCGAGCTCCGCCTCGATCACGATGCGCCCGCCCACCAGGTGCAGGCCGCTGGCGAACCGCAACAGCGTCGAAACCTCGGCCTTGCGGCAGCAGGGCTTCAGCACCGGCAGTCGGCTCAGCTCGTCCTTGACCACACCTGTCATCGCCATAAGCGTTAGTCCTCCCCCATTCAGACCGGCTCACAGCAGTCTCTCGCACCTTCGCGCCGCGCCGACCAGGATCAACGCTTCTGGAGGAAAATCTCGTCCAGGACCGAGGCAAGACGTCGTGGGTCATGCCGAGGAGAGCCGTCGGCGGCGGCCACGTCGGCCAGGACGGCCCGCCCGCCGAGCGCCGCCGCGGCCTTGTCCAGCGCGCCCGGGTCGTCCACCACGCCGGTGTCGGCCAGGATGACGTCGATCGACAGCTCGGGGGCGTGCTGCCGGAGCACCTCCAGGTGCTGCTGGGGCGAGAAGTCGTCGGTCTCCCCCGCCTGCGGGGCGAGGTTGAGCGTGACCAGCCGCCTGGCCTTGGTGCGGTGCAGCGCCCTGGCCAGCTGGGGAACCTTGAGATGCGGCAGCACGCTGGTGAACCACGACCCCGGCCCGAACACCACCCAGTCGGCCTCCAGCACCGCCTCGACGGCTTCGGGCCGCGCCGGAGGGTCCTCGGGAACGAGCGAGATCGCCTGAACGCGGCCTGGCGTGAGCGCGCACGCCACCTGACCGCGCACGGTCGAGACGACGCCGTCGAGCTCCACCTCGGCGACGATGTCGAGCGGCACGGACGCCATCGGCAGCACCCGTCCCTGCGCGCCGAGCAGCCGTCCCACCCAGTCGAGCCCCGCGACGGGGTCGCCGAGCAGCTCCCACAGCGCCACGATCAGCAGGTTGCCGACCGCGTGGCCGTGCAGGTCACCCTCGCTGCGGAAACGGTGCTGAACCACTTCGCTCCAGGTGATGCCCCACTCGTCGTCGCCGCAGAGGGCGGCCAGCGCCATCCGCAGGTCTCCCGGGGGCAGCACGCCGAGCTCACGCCGTAACCGGCCGCTGGAGCCTCCGTCGTCGGCGACGGTGACGACGGCGGTGAGCGCGTCGGTCACCGCCCGCAGCGCGGACAGCGAGGCGTACAGGCCGTGACCGCCGCCGAGGGCGACGACGCGCGGCCCGTTCGGCCGCGCCTGTCCGGAGGGCGACATCGCGGCCGGCCGCACACCGCCTAGAGACGAAGCGATCCCAGCGCGCACATCTCCAAGATCCGCCCGACCGGACGGACCCTCACCACCATGACGGGACGCGGACGAATCCGTGCCGCCGGAAAGCGATGCCACCGGACCCGCACCATCACCAGGAGACGGCGCCGCAGCCGCACCCACGCCGCCAGGACGCGACGCAGCCGCACCGCCGGAACCCGCCGGGGTCAGGGGCGGGCCCGCGGCGAGCGGCGTTGCGGACGGACGCGCCTGGCCGGAAGGTGGTGGCGCGGACGGACGCGCGGGGTCGCAGCCCCGGCGCTCATCGGTCACTCCCGCCCCACATCCCGATGGCTCACCTGGACCTCCATCCCCCGGTCACGCAGCCGGGCGGCGACCTGCTCGGCCATGGCCACGCTGCGGTGCTTGCCGCCCGTGCAGCCCACCGCCAGCGTCGCGTAGCTCTTGCCCTCGCGCGCGTAGCCGGCGGCGACCACCCCCAGGACCTCCTCGTAGGCGTCGAGGAACTCCTTGGCCCCCGGCTGCCCGAGCACGTAGTCGCGCACGGGGGTGTCGAGGCCGTTCATCGGCCGCAGGTCGGGCACCCAGTGCGGGTTGGGCAGGAACCGGCAGTCGACGACGAGGTCGGCGTCGACCGGCAGGCCGTACTTGAACCCGAAGGAAACCACGTTGACCCGCAGGCCGGGCCGGTCCTCCCCGCCGAAGTAGGCGACGATCTTGTTGCGCAGCTCGTGGACGTTGTGCGCGGAGGTGTCGATGACGAGGTCGGCATTGGCGCGCACCTCGCGCAGGATGCCGCGCTCGCGGGCGATGCCGTCGACCAGCCGGCCCTCGCCCTGCAGCGGGTGGGGGCGGCGGACGTTCTCGAAGCGGCGCACCAGCTCCTCGTCGCTGGCCTCCAGGAACACCACGCGCACACCGACGCCGCGCGCCTCCAGCTCCTCGATCGCGGCGTTGAGGTCGGTGGTGAAGGCGAGGCTGCGCACGTCGACGACGGCGGCCACCTTGTCGGCGGCGAGCTTGACCTTGCCGGCCTCCTCGGCCATGGCGAACAGCAGGCCGGGCGGCAGGTTGTCGATGACGAACCAGCCGAGGTCCTCCAGTGCCTTGGCCGCGGTGCTCCGCCCCGCCCCGGACATGCCGGTGACGATGACGAACGACCGCCCCGCGCTCATGTCGCCGCTCCGGCCGCGCGGCTCCGCCCGGTCGTCTCGGCGTCTCCCGGTCCGGGCACCGGCGCTCCCTGGCGCGTCTTCACGGTGACTCCCCCTTCAGCGTCGATGCGATCACCTCGGCGGTCGACGGACCGATGCCGGGGACCTCGCAGATCTCGGCGACGGTGGCTTCGCGCAGTTTCTTCACGGAGCCGAAGTGCTTGAGGAGCGCCTGCCGCCGAGCTGGGCCGAGACCCGGCACGCCGTCGAGTGCGCTCTCCTTCACGGTCTTGGCCCTCTTGGACCGATGGTAGGTGATGGCGAAGCGATGTGCCTCATCCCTGACGCGTTGCAGCAGGTAGAGGCCCTCGCTTGAGCGTGGCATGATGACCGGCTGATCGTCGCCGGGCAGCCACACCTCCTCCAGCCGCTTGGCGAGCCCGCACACTGCCACGTCGTCGATGCCCAGCTCGTCGAGCGCCCGCTGGGCCGCGGCCGCCTGGGGGCCGGCGCCGTCGACGACGACGAGGTTGGGCGGGTAGGCGAACTTGCGTGGCCGGCCGGTCTCGGGGTCGATCGGGCCGTGGGCCTCCTGCGGGTCGTCGGCGGCCGGCTCGCCCGTGGTCAGCTCGCCGGTGGCCGAGCGCTCCTCCAGGTAGCGCCGGAACCGCCGCATGATCACTTCGTGGATGGCGGCGACGTCGCCTTCCTTGGTCTTGACGGCGAAGCGGCGGTATTCGCTCTTGCGGGCCAGGCCGTCCTCGAACACCACCATCGACGCCACGACGTTCTCGCCCTGCAGGTGGGAGACGTCGTAGCACTCGACGCGCAGCGGGGCCTGGTCGAGGTCGAGCGCGTCGGCGATCTCCTGGAGCGCCTTGCTGCGGGTGGTGAGGTCGCTGGCGCGGCGGATCTTGTGCTGGGCCAGCGACTCCTTGGCGTTGCGCTCGACGGTCTCCATGAGGGCCTTCTTGTCGCCGCGCTGCGGCACCCGCACGTCGACGCGGGCGCCGCGCTGCTCGGTCAGCAGCTCGGTGATCGCCTCGGCGTCGGGCGGCAGGGCGGGCACGAGCACCTCGCGGGGCATCGCCTCGGGGCCGGCCTCGCCGTACATCTGCAGGAGGAACTGCTCGACCAGCTCGCCGGGAGAGGTCTCCTCGACCTTGTCGACCACCCAGCCGCGCTGGCCGCGGATGCGGCCGCCGCGCACGTAGAAGACCTGGACGGCGGCCTCCAGCGGGTCCTCGGCCAGGGCGATCACGTCGGCGTCGGTGCCCTCGCCGAGCACGACCGCCTGCTTCTCCAGCGCCCGCTGCAGCGCCTGGATGTCGTCGCGCAGCCGGGCGGCGCGTTCGTACTCCTGCTCGCCGGCGGCCTCGCGCATCTCCTTCTCCAGCCGCTTGATGAAGCGGCCGGTGTTGCCCGCCATGAAGTCGCAGAAGTCCTCGGCGAGCTCGCGGTGCTCCTCGGGGGTCACCCGGCCGACGCAGGGGGCCGAGCACTTGTCGATGTAGCCGAGCAGGCACGGCCGGCCGATCTGACCGGCCCGCCTGAACACGCCGGCGCTGCAGGTGCGCACCGGGAAGACGCGCAGCAGCAGGTCGACGGTCTCGCGGATCGCCCAGGCGTGGGAGTAGGGGCCGAAGTAGCGGGTGCCCTTGCGCTTGGCGCCGCGCATCACCTGCACGCGCGGGAAGTCGTCGCCCATCGTAACCGCGAGATAGGGGTAGGACTTGTCGTCGCGGTACTTGACGTTGAAGCGGGGGTCGTACTCCTTGATCCAGGAGTATTCGAGCTGCAGCGCCTCCACCTCGGTGCCGACGACCGTCCAGTCGACGTCGGCCGCGGTGGTCAGCATCGTCTGGGTGCGCGGGTGCAGCGCCGAGAAGTCGGCGAAGTAGGAGTTGAGCCGCTGCCTGAGGTTCTTGGCCTTGCCCACGTAGATCACCCGGCCGTGGGCGTCACGGAACCGGTAGACGCCCGGCGAGTCGGGGATGGAACCCGGTCTCGGCCGGAAACTGAGGGGAGCGCCCGCTGATCTCACCACGTTCCAAAGCCTAGTGGGCGCCACCGACAGGACGGCCGCCGTTCCGCTCGGGAAACGGCGGCCGCGGCCTCAAGCGAGGGTGATCTGGTCGCCCTCCACGGTGATCTGCACCGCGGGGAGCGGCTTCTCGGCGGGGCCCGCCGAGACGGAGCCGTCCTCCATCTTGAACTTGCTGCCGTGGCACGGGCAGTCGATCAGGCCGTTCTCGACCCCGCTGACCGCGCAGCCCTTGTGCGTGCACATGGCGCTGAACGCCTTGAAGTCACCGGCCGTGGGCTGCGTCACCACGACCTTCTGTTCCTTGAAGACCGCGCCCCCGCCGACCGGGATGTCGGCGGTCTTGGCGAGCGCTCCGCCTCCAGGGGCGGGGGCGCTGCTCTCGGCGGCGCTCGGGGCGCCGGACGCGGCCGTGGGCTGTGTGGACTGCTGGGCGGCCGCGGTGCTGGTGTCACCGGTGTCGCCCCCGCAGGCGGCGAGCGCCAGCGTGAGGCCACCGGCCCCGGCGCTCGCGATCACCGCCCTGCGGCTCTTGAGAAGGTCATCCGCCATGCGGTCACCCAACCGCAGAAAGATGAAGATTTGATGAGAACGAATTAGAGCAGCATGATCCTGTCGCCGTCCACCTTGATCTTCTTCTCTTCGAGCGGCTGCTCGGCGGGCCCGGCGGCCACCGAGCCATCCTCGATCTTGAACTTGCTGCCGTGGCACGGGCAGTTGATCGTGCCGTTCGAGACGGAGGCGACGGTGCAGCCCGCGTGGGTGCAGACGGCGGTGAACGCCTTGAAGTCGCCCGACTGGGTCTGGACGACCACCACCTTCTGGCTCTCGAACACCTTTCCGCCCCCGGAGGGGATGTCCGCCGTCTCGGCGAGCGCCTTGCCCTCGGCCTTGGCCTTCTTCGTCGGTGAGGCGCCGCCGTCGGGGGCCTCCGACGCCTCGTCGGCCAGCGGCTCCTCGGCCGGCGGCGCCACGCTGGCCTGCGTGGCCGGATCGCCGTAGCTCGCGCACGCGGACAGGACCGCGGCAAGCCCGGCGCCTCCGGCTCCGAGCACAACCGCCCGGCGCGTCGTTTCGGTCATGGTGCGTCCTCCCAGGTTCGGGTCTCACATGAGGTACGGCCGGAGCCCCGCCGCCGGTTCAGCCTCCCGTACGCCCATCCCCGCGACCACGCACAATTACTCAGATCGCCGTCAGACCACGACGATGCCGTCACCCTCCACCTTGACCTGGTAGGGCGTCAGCGGCCCGGAGGCCGGGCCCTTGAGGCACTTGCCGGTGTCGGCCGCGAACTCGCTGCCGTGGCAGGGGCAGGTCATGACGTCGTTCTCGGGCGAGCCCACGGCGCAGCCGCGGTGCGGGCAGATCGCGCTGAACGCCTTGTAGACGCCCTCGCTGGGCTGGGTGACAACGATCTTCCACTGGTCGACGACCTTGCCGCCGCCCACGGGCACGTCCGCCGTCCTGGCGATGACCTTGCCCTTGATGCCGGGCACCCGGCTCGCGTCCTGGCCGCCCGAGCCGCACCCGGCCAGCGCCAGCCCGCAGGCCGCGATCCCCGCCGCGCCCAGCGCCTCGCGCCGCCCGAACCGCTGCCCGGACTCCCGCCCGAGCTCCTGGCCGGACGCCCGCCCGCACGCGCCCGCGTCCTGCGGCCGGTTTCCGGGCATGGCGGAGCCCCGCTCCGAATCGTTCATGTGCTGCCGACCCCTCCGCGTCGCCGCCGACCCCCTGCAGGTCTGTCCATACCTTAGGGCCGCCACCCGCCGGTCCCGCTTCCGGGTGGCGCCCGCTCGAACGACGTTCGGGCGGGCGGGCGGCACTGCGGCACTGTGCATCGCCGGGTGGTGCGGCCGGGCAGCCGGACACGCCCCACTCCGGTCACCGCCCCCGGCCGAACCCCCACCTGAACGCGCCCGGCCAGGCGCGGCCCGAACGCGCCCGGCCACGCGCGGCCTCGCTAGAGCTGCAGGATCTTGCGCAGGAAGCGGCCGGTGTGGCTGTCGTCGGCCAGGGCCACTTCCTCGGGAGTGCCCGTGGCGACGAGGGTGCCGCCACGGGAGCCGCCTTCGGGGCCCATGTCGATGATCCAGTCGGCGGTCTTGATGACGTCGAGGTTGTGCTCGATGACGATCACGGTGTTGCCGCCGTCGACCAGCCGGCCGAGCACCCCGAGCAGCCGCCGGATGTCCTCGAAGTGCAGGCCCGTGGTGGGCTCGTCGAGGACGTAGATGGTACGCCCGGTCTGGCGCCGCTGCAGCTCGGAGGCGAGCTTGACGCGCTGCGCCTCGCCGCCGGACAGCGTGGTGGCCGGCTGCCCGAGCCGGACGTAGCCGAGGCCCACGTCGTGGAGCGTCTGCAGGTGGCGCTTGATCGCCGGGATCGCCTCGAAGAAGCCGAGCGCCTCCTCGATCGGCATGTCGAGGACCTCGGAGATCGTCTTGCCCTTGTAGTGGACCTCGAGCGTCTCGCGGTTGTAGCGGGCGCCGTGGCAGACCTCGCAGGGCACGTAGACGTCCGGCAGGAAGTTCATCTCGATCTTGATGGTGCCGTCGCCCGCGCACGCCTCGCACCGGCCGCCCTTGATGTTGAAGCTGAAGCGTCCCGGCTGGTAGCCGCGGACCTTCGCCTCGGTGGTGGCCGCGAACAGCTTGCGGACGTGGTCGAACACGCCGGTGTAGGTGGCCGGGTTGGAACGCGGGGTGCGGCCGATCGGCGACTGGTCGACGTGCACGACCTTGTCGACCTGGTCCATGCCGTTGATCCGCGAGTGGCGCCCCGGGACCGTGCGGGCGCCGTGCAGCTCCTTGGCCAGGGCGGCGTAGAGGATGTCGTTGACGAGCGTCGACTTGCCCGACCCGGACACGCCGGTGACCGCTGTGAACAGCCCCAGCGGGAAGTCGATGTCGACGCCCTTGAGGTTGTGCTCGCGGGCGCCCTTGACCGTGATCTGCCGCTTGCGGTCGCGCTTGCGCCGCTGGGCGGGGATCTGGATGCTGCGCCGGCCCGACAGATACTGCCCGGTCAGCGACTCCTCGCTGGTGAGCAGGTCGTCGACCGTGCCGGAGACGACGACCTGACCGCCGTGCTCGCCCGCGCCGGGCCCGATGTCGACCACCCAGTCGGCGGCGGCGATGGTGTCCTCGTCGTGCTCGACGACGATCAGGGTGTTGCCCATGTCGCGCAGCCTGACGAGGGTGTCGAGCAGGCGCATGTTGTCGCGCTGGTGCAGGCCGATGGACGGCTCGTCGAGCACGTACAGCACGCCCACCAGGCCGGAGCCGATCTGGGTGGCCAGCCGGATGCGCTGCGCCTCGCCACCGGCGAGCGTCGCGGCGGCCCGGTCCATGGTGAGGTAGTCGAGCCCGACGTCGAGCAGGAAGCCCATCCGGGCGTTGATCTCCTTGACGACCCGCTCGGCGATGTGCATGTCACGGTCGGACAGAGTGAGCCCCGCCAGGAACGCGGCGCACTCGCCGATCGACATGGACGACACGTCGGCGATCGACCTGTCGGCGACGGTCACGGCCAGCGACACCGGCTTGAGCCGCGCGCCCTTGCACGCCGGGCACGGGATCTCGCGCATGTAGCCCTCGAACCGCTCGCGGGTCGAGTCGCTCTCGGCCTCGGCGTGCCTGCGCTGCACCCAGGGGATGACGCCCTCGTAGGTGGTGTAGTAGGCGCGCTGCCTGCCGTAGCGGTTGCTGTAGCGGACGTGGACCTGCTCGTCGTGGCCGTACAGCAGCGACTTGTGCGCCTTCTTCGGCAGCTTCTCCCAGGGGGTGTCGAGGGTGAAGCCCATGCCGTGGCCGAGCGCCTCGACCAGCCTGACGAAGTATTCGCTGGTGTGGCCGCCCGACCACGGGTGCAGCGCGCCGTCGCGGAGTGTGCGCTCCGGGTCGGGCACGACCAGGTCGGGGTCGACCTCCATCTTGGTGCCGAGACCGGTGCACTCGGGGCAGGCGCCGAACGGGGAGTTGAACGAGAACGAGCGTGGTTCGAGCTCCTCGAACGACAGGTCGTCGTAGGGGCAGTAGAGGTGCTCGGAATAGAAGCGCTCGCGGCCCGGGTCGTCTTCGGGCAGGTCGACGAACTCGAGGGTGATCGTGCCGCCGGACAGCTGCAGCGCCGTCTCGACCGAGTCGGTGAGCCTGCGCCGGGCCGAATCCTTGACCAACAGGCGGTCGACGATGACCTCGATGTCGTGCTTCTCGTACTTCTTCAGGGTGGGCGGCTCCTCCAGCCGCACCACCGTGCCGTCGACCCTGGCCCGGGCGAAGCCCTTGGTCTGCAGCTCGCGGAACAGCTCGGCGTACTCGCCCTTGCGGCCCCGCACGACGGGGGCGAGCACCTGGAAGCGGGTGCCCTCGTCGAGGTCCATGACCCTGTCGACGATCTGCTGGGGCGACTGCCTGGCGATCGGGCGGGCGCAGACCGGGCAGTGGGGCTTGCCGATGCGCGCCCACAACAGCCTGAGGTAGTCGTAGACCTCCGTGATCGTGCCGACGGTCGAGCGGGGGTTCTTGCTGGTCGCCTTCTGGTCGATCGACACCGCGGGCGACAGGCCCTCGATGAAGTCGACGTCGGGCTTGTCCATCTGGCCGAGGAACTGGCGGGCGTAGGCCGACAGCGACTCGACGTAGCGCCGCTGCCCCTCGGCGAAGATGGTGTCGAAGGCCAGGCTCGACTTGCCCGAGCCGGACAGCCCGGTGAAGACGATCAGAGCGTCTCGCGGGAGGTCCAGCGAGACGTCCTTGAGATTGTGTTCGCGTGCACCACGCACGATCAGGCGGTCTGCCACAGCGATCCCGATGTCGAAGAAGGCGGATAGGTCCACGGGGATGGTAGACGGGGGCCCCGACAAATTTCGGCGGGCCGCACTCCGCGCCCGAACGACTCCGCCCCCGAAAATCCGTCACTCTTAGATTACGGCCTCCGCCGACACGGGCAGGATGCCTTTGACGGTAACCCCATGACCTGCGCATTCATTCCGTTGATCCCCCCATCAGCCATCAGATGGTGAAATATCCGGCATGACAGTTGTTCTCGTGCTCCGGGAGGAGCTGGCCTCGGCCACCCGCGACCTGCTGGCCACCGCGGCCGCCCTGTCCGACGATGACGTCGCCGCGCCCTCCCGGCTGCCCGGCTGGACGCGAGGCCACGTCCTGGCCCATCTCGCCCGGAACGCCGACAGCCTGGTCAACCTGCTCACCTGGGCAAGGACCGGCGTCGTCACCCCGCAGTATGCCACCCCGGCCGAGCGCGACGCCGGGATCGAGGCCGGCGCGGGCCGTCCCGCCGCCGAGCAACTGGCCGACCTGGAGGCCGGCGCCGCCCGCCTGGACGCCGCCGCGGCGGCCCTGCCCGCCGAGGCGTGGAGCGCGCAGGTCGGCGGCCTGCGCCCGCCGACGCACCCCGCCTGGTACGTGCTGGTCAGGAGACTGCGCGAGGTCGGCATGCACCACGTCGACCTCGGCGCCGGGTACGGCCCGGACCGCTGGCCGGAGCGGTTCGTCCGCCGGGAGCTGCACGACTGCCTGTGGACCTGGCCGTACGAGCAGAGCACGGTGGGCGGGATACGCCTGACGGACGGCACCGTGTGGAAGGACCTCGGGGCCGGCCCGGTCGTGGAGGGCACCCCGGCCGGCGTGCTGGCCTGGCTCACGGGAAGATCGGCGGGCGAGGGGATTAGGGTGGTACCGGAGGGGCGGGTGTCCGCCCCCGGTCAGGAGGTGCCTGTTCCCGCGGCCCCGCCGTGGTTGACGAAGCTCTCTCCCGCTGATCTGCCCGCGACGCCCCCGGAGGACTACCCATGACGTACACAGGCGACGTCCAGGTCGGCGGCCCCGCCGACGTCCGCGAGCTGCCCAAGCTGACGATCTACAAGCTGGCCGTGGGACCGTACGACAACGACGCCTACCTGCTGCGCTGCGCCGAGACCGGAGACGGCGTGCTCATCGACGCGGCGGCGGAGGCCGACCGGCTGCTCGCGCTGATCGCCGACGAGCCGATCAGCTCGATCGTCACCACCCACCGGCACGGCGACCACTGGCAGGCGCTGGAGCAGGTGGCCAAGGTGACGGGGGCCCAGGTGGTCGCCCATCCGCTGGACGCGCCCGCCCTGCCGGTGCCGGTGGACCGGGAGGTGGCGGACGGCGACCGGATCGCGGTCGGCGTGGTGACGCTCGAGGTGATCCACCTGCGCGGCCACACTCCGGGCTCGATCGCCCTGCTGTACGACGGCGGCGGCGCCGGGCAGCACCTGTTCACCGGTGACTCGCTGTTCCCGGGCGGGGTGGGCAACACCGAGGGCGACCCGATCCGGTTCGAGCAGCTCTACACCGACGTGTCCGAGCGGATCTTCGACCGGCTGCCCGACGAGACGTGGGTCTACCCGGGCCACGGCAAGGACACCACGCTGGGCGCCGAGCGGCCGTCGCTGCCGGAGTGGAAGGCCCGCGGCTGGTAAGCCCGGTCCGTACGGCGGACGTGCCTCTCGTGACTCGCGCGAGAGGCACCCGTCGCCCGGAGTGCGCCCGGTTCAGCGGGCGGTGAGGACCTGGGCGATGCGCTGCGCCGCGAGCGCCGGGTCGTCGGCCAGGCCGACGACCTCGCCCCACGACCAGCGGTAGAACCACCCGTCCGACAGCGGGACGCAGTCGACCGTCTCGGCCAGCATCGCGTTGTCGGGGTCGCTGACCCGCAACGTCGGCGGGTAGGGGCGCAACATGGTGGTCAGGCCGCGCTCCTCCAGCTCCGCGGCCAGTTTGCCGAGGTAGTAGGTGCGGGTGTGCTCGCGCGGCGTGCCTGCCATGACTCCATTCAACCCGAAGACGGCGGGACGACCAGGTCAGTCTCCGATGATCCGCGAGGCTTCCTTGCGCTGCTCGCGCTTGTAGAACAGCACGCGCAGCGGGATCGCGGCCACGAGCGCGATGTGCATGGTGGCGCCGATCTTGATGGGCAGGTCGCCGCCCTCGGGCCAGGCCACCCAGAAGGTGAGGAACGCCACGTTGACCATGATCCAGCCGAGGACGACGGCGGCGAGCTGTCCCTTCGGCTTCGGGTACTCGATCCGGCTGACCATCAGCCAGGCCACGCCCAGGACCGCCAGCAGCGCCGGGACGCTCGGCTCGAACAGCAGCACGATCGAGATCACGGTCATCGCGCCCATGGGGATGGGCAGGCCCATGAAGTCGCCGCTCTTGGTCTTGACGCAGGCGAACCTCGCCAGCCGTACGACTCCGGCGATGAGGATGGCCGCGGCGGCGGCGAGCACGACGGGGAAGGGCACCTCGTTGGTGAAACCACCCCAAATGACGATCATGAACGCCGGTGCGAAGCCGAAGCTGATCACGTCGGCGAGGTTGTCGAGCTCGGCCCCCATCGCCGAGGCGCGGAAGCGACGCGCGACCAGTCCGTCGAACAGGTCGCAGGTGGCGCCGATGAGCAGCAACACCACAGCGGTGGCGAAGTAGCTCGGCGCGGGCCTGAAGTCGCCGCCGTCCTGCAGCGAACGGATCGCCGAGGAGGCCAGGACGCAGACCGCGAGGAACCCGCAGAGCGCGTTGCCCAGCGAGAGCGAGTCGGCGGCCGAGAGCCGGAACGCCTTGCCGACCGGGCCCTGGGGTTCTTCCTCTTCCGCCTGCCAGCTACCGGCGTCAGCCGCGGTCAATTCTGGTCACCCCCGCAACCGTCTTCTCGCCAACGGTGACCGCGGGCGAGATCCCTTCGGGTAGGTAGATGTCGACCCTGGAACCGAACCTGATCAGGCCGATCCGGTCGCCCCGCTCCACCTTGGCCCCATCGCTCAGGTAGGGCACGATCCTGCGCGCCACCGCGCCCGCGATCTGCACCATCTCGATGTCGCCGAGCGCGGTCTCGAAATGCCACACCACGCGTTCGTTCTGGTCGCTGTCCTTGTTGAACGCCGGCAGGAACCCACCCGCCACATGCTGCACGGAGGTGACATTTCCCGCAAGAGGGGCCCGGTTGACGTGGACGTTCAGCGGGCTCATGAAGATCGCGACGCGGGTGCGGCCGTCGGGCCAGGGGTCGATGCTCTGTACGACCCCGTCGGCCGGCGAGAGGACGAGCCCCTCGCCGAGGGTGCGGTCGGGGTCGCGGAAGAACCAGAGCATGCCCCCGGTCAGCGCGCTCAGCGGCACCGCCGCGAGCGCCCATCGCCGGTCCCGGCGCGCCAGGAGCGCGGTGGTGGCCGCGGCGGCCACTGTCGGGAGGAGCCACGGGGACACCCCGCGTGCAAGCCGCACGCGGCTCGTCTTAGCAGAATCGTCTGACACGGACAACCTTAGGTGATGACTGGACTGGGCGCTTTGCCGTGTTTCGTTGCGGAATGAGCAACTATGACACGGCGCAACTACACAAGCAAAGCGCCTCGAAAGCCATTTAGCCAGCCCTTGTCGGAGTGCTCTCCTCGCTCTTGCGCGCGTCGACGCGGGCCTTCACCAGGCTGGCCACGGTCGTGATGACCATGGTGCCACCGATGATCGAGAGCGACAGCCAGATGGGTACTTCGGGCGCCCAGGAGACCCCGCTGCCGTGCAAGGCCTCCGATATCAGCTTAACCCCGATGAACCCGAGGATGAACGCCAAACCATAACTGATGTAGACCAGCCGCTGCAGTAGGCCGCCCAGCAGGAAGTAGAGCTGACGCAGGCCCATCAGGGCGAACGCGTTGGCGGTGAAGACGATGAACGGGTCGGTGGTGAGTCCGAAGATGGCGGGGATGGAGTCGAGCGCGAACAGCAGGTCGGTGGAGCCGATGGCGATCATCACGATCAGCATCGGGGTGACCATCCGCCGGCCGTCGATCTTGACGGTGACCTTGGAGCCGACGTACCCCTCGGTGGTGGGGAACGCCTTGCGTACCCACCTGAGCAGGATGTTCTCGTTGAACTCCTCCTGCTCGCCCTGGAGGTGCCCGCGCACGATGTTGACGGCCGTGTAGATGAGGAAGGCGCCGAAAACGTAGAAAAGCCAACTGAACCGCTCGAGGGCGGCGGCGCCGAGCGCGATGAAGATGCCCCGCATGACCAGGGCGAGCAGAATGCCGACGAGCAGCACCTTGTGCTGGTAGGCCTTCGGCACCGCGAATCTGCTCATGATGATGAAGAAGATGAACAGGTTGTCGACGCTGAGGCTGTACTCGGTGATGTAACCGGCGAAGAACTCACCCGCCTTGCCGGCCCCCTCGGTGGCCCACAGGACACCACCGAAGATCATCGCAAGGGCAACGTAGAACGTCACCCAGTAGCCGGCCTGCCGCATCGAGAACTCGCGGGCCTCGCCTCGGTCGACGATCCACAGATCGACGGCGAGGACCACCAACAAACCGCCGATCACGGCGAAATAGGCCCAGACAGGTACGCTCACGTCACCCTACCTCCGGCATGCAAAAAATCGAGTGCCGGAGGTCTCTCCCGCCCGCGAACACGCGGACCGGCAGCCCCGGGGGCCCCGTGGAGTGGGGCTACACCGTGATGACGAGGCTGCCGCGAAGGGATACTCCCCTCCCTTAACGGACGCAGTATACAGAACGCGTCAGGCCCCGCCTCACCCTCCAGATGATCTTGGCTTGCCGTAGACGGCGAGCACGTCCTCCACGGCGTCGTCCGCGTCCGGCAGCTCGGCACCGCGCCGCGCGGCCGCCTCGGCCATCCTCGCCGCCGTCGCCGGCTCCTCCACCAGCTCCCGGACGGCGGAGCGCAGCGCCCCGGCGTCACCGTACGGGACCAGCTTCCCGGCCTCGCCCAGCAGGCCGGGAATCCCGCCGACGGCGGTCGCGACCACGGGCCGGCCGGCCATGAGCGCCTCGCTGAGGCTGAGGGGCAGCCCTTCCCAGCGGCTGGGCCACACCACGACGGTGGCGGCGGCCAGCAGGTCGGGCACGTCATCCCGCTCGCCGAGCAGCACCACCGGCAACCCTTCGGCGTCGATCCTGCGCTGCAGGGCCGCACGCAACGGCCCTTCCCCGGCCACCACGAACAACGGCCGGCCACGCGCCGCCCGCCCGCTGCCCGCTCCCCCGGCCCGTCCCGCGACCTCCCCGGCGACCGCGGCGCCTTCCCGCGCGTCTCCCCCGGGGGCGCCTTCCTGGACCTCGGTGGGCCCCGTGCCGCTCGCGGCCTCGTCCGGGACGACCACCGGCCGCGCCTCGTCCGTGCTCTCGCGGGCGCCCGGCCAGGGGCCGCGGGCGGCGTCGAGGAGGTTCTCCAGGCCCTTCTGCTGGGCGAGCCGCGCGAGGGTCAGCACGAGGGGCCGCTCCCCCGCCCCCAGCTCGGCGCGCACCTCCTCGGGCGTACGCCTGGCGGGCCTGAGCGCGGGCGCGGGCACCACGGCGGGGCGCACGTCGCCCGCGCCGAGCCGCTCCATCCGCTCGCCCAGGTCGGGCGAGACCACCAGCACCCGGTCGGCCCGCCGCGCCACGATCCGCTCCAGCACCCCGTAGACGAGGCCCACGAACCCGCCCGCGGTGAGCGCGTTGTGCAGGGTCACCACGAGGGGCGCCCCGCCGCGCGTGCGCGCAGGGCGTAGCGGCGCGGCCAGGGCGGCCAGCGCGCCGGCCCGCAGCCCGTGGGCGTGCACGGCGTCGGCCTCCCTGGTCAGCCGTCTGATCGCGAGCACGGCCCGGGCGTCGTTGAGCGGGTGCGGCCGGTCGGAGACGGGCACGTGGACGAACCGGGCGCCGGCACCGGTGAAGGCGAACCGTTCCTCGACGCTGCGCGGCCCCACGACGAGCACCTGGTGCCCCCGCCGGACGAGCCCTTCGGCGAGCATCCGCACATGCCGGCCCGTACCGCCGGACGTCGTGCCCACAACGAATGCCACCCGCACTGCCGTGCCTCCTTCGCGGGACCTCACCACACCTGTCATGCCCCCATCACACCAGCAAACCGCCGGGCCCACCGCCCACCGAGCCCGTCACCCATCCGACTTGCCGGCCTTCCTCCTCCGGGTGAACCGGCCGGCCACGGCCCTGGCGTCGTCCCGGTCGACCAGCGCGACGGCGAGCCCCCCGGCCACCAGCGCAGCGAGGACCGCCGGCACGGCCGCCCCGGCGTTGGCCAGTACGCCCCGCGCGTCCAGCGCCGCCACCACGGCCGCCCCGGCGAGGTAACCGGCGACCCCACCCGCGACGGCCGCCGCCACGGCACGCCCCAGACCCGTCGCGGCGGACCGGCCCCTGGCCCGCACCACGAAGGCGAGCAGCAGCGCACCCCCGGCGGTCATGCCCGCGGTCATGCCGAGCGCCATCCCCGCGATCTTCCAGTCATCGGGCAGCACCAGCACGAACACCGTCTGGGTGACCATCACCACCACCCACCCGGCGACCGTGCCGACGGACGCGGCCCGGCCCCGGCCGGCCGCGAACAGCACCCGGCTGAGATGCGCGATCAGCCCGTAGCCGACGAGCCCCGGCGCGAACAGCGTGATCGTCCGCGCCAGCTCACCGGGAGACACCTCCGTCTTGGCGCCGAGGAACACTACGGCCCCCGGCTCCGCTGCGGCGGCGAGGACGCCCGCGGCCAGCCCGGACACGAGGACCACGGCCCGCGTCGCCCCGGCCGCCAACCGGGAGAAGGCGGCCGTGTCTCCGGCCTCGGCCTGCGCCGACAGCCCGGGGAACGCGCTGGTGGCGATCGGTACGGCGAGCACGGCGTAGGGGACGAGGTAGATGGCCCACGCGTAGTTGTAGACGGCGATGGCGCCGTTGCCGATGGCCTTGTTGGACAGCACGAGCACCACGATCATGGCCGCCTGCTGGGCGAGCAGCGCGGCCACTCCGGCCAGCGCGAGCCGGCGCACCTGCGGGGCGACGCCGGGCGGGAACCGCAGGGTGGGCCGCCAGCGCAGGCCGAGCCCGGCGACGGGGCCGGCGACGGTGAGCACCAGGGCCAGCACGCCGAGGCTGGTGCCCACGGACAGCGCCAGCTCGGCGGCTGCGGGCACCTTGGCCGGGTCGGTCTGGCCGCCGCTGAGCGGGACGAACACCAGGTAGGCCACGATGACCACGATGCTGGACACGAGCGGCGCCAGAGCGGGCCCGGCGAAGCGCCGGTGCGCCTGGAGCAGGCCGTACAGCACGACGGCGACGCCGTACAGGGGGATCTGGGGGGCGAAGACGACCAGCATGCGGGTGGCGACGGCGTGCACGTGCTCCGCCTGGCAGCCGTCCACCCCGTCGAGGAAGAACAACCCCATGATCGGCCCCGCGAGCAGGGCGACCAGCACGCCGAGCGGCACGAGGACGGCGAGCACCCAGGTGAGCAGGGCCGAGCTGATCTCCTCGACCCGCTGCCGCGCCTCCGGCGAGCCGTCGGGGCCGCCGGGGCGGTCATCGGCGGTGGCGGCGGAGCTCGCGGCGGCCGCTCCGGCGAGGACGGGGACGACCATTCCGGACAGCGCACCGCCGACGACGACCTCGAAGACGATGTTGGGGATCTGGTTGGCGGTGAAGTAGGCGGTGGCGAGGCAGTCGGTGCCGACGGTCTGGGCGAAGGCGTACTGCTTGGCGAAGCCCGCGACGCGCGCCAGGATCGTGATCGCGCCGATGAGCATCGCGCCGCCCGCGACGCCCCGTGCGAGCCTGGCCGTCACCGCGCCCACCCACCACCGGTCGGGCGCACCCCTCCCGGCCCGGAGCGGGCCCGCCCACGGCCGGCCGGACCCACGCCGCTCCCACCGAGCCGCGCCCGTGCGAGACCGGGCCGGCGCGCACCTCGTGCGTGCGCGGCGAGGCCGGTCTGACCGCCCCACCGCCTGACTCGCGACGCCACGGCGGCCCTTCGCGCGAAGGCGCCGCGGTCGCAGCGGCCGACCGGCCCTCGGCGCCACGCACGTTCCCCGATCACGGGGACATCCTGGCAGGCCGCGCCGACATTCGCGCGCCCCGGGACCGCCGCTGCCGTCACACGGGATCGACCGGGCGGCGGCCGAGCATGTCGAGGTGGTTGAGCACCCGGTTGCCCGCGATCACCTTGGTGAAGCTGACCTTCTCGGAGGCCGCGGTCAGCGCCGCCACGGTGCCGAGCAGCGCGAGCCTGCCGGGACGGCCGAGCCGGGTCACGGCGGCGAGCCCGAGCAGGGCGCCGAGGGCGTTGGCTCCGGCGTCGCCGAGCATCGCGCGTTCGCCGAGATCCTCGGGCAGCAGCGCGGCGGCTGCGCCCAGAGGCGCGGCGGCCAGCGCGGCGGCGACCGGCCGGTCGCGCAGCAGCGCGGCGGCCAGCAGCGGCCCGCCGGTGAGCAGCCCGACCTTGACGGCACGCCCGGGCCGCAGGTCGAAGAGGTTGGCGAGGTTGGCGGCGCCCGCGATGGCCGCGCCGTTGACGAGCGTGTCGGCGGGGCCGTCGGAGACGAGCGCGGCGGCGCCGAGCCCGGTCGCGCCGATGCCGAGGATCTTCACGGCCCCGCTGGTGACCTCGCCCCGGGCCAGCGCGCTCAGGTGGCCCTTGAAGCCCTTGGAGGAGGTGGTGCCGTAGAGGTCGTCGTAGGCGCCGAGCGCGCCGCTGCCACCGCCGGCCAGCAGCGCCGCCAGCCGTACGCGGGTGGGCAGGCCGGGGGCGAGCGCGACGGCGGCGCTGGAGCCGGCGACGAACGCGGGGCCCTCCAGGAGGGTGAGCGGCTCGCCGCGGTGGTTCTTGCGGGTCCAGCGGTCGCCGGGGTCGAGCGGCCTGGCCCGGGTGAAGGCGGCGTAGGCGGCGCGGGCGGCGACAGCGCCGATGGCGGCGCCGGCGAGCGCGGACAACAGGCCACGGGCCATGGGTCAGCTCCCTGTCTCGGAGGGTGACGGGGTCGCGGTGGGTAGCGCGGGGGTGAACGCCGAGACGCCCGGGCCGATGCCGTACTGGCCGGCGTCCCCGCTCACCTGCTCTCGCAGAGCGTAGACGATCACGACGCGGCCCGCGGGTATATCGGGGGTGTCGACGGTCGAGACGCGCTTGGCGGCGTCGCCGTCGTCGCGCACGGCGGTGATCATGCCTCCGGCGGAGGCCGCGGTGGCGGCGCTCCCGGTGACCACGGTGCCCTTGCCCGCGGCGTCGAGCGCGGTGGCGACGGAGACCAGGGCGTCGGCCTGGGCCTCGGCGTTGTCGCCGGTGAAGGGCTTTTCGGGGGCGAACATGACGGCGAGCGTGGCGCGCTTGCCCGGGTCGCCGTCGACGCTGAGCAGGTCGCCGGCCTCGAAGCCGTCGAGCACGCCGGGGGTCGCCGCGTTGGCGGTGCCGGCCTGCGCGGCGTCGGTGGTCATGAGGGTGGCGGCGAGCAGCGCGCCGGCCTTGTCGTAGGCGGTCGCGGTCGGGGCGAAGGCCATGCCTTCGGGCTTGAGCTGGGTGGCCAGCCCGTCGATCACACCCGAGCTCTTGGGGTCGAGGAAGCTCTCGGCCAGCACCACCCGCCCCGCGATGGCCGCGCCCGCCTGGAGGAGCACCTGGTGCTGGGCCTCTCGGTAGGCGGTGCTGGCGCCGGGGGCCTCGACGAGCAGGACGCGCTCGCCGTTCAGCTCTTTCTCGACCAGCTTCTGCGTCAGCGCGGTGACGAACTCGTTGTTGCCGCCCTCCTTGCTGCGCAGCGCGTCGAGGTCGGCGGTGAGACCGTCGTTGGCCTTGGCCATCAGCTCGTTGGTCCTCTTGACGGTCTCGATCGCGGGCTCCTGGAGCAGCGTGGTGCCCAGGACGATGCCCACGGCCAGCGCCAGGAAGATCGCGACGATGGAGACGAGGTGATAACGGAAATCGATCACGAGAAGAGTCCGACCAGCCAGAAGATGAACGCGTTCCAGACGACTTGCAGGCCGTTCAGCCAGCCGCGGCCGATCGGCGACAGGAAGATCGCGACGCCCATGGTGGTCAGGGCGGTGATCACGAGCAGGAGCAGCTGCGAGGTGGAGATGCGGCTGCGGTAGAGCCTGCTCACCCCCTTGGCGTCGACGAGCTTGCTGCCGACGCGCAACCGGGTGAGGAAGGTGCTGGCCATGCCGGAGCGCCCCTTGTCGAGGAACTCCTCCAGCGTGCCGTGGGTGCCGACGGCGACGATCAGCTCGGCGCCCTTGTCGTCGGCAAGCAGCATCGCGATGTCCTCGCTGGTGCCGGTGGCGGGGAAGATGACGGCTTCGCGGCCGAGTTGGTGGACGCGCTCCAGGCCGGGCGCCCTGCCGTCGCGGTAGGCGTGCACGACGAGCTCGGCGCCGCAGGTGAGGGCCTTGGTGGAGACGGAGTCGAAGTCGCCCACGATCACGTCGGGCAGGTAGCCCGCCTCCAGCAGCGCGTCGGCGCCTCCGTCGACGCCGATGAGCACCGGGCGGTATTCGCGGATGTAGGGGCGGAGGGTGGCGATGTCCTCCTTGTAGTGGTAGCCGCGCACGACGATGAGGACGTGGCGGCCCTCCATGGGGGTGCGGATCTCGGGGACGCCGACTCCGTCGATGAGCAGCTTGCCCTCGCCGCGCACGTATTCCATGGTGTTGACGGCGAACGCCTCGATCTGGACCGCCAGCCCGGCCCTGGCCTCGGCCATGGCCGCCTCGACGGCCTCGTGGGTCTGCTCGTCGCCCTTGCCCGCCGGCTCGTCGTCGAGGTAGACGACGCCTTCGTGCAGGCGGACGACGTCGCCGTCCTTGACCCGCTCGAACAGCTCCGGGGTGGCGTTGTCGACGAACGACACCCCCGCCTCCAGCAAAATCTGGGGCCCCAGGTTGGGATAGCGGCCGCTGATACCGGCCGCGACGTTCACCACCGCCGCCGCTCCGCACGCGACAAGCGCCTCCGCGCTGACCCGGTCGACGTCGACGTGATCGATAATCGCTATCTCACCGGGCTGGAGGCGTTTGGTGAGCCTCTTCGTCCGCCGATCGATTCTCGCCACTGCCGTGACACCGGGAAGGTCGTCGACCTTCCTGCCGCGGAGGCCCGGCATCCTGCTCCCCGGAACCTTCATCATGAACATCCTGCCAGAGCGAAACAGCTGAGCGGCCACGCACCGCGGGGCGTGTCCGCTATGTCACTCAGCTCATCCGTCCGGTCCGTCACGAACATCACTCGGCTCCCGCCGGGGAGCGGCTGGGCATCCCTGATCACCGGTCTGCGGCGGCCAGCCCCAGCAACTCCTCGGCATGGGCCCTGCCCAGCTCGGAGTCCTCCATGCCCGCCAGCATGCGTGACAGCTCGCGGACCCTGCCCTCGTGGTCGAGCGTCACGACACCGCTGCGCACGACGCTGCCGTCGCTGGTCTTCTCCACCACCAGGTGCTGGTCGGCGAAGGCGGCCACCTGCGGCAGGTGGGTGACGACGATGACCTGCGCGGTGCGGGCCAGCCGGGCGAGCCTGCGCCCGATCTCCACCGCGGCCTTGCCGCCGACCCCGGCGTCGACCTCGTCGAAGACGAACGTGGGCACCGGGTCGGCCCCGGCGAAGACGACCTCGATGGCGAGCATGACGCGGCTGAGCTCACCACCGGAGGCGCCCTTGTTGAGCGGGAGCGGCGGCGCGGCCGGGTGTGCCGCCATGCGCAGCTCGACCTCGTCGACGCCTTCGGGCCCGAAGTCGGCGGTCCGGGTGAGCTGGACGACCACGCGGGCGTGCGGCATGGCCAGCGCGGTCAGCTCCTCGGTGACGGCCCGGCCGAACCGCTCGGCGGCGGCCTCGCGCACCTTGGTCAGCTCGGCGGCCAGCTCGGTGAGCCGGACGGTCAGCTCCTCGTGCTCGCGGCCCAGCTCCCCGATGCGGTCGTCGTCGCCCTCCAGCTCACCCAGCCGGGCGGCCGAGCGCTGGGCCCAGGCCAGGACGGACGCGCTGTCCTCGCCGTACTTGCGGATCAGCCCGGACAGCAGCGCCCGCCGCTCCTGCACCGCGGCCAGCCGGGCGGGGTCGGCCTCGACGGACTCGGCGTAGGCGGCCAGGTCGGTGGCGACGTCGGAGATCAGATAGCCCGCCTCGGCGAGCCGGTCAGCCATCCCGGCCAGCTCGGCGTCGAAGTCGCGCACCGCGTCGACGGCCGCGCGCGCCTCGCCGAGCAGCGAGATGACGTCGCGCCCGCCGTCGGCGGTCTGCATCGGGTCGCCGAGCAACGCCGTGTGAGCGCTGGTGGCGGCGCCGCGCAACGCGTCGGCGTGTGACAGGCGCTCCTCCTCCCCGCGCAGTTCGACGTCCTCGCCGGGCTTGGGATCGACCTTCTCGATCTCGTCGAGGCCGAACCGCAGCATGTCGGCCTCCTGGGCCCGCTCGCGCGCCCGCGTGGTGAGCTCCTCCAACTGCGCGGCGACCTGCTTGTGCCGTTTGTACGCCTGGGTGTAGGCACGCAGCGGCTTGACCAGGTCGTTTCCGGCATAGCGGTCGAGCGCGGCGCGCTGCCTGGCTGGCTGGAGCAGCCGCTGCTGGTCCATCTGCCCGTGCACGGCGACCAGGTCGTCGGCGAGGTAGGTGAGGGTGCCGACGGGCACGGTGCGCCCACCCAGCCACGCCCTGGAGCGGCCCTCGGCCGAGACCGTGCGGGAGATGATCAGCTCGCCCTCGTCGACCTCGCCACCGATGTCCTCGACCTGCTGGGCTACGCGGCCGACGGGCTCGATGACGAGCGTGCCCTCGATCGTGGCCCGGTCGGCGCCCGGCCTGATGCGCGACGGATCGGCCCGACCGCCGAACAGCAGCCCGAGCCCGGTGACGACCATCGTCTTGCCGGCACCGGTCTCGCCGGTGACCACGTTGAAGCCCGGCGAAAGCTCGAGGACGGCCTCATCGATGACGCCGAGCCCCTGGATGCGGACCTCCTCGACCCTGGGTCGCAACTGCCCACTCCCGTCGCTCCGAACACCTGTGCGCATGTGATCCTACGCGCCTGCCAGCCCATTGACTCAGGGACGCACCCGTCCACGCCAGCCCTGAACGGGTAGTTCGAACTTGGCGACCAACCTGTCGGTGAACGGCGCGCCGGTGCTCTCCACGCCGTGCAGCCGGGCCAGCCGTACCGGCTCGGCGCCGCGCCGGACCTCGACCCGCGAGCCGGACGGCAGGTCGAACCGGCGCCGCCCGTCGCACCACAGCACACCGCCGGGCGTGTCGGGCAGGATCTCGACGGCCATGGTGGAACGCGGCGAGACGACCAGCGGCCGGGCGAACAGCGCGTGCGCGCTGATCGGCACCAGGAGCAGGGCCTCCACCTCGGGCCAGACCACCGGGCCGCCGGCGGAGAACGCGTAGGCGGTCGAGCCGGTCGGCGTGGCGCAGATCACGCCGTCACAGCCCCACCGCGACAGGGGCCGACCGTCGATCTCGGCCACGACTTCCAGCATGCGGTCACGCTTTTCCACCGACGCCTCGTTCAGCGCCCACGTGTCGGCGATGACCTGGCCGTTCTGCCGGGCCAGCACGTCGATCGTCATGCGTTCCTCGACGTCGTAGCGGCCGGCGACCACGCCGTCGACGGCCGAGGCGAGATCGGCGACCTCGGCCTCGGCCAGGAAGCCGACGTGGCCGAGGTTGACGCCGAGCAGCGGCGTGCCGGCGGGCCGGGCCAGCTCGGCCGAGCGCAGCAGCGAGCCGTCGCCGCCGAGCACGATGAGGACCTCGGCGTCCTTGGCGGCGCTCGGGTCGCCGGGCACCACCTCGGCGCCGGCACAGCCGATCTCGGCGGCCTCCACGTCGAGCACCCTGACGGTCAGACCGGCGCCGATCAGGCGGTTGATCACGAGGCGGGCGCTCTCGACCGCCGCCTCGCGGCCCGTGTGCGCGGTGACCAGCACGGTGCGTTGCGTACGGCTCGTACGGTTCATTGCGGCCCTTCCGCGACGGCGCGTGCGATCTCCGGCTCCAGATCGGCGAGCGGCGGCGCACCCTCTCCCTTGCCCAGCCAGAGAAGGTACTCGACGTTACCGGACGGCCCCGGCAGCGGGCTGGCGGTGACGCCGCGCACGGCCAGGCCCAGCTCTCCCGCGCGCGCGGCCACGTCGCGCACGGCCCGCGCCCGCAGCTCGGGGTCGCGCACCACACCGCCCGCGCCGACGAGGTCCTTGCCGACCTCGAACTGCGGCTTGACCAGCATGACGAAGTCGGCCCGCGCGGCGGCCACGCAGGCCAGCGCGGGCAGCACGAGCCGCAGCGAGATGAACGACAGGTCGCCGACGACCAGCGTCGGCGCATCACCCACCATGCCGGGGGTCAGGTCGCGCACGTTGACCCGTTCCATCACGGTCACCCGCTCGTCGGTGCGCAGCGACCAGGCGAGCTGGCCGTAGCCGACGTCCACCGCCACCACGTGGGCGGCCCCGTGGCGCAGCAGCACGTCGGTGAAGCCGCCGGTCGAGGCGCCCGCGTCAAGGCAGCGCCGCCCCTCCACGGACAGGCCGCCGAACGCCTTGAGCGCCCCGAGCAGCTTGTGGGCGCCGCGCGAGACGTAGTCGGGCCCTTCGGCCGACTCGGTGACGACGATGGCCGAGGCCGTGTCGACCTGGGTCGCGGGCTTGCCCGCCCGCTGGCCGCCCACGCTCACCCGGCCGGCCTCGATGAGCTGGCTCGCCTGCTCGCGCGAGCGGGCCAGACCCCGCCGCACCATCTCGCTGTCCAGGCGTACCCTGCGGCTCACTGGTCGTCCACGGCGGCGAGCGTGGCCTCGAGCCCGGCGAACGCCTCCTCGAACACCCCCACGTGCTCGCTCACCGGCAGGCCGGCCAGGCGGCCGAGGCCGGTGAGCACCGCGTCGACCCGATCGTCTCCGGTCTGCTCCGGCAGCGCACTCATGACACGACGGTAACGCCTCACGCGAGCGCCCGGCACCTCGGCGGGTGTGTCACACGTTGAGGGGGCATACGGGGTGCCACAGATGTGGAACGCTACCTCCGGACAAGGCCCAGAAAGGATACGCACCATGGCAAGCGTCGAGGAGTGCCGGGCGGCACTGGCCAAGCTCGTCGCCCAGTTCCACGAGATCGACGAGAGGGACCGGGCCAAGCACGTGGTCGAGCGCACGCTCAGCTGCCGCGTCTCCGACCTCGGCGTGATGTTCTACGGCCGGCTGCACCATGACGGTCTGGACCCGTTCGAGGAGAACCCTCCGGCCGACGGGCGGACGCCCGACGTACGGCTGACGATCGTGAGCGACGACCTGATCGCGCTGGTCGACGGGGAGCTCGACCTGGCCCGTGCGCTGCTCGGGGGCAGGGTGAAGGTCGAGGCCAGCTTCGGCGACCTGTTGCGCCTGCGCCGCCTGCTCTGACGGTGGTTGACCCACCCGCCGCCCACCGCCCGCCGACCGCCGCCCGAGATATTCAATGCTGCCGCCAACCATTTGGCGACGGGCCGAACACATGGGTCACATCTGACCTGCGCCCGCACCGCCCCGCGCACCCGTGCCAAGGCCCGGCCCGCCCCAAAGCTCCCGTGCCAGAGACAAGCCACACGCCACGAACCTGGTCATGAGGATCCCCGCCGGGTCGCTCGCCACCCGCTGGCGGCATGCCCGATCCCACCGAACAGAACAGCTAGCCGATGCGGTCGAGCACCTGCTTGATCGCATCTTCCTCGACCCGCCCCTGCCCCGCTCGAGCCCAGGCCGCGTCACACGCCGCCCGCAGCCCGTCGATCCGGCTGCCGTCCCCCTCCAACCGCAGCACGTCGTCCACCCACCGGGCCCGCCAGCCGCCGCACGCGCCTTCTCGCACCTCCGGGTACGGTTCGAGCAGCGCGGACAGCCCCTCGGCGAGGTACGTGGGCCGGTGCTCGGGAGCGGCTGTGAGCAGGTCGAGCGGCGTGGCCACCCCGGTGAGCACCACGAGACCGTCCACCCCCGCTTTCATGGCCCCCTCGATGTCGGTGTCCAGCCGATCCCCGACGACCAGCGGCCGGCGCGCCCCGGTGCGGAGCACCGACTCGCGGTGCAGTGGCGGATCCGGCTTGCCCGCATACACCGGCTCCACCCCCGTCGCCGCGGCGATGACCCGCACCATCGACCCGTTCCCCGGCAACTCGCCACGGTCGGTGGGCATGGTGCCGTCCCTGTTGGACGCGACGAACAGCGCCCCCTGCCGAACCGCCAGCGCCCCCTCCGCCAGCAGCCCGTACGACAGCCCGGGCGCTATCCCCTGCACCACGGCGGCGGGCGCCTCCAACGCCGTGCTGACCGGCCTGAGCCCCCGGTCCCGGACGGCCAGCCGCAGCCCGGTCCCCCCGACGACCAGGACGTTCGAGCCGGGCGGAACGCGCTCCGCCACCACCCGGGCCGCAGCCTGGGCGGACGTCACGACGTCGGCCGCGCCGGCGGGCACCCCAAGCTCTCGCAGGTGCGCGGCGATGGCCGCCGGCGTCCGCGAGGCGTTGTTGGTCACGTACGCGAGCCGCGCGCCTCTCCCGCGCGCCGCCTCCAACGCCTCGGGCGCCCCCGGCACCGCGTGCCTACCCAGGTAGACGACCCCGTCGAGGTCGAGCAGCAGGGTGTCGTAGCCGTCGATCAGCACGTGGCCCCTTTTCGTCGCACTCTTACGCCTGTGTGACTCTAACGCCGCCCATCACCCACACCGCGGGCCAGCCCACTCTCATCCCCGGCCCCACCACGCCGGCTGCTCCTCGACCTCGGCCACATCGCTCGCGCAAGGATTTGCCCGCGCTCCAACGGCGGCGAGCGTCAGACGGATCGCGCGGGTCGTTGAGCTGGAGGACATGCGCCATCGGCCGGGTGAGCATCCCACTCACCACCCGACCGAATCACCCCACGCAACCCACTCACCACACAGCCAAGTCACCAGCCACAACCGCACACCACGGGAAACCAGCCACCACACCACCTACACGCACCGCGGGGCCAGGCCATCGCCGAGGGCTCCATCACCGCACCTCAAAACCCTTGAGCCCCTGCGGCAAACCCGTCAGCCGCGTGCCGTCACCGCTCCCATGCACCCGCCCCTACCGTGACATCTCCCGGCGAGCGCGCAACGTGGCCCGTACGCTTTTCAACGCGGACACGTAGTGGCGCTCATCGGGACGCATGGCCACGGCTATCGCCAACGGCTCCTGCGCCCCTTCCACGTCTCCTGTCCGCCACAACGCCAGCCCGAGCCCGAAGTGGGCGTAGTCCTCCGCGGGATTGGCGTCGACGATCTGCCGGAAGCTCTCCGCCGCCTCCGCGTACTGCCGCGAGTTGAACTGGGCCCGGGCCAGCGCCTCGCGGATGCTGCGCGAGCCGGGCTCGGCCAGGGCGGCGCGTTCGAGAAGCGCGGCGGCCGCAGCCGGACTGCCCTCCTGCAGAAGTCTCACCCCACGCTGGTACCAGTCGTAAACGTGGCCTTCCGGGGCGCCGGGGGAATCATCGTGGGGATTCGTTCCTTGGACCATACGTGAGGTCTCCTTCATCGACAGACGACGGATCCGCTCGGTTCGCCGCGTCACCGGGCGCGGCTGGGGCGTTGGGGCGACTTCCAGAGGACTCAGACCTTTATGGGAGCATGCCCGGTATGGGCACTCCTGAACTGCCGGTGCCGGATGGACTGGTGCTACGGCCCTTCCGCGGCGTCCGCTTCGCCGTCGACGATCCAGCCAAGGTGACGTCTCCGCCCTACGACCTGATCTCCAACGGCGATGTCCGTGCGCTCCTTGACTCCCATCCCAACAACGTCGTACGGCTCATCCTTCCCTGCACGTCGCCCCAGGCCACTCCGCAGGAAGAGGCAGGTCAGGCCGCCACGCCGGCGACTGAGCCCGCCGCCACCCCGCCCGGCACCTCCCCGGCCACCCATCCCGACGACGGCCGGCGAATTCCGGCGCCTGACGACCGGACCGACTCCGGCGACCAGAAGTACGGCCCCGCCCGCGACACCCTGCGCGCCTGGCTGTCCTCGGGTGTCCTCGTTCGAGACGACCTCCCCGCCCTCTACGCCTACGAACAGAGCGGCGCCGGAGTCCTGCAGCGCGGTCTCATCGGAGACGTCGGCCTGGCCGACCCGGCTCAGGGGATCATCCTGCCCCACGAGGACGTCTTCCCCGGTCCCGTCGCCGACCGCCTGGCCTTGATGAGCACCACCCAGGCCAACCTCGAACCCATCTTCCTCCTTTACAACGGCGACCACGGTGCGGCGACGCGCCTGGTGGAGGAGGTGGCCACCACGCGCGCCCCCTTGATCCACGCACGCACGGACGACGGCCTGAGCCACCGCCTGTGGGCGATCACCGACCAGGCCGAGATCGACGCCGTCAACGCCGACCTGCGCCCCCGCCAAGCCCTCATCGCCGACGGCCATCACCGGTACGCGACGTACCGCATCCTCCAGCGCCAGGAGCACGCCGCCCGCACGACGCCGATCCCACCTGCCACCCCTCAGGTGGGCCCGTGGGACTTCGGGCTGGCGCTCCTTGTCGACTCCACCGCGTACCCACCCGACCTCAAAGCCATCCACCGCGTCATCCCCGGCCTTCCGCTGGCCCAGGCCGCGGCACGGGCAAAGGGGTCGTGGCAGGTGCACGACCATCCCACGCTCGCCGAGGGCCTGGCCGCGCTGGACGCGGCGGCGGAGCCCGCCTTCCTGCTGGCGGGTGAGGGCGGCAGCCATCTGCTCACCGATCCCGACCCCACGCAGCTGGCACACGCCATGCCTGCCGACCATTCCGATCGCTGGAACTCACTGAACACCGCCGTCCTCACCCGATTCGTCATGCCCAAGGTGTGGGGCATGGAGGAGGACGAGCAGGCCGTGCGCATCGTCCACCACGACGCCCAAGCCGCCAGGGACCTCGCCGTCCGCTACGGTGGTACGGCGGTGATCATCAAGCCACTCGCCGTCGACGACGTACTGGCCGTGGCCGCAGCCGGGGAACGGGTCCCGCGCAAGTCCACCTCCTTCGGCCCCAAGCCCAGAACGGGGCTGCTCCTACGCACGTTCGCCACAGAGTGACCCACACCATCACGGGCGCACCACCGTCACGGGCGACACCTACCCGGCGCACCGCCTGCCGGGCACACCTTCCGCAGCCCGCCCGATGCCTCCAGGACGCCCCGCGCGTAGAGCCACCGACCGTCGAAGCACCTGGGCACCACCAGGCGGCGTGCCAGCCTGAACCACGGCCTGGACTCAGGCGAGAGGCAGCCCCAAAGTGACGGCACTTCCTCACCCCACCTCGGCGAGCGCTGCCACCGGCCGGGGAGGCGAAGGCCTCGGGGCTTCGCCCCGATCCGCCTCCTGGGTGGGGTCCGCCTCGATCGGTCTGGCCGAGAGGACCTCCACCTCGTAGCGCCAGACCTTCGCGGTCGACGGGCCGTAGATGCGACACCGGAACGCCCCCGTCACCTCCAGCAGCGCAGGAGGCCGCAAGCTCCGGACCAGCTCGGCCGTCTCCTGGTCGAACGTGACGCAGGGGATGCTGTCGGTCAGGGTGCCGCCACGTCTGTGGCGGCGGCGCCGTCGCACCACCAGACGCCACTTCGTCAGGGTGTCGCCGCTCGGCAACGTCTTGTCCTCGGCTGCCCCGGACAGCCTTCCCACCAGAACGACCTCGTTGCGGTCCATTACCGCCTCCCATCGATGCTCAGGTGGAGATCACTCTTTACGATGAGGGGGAGGCCGGATCGGCTCGAACGCCGTTCTGGGGATAGCGGACACGGCTCTTGGAGCGCCTGTGGACAACATCACCGCCCTGGGCGGCGACGTCTATGAGATTGACACCAAAATGGCCGGCTACACGGGCATCACCGCCGGCTACCTGATCCTGGGCGACCGCCCCTGCCTGGTGGAGACGGGCACGTCCACGTCGGCGCCGGTGGTGCGTGATGCCCTGGCGTCCCTGGGCGTGGGCCCCCAGGACCTGGCGACGGTCGTCGTCACGCACATTCACCTCGACCATGCCGGAGGGGTCGGCGACATCGCCAGGTTCTTCCCTGCCGCGCAGATCGTCGTACACGAGAAGGGTGCCCGGCATCTGGCGGACCCGTCCCGGCTGATGGCCAGCGCCCGCATGGTGTGGGGCGACAAGCTGGACACGCTCTTCGGCGAGCTGTCGCCGACCGAGGCGGAACGCATCGTCGCCCTGGGCGACACCGGCTCCATCGACCTGGGCAACGGCCGAACCCTGAGCAGCCACTACTCACCCGGCCATGCCAAGCACCACGTCGGCCTGGTCGACTCTGGCACCGGCGACCTGTACGTCGGCGACGCCGCCGGGGTCTACCTTCCGCAGACCGGTGACCTGCGGCCTGCCACACCGCCACCGGACTTCGATCTGCAGACGGCGCTCAACTCGATCGCCCTGTTCGAGGCTCTGGGGCCGCAGCGGCTGCTGTTCAGCCACTACGGCCCGGTGAACGCGGTCCAGGAGACGCTCGAACGGTCCGCCGAGGAGCTCCGCATCTGGGTGGACCTGACCCGGCAGGCACGCACCGAAGGCATGGATCTCGACCACGCCGTGGCCATGGTCAGGGACCGCACGAAGGAGCGCTACAGCGCGCTGAAGGCCGACGACCAGACGGCGGAGCAGTTCGAGTTGTTGAGCGGCGCGCCGTCGAACGTCGCCGGCATCCTCCACTGGCTCGACCGCGTGTCGCCGTAACAGCCGACCGGCACGGTCTGTCAGCGCGGAGCCCCGGTACGCGAGGCGCGTCCATCCGGCCATACGCACAGCGTGCCCCGTCCGGCGAGCCCGTCTCGTCCGGCGGGGCATGCCACAGGACCCGCGCACCGGGCCTGAGGCACCTGCCACGGCTCGTTCGGTGCGCCCATGCTGCGTGATGCGACTCACGCACGTCGGTGTACGCGTGCCGCCGTGTGGCTCGACCCGCCGGGCCTCGCTGGTCGTGCCGCCGCACCGAACCGCGTACGGACATGTGTCAGCTCAGCATCGGCAACGCACCGGTCGCGGATCTGACAGGCTTCTTGGGCTGTCGCCCTGGTCCGCGTTTCGATTGTCAGGCCGTGACACGCCGTCCAGCACGCTGACCCCCTTCCGACGAACTCATCCTCTACGTCACGTCCCGGACATGGAAAAGCCGCCGTCCACCCCTGAGAGGGATGGACGACGGCTGATCACGACCTGGCTACGGAGGCGGCGGGACGTCAATCGTCGCGCTTGGGCCTGTCCGTCGTCGGCGCTTCTTCCGGCTCGTCGAGAATGTCGCCGAAGTTCGGCTCGATGAAGGCCAGGTTGATGTCCGGGGCCGCTTCCGCCGGCTGTGTCTTGGACGCGTCCTCGCCGGTGGGCGCGGGCTCCGCAGTGGCCTTCTCGGCCTCCGCGGAATCATCCGGGGCCCCAGGCTGGGACGGCTCGGCGGTGTTCTTCTCCTTGGTCACGGCGTCGGCGCGTACGCCGGGGTCCGCGTCGAGATCGTCACCGTCCGTCCCGTCCTCGTCGGCCTCGTCCTCGACTTCCTCGTCCTTGAGGTCGTCGGTCGCCGCTTCGTCCTTCGGCTCGTCGTCCTGGACTTCATCGTCCTCGGTGAGGAGATCGTCGGCCTCGGCCAGCGCAGCCTCGTCCTCGATTTCCTCCTCCCGCTCGATCGCCTGGTCGATGGCGTCCGTGTCGGCGTCGTCCGTGTCGGCGTCGTCGAAGTCCTCTTCGAGGTCCTCGATGACCGCGCCGGTCAGCTCGGCGTAGCGCTCGGCCGCGTCGGTCTCACCGTCCTCGTCGAACGCCATCGCGCGGGCGAACCAGTCGGTCGCCGCCTCCTGGTGGCCTGCCTCCGCCAGCGCATCGGCGTACGCGAACGCGAGCCGCGCCGACCAGGGCTTCTGCTCCGGGTCGCGCAGTTCGGGGAGGCGCTGAAGGGTGATGACGGCGGCGTCGTGCTGGTTGAGGTCACGGCGCGCGCCGGACTCCACGATGGCCAGCTCGATGCGCTCGGCCCTGTCGAGGCGCTCGGCCTCAGGTGAGCGCACCAGGTCAAGGGCGCGCTCGGGTCGGCCGAGGCCACGCTCGCAGTCGGCCATGACGGGCAGGTAGGCGTCCGATCCTGTCATCCGCCTCGCGGCCCGCAGGTCGCTGAGCGCCTCGGAGTAGTGTCCGGCGCGGTAGGCGACGATGCCGGCCGCCTCGCGGACGACACCGATGCGAGCCGCGAACCTCCGTGCCACGCTGGTGTGCTCGTGCGCCCGGTCCGGGTCGTCGTCCTCGAGAGCCCGCTCGGCGGCGACGAGGTGCCTGCCCACCAGTTCGGCCAGGTCGCCGGGGAGGGAACGGAGCTCATCGCGCACCTCCTTGTCGAGTTCGTCGGCGGTGATGTCGGGCGCGACCTCGGGAAGCCTCTCGCGCTGCGGTGCGTCCTCCCGGTCCGGCCGGCCGTACCGGGCACGCGCCCCGCCGGCGGACTGCTCGTCGCGGTCGCGAGAGAAGGGCCGGGCGCGGTCGCCCTGGTAACCACCGTCGCGCTGCGGTCCGCGGTCATCGCGGAAGCCGCCCTCACGGCGCGGACCACGATCGCCGCCGAACCCGCCCTCACGGCGCGGACCACGATCATCACGGAAGCCTTGACGAGGTCCACGGTCGTCGCGGAACCCGCCCTCACGACGCGGACCGCGATCGCCGCCGAACCCGCCCTCACGGCGCGGACCACGATCATCACGGTCACGGAACGGACGGCGATCATCATCACGACGCGGACCACGATCATCGCGGAACCCGCCCTCACGACGCGGACCACCAGCGCCGCCGAACCCACCTTCACGGCGAGGGCCACGATCATCACGGTCACGGAACGGACGGCGATCATCATCACGACGCGGACCACGATCATCGCGGAACCCGCCCTCACGACGCGGACCACGATCATCGCGGAACCCGCCCTCACGACGCGGACCGCGATCGCCGCCGAACCCGCCCTCACGGCGAGGGCCACGATCGCCGCCGAACCCGCCCTCACGACGCGGACCACCAGCGCCGCCGAACCCACCTTCACGGCGAGGGCCACGATCATCACGGTCACGGAACGGACGGCGATCATCATCACGACGCGGACCACGATCATCGCGGAACCCGCCCTCACGACGCGGACCACGATCATCGCGGAACCCGCCCTCACGACGCGGACCGCGATCGCCGCCGAACCCGCCCTCACGGCGAGGGCCACGATCGCCGCCGAACCCGCCCTCACGACGCGGACCACCAGCGCCGCCGAACCCGCCCTCACGACGCGGACCACCAGCGCCGCCGAACCCGCCCTCACGACGCGGACCACCAGCGCCGCCGAACCCGCCCTCACGACGCGGACCACCAGCGCCGCCGAACCCGCCCTCACGACGCGGACCACGATCATCACGGTCACGGAACGGACGGCGATCATCATCACGACGCGGACCACGATCATCGCGGAACCCGCCCTCACGACGCGGACCACCAGCGCCGCCGAACCCGCCCTCACGACGCGGACCACCAGCGCCGCCGAACCCGCCCTCACGACGCGGACCACCAGCGCCGCCGAACCCGCCCTCACGACGCGGACCACGATCATCACGGTCACGGAACGGACGGCGATCATCATCACGACGCGGACCACGATCATCACGGTCACGGAACGGACGGCGATCATCATCACGACGCGGACCACGATCATCGCGGAACCCGCCCTCATGGCGGGGACCACGGTCGTCCTGGCCGCGGTTACCGGAGCGCTCACCGTAGCCACGGCCCTGGTACGGCCGCCGGTCTCCGCCCTCGCGGCGCTGCCCGCGATCGTCGCGGCCGCTGGAGCGCTCGTCGGAGCGGAACGGACGGTCTCCTCTGGACCTGTCCTGGTCACCCCCGCGCGGGTTGTACCCGCTCCCTCTGTCGCCGGACGAGCGTCTCTCTCCGTCGTCGCCTCGTCCGCGCTGTCCGCCGTCCGGCCCGTTGTCTCTGTTCACTTCTGGTCCATTTCGTTGGCTCACTCAGCGGACCCGTATCGCACATGACGGGCCGTGGCTGGTCGCTGCCCGCCCTCGGGCCTTACGCGACGAAGGCCACCCGTGGGGGTGGCCCGCTTTCCTCCAGCGTAGCAAGCCCGCGAGCGTCCATGCGCCCTCCGCTGGTGGATATCGGCTGCTCTGTACGGGCTCTTCGAAGTTGAACGGGGTCATGGGAAGGCCGGCTGCCGCTCACCCAGGAACTTCCTCCGCCGCCGAGGTCTGACCGTCTCCCGGCTTCACCGGTCAGCGCGACGGAGAATCGTGTTCGGCGCCGACACTCCGCGAGCCGCGCCACGACCTCCACAGCGCCTCGTACACCCCGCCCGCCGCGACCAGCTCGTCGTGGGCTCCGACCTCCACCACCCGGCCGTTGTCCATGACGACCACCCGGTCGGCGTCGCGGGCCGTGTGCAGGCGGTGGGCGATCGCGATGACGGTCCGCCCCTCCAGGACGGCCGCGAGCGAGCGTTCTGCGCGCCTGGCCGTACGGGGGTCGAGCATGGCGGTGGCCTCATCGAGGATGACGGTGTGCGGGTCGGCCACGATGACCCTGGCCAGGGCGAGCTGCTGGACCCGGTCCGGGCCGAGGGTGGCGCCGGACGACTGGGACCCCAGCTCGTCGTCGAGCGAGGCGACCCAGTCGGCGCCGACCGCCGCCAGCGCCTTGCCCAGGCGGTCGTCACCGGCCGTCGGATCTGCCAGCAGCAGGTTGTCGCGGAGGGTGCCGAGGAACAGGTGCTGTTCCTGGGTGACCAGGACGACGTGCTCGCGGAGTTGGGCGGGGGAGAGGTCGGCGACGGGCACCGAGCCGACGGTGACCGTGCCCAGGCGGGGGCGGTCGATGCCGGCCAGCAGCTTGCCCAGGGTGGACTTGCCGGCTCCCGAGGGGCCGACGACGGCCAGGCGCTCGCCGGGCCGTACGGTCAGATCGACGCCGGTCACCACGTCGTCGCCGCCTTCGTAGGCGAAGTGCACGCCGCACGCCTCGATGCGGTCGCCCTGCGGCGCCGCGGCGGCGATCTCCTCCCGCGCCGGTGTCGCGAGGCCCTCGATCCTGGCGAAGGAGGCGCCGCTGCTCTGCAGCTGCTCCAGCCAGATCAGGATCGTCTCGATCGGCTGGCCGAGCTGGCGCAGGTAGAGCACGCAGGTGACGACCGCGCCCAGCGTGACCTGGCCGCGGTCCAGGAGCACCCCGCCGAGCAGCAGTACCAGCACGGGCGGCAGGAGCGAGGAGACCTCCACCGAGGGCCAGAGCACGCCGCGCAGGAAGAGGGTCCGCAGCTGGGCGGCCCGGCTGCGCTCGATCACCCGTTCCGCCGCCCGCGTGCGCTTGGCCTGCAGGCCCAGGGCCTCGATGGTGCGAGCGCCCACGGCGTTGGCGGCCAGGTGCTCGGCCAGCTCCGAGCGGGCGGCGCCCTCCTCCAGGTAGGCGGGGCGGGCGTGGCGAAGATACCAGCGGGAGGCGGCCACGATGCCGGCCAGCGCGAGCAGACCGCAGGCGCCCAGGACCGGGTCGACCAGGAAGACGGCGACGATCAGGAAGAGCGCCTGCAGGCTCGAGACGAGGATCGCGGGGGCGGCGTCGCGCAGGGTGCGGCCGACGACGGCCACGTCGGTGGTTCCGCGGGTGGTCAGGTCGCCGGTGCGGGTGTGCTCGACCGTGGCGGCGGGCAGGGCCAGCACGCGGTCCAGGAGTTCGGCGCGGATGTGTTCCTGGACACGCTCGCTGAAGCGGGTGCCGATCTTCTCGGCGTACCTGGACAGGACCAGCTGGGCCAGCGCCGCGCCCACGGCGATCGCGGCGAGCAGGTCGACCGTGCCTCCGGCGCTGATGGAGTCGATGATGCGGCCCAGCAACC
The DNA here is from genome assembly GCF_014207745.1 of Nonomuraea muscovyensis. Taxonomy (NCBI): domain Bacteria; kingdom Bacillati; phylum Actinomycetota; class Actinomycetes; order Streptosporangiales; family Streptosporangiaceae; genus Nonomuraea; species Nonomuraea muscovyensis. The sequence continues at coordinate 1,737,663 of NZ_JACHJB010000002.1, forward strand.
ACGGGCTGACCAGCGCCGCGGCCGCCGCGAGGCTGTTGAGCAGCAGCGTCGCGGTGAAGCCCGGCACGTCGCGCCTGACCAGGCGTAGGGCGGCCCGCCGGACCTGCTGGCGGTCGGCGATGGGCAGGTCGCGGTTCATGCGAGCACCGATCGGTAGGCGGGGGTGGACTCCATCAGCTCATGGTGGGTGCCGGAGGCGGCCACCCGCCCGTCCTCGATGAACAGCACCTGGTCGGCCTGGGCGAGCAGCAGCGGTGAGGTGGTGGCCACGACGGTCGTACGACCGGCGCGTGCCGTACGGAGTCGCCCCGCGAGGAGGGACTCGGTGTGCGCGTCCAGCGCGGAGGTGGGCTCCACGGCCAGCAGCACCTCGGGCTCGGCCAGCAGCGCCCGGGCCAGGCGCACGCGCTGACGCTGGCCGCCCGACAGGTTGCGGCCACCGGGTTCGATCATCGAGTCGAGCCCGTGGCGCAGCCCTGCGACCACGTCCTGCGCCGCGGCGACGTGCACGGCCCGGTGGATGGCCTCGTCGTCCGCCTCGCCCCGGCCCTGGAGGACCTCGCGCAGCGTGCCCGCGAACAGGGCGGCGTCGTGGTCGGCGATCAGGGAGGTGCCGTCGAACCCGCCCAGCCCTTCGAGCAGCGCCACGCCCTCCTCGGGCCGGGCACTGACCAGCCCCACCAGGCTCCCCGGCGCGACCTCCGGCCAGGCGGGCCGGGGCCGCTCCTCGGCGCGCAGCGCGAGGAAGCGGGTGACCTGGCGGGCGGCGACCAGGCCGTGGCTGATCTGGAAGCTGCCCTCGATGAAGAAGGAGACCGGCACCACCAGCACGGCGATGTAGCCGTATACGCCGACCAGCTCGCCCACCGTGATCGCCCCCTCGGCGGCCAGCCGGGCGCCCAGCCAGGTGACGGCGGCCAGGAACAGGGCGGGCAATCCGGCGCCCAGCGCGCCGATCCAACTCGTCAGCGACGCCACCCGGTAGCCCTGCTCGCGCAGGCTCGCCGAGTCGGTGCGGTACCGCTCGGCGTAGGTGCCCTTGCCGCCGAAGGCGTTGAGCACCCGCAGCCCCTCGATCAGGTCGACCAGGCGGGTGGTCAGCCTGCCCTGGTTCTCGCGGTAGCCGTTCTGCACCTTCATCAGCCGCCCGAGCAGCGGGCCGAGCAGGATCGCCAGCAGCGGCACGCCCAGCAGCACCACCACGGCCAGCACCACGGAGACCTGCAGCAGCAGCGCCGCCACCACGCCGTAGCTGATCACCGCGCCCACGCCGGGGCCGGTCACCGTCAGCGAGGCGGCGATGGTGATGACGTCGCCGATGCCGATCGTCACCACGTCGCCCGTCGAAGCGCGCTTGGGCAGGTCGGCGCCCAGCTTGTTGATCTGCTCGACCAGGGCGCGCACGATGCGGAAGTTGGCGTCCATCCGGATCTTGGTCATCGTGCGGTGCCGCAACATCGCCAGCCAGGCGTTGACCAGGCCCGCGCCGAGCAGCGCCAGCACCCAGCCGGGCGCCAGGTTGTCGTCGATCGCCCTGGACAGCAGGTACGGCGGGAGCGTCAGGCCCACCATCCAGAGGGTTCCCAGCGTCGCGCCCAGCGCGACCCGGCCCTTCTGCGCCCAGGCCAGCCAGCACAGATATCGAGCCGCCTTCATGGTGGTCACGCTAGAGCATGGCTTTAACGCCTCTTTGCCCGCCCTGGAGCGGCCGTTCGTAGCGGCTGACCCAGGTGATCGGTCCCTCCTTGTCGCGCTGCCCGGGTGCACCCGTGACGGCGACGTCGCCACGGTGCGCGAAGCCCCGCTCGCGGATAGTAGGTACGCAGCCGGTCTTGAGGGTGCTCGCCGCTCTCGTTGATCATTCCTGTTGTCGAAGCAAGATCTCACAACAGAGAAGCCGTGAGCGTGGTCAACGACACGACCCGGCTGCTGGGCCTGGAAGGCGTGCTGGTCACCAAGGTCATCGCCCGGGATGAGGGTGCTGGCCGGGGGCCTGTTGTCTGGCTGGAGCCGCTGGATGAGCGGGCCCGGACCTGTCCGGAGTGCGGGGTGTCGGCCACCCGGATGAAGGAGTGGGTGACGGCCAGCCCGCGTGATCTCCCCGTCGGGGACCGACCTGCCGGCTGCGCCGGCGTAAACGCCGCTGGCATTGCGACCAACGGGAGTGTCCGCGCCGGCCGTTCACCGAGCAGGTGGAGCAGCTCCCTGCCCGGTCGCGTCTGACGCTGCGGTTACGGCGGTGCGGCGGTGGCCGATGGCGGCCGGACGGGCGTGCGGTCCGCGCGCGATCACGGCGTGTCCTGCCCGGTTGTCTCGGCTGCGTTCAGCGTATGCCGCCCGGGTCCTGCCGGACGAGCCCGAGCCGGTGGCGGTGCTGGGGATCGATGAGACCCGCCGCAGCCGACCACGATGGAGCTTCGACGAACAAGCTCAGGCATGGCAGGCCGTGGCGGACCGCTGGCACGTCAGCCTTGTCGACCTGTCCCGCGGGCAGGGGCTGCTCGGCCAGGTCGAAGGCCGGACCAGCCAGGTGGTAATCGACTGGCTGGACGCGCGCGGGCAGGAGTGGAAGCCAGCGGGTCAGCCATGGGGCCATCGACAGGTGCGCGATCTACAAAGCGGCTGTGCGCGCCGCGTTGCCGCACGCCGTTCTGGTTGTGGATCACTTCCTCATCGTTCAGCTCGCCAACGCCGCGCTCCCCGAGGTCCGCCGCCGGTGACGGTCCAGGTGCGAGGGCGTCGCGGACGCAAGGGCAACCGGGAGCGGGAACTGCGTAACCCGCTGACCCGCTCAGCGGCCCGGATGCATGGGCTGCCAACTCGACCCGATGATTGACGACCCGCAGGCGCTGCCCAAGAAGATCGGCCGTCCGATCCTGGCTGCCTGGAACGCCAAGGAAGACCTGCTCGACCTGCTGGCCCTGGCGCATACACAGCCGGACCGGCATGTCATCGCCGACCGGCTGTTCCGCTTCTACGATCGTCGTGCCTCCTCCGAACTACCCGGGCTGGAGCGTCTGGCGACACGTTGGAGACCTGGTGGAGCGAGATCCTCGCCGTTCTCCGCATCGGGATCACCAACGCCGGCTCCGACGGCACCAACCGCGTCATCAAGACCATCGCCCGCGACGCCTACGGCTTCCGCAACCCGGAGAACCCAGCGATCGCGGACCCGATGCGCTACCACCCGACGAGCCCGTGGGTGCCTCAACCCCGCTCAAAGCCTCTATCCGGACACTTCCGGTATGCCCCCTCGCTATCCGCTACGGCGCTGTCAACCTCGCACGTGCCGATCCCACCGATTCGCAGGCCCGCACAGGCCTCGATGCCAGCATCTCGAGCGCGTGCCGGTTCAGACCTCCTGGAAGTCTTCGCCCATACGCCCGGCGGAGCGAGCCAGCAATGCAACCAGCGGCACGGCCGACTGACCCTCGACGGCGGCACGCCCCAGGCCCGGGCAGACGGGGTGCCCCATGCACGCTATTTCCGCGCGTCATCCCCATCAGACGACATCCCCGTGCTGCGCCACCCTGTGCGTCCGGCTGAACGGGATGCACCGGCACCACCGCGAAGCGCACTGCAGGGCAGAGCTCACACCACATAGACCCGGGACCGACCCCACAAACAGAAAAAGGGGCCCCACCCGAAGGTGAGACCCCCTAATCAAAAAATTGTCCGGCGGTGACCTACTCTCCCACACCCTCCCGAGTGCAGTACCATCGGCGCTGAGAAGCTTAACTTCCGGGTTCGGAATGTAACCGGGTGTTTCCTTCCCGCCATAACCGCCGTAACCCCACGAGACCACACAAACACAACTGTTTGCTGTCTCAGAATTGCGTAGTGGACGCGAGCAAGAACGGTCTGCCTGCAGCGCTGCTCCGGACCCGGCGAAGAGTAACAGAGCGCAGCACACACACAGACACGAACAATGCTTTGTGGTCAAGTCCTCGGCCTATTAGTACCGGTCAGCTCCACACGTTACCGTGCTTCCACCTCCGGCCTATCAACCCGGTCGTCTACCGGGAGCCTTACCCACTCACGTGGTGGGAGACCTCATCTCAAGGCGAGCTTCCCGCTTAGATGCTTTCAGCGGTTATCCCTTCCGAACGTAGCCAACCAGCCGTGCACCTGGCGGTACAACTGGCACACCAGAGGTTCGTCCGTCCCGGTCCTCTCGTACTAGGGACAGCCCCTTTCAAGTCTCCTGCGCGCGCAGCGGATAGGGACCGAACTGTCTCGCGACGTTCTAAACCCAGCTCGCGTACCGCTTTAATGGGCGAACAGCCCAACCCTTGGGACCTACTCCAGCCCCAGGATGCGACGAGCCGACATCGAGGTGCCAAACCATCCCGTCGATATGGACTCTTGGGGAAGATCAGCCTGTTATCCCCGGGGTACCTTTTAGCCGTTGAGCGACACCGCTTCCACACGCCGATGCCGGATCACTAGTCCCAGCTTTCGCTCCTGCTCGACCCGTCAGTCTCACAGTCAAGCTCCCTTGTGCACTTACACTCAACACCTGATTACCAACCAGGCTGAGGGAACCTTTGGGCGCCTCCGTTACCCTTTAGGAGGCAACCGCCCCAGTTAAACTACCCACCAGACACTGTCCCCGATCCGGATCACGGACCAGAGTTAGACGTTCAAAACGACCAGAGTGGTATTTCACCAATGACTCCACCCGAACTAGCGTCCGAGCTTCCCAGTCTCCCACCTATCCTACACAAGACGCTCCAAACGCCAATGTCAAGCTGTAGTGAAGGTCCCGGGGTCTTTCCGTCCTGCTGCGCGTAACGAGCATCTTTACTCGTAATGCAATTTCGCCGGGTCTGCGGTTGAGACAGCGGGGAAGTCGTTACGCCATTCGTGCAGGTCGGAACTTACCCGACAAGGAATTTCGCTACCTTAGGATGGTTATAGTTACCACCGCCGTTTACCGGCGCTTAAGTTCTCACCTTCGCCAACCGAAGTCAGCTAAGCGGTCCCCTTAACGTTCCGGCACCGGGCAGGCGTCAGTCCGTATACATCGTCTTACGACTTCGCACGGACCTGTGTTTTTAGTAAACAGTCGCTTCCCCCTGGCCACTGCGACCCCCACCAGCTCCAAGCGCAAGGCCTATCACCAGCAGAGGTCCCCCTTCTCCCGAAGTTACGGGGGCAATTTGCCGAGTTCCTTAACCACAGTTCACCCGATCGCCTTAGTATTCTCTACCTGACCACCTGAGTCGGTTTAGGGTACGGGCCGCCACAACACTCGCTAGAGGCTTTTCTCGGCAGCATAGGATCATCCACTTCGCCACAATCGGCTCGGCATCACATCTCACCCACAAGTGTTGCGGATTTGCCTACAACACGGGCTACATGCTTACCCCAGGACAACCATCGCCTGGGCTGGACTACCTTCCTGCGTCACCCCATCGCTTACCTACTACCCGATCGGATCGAGCGTTCAGCCTAACACCGCTTCCGAAGAAGCAGCTGACTTAAGGACTCTTAGCATCACGAGGTTCAATATGGGCGCGTTGAAGCGGGTACGGGAATATCAACCCGTTGTCCATCGACTACGCCTGTCGGCCTCGCCTTAGGTCCCGACTTACCCTGGGCGGATTAGCCTGCCCCAGGAACCCTTGGTCATCCGGCGCGAGGGTTTCTCACCCTCGATTCGCTACTCATGCCTGCATTCTCACTCGCACACCCTCCACCACTCGATCACTCGGCGGCTTCACCGGATGCACGACGCTCCCCTACCCACCCACCACACAAGGTGATGAGTGCCACGACTTCGGCGGTGTACTTGAGCCCCGCTACATTGTCGGCGCGGAATCACTTGACCAGTGAGCTATTACGCACTCTTTCAAGGGTGGCTGCTTCTAAGCCAACCTCCTGGTTGTCTCTGCGACTCCACATCCTTTCCCACTTAGCACACGCTTAGGGGCCTTAGTCGGTGATCTGGGCTGTTTCCCTCTCGACTACGAAGCTTATCCCCCGCAGTCTCACTGCCACGCTCTCACTTACCGGCATTCGGAGTTTGGCTGACGTCAGTAACCTTGTCGGGCCCATCGGCCATCCAGTGCTCTACCTCCGGCAAGAAACACGCAACGCTGCACCTAAATGCATTTCGGGGAGAACCAGCTATCACGGAGTTTGATTGGCCTTTCACCCCTACACACAGGTCATCCCCCAGGTTTTCAACCCTGGTGGGTTCGGTCCTCCACCCAGTCTTACCTGAGCTTCAACCTGCCCATGCGTAGATCACTCCGCTTCGGGTCTACAGCATGCGACTCAAACGCCCTATTCAGACTCGCTTTCGCTACGGCTCCCCCACACGGGTTAACCTCGCCACACACCATAACTCGCAGGCTCATTCTTCAAAAGGCACGCAGTCACATCACAGCCGCTCCGAAGAACGACTACGCTCCTACGGCTTGTAGGCACACGGTTTCAGGTACTATTTCACGACCCCTCACCGGGGCACTTTTCACCTTTCCCTCACGGTACTCGTGCACTATCGGTCATCAGGGAGTATTTAGGCTTACCAGGTGGTCCTGGCAGATTCACACAGGATTCCTCGAGCCCCGTGCTACTCGGGAACACCCCAAAGAGTCCATCCGATTTCGTCTACCCGGCTCTCACGGTCTACGGCGCCCCTTCCCAGAGGCTTCAACTATCGAACAGATTTATCACTCTTCACAGTCCCGGCAGAGACTGAAAGGAGGTCCCACAACCCCGAACATGCAACGCCTGCCGGCTATCACACACGCCCGGTTTAGCCTCATCCGCTTTCGCTCACCACTACTCACGGAATCACTGTTGTTTTCTCTTCCTACGGGTACTGAGATGTTTCACTTCCCCGCGTTACCACCAACCGCCCTATACATTCAGGCGGAGGCAACACCACATGACTGGTGCTAGGTTTCCCCATTCGGACATCCCCGGATCAACGTCTGGTTGGCGACTCCCCGAGGCTTAACGCAGCCTCCCACGTCCTTCATCGGCTCCTGATGCCAAGGCATCCACCGTGTGCCCTAAAAAACTTGGCCACAAAGATGCTCGCGTCCACTATGCAAATCTCAAACAACAACCAGCGACCAACCCACCCCACCACCAACACCCAGCAAACACTGGACTGGTATGGCAGGAGGCCGGCCCTGACTGAGGACCCACAAACCACGAGCCCGCCGAAGCAGGCCCGTCGCATGTCCGTTCCCTCAGGACCCAACAGTGTGTTCAACCAACCAGAACCCCCACAACGCGCCTTCCCACTCCTCCCGAAAGAGGCGGTACCAACCCGCAGGCGATCCAGCCTGGTTGACTAGCCAGTGCTCCACTAATGAGCTGCCGAGCGTGAGACGTTCACTCACGACCTCGACGTAGACCAGGAGATGAACCCTGATCGATGCTCCTTAGAAAGGAGGTGATCCAGCCGCACCTTCCGGTACGGCTACCTTGTTACGACTTCGTCCCAATCGCCAGCCCCACCTTCGACCGCTCCCCCCAGCAAGCTGGTTGGGCCACGGGCTTCGGGTGTTGCCGACTTTCGTGACGTGACGGGCGGTGTGTACAAGGCCCGGGAACGTATTCACCGCAGCGTTGCTGATCTGCGATTACTAGCGACTCCGACTTCATGGGGTCGAGTTGCAGACCCCAATCCGAACTGAGACCGGCTTTTAGGGATTCGCTCCGCCTCACGGCTTAGCAGCCCTCTGTACCGGCCATTGTAGCATGTTTGCAGCCCAAGACATAAGGGGCATGATGACTTGACGTCATCCCCACCTTCCTCCGAGTTGACCCCGGCAGTCTCCCATGAGTCCCCGGCCGCCCGAAGGCGCCGCTGGCAACATGGAACAAGGGTTGCGCTCGTTGCGGGACTTAACCCAACATCTCACGACACGAGCTGACGACAGCCATGCACCACCTGTCACCCAGTCCGAAGAGGGCTCCATCTCTGAAGCTTTCCGGGTGATGTCAAACCTTGGTAAGGTTCTTCGCGTTGCGTCGAATTAAGCAACATGCTCCGCCGCTTGTGCGGGCCCCCGTCAATTCCTTTGAGTTTTAGCCTTGCGGCCGTACTCCCCAGGCGGGGCGCTTAATGCGTTAGCTCCGGCACGGAGATCGTGGAAGATCCCCACACCTAGCGCCCAACGTTTACAGCGTGGACTACCAGGGTATCTAATCCTGTTCGCTCCCCACGCTTTCGCTCCTCAGCGTCAGGTAAGGCCCAGCAAGCCGCCTTCGCCACCGGTGTTCCTCCTGATATCTGCGCATTTCACCGCTACACCAGGAATTCCACTTGCCCCTACCTACCTCTAGCCGGCCCGTATCCACCGCAGACCCGCAGTTAAGCTGCGGGCTTTCACGGCAGACGCGACCAGCCACCTACGAGCTCTTTACGCCCAATAATTCCGGACAACGCTTGCGCCCTACGTATTACCGCGGCTGCTGGCACGTAGTTAGCCGGCGCTTCTTCTGCAGGTACACGTCAACTTCGTCCCTGCTGAAAGAGGTTTACAACCCGAAGGCCGTCATCCCCCACGCGGCGTCGCTGCGTCAGGCTTTCGCCCATTGCGCAATATTCCCCACTGCTGCCTCCCGTAGGAGTCTGGGCCGTGTCTCAGTCCCAGTGTGGCCGGTCGCCCTCTCAGGCCGGCTACCCGTCGTCGCCTTGGTAGGCCACTACCCCACCAACAAGCTGATAGGCCGCGAGTCCATCCCCAACCGAAAAGACTTTCCACCAGCATCTCATGCGAGAGCCGGTCGTATCCGGTATTAGACCCAGTTTCCCGGGCTTATCCCAGAGTCAGGGGCAGGTTACTCACGTGTTACTCACCCGTTCGCCGCTCGAGTACCCCGAAGGGCCTTTCCGCTCGACTTGCATGTGTTAAGCACGCCGCCAGCGTTCGTCCTGAGCCAGGATCAAACTCTCCAAAAAAGGTCTGATCTAGCTATAAAAGGAATCCGTCACCGAAATGACGGGGTTGTGCATCATGCACTGGCTTTTAACACACTGTTGAGTTCTCAAGAAACGGACGCGTAATCCCCAGAACCTCAGAGAGGCGCACACTTCACGTTTTAATCTTACCAGGCTCGCGATCCCGTGTCAATCCCGATCTCGCCGATCCCAGTGCCCCGTCTCCGGGGCAACCCTCGTAACTTACCGTGGCATCGAGGCCGTGTCGAATCAACCGATTTTCCGGTGATCTGGACGCGCCCACGACGACTCGGACCTGAGCGCCGCGAAGCGCCTCGGCCGAGTGGTGTTCTCAAGGGGCTTGCCCGAGGCCCGTCCGCCTGTCCGGCGTCCGGCTCACTCCCGGGCGAGGTGAAACATTAGGTCGCCTTCCGCGACTCGTCAAATCGCGCCGGCCGGCGGGCACCGCCGCGGCCGGCGTTTCCCCGCGAAGCCCGTGGTCAGCGCCCGGCCACGAGGGCACGCACCTGGGCGGGCGAGGTGAACAGCTCCGCCGACATGCCCGCCTCCCGTGCCGCCACGACATTCGCCTCGTTGTCGTCGATGAACAGCACCCGCGACGGCGCCACCCCCATCCGGGCCGCGCAGATCTCGTACGCCCGCCGGTCCGGCTTGGCCACCCCGATCCGGCACGAGAACGTCAGCGCCGCGAACCTCCCGAGCCATCCCCGGTGCCGCGACTCCCACACGGGCACCAGGTCCTCGATGATGTTCGACAGCAACCCCAGCGTGCGGCCCTGGTCGGCCAGCTCGCACACCAGGCCGACCATCTCCTCGTCCACCGCGCTCCAGCTGTCGATGTCCGCCTCGACCAGCGCCGGCACGTCGACGAAACGGGCTCTCAGGCGGGCGGCGACCGCGGCCCAGTAGGCGGACGAGTCCTGACCGGCGTCGTAGGCGGGACGGCAGGCCCAGTACGCCTCCCAGAACCGCTCCCCCGGCACCCCGGCCAGTTCCACGAGCCGGCGCCGCGCCTCCTCCGTCTGGGTACGGGCGATGACGCCGTACAGGTCGAAAACGATCACATCAGACATGGTTCCGAGCCTATGCGCGCGTCCCTGCCCCCGTGACTGATGTCGCCGCCCTCGCTCCTCCTGTCCCGCCGGTGGATCCTCTGGCTGACGACAGGCCCCGTCGCGTTCCTCGCGACCCTCACCGAATCGGGCTCGGCCTCGCTGGACGGCACCGGGCCGGCCACGCCGAGCGCCGCCTCGCGTTCCCTGCCGGGACTGGGGGAGCTGCCCGCGAACATCGACGGGTACCTCCTGCCCCCTGACTGTTCTGGCGCCCGTGGGTGCAGGCGGGCACGGCCGGACTGTGGTTCGAGCTGCCGTCGGCGCCGGGCGTCGGGGTGGCCGCGTGGTTCGTGGCCGACCTGGGGCGGCGCGTGCGCAATGTGCCTGTGGGGGGGTGGCGGCCGCGGCCATCCTCGCGATGCTGCCCATGGGGTCCTGCCACGTCCTACAACGGGACGTACGCCTTCCCGCGGCGGCGGTGACGCTGTCGTTCTGGGCGTTGCACCGGGCGGCGCGCGGACGCGGCTGGGGGCTGAGCGCGGTGTCGGTGGCGTTGGTGTCGTGCGCCCACCTGTTCGCCGTGCGCCGCTACCGGCGCAGTTGCCGGTGCCAGTGGCGCTGACGCCCCGCCGTACGCTGCTGCTGCGGGCGGCTCCCGCGCTCGTCGTGGGCGGCGTGCCGGCACACCTGCTGGGGCCGGCTACGGTCCGCGGTGCGCAATCAGTCTGGATCCCGCTGAAGGGCCCGGAGGCGCTGCTGAAGTCCCGCTGGTGACCACGGGCGTGGCGGCCGTGGGAGCGAGGCTGTCGGCGGTGGCGGCGGGGCTCCCGTTCGCCCGGCGGACGGACGGCCGAGACTGGGCGCCGGCGGGGTGGGTGGCGTGCGGCCGCTGCTCCCCCCGTGTCGCACCTGGTGACACCGGCGTACGTGGACCGCTACCCGTTCGTGACCACCCCGGCGATGGCGCCGCCGGCGGGCGTCGCTGCGGCGTGCCTGCCGGGCACGGCGGCCAGGGTCCCGGACCGTCCGCGTGCCGGTTGCCGCCACTCGTACCCCGGCTGGCCCTGTATGGCGAACTGCGGCAACACAACGGGCGGTTCGAGGACTTCCCGGGCGCGGTCGGCCAGGTGCGGGCGCGGGCCGGGGACGCGATCGTCTTCGGGCGGAGCTCGGTGCGGGCGGGCCTGCACCGCGCCCTGCCCGGCAGGCCGGCCGAGGTGCTGCCGGCGTACCGCGCTCCGCAGCCGGGCGGGTTCACGTTCCGGAACGCACCGACAACGCGGCCATGCTCGGCGACCGGCAGCGGGTCCAGCTGGTGTGGCGGGACACCAAGGCGGCGGGGCCGAGAGTGGAGGCCGTCCAAGCCGCCGGGCTGAGGATGCCGAGAGTGAAGGCCGTCCCAAGCCACCGGCTTCGGGCAGGTCAGGTCGTGGCACCGGCCGAGCTGCCGGGTCTCGCCGTGGCGCTGTTCGCCCGGCCCTGATCCGGCCCGGCGCCCACCCGCACGAGAGGCGGCGTCACGCGGGAGCGTGGGCGGAACCCGCCCACGCTCCCGAACCGGGTCAGCCGACCTCGACGCCGCCGATCGACTTCTTGCCGCGCCGCAGCACCATGAACCGGCCGTGCAGCAGGTCGTCGGCCGTCGGCACGTAGGCCTCGTCGGTGATCTTGACGTTGTTGAGGTAGGCGCCGCCCTCCTTGACCGCCCGGCGGGCCGCCGACTTCGACTCCACCAGCCCGCTCTCGGCCAGCAGGTCGACGTACGGGGCGCCCAGCGCGGGCACCGTCGCCTTGGGTACCTCGGCCAGTGCTGCCTCCAGCGTCGCGGCGGGCAGTTCCTCCAGCGAACCCTGCCCGAACAGCGCCTTGGACGCCGCCACCACCGCCGCCAGCTCCGCCTCGCCGTGCACCAGCGTGGTCATGTCCTCGGCGAGCGTGCGCTGTGCCTCGCGGGCGAACGGCCGGTCGGCGACGGCCTTCTCCAGGGCCTCGATCTCCTCGCGGGAGCGGAAGGTGAAGACCTTGAGGAAGCGCACCACGTCGCGGTCGTCGGCGTTCAGCCAGTACTGGTAGAACGCGTACGGCGAGGTCAGCGAGCCGTCGAGCCAGACCGCGCCGCCCGCCGTCTTGCCGAACTTGGTGCCGTCGGACTTGGTGATCAGCTTGCCGGTCAGGGCGTGCACGTGGGCGCCCTCGACACGGCGGATGAGGTCGACGCCCGCGGTGATGTTGCCCCACTGGTCGCTGCCGCCGAGCTGCAGCGTGCAGCCTTGGCGCCGGTAGAGCTCGAGGTAGTCGTTGGCCTGCAGGATCTGGTAGCTGAACTCGGTGTAGCTGAGCCCGTCACCGCCCAGGCGCGCCGACACCGACTCGCGGGCCAGCATCCGGTTGACCGGGAAGTGCTTGCCGACGTCGCGCAGGAAGTCGATGGCCGACATCTGCGCGGTCCAGTCGAGGTTGCTGACCAGCGTCGCCGCGGTGGGCCCGGCGTCGAAGGACAGGAACTTCTCCACCTGCACGCGGATCTTGGCCACCCACTCGGCGACGACCTCGGAGGTGTTGAGGGTGCGCTCGGTGCTGCGGCCGCTCGGATCGCCGATGAGCCCGGTGGCGCCGCCGACGAGCCCGATCGGCCGGTGACCGGCACGCTGGAAGCGGGTCAGGATCAGCAACGTGGCGAGGTTTCCGACGTGCAGCGACGGCGCCGTCGGGTCGAAGCCCCCATAGACCGTGATCGGGCCCTCCGACAGCGCCTTGCGCAGGGCGTCGATGTCGGTGGTCTGGGCGAGGACGTCGCGCCATTCGAGCTCATCGAGAATGTCGGTCACGGTGCCGGCTTTCCAGTAGGTGTCGGGTGTTTACAGCGTGCCCGATCGCGCCGCAAGACCGCCACTTGGATATAGTCTCGATCCCCATGTGGAGGGTCCGTCGCGAGCTGGCCGTTTTCAAGATTTTAGGGGCTTTGGCATGTGCCGGGCTCGCCGTCCACTGGTTCGCCGGCGGCGACGTGCGCGGCGTGATCCTGGCGGTCCCCGCCGCGGTGCTGGTGGGCGCGATGGGGCTGCGCGACCTGATCGTCCCGGTGCGGCTGGCCGCCGACGAGAGCGGCATCACCGTGGTGCACGGCTACGCGGGCCGGCGGCACGTGCCGTGGGAGCAGATCGAGGACGTCAAGGTGGACGTCCGCCGGCGGTGGGGGCTGCGCAGCGAGATGCTGGAGATCGACACGGGCGACAACCTGCACGTCTTCAGCGCTCACGACCTGGGCGCGTCCCCCACTGAGGTGGCGGCGGCGCTGCGCCGGCGCGGCACATGAGGCCGGTACGGCGAGACGGTCGGGTCGCCGTCGATCCAGAACCTCCACGGCGTCTCCTTGGCCGTCGAGATGCCGGTGCGCGGGCCTGACCTGATCAGTCCGGGTTCGGGCGGGCTGCCCGCCAGCACCACGGCGGCCGGGCCGGGCAGGTGGGCCGCCGGGTCGCGCGGTGCTGTCGCGTCGATCCCGTTGTGCTCGCGGGCCAGCCCGAGCGCGGTCGCCAGCCGGGCGGGGCCGCGGGCGAGGTCCCGGTCGGACACCCGCCGGGCGGCCCGCGGGGGCGGGCCGCCGTCGCCGTCCGGTGCGGCCCCGCCCGCCGGGGCGCCGCCGGAGCGGCGCAGGCGGGCGAGGTCGTGGCCGGCGACGACCTCCCCGGCGCGCAGCAGCACCGCCGACCCGTGGCCCTCGGGCAGGCACACCAGGTTGGCGCAGAAGTGCATGCCGTAGGTGAAGTACACGTACAGGTGTCCAGGCGGCCCGAACATCACCGCGTTGCGCGGGGTCGGGCCGCGGTAGGTGTGGGCGGCCGGGTCCTCGCCCGGCCCGCCGTACGCCTCGACCTCCGTGAGCCGCACCGCGACGCCGCCGACCAGGCCGTCCGCCAAGCCGCAGTCCGCACCGCCGCCTGGACCGCCGCCCGAGCCGCCGTGCACGAGGACGCGCCCGAGCAGGTCGGGCGCCACCTCGTGGGACGGCCGGTCGAAGAACGAGCGCGGCAGCGGCTCGGTGGTCAGGAGCCCGAGGCCCATGCCGCCTGCGCGTCGACCGCCTCGCGCAGCGCGGCGAGCTGGTCGCGCACCCGGTCGGGGGCGGTGCCGCCGTGCGCCTTGCGCGCGGCGAGCGCGCCGGCCACGTTGAGCACGTCGCGGACGTCGGGCGTCAGGTGCTCCGACACCTTGCCGAGCTCCTCGTCGGACAGCTCGCCGAGGTCGCGGTCGTTGACCTGGCACCACACCACGAGGTGGCCGACGGCCTCGTGCGCGTCACGGAACGGCACGCCGCGCCGGACCAGCAGCTCGGCCAGGTCGGTGGCGAGCGCGAACCCGTCGGGGGCCGACGCCTCCAGCCGGGCGGTGTTGACCCGCATGGTCGCGACCAGCCCGGCCATCGCGGGCAGGACGAGCAGCAGCGTGTCGACGGCGTCGAACACCGGCTCCTTGTCCTCCTGCAGGTCGCGGTTGTAGGTCAGCGGCAGGCCCTTCAGCGTCGTCAGCAGCGACATGAGGTTGCCGATGAGCCGCCCGGACTTGCCGCGGGCCAGCTCGGCCACGTCGGGGTTCTTCTTCTGCGGCATGATCGACGAGCCGGTGGAGTAGGCGTCGTCCATCTCGATCCAGCGGAACTCCTGCGAGGCCCACAGCACGATCTCCTCGCCGAGCCGCGACAGGTGCACGCCGATCATGGCCGCGTCGAACAGGAACTCGGCGGCGAAGTCGCGGTCGGAGACGGCGTCCATCGAGTTGGGCGCCGCGCTGTCGAAGCCCAGCTCCGCCGCCACGGCCTGCGGGTCGAGCGGCAGCGACGAGCCGGCCAGCGCGCCGGAGCCGAGCGGCGAGACCGCCGCGCGCTTGTCCCAGTCGGTGAGCCGGTCGATGTCGCGGGCGAAGGCGTGCACGTGCGCGAGCAACTGGTGACCGAACGAGACCGGCTGCGCGTGCTGCAGGTGCGTCATGCCGGGCGCGGCCGTGTCGGCGTGCTGCTCGGCCTGCTCCATCAGCGCCGTCTCCAGCTCCACCAGCCGGGAGACGATCGTGCGCGCGTGGTCGCGCAGGTAGAGGCGCAGGTCGGTGGCGATCTGGTCATTACGGCTGCGCCCGGCGCGCAGCTTGCCGCCGAGCGAGCCGAGCCGCTCCAGCAGGCCGCGTTCCAGCGCCGTGTGCACGTCCTCGTCGGCGACCGTCGGCCGGAACTCGCCCGCCTTGCAGGCCCGCTCCAGGTCGTCGAGCGCGCCGATCATGCGCTCCAGCTCGTCGGCCGTCAGGAGTCCGGCCCGGTGCAGCACGCGGGCGTGCGCACGCGACGCCGCCAGGTCGTACGGCACGAGCCGCCAGTCGAAGTGCACGCTCACCGACAGCCGCGTCAGCGCGTCGGACGGGCCTCCCTCGAAACGTCCGCCCCACAGCCGCATCGGCTTACCCTCACTCACCGTCAGTCTCCTCCTTGTCAAGATCTTGTGGTCGCGCCGGTGCGGGGGCCTCCCCGTGGCTCCTGCGCGACCATAGTGCACCTCACCCGTGCTTCGCGTCCCGGGCAGCAGCGATCTTGGAAGGAAGGCTGAAGAGCTGGACGAAGCCCCTGGCCAGGGACTGGTCGAAGGTGTCGCCGGTGTCGTAGGTGGCCAGCGAGAAATCGTACAGGGACTGCTCGGAGCGCCGGCCGGTGACCACGGCGCGGCCGCCGTGCAGGGTCATCCGGACGTCGCCGCAGACGTGCCTCTGGGCGTCGTCGATGAAGGCGTCGAGCGCGTCCTTCAGCGGCGAGAACCACAGGCCGTCGTAGACGAGCTCGCTCCAGCGCTGGTCGACGCCCCGCTTGAAGCGGGCCAGGTCGCGTTCGACGGTGACGTTCTCCAGCTCCATGTGCGCGGTGATCAGCGCGATCGCGCCGGGCGCCTCGTACACCTCGCGTGACTTGATGCCGACGAGGCGGTCCTCGACCATGTCGATCCGGCCGACGCCCTGCGCGCCGGCGCGCCGGTTGAGCTCCTCGACGACCTGGTACGGCGTCAGCGACCGGCCGTCGAGCTTGACGGGGACGCCCTGCTCGAAGGTGATGACGACCTCGTCGGGGTCACGTGGCGTGGCCGGGTCGGCGGTGTAGGCGTAGACGTCCTCGGTCGGCCCGTTCCAGATGTCCTCCAGGTAGCCGGTCTCGACGGCGCGGCCCCACAGGTTCTGGTCGATGGAGAACGGGTTCTTCTTGCTGGTCTCGATCGGCAGGCCCTTCTCCTCGGCGAACTCGATCGCCTTGTCGCGGGTCCAGGCGAAGTCGCGGGCCGGAGCGACGACGCGCAGGTCGGGCGCGAGCGCGGCCAGGCCGGCCTCGAAGCGGACCTGGTCGTTGCCCTTGCCGGTGCAGCCGTGGGAGACGACGGTGCCGCCGAACCGCTTGGCCGCGGTGACGAGGTGCTTGACGATGAGCGGCCGCGACAGCGACGACAGCAGCGGGTAGCGGTCCATGTAGAGGGCGTTGGCGCGCAGCGCGGGCACGCAGAAGTCGGCGGCGAACTCCTCCTTGGCGTCCACGACGACCGACTCGACGGCGCCGCAGTCCATCGCGCGCTTCTGGATGGCCTCCATGTCCTCGCCGCCCTGGCCGAGGTCCACCGCGACGGCGATGACCTCGGCGTCCATCTTCTCGGCGAGGAACGGGATGGCGACGGAGGTGTCGAGGCCTCCAGAGAACGCGAGGACTACTCTCTCGGACATCGTGCTGGACCTTTCCTTGCAGGCTCGTGTCAGCTGCGCCGGTCGGCGGCCTTCAGCAGGGCGCCGGCGAGCGCCTGGCCGCCCTGCGGGTCGCGGCTGATCACCAGGATCGTGTCGTCGCCGGCGACGGTGCCGAGGATGGACTCCCAGTCGGCGTGGTCGATGGCGGAGGCGAGGAACTGGGCGGCGCCGGGTGGAGTGCGGACGATGACCAGGTTGGCCGAGGCCTCGGCGGAGACGAGCAGCTCCTCGGCGATGCGGTGCAGCCGCGCCGCGGGAGTCTCGCCGGTGCCGAGGCGGGCCAGCGGGATGCGGCCGCCGCCCTCGCCGGGCAGCGCGTACACCAGGGAACCGTCCTCGGCGCGCAGCTTGAGCGCCCCCAGTTCGTCGAGGTCGCGCGACAGGGTCGCCTGGGTGACCTCGACGCCGCTCTCGGCGAGCAGCTTGGCCAGCTCGGGCTGGGAGCGTACGGGCTGGCGCTGCAACAGGTCGGTGATCTTCGCCTGGCGCGCGACCTTGGTCATCGGGATGGTCATGCCTGACCCACCAGCCAGTGCAGCAGCGCCTTCTGGGCGTGCAGCCGGTTCTCCGCCTGGTCCCACACGGCGCTGGCGGGTCCTTCGAGGACGTCGGCGGTGATCTCGTAGCCGCGGTAGGCGGGCAGGCAGTGCAGCACGATCGCCTCGCCCGCCGCGTGGCCGAGCAGCTCGGCGTTGACCTGGTAGGGCATGAGGGCGGCGACCCGCTCCTCCTTGCCGTCCTGGCCCATCGACACCCAGGTGTCGGTGGCGACGACGTGCGCGCCGGCGACGGCGGCGACCGGGTCGGACACCGCCGTGACGGAGCCGCCGGTCTCGGCGGCGATGGCGGCGGCGCGGTCGAGGACGACGGCGTCCGGCTGGTAGCCGGGGGGCGCGCCGATGCGCACGTTCATGCCGGCGGTGGCGCAGCCGAGCAGGTAGGAGTGGGCCATGTTGTTGGCGCCGTCGCCGAGGTAGGCCAGCGTCAGCCCGGCCGTGCGGCCGAGGCGTTCGCGGACGGTCTGCAGGTCGGCGAGGATCTGGCAGGGGTGGAACTCGTCGGTGAGCGCGTTGACCACGGGCACGTGGGAGGCCGAGGCCATCGCCTCGATGCGCTCCTGGCCGGAGGTGCGCCAGACGATCGCGGCGACCTGGCGTTCCAGGACGCGGGCGGTGTCCTCGATGGGCTCGCCGCGGCCCAGCTGGGAGGAGCCGCCGTCGATGACGAGCGGCAGCCCGCCCAGCTCGCCGACGCCGACGGCGAACGACACGCGCGTGCGGGTGGACGGCTTGTCGAACAGCACGGCGACGGTCCGGGGCCCGGCGAGGGGGCGGTAGCCGAAGCGGTCCTTCTTCATCGCCTCGGCCAGGTCGAGCACCTCGGCCTGCTCGGCGGGAGTGAGGTCGTCG
This sequence comes from Nonomuraea muscovyensis, assembly GCF_014207745.1. NCBI lineage: Bacteria > Bacillati > Actinomycetota > Actinomycetes > Streptosporangiales > Streptosporangiaceae > Nonomuraea > Nonomuraea muscovyensis. The sequence continues at coordinate 1,755,821 of NZ_JACHJB010000002.1, forward strand.
TCCTTCAGGAAGTGTCTCACCGGCTCGCCTCCGTCAGGATCGCGGGGAACGCGGACACCAGAGCGTCGATCTCCTCGTCCGTCACCACGAGCGGCGGGGCGAGCCGGACGGCGTCCGGCTGGAGGGCGTTGACCAGGAAGCCCGCGCGGGCGGCGGCCTCCTGGACGCGGCCGGAGACGGGCTCGGTCAGCACGGTGGCCAGCCACAGGCCGCGGCCGCGCACGCCCTTCAGCAGCGGGTGGTCCACCGCCTCCAGGCCGGCGCGCAGCCGCCGCGCGACCCGCTTGACGTGGTCGAGGTCGACGTGGTCGAGGACGGCCAGGGCGGCGGCGCAGGAGATCGGGTTGCCGCCGAAGGTGGAGCCGTGGTCGCCCTTGGCGAACAGGGTGCCGGCCGCGCCGAACCCGATGCAGGCGCCGATGGGCAGGCCGCCGCCGAGACCCTTGGCGAGGGTGAGGATGTCGGGGACGAAGCCGTCGGCCTGGTGGGCGAACCAGTGGCCGGTGCGGCCGATCGCCGACTGGATCTCGTCGGCGACGAGCAGCGCGCCGGTGGCGTCGCAGATCTCGCGGGCGGCGGCCAGGTAGCCGTCGGGCGGCGGGACGACGCCGGCCTCGCCCTGGGTGGGTTCGAGGAAGACCGCGATGCAGTCGCCGGTGACGGCCTCCTTGAGGGCGTCGGCGTCACCGTACGGGACGAACCGGACGTCCACCGGGAACGGGCCGAACTGGTCGCGGATGGACTGCTTGCCGGTCAGTGACAGGGCGCCGATGGTGCGGCCGTGGAAGCCGTTCTCGGCGGCGACGAAGTAGCTGCGGCCCTCGCGCCTGCCGTACTTGAGCGCGAGCTTGTAGGCGGCCTCGTTGGCCTCGGTGCCGGAGTTGGCGAAGAAGACGCGGCCGGGCGTGCCGAGCAGGCCGAGCAGGCGCTCGGCGAGCAGCACCTCGGGCTCGTGCAGGAACAGGTTGCTGGTGTGGGCGAGCGTCGCGACCTGCCGGGAGACCGCCTCGACCAGCGCGGGGTGGGCGTGGCCGAGGGAGCTGACGGCGATGCCGCCGACGAAGTCGAGGTAGGCGTTGCCGTCGACGTCCCACACGCGGGTGCCCTCGCCGCGGGCCAGGGCCACCGGCGGGACGCCGTAGTTGGGCATGAAGGCCCGCTCGAACCTGTCGTACAGGCTCGGGTGGTCACTCATCGGGCATCACCATGGTTCCGATTCCTTCGTCGGTGAAGATCTCCAGAAGCAGCGCGTGGGGCACCCGGCCGTCGAGCACGTGGGCCCGTGGGACGCCGCCGCGCACCGCTGTCAGGCATGCCCCCATCTTGGGGACCATACCGCTGGACAGGGTGGGCATGAGGGCTTCGAGCTCCGTGGCGGCCAGCTCGTCGATCACGTCGGTGTCGTCGGGCCAGTTGGCGTACAGGCCCTCGACGTCGGTGAGGATGACGAGCTTCTGGGCGCCCAGGGCGACGGCCAGCGCGGCGGCCGCGGTGTCGGCATTTACATTGTAGATTTCTCCGTCGGCGCCGCGGGCGATGCTGGAGACGACGGGGATGCGGCCGTCGTCGAGCAGGGCCTGGACGGCGCCGGGCTCGACCTTGACGATCTCGCCGACCTGGCCGATGTCGACGGGCTCGCCGTCGACGAGCGCGTGCTTGCGCTCGGCGGTGAACAGGTGGGCGTCCTCGCCGGACAGGCCCACGGCGAACGGGCCGTGCCGGTTGATCAGGCCGACCACGTCGCGGTTGACCTGGCCGACGAGCACCATCCTGACGACCTGCATGGCCTCGGGCGTGGTGACCCGCAGACCGGCGGTGAAGGTGGACTCGATGCCGAGCCGGTCGAGGTGCTCACTGATCTGGGGCCCGCCGCCGTGCACGACGACCGGGCGCAGGCCGGCGTGGCGCAGGAAGACGACGTCCTCGGCGAAGCCCTCCTGGAGGGCCTGCTCGGTCATCGCGTTGCCGCCGTACTTGATGACGACGGTCGCGCCGTGGAAGCGGGTCAGCCAGGGCAGCGCCTCGATGAGGGTGCCGGCCTTGGCGTGCGCGCCGTTGGCTCTCATGACGAGTACGCCGAGTTCTCGTGGACGTAGGCCGCGGTCAGGTCGGTGGTGTGGACCGTCGCGGTGTGGGGGCCGGCCCCCAGGTCGATGGTGATCGTCACGTCGCGGGGGCGCATGTCGACCTTGTCGCGGTCGTCGCCGACCGCGCCGCCGCGGCAGACCCAGATGCCGTTGATGGCGACGTTGAGCCGGTCGGGCTCGAAGACGGCGTCGGTGGTGCCGGCGGCGGCCAGCACGCGGCCCCAGTTGGGGTCCTCGCCGTGGATGGCGCACTTGAGCAGGTTGGACCGGGACACGGCACGGCCGACCGTGACGGCGTCGTCCTCGCTGGCGGCTCCGACCACCTCGATCGCGATGGCCTTGCTGGCGCCCTCGGCGTCGACGAGGAGCTGCCTGGCCAGGTCGGCGCAGACCTCGGTGACCTTCTGCTCGAACTCGGCCAGGTCGGGCGTGAGACCGGCGGCGCCGCTGGCGAGCAGCAGCACGGTGTCGTTGGTGGACATGCAGCCGTCGGTGTCGAGTCGGTCGAAGGTCGTGGCGGTGGCCCGGCGCAGCACGGTGTCGAGCTGCTCGGCCGTCAGGTCGGCGTCGGTGGTGATCACGCAGAGCATGGTGGCCAGGCCCGGGGCGAGCATGCCGGCGCCCTTGGCCATGCCGCCCACCATGTAGCCGTCGGCCCGCTTGAAGGAGATCTTGGAGACGGTGTCGGTGGTGCGGATGGCGTCGGCGGCGGCCAGCCCGCCGTCGCGCGAGAGCTGGGCGGCGGCCTGCTCGACGCCCGACAGCAGGGCGTCCATCGGCAGCCGCTCGCCGATCAGGCCGGTGGAGCAGACGGCGACCTCACCGGCGGAGTCGTCGATGACCTCGGCGACCTTCTCGGCGGTGGCGTGGGTGTCCTGGAAGCCCTCGGGGCCGGTGCAGGCGTTGGCGCCGCCGGAGTTGAGCACGACGGCACGCAGGCGCCCGCCGCGCAGCACCTGCTGCGACCACAGCACGGGCGCGGCCTTGACGCGGTTGGCGGTGAAGACGCCGGCCGCGGCGCGGCTCGGTCCGTCGTTGACGACGAGGGCCAGGTCGCGGGCGTCGCCGGACTTGATGCCGGCGGCGATGCCCGCGGCCCGGAAGCCGAGGGGGGCGGTCACACTCATGGGGCCACTCCTGTCGTGGGGAGACCGAGCTCTTCCGGCAGGCCGAGAGCGAGGTTGGCGCTCTGGATCGCGCCTCCGGCCGTGCCCTTGGTGAGGTTGTCGATGGCGATGACGGCGACCAGGCGGCCGGCGCGCTCGTCGAGCGTCACCTGCAGCGCGGCGGTGTTGGCGCCGTAGGTCATCGCGGTGGCGGGCCAGGCGCCCTCGGGCAGCAGTCGCACGAAGGGCTCGGTGGCCAGCGCGCTCTCGTACGCCTCGCGCACGGCTGACCTGGTCAGGCCGGGTGTGGCGGGCGCCGAGCAGGTGGCGAGGATGCCGCGGCTCATCGGGGCCAGTGTGGGGGTGAACGACACCCGCACCGGCGTGCCGGCGACGGCCGTGAGCCCCTGCTCCATCTCGGGGGTGTGCCGGTGGACGCCGCCGACGCCGTAGGCGCTGACCGAGCCCATGACCTCGCTGCCGAGGAGGTTGGGCTTGAGCGACCTGCCGGCGCCGCTGGTGCCGCTCGCGGCCACCACGACCACGTCGGGCTCGGCCAGGCCGGCGGCGAAGGCGGGCGCGAGCGCGAGCAGGACCGAGGTCGGGTAGCAGCCGGGGACGGCGATCCGGCGGGCGGACTTGAGCAGCTCGCGCTGGCCGGGCAGCTCGGGCAGGCCGTACGGCCAGGTGCCGGCGTGCTCGCCGCCGTAGAACTCCTGCCAGGCGGCGGGGTCGGCGAGCCGGTGGTCGGCGCCGCAGTCGACGACGAGGGTGTCGCCGCCGAGTGCGGCGGCCACCGCGGCGGAGTGGCCGTGCGGCAGCGCGAGGAAGACGACGTCGTGACCGGCGAGGGCCTCGGGGGTGGTGTCCCCGATGACGCGGCCGGCCAGGGCGGGCAGGTGGGGCTGGTGGGCGCCCAGCGCGCTGCCGGCGCTGGAGGCCGCGGTCAGCGCGCCGATCTCAAGCTCCGGGTGGCCGAGCAGCAGCCTCAGCAGCTCCCCTCCCGCGTAGCCGCTGGCTCCGGCGACCGCCGCCCTCATCACAGAACCCCCTGTGTGTTCGTGCGCGCTGTGTGTTCATACACACTGTATGTTCATGCACGCTTCCTCATGACTTTGCTATGAAGAAGATGATGCACGGCCGGGGATGGATGTGCAAGCCGGGCACGCCCAGGTGTGGTCTGGCGCACATACTTACCGGTCGGTACTGTGAAGGCCGGATCAGCCGTCCACCTGCGGGAGTCTGCGCATGACCCTTACGCATGCCGAGGTAGAGGCCCAGCTCACCGGGCCCGGTCAGCTCTTCGAGCTCGAGGAGATCGGCGACACCGGGATCCGCACCTGGAAGCACGCGCCTGGGCACTTCCGGGCCCTGCTGGAGATGAGCCGGTTCCACGGCGAGAAGGTCTTCCTCGTCTACGAGGACGAGCACATCACGTTCGAGGAGCACTTCCGGCGGGCGGCGACGCTGGCCCGCCGGCTGGTGGAGGACTACGGCGTCGCGAAGGGCGACCGGGTCGTGGTGGCCATGCGCAACTACCCCGAGTGGGTGGTCGCCTTCTCGGCCGCGCTCGCGGCGGGCGCCGTGGCCGTACCGCTGAACGCCTGGTGGACCGAGCAGGAGCTGGCGTACGGCGTCACCGACTCGGGCGCCAAGGTGCTGATCGCGGACGGCGAGCGGGCCGCGAGGCTGGCGTCCACGGGCGTCCCGCTGATCGTGACCAGGGGCGAGCCGCCCGCGGGCGCGCGCTCGCTGGACGAGGTGCTGGGCGAGGTGCGCGCCGACGTGACGCTGCCGGAGGTGGAGCTGGCACCCGAGGACCCGGCGACGATCTTCTACACCTCCGGGACGACCGGCCGCCCCAAGGGCGCGCTGGGCAGCCACCGCAACGTGGGCCAGTCGCCCATGACGGTGGCGTACGGGCTGCTGCGGGCGGTGGCGCTGGCGGGCAGGGACATCGCCGAGGCGGCGGGCGTGCGGCGGGTGACGCTGCTGACCGTGCCGCTGTTCCACGTCACGGGTTGCTTCTCCGCGCTGACCACGACGATGTTCACCGGCGGCGGGCTGGTGCTCATGTACAAGTGGGACCCCGGGCAGGCGCTGCGGCTGATCGAGCGCGAGAAGGTCACCACGATGATCGGCGTGCCGACCAACGCCTGGCAGCTCATGTCGCACCCCGCCTTCGCCGACCACGACCTGTCCTCGCTCACCACGCTCGGCTACGGCGGCGCGCCGGCCCCGCCCCGGCTGCTGGAGCGGATCAACGAGACCCTGCCGAACCGGGCGCCGTCCAACGGTTACGGCATGACGGAGACGACCGCGCTGGCCATCGGCAACGGCGGCCCCGACTACGACGCCCGGCCGGACAGCATCGGGCTGCCGTCGGCGGTGGTGGACGTGCGGGTGGTGGACCCGGAGGGCAAGGAACTGCCGGTGGGCGAGGTCGGCGAGCTGTGCGTGCGCGGGCCGAACGTCATCCTCGGCTACTGGAACCGGCCGGAGGAGACGGCGCAGACGTTCGTGAACGGCTGGCTGCACACCGGCGACCTGGCGAGGATCGACGACGAGGGGTTCGTCTACATCGTCGACCGGGCCAAGGACATGGTGATCAGGGGCGGCGAGAACGTCTACTGCGCCGAGGTCGAGGCCGCGCTGTTCGAGCATCCGGCGGTGGACGACGCCGCGGTGATCGGGGTGCCGCACGACGAGCTCGGCGAGGAGGTGGGTGCGGTCGTGTGCCTGGCGCCGGGCTCCGCGGTGACGGCCGGAGAGCTGCGGGAGTTCCTGTCCGGGCGGATCGCGAAGTTCAAGATCCCGGTGCACGTGTGGTTCCGGGAAGGTGAGCTGCCGCGCAACCCGGGCGGCAAGATCCTCAAGACGCACCTGCGACGGGAGATCCTCGGCACCTGATCCACCCCCTGCACGCCCTCTGCCCCCCCGCCAAGGCCGCCGGCTCGATCCGGCGGCCTTTTCCCGGCCCCGAGTGTGGAATATATCGTTCCGTTCCGATATGCTGTTCGTGAACAGAGCGATCCGTTCCGGATTCTGGAGGAACCCGTGACCGCAGTACTCGAGGCGCCGGCCCCCACCGCCGCGACCCCTGACCGGCGCCGCTGGCTGGGCCTGGCCGCCGTGCTCGCCGCGACGCTGATGAACCTGCTCGACTCCACCGTCGTGAGCGTCGGCGGCCCCGCCATCCAGGCCGACCTCGGCGGCGGCTACGCGAGCCTGCAGTGGATCGCGGCCGGCTACACCCTCGCCCTGGCCGTCGGGCTGCTCGTGGGCGGCCGGCTCGGCGACGTGTACGGGCGCCGGCGCATGCTGCTCATGGGCACGGCCGGCTTCGTCCTCACCTCGCTGGCCTGCGCGCTGTCGGCCACGCCGGATGCGCTCATCGTGGCCCGGGTGCTGCAGGGGCTGGCCGGGGCGGTGATGATCCCGCAGGGGTTCGGGCTCATCCGCGACCTGTTCCCGCCGGCCGAGGTGGGCAAGGCGTTCGGCGCCTTCGGCCCGGTCATCGGGCTGGCCACGATCCTCGGGCCGATCGTGGCAGGACTGCTGGTCGAGGCCGACCTGTTCGGCACGGGCTGGCGGATGATCTTCCTGATCAACCTGCCGCTGGGGGCGTTCGCGCTGGCCGTGGGCGCCAGGGTGCTGCCCGCCGTACCGGCCTCGGCCCCCTCCTCGCGGCTGGACCTGGGCGGCGGCCTGCTGGCCGGGGTGGCGATCCTGCTGCTGGTCCACCCGCTGGTGCAGGGCCGCGAGCTGGGCTGGCCCGCCTGGTCGCTGGTGATGGCCGTCGCGTCGCTGCCGGTGTTCGCCGTCTTCGCGCTGCACCAGGTGCGGCGCGCGCGGCGCGGGGCGGCCACGCTGATCGAGCCAAGCGTGTTCGGCAAGCGCTCCTACACCTCCGGCACCGTGCTCGTCGTCGTGTTCTTCGGCGCGGTCTGCGGCTTCTCGCTGGCGATCGGCATGTTCCTGCAGCTCGGGCTGGGCTACAGCGCGCTGCGGGCCAGCCTGACGATGACGGCCTTCGCGGTGGGGGCGTTCCTCGGCACCGGGTTCTCGGCGGCCAGGACGGCCACCCTCGGGCGGGCCGTCCTGCACCTGGGGCTGGGCATCCTGGCCGCCGGCGTGCTGGCCTTCCACCTCGTCCTCGGCTGGGCGGGTACCGTGGCCGGCACGGTCGGCGCGTGGGACCTGGTGCTCCCGCTGCTGCTGGGCGGGGCCGGCATGGGCATGATCTTCGTGCCGCTGTTCGGCATCATCATGGGCGACGTCGAGGACCACGAGGTCGGCTCGGCGGCCGGCGTCCTGGAGAGCATCCAGCAGCTCGGCGCCTCGCTCGGCATCGCCGTCCTCGGCACGGTGTTCTTCGGCCGGCTCGGCTCCCCCGCCCCCGGCGCGGGCGTGGCGCGGGCGGTGGACGCCGCGCAGGCCGTCTCGCTGATCACGCTGGGACTGGTGGCTGTGGCGTTCGCGCTCGGCTTCCTGCTGCCGAGGAACAGCCGGCACTGAGCTCCCCCCTCGTGTCCCCGGCGGGCCTCGCCCCGCCGGGGACACGGCCGTCACGGGGCGGCGTGCAGGGTCGCCTCGCCGGTGACGGACACGGCGGCCCGCTCCCCCGGCCGGACCCCGGCCGGACCCGCCACCCGGACCGCCACCGGCTCGTCCAGACCGGCCACGGCCACCCGGACCATGGCGTCGTGCCCGTAGAAGCGGACATCCACCACGGTGCCGCACGTGCCGCGGGTGCCCGCCTCGCCCAGCACGAGCTGTTCGGGTCGCAGCACGACGACGCCGCCGGGACCTCTGCGGTCGCCCGCCAGGGGAATGCGGCCGAGGGGCGTGGCCGCCGTGCCGTCCTCGACCGTGGCGGGCAGGAACACCGCCTCGCCGACGAACCCGGCCACCCACAGGTCGGCCGGCCGCCGGTAGACCTCCTCGGGCGTGCCGCACTGGGCGACCCTGCCCTCCCTCAGCACGGCCACCAGGTCGGCGGTAGACAGCGCCTCCTGCTGGTCGTGGGTGACCAGCAGGCCCGTGGCGCCGGTGGCCCGCAGCGCGGCGCGCACGTCGGCGCGCACGCCCGCCCGCAGGGCGCTGTCGAGCGCGTTGAACGGCTCGTCCAGCAGCACCAGGTCGGGTGCCGGCGCCAGCGCCCGGGCGACGGCGACGCGCTGCTGCTGGCCGCCGGACAGCTCGTGCGGCATCCGCTCCCCGTGACCCGGCAGCCCGACCAGCTCCAGCATCTCGCCGGTACGGCGGCGCCGCTCCGCGCGGCCGATACCGGTGAGGCCGAACGCCACGTTGGCCGCGACGCTCAGGTGCGGGAACAGAGCGCCCTCCTGCGGGACGATGCCGACCCGGCGCCGCTCGGGCGGCACGTGCACGCCCGGCCCGCACACGATCCGACCGCCGAGCTCCACGGTGCCGGCATCGGCGCGCAGGAAGCCCGCCACCACGCGCAGCAGCGTGGTCTTGCCGCAGCCCGACGGGCCGAGCACGGCGGCCAGCAGGCCCGCCGGGACGGTGAGGTCCAGGCCGTCGAGCACCCGCGCCTGCGGCTCGTAGCACTTGACCAGCCCGCTGATCCTCAGGTCGGTCATGCGCGCCGCCTTCCGAGCAGGTACGACGGGACGGCCGCGATGAGGATCAGCACGGCCGCGTACGGGGCCGCCGCGGCGTAGGAGGCCGTGGTCGTCTCGGCCCACAGCCGGGTGGCGAGCGTGTCGACGCCGGTGGGCCGCAGCAGCAGCGTGGCGGGCAGTTCCTTCATGCACACCACGAACGTCAGGGCGGCCCCCGCCGCGATGCCGGGGGCGGCGAGCGGCACGGTGACCCGGCGCAGCACCCGCAGCGGGGAGTCGCCGAGCGAGCGGGCCACGTCCTCCAGGACCGGCGGGGACTGCAGGACGGCGGCGCGGGTGGCCGCCACGGCCACCGGCATGAACAGCACCGCGTAGCAGAGCACCAGCAGCGGCGGCTCCTGGTAGATCGGGTAGGCGTAGCGCACCGCGAGGAACACCATGGCCAGCGCCACGGTGATGCCGGGCACCGCGTGCCCCGCGTACGCGGCCTGCTCCAGCAGGTGGACGATCCGGCCGCGGTGTCGGGCGGCGAGGATGCCGACGGGCAGCGCGCAGGCGGTGGTCAGCGCCGCGCCCGCGGCGGCCAGGGCGAGGGTGGCCGCGGCCGTCTCCAGCAGCCGCTCGGGCTCCCAGGCGCCCGACCTGCCGGCGGTCAGCCAGTAGCCGAGCGTGGCCAGCGGGAAGACGACCCCCGCCGCGGCCACCGCCGAGCACCAGCCGAGCGCCGCCCACCGCAGCCGGCCGAGCCGCGCCGGAGGGGCTGGCCGGGCGCTGCCGCCGCCGGTGCGGGCGTGGCCCGCCCGGCCGCGGGTGCGCGCCTCGGCCCACACGAGCAGCACGGTCATCACCACCAGCACGCAGCCGAGCGCGGCCGCCGGGGTCCGGTCGAAGCTCGCCCGGTAGGAGGTGAAGATCGCCCGGGTGAACGTCTCGTACCGCATGATCGAGACGGCGCCGAAGTCGGACAGCACGTAGAGCGCGACGAGCACTCCGCCGCCCGCCGCGGCCGGGCGCAGCTGTGGCAGCGTGACCCGCCAGAACGTGCGCAGCGGGCCGTGGCCGAGCGAGCGGGCCGCCTCCTCCTGCGCCGGGTCGATGCCGCCCAGCGTGGCCGCGACCGGCAGGTAGACGTACGGGTAGCTGACCAGCGTCAGGGCGAGCGCGGCGCCCGCGAAACCGGCCAGGCCCGGCTCGGTGGAGATCCAGGCGAACGCGGCGACGTAGCTGGGCACGGCGAGCGGCAGCGTGGCGAGCACGGACCAGGCCCGCGCGCCCGGCAGCGCGGTCCGCACGGTCAGCCAGGCCAGCGAGACCCCGATCAGCAGGCAGGCGGCGACGACCACGGCGGCCAGGCCCAGGCTGCGGGCGAGCAGTTCGAGGGTGCGGCCGGTGGCGACGATCCGCCAGGCGTGGGCGGGGCCGTGTTCCAGCGCCCGCACGCCGAGGTAGACCAGCGGCAGCAGGGCGAGCACCGCAGCGACGCCCGCCCAGCCGACCAGGAGCGGCGACGGCCTGCGCCCGGCGCCGGGAGAGGATCTGTTGGCGGACACTCCGGGTCAGACCATCCCGGTTTCCTGGAGCATCGCCAGGGTCTCCTGGAGCGAGCTGAGCTTGCCGAGGTCGATCTTCGGCGCGTCGATGGACTCCAGCGGCGGCAGCCCCTCGACCTTGCTGGTGACGCCGGCCGCCAGCGGGTACTCCTTGGTCTGGTCGGCGAAGTAGGTCTGCGCCTCGGCCGAGAGCAGGTAGTCGACCGCCTTGCGGGCCGCGGCGGCCTGGTCGGCGCCCTTGACGACGCCGACGCCGGCGACGTTGACCAGCGCGCCGGGGTCGCCCTTGGCCGGGAAGTGCAGCTTGGCGGTCATCTTGCCGGCCCCGACCTCGGCGGCCTTCTCGAACCAGTAGTAGTGGTTGATCAGACCGAGGGTGATCTCGCCGGAGTCGACGGCGTCGAGGATCGCGCCGTTCTTCTCGTACACCTTCGGGTCGTTGGCCTTGAAGTCCTCCAGCCACTTGCGGGTGGCGTCGTCGCCGTCCAGGACCCGCATGCCGGTGACGAACGCCTGGAAGGAGGCGTTCGTCGGGGCGTAGCCCACCTTGCCGCGCCACTCCGGCCTGGTCAGGTCACGGACGCTGTCGGGCGCCTTGGCGGTCTTGCCGGGGTTGTAGGCGATGACGCGGGCCCGGCCCGACAGCCCGACCCAGGTGCCGTCGTGGGCGCGGTATGCCTGGCCGACCCTGTCCAGGGACTCCGGCGGCAGCGGCTCCAGGCGGCCCTGCCCGGCGAGGGCGCCGAGCGCTCCCGCGTCCTGCGACAGGAACAGGTCGGCCTGGGTCTTGTCGCCCTCCTCCAGCAGCTGGGCGGCCAGCTCGGCACTGTCGCCGTAGCGGACCTCGACCTTGCCGCCGGTGGATCGCTCCAGCTTCTGGAGCAGCGGACCGATCAGCGCCTCGTCGCGCCCGGAGTAGACGACGAGCGGGGAGGCCTGCCGGGCGGCCGCGGTCGTGGAGCCGGGGGCGGCCTCCTGGCCCTGGCCGCCGCAGGCGGCGAGGAGCGGAGCGAGGAGGGTGGCCGCGGCGAACGCGGCGAACCGGCTGGTGGTGGTGCCCATGACGTGCCTTCCTGGGTTCTGCGTGCACCTCATGATTAGGTGTGCCTTACCTAAGCGTCAACGGTTTTGCCCAATCTGAGACTTCGGACACTGCCGTACCCCCTGTCGGGTTCGGTGCCGGGGTCGGGGCCGGGATCGCTCCCCGGCGCTTCGCCGGTAGTGAAGTCACTTGCCGCCGCGCCGGCCGGTCCGGCTGACTGGACGAATGCGGATCTTGGTTCTGGGCGGCACCCGGTTCATCGGCCGGCGGGTGGTCGAGGCGCTCGTGGCGCGGGGCGACGAGGTGCTCGTGGTGCACCGCGGGCAGAGCGAACCCGAGGGCGGCCCGGCCTGCCCCCACCTGCACGCCAACCGGCGCCACTTCGCCGCGGTGGCCGGGCGGGTCCGCGACTTCGCCCCCGATGCTGTGGTCGACACCTACGCGCTGACCCGCCGCGACGTGGAGGCGGTGCTGCCACACCTGCCCGACGCCCATCTCCTGGTGCTGTCCAGCGTGGACGTCTACCAGGCGTTCGAGGCGCTGCTCACGGGTGACCGCACGCCGGTGCCGGTGCCCTTCGGCGAGGACGCGCCCGTCCGCCGCTCCCGCCACCTCTACCGGGGCAAGGGCATGGGCCTGGACGACTACGACAAGCTGGACGTCGAGCCCGCCTACCTCGCACGCGGCGGCACCGCGCTCCGGCTCGCGATGATCTACGGACCGCACGACCAGCAGCGGCGCGAGGAGCCGGTGCTGCGGCGCGTGCGCGCCGGCCGCGAGCGGATCCCGGTCGGCCCGGGCACCGCGCTGGTGACCCGGCTGCACGTGGACGACACGGCCGCCGCCGTCCTCGCCGCGCTCGACCGGCCCGCGGCGGCCTCCGGCGAGGTGTTCAACATCGGCGAGACCACGTCCTACAGCATGCACGGATGGATGCGGCTGATCCTGCAGGCGGCCGGGCACGAGGCCGAGCTCGTCCAGGTGGCCGACGACGTGCTGCCCGCCGACCTGGCCCTGACCGGCGCGACCGTGCCGCACGTGTTGGCGAGCAGCCGCAAGGCGGCCGACCTGCTCGGCTTCCGGCCCCGGGACCCGGCGGCCGCCATCGCCGACTCGGTCCGCTGGCACCTGGCCCATCCCCCGGCCGACGCCTTCACCGACTTCGCCGAGGACGACCGCGCCCTGTCCTCCGTCTCGCGCTAGGCTGTCCATCGAAATATTTAAATATTCGCAAGGATGGCGCTGATGAAGGTGCTGGTGGTGGGCGCGGGCGCGCTCGGACAGGTCTTCGGGATGTGGCTGGCGGCCGGCGGCGCCCAGGTCAGCTACCTGGTCAGACCCGGCAGGCAGCACTGGGCGGCCGGGGACGGCGCGCCGGTGTACCGGCTGCGCCGGCGAGGCGGAGCCGTCGAGCAGCGGCTGAGGCCCCACCAGGTGGTGACGGAGCCGGCGGCCGGCCAGTCGGCCGGACAGTGGGACATGGTGTGGCTGTGCGTGGACTCCACGGCGCTGCCCGGCCCGTGGACGGCCGGCCTGCGCGCCGCGACCGGCGGCGCGACCGTGGTGACCATCGGCCAGGCGCCGCAGGACCACGCCGTCCTCACCCGGACCTGGCCGGCGGAGCAGATCGTCCAGGTGCGCCCGGCCCTCCTCGCCTACCCGGCGCCGCTGCCCGGGGAGAGACGCGAGCCCGGCATCGCGTACTGGGTGCCGCCCGGGAGCGCGCTCGGCGTCTCCGGGACGGAGCCGCGCGCCCGGCAGGTGATCGACGCCCTGCGGGCGGGCGGCGCGCGCGCCAGACGGACGCGGCGGGCGGGGGCCGGCGACATCACCGCCGCCCGGATGATCCCCACCATCGCCGCCCTGGAGAACGCGGGCTGGTCGATCGCGGCCACCCGGTACGCGGGCGCCGCCCGGGCGAGCCGGGAGGCCCTCGCCATCGCCGCGGCCCCGCACGGCAGGCGCGCCCCGCTCGCGGCCCCGGCCTGGGCCGTCGCCCTGGCCCTGCGCGTGCTCCCCCTGCTCGTCCCGTTCGACCTGCCACGCTACCTCGAGGCGCACTTCACCAAGGTGAGCGCGCAGACGCGGCTGATGCTCGACGGCTGGATCGCCGAAGGCGCGGCCCGCGGCCTGCCCGTCACCCACCTCAGGGCGCTGCGCGCCGAGGCGGCCGCATGAGCGGCCAGGCGGCCGCGCGGGACGTCCTGGCCCTGTTCGCCACCACCCGGCCGCTGTTCACCGCGCTGGGCGACGAACGCCGGCAGGAGATCATCGTGTTCCTGCTCGAATCCGCTGCTCCGCGCAGCGTCGGCGACGTCGCCGGCCACCTGGGCCTGTCGCAGCCCGCCGTCTCGCACCATCTGAAGATCCTGCGCGACGCGGGACTGCTCACCGTCCGCCGCAACGGCGCCCAACGCCTGTACGCGCTCAACGCGGCCGACTACCCCCGCCTGCTGGCCCCGCTGCGCGACCTGACCTCCTCGATCATCGCCTGCGCCACGGCTCCCGATCCGCCGGCTCCCGCTCGCCCAGCATTACCTGGCGCGTAATCGCGCTCCCTATGTCGTCGATGGCACTGTTCCAGGTGTCGGAACACGACCTCGAAGGAGCCAGAATGACCGCCTTGACCCTCACCTCCGACCGGACCAAGTTCCTGCGCCTCGCGCTCGCCGCCGACGCCGTCGTCACGGGGGTCAACGGCCTGGCCTACCTCGCCGGCGCGGATCTGCTCAGCGACCTGCTCGGGCCCGGCGCGGGCCTGCTGCGCGGGATCGGCGCCTTCCTCCTCGTGTACGGGCTGGGGGTCGGGTTCCTGGCGAGCCGTCCCGCCATCAGCGCAGCCGGGACCAGGACCGTGATCGCGCTCAACGCGGCCTGGGCCGTGGGCAGCGTCGCCGCCGTGGTGACGGGGGCCGCCGGGTTCACCGTGGCCGGCGCGGTGTGGGCGATCCTCCAGGCGCTGGTGGTCGCGGTGTTCGCCGAACTGCAGGTGATGGGCCTGCGCAGGACCCGCTGACCTGTCGTCCGTCACACCGAACCGAAAGGACACGCACATGAACGCCGAACTGGTCGAGCGGTACGTCGCCGCCTGGAACGAGACCGACCCCGGCGCCCGCGCCAAGGCCGTCGCCGCGCTGTGGACCGAGGACGCCACCTACACCGACCCGCTGGCCGAGGTCACCGGGCACGCCGGGATCGCCGCGGTGATCAAGGGCGCACAGGGCATGTTTCCCGGGCTCGTCTTCAGCCCCGGCGAGGTGTACGACGCCCACCACGACGTCGCCCGCTTCACCTGGCACCTCGGCCCGCAGGGCGGGGAGCCCGTGGCGGTGGGGTTCGACGTGGTGCAGCTCGCCGAGGACGGCCGGATCGCCCGCGTGCTCGGGTTCCTCGACAAGGCGCCCGCCGCCTGACCCCGTCCATGACGAAGGCCCCCGGGGACGCCCCGGGGGCCTTCGCCGTGGCCGGCGAAATGTGTTTGCCCTGCCGCGGCCTTGCCGCGAGAATCGGACCTCGTGTCCGAATCCGCGCCCTCGCCGTCGTCCGGCCCACCGGCCCGGGCCCGCCTGCGCGGCCTCATGCCGGACATCGGCCCGCTGCGCGAGTCGCGCGACTTCCGCCTGCTGACGGCGTCGGGCGTCGTCACCATGTTCGGCACGCTCATCACCATGGTGGCGGTGCCGTTCCAGATGAAGGAGCTCACCGGCTCCTACGTGGCGGTCGGTCTGGTGAGCCTGGCCGAGTTCGTGCCCATGGTGGTGTGCGGGCTGTGGGGCGGCGCCATCGCCGACGCCGCCGACCGGCGCACGGTCGTCCTGCTGTGCGAGCTCGGGCTCGCGCTCACCTCGGCGATGCTGCTGGTCAACGCCCTGCTGCCCGACCCGCAGGTCTGGGTGCTGTACGTGGTGGGCGCCCTGACGGCCGGCATCAGCTCGCTGCAACGCCCCAGCCTGGAGTCCATGCTCCCGCAGGTCGTCCGGCACGACCAGCTCGCGGCCGCCGCCGTGCTGGCCAGCCTGCGCTGGAACTTCGGCGCCATCGTGGCCCCGGCGCTGGGTGGGCTCCTGGTGGCCTCCTCCGGGGTCGCGGTCGCGTACGGGATCGACACGGCGAGCTTCGTGCTGTCGCTGCTGCTGCTGTGGCCGACCGCGTCACGGCCGCCCGCGAAGGACGCCACACCCGCCTCGCTGCGGTCGCTGGCCGAAGGCGTCCGCTACGCCGTCGGCCGGCCCGACCTCATGGGCACCTATCTGGTGGACATCGCGGCGATGGTGTTCGCCATGTCCACGGCGCTGTTCCCGTTCCTGGCCGACCAGCTCGGCGCGCCCCAGGCGCTCGGCCTGCTCTACTCGGCCGGCGCGGTGGGCGGCCTGGTCGCCTCGCTCACCGGCGGCTGGACCTCGCGCGTGCACCGCCAAGGGCTCGGCGTGGTCCTCGCGGCGGCGCTGTGGGGCGCGGCGATGGCCGCGGCCGCGCTGGCGACCAGCGTCTGGGCGGTGTTCGCCTGCCTCGCCGTGGCGGGCGCGGCCGACATGATCAGCGGCATCTTCCGCATGACGATGTGGAACCAGACCATCCCGGCCGAGCTGCGCGGGCGGCTGGCGGGCATCGAGCTGCTGTCCTATGCCAGCGGGCCGATGCTGGGCAACGCCAGGGCGGGGCTGATGGCCGACGTGGGCGGCATCAGGTTCGCGCTGGGAGTGGGCGGGCTGCTGTGCGTGGCCACCGTGGCGGGGCTGGGCGCCGCGCTGCCGGGGTTGCGCCGCTACGACGCCCGCACCGACGAGCACGCCCTCGCCGAGGAGGCCCGGCGTGCTGCCCAGGCGACCACCTGACCTCCCGCCTCCGGGCTTGGCATTGTGCCGCACGCGGCACGAACCGGGCGTGCTGAGCGGTTCACCGACCGTGAACGCGGTAGGTTGCCGACGTTGGACCATGACGGCAGAAGCGGTGAGTCTCGAGATGGCGCCACCTTCGCTCCCCGACCGGGTCTTCCCGCCCCCTGAGGGCTTCAGGGCCGAAGACTCGATCACATTCCGGATCTGCCCGCGCACACAGAGTTGATCGATGGAAGCCTGGTCTTCGCCAGCCCCCAAGTCTCCTTCCACACATTGGCCGTGGACCTGCTCGTGGCCGGTCTCCGCAGAATCGTCCCGGCGAGCCTGCGCGTCCGCAGGGAGATGGGCGTCATCCTCGACGCCGACCAGCGGCCCGAGCCTGACATCTGCGTCATCGCCGCCGGCGCGGACCGCGGACCGGAGCAGACGTTCTATCGGGCGCGGGAGGTCCTGCTCACTGTCGAGGTCGTCTCGCCGGAGTCCAGGACGCGCGACCGGGAGCGCAAACCCACGCTCTACGCCAAGGCCGGGATCCCGTACTTCTGGCGCGTGGAGAACGAGTCCGGCAGGCCGGTCGTATACGTCTACGAGCTGGACCCGGCCACCCGCGGGTACGAGCTCACCGGCATCCACCACGACCGGCTCAAGGTGAGCGTGCCGTTCGAGATCGACATCGACCTCA
Organism: Nonomuraea muscovyensis; assembly: GCF_014207745.1. Lineage (NCBI taxonomy): Bacteria > Bacillati > Actinomycetota > Actinomycetes > Streptosporangiales > Streptosporangiaceae > Nonomuraea > Nonomuraea muscovyensis. The sequence continues at coordinate 1,772,717 of NZ_JACHJB010000002.1, forward strand.
CCGAGATCGACGCTCTCTGACGCGGATGTAAGGCCCGACGGACGGCGCGGCCTACCCGCTCTCCCGCCACCCGTCGTAGCGCTCCACCAGCGCGTCCACCTCAGCCAGCCGCCCCTGGTCGATCCCTTCGGCCACGACGAGCCACTGGGCGTCCTCCGCGTCGTCCTCCCCCGCCAGCGTCTCCCGCACCACGCGCGGCACCCCCGCCTGCGGGAACCACTCGCCCAGCGTCTCCGCCACCTCCTCGGCGTCGTCCCGCTCGGCGAACACGAATAGCTGCCTCATGGCATGGCATTGTGCCGCACCCGGCCCGAACCGGGCGTGCTGAGCGGTTCACCGACCGTGAACGCGGTAGGTTGCCAACGTTGGATCATGACGGCAGAAGCGGTGAGTCTCGAGATGGCGCCACCTTCGCTCCCCGACCAGGTCTTCCCGCCCCCTGAGGGCTTCAGGGCGGACCTCGATCACATTCCGGATCTGCCCGCGCACACAGAGTTGATCGATGGAGGCCTGGTCTTCGCGAGCCCTCGGCGAGACTTCCATACCTCGATGCTGTTCCTCGTGCACACCGAGCTGCGCCGCTCAGTTCCTGAGGGATATCGGGTCCGCCGGGAGATGAGCGTCAAGCTCGGGCCCGAACAGCGACCGGAGCCGGATCTCATCATCGTCCCGCAGGCCGTCGTCCGGCTCGACGCCACCTACTACGACGGCAACGACGTGCTGCTGGCCGCGGAAGTCGTCTCCCCTGACTCGGAAGAGCGCGACCGCAAGCGCAAGCCGTCGCTCTACGCCGAAGCCGGCATCCGCCACTACTGGCGCGTGGAGAACGAGTCCGGCAGGCCGGTCGTCTACGTCTACGAACTCGACCCGGCCACCCGCGGGTACGCGCTCACCGGCATCTACCACGACCGGCTCAAGGTGAGCGTGCCGTTCGAGATCGACATCGACCTCACCGGGATCGACGAGGTGTGACCCACGACGAAGGGGCCCGGTAGCCGTACCGGGCCCCTTCGCACAGCGCGGTCAGGCGCCCCGCAGGTGCGCCCCCACCCGGTCGGCCGCCATCGCCACGGCGGCGTCGCGGGCGGCGGTGGTCTCCTCCACCGTCAGCGTGCGGTCCTCGGCGCGGAAGCGCAGCGTGTAGGCGAGCGACTTGTTGCCCTCACCCACCTGCTCACCCGCGTACACGTCGAACAGCCGGACCGACTCCAGCAGGCCGCCCGCCCCGTCGCGCAGTGCCGCCTCCACGTCGGCCACCGGCGTGAAGTCGGGCACGATCAGCGCCACGTCCTGCGTCGCCACCGGGTAGGCCGACACCTGCGGCGCCTGGACCGGGCCCGGCATGACCGGCTCCAGCCGTGACAGCTCCAGCTCCATCGCCGAGGTGCGCGGCGGCAGCCCGTACGCCTCGACGACGCGCGGGTGCAGCTCACCGGCGTGGCCGACGAGCGTGTCACCGGCGTAGAGGGCCGCGCACCTGCCCGGGTGCCACGGCTCGTGCTGGTCGGCGACGACCGACAGCTCGACCCCGGCCTCACCGGCGACGATCCGGGCCGCCTGCACGGCGTCGGCCCAGCACTCCTGGCGTCCGCCGCCCCACCAGCCGGACCGGTCGAACTCGCCGGCCAGCACGACCGCCACGCGGTGCGGCTGGTCGGGCAGCGCGGCCGCGACCGAGGCCAGCTCCTCGGCGCTCGGCCTGCGCTCCACGCCGAGCACCGGAGCGGTGGCGGGCGCGCCCTCACGCGGGCGGTAGACGGCGCCCGACTCGAACAGCGTCACGTCGGTGAAGCCGCGCCCGACGTTGCGCACCAGGGTCTTCAGCAGCCCCGGCAGCAGCGTCGTGCGCATCAGCGGCTCGTCCTCGGCCAGCGGGTTGACCAGCCGGACGGCGCGGCGGCGCGCGTCGTCGGCGGGCAACTGGAGGTGGTCGAAGTCGGTCTCGCTGACGAACGGGTAGGCCAGCACCTCGACGTAGCCGGCCGCGGCCAGGGCCCGGCCGACCCGCCTGCGCAGCCGCTGCCCCTCGGTCAGCCCGGCCCCGGCCGGCGCCTTGGGCAGGATCGACGGCAGCCGGTCGTAGCCCTCCAGCCGGATGACCTCCTCGGCGAGGTCGTTGGGGTCGGTGAGGTCGGGCCGCCACGACGGGGGCGTCACGGTGATCATCTCGTCGCCGGTGACAGCCAGCTTGGCCGCCAGCTCGCCGCCGGTCACCACGCCGGTCGGGTCGACGCCGCCCCGGCGCACGGCCGGGTCGTCGCCGTCGGCGACCGTGCAGCCGATCTGCTCCAGCCGACGGACGACGCTCTGCTTGGCGTACGTGACGCCGGCGACGGCGCCGGGGTGACCGGCCGGCATCGCGATGCGGGCCGGGTGCACGTCGCTCTCGGCGTGGGTGACGCCCGGCTGGACGGTCGCGCCGCCCAGCTCGGCCAGCAGCTGCGCGGCCCGCCAGGAGGCGACGAGCGGTAGTTCGCGGTCGACGCCGCGCTCGAAGCGCTTGGACGCCTCCGACACGAGCCGGTGCCTGCGGGACTCGCGGGAGATGCCGGTGGCCGAGAAGTGGGCCGCCTCGATGACGATGTCGGTCGAGGCGTCGGAGATCTCGGTCGCCAGGCCGCCCATGGTGCCCGCCATGGAGATCGGCCCCGACTCGTCGGTGATGAGGATGTCGTCGGGGTCGAGGTCGCGGACGACGTGGTCGAGCGTCTCCAGCCGCTCGCCCGGCCGCGCCCGGCGCACGACGATCTCGCCGGTCAGCTTGGCCCGGTCGAAGGCGTGCAGCGGCTGGCCGAGCTCCAGCATCAGGTAGTTGGTGACGTCGACGGCCAGCGACACCGGCCGCATGCCGGCGCGGGCGAGCCGTACGCGCATCCACAGCGGGCTCTGCGCGGCCGGGTCGAAGCCGCGGACCTCGCGCAGCACGAACCGGTCGCACGCGGTCGGGTCGGCGATCGACGCCGGCCACGCCTGCCCGGTCTCGGCGGGCAGCTCGACGTCGGCGGGGTCGCGGAACGGCACGCCGAACGCGATGGCCGCCTCGCGGGCCACGCCCCTGATGGACAGGGCGTAGCCCACGTCGGGCGTGATCTCGAGTTCGAGGACGTCATCGCGCAGCCCGAGCAGGTCGGCGACGTCGGCGCCGATCGGGGTGTCGGGCGGCAGCACCATGATGCCGCCGTGGTCGTCGGTCAGCCCCAGCTCGCGCTCGGAGCAGATCATGCCCTCGGACATGCGCCCGTAGGTCTTGCGGGCGCCCACCTCGAACCCGCCGGGCAGCACGCCGCCCGGCAGCACGACCGGCACCCGGTCGCCGGCGGCGAAGTTGGTGGCGCCGCAGACGATCTCGCGCGGCGTCGCCTCACCCACCTCGACCTTGCAGTGCCTGATCGGCTTCTTGAAGCCGGCGAGCTCCTCGATCTCGAGCACCTCGCCGACGACGACGTTCTTGACGTCGTGACCGTAGGAGGTGATCGCCTCGAGCTTGAGCCGGGCGGCCGTGAGCTTGTCGGCCACCTCCTGCGCCGTGACCGCGGGGAGATCGACGTACTCCCGCAGCCAGGAGAGCGGGACCTTCATCAGATCTCCATTCCGAAGGGAAGCGTGAAGCGGGTGTCACCCTCGACCATGTCGCGCATGTCCTCGACGTTGTGGCGGAACATCAGCGTCCGCTCGATGCCCATGCCGAACGCGAACCCGGAGTACGTCGACGGGTCCACCCCGCAGGCGACGAGCACGCGCGGGTTGACCATGCCGCAGCCGCCCCACTCGATCCAGCCCTCGGACTTGCAGGTGCGGCACGGCGGGTTGCCGGGCACGGCGGAGGCCCCGCGGCAGACGAAGCACTTGAGGTCCATCTCGGCCGACGGCTCGGTGAAGGGGAAGTAGTTGGGCCGGAACCGGGTGGTGATGCCCTCGCCGAACATCACCTCGGCGAACCGGTCGAGCGTGCCCTTGAGGTGGGCCATCGTCAGGCCCTCGTCGATGGCCAGCCCCTCGACCTGGTGGAAGACCGGGGTGTGGGTGGCGTCGAGCTCGTCGGTGCGGAAGACCTTGCCGGGCGAGATGACGTAGCAGGGCACGCCGCGCTCCAGCAGCGCCCGCACCTGCACGGGCGAGGTCTGGGTGCGCAGCACCATGCCCGAGTCGGCGGAGCCGACGAAGAACGTGTCGTGGTCGGAGCGGGCCGGGTGGTCGGTGGCGATGTTGAGCGCGTCGAAGTTGAACCATTCGCCTTCGAGCTCGGGCCCCTCGGCCACCTCGTAGCCCATCGCGACGAAGGTGTCGGCGATGCGCTCCTGCATGGTGGTCAGCGGGTGGCGCGCGCCGCGCGGCCGGCGGTCCCACGGCAGGGTGACGTCGACGGCCTCCTCGACGAGCACGCGGGCGTCACGCTCGGCCTCCAGCTCGGCCTGCCGGGCGGCGAGGGCCTCGTTGATGGCCCTGCGGGCGGCGCCGACGCGCTTGCCCGCCTCGGCGCGGCCCGCCGGGGGCAGGGCGCCTATCTCGCGGTTGGCCAGGGCGATGGGCGAGCGGTCGCCGGCGTGGGCCAGGCGGGCCTGCTTGAGTGCGTCGAGGCTGCCGGCCGACTTGATCGCATCGAGGGCTTCGGCCTCCATGCGGGACACCTCGTCGGCATGCAACGGTGTGACCTCGACGGGGTCGTAGTCAGACAAGAGTGAGCTCCGTATCCAGGGCTTGAGCGGTCAAGAGTCTAACGGGGACGCCCACCGGCCGACTCGCTCGTGAGGCCTCGGGCTTCAGGCGAAGTCGGGCGCGCCGGTGGGCACGGTAAATCGGAACTCCGCGCCACCCTCGGGCGCCCGCTGCACGGCGATCGTGCCGCCGTGGGCCTCGACCAGGCCCTTGACGATGAACAGGCCCAGCCCGGTGCCGCCGCGCCTGCGGCTGTTGCCCCGCCAGAACTGCCGGAAGACGCGCGGAGCCAGCTCGGGCGCGATGCCCTCGCCCTCGTCGCGCACCGACACGGCTAACCCCCACCCGACGGACTCGATCTCGATCGTCACGGTGCCGCGTCCGTGCCGCACCGCATTCTCCACCAGGTTACCGAGAATCTGGTCGATCTTGTCCTGGTCGAGCCACATCTCGGGCAGATCGGCGCCGGCGAGCAGGCGGAAACGGTCGTCGGGCTCGCCCGCGGCGACCCGACCGGCGATGATCCGGCGGACCCTGGCGGGCACGTCGACGACGTGGCGGTGCAGCTCCAGCCGCCCGGACTCGATGCGTGACACGTCGAGCAGCTCGGTGATCAGCCGGGTGACGCGGTCGGCGTCGTTGTTGACCGTCTCGAGCATGACGCGCTTCTGCTCGTCGGTGAAGCGGGTCCACTTGGCCAGCAGTGTCGCGGTGAAGCCCTTGACGCTGGTCAGCGGCGAGCGCAGCTCGTGGGCGACCGTGGAGACCAGGTCGGCGCGGCTGCGCTCCAGCCGGGCGCGGGCTCCGCCGTCGCGCAGCGTGATGGCGACCCGGACGACGTCGCCACCGCGGGCGGGCTCGCGCACCAGGCGGGCGGCGACGTGCAGCTCCTGGCCGGCGGGCAGGTGGAGCGGCCGCTCGGGCACCCTGCTGCGGGTGCGCAGGCCGCCATGCGGGTCGAGGCCCTTCCACCACTCGCGGCCGTCGTGGTCGCGGAAGGGGAACACCTCGTCCATGTCGCCGCCGACGGCGCGCTCGGGGCTGACGCCGGTCAGCCGGGCGGCGGCGCGGTTGACGGCGAGCACCCGGCCGAAGCCGTCGGCCACGATGAGCCCGTCGGGGAGGTCGTCGATGGCGATCGTGCATGCGGGCGAGACCTCTGGACCACCGGTGTCTGCGCCGTGCACGACCTCGCCTCCTCCGCCTACAAGGCCGACAATAGCGGGTTTCCCGCCGCCTGGGGGACTCGCGGAACGCCTCCCTATGGGTCCGGCGGGGAGCCGCGGTGGATCTCGGTGAGGCCCTCGCGGATCCATCTTGTGGATCTACCTGGGAGATCCACAAGGACGGCCGGTGCGTTCAGGGATGTCGTCGAGCCCGCGCGGAGGAGTAGAGGCACACGGCGGCGGCCGTCGCGAGGTTGAGGCTCTCGGCCTGCCCGTAGATGGGCACCCGCACCACGTCGTCGGCCTCGGCGAGCACCTCCTCCGGCAGACCCCACGCCTCGTTGCCGAAGATCCACGCGGTGGGCCCGGACAGGTCCACGTCGTCGAGCGTGTGCTTGCCCGCGCCGTCTGCCGCCAGCACGCGCAGCCCCTGCCGCCTGAGGTGGCGCACGGCCTCGCTCACCGGCACGCCGATGGCGACCGGCAGGTGGAAGAGGCTGCCGGCGCTGGCGCGCACGCACTTGCCGTTGTACGGGTCGACGGAGGCGTCGGTGAACACCACGGCGTCGGCGCCGGCCGCGTCGGCGGTGCGCAGGACGGTGCCGGCGTTGCCCGGGTCGCGCACGTGCGCGAGGACCGCGACCAGGCGCGGCTCGGCGGGCAGAGCCTCCTCCAGCGGCACGTGGACGAGCCCGCAGACGGCCAGCAGACCCTGGGGGGTGACGGTCTGCGACAGCTCGGCCATCACCTCGCCGCTGACCCGGTGCACGGGCAGCCCCCGGGCGGCGGCCTCGCCGACGATCTCGGAGTGGCGTTGCTCGGCCTCGGCGGTGGCGAACAGCTCCAGCGTCACGCCGTCGAGCCGCAGTGCCTCGCGAACCGCCTGCGGGCCCTCGGCCAGGAACTTGCGGTCCTGTTCGCGGAAGGCGCGTTTGGTCAGCCGCCGGGCGGCCTTGACCCTCGGTGACCTGAGGTTGGTCAGCTCCGATCCCGCCATGCGTCCCCCTGTCTGCGCCCTGCCGGACAGCCGGAAAAGCCTTGGGGCTGGAAAGCCCTGTAGATGGAAAAAGGGCCCACCCTGAGGTGGGCCCCTCGTCTAGAGCCCGGCTGGGCTCGTCACACGCCTCAGCTCGCGGCCGGAGCGTTCACGTTCGCCGGCAGCGCCTTCTTGGCGGCCTCGACGAGCGTGGCGAAGGTCTGGCTGTCGTTGACCGCGAGATCGGCGAGGATCTTGCGGTCGACCTCGACGCCCGCCAGGCGCAGACCCTGGATCAGGCGGTTGTAGGTCATGCCGTTCTGACGGGCCGCAGCGTTGATGCGCTGGATCCACAGACGGCGGAACGCACCCTTACGGTCCTTGCGGTCCCGGTAGGCGTACGTCATCGAGTGGAGCATCTGCTCCTTGGCCTTGCGGTAGAGCCGCGACCGCTGGCCACGGTAACCGGTTGCCCGCTCGAGGACGACCTTGCGCTTCTTCTTGGCGTTGAGCGCCCGCTTCACGCGTGCCATGTTTCTTCTCCCCGGGGGTTCGCGCTACTTGCCGAGCAGCTTCTTGATCTTCTTGGTGTCGGCGTCGGAAAGGACGACCTCGTTCTTGAGACGGCGCGTCAGCGTGGACGACTTCCACTCGTTGTAGTGCGCGCGGTTGGCACGGCGACGCTTGATCTTGCCTGAACCGGTCACCCGGAACCGCTTCTTCGCACCGCTGTGCGTCTTCATCTTCGGCATGTTCGCCGTCTCTCCTCAATTCGGTCGTGCCGGTGGCCGGGCCGGTGCTGGCCGACCCGGTCGCGGCTGCTTTCGTCTGCTGGTGGCCTGTTCGGGGTGCGCTGTAAGGCTAACCCCTACGGCGGGTCACGCTTCCTGTACGGAAGGCTCCTCGCTGCCACGCTGGGCCTTGGCCGCCGCCTTTTCGGCCTTGGCCTCCGCCTTCTTCTTGTGCGGACCGATCACCATGATCATGTTACGGCCGTCCTGCTTGGGCTGGGACTCCACGAAGCCGAGCTCCTGGACGTCCTCGGCCAGCCGCTGCAGCAGCCGGAAGCCGAGCTCCGGACGGGACTGCTCGCGGCCACGGAACATGATCGTGACTTTGACCTTGTCCCCCGCCTTGAGGAACCGCACCACGTGACCCTTCTTGGTCTCGTAGTCGTGCGGGTCGATCTTCGGCCGGAGCTTGATCTCCTTGATGATCGTGTGCGCCTGATTCTTGCGCGCCTCGCGCGCCTTCATCGCGGACTCGTACTTGAACTTGCCGTAGTCCATGAGCTTGCACACGGGCGGTCGAGCCGTGGCCGCGACCTCGACGAGGTCGAGGTCGGCCTCCTGGGCCAGCTTGAGGGCATCGTGAATCGAGACGATGCCGACCTGCTCGCCGTTCGGGCCCACGAGGCGAACCTCGGGAACTCGGATACGCTCGTTGATGCGGGGCTCAGTGCTGATGGGGCCTCCTAGGTTTGCGATCCCTACGTGCTCGTCGTGCCGGGGAGCTTCACGCGATACGCGAAAAGCCCCGCACGTCGCGCATGCGGGGCCACTGAGCTTTTCGGCGTCGTGGCCTCAAGCTCCCCGGAGTAGTCCGGCGTGATCCTGGACCCGGCCACCTCTCGGCGACCCGGGTGGGAGGGAGACCTCCGCTTGCGCGTCCAGCAAGCCATGCCGGACCGATCAGAGAGCTACATTACCACAACCACGGACGATGCTCGAATCTTCCCTTCCGGGCGGCATCGGCGCACCAGACTGTGCAGTCAACCTAGTCTGTCTAGACAGGAGAGTGCCGAGTGACGACGTGGCAGTTGCAGGAGGCCAAGCAGCGATTCAGCGAGGTGGTGCGCCGGGCTCACGACGAGGGCCCCCAGATCGTGACGCGCCATGGCGAAGACGTCGCGGTGGTCCTTGACATGGCAGAGTATCGGCAGCTCAAAGGCAAGGAACCGGACTTCAAGGACTTCCTCCTCAGCGCGCCCGACTGGGACGACGACATCGAGTTCCCCCGTAGCCGGGACCTGCCCCGCGAAGTGGACCTGGGCTGGTGAGCGTCGGCTATCTCCTCGACACCAACGTCGTCTCGGAGGTCCGCAAGCGAAACGGCGATTCCCGGGTGAAGTCCTGGATCGACGCCTCACTCGGCCCCACCCTGCACGTGAGTGCGATGACCATCGGCGAAATCCGGCATGGCATCGATCTGCGCAGGCGACGCGATCCCCGCCAGGCACTCGTCCTCGAGCAGTGGCTCGCCCGGCTCTACGAGTCGTTCCGGGATCGCATCGTTCCCGTCTCCTCCGAGATCACGGAGGAGTGGGGGCGTCTCAACGTCATCCGCCCGATGCCGGCCGTCGACGGCCTGCTGGCCGCCACGGCGAAGGTGCACGGCTGGAGCGTGGTCACCCGCAATGTCAAGGAATTCGCCGGAACCGGCGCGACCGTGATCAACCCGTTCGAGTGGCCCGGCTGAGGAGTTCGGCCTCGCCGGCCGCGCGCATGGCCTCCACCGGGACGTCCGTGCGGCCCGTCATGAGCTCCACCTGCCGGACCGCCTGGTGGAGCAGCATCGCGAAGCCGCTCACGACCACGCCGCCCGACTCCCGCACGGCCGAGGCGGCCCGGGTGGGCCAGGGCGAGTAGACGACGTCGAACAGGGCGGGCACGCCGGCCAGCAGGTCCGCGTGGGCGTCGGCCGCGCCGCCGGGCAGCGTGGAGACCACCAGGTCCACCTCGAGCCGCGTGGTGAGCTTGTCGAGCGTCTCCACCGCGAGCGCCACGCCGAGCCGTTCGGCCACCCGTACCGTCTCCCCCGCGCGGGCGGGGTCGCGGACGAGCAGCGTGACGCCGTGCACGCCGAGGCCGCGCAGCGCGGCGAGCGCGGAGGCGGCCGTGGCGCCGCCTCCGAGGACGGTCGCCGAGCGGGGCGCGGGCACCCCGGCCTCGGTGAGCGCCTGCTCGATGCCGTGGACGTCGGTGTTGTCCCCGTGCGCGGCGCCGTCGCGGAACACCACGGTGTTGGCGCCGCCCACCTCCAGCGCGAGGTCGGAGACCGTGTCGAGGAGCGGCAGCACGGCCCGCTTGAGTGGCATGGTCAGCGACAGCCCCGCCCAGGCGTCGTCCGGTTCGCCGGCTCCTCCCGGACGCCCGCCGCGCACCGGGTGGAGGCCGCGCAGCGTGGCGGGCAGCGACGCCTCGTCGCACTCGACGGCCTCGTAGCTCCACCCGGCCAGCCCCATCGCCGCGTAGGCGGCGCGGTGCAGGCAGGGTGACAGCGAATGCCCGATCGGCGACCCCATGACCGCGGCCCGCATGATCACCTGCTCCCTTCGACTGGCAAGCACCCTACCCCGGCCGCGCCCGTCGCCCGCTCCCGGACCGGCCACAGATCGAGCGGGGCCGCGAGCCCGAGCCGCGAGCCTGAACCCGAGAACCCGAGCCGGGGCCGGGAACCCGAACCGGGGCCGGGGCCGGGGCCGGGAACCCGGGCCGCGAGCCGGAGCCAGCCGCCCCTCGGGGGGCGGCCCCGGTCGCCCTGCTCAGCCGCCGTTCTTGCGGTACTCCGCCAGCAGAGCCTGCCGTTCGGCCTCGGTGGTGGCGAACTTGGTGACGTTGCTGTTCGGGTCGGTGGCGACGAAGTACAGCCAGGGGCCTCTGGCTGGGTTGAGGGCCGCCTCCAGCGCGTGCTCGCCCGGGTTGGCGATGGGTCCGGGCGGCAGGCCCGGCCACATGTACGTGTTGTACTTCGAGGGCGTCTTGAGCTCCTCGTGGGTCGCGGCCGTGCCGTACTTGCCGAGCGCGTACATGACCGTGCTGTCCATCTCCAGCTTCATCGCCGGCTGGCGGTTGAGGCGGTTGTAGATGACGCGGGCGATCTTCGGCATGTCCTCCTGGCGGCCGGCCTCGGCCTGGATGATGCTCGCGATGATCACCATCTCACCGGCCGTGTAGCCGAGCTTCTTCGCGCCGTCCTCCAGCTCGACCTTCTCGGCCGTCTCGTGGAACCGCTCGACCATCGACGACAGGATGTCGGCCGGCGTGGTCTTGGGCTGCACCTCGTACGTGGACGGGAACGCGTACCCCTCCAGCCTGTTCCTGGCGTAGCCGGGCAGGTCGAGCTGGCGGGTGTTCTTGGCGGCCGTCTGGAACTCCTTGAGCGGCTTACCCGTCTCCTCGGCGAGCTTGGTGAGGGTGTCGGACAGGCGCAGCCCCTCCTTGAGGGTCACGCTCTCGACCAGCCGGTTGTTCCCCTCGAGCATGGCCACGGCGTGGGCGGCCGACATGCGCTTGCGCATCGTGTACTGGCCCGGTTGCAGCTTGTTGCTCTTGCCGGCGCTGTCGAGGGCGTTGGTGAACGCCCTGGCACTGGCGACGACCCCCTGCCGTTCCAGCTCCAGCGCCACGTCGGAGGCGATCTGGCCGTCCTTGATCTCGATGATCACCTCCCCCTGTCCCTGGCCGGTGAAGTCGGCGGGAACGAGGGCGCCGCTGATCCACTGGTAGCCGAAGTAGCCGCCACCACCCAGGACGCCGACGAGGATGATCACGGCTAGGAGCGGGGCGATGAAGCCGCCCCGGTTGCGGCGTCTGCGCCGCCTGCGGCTCCCGCGTCTGCCGGAACCTCTGGAGCGCCTGCCACGACCCTCGTCGTCTTCGGCGCCGAGCAGGAAATCCATATCGAGCTCGCTCATAGGTGCGCTGGCCAATCTCCCGGCGCGGGCCGCCCGGCGTCAAGCGGACGGACCGAACCGTTCGGGATTACCGGGGGGAACGGGGGGATCCACCGGACATGCTCGCACACCCGGGGAAGTTCACTCTGGGTAGCCGTACCCGGGGACAGGAAGGAACGAACCGGCGCCCCGGCGCGAGGGCGCCGGCTGGAGATCACGCCGATCCCCCGCAGGGTGGAGGGTGTCCCAGCGAGCATCAGTTCGTCCCGAGGTTCTGGTGCAACTCTTCCCGGTATCTCACGAACTCGCTCTCTTTGTCGGTGAATTTGGTGATTCTATGCGCCGGATCAGTGGTAACAAACCAGTACCAATCGCCCTTCGCCGGTCGTAGCGCCGCCCTCAGCGCCTTCCTGCCGGGGTTCGAGATCGGTGCCGGCGGCAGTCCCGCGCGCGCATAGGTGTTGTACGGCGAGCGGACCCGCAGATCCCGGCCCGCGACCCGCAGCGTCCGCCTGCCGAGCGCGTAGGTGACGGTCGCGTCCATCTGCAGGGGCATGCCGCGCCTGAGCCTGTTGTAGATCACTCTGGCGATCTTCGGGTAATCGGCGTCCCGGCCGCCCTCCGCCTGCGCGATGCTGGCCACGATGACCGCCTCCAGCGGCGTCAGGTGCACCCGGGCCGCACGGGCCTCCAGGTCGAGCTGCCGCGCGACCGCGCCGTACCGCTCGACCATCGCGGCGAGCACATCGACGGCCTTGGCGTCGGGCTCGACCTCGTACGTGGCGGGGTACAGGAATCCCTCGATCCCACGGGCATAGGGTGGCAGCCCGACCAGCTCGGGTTCGACCGCCCGCAGTTCGCGAAGCGGCAGCCCGGACTGGGCGGCGATGCGCCGGAACGCCTCGCCCACCCGCATCCCCTCAGTCACCGTGACCCGCCGGACCACCCTGGAGGCCGGGGCGAGCAGCAGGTCGAGCGCGGCCGCGGCGGCCATGCCGGTGCGCAGCCGGTAGTGGCCCGGCCTGAGCCGGTGGGCCACCGCACGCGTCTCGGCCGCGTTGACGAAGGACCGGGCGCTGGCCACCACGCCGCTGCCCGCCAGGGTCTCGCCGATGTCGCCCGCGGTCGCGCCCGGCCGGATCCGGACGGTCACGGCACCGCTCCCGGCGCCCTCGTAGTCGTCCGGGTCGAGGTAGGGCTTGAGGACGGCGTACGCGCCTGCGCCCAGGGCGAGCGCGGAGGCCGCGATGCCCGCCGTGAGCGCCACCCCCCTGCGGGTGGGCACAGGCAGGGGCACGGCCCTGCGGGTGGGCGCCGGCACCATCCTGCCCAGCGCCGTCCCGAGGGCCGCGCCGAGCCCTGGCGGTCTGCGCTGGGCCCGGGATGCCGGGCGAGGCGGCCCTCGCGGGTGCACCCGCCTCCCCCGTCACACCCCTGGAGTCGCGCTCCCCCCGACCGACACGGTCACCGGGGCGGCATGAGTGATCAGGGTCGTCGTCCGGAAAGCCGCCGGAACTGCTCGCGCGGTCCCCATCGCCGTCCCGAGAGGTGTCGGAGCTGTCCGCGTCACCTCCCACAGAGTCGCCGGGCCCCTCCGAGCCCACCTCACCCTCCGGAGAGACGCCAGGACGGTCCGAGGACGCGTCACCACCCGAAGAGGCGATCGGGTCCCCCGAGCGCACCACGTCGCCGTCCAGACAGACGCGAGGACGATGCGAACAGGCCGCGTCACCCCCTGGAGAGACGCCAGGGTGGTCCGAGGCCGCCTCACCACCCGGACAGGCGGTCGGATCTCCCGCGCGGGCCACGTCGCCGCCAGGAAACGCGCCGGAACGGTCCGACCAGGGCGCGTCGCCGCCCCAAGAGACGATCGGGTCCCCCGGGCGGTCCGCGTCCGCGGGCCGGGAGGCACCGGGAAGGCAGTCAGCGTTGCCGCCCCGGGAGGCACCAGGAGGGCAGTCAGCGTTGCCGCCCCGAGAGGCGCCGGGGTGGCGCGGAGTGTCCTCGGCATCGCCAGGAGGGGCGCCGGTCGGCGGGTTGGACGTGGTGGTGTCCCGATGTGGTGGGTGCCCTGGGGAGGAGCGGCTCTCGGCCGCCGCGCCGCAGTCGATGGCCAGGCCAGGCTGGTCCGGCGGGCCGCCGTCGGCGGCGGGCCGGCCGGTCATGCGCCCACCACCGGTGCGGGCGCACCTGGCCCAGGGGGGCGCCGTGTCATGAGGCGGGTCCGCCGGCCGCCGTGGAGGGCGGGTCGACGGGCCTGCCTGGTGGTCTGTCCGTGGCCCGCTCGACGTCGAGCGCGTCCTGGAGCAGCACGACGGCGGCAGCCTGGTCGACGACGCCGCGCTGCTTCTTGGCGCGCACGCCGCTGGCCCGCAGCCCCTGCTGGGCGGCGACCGTCGTCAGCCGCTCGTCGAACAGCCGGACGGGGACGGGGGCGAGCCGGGCGGCCAGCTCGGCGGCGAAGTCGCGGGCCAGCGCGGCGGCGTGGCCCTCACGGCCGGACAGCGAGGTGGGCAGCCCCACCACGACCTCGATCGCCTCGTGCTCCGCGACGATCACGGCGAGGCGGTCGAGGTCTCCCTTGCCGCGCCTGACGGTCTCGACCGGCGTGGCCAGCAGCCCCGAAGGGTCGCTGCGGGCCACGCCGATGCGTACGGAGCCGACGTCCACGCCGATCCGTGAACCGAACCGCATGTCAGCCGAGCTGCCCCTCGATGGCCTGCTCGACGAGCCGCAGCGCGTCGCCGATCGCCTCCGGCCGGCTGCCGCCGCCCTGCGCGACGTCGTCCTTGCCGCCACCGCCACCCCCCAGCGCCTTGGCGGCGACGCCGACCAGTCTCCCGGCCTTGAGCCCACGCTCGCGTCCCACCTCGTTGACCGCGGCAACGACCACGGGACGGTCGGAGGGGACGCCTGCGATCACGATGACCGCAGGCCGGTCGGCCGGGAACCTGCCACGCACATCCAGGGCGAGCTTACGCAGATCGTCGGCGCCGGTGCCATCAGGCGCGCGGTGCGTCACCACGGAGACGCCCTGCAGGTCACGAGCCTGGGAGGCCAGCTCGCCGGCCACCTGGAGCACCTGGGCGGAGCGGAGCCTCTCCAGGTCCTTCTCGGCGGTGCGCAGCCGGGTGACGATGCCCTCGATGCGCTCGGGCAGCTCCTCGCGGCGGGCCTTGAGCTGCTCGGTGAGCTGGGCGACGAGCACGCTCTCGCGTGCCAGGAAGCGGAAGGCGTCGATGCCGACCAGCGCCTCGACGCGGCGCACGCCCGCGCCGACCGACTGCTCGCCGAGCACCTTGACCAGGCCGAGCTGGCCGGAGCTGTGGACGTGGGTGCCGCCGCACAGCTCGCGGGAGTAGTCGCCGATCTCCACGACGCGGACCTCGTCGCCGTACTTCTCGCCGAACATCGCCAGCGCGCCCATCGCCCGGGCCTCCGCCTGCGAGGTGTAGAAGGCGTTGACCTTGAGGTCGTTGATGAGCACGGCGTTGACCTCGTCCTCGACGTCGCGCAGCACGCTCGGCGGCACGGCGCCCGCCGCGGTGAAGTCGAAGCGGAACCGGCCGGGTGAGTTCTCGGAGCCCGCCTGCGCGGCCGTCTCGCCGAGCGCGTTCTTGAAGCCGCGGTGCACGAGGTGGGTGGCGCTGTGGCTGCGCGAGATGGCGCGGCGGCGCTCGACGTCGATCTCCGCCTGCGCCTCGTCGCCGACCCTGAGCTCGCCGGTGCGGACCTTGCCGCGGTGCACGACCAGGCCGGCGATCGGCGACTGCACGTCGACGATCTCGACCTCGGCGCCCGCGGTGCGGATCACGCCCTGGTCGGCGAGCTGGCCGCCGCCCTCGGCGTAGAACGGGGTGCGGCAGAGCACGATCTCGACGGCCGAGCCGGCGCCCGCGGCGGGGACGCTCGCGCCGTCGACGAGGATGCCGACCACGGTGGTCTCGGCCTCGGTCTCGTCGTAGCCGAGGAACTCGACCTTGCCCGCCTTCTCCAGCAGCTGCCCGAAGACGGAGATGTCGGCGTTGCCGGTCTTCTTCGCCGCGGCGTCGGCCTTGGCCCGCTCCCGCTGCTCCTTCATCAGCCGGCGGAAGCCCTCTTCGTCGACCTGGAGGCCCTGCTCGGCGGCCATCTCCAGGGTGAGGTCGATGGGGAAGCCGTAGGTGTCGTGGAGCTGGAACGCCTGGTCGCCGGAGATCGTCGTGCCGGACTTGCGCTTGGTCTCCTCGACCGCCACGTCGAAGATCGCGGTGCCGGTGCGCAGCGTGCCGAGGAACGACGCCTCCTCGGCGTCGATGACGGCGTGGATCTGCGGGGCGTCGGCCTTGAGCTCGGGGTACTGCTGGCCCATGACGTCGATCGCGACGCCGGTCAGCTCGTGCATGTAGCGCTCGTCGCCGGAGCCGAGCAGACGCAGGTTGCGCACGCTGCGGCGCAGGATGCGGCGCAGGACGTAGCCGCGGCCCTCGTTGCCGGGCATGACGCCGTCGGCGACGAGCATGGTGCCGGTGCGCACGTGGTCGGCGATGACGCGCAGGCTCACGTCGGCGCGGGCGTCACGGCCGTAGCGGGTCTTGGTGAGCTCGGCGGCCCGGTCGAGGATCTTGTAGGTGGTGTCGATCTCGTAGATGTTGTCGACGCCCTGCAGGATCGCCGCCATGCGCTCCAGGCCCATGCCGGTGTCTATGTTCTTGCTGGGCAGCTCGCCCGCGATGTCGAAGTCGACCTTGCTGCGGACCGCGCTGAGCTGGTACTGCATGAACACGAGGTTCCAGACCTCGAGGTAGCGGTCCTCGTCGGCGACGGGCCCGCCCTCCTTGCCGTACTCGGGGCCGCGGTCGTAGTAGATCTCCGAGCAGGGGCCGCCGGGGCCGGGCACGCCCATGTGCCAGTAGTTGTCCTCCAGGCCGCGGCGCTGGATGCGCTCGGCGGGCAGGCCGACCTTGTTGTGCCAGATGTCGAACGCCTCGTCGTCGTCGAGGTAGACGGTCGCCCAGAGCCGGTCCTCGGGGAAGCCGAAGCCGCCGTCGGCCTCGGACCTGGTGAGCAGCTCCCAGGCGAACGGGATCACATCGGCCTTGAAGTAGTCGCCGATGGAGAAGTTGCCGAGCATCTGGAAGAACGTGGCGTGCCGGGTGGTCTTGCCCACCTCGTCGATGTCGGGGGTGCGCACGCACTTCTGGGCGGTGGCCAGCCGTGACGCCGGAGGCTTGCGCTGCCCCAGGAAGTACGGCTTGAACGGCACCATACCCGCGTTGACCAGGAGTAGCGTGGGGTCCTCAGCGATCAGGCTGGCCGAGGGCACTACTTTGTGCCCACGCTCCTCGAAGAAGCGCAGGAAGCGGCGGGCGATCTCTGCCGACTCCATGGTGGCCATCCTTTGCGTTAGTCGTTGTGGTCAGAGTCACCGAGCCCGAACCGGGCCCGCAACTCGATTTCGCGCTCGGCCGCCTCGCCGAGCGCGTCGGAAGTAAAGTCTCTCACCTGCGCGAGCATGCCCGCCGCGCCGCTCACGGTCCGGCGCGCCACGTGCTGGGGATGCAGGGCCTGCAGCCTGCGCATCACCCACAGCGTGATGAGCGCGCCGAGCGACAGATAGAACAGACGCCTGATCACGGCCGCCGCCCGATGCCGCGCGCACGGCCGGTCCTGCGCGCCTCGACGGCCCTGCGCACGCCGTAGCCGAGGGACGACACCTTGATCAGCGGGCCGGTGAAGATCGTCTGGGTCACGGCGCTCAGCTTGGCGGCGTGGCCGCTGATCTCCTTGACATCCTTGGTGATGGCCTCGACGGCGACGAGCTGCCTGTTGGTCTCGTAGACCGTGACGCTCACGTCGTCGAGCAGCGGAGCCACCCGGCTGCTCAGGTCGGAGACCGCCCTGGTGGTCTCGGTCAGCAGCCTGGTGAGCCTGACCAGCACCATGACGAGCACGCAGACCAGGACTATCCAGCCCGTGGCCGCGATCAGCCCGGCGACCTCTCCAGCGGTAAGCATGCGCTCATCTCCCTCGTACGCTGCGCCGGAACGGCATGAACCCTATCGTGTCCGGGGACTCAGGTTAGTGGCGACGAAGATCTTGATCAGGCCGCCACGTCGGAGATCGTCCTTTTCCGGGGTGCGCGGAGGCTCGCGGATCAGCGGGCCGGCAGGCGGGCGAAGGCCCGTACGGGAGCGCGCCGGGTGCCCGCCAGACGTGGCGGGACGGCGGTGAGCAGCGCGCCGGTCGGCGGCAGCCCGTCGAGCCCCGCCAGCCCCTCGACGAGGGGGATGCCCGCGTCCAGGAGGATCCGCCGCGCGGGCGTCGCCGGCCCGGTCCCGGCGCCGGCGGGCGCGCCGTCGAAAGCGCCGTCGAAAGTGTCGTCGAGGGCGGCCGCGTCGGTGCCCACCAGGGCGGCGCCGCGCTCCACCAGCCAGGTCGCGGCCTCGGGCGTGAGCGGGTGGCCGTGGCGCGCCCCCGTGTGCAGGAGGACGGCGGCGCCCCGTACGTCGAAGGCCGCCAGCGCGCCGACGCCGACCGGCAGCGGCCCGGCCCCCACCACCCGCACCACCACGGCGGGCAGGTCGGCGACGCGGGACAGGCGCAGCGCGGCGAGGTCCGCGGGCGTCTCGATCGAGGTGGCCGCCGCGGGCGAGGCGTGGTCGAGTTCGACGAGCGGCCCGCCCCGGCCGGGTGGCGGGGCGCTGCGGTCGGACGGGCCGCCCCTGGTGCCCTTGTGCGGCTCGGG
Source organism: Nonomuraea muscovyensis (assembly GCF_014207745.1). Taxonomy (NCBI): domain Bacteria; kingdom Bacillati; phylum Actinomycetota; class Actinomycetes; order Streptosporangiales; family Streptosporangiaceae; genus Nonomuraea; species Nonomuraea muscovyensis. Next base: position 1,790,917 of record NZ_JACHJB010000002.1, read on the forward strand.
GAAGACCCGGACGTCGGACAGGCGGACCTCGTCGGTCGTCAGCAGGCCGAGCGAGGCGACGAAGAGGGCGGCGATCTCGTCCTCGCCGCAGCGGGGCGAGGGCAGGTCGACGCGGAAGCCGTGGACGGTGAGATCGCCGCCGTTGCCGAAGGTGATGGTCGCGTCGAACGAGGCCCGGTGGTCGACGCGGTCACCGGCGCCGTCGTCTCCCGTAGGGTCGCTCGCCGCGGGGTCCTGCGGGCGGTCCGGGGCTGGCGGTGCGTCGCTCACGATGCGCTCCTTGGCGGCGTACGGGGATCGGCGGTGCGGCGCTCGGGCAAGGCCCCGCGGCGCTGCCGCCGGTGGAGTGGGCGCGGGGGCGGTCAGGCGCCGCGCAGGAAGTCGCGGATGCGGGCCCAGCGGTCGGCGACCGGAGCCTCGGCCCCGTGGGTGGTGGGCTCGTAGTAGCGCCGCTCGCGGACCTGCTCCGGGGCGTAGTCCTGGCGGACCAGGCCGTGGTCGAAGTCGTGCGGGTATTTGTAGCCCTCGCCGTGGCCGAGCTTGGCCGCGCCCGGATAGTGGGCGTCGCGCAGGTGGCCGGGCACCTGGCCGATGAGGCCGCGCCTGACGTCGCCGACGGCCGCCCCGATCGCCTTGACGACGGCGTTGGACTTGGGGGCCAGCGCGCAGTGGATGACGGCGTGGGCGAGGTTGATCTGGGCCTCGGGCAGGCCGATGAGCTGCACCGCCTGGGCGACGGCGACGGCCGTCTGCAGGCAGGTGGGGTCGGCCAGGCCGACGTCCTCGGAGGCGAAGATGACGATGCGGCGGGCGATGAAGCGGGGGTCCTCGCCGGCCTCGATCATGCGGGCGAGATAGTGGAGCGCGGCGTCGGCGTCGGAGCCGCGCATCGACTTGATGAACGCGCTGATCACGTCGTAGTGCTGGTCGCCCTGCCGGTCGTAGCGGACGGCGGCCTTGTCGACGGCCTTCTCCACCACCTCGACCGTGATGTCGTCGGACAGCAGCGCCGCGGCCTCGAGGTAGGTCAGGGAGCGGCGCGCGTCTCCGCCCGCGAGCCGGACGAGGTGGTCGAGGGCCTGCGGGGCGAGGGTGGCACGGCCGCCGAGCCCGCGCTCGTCGCGCACGGCGCGCTCCAGCACCTCGCGGATGTCGTCGTCGGACAGCGACTCCAGCGTCAGCAGCAGCGAGCGCGACAGCAGTGGTGAGATGACCGAGAAGAACGGGTTCTCGGTGGTGGCGCCGATGAAGGTGACCCAGCGGTTCTCGACGGCGGGCAGCAGCGCGTCCTGCTGCGCCTTGTTGAAGCGGTGCACCTCGTCGACGAACAGGACGGTCTGGCGGCCGGTCATGCCCAGCTCGCGGCGGGCGTTGTCGATGGCGGCGCGCACGTCCTTGACCCCGGCGGAGACGGCCGAGATCTCCACGAAACGCCGTTTGGTGACGCCGGCGACGACGTAGGCGAGCGTGGTCTTGCCGGTGCCCGGCGGCCCCCACAGGAAGAGCGACATCGGGGCCTCGCTCTCGACGAGGCGCCGCAGCGGCGTGCCGGGACCGAGCAGGTGCCGCTGGCCGATGACCTCGTCGAGGGTGCGGGGACGCATCCGTACGGCGAGGGGCTGCGGCGTGGCCTCTTCAGCCGCCGAATCGAACAGGCTCTCCACAACGCGAGATTACACGGTGGTCCACGCCCCGCGGTCCGCCGCAGGTGGCGGGACTCGCCCCACGGCGGGCCGGCGGGGCTACTCCCACACGGCCCTGGCGCCGGAGTCGCCGGCCTGGAAGACGTAGTAGGCGGCCGCCAGCGCCAGGACCACGGTCAGCACCGACAGGGCGACGGTGCCCGCGCGGCCGAACCGGTCGCCGCCCGTGGCGGCCGCGCCCTCCTCCTTGCCAGCACGCGCCGGGGTGGTGGCGAAGACCAGCAGCAACGCGCTGACGCCGAGCCCGAGGGCCGACAGCAGAAGCGGGTTGGCGAAACTCTGATGGGTGGCGATCATCGTGGCCAGCTCACCTTCTGTGGTGGCGAAGCGTGCCTCTTTGAGGCTCTCGCCGCTCTCCTTGGCGACGAAGATCGCAACGGGGCTGCCGAGGGAGAGCAGCACCACGGCCCAGCCGAGCCGTGACCGCAGGCGGGGCAGCGCCGCGTACGCCACGGCCAGAAGGGCGAGCAGCGGGGTCAGGACGACGGCGAAGTGCACGATCAGGGGGTGGGCCGGCAGGCCGAAGACTTGGTCGAACATGCGAAACTCCTTAGTACGTGTTTCAACTACGAGTTCCAGCACCATATGATTCCCGGACCCCCGCGCAACAGTGACCGTTTCCCGTCACTTACGTCTTCCACATTCCAGGGCCGGTAGCATTCGCGGAGTTGTTCGGTCATGTGTAGGCAAAACTGGAGGACATACCGGTGAGCGGCGACGACCGCCAGAGCCAGCTGGCGCGGGAGCACAAGGAGCGGCAGGCGCGGCGCGCGGCTGAGCAGTCCGCCAAGGCGAAGCGGAACACGTTCATCGGCGCGGGCGTGGCCGTCGTCGTGGTGGCGGGCGGCATCTACGCGGCCACCACGCTGATGGGCGAGGACTCGAAGGCGCCCGTGGCGGCCAAGAGCACGCCGTCGGCCTCGCCCTCGACCTCGGCCCCGGCGGCGCTGCCGACGGCGACGCCGACGAAGAAGGCCGGTCCGGTGACCTGTACGTACAAGCGGGGTCCCAAGGACGTCCCGATGAAGTACGTGGGCATGCCGGGCCGCAAGCCCAACATGAAGCTGTCGACGATGACGATCACCACCAACCACGGTGACATCGTCATCGACGTGGACGCAGCGGCCACGCCGTGCTCGGTCAACTCGATGGCCTTCCTGGCCAAGAAGGGCTTCTACGACAACACCAAGTGTCACCGGCTGGCCATGCCCGAGACCGAGGGCGTCCACATCCTGCAGTGCGGCGACCCGAAGGCCAAGGCCGACGGCAAGAACCCGACCGACGGCCAGGGCACCGCGGGCTACGCCATCCCCGACGAGAACATCGGCGTGATCCCCTACTCCCGGGGCGTGGTGATGCTGACCCAGCCGGCGGGTGCGTCGAACCAGAGCAGCAGCCAGTTCGCCATCTCCCTGTCGGACGAGAACGCGCAGATCCAGGACCCGTACACGGTGCTCGGCGTCGTCTCCTCCGGGCTGGAGATCATCGACAAGGTGGCCGCGGACGGCGTCATCGTCAACAAGGACGACGCCATGACCGGCGCGGGCGCCACCGCGCCGAAGAACCCCATCATCATCAAGAAGGTCACGGTGCGCTGACCGCCGTCCCATCGGCGCGGCCGCCCTCCGGCTGATCACCGGGGAGGCGGCCGCGCCGTTTCGCGTCCCGTCCGGCGAACGCCCCGCCTCTCCGGGCCGGAGAGGCGGGGCGTTCGCGTGCGGCGGGAGGGCTACTCCTTGGGCTGGGCGTCGACGCCCGCCTCCTTGCGCTGCTCAGCCGTGATCGGCGTCGGCGCGGCGGTCAGCGGGTCGAAGCCGGAGGCCGTCTTCGGGAAGGCGATGACGTCGCGGATGGACTCGCCGCCGGACAACAGCATGCAGATGCGGTCCCAGCCGTAGGCGATGCCGCCGTGCGGGGGCGGGCCGTACTTGAACGCCTCCAGCAGGAAGCCGAACTTGCTCTCGGCCTCCTCCTTGGAGATGCCGAGCACGTCGAAGACGCGTTGCTGCATCTCGGCCCGGTGGATACGGATGGAACCGCCGCCGATCTCCATGCCGTTGCAGACCATGTCGTAGGCGTAGGCCAGCGCCTCGCCCGGGTTGTCCTGGAAGGTGTCGGCCCATTCGGGCTTGGGGCCGGTGAACGGGTGGTGCACGGCCGTCCAGCCGCCTTCCCCGTCCTCCTCGAACATGGGCGCGTCGACCACCCACAGGAACGACCACTGCGACTCGTCGATGAGCCCGCAGCGGCGGCCGATCTCCAGCCGGGCGGCGCCCAGCAGGTCGCGGGCGGCGCTGCGGCCCCCGGCGGCGAAGAAGACGGCGTCGCCCGGCGCGGCCTTGACGGCCTCGGCCAGGCCGGCCAGCTCCTGCTCCGACAGGTTCTTGGCGACGGGGCCGCCGAGCGTGCCGTCGGGCTGCACGAGCACGTAGGCCAGGCCCTTGGCGCCGCGCGAGCGGGCCCACTCCTGCCAGCCGTCAAGCTCCTTGCGGGTCTGCGACGCCCCGCCCGGCATGACGACCGCGCCCACGTAGTCGGCCTGGAAGACGCGGAACGAGGTGCCGGCGAAGTAGCCGGTCATCTCGACGAGCTCCTGACCGAAGCGCAGGTCGGGCTTGTCGGATCCGTAGCGGGCCATCGCCTCGGCGTAGGTCATGCGCGGCAGCGGCATCGGGATCTCGTAGCCGAGGATCTCGCGCCAGAGCCGGCCGACGAGCTTCTCGCCGACCGCGATGACGTCCTCCTGGTCGACGAAGGACATCTCGAGGTCGATCTGGGTGAACTCCGGCTGCCGGTCGGCCCGCAGGTCCTCGTCGCGGTAGCACTTGGCGAGCTGGTAGTAGCGCTCCAGGCCGGCCACCTGCAGGAGCTGCTTGAACAGCTGCGGCGACTGGGGCAGCGCGTACCAGTTGCCCGGCTGCAGCCGCACCGGCACGAGGAAGTCACGGGCTCCCTCGGGCGTGGAGCGGGTCAGCGTCGGCGTGTCGACGTAGACGAAGCCCAGTTCGTTCATCGTCTCGTTGGCCAGGTAGGTGGCCTTGGAGCGGACGCGCATCGCGTGGGCCACCTGCTGGCGGCGGATGTCGAGGTAGCGGTACTTGAGCCGGGCCTCCTCGGAGACGCCGACGTTGCCCTCGATCGGGAACGGCAGCGGCGCCGACTCGCTGAGCACCTCGACCTGCTCGGCGACCACCTCGATGGCGCCGGTGGGCAGGTCGGGGTTCTCGTTGCCCTCGGGGCGCACCCGCACCTCGCCGACGACCTTCACGCAGTATTCGGCGCGCAGGTCGTGGGCGTGGTCCTCCTCGCGGAAGACCACCTGCGCCGAGCCGGAGGCGTCGCGCAGGTCGATGAAGACGACACCACCGTGGTCACGGCGCCGTGCCACCCATCCCGCGAGCGTCACCTGCTGCCCGGCGTGCTCCTTACGGAGCGACCCGGCCGTATGCGTGCGAATCACTGCACTTTCCCTTTCAGAACGTCGACGACCTGGGCCAGCGGCACCTCGGTCTGCTCAGCGGTGGTCAGGTCTTTCAGTTGGACGGCCTGCGCGGCCAGGTCGCGCTCACCGAGGATCAGCGCGAACCGGGCGCCCGAGCGGCCGGCGCCCTTCATCGCGCCCTTGAGCCCCTTGCCGCCGAAGGCCATGTCGGCGCTGACGCCCGCCCGGCGCAGCTCGTCCACGAGCAGGAACATCCGGCGGCGGGCGTCGTCGCCCAGCGGGACACCGTACACCTGGAGGCGCCCGGTGGCGTCGCCGGCGAGCAGTCCCTCGGCCTCCATGGCCAGGTAGGTGCGGTCGACGCCGAGCGCCCAGCCGACGCTCGGCAGCGGCGGGCCGCCGAGCATCTCGCTGAGCCCGTCGTAGCGGCCGCCGCCGCCGACCGCGGACTGTGAGCCGAGCCCGTCGTGGACGAACTCGAAGGTGGTCCGCGTGTAGTAGTCGAGGCCGCGCACCAGGCGCGGATCGTCCTCGAACGCCACCCCGGCCTCCGTCAGCAGCGACCTGACCTCCTCGTGGTAGGCCTTGCAGGCGGCGCACAGGTGGTCGACGACCAGCGGCGCCCCGGCAAGCTGGGCCTGCACCTCCGGCCGCTTGTCGTCCAGCACCCGCAGCGGGTTGATGTCGATGCGGGCCCGGGTGTCGGCGTCGAGGTCGAGGCCGCGCAGGAACTCCTGCAGCGCGGCCCGGTAGGCGGGCCGGCAGGCGCGGTCGCCCAGGGAGTTGAGCAGCAGCCGCACCCCGGTCAGGCCGAGCGCGGCGAAGCCCTGGACGCCGAGCACGATGAGCTCGGCGTCGAGCGCCGGGTCCTCGGCGCCCAGCGCCTCGGCGCCGACCTGCCAGAAGTGGCGGTAGCGGCCCTTCTGGGCGCGTTCGTAGCGGAACTGGCTGCCGGAGTACCACAGCTTGACCGGCAGCTGGCCGTTGTGCAGGCCGTGCTGGAGCACCGCGCGCAGGACGGACGCGGTGCTCTCCGGGCGCAGGGTCAGCGAGCGGCCCGCCTTGTCGGGGAAGGTGTACATCTCCTTGGAGACGATGTCGGTCGACTCGCCGACGCCCCTGGCGAACAGCTGGGTGTCCTCGAAGACGGGCGTCTCGATGTAGCCGTAGCCCGCTCGCCGTACCGGGGCGACGAGGGCCTCGCGGACGGCGAGGACCTGCTCGGAGCTGGGCGGCAGCCAGTCGAAGGTGCCCTTTGGCGCTTGGAAACTCATTAGATCCCTCGTGTGGGACCGGCGTGCGGCGCGGCCTCCTTGAGGTAAGGATTGGTGGCGCGCTCGTGGCCGATCGTGGTCTGTGGTCCGTGTCCCGGCAGGACGACCGTATCGTCAGGCAGCGGCAGGCATTTGGAGGCGAGGCTGCGCAGGATCGTCGGGTAGTCGCCGCCCGGCAGGTCGGTGCGGCCGATGGAGCCGGCGAACAGCAGGTCGCCCGAGAACATGATTGCCTCGCCGGGCGACCGGAAGCTCACCGACCCCCTGGTATGGCCGGGGGTGTGGTCGACCACCAGCTCCAGGCCGGCGAGCGTCAGCACCGCCCCGTCGGACAGCTCGCGGACGTCGTCGGGCTCGCTGAGCGTGATGCCGCCGAACAGCTCGGCGCTCGACGACGACCAGCCCGCGGCCGGGTCGGACAGCAGGTGGCGGTCGTCGGGGTGGATCCAGGCCGGGACGTCACGCGCGCCGCACACGGGGGCCACCGACCAGACGTGGTCGAGGTGTCCGTGGGTGAGCAGGACCGCGACGGGCTTCAGCCGGTGCTCGCGCAGCAGCTCGTCGACCCCGGCGGCCGCGTCCTGACCGGGGTCGACGATCACGCACTCCTCCCCCGCCGCGGGCGCGATGACGTAACAATTGGTCTGGAAGGCCCCTGCGGGGAAGCCTGCGATGAGCATCTGCCTCAGCTGATCTCGTCAAAAAAGCCAATGGGAATGTAACCGAAGGGTACCGGTGCGGGTCGCCGGGCTGCGAATCATTACCCATTGGCCGATACGATTCGCCCACCTCAGTCGATTCACTATGGGAGGCAAAGCGGTGGCCACGGGGAAGGACCGGCAGAAGCAGCTGGCACGCGAGCACCACGAGCGGCAACTGCAGCGCCGCATCGAGCGCGAGCAGCAGTCCAGGCGCACCGCGATCATCGGCTCCACGGTGGGGGTCGTGGTCGTGGTCGGCGGCATCGTGGCCGCGGTCGCGCTGCTGGGCGGTGACCCGCAGCCCGACGCCGCGGCCTCGCCGTCCGCGTCCGCGCCGGCGCAGGAGACCTCGGCCCCCTCGGCCTCCCCCGCCGCGGGCCCCAAGCCGTACGACGCCAAGACCGGCACCTGCGACTACGTCGCCGACCCGACGGGCGGCACCGTCAAGGACGTGGGCCTGCCGCCGAAGAAGGCCGGCACCAAGCCCGCCACGAAGACCATGACGCTCAAGACCAACCTGGGCGACATCGAGGTCAAGCTGGACAACGCCAAGGCGCCGTGCACGGTCAACTCGCTGGAGTTCCTGGCCGACAAGAACTACTACGACGGCAGCAAGTGCCACCGGCTGGGCAGCGACCAGTTCCCGATGCTGCAGTGCGGCGACCCGAAGGCCAAGGCCGACGGGAAGAACCCGACCGACGGGCAGGGCGGCCCCGGCTACGTGATGGCCGAGGAGAACCTCGAGGGCGCCACCTACAAGCGCGGTGTGATGGCGATGGCCAAGACGCAGGCCCCGGGCAGCACCGGCAGCCAGTTCTTCCTGGTGTACGGCGACATCGGCCTCACCCCTGATTACACGCCGGTGGGTACGATCACGAAGGGACTCGACATCCTGGACAAGGTGAACAAGGCGGGCGTCATGGCAGGCTCGGGCGGGGACGGCACCGGGGCTCCCAAGGAGACGGTCGAAATCAAAGACGTGACAATCGCTGGCAAGAGCTGACGTAATACAACTAGGGACGACAAGTCCCGAAGGGTCTGATGGAAAGTGCAGGAGGACACGGTGAGCACCGACCCGTGGGGCCGGGTAGACGACGACGGCACCGTCTACGTGCGTACGGCTGAGGGAGAGCGCGCCGTCGGCTCCTGGCAGGCCGGTGAACCCGAGGAAGCGCTGGCATACTTCCATCGCAAGTACGACGAGCTGGCCGGCCAGGTCCAGCTGCTGGAGCAGCGGGTCAGGGGCACCGACCTGGCCCCGGCGCAGGCCGAGGCGAGCATCGTCAAGCTGCGCGAGGCCGTCGCCGAGGCCCACGCCGTCGGCGACCTCGCCGCGCTGACGGCCCGCCTGGACGGGCTGTCGGAGCTGGTCGCGCACCGCCGCGAGGAGGTCAAGGCGGCGCGCGAGCAGGCGCGGGCCGAGGCCAGGGAGGTCAAGGAGCGCATCGTCGCCGAGGCCGAGCGCATCGCCGACGAGACCACGCACTGGAAGTCCGGCGGCGAGCGGCTGCGCCAGCTCGTCGAGGAGTGGAAGGCCGCCGACCGCATCGACCGGGTCACCGAGGCGCAGCTGTGGAAGCGGATGTCGGCCGCCCGCACCGCGTTCGCCAAGCGACGCAAGGCCTACTTCGCCGGCCTCGACGAGCAGCGCGAGGGCATCCGGGCCGCCAAGGAGCAGATCGTCGCCGAGGCCGAGGCCATCGCCGACTCCACCGACTGGGGCGGCACGGCCGCCGTCTACCGGGAGCTCATGCAGCGCTGGAAGAGCGCCGGACGGGCCTCGCGCGAGGTGGAGGACGAGCTGTGGGCGCGGTTCAAGGGCGCCCAGGACCAGTTCTTCCAGGCGCGGTCGGCGGTGTTCGCCGAGCGTGACGCCTCGCTCGCGGCCAACGCCGAGGTCAAGGAGCTGCTTCTGGCCGAGGCCGAGAAGATCCTTCCGGTCACCGACGTGCGCGCCGCCCGCACGACGCTGCGCCACCTCGTGGAGCGGTGGGAGGCGGCCGGGCCGGTGCCGCGCGAGCAGCGCGACCGCCTGGAGGGCGGGCTGCGGCGGGTGGACGACGCCGTCCGCAAGGCCGAGGAGGCCGAGTGGAAGCGCTCCAACCCCGAGGCGCGCGCCCGGGCGCAGAGCACGGTCGACCAGCTCCGCACCTCGATCGAGCAGCTCGAGAAGCGGCTGGCCAAGGCGGAGGCGGCCGGCCGGGCCAAGGACGTCAAGGAGGCGGAGGAGGCGCTGACCGCGCGCCGCTCGTGGCTGGAGGAGGCCGAGCGCACGCTCGCCGAGTTCAGCTGACGTCCGCAAGGCGCCTCGGACGGCCTCGCGCGGCTCGCCGGGTCCGGCGCGGCTTCATGCGGTTGCCGAGGGCTTTCGCGAGCGACGGGGTCTCCCGCGGACACGCCCGGCCGCTGCGTGCCGCCCGAGCCGGGCGAGGGGGCTGCCGGTGGCAGTCGCGGACATCCGACGCGCATCGAAGATCCTTCCCTCATGCTCACCGGCGGCACCGCTAGACGGTCAGCCCGAGCGCCCGGAGGGTCAGGGCCAGGGACTCGTCCTGTTGTGCCGCGTAGAGCTCGAAGGGATCGTGCACGGGCCGCTCGATGGTCTCGGTGAGCCATCGCGCGTCGTAGTGGGCTCCGCCCACGGTGGCGTTCCGGGTGCCTTCGCCTGTGAGGTTGGATTGGAAGATCCCAGCGGCCGAGCGAGGCAGGAAGTCCTCGTAGACGATGGGGTGGGCGGTGATCCAGCCGTCTGCCAAGAGTCCGTCGACGTCCGCGGGTGGTTGCCGGCGGTCGCCGGGAGGTCTGGTGGCCGGCTGGTAGGTGAAGTAGGCCAGGCGCTCGGTGAGCAGCCGGCGCTCGTCGCCGGGGAAGCGGGCCTGCCAGATGCTCCGGGCTAGATCCTGCCTGGTGACGTGGGGATGGTCGGCGCTCCGCAGGTCGGTTTCGGTGACGAGCTCGTCGTACAGGGCGCGGCCGGCCGGGGTGAGGGCGATGCCCCGGGCCTCGACCTCACCGAAGCGGACACGCAGCGACCCGGTGGTGACGCTGCCATCGGGTTCGCGGAACTTCCTCGGCTCGGCGAGTGCGCGGAAGGAGGTCTGGCGCAGCAGGACGTCCGGGCCGTCCCAGCGCGGTGGGCCCTGGACATCATCGATCATGGCGATGCCGCGGGCCGCCATGCGCTGGTAGAGCAGGTCGATGTCGAGCACGCGCGGCGTGAGGTGGTTGATGTGCGTGCTGGAGACGCCGCCTATGTCGGCGGCGACGGCGGAGACGCGCTCCAGCTCCGCGTACCACGTGCGGTCCACCGGCTCGGCGGACAGCTTGAAGGCGACCACGGCGAGGGCGAGGAAGCGTTCGGCCTGCTCGTGCGGCAGCCCCGCGTCACGTTCGGCGCGGCGGGCCAGGTCGAGGAGCTCCGGCGTGAAGAGTTCGCGGCGGGAGAGGAACCTCTCCAGGCGGTCCTGCAGGTCGGCGTCGAAGAAGCGCCGGTCGGCGGTGGTGAGCAGCGAGGTGAAGACCCGGAACGGGTTGCGGGCCAGTTCGACGGCGTCGATGGGACGGAAAGCGGTGGAGATCACCGGTACCGCGCTGAAGGTCGCATCGCGCAGGTCGTAGAAGCCCACGGGGTACATGCCGAAGGCGGCGAAGATCTGGGCCGCCTGGCCCATCTCCAGCGGGGTGCCGACACGGATCGCACCGTGGCGTTCTGCCGTGATCCGGTCGATGCCGCCCAGACGCTCGGCGTCGGCGTTCTCACGCATCACCTCGTGATTGACCTCGCCGGCGACGTCGAGGAGCGTGGTGTATGCGGGCACTTCGCTCCCGTACATGTCCGACAGGCGACGGGCGAATGCGGCGCGCAGCCGCCAGGTGGGAACCATGCGAGCCTCCTGGGTGTCGTTCCACGGATCCGGGGCACGGCTCGGGTGGGGCCGCGGTTTCCAGCCTGGGAGCGGGGGCGGCGATTGGCCAAGACCCAGCAGGGCGGGAGCTGGTGGCCGCCAGACCAAGCTACGCTTGCCCTGGGTCCCCTGATACGGCGAGCCAGGGGTCGTCCGTGGCGACAGCCGCTTTGATCGCCCGCAGCGCGGGTTGCAGGAGCGGGTTGACGTTGGCCGCGCGGTGGGCCACGAGGACGCGGCGATGAGCCAGATGAGAGGCGATCGGCTCGGCATGGACGCGTTCGTCGGGCACGTGCCCCAACGCGGGCACGACAGCCACGCCCAACCCTGCCCCGACGAGTTGGCGCACGACGTCGTAGTTGTCGCTGCGCCGCGTTATGGCGGGCGCGAAGCCGGCGGCCGCGCACAGGCGCTCCAGTGAGATCGCGCCCGCCGTGCCCTCCCGGCTGGTGATCCACTGAGCCGCCCGGAGTGCCGGCAGTCGCGCCGTCGCCTCGCCGGCGTTCGCGCGCTGACGCTGCGTCAGGAGCAGCAGCGCCTCGCGCAGCAGTGGCACCGTCACCAGCCCCGCCGGCCACCGCTGAGGCACGTGCCCGTACTCGTACAGCAGGGCAGCGTCCAGCTCGCCGTTGACCAGCAGCTGGGCCAGTTCGTCCGGCTCGCCCTCCTCCAGCAGGATCTCCGCCGCGGGATGGCCTGCCACCAGGTCCGTCAGGGCGTCGGGCACCAGGCGCACGCTGGCCGTGGGGAAGCTGCCCAGCCGCAGGCGGCCTACTCGCCCGGCGGCCAGGTCACGTATCTCGTCCTCGAACTCCCCGAGCATCGCCAGCACGCGGCCGGCCCGCTCCACGAGCTGGTCGGCCGCCGCGGTCGGCCGGATGCCGTGGGCTTGCCGTTCGAACAGCAGAAGGCCGCACGCCCGCTCCAGGCCCGCCATCTGCTGTGACACGCCCGAGGAGGTGTAGCCGAGCTCGCGCGCCGCGATGGCGAACGAACCGGTGCGGCAGACCACCTCAAGGGTGCGCAGATGAGTCGGATTCATCATGAACCGGCTCCAGACCAAGGAATGCTTGCTCTCACGGCTACAGGCTACCGGGCTTCTGGCTCTTGGCTCGCCGTGCCCCCTCCCCTCACGCTGGAGGGGAACTCCTCCGCATGACTACGCCCCGGGGGCCACCATGGCATCATCGGCCGGCGAGCCGATCCTGACCGCACTGCGCCGCGTCGTCCGCGGCGAGGTGACCGCCGATCGCGGCCGCCTCGCCCAGTACGCCGCGGACGCCTCCAACTATCGCCGCGTCCCGCTGGGCGTGGTCTTCCCGCTGGACCGCGAGGACGTCATCGCGGCCGTGGCGGCGTGCCGGCGCCACGGTGTGCCGCTGACCTGCCGCGGCGCCGGAACCAGCACCTCCGGCCAGGCGATCGGCTCCGGCCTCGTCCTGGACTTCTCCCGGCACTGCAACCGCATCCTGGACCTCGATCCGCGGGCGCGCACCGCCCGGGTCGAGCCGGGGCTGGTCCTGGACGACCTCCAGGCCGCAGCGGCCCAGCATGGCCTGGCCTTCGGTCCGGATCCGTCCACCCACAGCCGGTGCACCATCGGCGGCATGATCGGCAACAACGCCTGCGGGTCGCACTCCCTCGCCTGGGGGCGCACCAGCGACAACGTCATCGAGCTCGAAGTCCTCACCTACGGCGGGACGGTCCTCACCGTCGGGCCGACGACAACGAGCCAACTCGAGGACGCCATCGCCGAAGGAGGCGAACGCGGCCGACTGCTTGCCGGCGTACGCGACCTTGCGATGGAGAACCTGGGCACGTTGCGCACCGAGTTCGGCCGCTTCCCCCGGCAGGTCTCCGGGTACGCGCTGGAACACCTCCTGCCCGAAGCGCGGTTCAACCTGGCCCGCGCCCTGGTCGGCTCCGAAGGCACCTGCGCCGTGGTGCTGTCCGCCAAGCTCAGCCTGGTACGCCGCCCCCGCGCGCGGGCGCTGGCCGTGCTCGGGTACCCCGACGCGCCCGCCGCGGCGGACGCGGTGCCCGCCCTGGTGGAACGGGCGCCGATGACGCTCGAAGGCCTGGACCGGGCGCTGACCCGCATGGTCACCCGCCCGGCCGCGCTGGCGGCCGTCGAGCGCCTCCCTGCCGGCGATGCCTGGCTGTTCGCCGAGGTGGGGGCGGACACGCCCGACGAGGCCCGGCGCGCGGCGTCCGATCTCGCCACAGCGGCCGAGCGGACCGCCGGGTTCCTGGGCACGTACGTCGCCACCGGCCCGGACGAGCAGCGGGCCCTGTGGGGGATCCGGGAGGACGGCGCGGGGCTGGCGACCCGGCTTCCCGACGGGTCCGAGGCGTGGCCCGGCTGGGAGGACGCCGCCGTTCCAGCCGAACGTCTCGGTGCCTACCTGCGCGACTTCAACGACCTCATGGCCCGCTATGGCTTGCAAGGGGCGGTATACGGCCACTTCGGGGAGGGCTGCCTGCACGTCCGCCTTGACTTCGACTTCGAGACCCACGAAGGCACGAAGGCGTTTCGCGCCTTCCTGGCCGACGCCGCCCGCCTGGTCGCCGAGCACGGCGGCTCGCCCTCCGGGGAGCACGGCGACGGGCAGGCCCGCTCCGAGTTCCTGGGCCTGGTCTACAGCAGGCAGGCGGTGGAGCTGTTCGAGCGGTTCAAGCACCTCTGGGACCCCGGCGACAAGCTCAATCCCGGGGTGATCGTCCATCCTCGTCGCTCCGACCACGACCTGCGCGTCAGCCCGCGCCGCAGCACGATCCCGCTGCACACCACGTTCTCCTACCCCGACGACGGCGGCGACTTCGGCCGCGCGGTGCGCCGCTGCGTCGGCGTCGGCAAGTGCCTGACCGGAGGCTCCAGCGGATCGGTGATGTGTCCCAGCTACCGGGTGACCCGCGACGAACGCGACTCCACCCGGGGCCGTGCCCGGCTGCTGTACGAGATGGCGCAGGGGGAGCTGATCGACGACGGGTGGCGCTCCCGAGAGGTCCGCGACGCACTGGACCTGTGCCTGTCGTGCAAGGGGTGCAGCTCCGACTGCCCCGTGGGGGTCGACATGGCGACATACAAGTCGGAGTTCCTGCACCACCACTACCGCGGCCGCCTGCGCCCGCCGGCCCACTACTCCATGGGATGGCTGCCCGTGTGGTCCCGGCTCGCCGCCCGCGCCCCTCGTCTGGCCAATTCGGTCACCTGCTCGCCACTCGCGCCGCTGGTCAAGCGGCTCGGCGGGATCGCCCCGCAGCGTGGCATCCCCGCGTTCGCGAGCGAGAGCTTCCTCCACTGGTTCCGCCGCCGCGACGGCGCGCGGGAGGGCACCCCGGTGCTGCTGTGGGTCGACTCGTTCAACAACCACTTCAGCCCGCACGTGCTGCGGGCCGCCGTCACCGTCCTGGAGGCCGCCGGCTTCCAGGTGCACGTGCCGCCCGGCACCCAGTGCTGCGGACTGACGTGGATCAGCACCGGCCAGCTCGGGGTCGCCCGCAGAGTGGCCGCGCGCGCCGTCGCGGCGCTGGAGACCCGGCCCGACGTGCCGGTCGTCGGTCTGGAACCGAGTTGCACCGCCGCCCTCCGCGGCGATCTGCCCAGGCTGCTGGACACCTCTGCCGCGCGCCGTACTGCCGGCCGCGTCAAGAGTTTGGCCGAGATTCTCCTCGAACACGCCCCGCACTACACGCCGCCGCGGATCGACGCCCGCTCCATCAGCCAGACACACTGCCACCAGCACGCCGAGGGCGGGTTCGACGCCGACGGCGAGATACTGCGGCGAGCGGGCGTGCACAACACCGTCCTGCGGTCCGGCTGTTGCGGGCTCGCCGGGAACTTCGGCTTCGAGCGCGGCCACTACGACGTCTCGGTCGCCGCCGCCGAGCAGACGCTGCTTCCCGCCGTGCGCGCCGCCGCCCCGGACACGCTGATCCTCGCCGACGGTTTCAGCTGCCGTACCCAGATCTCCCAGCTCAGCGACCGCACCGCCATACACCTCGCCGAACTCCTCGCCATCACGACCGCCCGAAGGAAACGCACGTCATGACGGACACGCTCGCGCTTATCGACGAATGGGGACCGGAGAAGGTGGTGGTCGTCTCGCACCGCCGAAGTGGGATGAAGGGCGTGCTGGTCATCGACAACACCGCCCGCGGCACCGGCAAGGGCGGCACCAGGATGAGCCCGCACGTCACCGTCGGTGAGGTCGCCCGCCTCGCCAGGGTCATGACCTGGAAATGGGCCGCCGTCGACATGTTCCACGGCGGCGCGAAGGCGGGGATCGCCGCCGATCCCGCCTCTCCGGACAAGGAGGCGATCCTGCGCGCCTTCGTACGCGCGCTGTCCAACGAGGTCCCCCGCGAGTACGTCCTCGGCCTGGACGTGGGCCTGACCGAGCGGGACGCGGCGATCATCCAGGACGAGCTCGGAGACCGGGGCGCCGCCGTCGGCACACCGCAGGAGCTGGGCGGCGTCCCGTACGACGCGCTCGGCATCACCGGGTACGGCGTCGCGGAGGCCGCCGACGCGGCGGCCGGGGCGAGCGGGTTCTCCCTGGCCACTGCCAGGGTGTCCATTCAGGGCTTCGGCGCCGTCGGCGCCGCCGCCGCCCGGCGTCTGGCGGAGCTCGGCGCGAGCGTCGTGGCCGTCTCCACTGCCCGCGGTGCCCTGCACGACCCAGCCGGCCTGGACGTCGAGCGTCTGGTCAAGCTGCGCGAGACTTACGGGGACTCCCTGATCGACGAGTACGGCTCGGTCCCCGTCCGCGCCCCGGGCACCGAACTGCTCGTGCCGTGTGACATCCTCGTGCCCGCCGCTCTGCAGGACGTCATCGACGCCGATCTCGCCACCCGCCTGCGGGCACGGCTCGTCGTCGAGGCGGCCAACCTGCCCACGTCCCCCCAGGCGCAGCGAGTCCTGGCGGAGCGGGGCGTCGGCATCGTGCCCGACTTCATCGCGAACGCCGGCGGCGTGGTGGCCGCGGGATTCGCCATGGAAGCCCGCTACTCGCCCTTCCGGCCTGACCCGGCACGGATCTTCCCGCTCGTCTCGGCCAAGCTGCGCGACAACACCGAAGCGGTTCTGGCGACGGCCCGTACCTGCGGCATGCGGCCCCACGAGGCGGCGCGCACGATCGCCCAGGACAGGGTCCGTGCCGCCATGGGGCTCAAGGGCCGCGTTCCCCTCGCGGAGCGGGCATGACAGCGGCGCACCACCTGGCCGGGCAGAGCGCCACATCCGAAAGCGCCACGTCCGGAAGCAGCGCATCGCGCTGCCACTGCGGCCGGGTCCTGAATCACTGCATGGGCTGCGAGAGCCTCCGCTGCTTTGGCTGCGACCCCTACCGCTCCGATGACTGCGACCTCCTTTCCTGAGCCCGTCTACGTCGTGATCGGCGGCGAGGCGGCCCGGGGCGTCTGCGGCTCACTGCTGGCGGTCGGCCACACCGTGCGCCACCTCGTCCAGCCCACCGACAAGGACCTGCACGAGGCGCTGGGCCAGCACGTCGCGGGCGTGGCGATCCTGCTCGACGACGATGTGGAATCTCTGCGCTATGCCCTCGCCGTGGAGCACATCCGCCCCAGCGTCATGCTGGTCGTCCAGATCTTCGACCGGACCGTCGCCGAACAACTGGTGCGGGTGGTGCCCAACTGCCGCGTCACGTCGCCGGCCGACGTCGCGGTGCCCGCCTTCCTGGCGGCCTGCGTGGCACCCGACCTGCTTGCCGTGACGCGGACGCCCTCCGGGCACGTCGCGGCCCGCTGGGACGGGAACACCGTCCGCCAGGAGCCCTACCGGCTGCCGCGCCCGCTGCGGCGGCGAGCGCGGATGGGCAGGGTCAAAGGCCAGTTGCGGCCGCACGACGGCAGCTCCCGCATCATGCTCGCGGGCCTGGCGGGGCTGCTCGCGGTGCTCTTCGCGGACTGGGCGTGGTCCGTGGCGGTGCACCGCAGAGCACCGATCGAGGCGCTGTTCGACGCGGTGCGCACCGTGTCGACCGTCGGACCGGCGTCCGCGCACGGCTCGGACGGCTACCTGCTGTTCGCCAGCGTGGCAATGATCATCACCATGGTCTTCACCGCCGTCTTCACCGCCGGCATGGTGGACCGGCTGCTGGCGCCCCGCTCGCTCGGCATCGTGGGCCCCCGGACCCTGCCCCGAGCCGGCCACGTGGTTGTGGTCGGTCTGGGGCAGGTGGGCCTGCGGCTGTGCACCCAGCTCCAGGATCTGGGTATCGGCGTGGTGGCGATCGAACGAGATCCGGCCGCCCCCAACCTCCGGGTCGCCAGGGCACTCCGGGTACCCGTCCTCGTGGCCGACGCCGTGGACGCCTTCGTGCTCGCCAAGGTCCGCCTGCACGCCGCGCAGGCTCTGGTGGCCGTGGCCTCCGACGACCTGGAGAACATAGCGGTCTCCGTGGCGGCGCGGGCGATCGCGCCCGATCTCCGCGTGGTGATCAGAGCGGGCGATCACGACGCCATCAGGGAGACCCGCTCCTTGTTCCGGATCGGCCTGGTCCATGACCTCAACAGCATGAGCGCCGCGTTCACGAGCGCGAGTCTGCGCGGGTTACTGCCGCGGGGCGTGTTGGCACACGGCAGGCGACTCCTGCTTCAGCAGGAGGACGGCACGGTCACGCCGTGGCCACAGGCGGATCGGTGCGGTCATGAACGCTGATCGGCCGCTGCGCGCGGGATCGCTCGGACATCCAGACGGCTATCTGAGCGCGGGACTTGAAGCCGAGCTTGGCCAGGATGTGCTCGACGTGCGCCTCAGCGGTGCGCTGCGCGATCACCAGCGCGGCCGCGATCTCCTTGTTGCTCATGCCCCGCGCGACGAGCTCGGCGATCTCCGCTTCCCTCCGCGTCAAGGGCGACGGCTCCGCGGCCTCCGGCGCAGCGGCGTCCTCCCGCAGCGCCAGCTCGATCAGCGCGGCCAAGGAGAGCCCTGCGCCTTTGTGCACGGCATCGTCGAACGTCCTCGCGGGCAGGGCACGCCGCACCGCCTCCTCGCAGCGCGCGTGGTGGTCCGTCAGGTACCCGAAGAGCGGCCCGCCGATGGACTTCCACAGGTTTGCGACCGCCCCGAGCAGCCGGGCGGCGCGCTCGTTCTCTCCCTGCTCCGCGGTGATCCAGGCCATCACCTCCACGCACATGGCGAGCCCGAGGCGGTCGTTGAACGGCCGCTTGAGCCGAATGCTCTCCAGCTGCAGAGCATGCGCCCCGGACGCGTCACCCACCCGCCAGGCGGCGATGCCGGACACACACAGCGCGTACGACTTGAACCACAGCTCGCCGTGCGCATCACACACGGCCACGCAGTCGTCGAAGAGCGCGGCTGCCTGATCGTGGTCGCCGAGATACGACTGGGCCGTGGCCAGGTACATCTGCGAGATCGCCGCGCTCATGCGATCTCCGAGGTGCTCGTATCGCTTGCACGACGTGCCGAGCAGGATCACGGCCCGGGGCAGATCCTGATCGATCAGCGCGCCCAGCCCCTCGACGTGCATGCTCATCGCGAGAGTACGAGCATCGTCCAAGCGACCGGCCAGCGCCCGGCCGTCCCGCAGCACCGGTCCAGCGGAGGCGAAATCGCTCTGCAGGATCGCCAGCCGGGCGTCCACGATCAACGCCTTGGCCCGCACCGCGGTGGGGGCGGTGTCCAGGGATAGCAGCAGGTCGAGCCAGCGCCGCCCTTCACGCAGCGAACTGGTCGCGATCCAGTAGTAGCAGAGAGCGGCGGCCATGCTCAGCCCGCTGCGAGCCTCATGCCGCTCGGTGACACAGAAGTCCAGGGCAACCCGGATGTTGCCCTGCTCGACGCGCAGCAGGGCGAACCACTCCGCCTGTCCGGGCCCGAACCATTCGGGCTCCGCCCGAGCCACCAGCCGGTGGAACCAGTCCCGGTGGCGGCGCCGCAGTTCCTCCTCTTGCCCGAGCTCGCGCAACCGTTCACGGCCGTACTGTTTGATGGTCTCCAGCAGCCGGTATCGGACCCGGTGGGCGTGCTCCTCCCTGATCAGGATGGATTTGTCCACGAGGCCGGTCACCACGTCGATGACCTCCTCGGGCGAGATGCCATCCCCCGAACACACTTCTTCGGCGGCCTCCAGTTCGATGCCGTCGGCGAACACTGAGGCGCGGGCCCACAGCAACTGCTCCTGCTTCGTGCACAGGGCATGGCTCCAGCCGATCATCTCCCGCAGTGTCTGCCGGCGTGGCAACGCGGTCCGCGAGCCGGTGGTCAGCAGTCCGAACCTGTCGTCCAGCCGCTCCAGCACCTGTGCCGGCGAAAGCACCCTCAGCCGAGCGCTCGCCAGCTCGATCGCCAACGGTATCCCGTCCAGGCGCGCGCAGATCAGCTCCACGGAACGGCGGTCGGCCCCGGTCAGCGTGAACCCCCGCAGCACGGTCTGGGCGCGCTCGGCGAACAACTGCACCGCCTCGTCGCTGGGCAGCGTGGGCACATGGAGCACCTGCTCGCCGGCGATGCCCAGCGTCTGGCGGCTCGTGGCGAGGATGCGCAGGTCCGGCAGGTGCCGTACGAGCCGGTCCGCCAGCTCGGCGCACTCGGAGATCACGTGCTCGCAGTTGTCCAGGAGCAGCAGCGCCTGCTTGCCGCGCAGATTCTCGACGAGCACCTGCAGCGCGGGCCGTGCGGAACGGTCCTGGATCTCCAGTGCCTCGCCCACCGCGTGCACGAGCAGTTCCGGAGTCTCCACCGCGGTCAGGTCGACCAGCCACACGCCGGCGGGGAAGGCCCGCCGGACCTCGTCGGCGAGCCGCATGGCCAGCCGGGTCTTGCCGACACCGCCCACGCCGGTGAGCGTCACCACTCGCGCGGCCGACAGCAGCCGCCTGGCCTCCGCCAGCTCGCGTCGCCGGCCGACGAAACTCGTCACCTCAGAGGGCGTCCCGCCGGCGGGGCATTCGGCATCCGGTGCTGTCTTGGCCATCTGTCGCCTCGTCGTGTCGGTGTGGGGCGGTGCCCGGTGCGCTGCGCCGAATTCATCTCCTACACGATACGCAGAAGGCATCCAAAGCCCTAGCACGACTTTAGTGATCTCGCGAGTCATGCCCTGCTCGAAAAGTTGGTCACTTTAGTTCTGTTCATGTGAGCCGCGAATTTTTCGGTTGAGTGGAATCGCTGCGTCTCCCAGAATCGAACGCACCGAGACCCCGATTGAACGCAGGGAGATCTACATGACCGGGACGGCGAGCAGGGCCGCCTTCGAGATCGTCAAGGGAGTTCGTGAGATTCTCACGCTCACCGAGGCCGAGGTCGAGGAGAACCTCGATCCCCAGGAGTTGCTGGACGGCCTGGAGGACGGATTCCGGGGGCTCGAACTGGGCGAGGTCCAGTCGCCTTTCCGGCCGGAGCTGACCGTTCCGGGCAAGGGGTTCTCCTTGGCCATGTCGGCCTGGCAGCCGGGTTGGCAGATGTGCGTGAAAGTGGTGAACGTCTTCGACGGAAACCTCGATCTCGGACTGCCCAACCACCTCGCCATGATTAACCTTTTCGACCCGGAGACCGGGGCGACGACGTGCGTCATGGACGGGACCTACATCACCGGGATTCGCACCGCGGCGTCCGCGGTGCTGTCCGCGCGGCTGCTGGCCCGGCGCGACGCGCGGGTCGCCACGATCGTCGGCGCGGGCGTCCAGGCTCGCGAGCACTTGCGGTTGCTGCCCCTGATCCGGGCATTCGACCGCATCAACGTGTGCTCGCTCCACGTCGACGAGGCGGAGCGGCTGGCCGCCCGCGACGACATCGCTCACGCCTGGGCGGACCTGGAGGCTGCCGTGCGCGAATCGGACGTGGTCTGCCTGGCCACGCACGCGGCCGCGCCGGTGATCGATCCGGACTGGCTCAAGCCCGGCGCGCATGTGTCCTCCGTCGGGTACTTCCCGCCGGAGGGCGAACTGCCCCGCGAACTAGCGCAGCGGCATCGCCTGTTCGTGGAGTCACTCGACGCCTTCGAACCGGTGCCGATCGGGTGCTCCGAGCTCTCCACCGCCGATCCCGGCAAGGCCACGACGCTGGGTGCGGTCGTCCTCGACCCACGAGCGGGCAGGCGGGACGACCGTGAGATCACCGTGTACAAGGCCATGGGGATCGGCATGGAGGACATGGTCGCGGCCAACCTCGTCTACCGTCGCGCGCTGCGCGACGGTGTCGGCGGGGTCATGGCGTGGTAGCGAGCGGAACCGGAGTCTGGCCGTGACATCACCATCCCCGACGTCCCTTCACCCGCGCTCCAGCGAGGACCTGCGCCATCTGGCCCGGGCATGCCTGCAGCGGTGCGGCGTCGCCATCGACACCTCCGCCCGCAGCACTGTCACGGCCCGCACGCCGGTGACGGGGGACGAGCTGTTCGACATCCCGGCCGCGGACGCCGCGGCCGTCGGAGCCGCCGTTCAGGCCGCCCACGAAGCCTTCCTGCGGTGGCGGACCGTGCCCGCCCCAGAGCGGGGACGGCTGGTCAAGCGGTTCGGCGAGCTGGTCGAGCTGCACAGGCACGACCTGGCCGAGCTGATCATGATCGAGGTCGGCAAGATCCGCTCCGAGGCGCTCGGCGAAGTACAGGAGATGATCGACGTCTGCGACTTCGCCGTCGGCCTCTCGCGCCGCCTGGAGGGGCGCACCATGCCCTCCGAGCGACCGGGACACCGGCTCATGGAGACCTGGCATCCGCTGGGCGTCGTCGCGGTCATCTCCGCGTTCAACTTCCCGGCCGCCGTCTGGGCGTGGAACGCCGCGATCGCGCTCGTCTGCGGTGACACGGTCGTGTGGAAGCCGTCACCGATGACAAGCCTGACCGCGCTCGCCTGCTCGGCCCTGCTGGAGCGCGCCGCCGCCGAGTGCGACATGCCCTCCGAGATCAACCGGCTGGTCATCTGCGACGTGCCGGCGGCCGGAATCCTGCTCGACAGCCCGCTGGTCCCCCTGGTGAGCGCGACCGGATCCGAGCGCATGGGCGCCGAGATCGCCCCGCGCATCGCCCGGCGCTTCGGACGCTCGATCCTCGAACTCGGCGGCAACAACGCCGCGGTGGTGGCGCCGTCGGCCGACCTGGACCTCGCCGTCCGGGGTATCGCCTTCGCGGCGGTCGGGACGGCGGGCCAGCGCTGTACCACCATGCGACGGGTGATCGCCCACGAGTCGGTGGTGGACGAGCTCGTCGAGCGACTCGACGCGGCTTACGCGAAGCTTGTGGTCGGCGATCCGTTCGACGAGGCCACGCTGGTGGGGCCGCTCATCGACGGCACCGCGTTCGGCGCGATGCGCCGAGCGGTGGACCGCGCCGTCCGAGACGGCGGCACCGTCGTCACGGGCGGCACCAGGGTTGACCGGGAAGGCGCTCCGCAGGCGTACTACGCCCGGCCGGCCATCGTCCGCATGCCCGGCCAGAGCGACATCGTGCGCCAGGAGACCTTCGCCCCGCTCCTGTACGTCATGACGTACGACTCCTTCGAGGAGGCCGTACGGCTGCACAACGCGGTACCCCAGGGCCTGTCGTCGTCGATCTTCACTCTGGACCAGCGCGAGGCCGAGAGCTTCCTCGCCGCCGACGGCTCCGACTGCGGCATCGTCAACGTGAACATCGGCACCTCCGGCGCGGAGATCGGCGGCGCGTTCGGCGGCGAGAAGAGCACGGGAGGCGGCAGGGAGTCCGGCTCCGACGCCTGGCGCGGCTACATGCGCCGCGCGACCAACACCATCAACTACTCCTCCGCACTGCCACTGGCACAAGGCGTCGCATTCGTCTAACAGAAGAAAGGAGGAATCGCATGCGTGCCATTCCTCTGAAGTCAATCGCGGCGGTCGCCGCCCTCGGCCTCCTGGCCTCCGGTTGCGGTCAGGGCCTGCTCGGCCAGGAATCCGGGGGCGAGCAGCACGGCCCCATCGTCCTGGGCATGCTCATTCCGCAGTCGGGCAGCGAAGCCTCGATCGGGCCGTACATGAGCAACGCGGCCCGGCTGGCGGTTGACGAGATCAACGCCAAGGGCGGCGTGCTGGGCCGCAAGCTGGAGCTGAAGACCGCCGACGACGCCTGCGACGCCCAATCGGCCACGGCCGCCGCCAACAAGCTCGTCACCGAGGGCGTGCACGTGTCCGTGGGCGGCTACTGCTCAGGAGCGACGCTGCCCACGCTGCCCATCTTCGGCAAGGCGACCATCCCGATGATCATTCCGGCGGCGAACTCGCAGGAACTGGTCGACCAGAAGCTCGAGCACGTCTTCATGATCAACGGTACCGGCGCGCAGCAGGCCGAGGCCGCGCAGAAGTGGATCGCCGGGCAGGGCGGTCAGCGTGTCGCGCTGATGCACGACAACACCAGCTACTCCAAGGACATCGCGCTGCGCACCCAATCGAGTCTCGGAGCGGCGGCGGTCACCGTCGAGGCGGTGACGCCGAAGGAGAGCGACTACAGCGCCAACATCACCAACGTGCTGGCCAAGAAGCCCGACTTCGTCTACTGGACCGGCTACTTCCAGGAGGGCGGCTTGATCGTCCGCCAGCTGCGGCAGGCCGGCTACAAGGGTTCGATCATGGTCGGTGACGGATCGGTGTCGCCGAAGCTGGCCGAGATCGCCGGCGGCGAGGCGGCCGAGGGCGTTTACGCCACCATGACCCAGACGCCCGACACCCTGGAGGGTGCGAAGGGCTGGATCGAGGCATACAAGAAGAAGTTCAACGCCGAGCCCGGGCCGTACTCCAATCAGGCCTACGACGCGGTCCGGCTGGCGGCCGAGGCGGTGGGCAGGGCGGGCGGCACCGACGGCGCGAAAGTGATCGCCGCGCTGGAGGCGATCGACGGGTTCCCCATGTTCTCCGGGCCGCTGAAGTTCACGCCGGAGCACACGCTGGCCGGCGGCGGGTTCCAGATTCTCGTGGTCAAGGACGGCGCCTTCGCCCTGCAGGATTCGCTGTCATGACGCAGCTCGTCTGGAACGGTCTGTTCGTCGGCTCGTTCTACACCCTGGTGGCGTTGGGCTACAGCATGGTGTACGGGATCATCAAGCTGCTCAACTTCGCCCACGGCGACCTGTACATGCTGAGCGCGTTCACCGGTTTCGCGATCCTCGGCGCGTTCGGGGGCGTACCCGCCTCGATGGGGCTGCTGGCGCTGCTGGCCGTGCTGCTGGTGACCATGGTCGCCTCCGGCCTGGCCGGGGTGGCGCTGGAACGCATCGCCTACCGGCCGCTGCGCCGGGCACCCCGGCTGTCCCTGCTGATCACCGCGGTCGGCGCGTCCTTCGCGGTGGAGTACGGGATGCGCGCGGTGGCCGGAGCCGATCCGCAGGTGTACCCGGTGCGGCTGGGCGGCACGGCGATCGAGGTGTTCGGCGCCCGGCTCACCCTGCAGCAGCTGGTGCTGGTGGGGGCGGCCGTGGCGCTGATGGCCGGGCTGAACCTGCTGGTCACCCGCACCCGCGAGGGCCGGGCCATGCGGGCCATCGCGCTGGATCCGCGGACCAGCTCGCTGATGGGCATCGACGTGGACGCGGTGATCTCCCGCACCTTCTTCCTCGGCTCGGCGCTGGCCGGAGCGGCAGGCGTGATGGCCGGCGCCTACTACGGGAAGATCGACTTCCTGATGGGGTTTCTGATCGGGTTGAAGGCGTTCACCGCCGCGGTCATCGGCGGTATCGGCAACATCCCCGGCACCATGCTGGGCGGTCTGCTGCTGGGCCTGCTGGAGTCGTTCGGCACGTTCTGGCTCGGAGGCGAGTGGCGGGACGTGTTCACGTTCGGAGTGCTGATCCTGTTCCTGACGGTGCGGCCGACCGGGCTGCTCGGTGAACGCGTCACGGAGCGAGTATGACGACGGCCGATCAGAGCAAAACCGGGACCGAGCCGCGTCCCCCGGGAACGGGCAGGACCCCTGGCCGCGCCTCGAAGCTGTTGGGCAACAATCGAGTCGGGCTGGCCGGCCTGCTGATCGCGCTGGCGGCGCCGTTCGTGAACGCCAGCCCGTACGCGCTGGCGGTGATGACCAGCACGGTGATCTTCGTGATGCTGGCGGCCGGGCTGAACATCGTGGTCGGCTACTGCGGGCTGCTGGATCTGGGATACGTAGCCTTCTTCGCCGTCGGCGCCTACACCAGCGGCGTGCTGGCCACCCGACTCGAGTTGCCGCTGGTGGCCACCGTGCCGGTGGTGCTGGTGGTCACCGTGATCGCCGGGATCGTCATCGGCGCCCCGACGCTGCGGCTGCGCAGCGACTACCTGGCCATCGTGACGCTGGGCTTCGGCGAGATCATCCGCATCTCTGCCAACAACCTCGACATCACCGGAGGCCCGTCCGGCATCTACGGCATCCCGCCGCTGACCACCAGCCCGGTGGTCTTCTACTACCTGACTGTGGCCGTGGTCGCCCTGGCCGTGCTCGGCGCGGCCCGGCTCGGCCGCTCCCGGCTGGGGCGCGCCTGGCGGTTCGTCCGCGAGGACGAGGACGCCGCCGAGGCCATGGGCGTGCACACCTACCGCATCAAGCTGGCCGCCTACATCGCCGGCGCAGTCTGGGGCGGCCTGGCCGGCGTGCTGTTCGCCTCCCAGCTGTCGGCCATCTCCCCCAACAGCTTCACCTTCCTGCAGTCAGCGCTGGTGCTCATGGCCGTGGTCCTGGGCGGCATGGGCTCGGTCCCGGGCGTCGTCGTCGGCGCCATCGTGATCAGCCTGCTCCCGGAGATCCTGCGCGACCTGGCCGACTACCGCTTCTTCCTGTTCGGCGTCCTGCTCATCGTCTTCATGCTGGCACGGCCCCAGGGCTTGTGGCCCGCCCGATCCAAGGAGCCGCTCACATGACCCTGCTGCGCATCGAGGATCTCCGCCTGTCCTTCGGCGGGCTGCTGGCCATCGACGGGTTGTGCTTCTCCGTCGGCCAGGCCGAGATCGTCTCGGTGATCGGCCCCAACGGCGCCGGCAAGACCTCCGCCTTCAACTGCGTCACCGGCTTCTACCGGCCCGCCGGCGGCCAGATCACGCTGCGCGGCAAGAGCCTGAGCGGCCTTCGCCCCTCGGCCATCGCCGGCCTGGGCATCGCGCGCACCTTCCAGAACCTGCGGCTGTTCGGCGAACTGTCGGTGCTGGACAACGTGCGCGCCGGCGCCCACCTGTGGCTGCGGCAGAGCATCTTCGACGCTCTGCTACACACCCCCCGCTACGGCCGCTCCGAGCGCGAATGCACCCAAGCCGCCCACCACTGGCTCGACTTCGTGGGCCTGCGCGGTGACCGCTACGGCGCCGCCCGCAACCTGCCCTACGGCGAGCAGCGGCGCGCCGAGATCGCCCGGGCGCTGGCCCGCCGCCCGGACCTGCTCCTGCTGGACGAACCCGCCGCCGGGCTGAACCACGGCGAGAAGGCCGAGATGCTCGACCTCATCCGCCGCATCCAGGCCCTGGGCATCGCCATCGTGCTCATCGAACACGACATGGGCCTGGTCATGGAGGTCTCTGAGCGCGTCGTCGTGCTCAACTTCGGCCGCGAGATCGCCGACGGCCGCCCCGAGGACATCCGGCGCGACCCCGCTGTCATCGAGGCCTACCTGGGGAGCGACACCCATGCTTGACATCCACGGACTCGACGTCCACTACGACGGCGTGCACGCCCTGCGCGGCCTGTCCGTGACCGTCGAGCAGGGCGAGATCGTCGCCCTGCTCGGCAACAACGGAGCGGGCAAGACCACCACCCTGTCCGCGATCTCCGGACTCGTGCGTCCCGGCGACGGCACCGTCGTCTTCGACGGCCAAGAGATCACCCGTGACAAGCCCCACACCATCGCCGCACGCGGGCTGGTGCACGTCCCCGAAGGCCGCCGCGTCTTCTCCACCCTCACCATCCACGAGAACCTGCAGCTCGGCGGCTACATGGTGCGCGATCAGGCCGAGATCCGCAAACGCATCGCCCACATCTACGAGCTGCTGCCCCGTCTGGCCGAACGCCGTGACCAGCAAGGAGGCACCCTCTCAGGCGGCGAACAGCAGATGCTCGCCATCGGCCGCGCCCTCGTCACCGGCCCTCGACTGCTCCTTCTCGACGAGCCCTCCATGGGGCTGGCTCCACTCGTGGTCGCTTCCGTCATGCGGCTCATCGCACAGATCAACGCTGAGGGCACCTCCGTCCTGCTGGTCGAGCAGAACGCCACCGCCGCCCTCGGGATCGCGCATCGCGGGTATGTCCTCGAGAACGGCGTCCGCATTCTCGAGGGCCACGCCGTCGAATTGCGCGCTGACCCCAGAGTTGCCGACGCCTACCTCGGCGGCATGACACATGAGCCCAACTAACGTAGCGTGAGCCCATGGAGCTGGATTCAGGGACACTGACAAAGCTTCGAGCCTTCGAGGCGGTCGGGCGTCATCTTAGTTTCGCTAAGGCAGCTCAGGAGCTTTACGTAACCCCGGCCGCCCTCAGCCACCATGTGCGTCATCTGGAGGAGGAGCTCGGAGTTCCGCTCATCACGCGCCTGCACCGGCGCATCGAGCTCTCCCCCAGCGGGATGAGGCTCCTCCCCGAGTGCTCGCAGGCGCTCCAGATCCTCAGCCGCGCGGTTCGAGAGGTCAAACGGACCGACCAGCAGGAGACTCTCACGGTCAGCGTCGCCCCGTACTTCTCGGCGAAATGGCTGACCCCACGGCTGGGCCGGTTCTGGGCACATCACCCGGACATCGACCTGCGGCTGCACCATGCCTACCAGCCGGCCGACTTCCTCACCGACAACCTGGACGCGGGGATCAACTGGTGTCCGGGCGACTGGCCCAACGCCGAGAGCACGCTGGTGCTGCACGGCCGGCTCACGATCGTGTGCAGCCGCGCCTACCTCAAGCAGTTGCCTCCTGATCCCTCCCCCCACGATCTGCTCGACCACAGGCTCATGTTCGAGTTCAGCATCGAGCATCTGATCCGCTGGTTCGAAGCCTCCGGCGTCAACCTTCCCGCACCACCCAGAGCCGACCAGGTGGACGACTCCCACACGCTGCGCAGGCTCGCCCTGGACGGCCACGGCGCCGCCCTGTTCTTCTCTGGCCTGATTCACGAGGACCTCCGGACCGGCCAACTCGTCCGCCCGTTCGACGTCGAGATCGATCCGGGCAGCGCGTACTACCTGACCAGGCCGAAGGACCGGCCGGTCGGGCGACGACTGAAGCTCTTCACCGCATGGCTGATGAGCGAGATCGCCACGAGCCCCTACGTGTGATCACGGCCGCGTCCACGAGTGGATCGAGACTGACCGCGCCCGACCCGCTGTCCGCCCGCTGCGCCCGTGCGGCGGGTGGCGGCTTCCCCGGCCGTGCCGCGCGCGAGGGAAAGACGGGTCAGGTGGCGCCGCTGACGCGGTAGACGTCGAAGACGCCCTGGATGCTGCGGACGGCCTTGAGCACGTGGCCGAGGTGTTTGGGGTCGCCCATCTCGAAGGTGAACTTGCTGACCGCCACCCGGTCGCGCGAGGTGGTGACCGACGCGCTGAGGATGTTGACGTGCTGGTCGGACAGCGTCCGCGTGACGTCGGAGAGCAGGCGCGGCCGGTCGAGGGCCTCCACCTGGATCGCCACGAGGAACACCGAGTCGTCGCCGGGCGACCAGCTCACCTCGACCAGCCGGTCGGGCTGCGACCTGAGCTGCTGGACGTTGGTGCAGTCGGCGCGGTGCACCGACACGCCGTGGCCGCGGGTGACGAAGCCGACGATCTCGTCGCCCGGCACCGGCGTGCAGCACTTGGACAGGCGCACCCACACGTCGGCGTCGCCCGCCACGACCACGCCCGCGCCGCCGCCACGGGGGCGGCCCTGCAGGCGCGTCGGGACCGACGTCTCGGCGATGTCCTCCTCTGCGCTGTCCACGCCGCCGATGGACGCCACCAGCTTCGTCACGACCGTCTGCGCGGCGACGTGGCCCTCCCCCACGGCCGCGTAGAGGGCCGACACGTCGGGGTAGTGCAGGTCGCGGGCGAGCGCCAGCAGCGACTCACCGGACATCAGCCGCTGCAGCGGCAGGCCCTGCTTGCGCATGGCCCGGCCGATGGCCTCCTTGCCCGCCTCGATCGCGGTCTCGCGGCGCTCCTTGGAGAACCACTGGCGGATCTTGTTACGGGCCCGGCCCGACTTGACGAACTTGAGCCAGTCGCGCGACGGGCCGGCATCGGGCGACTTGGAGGTGAAGATCTCGACCGTGTCGCCGTTGCCCAGCCGCGACTCCAGCGGCACCAACCGGCCGTTGACCCGGGCCCCGATGCAGCGGTGGCCGACCTCGGTGTGCACGGCGTAGGCGAAGTCGACCGGCGTCGCGCCCTCGGGCAACGCCACGACCTGGCCGCGCGGGGTGAAGACGTAGACCTCCGACACCGACAGGTCGAAGCGCAGCGACTCCAGGAACTCGCCCGGGTCGGCGGTCTCCTTCTGCCAGTCGAGGAGCTGGCGCAGCCAGGCCATGTCGCTGCCGGGCTTGACCTTGCCCTGCGGGCCCGGCGAGCCGACCTCCTCCTTGTACTTCCAGTGGGCGGCCACGCCGTACTCGGCCCGGTGGTGCATGGCGTGCGTGCGGATCTGCAGCTCCACCGGCTTGCCCTCGGGGCCGATGACCGTGGTGTGCAGCGACTGGTACATGTTGAACTTGGGCATCGCGATGTAGTCCTTGAACCTGCCGGGCACGGGGTTCCATCGCGCGTGGATCGTTCCCAGGGCCGCATAGCAGTCGCGCACGCTGTCGACGAGGACCCGGATGCCCACCAGGTCGTAGATGTCGTCGAAGGCCACGTCGCGGGCGATCATCTTCTGGTAGACGGAGTAGTAGTGCTTGGGCCTGCCCTTGACCACGGCGCGGATCTTGGCCTCGCGCAGGTCGCCGGAGACCTTCTCGATGACCTCCTGGAGGAACAGGTCGCGACGGGGCGCCCGCTCCGACACCATGCGCGCGATCTCGTCGTAGCGCTTGGGGTAGAGCATGGCGAAGGCCAGGTCCTCGAGCTCCCACTTGATGGTGTTCATGCCCAGGCGGTGGGCGAGCGGCGCGAAGATCTCCAGCGTCTCGCGGGACTTCTGGTGGCGCTTGTGCTCGGGCAGGTAGCGCATGGTGCGCATGTTGTGCAGCCGGTCGGCCAGCTTGATGATCAGGACCCGGATGTCGCGCGACATCGCGACGACCATCTTGCGCACGGTCTCGGCCTGCGCGGCGTCGCCGAACTTCACCTTGTCGAGCTTGGTGACGCCGTCGACCAGCGATCCGATCGTGTCACCGAAGTCGGCCCGCAGCTCGTCGAGGCCGTAGGAGGTGTCCTCGACGGTGTCGTGCAGCAGCGCCGCGCACAGCGTCTCGTCGTCGGTGCCCAGCTCGGCCAGGATCGTCGCCACGGCCAGCGGATGGGTGATGTACGGGTCGCCCGACTTGCGCTTCTGGTCGCGGTGGTGGTGGGCGGCGACCTCGTAGGCGCGCTCGATGAGGCGCAGGTCGGCCTTGGGGTGGGTGGCGCGAACGGTCCGGAACAGCGGCTCCAGCACGGGGTTCATGGCCCCACCCCCAAATCGCCGTCGACGCACCGCGGGAGCGCCACCGGCAGGCTCGGCACCTCCGGCGTCGGTTACGTCGGGCACGACCACTTCACGGGGCACACAGACTCCTCATGTTCGAGTCCAGGTCCCCCAGTGTATCCAGGTACGAAACCTGGCCCGCCGTGGGTCCGGCTCAGACGATCACAAGGGAGCGGACGTCCACTCCCGGCAGGCGCTCGCGCCCCTTGAGGAAGGCCAGCTCCATGAGGATGCCGAGGCCGACCACCTCGGCTCCGGCCCTCCGGACGAGCTCCACGGCCGCCTCGGCCGTGCCGCCCGTGGCGAGCACGTCATCGACGATGAGAACCCGGTCGCCCTTGGTGAAGGCGTCGCGGTGCACCTCGATGGTCGCGGAGCCGTACTCCAGATCGTAGGACTCCTCTAGCGTTTCGGAGGGCAGTTTGCCCTTTTTCCGTACGGGCACGAAACCGGCGCCTGCCCGGTAGGCCACCGGGGCGGCCAGGATGAAGCCCCGTGCCTCGATTCCGACGATCTTGTCGACCGGCTCGCTGCCGGCCAGCGCGTCCACCACGGCCGCGAACACCTCGTGGTCGGCCAGCAGCGGGCTGATGTCCTTGAACAGCACGCCTGGCTTGGGATAGTCGGGCACGTCCCTGATCCGGTCGAGGATCAGCGTGCTCAGGTCACGGTTGGTCACGGCACTCCTTCGGGGTGGTGAGTGGGCGCGCACGCGCGGCGGGGGCGGTCCGGCCCGGACCGCCCCCGCATGAATACACCTTGGGACGCTTGAGGGCGAACGTCAGCCCTTGGCCGCGGCGGCGCTCTTGGCGCCCTTGCCGCTCTGGGAGGCCAGCCGCTTGGCGATGGCCTGGTAGCGCGGCTCCCGCTCCTTGAGGGTGACCAGCAGCGGCGTGGCCACGCACAGCGAGGAGTAGGTGCCGACGATCATGCCGACGAACAGCGACAGCGACAGGTCCTTCAGCGTGCCCGCGCCGAGCACGGTCGTGCCGATGAACAGGATCGCCGCCACGGGCAGGATCGCGACCAGCGAGGTGTTGAGCGACCGGATCAGCGTGTGGTTGAGCGCGTTGTTGGCGGCCATCGAGTAGGTCTGCTTGGACGTGGTGCCCAGCTTGGCCGTGACCTCCTTGATCATGTCGAACACCACGACCGCGTCGTAGAGCGAGTAACCGAGGATGGTCAGGAAGCCCAGCAGGGTCGCCGGGGTGACCTCGAAGCCGGACCAGGCGTAGACGCCGGCCGTGATGACGAGGTCGTGGACGAGCGCCACGATCGCGGCCAGCGCCATCTTCGGCTCGAACGCCATCGACAGGTAGAGGATGATCGCGAGCATGAAGACGCCGAGGCCTATCCAGGCCTTCTGCGACACCTCACCGCCCCAGGACGCGCCGATCGACTGGACGTCGACCTGGTTCACCGGGACGTTGTAGTCCTTGGCGATGGAGTTCTGGACGGCGAGCATGGTGTTCTCGGGCAGGGTCTCGGTGGTGACCCGCCAGCGGTCACCGGCCGTCTGCACGATCGGCTGGTGGACGCCCTGCTCCTGGAAGCCCTCGCGGACCTCCTCGATGGTGGCGGTCGGCGCCTTGAACGAGAAGACCGACCCGCCCTTGAACTCGACGCCGAGGTTGAGCCCGTTGATCAGCAGTCCGGCGAGGGAGATGACGAGGAGGAAGCCCGACAGGCCGTACCAGAGCCTCCACTTGCCGACGAAGTCGACGTCGATCTCGCCTCGGTAGAGGCGACGCCCCAGTCCCATGTCAGGCCTCCTGCGGGGTGGTCGGGCGGCTCGAGCCGGTGGGGTGAGCGCTCATGCGTTCGGCGTCGATGCCGGACAGCGGGTGTCCCTTGGCGAAGAACTTCAGCCTGGCCAGCAGCGCGATGAACGGCTTGGTGAACATGAACACCACCACGATGTCGATCAGCGTGGTCAGGCCCATGGCGAACGCGAACCCGGCGACACCGCCCACCGCGAGGGCGTAGAGCACGACCGCGGCGATGAACATGACGGCGTCGGCGATCAGGATCGTGCGCCGGGCGCGGACCCAGGCCACCTCGACGGCCGCGCGGAGCGTCCGCCGGCCTTCCTTCATCTCGTCGCGGATGCGCTCGAAGTACACGATGAAGGAGTCGGCGGTGATGCCGATCGAGACCACC
This sequence comes from Nonomuraea muscovyensis, assembly GCF_014207745.1. NCBI lineage: Bacteria > Bacillati > Actinomycetota > Actinomycetes > Streptosporangiales > Streptosporangiaceae > Nonomuraea > Nonomuraea muscovyensis. The sequence goes on from NZ_JACHJB010000002.1 coordinate 1,823,636, forward strand.
AGGCCGATGATGTGCGGCAGCGACAGCCGGAAACCGGCGTTGTGGCCCAGCACGACGACGGCCAGGTAGGTGAGGATCGAGGCGACGACGAGGCTCAGCACGGCCACGATGCCCAGGCCGCGGTAGTAGAGCAGGCAGTAGACGACCACGAGCGCCAGACCGATGATGCCGGAGATCAGGCCGCCCATCAGCTGGTCCTGGCCCAGCGTGGAGGAGACGGTGTCGATCGAGCTGCGCTCGAACTTCAGCGGCAGCGCGCCGTACTTGAGCTGCTCGGCCAGTTCGGTGGCGCTCTTCTGGTTGAAGCCGCCGGTGATCTCGGCCCGGCCGCCCGGGATCGGGCTGATGATGTTGGGGGCGGTGATCACGACGCCGTCGAGGACGACGGCCACCTTGTTGCGGGGCTCCGGCGAGTTGAAGGCGGCGGAGGTGAGCTTGCTCCACTCGCCCGCGCCCTTGCTCTTGAAGTCGAGCTGGACGACCCACTCGGTGCTGCCCTGACGCACGCCGGCCGAGGCGGTGTCGATGTCGGTGCCGACGACCTTGGCCACGTCGAGCACGTACTTGAAGCTGCCGTCACTCTCACAACCGGCGTACTGCTTGTTGGGGTCGTCCTGGACGCCCTGGCCGCGGTTCTTGGGGTCGGCGCAGTCGAGGCTGTTGAACTGCTTCAGCACGGCGGGGTCGATGCCCTTGGTGTTGACGCCGGAATCCTGCTGCGGCTGCGTGGCCGTGGGGCTCGGGGTGGGGCTGGCCTTGGGGTCCTGGCCCTTCTTCTGCACCTGCTGCTGGTCGTTCTGCTGGCGGTCGGACTGCTGCTTGGCGTCCGACTGGCCGTCCTTCTGGGCGCGGGTGGCCGTCGGCGTGGGATCGGGGGCCTGCGCCGTGAGCGCCGACGACAGGGCCTTGCCCGTCGGGGAGGCGCTGGGCGTGCCCGCCGCGGGTGACCGGGGGCTCGAGGGCTCCGACCTGGCCGACTTCGACGGCGAGGCCGTCGGCTCGGGCGACGCGCTGCCCGACGGGGCGGCGCTGGGCGTCGCGGGCTGGGTGGTGAGCTCCTGCGGGAGTTGCGTGGCCTCCATGGCGAGCACCTGGCGGAAGCGCAGCTCCGCCGTGGTCGCGACCAGCTTGATGGCCTCGCTCTGCCCGACGCCCGGGATGGAGATGATGATGTTGTCGCCTGACTTGGCGACCTCCGCGTCGGAGATGCCGGTGCCGTTGACCCGGTCGCGGATGATGTTGACCGCGCGGTCCAGGATCTCCTCGGGGGGAGCCGCACCGTTCTGAGTCACGGGTGAGAGGGTCACCGTCGTGCCGCCGGCGAGGTCGAGTCCCAGCTTCGGCGTGAACGCCTTCTGCAGGAACATCGTCCCGCCCAGGGCGAGGATGAGCGCCAGGAGCAGCAGGAGCGTTCGCCCCGGCTTACTGTGGCTGCTGGTCGGTCGGGCCACTGGTCGTCTGTTCTTTCGGATAGAGGTTTGTCGCAGAGCCTAGTCAGGACTTCCTGGTGTCGTGTCCGTCGTTGCGCTCCGCGGTGTCGTCGTCCTTGCCACCGATCTCACCGGCCGCGGGCCGGTCCGTGCTGTCGTCGGCGGTCTCGCCGGCGGTGCTCGCGACAGTGTCGTCGGCGTCGGCCACGGGGTCGCCCGGCGTCACCACACGGCCGATCGCGGCCTTGACCCAGCGGGTCTCCACGCCCGGGGCGATCTCGAGGATCACGTCCTCGTTGTCAACGACGACCACGGTCGCGAACAGGCCGGTCGTGGTCATCACCCGGGTGCCGGGAGTGAGGTTGCTCTGCATCTTGAGCGCCTCCTGCTGCCGCTTGCGCTGCGGGCGGATCAGCAGGAAGTAGAACACCACCACGAGAAGAATCAGCGGCAGGATACTTCCGAGTTGCTCCATGAGAGGCGACCTTCCATAGTCGTTCAAGAGGTTGACACCGGCCTCGCGCCGGAAATTCCACGCGTAGCGTCGGGGCCGCGCCGCTCAGCCCATCAGCCTACACAGCCAGCCAAGCCACGGAGTGTAGGCGCTTGTTGCGAAACGCGGCAACGAGGCAGCGTTTCGGCGCGCGGAGAAGTTCCCTATTCGAAACGGTTGCAACCGTTTTGTAATCAGTCGAAATGCGCCGCTCCGAACGCGTCGGGGGGCGGCTTCATACCGAGGTGGTGCCAGGCCGCCGCGGTGGCGACCCGGCCGCGCGGGGTCCTGGCCAGCAGGCCCTGCCGGACGAGGAACGGCTCGGCGACCACCTCGACCGTCTCCGGCTCCTCCCCCACGGCCACGGCGAGGGTCGACAGGCCCACGGGGCCGCCGCCGAACTTGCGCAGAAGCACGCCGAGCACCGCCCGGTCGAGCCGGTCCAGCCCTTCGGCGTCGACCTCGTACAGGTCGAGCGCGGCGGAGGCGATGTCCCGATCGATGAGCCCGCCGGCGCGGACGTCGGCGAAGTCGCGCACCCGGCGCAGCAGCCGGTTGGCGATGCGCGGTGTGCCGCGCGAGCGCCGGGCGATCTCGTGGGCGCCCTCGCCGGGCAGCGTCACGCCGAGCAGCGTGGCCGACCTGCGAAGCACCTGCTCCAGCTCCGCCACCTCGTAGAAGTCCATGTGGGCGGTGAAGCCGAAGCGGTCGCGCAGCGGCGCGGGCAGCAGCCCGGCGCGCGTGGTGGCGCCGACGAGGGTGAACGGCGCGATGTCGAGCGGGATGGCGGTGGCGCCGGGGCCCTTGCCGACGACGATGTCGACGCGGAAGTCCTCCATGGCGAGGTAGAGCATCTCCTCGGCGGGGCGGGCCATCCGGTGGATCTCGTCGATGAACAGCACCTCGCCCTCGGCGAGGGTGGACAGGATCGCGGCGAGGTCGCCGGCCCGTTCGAGGGCGGGACCCGAGGTGATGCGCAGGGGGGCGTTCAGCTCCACCGCGATGATCATGGCCAGGGTCGTCTTGCCGAGCCCGGGCGAGCCGCTCATCAGCACGTGGTCGGGCGGGCGGTTGCGCCGCATGGCGCTCTCCAGCACCAGCGAGAGCTGCTCGCGGACCCGGCCCTGGCCGATGAACTCGCTCAGCCGCTTCGGCCGCAGCGCCGCCTCGATCTGCAGCTCGTCGCCCTCGGCGTCGGGGGACACGAGATCGCGCTCCAGGCTCACGCCTCCTCCTTCCGCGCGTCCTCGCGGGCGTCCTCGCGGGCGCGCCGCCATCTGTCCGCCGCGCCCGGGTGGCGGCGCGCGGGCCCTGCGAGCGTACGGCACTCCGGCGCCTGGCGGGTGCGGCGGCGCCCGCCGCCCGGCGCGCCGGACAGGGCGCCCCAGGAGGCGACCGGCAGGACGCCGCGCGGGGCGGTCATCGGGCGCTGAGTGAGCGGAGGGCGGCCTTGAGGAGGGCGGCCACCTGCGGGGAGCGGCCGGCGACCAGGTCGGCGTCGGCCTCGTGCTCGACGGCGGCGACGGCCTCGTCGGCGTCCTTGGCGGAGTAGCCGAGACCCACGAGGCCCGAGTGCACCTGCTCGCGCCAGGGCGCCGTCCCGCGGTCGCCGTTGAGCGCGGCGTCGACGGCCGTGGCGGGGGTGCCGAGGCGGTCCTTGAGCTCCAGGACGATGCGCTGGGCGCCCTTCTGGCCGATGCCGGGCACCTTGGTGAGGGCCTTGAGGTCGGCGGCGGCCACGGCGACGCGCAGCGCGTGGGGCGTGTGGACGGCGAGCATGGCCAGGGCCAGCTTGGGGCCGACGCCGCTGGCGCTCTGCAGCAGCTCGAAGACGGCCCGCTCGTCGTCGGTGGCGAACCCGTACAGCGTGAGGGACTCCTCGCGGACCACGAGCGACGTGGCCAGGCGCGCTTCCTCGCCGACCTTGAGCCTGGCGAGCGTGCCGGGGGTGCAGTGGGTGAGGATGCCGACCCCGCCGACCTCGATCACCGCGCCGTCGGGAGCGACGGCCGCCACCCGCCCGGCCACCGAAGCGATCACAGCGTCATGTCCTTCCAGGTGAGAGGTACGGCCACAGTCTCACGTCCCCTTCCGTGCGATGCCGTCACGGCGCGGCCCTCCCAGCCTGGCACGTGCTCGCGGGGCGCGGCGACCACGTCGGGTCACGGCCTTCGGGCGGCACGGGCTCCGCTTCCGTGTCCTGGCGGCGGTGTGCCGGTCCTGGCCCGGGCCTTGGCGGCGGCGACGGCCTCGGCGAGGCGGTGTTGCGGGCCACCCCGCCAGACGTGGCAGATGGCGAGGGCGAGGGCGTCGGCGGCGTCGGCGGGCTTGGGCATCTCGCTGAGTCGCAGCAGCCGGGTCACCATGGCGCCGATCTGCTTCTTGTCGGCGGTGCCGCTGCCGGTGATGGCGGCCTTGACCTCCGAGGGGGTGTGCAGGGCGACGGGCAGGCCGCGACGGGCGGCGCACAGGACGGCGATGCCGGCGGCCTGGGCGGTGCCCATGACGGTGCGGACGTTGTGCTGGCTGAAGACCCGCTCGACGGCCACGGCGTCGGGACGCACCTCGTCCAGCCACCGCTCGATGCCGGCCTCGATGCCCACCAACCGGGTGCCCAGGTCCTCGTCGGCGCCCGTACGGACCACGCCGACGGCGACCAGCGACAGCGGCGCGCCGGGACGGCCCTCGACCGCCCCCACCCCGCATCGGGTCAGCCCCGGATCGACGCCCATCACCCGCACCCGTCCGCCTCCCGCCAGGCCAGCCATCACCGCACGTCGTCCGGGCGCGGGGTCGCCCGCGGCGGGCCGGCGGCGTCACCGGCACCGGCACCGGTGTCGCCACCGCGCCGAACATGTGTTCGGCACGAGACTCTACCCCGGCCGGAGGGGGCCGCGCATCGCGAAACGCCCGCCGTTTCTGGCCGGACGCCGTGTCACCGCCACGACGTCACAGGCGGCGCGGAAGGGCGGACGGCGGCTCGGGCGGGCGGATCGCGGCGAGGATGGCGACCTGGGGTGGCCGGGGCGGGGTCAGAAGTAGTCCAGCATGTACGGCCGGGCGGCGAAGGTCGTGTCGAGGGCCTCGTCGTGGCGGTCGTCCCCCGACAGGAGGCCGCTACGGCGCAGCGTGGCTGTGGGGATGCCCGCGTACAGGGCCGAGAGGCCGTTGATCGTGAGCCTGGGGCCCCCGGAGGGCATCGCGGGGGCCGGAGACCCGGAGCCGTCCCCCGGGCCGTCAGCGGCCGGTGTGGCGGCCCCCAGGAGGGTGGCGGCGCCCTGGCCCCCCGAGACGCGCAGCCGCCACCGGCCGGTGTTGCCCGGCCGCAGGGGGTCGTCGACGTCGAGCGTCGCGTCGAGGGCGACCCCTGCCGGGTAGCCCCTGCGCGCCACGGCCGCCGCCAGGTCGATCACCCGGAACATCCACCGGATGTCCGTGGCCTTCTCCTTCGAGCGTTCGCGGGTCAGCCACAGCACCGGGTCGTCCGGCGCGACGGGGGCGGTGACGTGCTCGGCGATCGAGGAGGAGGAGCCGACCAGCGACCACAGCGCGCGGGCGGTCCGCTCGGAGCCGGCCACGAGGTTGGCGACACGGATGTCGCCGTCGTCCCACCGGTAGACGACGTAGCCGTCTTCGGCGAGGTAGAGGAAGTCGTCCTCCTCGGCGAGCCACAGGGCCCAGGTGCGCTCGTCCCAGGAGATGGGGCCGGAGGCGCGGGCGGCGCCGTGGACACGGTGCAGGACGGAGACGACCTCGGCCGCGTCGGCGGGGCCCATCCGGCGCAGCCGCACCGGGCCGGACGGGCGGATGGAGCGCAGCGCCTCGGCGCGCAGGACCATCAGGTGCTGGGCGCCGGCGTGCTCGTAGCCCGTCGCGCGGTAGACGGGGGTGGTGGCCGGATACAGCGCCGAGACGGCGTCGCCCAGCTCGGCGGCGCGGTCGACGACCGCGCGCATGAGCCGGGTGCCGACGCCCCTGCCGCGGTCCTCGGGGTTGACCGTGACCCCGGCGACGCCCGCCATCGGCTGCGGCCTGCCGTGCCACCACTGGGTGAACGCGCGCACGCGGGCGCCGGCGGCCAGCCGGTCGCCGTCGAACACGCCGAGGTAGCGGCCCTCGGCCATCACGGGGCCCACGGCCTTGCGCCACTTGTCCGCGTCCGCGGCGGAGACGGGGCCGAACGACCGTCTGCGCAGGTCGAGGATGGCGTCGGTGTCGTCGGGGGTCAGGTCACGAATGTCCACAGTGGGACAACCTACGCAGGAGTCGCCGGGATGGGCCAACGACTTTCGCCTCCCACGGTGAGCGTCAGCCGGTCGAGGTAGAGGAGCTGGGCCGCGACCACGGCGAGCAGGGCGATCACCACGACGGGCAGCGGGGTGGTCAGCGCGGCGTCGACCGCGGTCCGGCCGAACTGGGTGAGCTGGAGCATCTGGGCGACGGGCGCGGTGGCCAGCCCGCGGTCGTGGGTAACCAGCAGGGGCCACAGGACGTCCTGGGCGTTGACGAGGGTGACCGCGCCGGTCAGGACGCCGGCCATGGGCAGCGACGGCAGGACCACCCCGCCGAGGAGGTCGCGGTCGGTCCGCTCGGCCAGGCCCTTGCACAGCAGCGTCAGCACGAGCAGTGCCGGGACGCTGACGAGGAACGGCTGGACGAGCACGGCGAAGGTGTCGAGGAGGCGCATCCCGCGGAAGTTGCTCCAGCCGGCGACGCTGAGCGGGCCGACGCCCACGAACAGCCAGGGGGCGAACGGCAGCAACAGCCACTCGCTACGGCGGCCGAGCGGGCGCAGGCCGCCGATGCCGAGGGCGGCGAGGTAGGCGGTGCCCACGGAGACGACGGCGCCGGCCAGGGCGGGCACCCACGTGTTGACCTGGGTGCGCAACCCGGTCCCCGTGGACTCGGCGGGCTCGGTGAGTGCCGACAGCCAGGGCCAGGTGAGCACCAGGGTGACCGCGACGGTGACCACCAGGGCCGCCGCGCCCGCCGCCACCGCGACCGGCGAGCCGCCCTTCGCGGCACTTCCGGCCGCGCGCGGAGTGATCGACAGGCGCATGCGGGTCGCCACCGCGACGATCGTGGCGGCCACCCCCAGGACCCCCAGCACGAGCCCGGTGACCGTGGCCACCGTGGCGCCCATACCGGGCTGCGCCATGACGAACCCGTAGTCGTACTGCAGCCCGGCCGGCGTCTGGGTGGCTGCGCGCGGGCCGCCGCGGGTCAGCGCGACGCCGATGGTGAACGCCTGCAGCCCGGCGGCCAGCATGGCGAGCACGACGACGCCCGCGACCGCCAGGACGGCCGGGCCCGGGGTGCCGCCGCGCAGCGCCGGCAGGAACGCCGTCACCGCCAGGGCGCACACCACGCCGAACGTCGCCGCCGCGATGATGAGCCGCAGCGCGCCCGGGGCCGTGGCGGGATCGCCCAGCGACCTGACCAGCGACACCAGCCCCGTCTCGGCGGGCCGCAGCCCGCGCAGCCAGGAGGCGGCCACGGCCGTGGGCGAGAACACGATCAGCGACAGCCACAGCACGACGACGCCCGCGCGGCGGACGAGCCCGCCCGCCCGGTCGAGGGCGAGGGCCAGCAGCGGGCCGGCGACCAGCGCCACGAGCAGTGGCAGGAGCACCAGCGACAGCGAGAAGCCCAGTGCGGCCCAGAACGGGCCTCCGTCGCCGAGGACGCGACCGTAGTTGTCGAAGCCCGCGGGGGTGCCCGGGGTCAGTGCCCCGCCCGATTCGAAGCTGAGCAGGACCGTCTGGACGCTGGGCAGCACCAGGGAGATCAGCATGCCCACGACGGCGGGCATGAGGAGCAGCCAGCCGAGCGCGGGGGACGGGGGTCGAGGAGGGATGGGGGAGATCACGTCGCCCGACCCTACGCGGCCTGCCGCCACCCTGCCACGGAACAATCATCTGTTGCCGTGACGTGTCGCTCAGGCGTCGAGCTTCTCCATGACCTCGTCGGAGACGTCGAAGTTGGCCCAGACGTTCTGCACGTCGTCGCTGTCCTCCAGCGCCTCGATGAGCCTGAACACCTTGCGCGCGCCGTCCTCGTCGAGCGGCACGCTCATCGTGGGCAGGAAGCTGGACTCGGCCGAGTCGTAGTCGATGCCCGCGTCCTGCAGCGCCTTGCGCACCGGCACCAGGTCGCCGGCCTCGCAGACGACCTCGAAGCCGTCACCGAGGTCGTTGACCTCCTCGGCGCCCGCGTCGAGGACGGCCATGAGCACGGTGTCCTCGTCGAGGCCGTTCTTCGGCACGATGACGACGCCCTTGCGGTTGAACATGTAGGACACCGAGCCGGGGTCGGCCAGCGAGCCGCCGTTGCGGGTCAGCGCGACGCGCACCTCGGAGGCGGCGCGGTTGCGGTTGTCGGTGAGGCACTCGATGAGCACCGCGACGCCGCCGGGGGCGTAGCCCTCGTACATGATGGTCTGGTATTCGGCGCCGCCGGCCTCCAGGCCGCCGCCCCGCTTGCGCGCCCGCTCGATGTTGTCGTTGGGCACGGAGTTCTTCTTCGCCTTGTAGATGGCGTCGAAGAGCGTCGGGTTGGCATCGGGGTCGGGGCCACCGGTCCTGGCCGCCACTTCGATGTTCTTGATGAGCTTCGCGAACAACTTGCCGCGTTTGGCGTCGAGCGCGGCCTTCTTGTGCTTCGTCGTCGCCCATTTGGAGTGGCCGGACATTAACCTAGAGCTCCCTCAGCATGTCTACGAAGTAACGGTGCACGCGCGCGTCCCCGGTCAGCTCGGGATGGAACGACGTCGCGAGCAGTGGCCCCTGGCGGACCGCGACGATCCTATCCCCAGGCTCGGCCCTGCCCAGCACTTCGACGTCCGCGCCGACGGACTCGACCCAGGGGGCGCGGATGAAAACGGCGTGCACCCGCTCTCCCGCGAAGTCGAGGTCGGACTCGAAGGAGTCGACCTGGCGGCCGAAGGCGTTGCGCCTGACGACCATGTCGATGCCGCCGATGGTCTGCTGGCCGTCGATGCCGTCCTCGATCCGGTCGGCCAGCATGATCATGCCGGCGCAGGAGCCGTAGGCGGGCATGCCCTCCTTGACGCGCAGGCGCAGCGGCTCCAGCAGCTCGAAGGTCTCGGCGAGCTTCCACATGGTGGTCGACTCGCCGCCGGGGATGACCAGCCCGTCGACCGCCTCCAGCTCGGCCGGCCTGCGCACGGCGACGGCCGTCGCGCCCGCCTCCTGGAGCATGCGCGCGTGCTCGCGCACGTCGCCCTGGAGCGCGAGTACACCGATCGTGGGCACGGTGATCCTTCCGTTCTGGTGCCGGGTCGCCGACCATTCAACACCAGAACGGCCCGTCGTCTTCCTTCAGGTGCCCCAAGACGCCGGGTGAGGGGTCAGGGGCGTTCGGTCTCCAGGCGGACGGTGTCCTCGGCCGTTACGCCGGGCAGGGCGCGCAGCGCGGGGTCGAGCGGGCGCAGGTACGTCTGCTGGACGCCCGGCACCCGGTCCTCGATCACGTACGTGGCCCGGGTGTGGACGCCGGAGCCGGGCGTCCGCACCTGGGGCACCACCTTGAAGTCGGCGGTGAGCCGGTCGCGGTCGATGGTCGTCAGGACGTAGCCGCGCTGGTTGTTGTAGAACCTCAGGTGCGGGTTGATCTTCAGGAAGGGGTGCGCCGCCGGGTCGGAGTCGGCGCCGTCGCCGCCGGTCGAGATGGACGTGGTGACCAGCTCGGAGCCGACCGTGGGGCCGGTGGGGTCGTCGTAGTCGAGTTTGAGGTCGGCGGCCCAGTTGGCGTGCACGTCGCCGGTTAGCACGACGGGGTTGCGTACCCCGGCGTCGAGCCAGCCCTGGGTGATGCGGTGGCGGGAGGCGGTGTAGCCGTCCCAGGCGTCCTGGCTGGTGACCTTGGCGGGTCCGGCGTTGTTGTCGCGCTGGGCGAAGAAGACCTGCTGGCCGAGGATGTCCCACTGGGCCCGGGAGTGGCGGAAGCCGTCGAGCAGCCACGCCTCCTGCTCGGCCCCGGTGATGGACCGGGCCGGGTCGACGGCGGCCGGGCAGTCGCGGTAGCCGTCGCCGCAGCCCTGGTCGTCGCGGTACTGGCGGGTGTCGAGCATGTGGAAGGTGGCCATCCTGCCCCACCGCACGCGCCGGTAGAGCTGCATGTCGATGCCGCGCGGGATGGAGGTGCGGCGCAGCGGCATGTTCTCGTAGTAGGCCCGGAAGGCGGCCTCGCGGCGGGACAGGAAGCCCGGCTGCGGCACCTGGGGCTTCTCGGGCACCTCGTCGGCCCAGTTGTTGTCGAGCTCGTGGTCGTCCCAGACGACCAGCCACGGCGCGGCGGCGTGCGCGGCCTGCAGGTCGGGGTCGGTCTTGTACTGGGCGTGGCGCTGGCGGTAGCCGGCGAGGGTCTCGGTCTCGGGGCCCTCGTGGTGGCGGACGTTGCCGCCGGGGATGGTGTAGGTGTTCTTCGTGTACTCGTACTGGTAGTCGCCCAGGTGGAGCACCAGGTCGGGGTGGTCCTCGGCGAGCCTGCGGTAGGAGGTGAAGTAGCCGTGCTCGTACTGGGCGCAGGAGACGAACGCCATCGACAGCGCCCCGCCGTAGGACAGGGGGTGCGGCGCGGTCCTGGCGCGGCCGAGGGGCGACAGGTACGGGCCGACGCGGAAGCGGTACCAGTAGTCGCGGTCGGAGCTCAGGTCGCCCACCTCGACGTGCACGCTGTGGCCCCATTCGGGGGCGGCGACGGCCACGCCGGCGCGGACCACGCGGCGGGCGCGCTCGTCGGCGTAGACCTGCCACTGGACGGCGAACGGGCGCTGCGGCATGCCGCCGAGGCCGTCCTCGGCGAGCGGCTGCTGGGCGAGCCTCGTCCAGAGCACGAAACCGCCGTGGTCGGGGTCTCCCGAGGCGACGCCGAGCGTGAAGGGGTCGGTGCGCAGGCCGCGCGAGGCCAGGCTGCGCGCCGTCTCGGCCGCGGGATCGACGGTGGGACCGGGGGTGGGGCCAGGGGTGGGATCGGCGTGCGCGGCGGTGGCGGGGACGGCCGCGGCGGCGCCTGCGGCTAAGCCGGTGACGAGGAAGTGCCGCCGGTTGAACTGCGTCATGGGGGGCTCCTGGGGCGAGGGAGAGGATCGTTCCGTAGCGTGACGGAACTCCATGACACACCGGTGAACGCCATCTGACACGAAAAAGGCGACATCCTTCGCGGATATCGCCTTTTTCGGTATTTCTTGCCAGATGTCACGCCGGAAGGCGGACGGCTACCAGCCGCGCTCGGCGAGGCGGTGCGGCTGCGGGATCTCGTCGACGTTGATGCCGACCATGGCCTCGCCCAGGCCGCGGGAGACCTTGGCGATGACGTCGGGGTCGTCGTGGAACGTGGTGGCCTTGACGATGGCGGCGGCGCGCTTGGCCGGGTCGCCCGACTTGAAGATGCCGGAGCCGACGAAGACGCCCTCGGCGCCGAGCTGCATCATCATCGCGGCGTCGGCCGGGGTGGCGATGCCACCGGCGGTGAAGAGCACGACGGGCAGCTTGCCGCTCCTGGCGACCTCGGCCACCAGCTCGTACGGCGCCTGCAGCTCCTTGGCCGCGACGTACAGCTCGTCCTCGGGCAGCGAGGCGAGGCGCTTGAGCTCGCCGCGGATCGTGCGCATGTGGGTGACGGCGTTGGAGACGTCGCCGGTGCCGGCCTCACCCTTGGAGCGGATCATGGCCGCGCCCTCGGTGATGCGGCGCAGGGCCTCGCCGAGGTTGGTTGCGCCGCAGACGAAGGGCACGGTGAACTGCCACTTGTCGATGTGGTTGGCGTAGTCGGCCGGGGTGAGCACCTCGGACTCGTCGATGTAGTCGACGCCGAGCGACTGCAGCACCTGGGCCTCGACGAAGTGGCCGATGCGGGCCTTGGCCATGACGGGGATGGAGACGGCGGCGACGATGCCGTCGATCATGTCGGGGTCGCTCATCCGGGAGACGCCGCCCTGCGCGCGGATGTCGGCGGGCACGCGCTCCAGGGCCATGACGGCGACGGCGCCGGCGTCTTCGGCGATCTTGGCCTGCTCGGGGGTGACGACGTCCATGATGACGCCGCCCTTGAGCATCTCGGCCATGCCGCGCTTGACACGGGCCGTACCGGTGACGGCGCCCGGCGCGGGGGTGGTGGTGGACGTGGCTTCGGGCGTGCTGCTGGACACGGTCTTCCTCACGAACTCATCGGTCGAGCCTCCGCACCCGCATCCCGCCTCGTCGCGGACGCCGTCGCGTCGCACGGGCGGGTGGCCGGTCCGGCTGCCTCTCCTCCGGCATGCTGTCAGTTACCAACCCCATGGTAGGTCCTGAGCAACCTTTCCCCCGACATACCACGATGTCATGATTCCTTGGGGTTTTTGTACGTCACGGAGTGACGGGCGTGCGGCTGGCGAGCGCCACCCAGACCTGGCCGGGCGCGAAGTTCATCGGCTCGCCGTCCGCGGTGGTGAAGGTGGTGCCGCTCTCCTCCGACCTGCGCTCCCAGCGGGCCTTGTAGGCCTTGCCGTCGCGCAGCACGATCGCCGAGCCCTTGCCCACGGTGCGCACGAGCGGCGTGTAGCTCTGGTTCTTGTCGTGGAACTGGGAGCGCTCGGTCTTGGTGTACTGCACCACGATGGTGGGCGCGCCGAGCTGGCCACCCTCGGCGGCCATGTCCTTCTTGCCGTCCTGCCAGATGAGCCACTGCTTCTTCGCCGCCGACCAGGCGAAGGTGAAGCGCGCGGCGGGCCATTTGACCGTGTACGACGTGCGCTCGACGCCACCCTCGGCCGGGGCGTCGCCGAAGGTGAAGCCGATGTCCTTGGCCTTGCTCGCCTTGGGCGCCCCGGCCAGCAGCCGCTTGGTGTTGGCGAACAGGTTGTACGGGGCGACCCGGCCCGGCTGGCGGAAGTAGGCGCCCGGGACCCGGCTGTCGGACACGTCGAACAGCGACGCCTGGGCGATGAACGGCAGCATCTTGGTCTGCGCGCCGGAGTAGGCGAAGGCGGGCTTGCCGAACTGCGGCGCGAGGTGCAGGTCGGAGATGCGGGCGCTGCGGACCGGGCCGATCTTGGCCGGGATCTTGGACGAGAAGACCGCGATCAACCGGGTCAGGCCGGCCTCGACCTGCGTGACGTAGACGATGTCCGCGCTCTTGAGCCCGAGCTGCGGCTTGCCCGCCGCGGTGTTCTCGATCTTGGCCGTGAGGACCGGCCTGAGCGGCGCTCCCGGCTTGCCGGTGAACGGGTGGGGCTCGCCCGCCGGCGTCTCCTGCTCGGTGGGGGTGGGCGCCGCGGTGGCGGCCTGCGGGGCCTGGCCCGCGGCGGGCTCCTCTGACGAGCACGCCGCCGCGGGCAGCAGCACGGACGCTCCGGCAAGCGTCACGGCGATCATCCGGGGTAGGCGCACCTGAACAACTCCTCAGCTTTCAGCCCAGAAACGGAAGAAGCTTACCGGTCTGGCCAAATGAGGTCATTCGGTTGCCATTGCCGCTGGTGGATCGTCGTCGATCTCGAAGAAGCTCGGGTACTCCGTGTGCCCGGCCAGGCGCAGGGTGCGGGCCAGCCAGCGCCGCTGGGCCGTACGGGTGACCCCCACGGAGTTGTTGTAGAAGCGCCGGGAGTAGACGACCTTGGCCACGGCCGCGTCCAGCTCCTCCAGCAGGTCCTTGCCGCCCGGCGCCTCCGCCAGCCTCTCGCGGAAGCGCTCCTGGTCGACGGCGGCGCGCAGGGCGCGCGACAGGTCGCTCTCGGCGTGCTCGCGCTCCTCCGGCCCGGCGATCCTGGCCTCGTGGGCCGCCGCGGCGAGGACGAGCGAGGTCGCCGGGTCGAGCAGGCGGGAGCCGGCCAGTTCGAGCACCACGGCCCGGCGGCGCATCAGCGCGGCCTCCAGCGACTCGCCGGCCAGCTCCAGCCGGATGTGCAGCCGGTCCAGCCGACCGGCCCGCCAGGAGACGTACACGGCCAGGAGCACCATGACGATGCCCACGACGAGGATGATCAGGGTGGACGTCACAGGATCCCCTCCGGAAGGCGCGCACCGCCGCGCGTCACAGGTCCTCCTCCACGCGGCCGGCGCCGCCCGCGGTCACCGTCTCGTAGACCCGGACCACGTCGCGCGCCACCGTCGACCAGTCGTACTTGCGGACCGCGACCAGCGCCTCCTCGGCCAGCTTGGCCCGCCGGTCCGGCTCGTCGAGCAGCGCGGCGGCCTCACGCGCCAGCGAGGCGGCGTCGCCGTTGGCGAACAGCGCCCCGGCCTGGCCGTCGCCGAGGACCTTGCGGAAGGCCGGGATGTCGCTGGCCAGCACGGTCGCGCCCGAGGCCATGGCCTCGGCGAGCACGATGCCGAAGCTCTCGCCGCGGGTGTTGGGCGCGCAGAAGACGTCGACCGAGTGGTAGGCGCGGATCTTGTCGGCCTCGCTCACCATGCCGAGCACGGTGACCCGGTCGTGGAACTTCTTGGGCACCCGGTCGTAGACGTCCTTGGCGTCACCGGGACCGGCGATCAGCAGCTTCAGGCCGGGCCGCTCGGGGGCAAGCAGGGCGAAGGCGTCGAGCAGGATCGGCAGGCCCTTGCGCTCCTCGTCCATCCGGCCGAGGAAGCCGAGCGTGGCCCCGTCGGGCCCCCAGCCGTCGAGCGGCTCGGCCTCGGCGTAGCGGGCCACGGTCACGCCGTTGGGGATGAGCACGGTGTCGCCGCCGAACTGCTCGACGAGGCTCTTGCGCGCGGCGTCGGAGACGGCGATGCGCCCGCTGAGCTTCTCCAGGGCGCTGCGCAGCAGCGGCTCGGCGACCGCGATGGCCCGCGAGCGCACCCACGAGGCGTGGAAGGTGGCCACGATCGGGCCCCTGGCGGCCCAGCAGGCGAGCACGCCGAGGCTCGGCACCAGCGGCTCGTGGATGTGCAGCACCTCGAAGTCGCCGTCGCGCACCCAGCGCCGCACGCGGGCCGCCGACAGGAAGCCGAACGACATGCGCGCCACCGACCCGTTGTACGGCACGGGCACGGCCCGGCCGGCCCCGACCACGTACGGGGGCAGCTCGTCGTCGTCGGCCGCGGGCGCGATCACGGACACGTCGTGGCCCTGGGCCATCAGCGCCTGGGCCAGGTCGTCGATGTGCTGCTTGACCCCGCCGGGCATGTCCCAGGAGTAGGGGCAGACGATGCCGACCTTCATCGGGTCAGGTCCTCCAGCCAGAGCCGCTGCAGCATGTGCCAGTCCTCGGGGTGGTCGGTGATGCCCTTCTCGAAGACGTGGCTCAGGCCCTGCGCCATGGCGGCCACCTTCTCCTGCCGGCCGCCCTCGGCCGGCAGCGGGATCTCCTCGTGGATCTCGATGCCCCAGTCGTCGCCCGCGAAGTAGACCGTGGCGGGCAGCAGCGCCGCTCCGGTCTGCACGGCCAGCAGGGCCGGGCCGGCGGGAACCTTGGTCCTGGCGCCGAAGAAGTCGACCTCGACGCCGCTCTTGGTCAGGTCGCGCTCGGCTGGCAGGCAGACGACCCCGCCCCGTCGTACGCGCATGGCGAGGGCGGCGAAGGTGTGCCCGTCGCCGCCCGTGAGCGGCAGCACCTCCATGCCGAGGCCCTCGCGGAAGGCGACGTAGCGGCGGAAGAGCGTCTCCGGCCGCAGGCGCTCGGCGACGGTGGCGAACGGGTGGCCGACGGCGACCAGCCAGGCGCCCGCGGCGTCCCAGTTGCCCATGTGCGGCAGCGCGAGCACCACTCCCCTGCCGGAGGCGACGGTGTCGTGGATCAGCTCGGCGCCCCGCACCCGGGTGCGCCGGACGATCTCCTCGGGCCTCAGGGACGGCAGCCGGAAGATCTCCTCGAAATAGCGGAAGTAGGAGCGCATGCCGGCCCGGGACAGCTCGCGCAGCTCCGGCGAGCCGGGGTCGAGGCCGGTCACCCGGGCCAGGTTGGACTCCAGGCGGCGCACCGACTTGCCGCGCCGCGCCCACACCCGGTCGGCGCCCAGGCGGAAGGCCCCGCGGGTGAGCCGGGGCGGCAGCAGGGGCACCAGCTTCCAGCCCGCCGCGAAACCCGCGGCGACCACGCGATCGGTGACGGACGGCTTGTCGCTCATCGTTCCCTCGTCTGCCGGTGGACATGGACCACGCGCTGCACCACCGTGACGGCGCTCGCCGCCGCCAGCAGCCACATCCCCGCGGGCAGCACGTACGGCACGCCCAGCCCGGCGAGGAAGGTGGCCACCAGCACCACCACCAGCCGCTCGGGCCGTTCGGCCAGGCCCACGTCGCAGGTGAGCCCGAGCCCTTCGGCCCTGGCCTTGGCGTAGGACACCAGGGTGCCCGCCACCAGGCAGAACAGGGCGACCGCGGCCATCAGCACGTCGTCACGGGAGATGAAGAACAGGATAAGCCCGGAGAAGATCGCCGCGTCGGCGACCCGGTCGAGCGTGGAGTCGAGGAACGCCCCCCAGGTGCTGCCCCCCTTGCCGCCGAGGCGGGCGACCACCCCGTCGAGCAGGTCGAACAGCACGAACACCGTGATGACCAGGGCGCCGGCGGTCAGCAGCCCCAGGGGGAACAGGACCAGGGCCGACACGACGGTGCCGAGGGTGCCGATCGCCGTGACGGCGTTGGGGCCGATACCGCGGCGGACCAGGGCCCTGCCAAGCGGGGTGAATATCCGGGTCATGGCCGGGCGCAGGAGTTTGAGCATCGCGGTCCGATCGTAGGCCATCCCGCGCCCGGCGACTTTCTTTGCCTCCGCCCTCTTGTGATATCCGCCACACGGGTATTTGGTGAACACACCGCGTCCATGCGGTGTCCACGCTGATCCGTGCGTATATGTACGGGTTCGTGTGGGTTCATACGGGTCCTCGCGGCCCCTGTGCACCCTCCGCGCGGGCGCGGCGTTGGAACCTCAACCGACGAAACGGGAGAGGAGACCGGGCCGGGTGTCTGGTTGCAGGCGCCCGAGCCGAGGCCGCCTCGTCCCACGAGGAGCGGAGGCGTTGTGGCGGATAAGAACCTCGGCGGGGCCACGGGAGCCGCGGGCAGGGCGCCCGCGGCCGGCAGTGCGGACGCGATACGCAATGTCGTGCTGGTCGGCCATTCGGGAGCGGGCAAGACCACCCTCGTCGAGCACCTGCTCGCCGCGACCGGCACCGTCCAGCGGCCGGGACGGGTGGAGGACGGCAACACGGTCAGCGACTTCGACGAGGTCGAGGTACGCCAGCAGCGGTCGGTCAACCTCTCGCTGGCCCCGCTGACGCACAACAGCATCAAGATCAACCTCCTCGACACCCCCGGTTACGCCGACTTCGTGGGCGACCTGCGCGCCGGGCTGCGCGCGGCGGACGCCGCCCTGTTCGTCGTGTCCGCCGTGGACGGCGTCGACGGGCTCACCCAGATGCTGTGGGAGGAGTGCGCCCAGGTCGGCATGCCCCGCGCCGTCGTCATCACCAAGATCGACCACCAGCGCGCAGACTTCGACGAGGTGCTCACCTCCTGCCAGGACGCCTTCGGCGACGGCGTGGCCCCCCTCTACCTGCCGGTGGTCACCAACGGCAACGTCAACGGCCTCATCGGGCTGCTGTCGCAGAAGTTCTTCAACTACGCCACCGGCACCCGTACGGAGAAGGAGCCGGGAGCCGAGTACGAGGCGCGGATCGAGGAGTACCGCGGCGCCCTCATCGAGGGGATCATCCAGGAGAGCGAGGACGAGTCGCTCATGGACCGCTACCTCCAGGGCGACCCGATCGACACCAAGGTGCTCATCGACGACCTGGAGAAGGCCGTGGCCCGCGGCAGCTTCTACCCGGTGCTGTGCACGGGCGCGGGCGCCGGCCACGGCATCGGGATGATCGAGCTGCTGGAGCTGATCACGCAGGGCTTCCCGGCCCCGCTCGAACACCCCATGCCCGAGATCACCACTGTCGACGGCACGCCGGTCGACGGCATCACCTGCGACCCCGACGGCCCCTTGGTGGCCGAGGTCGTCAAGACCACCAGCGACCCGTACGTGGGCCGCATCAGCCTGGTCCGCGTCTTCTCCGGGACGTTGCGCCCCGACATGACCGTGCACGTCTCCGGGCACGGCCTGGCCGACCGCGGCCACGAGGACCACGACGTCGACGAGCGCATCGGCACCCTCACCTGCCCGCTGGGCAAGCAGCAGCGGCCCATCGCCAAGGGCGTGGCCGGCGACATCCTGGCGGTGGCCAAGCTGTCGCGGGCCGAGACGGGCGACACGCTGTCGGAGGTGGACCGGCCGCTGCTGATGACGTCCTGGACGATGCCCGACCCGCTGCTGCCCGTGGCGATCCGGGCCAAATCCAAGGCCGACGAGGACAAGCTGTCGCAGGCACTGGCCCGGCTGGTGGCCGAGGACCCGACGCTGCGCCTGGAGAACAACGCCGAGACCCGCCAGCTCGTGCTGTGGTGCATGGGCGAGGCCCACACCGACGTGCTGCTCGACCGGCTCGCCAAGCGCCACGGCGTCGAGGTGGAGCGGGTCGAGCTGCGGGTGCCGCTGCGCGAGACGTTCGGCGGCCGATGCCAGGCGATGGGCCGCAACGTCAAACAGACCGGCGGGCACGGCCAGTACGCCATCTGCCACCTGGAGGTCGAGCCGCTGCCGTCCGGCGGCGGGTTCGAGTTCGTCGACCGGATCGTCGGCGGGGTGGTGCCCCGCCAGTTCATCCCGTCCGTCGAGAAGGGCGTGCGGGCCCAGATGGAGCGCGGCGTGGCCGCCGGCTACCCCATGGTCGACGTCCGGGTGACGCTGTACGACGGCAAGGCCCACTCGGTCGACTCCTCCGACATGGCCTTCCAGATCGCCGGCCAGCTCGCGCTCAAGGAGGCCGCCGGCAAGGTCCCGACGCTGCTGCTGGAGCCGGTGGACGAGCTGTCGGTGCTGGTGGCCGACGACTACGTGGGCTCGGTGATGTCCGACCTGTCGTCGCGGCGCGGGCGGGTGCTCGGCACCGAGCCGGTGGGCACCGGCCGCACGCTGGTCAAGGCCGAGGTCCCCCAGCTGGAGATCACGAGGTACGCGATCGACCTGCGGTCCATGTCGCACGGCACCGGCACCTTCCAGCGCACCTTCCTGCGCTACGAGCCGCTGCCGGCGCACCTGGCGGGCAAGATGGCGACCACCGAGTAGACCCCTCGGGCGTGCCGGCACCCGCCCGGCACGCCCGGCGCAACCTTCACGCAAGCATCACGAACCGATTTCGTTCTTCTGGTCAGAGCACGTCAAGTGCGGTGTCACACTGGGGACATTATGCGAACCGGACGCCCTCTGATCGCCGCCGCCACCTTGGCCGTCCTGACCACCGGCGCCGCCTTCCTGTTCGGCCCCGGAGGCGCTGAGACGTCGGCCTCGGGATCCACGACCAAGAAGCGGGCCACGCCCGCGGTCGCCGCCGCGCAGTGCGTCGCCGACGCGCGCCACCCCAAGCGGCAGTTGCGCGGCGTCTGGATCGCCACGGTCAAGAACATCGACTGGCCCTCGCGCACCGGCCTGGCCGTCGACCGGCAGAAGGCCGAGTACGTCAAGATCCTCGACGCGGCCGTCAAGCGCCGGCTCAACGCCGTCTTCGTGCAGGTGCGCCCGGCTTCCGACGCGCTGTACAAGTCGTCGCTGGAGCCGTGGTCGGAGTACCTGACCGGCACGCCGGGCAAGGACCCTGGCTGGGACCCGCTGCCGTTCCTCGTCGCCGAGGCGCACAAGCGGGGGCTGGAGTTCCACGCCTGGTTCAACCCCTACCGCGCCGCCCACGACGCCGACCTGTCGCGGCTGCCCGCCTCGCACCCGGCGCGGCGCAACCCCGGCTGGATCGTCCGCTACGGCGACCGGATCTACTACAACCCGGGCCTGCCGCAGGTGCGCGAGCACGTCACCAAGGTCGTCACCGACGTGGTGCAGCGCTACGACGTCGACGGCATCCACTTCGACGACTACTTCTACCCCTACCCCGAGCCCGGCCGCACGTTCGACGACCGGGCCGCCTTCGCCAAGCACGGCAAGGGCAAGAGCCTGCCGGCCTGGCGGCGGTCCAACGTCAACACCCTGATCGCCCAGGTCGACAAGGCCGTCCACGCGGCCAAGGGGCACGTCAAGTTCGGCGTCAGCCCGTTCGGCATCTGGCGCAACAAGGCCCAGGACCCGACCGGCTCGGCCACCTCGGGCATGTCGGCCTACGACGCGATCCACGCCGACGCGCGGGCCTGGGTCAAGGCCGGCACGGTCGACTACGTGATGCCGCAGCTCTACTGGCCCCGCGGGTTCCGGGCCGCCGACTACAGCGCGCTGGTGCCGTGGTGGGCCGGCGAGGTCAAGGGCGGCGACGTCCACCTCTACATCGGGCAGGCCCTCTACCGGGTCGGCGCCACCGACGACAAGGCGTGGACCAAGCCGGGCGAGCTGCCCGCGCACCTGACACTCAACCGCAAGTTCAAGCAGGTCGACGGCGACGTCTACTTCAGCGCCAAGAACCTGCTGGCCAACCCGCTGGGCGCGATGGACCGCATCGTCAAGGAGCACTACTCCCGCCCGGCGCTGCTGCCGCTGATGAAGGAGCGGGGCGGCTCCGCCCCGCCCGCTCCCGCCGGGGTCAAGTCCGCCGGCCCGAAGCTGACCTGGAACGCCACGCCGGGCGCCCGGTCGTACGCGGTCTACCGGCTGCCGAAGTCGGGCGAGGACTGCCACACCACCGACGCCCGCGATCTGGTGGCGGTGGTCTCCAGCCCGTCGTTCGGCGCCGCCTCGCCGGGCACCTACCTGGTGACCGCCCTCGACCGGCTGCACCACGAGAGCAAGCCGGCCACGGTCAAGGTCGGCTAGCGGCCCGGCGGCGCCGGGCCGGGTGGGCGGCGGTCAGTCCCAGGCGTCGGCGAGCAGCGCGCGGGTGTCGCGCAGGAGCTGCGGCAGCACCTTCGTCCGCGCCACCACCGGCATGAAGTTGGTGTCGCCGCCCCACCGGGGCACCACGTGCTGGTGCAGGTGGGCGGCGATGCCGGCGCCGGCCACCTGGCCGAGGTTCATGCCGACGTTGAAGCCCTGCGCGCCGCTCGCCTTGCGCAGCGCCCGCAGCGAGCGCTGGGTGAACTCCCCCAGCTCCGTCAGCTCGGCCCGGTCGAGCTCGTCGTAGCCGGAGACGTGGCGGTAGGGCACGACCATGAGGTGGCCGGAGTTGTAGGGGTAGAGGTTGAGCACCGCGTACACGTGCTCGCCCCGGGCGACGATCAGGCCGTCCTCGTCGCTCATCTTGGGGATGGCGTCGAACGGGCAGCCGTCGTCGGGGCCGGTGCCGGTCGGCTTGCCCTCGCCCTTGATGTAGGCCATGCGATGCGGGGTCCACAGCCGCTGGAAGTCGTCGGGCTCCCCTGCTCCTGCCTGATCGTGCATATCTAGCAGCATAGAGCCGGGTACCGGCCGGGATGACGGTGAACGCCCATCCCGGCGGCACCGTCGCCGGGGTGGAAAACCTGTCCCAACATTGACCAAACGCCGCCTGATGAGATCCGGGTCCCGCGACGCCTCCGGTGGAGCATGGCAGCGAAGGCAGCCGGCACCGGGGGGCGCGATGGCAGGGGTTCGGGCGCGGACGACGTCCCTTCTCAAGGAGGCGGCCGCGCGCCGCGCCGGGCCCGGCCGGGCGCTCGTCGAGGACGCCGGGCTGGTCGTCCGCGCGGCGATCGACATGGCGGCGCGCTTCCGTCGCGGGGGCAGGCTGCTCGCCTTCGGAGCCGGCGCGGCCGCGACCGACGCCGGGCACCTGGCGGTCGAGTTCACCCATCCCGTGATCGTGGGCAAGCGGGCCCTGCCGGCGATCTCGCTGGCCAACGACGCCTCTCTGGTGAGCGGCATCGCGGTGTCCCGGGGGTACGGCGCGGTGTTCAGCACGCAGGTGCGGATGCTCGGCCGGCCGGAGGACGTCGCGGTGGGCTTCGCCGTCGACGACCGGTGCGGCGACGTGCTGGGCGCGTTCGCGGCGGCCCGGCAGCTCGGCATGCTGACCGTGGCACTGGTGGACGGAGCGCTGGTGGACGGAGCGCTGGTGGACCGGACGCTCGTGGACGGGACGCTCGTGGACCACGTGCTGGACGCGCGGTGCGCGGATCCCCGGATCGCCGGGGAGGCGCACATGACGACCTACCACCTGCTGTGGGAGCTGGTCCACGTCTTCCTCGACGATCCCGGCCTCCTGGACGAGCCCGATCTCCGCGGCGAGCGCGGGCTCCGCGCCGATCCGGGTCCGGCGCGTCCGGCGCCGTACGGTTGTGACGCCGATGCCACGTGCGTCACCTGCGCGGACACGGCGGTCCCGGTGCACGTCACCGAGTTGCGGCCGGGCGGCCTGGCCGTGGTCGACACGGGCGGCGGCACCGAGGAGATCAGCGTGGCACTGGTCGAGGCCCGGGTCGGCGACACCGTCCTGGTGCACGCCGGGGAGGCCATCGCGGTGCTCGGCGGTGACGCCTCGTGAGCGCCGGCTACCCGTTCGCGGCACCCGGCCGCGACACGACTCGCGAGGAGCTGGTCCGCTCCACCGCGGCGAAGGCCGCGGAGAGCCTCGATCTGCGTCTCCAGGTGCTCGAACGGTTCGGCCCGTCGCTGGTCGCCTGCGCCGGCGCGATGGCGGCCGCGTTCCGGGCCGGCGGCACGCTGCTGGCGTTCGGCAACGGCGGCAGCAGCACCGACGCGCAGTCCGTGGCCCAGCTCTTCCTGACGCCCGGCCGGGGCGGGCGCCAGCTTCCGGCGATCTCGCTGACCGGGGACTCCGCGCTGCTGACCGCCCTCGCCAACGACGTGCACTTCGACGTGGTCTTCGCCCGCCAGTTGGCCGCCCTCGGCCGCCGCGGCGACATCGCCGTGGCCCTGTCGACCAGCGGCGGCTCGGCCAACGTCCTGCAGGGGCTGCAGGCGGCCAGGCGCGCGGGCATGGTGACCGTCGGCTTCGCCGGCTCGGGCGGCGGCCGGATGGCCGGGGAGGCGCTCGCCGACCACCTGTTCGTCGTCCCGTCGTCGTCGGTGCACCGCATCCAGGAGGCGCAGACCACGCTCCGCCACGTGCTGTGGGAGCTGGTGCAGCACGAACTGGCCGGGACTGGCTCGGACAGGGCGGGATCGGACAGGGCGGGATCGGACAGGGCGGGATCGGACAGGGCATGACGGGGCCGGTCCGGTCGAGGATCCGGGTCGAGGGGATCGTCCAGGGTGTCGGCTTCCGGCCGTTCGTGCACGCGCTGGCCGCCCGGTACGGGCTGACCGGGCTGGTCGGCAACGATTCCGGCGGGGTGTTCATCGAGGCGGAGGGCCCGGCGGCCGCGGTCGGCGCGCTGGTCGAGGAGGTCCGCCACCGGGCGCCCGCGCTGGCCGTCGTCGAACGGGTCAGCGTGACCCCGGTGCCGCCGACCGGAGCGCACGGGTTCGAGATCGTGCCCAGCGTGGCCGGTGCGGCGACGCGGGCCGTCGTCCCCGCCGACGTCGCGACCTGCGCGGACTGCCTGGCGGAGCTGTTCGACCCGGCCGACCGCCGTTACCTGTACCCGTTCGTCAACTGCACGAACTGCGGGCCCCGGTTCACGATCGTCACGGCCGTGCCGTACGACAGGGCCGTGACGACGATGGCCGGGTTCGCCATGTGCGCCGCGTGCGAGAGGGAGTACCGCGACCCTCGCGACCGGCGCTTCCACGCCCAGCCGATCTGCTGCCCCGGCTGCGGCCCGTCCCTCGCGCTGACCGCGCCCGACGGCGCGCGGATGGCCGGTGATCCCGTCACGGAGGCGGCGGCGTTGCTCGCGGGCGGAGCCGTGCTGGCCGTCAAGGGCCTCGGCGGCTACCACCTGGCCGTCGACGCGGCCGACGAGGCGGCCGTCGCGAGGCTGCGGGCCCGCAAGGGGCGGCCGGACAAGGCGTTCGCCGTGCTGGCCGCCGACCTGGCCGCCGTCCGTGAGCTGTGCGTGGCCGGCGAGGACGCGGCCCGCCTGCTGACCGGGCCGCGGGGGCCCATCGTGCTGCTGCCCCGCCGCGCCGGTGCGCCGGTGGCGCCGTCGGTGGCGCCGGACAGCGGCGAGCTGGGCGTGCTGTTGCCGTACACGCCGCTGCACCACCTGCTCGCTCGCCGGCTCGGCCGGCCGTACGTGCTGACCAGCGGCAACGTGTCAGACGAGCCGATCGCGCACGACGACGCCGACGCCCGGCGGCGGCTGGGCGCGATGGCCGACGCGTTCCTGTCCCACGATCGGGCGATCCGGGCGCCCGCCGACGACTCCGTCGTCCGGCTGTTCCGCGGCACGGCGCTGCCCGTCCGGCGGGCCCGCGGGTACGCGCCCGAGCCGTTCGCGCCGCCCTGGCCCTTCCCCCGTCCGGTGCTGGCCTGCGGGGCGGAGCTCAAGAGCACGTTCTGCCTGGCCAGGGGACGACACGCGGTCGTCTCTCAGCACCTCGGCGACCTGGAGAGCTACCGGACGCTGCGCGCGTTCACCACGGAGATCGGCCGCTACCGGCGGCTGCTCGGCATCGAGCCCGAGGTCGTCGCGCACGACCTGCACCCGGAGTACCTGTCCACGAAGTACGCCCTCACGCTCGACGGCGTGGACCTGGTCGGCGTCCAGCACCACCATGCCCACATCGCCTCCTGCCTGGCCGACAACGGGGAGGCCGGGCCGGTCATCGGCGTCGCGTTCGACGGGACGGGCTACGGCGCCGACGGCACGATCTGGGGCGGCGAGCTGCTGGTGGCCGACCTGGCGGGCTTCGACCGGGCCGGGCACCTGGAGCAGGTGCGGATGCCGGGCGGCGTCACGGCGATCCGCCAGCCGTGGCGGATGGCGGCGGCCTTCCTGCACGCCGCGTCGGTGCCCGCCGAGGGGCTCGGCGTGGCCCGCCGCAACGCCGCCGCCTGGCCGGCCGTGTCCGCGCTCGCCGCCGCCGGCGGCCCCTCCGCGCCCGTCACGTCGAGCGCCGGGCGGCTGTTCGACGCGGTGGCCGCGCTCCTCGGCGTCCGTGACACCGTGACATACGAGGGACAGGCCGCGATGGGGCTGGAGCAGCGGGTGGACCCGGGTGTCGGGGACGGCTACCCGGTCACCGTGACCGGCCCGTCGCCGGTGCTGATCCGCAGCACCGACCTCGTGCGGGGCGTGGCCGAGGATCTGCGGCGGGACGTGCCGGCGGGTGTGGTGGCGGCGCGGTTCCACCACGGGCTGGCCGGCGCGGTGGCGGCGGCGGTCCGTCTGGTCGCCGGGGCCACGGCGCTGGACACGGTGGCCCTGTCCGGTGGGGTGTTCGGCAACACGGTGCTGCTCGGCGGCGTGGCCGACCGGTTGCGCGGCGACGGGTTCCGGGTGCTGACGCACCGGCGCGTCCCGTGCAACGACGGCGGGATCAGCCTCGGCCAGGCGGTCGTCGCGGCCGCCCGCCGCTGATCCCCCCGCACCGCGGCGGACGCGGCTCCGGGCCGGAGCGCGGGTCCCGGCCGGAGTGGTGTGCGGTCAGCAGATGCGCGGGAGCGGGTCGCCGACGAGCACGTCGACGATACGGGTGCCGCCGAACGCCGTGCGCAGCAGCACGAGCCCCGGCGGGTCGTCCCGTATCGTGCCGACGATCGCCGCGCCGGCGCCCAGCGGGTGCCGGCGCAGCGCCTCCAGAGCGCGACCGGCGTGCGCCCCGTCGACGACCGCGACAAACCGGCCCTCGCAGGCGACGTACAGCGGGTCGATGCCCAGCAGCTCGCACACGCCCGTCACCTCGGGCCGCACCGGCAGGGCCTTCTCCTCGACCACCACGGCGACCCGGGAGGCCGCGGCCACCTCGTTGAGTATGGTGGCCACCCCGCCCCGCGTGGCGTCGCGCAGCGTCCTGACATGTCCGGGCAGCGCGTCCAGCAGGGCGGACACGATGCCGTGCAGGGGCGCGGTGTCGGACACGATGGGCGACTCCAGGTCGAACTCGCCGCGCGCCACCATGATCGCGGCCCCGTGGTCGCCCATCGGGCCCGACACGATGACCGCGTCCCCGGGCCGCGCCCCGGAGGCGGACAGCTCCACGGGGCGCTCCACGACGCCGACGCCGGTGGTGGTGATGTAGCAGCCGTCCGCCTTGCCGCGCTGGACCACCTTGGTGTCGCCGGTGACGATCGACACGCCCGCCGCCGCCGCGGCCGCCGCCATCGAGGCGACGATCCGCCGCAGGTCGGCGACGAGGAACCCCTCTTCGAGGATGAACCCGGCGGCCAGGTAGCCGGGCCGGGCCCCGCACATCGCCAGGTCGTTGACGGTCCCGTTGACGGCCAGGTCGCCGATGTCCCCGCCGGGGAAGAACAGCGGGGAGACCACGAACGAGTCGGTGGTGAACGCCGTCCGCGCGTCGCCGAGCCGCAGCGTCGCGCCGTCCTCCAGCGGGGCGAGCAGCGGGTTGCCGAACTCCTCCAGGAACACCGCCTGGATCAGCGTCTGCGTGGCCCGGCCGCCCGAGCCGTGCGCGAGCGTGATGCGTTCCTCCTTGACGACGGCCTTGCGCCGCCTGACCCGGTCGATGCGGTCGAGGACCTGCTCCTCGCGGGTGCGGTGCGGGCTGCCGGGAGCGCCCCATTCCGCCCGGTCGGCTGCGGGTTCGGACGTCATGACCGGGTCGCCTCCTTCACCCGTTCGCGGTCGAATCGGCCGAAGTTGTAGTACGCGGCGCAGGCGCCCTCGGAGGAGACCATGCAGGTCCCGATCGGCGTCTCCGGTGTGCAGGCCGTGCCGAACACCTTGCACTCCCACGGCTTGAGTACGCCCTTGAGCACCTCGCCGCACTGGCAGGCCTTGGGGTCGGCGACCCGGACCCCCGGCAGGTCGAAGATCCGCTCGGCGTCGAACTCCGCGTACGCCTCGGCCAGGCCGAGCGCCGACTGGGAGATGAAGCCGAGGCCGCGCCACTCGAAGTGCGGCCGCAGCCGCATGACCGTGCCGATGGCGTTCATGGCCGTGCGGTTGCCGTCCCACGGCACCACCCGGGCGTACTGGTTGTCCACCTCGGCGCGGCCCTCGGCGAGCTGGCCGAGGAGCATGTGGACCGACTGGAGGACGTCGAGCGGCTCGAAGCCGGCGACCACGAGCGGCTTGCCGTAGTCGCGGGCGATGAACTCGTACGGCCGGCAGCCGATCACGGCCGAGACGTGGCCGGGGCCGATGAAGCCGTCCAGCCGCTGGTCGGGCGAATCCAGGATGGCCTTGATCGCCGGGATGATGAGGACGTGGTTGCAGAAGACGGAGAAGTTCCCGACACCTTCGGCGGCTGCCCGCAG
This sequence comes from Nonomuraea muscovyensis, assembly GCF_014207745.1. Classification (NCBI taxonomy): domain Bacteria; kingdom Bacillati; phylum Actinomycetota; class Actinomycetes; order Streptosporangiales; family Streptosporangiaceae; genus Nonomuraea; species Nonomuraea muscovyensis. The sequence continues at coordinate 1,850,809 of NZ_JACHJB010000002.1, forward strand.
CACGGTCATCGCGGTCGAGGGGGCGGTGGTCTCGAAGCCGATGGCCATGAACACCACCCGCCGGTCGGGGTTCGCCTTGGCGATCTTCAACGCGTCGAGCGGTGAGTACACCATGCGGATGTCGGCGCCGGCGGCCTTGGCCTCGAGGAACGACCCCCGCCCGCCGGGCACGCGCATCATGTCGCCGAACGACGTCATGATCACGTCCGGCTGGGAGGCGATGTGGACGGCGTCGTCCACCCGACCCATCGGGATCACGCACACGGGGCATCCGGGGCCGTGGACGAGGGTCACCTCCCGGGGAAGGTGGTCCTCCAGCCCGTGCTTGTAGATCGTGTGGGTGTGCCCCCCGCACACCTCCATGAACGTGTAGCGGCGCCCCGGCTCGCACCGGGCGGCGATGCCGGCGGCCAGCGTCCGCGCCTTGCCGCCGTCGCGGTACTCATCGACGAACCGCACGGGTCCCCCTCATGTGATGTCCGATTCCCTGAGCGCGTCGAGCTCGTCGTCGTAGGCCGTGCCGAGCCCTTCCAGGTAGTCGAGCACGGCCTGCGCCTCCGACTCCGAGATCTTCGACAGGGCGAATCCCACGTGGACGAGCACCCAGTCGCCGACCCCCAGGTCCTCCTCGGTCAGGAGGGCCACGTTGATCCTGCGGCGCACGCCGCCGACGTCCACGACCGCCAGGTCGGGGTTGTCCTCGTCGGCCGCGACCAGCTCACCGGGGATTCCCAGGCACATCGGCCCGCTCCTCCCCGAAGTCGATCGACTCCAGGACCAGCTCGTCGCCGCCGGAGACGGCCACGTCCGCGCTGCCGCACCGCTGGCAGACGGCGAGCACGTCCAGGGACTCGCTCCGCGCGCCGCAGGAGTGGCAGGTGACCGTCAGGGGTGTGACGACGAGCTCGACCGAGGCGTCCTGCGCCAGGGTGCCCGCCGCGGCGAGTGCGAACGCCTGGTCGAAGGCCTCGCCGACGACGGCATGGCGGGTGCCGACGCGCACCCGCGCGGCCGTGATCCGCCTGCCGGCGGCGCGTTGCCCGATCAGCTCGACCAGACCTTCGCACATTCCGATCTCATGCATGGGGCGCTACATCCGTTTCATCTTCATGTACCGGTGGATCTCCGGCCATTGGTGGACGATGATCGCGACCAGCCCACAGGTCACGATCAGCCCTGCCACGTGCGACTTCCTCATGCCATGTCACCTCATTCCGTGCTCCGGGGCCGGGAGCCGGGCCCGGCACTTTCCGCAATCATGTCCATCACCAGGCGGGCGGCTTGGCCGGCCGCCGCGCGCACGGGTTCGCTCAGTTCGACGAGCACGTCCTCGTCCGCGCCTCCCGTCAGCACCGTGGCCGGCTCGCAGCACACCACGATCACCCGGCCGGGGACCCGGCCGAGTTCGCCTGCCAGCCGCAGGACCCTGACCGGGTCCATCCCGTGGGTCTCGACGGTGGCCGCGCCGAGGCTCGCGGCGCTGTCCGGCGTGTCGGCCTCCAGCACGGTCAGCGTGCCCGGCGGCTCCCCCCGGGGGGCGGCGTCGACGAGGATGGCCAGGTCGTAGTCGCGCTGCAGGGCGTAGACCAGGTCCATGCCGCGGATGCCGAAGTCGGTCACGTCCACGCCGGCGGGCAGCTCCGTTCCGGCCAGGCGGCGGACCACCTCGACGCCGAAGCCGTCGTCGCCGAGGAAGATGTTGCCGAGCCCCGCGACGAGGATCCGGACGCGGCCCGGCCCGGTGTCCGGGTCCAGCGGCTCGACCTCCTCCGCCGTGTAGAAGAACCGGTGTCCGGGCATGCGGGCCTCGCCCAGGTCGCGACCCGGGTCGTCGTCCACGATGACCGCCAGGTGGAAGGCGCCCCCGTCGTCCTGCTCGATCGACTCGACGACGGCGGTCCGGCCGTCGAGGAGGAGGTCCAGCATGTCGGCCCGGCCGGCGGCCGGCCGCAGCCGGACCCGGCTGCCCGCGCGCACCGGCACGCCGGCGACGACCACCTCCTCCGGGCCGCGCCGCTCCATCCGCGTCCAGAAGTCCGCCTCCCCCGGACCTGGCGGGCGTGCGTGAGCGCTGCCGGGTGCGGGGCCGAGGGGTGTCCAGGAGGCCCACGTCTCGGGGCCGGGTCGTTCCACGGAAGGGTCCTTCTCCTTCATGTCGTCGGCTCCGGGCAGGTCCCCGGCTCTGCACGGACCGGTTCTGCACGGACCGCCGGGTCGGTGCGGATCGCCGGGTCGGTGCGGACGATGCCGTGCAGGCGCATGAGCTGCTCGGGTGTGAGCGCCTGGCACCGTTCGAGGATCTCCCGCCCGCGCGGGTCGCCGTCGCGGATCTCGCGCTTCTCCTCGTCGCTCAGCGCCAGCACGCTCAGCGTGAGGAGCTGGTCGATCTCGGTCGCGTCGAAGAGGTCGCCGGGGCTCTCCGGCGCGACGCGCGGGTGGTCGTACAGGATGATCGGCGCCGACAGCATCGTGTGCCCCTCGCCTTCGGGGCCGGCCAGCACCGGCCAGGTGCCCACGTTGCGACAGCCGGCCGCGGCGGCGCGCAGTTCCTCCGGCGGGTCCATGAGCGACACGAACCGCCCGCCCGTCGTGTGCAGCACGCTGTGGGCGGCGACGAAGGTGTGCCGCATCGCCTCGGCGCGGGCGTCACCGTGCCAGGGGGTGGTGTTGACCACCCGCACCGTGAGCCGCAGGACGCCCGGCTCCAGTTCCTCGGCGTGTGCGTCGACGTGACCGCGCAGCGCCTGCCGCGAGCGCAGCACCGCGCCCGCCCGCCGCCCCGCCTCGTCGGTCAGCCACTCGGTCTCCCGCCCGGCGGGCACGCCGATCGGGGTGCGGTGCGCCTCGCCGAGCAGCGCGCCGAGGCGAAGCCCGCACGCGGCCACCTCCTGTTCCACGGCCTCCTCGCGCGGCCGGAAGCGCCGCTCCCCCACCGTCAGCTCGGGCACCGGGTCGAGCCCGTCGGCCGTGCAGCGGGCGACCTCGCTCGCGACGAGGTGCAGGAAGCGCACGCGCACGTCCACCGTGTCGGCCGGGCCCGCCTCGATGAGGCACTGGGTCTGCGTGAGCCACGGGTTTCCGTCGTGCGCCCTGCCGTAGGGCTCGGGGTGCACGCCGCCGATCGTCCAGCGGTGCTGGTTCTTCAGCGCCGACTGGCGGTACGGCCACAGCAGGTAGCCCTCGTACAGCACGGCCCGCGCGATCCGGCGCAGCTCGTCCATCAGCCGCCGCCCTCCTTCAGCAGTCGGCCGACCACGTCGTCCCAGCCGGGCAGGACGTGGCGGATCCGGTAGGCGTGGAGCCGGTCGAAGGTGTCGCGGCCCAGCCGCAGCCACGCACCGCCCGGGAAGTGGCGGTCCATCACGTCCTTCCACACCGCCACCGGCATGCGGAAGTCCGCCTCGGTGTCCCACGGGATGCGGGTGGCCCGCAGCCGGCCGTCGGCCAGGTACCACGTGGTGCCGCCGAAGAGGAACTCCAGCGGCACGTCGCCGCCGGTGAGGCCGTGGAAGTACTTGGCCACCGCCACCTCGAAGTCGTAGGTGCACGGCACCCGGATGGTCGCCACGGTCTCCGCGCCGAAGGCGGGAACCTGCGTGACCGTCTGCGCCCACAGCAGGCTGCGCAGGTTCCGGCTCCACGCCTCGGGCCCGCCGAACAGCTCGGCGAGCCGCTGCCGGCTCGGCTCGTCGTAGGCGCGGCGGGCGGCCGAGATGCGGATCTGGGTGTCGAGGGTGACCGAACGCACCTCGGGACCGTCCGGATTGGTGATCCTGAGCGCGAACTCCAGCATCGGCACGGCCGCGAACTCCGCCGCCCGCACCCCCTCGACCGCCATCCGCAGGGCCGGGGCGCCGGCCGTCGTCACGTCGTCCACAGGATCAGGCCGGCGAGAGGTTGGGCATGTCGGGGTCGATCGGGTCGCGGTCGGCGGCGTTGATGCCGGTGGAACGCGCGGCGGTCGACCGGGCGTCGGGCAGGTGGCCGACCTGCTTGTCGTAGTTGCCGCACGCGTTGCCCTCGTTGATGCCTCTGACGTGCGAGGGGGTGTCCGGGCGGACGTCCCGTCTGCCCGTCTTGATGTGGTCGCCGTCCTTCTTGGTCATCGTGGCATCCCCTCAGGTGCGAAGCGGGTGGTCGGCCGAGGTCGCGGTCCTGGACCTGCGGCGCAGCTCGGTGAAGAAGTCGGTGATCTCGTTCCAGACGTCCGGCCCGCCCGCGAGGCCCTTCCAGTGGGTCCGGAGCAGGCCGACCAGGGTGTAGCAGTCGTCGACGGGCACGAGCCAGTGTTCCCGGGCGGCGCCCGTCCGGTTCACCAGCAGGGCTTCGACGTCGGGGGCGAGCCCCCGCAGGACCGGGTTGGCCTCCTCCAGGCGCTGCCAGGTCGCCTCCTCCAGCGGCGACTCGACGGCGCCCGCCGGGCTGGGGTAGAACAGCGCCGTCCGTCCCGCCGCCGAGTCGCGCAGCGCGAACGCCATCTGGACGGGGATGTTCAGGTCCGCCCAGGTGGTGTCGTCGAGGACGAAGTCCCGCAGCAGCCGCCGGTCGTCCGGCACCAGGCGATAGCGCTCGCCGCCCGCGGCGGCGTGGTCGAACAGCACGGCGCAGGCGCGGCAGGCACAGCGCAGCTCGCGGTCGGCCAGGTCGAGCAGGTGCCGGTGGGCCGTCCCCGCGGGCGCGGCGCACAGCTCGCACAGCTCTTCGCCGGCACCCGGAGCGCCGGCGCCCGACGACACCGATCCCGATCCCGAGGCGGCCGACCCCGAAGAGGCCGGGACCGTCGCGTGTCCGGGCGTCGCATGTGCAGGCGTCGCATGTGCGGGCGTCGCGTGTCCAGGCGTCGCGTGTGCTGGCGTCGCGTGTGCTGGCGTCGTCTGCCGGACGATGAACCGGCGCAGCGTGCGGCCGGCGATTCCGCCGCCGGCCGGGGCCGGTCCCGCGCCACCCGCGGCGCTGCCCCGAGGGGCGCCCGTCGCGCCGCCCGAAGCGCCGTCGTCGCAGGCCGGCCTCACGCCGGGGCCCCGGGCCGGTCGCGCGCGGGTGCCCGGCGCAGGCTCTCGACCGGGATCACGACGGGCGGCGGTGCGCTCTCCTCGACGTCGATCTCGACCCGTTCGATCTCCGGCGCGGCACGCCGTACCGCCTCCTCCAGGATCGCGGGCAGCGCCGCCGCGGAGGAGCCGCAGCCTCCCCGGCGCGGCCGCAACCGCAGCCGGGCGAGGTCGCCCTCGACCGCCACGACCTCCGCGCTCGCGCCGCCGAGCCGCCCGCGCAGGCCGGGCAGGGCCCGGGCGATCCGGGTGGGCGCGTCCAGCGGGTGCAGGTCGTGCAGCAGCAGCAGGTGCGCGACCAGCTCGTCGGAGGCAATCCGTTCGGGCAGCCCGTCGTCGCCCGGGGCCGCGCGGACCGTGGCCATGATCCTCGACAGCACCTCCCCGTACAGGTCGAGCAGCGCCTCGGCCAGCTCCACGGCGTGGCCGTCGGCGGCGCCGTCGAGCAGGGCCTCGACCCTGCGCACCCGTTCGGTCACATCACGGTCGTCCATGGCGGCCCTACCCCGAGACGCTCGTGCCGAGGGTGGGCGAGTGCACCTGCTTGAGCACCCTGCCGCCACCGAGGTACATGTGGACGCCGCACGGCAGGCACGGGTCGAAGCTGCGCACGGTGCGCATGATGTCGATGCCCTTGAACGTCTCGGGGCCGTTCTCCTCGAAGATGGGCAGGCCCTGCACGGCGTCTTCGTACGGCCCCGGCGTGCCGTAGCTGTCGCGCGGGCTCGCGTTCCACGGGGTCGGCGGGTACGGGTGGTAGTTGGCGATCTTGCCCTCGCGGATCACCAGGTGGTGCGACAGGACGCCCCGGACCGCCTCGTGGAAGCCGGCGCCGATCGCCTCGTCCGGGACCTCGAAGTCGGTGAAGACCTTGGTGCGCCCGGCCCGGACCTCGCCCAGCGCCTGCTCGACGAAGTAGAAGGCCATCGCGGCCGCGTAGGCGACGAAGTACATGCGCGCCCGGTTGCGCTCGATCGTGTTGGCCCATTTCGGAATCTGCCACTCGAACTGTATGTCCGGGAAGGCCGCGCTCTTGGGCAGGTTGATCTGCACGCTGTGCCCGGTGGCGCGGACGGTGCCGGTGTCGACGAGCCCGGCCAGCGCCGTGGCCCAGAGCCGCGCCAGCGGCCCGCCGCCGGTGTCGAGGGCGAGGTAGTCGGCGGTGCGCTCGTCGTACCAGCGTGGGCTCATGACCCAGCTGTAGTTGCCGCCGTCCAGGTCGCGTCGCTGCGGCTTGGGCAGCGTCGTCTGATTCCACGGATGGCGCTGGTCGACCGGGTTGCCGAGCGGGTCGTGGGTGACGAAGGTCTCCTCGCCCTGCCAGTCGTCGTAGTAGGAGCTGCCCAGCAGGATCCGGATGCCCAGGTTGATGTCCACGAGGTTGGTGGTGCGCAGCTCGCCGTCGAGCACGATGCCCGGCGTGACGAACATCCGCCTGCCCCACTCGTTCATGGTGCGGTAGTCGTAGTCGACCACGTCCGGGTCCTGGAACGCGCCCCAGCACCCCAGCATGACGCGACGCCGGCCGACCTCCTCGTAGCCGGGCAGCGCCTCGTAGAAGAAGTCGAACACGTCGTCGTTCATCGGCACCGCGCGCTTGATGAAGTCGACGGTGCGCAGCAGGCGGACCAGGTAGTCGGTGAACACCTGCGGGGTGGCCACGGTGCCGACGCCGCCCGGGTAGAGGGTGGACGGGTGCACGTGCCGGCCCTCCATCAGGCAGCACATCTCCCGGGTGAGCCGGCTGACCTGCAGGGCCTCACGGTAGACGTCGCCGGTGAACGGGTTGAAGGCCCGCATGATGTCGGCGATGGTCCGGTAGCCGTGGATGTCGCCGCGTGGCGCCTCGGTCGTCTCGGCCCGCCGCAGCAGGCCGGGGTTGGTCTCCTTGACCATCTGCTCGCAGTAGTCGACGAAGACCAGGTTGTCCTGGAAGAGGGTGTGGTCGAACATGTACTCGGCGGCCTCGCCGAGGTTCACGATCCACTCCCCCAGCGGCGGGGTCTTGACCCCGTAGGCCATGTTCTGCGCGTAGATCGAGCAGACGGCGTGGTTGTCGCCGCAGATGCCGCAGATGCGGCTGGTGATGAAGTGGGAGTCGCGCGGGTCCTTGCCCTTCATGAACACGCTGTAGCCGCGGAACAGCGACGAGGTGCTCTTGCACTCCACGACCTCGTTGTTCTTGAAGTCGATCTTGGTGTAGATGCCCAGGTTGCCGATGATCCTGGTGATCGGGTCCCAGGACATCTCCACGAGCTGGCGCGTGTCCTGCTCCTGTGGTGATCGGATGGTCACGTCGGCGATCCCCCTTCTAGGCCCGCCAGCGGGGGTCGTATCCGCTGGTGAGTTTCGCGCCCCGGTGGCGCCACTTCGGCTCGGTGTTGACCGTCTTGTTGGTGATGGCGCGCAGGCGCCGGACGAGGCCGCCGTAGACGGACGTCATGCCCGCCGACAGGGTCCCGCCGGGCGGCTGGTCCATGAACGGCATGAACTTGTCGGGGAAGCCGGGCATCGTGCAGCCGATGCAGATGCCGCCGACGTTGGGACAGCCGCCGATGCCGTCCATCCAGCCGCGCTTGGTGACGTTGCAGTTGACGACCGGCCCCCAGCAGCCGATCTTGACCTGGCACTTCGGCGAGTTGTAGTCATGGGCGAAGTCGCCCTGTTCGTAGTAGCCGGCCCGGTCGCACCCCTCGTGCACGGTCTTGCCGAACAGCCAGGTGGGCCGGAGCTGCTTGTCGAGCGGGATCATCGGGGCCAGCCCGGCCGCCTGGTAGAGCAGCCACGTCAGCGTCTCCATGAAGTTGTCGGGCTGGACGGGACAGCCGGGCACGTTGACGATGGGCAGGCCGCCGGCGGAGCGGAAGTCCGGTCCGAGGTAGTCGGCCAGCCCCATGCAGCCGGTCGGGTTGCCGGCCATGGCGTGGATGCCGCCGTAGGTGGCGCAGGTGCCCGCCGCGACGACGGCCCACGCCCCCGGCGCGAGCCGGTCGATCCACTGGTTGACGGTGATGGGCTGGCCGGTCACCGGGTCGTTGCCCATCGACGTCCAGAAGCCGTCGCCGTTGATGTTCTCGTTGGGGATGGACCCCTCCATCACGAAGATGTACGGCCCGAGCCGGCCCTCGGCCGCCTGGTGGAAGGCGGCCATGAACTCGCTGCCCACCTCGGTGGCCAGGACCTTGTTGTGCAGGTGCACCTTCGGCAGCCCGGGCACGAGCCCGAGGAGGACCTCCTCGATGCTCGGCAGCGTGGCGGCCGTGACGGACACGGTGTCCCCGTCACAGCTCATGCCTTCGGACGTCCACAGGATGTGCACCTCGTCCAGCCCGGTTTCCGGCTTGACTGCGCTCATGGCCTTCGCCCCCTTGTCGGCCCCTTGTCGGCCCGGCATCGCCTCGGCGTCGGCGCGCACGGGTCGCGCCCGGTGCGCCGACAGGTAGTGAAGCGACTACTCTCCGTAAGAGTTACCGTCCCGGCGAAGGGCGCAAACCATTCCAACGGCGCCGCAACCCACACGGGCGCTGCGACGCTCCGGAGTCGCCGACAGGTCGGAGGCGGGGCCGCCCTGCGGGTCGGGGAGGGCCGGCCGGGGGGGCGGCGGGGCGGCTGCTCGCGCTTTCGCCCGCCATGGCTACGCCTCCGGGACCACCGACCGGATAGCCGAGGAGGCCGGGCTGTCCATCGGATCGCTCTATCAGACTTCCCGAACAAGGACGCGATCCTGGTCGTGCTCGCGCGGGCGCGTCTGGAGCAGACGGCCGAAACGGTACAGGCCGTACTGGCTGAGCCACGTCCGCTGTCGCTGTCCCAGTGGCTGCCGGTGGCCACGATCGAGTCGCTCGTCCACCGTTTCGTCGGACATATACCCAACCTCGACGCGGCCGCACTCGACGAGGAAATCATCACGATCGTGACCCGCTATTTGAGCTGACGCGATCGCCCAGAGAACGCGACCCAGCTCAGCAACCTTGAACGATCGGTTATGGAGCTTCTCGGTGATTGATGAGTCCGTGCTGCCGTTGGTAGTGGCGGCGGCGGACGCGAGCTTGGTGCCATCGTCGCCAACGCGACCAACGCAGATAATGCTCGCCGGGATGCAGACGAGCGTGGAGGCGGCGGATCTCGTTGACGGTGAGCGGGATCAGCTCCTCCCGCTCCTGGATGCTCCAGCGGATTCAGGCGACGCGCAGCAGGCGGGTGGCGCGACCGGACCGGCGGCCCGGCACCGGTAGTGCCGATTATCCGCGTAAAGGCACTTATATACGAGCCACAATGCGCCACTTCAGCGGTCGGACGGCCGGTGACCTCAGTAATCAAATAATCAATAAACCTTCTCCGAGGGGTGCCGAATTCAGCGTTGACTCTGGTCACAGAGCCGGAGAAACCTTGACCCTTTGCCGGGAAAATGCTTAGTTTCTCCTGAAGGTCACCCAGATCAAGACGGGAACGGCCATGGCGCTCACCCGGATATTTCGCCTGCCCGAAAATCGGCTGACAGGCTTCGTGTCACCATCACGCCCGGTCGAAACGAATCTTCGGGAAGGGGTCGCCGCCTTTGGCGAAGGTTATGACCGAGCACTCACCGGTGATGTGGACGTCAGCGACTTGCCACCCCACCCTCACCCCTTCGACGGCGCCGCCACGAGCTGCACCCTGCTGGACACGATCACCCTGAGCAACAGCCGGCGGCTGCGGGCCCTGACGGAGAGGACGGGAGGTGCATACGTCCACCTGATCCACGCCGGCGCCGGCCCGGCCCGGCTCGTCGCCCGCGGACGGCAGACGATCGCGTGCATGCACCGCGACACCGCCGGCGCGCTCACCCCGACCGAGATCCCCGGACCGCGCAGGCGAGCGCTCGACCGCTACTCCCCCATCTCGGCAGCCTGGGAGGACCGACCTGTGGATCTGCGGATCGCCACGGCACTGCCCGGCTGCGCCGTCGTGAAAGCCGCCAACTGCCGGTCCGCCCGATGGATCGCCACCCACACCCGCTCGCCCACCCTGGTGACCGTCCCCATCGCGGGCGACGACCCCGCCGCCAGGCTGCTCGTCACCACGTTCTGCAAGACGCTGGGCGTCGAAACCGCCGACGCCGGGCCGCCGGCCAACAGCCGGTGCTTCGAAAGCCTCACCGAGCTGCCGCTGTGCATCGACGCCGGCGCGGTCGGCGTGCGGCTCGTGCCCGCGGCACAGGCGTCCACCACCGGAGAAACCACCGTGAGGAGATCACCATGTCCATCCCCGTCGCCGGCCGCCGGCAGCTCAACGAGCGGCACCACAGAGCCGCCCTCGGGCTCTTCCTGGTGGTCGTCATCGCCCACTGGGCGGAACACGTCATGCAGGCGATCCAGATCTACGCGCTCGGCTGGCCGATCCCGGAGGCGCGCGGGGTGCTCGGGCTGGCGTTCCCGTGGCTCGTCACCTCCGAATGGATGCACTACGGGTACGCCCTCGTCATGCTCGCCGGGCTGATCATGCTGCGGGCGGGCTTCACCGGTCGCTCCCGGACCTGGTGGAACATCGCGCTCGGGCTCCAGTTCTGGCACCACGTCGAGCACCTGCTCCTGCTCCTGCAGGCACTGTCCGGCACGAACCTGGCCGGCCGGCCCGTTCCGACCAGCGTCGTGCAGTTGCTGATCCCCCGTGTCGAGCTGCACCTGTTCTACAACGCCGTGGTCTTCGCGCCGATGGTGGTGGCGATGCTGCTGCACCGCAGGCCGCGCGAGGCCGAACGCGCCGTCATGCGCTGCGACTGCGCGCTGCGAACCGCATGAGACGGCGGCACCCGTTCCCGCCACTGACCGTCGTCCTGCTGCTCGTCTCCGCTCTCCTGCTGACCTGGACGTTCCCCGCGATCGGCCCGGCGCTGCGGCTCGCCGGCGGCGACGGCCGGCCCGGGACCTTCACCGCGCGGCGCCTGGACTGCGTTCGGCACCCCGGCCACGAAAGCTGCGCCTGGACCGGCGACTTCAGCTCCCATGACGGCGTCGTCCGTCGCACGGGAGTCACCTTCGCCGGCAGCGACCGGGCCACCCACCGCGCGGGCGGGCGGACCGGGGCGATCGACGTCGGGCTGCCCAACCGGGTGTACGGGCCGGACGGCTCAACCGAATGGATCTTCACGGCGTTCCTGTTCCTGGCCGTGCTGGCGCTTCTGGCCTTCGCCATCGCGCCTCTCGCCGGAGCGGCTCACCGGAGACTGATGGCCGGCAGGAGAGTGAAACGAGCATGATCGTGGCGATCACGGACGCCAAGTGGCAGCTGACACGCACCTCACTTGCTGAACGAGCTGCAGATCCACGGCCGGGACATCGCCCGGACGGTGCGGACGCGCTGGCCGGTGCCTGCGCGAGAGGCCGCCCTGTTCTTCGACCTGTTCCTCTTGAAGCGCTCCCACGGATGAATCCGGGGGATTCCAGCCGTCCCAACCGTGCGGCCACGCGCATGGTCGCGACGCTGTCGCTTGGCGATTCACCTTCCGGCCCCGCTCCCACGGGTTTCCACGCCCCAGCCCGCACACCCGGTCCGGGCCGCGCGAACTCCGCCCTCCCGGCGGTGAGGAGATCCTGCCTCGGCCTCCCCCGCGAGCTTGGATATCACTCACATGTTCGACCACGACCCCCCATACCGGCGCCGGGCGCGCTGCCGCAGCCCGTTCCCGTCAATGCACGCTCACCCCCTGGCGGGCACTCCCGCGCCGGGCCTACCCCCATGGCTGAAGCCAGGGGTCCGCGCCCGGCATCCTCGATCGGCGTCACCCACTACGGCTACGGCCGGCTGCTCGACGGTCATGGCCCCTGGCCGAAACGGCGTGTCGCCGTGGAGTTCGCCTCCCCGTACACGGTCACCCGGGCCATAGTGATCGACAACGGCCTGGTGACCGTCGAACGGCCGGGAGAGCCGGCCGATGCCCGCATCCTCTTCGACCCGGTGACGCTCAACCTGATGCTGTTCGGCCGGATCAGCAAGGCAAGGGCGGCGCTCACCGGAGACGTCATCGTGCCGGGCCCCCGGCCATGGCTGCTGCCCGCCTTCTTCCGCATCATGCGGCTGCCGTCCTGACGCCGACTGCCCAAGGGCCGGGTCGCGACCAGGTCACATCACGGTCATCGCCCGATCTCGCGGAATTCGGCGAGCGCGACGCGATCGAGCGCGTGGAAGTCAGCCACACACGGGTGAACATGCCTCGGCTGCAAGGGGGTGCCACTCCCGCGTCAAGGTCGCGTACGGTGTCCGTGCGCGACGCCGTCGGGTGTGGTCCAGGCGGGCCTGGACCGTGCCCGGCCGGACCAAGCGCCCGCCGCCCACTGTCGCCGGCCTGCCGCCTCGCTAGGGTGAGCGCATGCTCGCACCCATGCCCGGTGACTGGCGGCGCGCGCTCGCCGTCGTCGCCCACCCCGACGACCTGGAGTACGGCTGCGCGGCGGCCGTGGCCGTGTGGACCGCCGAGGGACGGGAGGTCTCCTACCTGCTCGCCACGCGCGGCGAGGCCGGCATCGACGGCCTGACCCCGGAGAAGGCGGCACCGCTGCGCGAGTGCGAGCAGCGGGCCGGCGCCGCCGCTGTGGGCGTGTCGAGCGTCGAGTTCCTCGACCACGCGGACGGGGTGGTCGAGTACGGGCCGCGGCTGCGGCGTGACATCACCGCGGCCATCCGCAGGCACCGGCCGGAGCTGCTGATCACGCTGAACTTCGACGACACCTGGCCCGGCGGCATCGCCTGGAACACACCCGACCACCGGGCCGTCGGCAGGGCCACGCTGGACGCGGCGGCCGACGCGGGCAACCGGTGGATCTTCCCCGGCGTCGGCGGCGAGCCGTGGGACGGAGTGCGCTGGATGGCCGTGGCCGCCACCGCCTCTCCCACCCACGCGGTGGACGTCACCGCGGGGCTGGAGCGGGGGGTGCGCTCGCTGCTGGAGCACCGCGCCTACATCGAGGCCCTCACCGACGAGGACCCGCAGGCGTACGCGCGGGCGTTCGTCGAGGACGCGGTGCGCCAGGAGGCGGACCGTTTCGGCGGCCGGCCGGCCGTCACCTTCCGCCTCTACACCCGCTGACCCACCTCATCGGGCGCGCCTTGCCTGGCACGCCTGCTCAGTCATGTCTGGTCGGACACATCTGGTCAGGCATGTCTGACAGGCATGTCTGGGTCGGGCGCCGCCGCCGGCCCGGTGCGGGCCGGCGGCGCTCACCCCGGGCGGCCTGCCGGGGTGGTCAGACCTGGATGCGGCGTTCGACCGCGTCGACGATCTCGGCGACAGCCTCGTCCACCGGCACGCCGTTCTTCTGCTCGCCGCTGCGGTAGCGGAACGACACCGCGCCACCCGCGATGTCCTCGTCGCCCGCCAGCAGCATGAACGGCACCTTGGCCTTCTGGGCGTTGCGGATCTTCTTCTGCATCCGGTCGTCGGCCGTGTCGACCTCGACCCGGATGCCCCGCTCACGCAGCCGCTTGGCGACGTCCTGAAGGTAGGAGGCGTGCGCGTCGGCGATCGGGATGCCGACGACCTGCACCGGGGCCAGCCACGGGGGGAAGGCGCCCGCGTAGTGCTCGGTGAGCACGCCGAGGAAGCGCTCGATCGAGCCGAACAGCGCCCGGTGGATCATGACGGGCGTCTGGCGGCTGCCGTCGGCGGCTTGGTACTCGAGCTCGAACCGCTTGGGCTGGTTGAGGTCGAGCTGGATGGTGGACAGCTGCCAGGTGCGGCCGATCGCGTCCTTGGCCTGCACCGAGATCTTGGGGCCGTAGAAGGCGGCGCCGCCCGGGTCGTCGACCAGCTCCAGCCCCGACTCCTCGGCCGTCTGGCGCAGCGCCGCAGTGGCCTCGTCCCAGTCGGCCGGGTCGCCGATGAACTTGTCGGAGTCGTCGCGGGTGGACAGCTCCAGGTAGAACTCCGACAGGCCGAAGTCGCGCAGCACGCTGAGCACGAAGGTGAGCAGGCTCTTGATCTCGCCGACCATCTGCTCGCGCGTGCAGTAGATGTGGGAGTCGTCCTGCGTCATGCCGCGCACCCGCGTCAGGCCGTGGACGACACCCGACTTCTCGTAGCGGTAGACGGAGCCGAACTCGCACAGCCGCAGCGGCAGCTCACGGTAGGACCGCCCGCGCGCCCGGAAGATCAGGTTGTGCATCGGGCAGTTCATCGGCTTGACGCGGTATTCGACGCCCTCCAGCTCGAAGGGCGGGAACATGTCGTCGGCGTACCACGGCAGGTGACCGGAGGTCTCGAACAGCGTCGACTTGGTGATGTGCGGGGTGTTGACGAACTCGTAGCCCGCCTCGCCCTGCCGCCTGCGCATGTAGTCTTCCATCTCCTTGCGGATGATCCCGCCCTTGGGATGGAAGACCGGCAGCCCGCTGCCCAGCTCGGGCGGGAAGCTGAACAGGTCCAGCTCCGCGCCGAGCTTGCGGTGGTCGCGCTTCTCGGCCTCCTCCAGCAGCTTGAGGTATTCGTCCTGCTTGTCGCGCGACTCCCATGCGGTGCCGTAGATGCGCTGGAGCTGCGGGTTCTTCTCGCTGCCGCGCCAGTAGGCGCCGCCGGAGCGCATGAGCTTGAACGCCGGGATGGACCGGGTGGACGGCACGTGCGGGCCGCGGCACAGGTCCTTCCAGCGCAGCTCGCCGCTCTTGGGGTCGAGGTTGTCGTAGATCGTCAGCTCGCCCGCGCCGACCTCGACCGCCTCCTCCGCCGCGGCGCCGCCCTTGAGGCCGATCAGCTCCAGCTTGTACGGCTCGGCGGCCAGCTCCTCGCGGGCCTGCTCGTCGGTGACGGGCCGGCGGGCGAACAGCTGCCCCTGCTTGACGATCTCGCGCATGCGCTTCTCGACACGCTTGAGGTCGTCGGGGTGGAACGCCTGGGCGACGTCGAAGTCGTAGTAGAAGCCGTTGTCGACGGGCGGGCCGATGCCAAGCTTCGCGTCGGGGAACAGCTCCTGCACCGCCTGGGCCATGACGTGGGCGGTGGAGTGGCGCACGATCGCGCGACCCTCCTCGCTGGAGACGTCGATCGGCTCGACCACGTCACCGTCGGCGAGCGGGTGGGCGAGGTCGCACGGCTGGCCGTTGACCCGGGCGGCGATGACGGTGCGGCCGTCGGCCTCGAGCGCGTCACCGGCCGTCGTGCCGGCCGCGACCACACGCTCGGCTCCGGCGAGGGTGATGCGTAGCTCGGCTGACACGGTTGCTCCCTGTGGGTCGGTGTGCGGGTGTGGTGGATGTTCCGGCCGGTGGGCGCCCCGCGGCGCGTTCGCCGGTGAACATCGATGCTATCGCGGGTCGAAGCCCAGCCTCGTCAGCCCTTGACGGCTGCCGAGAAAGATGTTCCGGTCGAGCGGTTTGTGATCGTACTGGTGGATTGTCCACTCGCGCCACGGTCCGGGCGTCACCGGGCGCCCGCGTGGCCGGTCGGGGTCGGCGATCCACAGGGGGTGGTCGCCGAGCCCGGCGCAGTGGCCGCCGCGGGCGAACGCCGGGAAGGTGTAGATGATCGGCCGGATGCCGGCGTGCCGCTCGACGTGGCTGCACCAGCGGCGGGCGTGCCGGGCGACCCTCTCGGGACGCAGGCCGTCGTTGGTCTCCAGGTCGAGCGCGACCAGATCGCCGCGGCGCAACCCGCCCGCCTCCTTGAGCACGCGCAGGAAGTGGTGCGCCTGCTCGGCCGCGTCGCCCTTGGGGCGGGCGAAGTGGTAGGCGCCGCAGACGATCCAGTTCTCCCGCATGCCCTCCCAGTTGCGGGCGAAGTGCTTGTCGGTGAAGTCGCCGCCCTCGGTCGCCTTGGCGAACGCGAAGGCGACTCCGGCGCGGGCGTGCGCGGCCCAGTCGACCCTGCCTTGCCAGTTGGACACGTCTATGCCGTTCAGCAAGCGTTTCACCTTGCGGGAGTTTATTCGGATGCCTCCCGATCACGCCCCCGACGCGCCGGGACGTCCCAGGTCAGAGCAGGCTCCTGAGAAGGTCGCGGGTGCGTTCGCGGGCGGAGTAGACGGCGGCCCCGAAGTCGGTCACGCCGGCCTCGGCCAGCTCGTCGATCTGCGCCCGGACGCTCGCCTCGTCGCCGACGATCGCCACGTCGCCGGGTCCCGCCGCGCCCTCCCGGTCGAGCATGGCGCGGTAGGAGGGGAGCTGCCCGTACACGGCGAAGATCTGCTCGGCGCGCGCCCGGGCGGCGGCGGGGTCGTCGGTGACGCACACGGGCAGCATGCAGACGATGCGCGGGCGGTCGCGGCCCGCCTCCTCGGCGGCGGCGGTGATGGCGGGCGCGACGTGCTCGGCGACGGTCTTGGGGCCGGTCATCCAGAGCACGGTGCCGGCGGTCCGGGAGCCGGCGAGCCTGAGCATGCGCGGGGCGAGGGCGGCGACGAGCACGGGCAGGCCGGCTCCGGGCGTGGTGAGCCGGATGTTGGCCTTGAGCGTCTCGCCCTGGTAGCTGACCTGCTCGCCGCGGACCGCGGGCAGCAGGATGTCGAGGTACTCGGCCATGTGCCGGGCGGGGCGCTCGAAGCTGTAGCCGTACATGTCCTCGATGACGAGCCGGTGCGACAGGCCGATGCCGAGCGCCAGCCGGCCGCCGAGTGCGGCGTTGGCCGTCATGGCCTGCTGGGCCAGCACGGCCGGATGGCGCGGGTAGGTGGGCACCACGGCGGTGCCGAGCTCGATGCCGGGCGTCGCGTGGCCGGCGACGGCCAGGGCGGTGATCGCGTCGAGGCCGAAGATGTTCGACAGCCAGGCGGAGGCGAAGCCGTCGGCGTGCGCGGCGGCGATCGCGTCGGCCAGGTCACGCAGCGGCTCGGGGCCGGTGGATTCGTTGAGCGTCAGTCCGATGCGCATGAATACCGAACTCCATTCTGGTTCGTGTCGGCGCGAGTCTAGCCGAGGCGTCGTTTGCGGCGTTTGTAAGGTGGATTCCATGACCCACGACCGCGCAGGACAGCCCGCCCAGCCCGCCGACCTGGTGGACGTCGCCCGGCTGGTGACGGCCTACCACAGCCTGCACCCGGATCCGGCCGAGGTGGCGCAACGGGTGGCGTTCGGCACGTCGGGGCACCGTGGGTCGTCCCTGGCCACGGCGTTCAACGAGGACCACATCCTGGCCACCACCCAGGCGATCTGCGAGTACCGGGCGGAGCAGGGCGTCGACGGGCCGCTGTTCCTGGGCATCGACACGCACGCGCTGTCCGAGCCGGCCCGCGTCTCGGCGCTGGAGGTGCTGGTGGCCAACGAGGTGACCGTGCTCGTCGACTCCCGCGACGGCTACACGCCGACGCCGGCCGTCTCGCACGCGATCCTCACCCACAACCGGGGCCGCTCGGCGGGCCTGGCCGACGGCGTGGTGATCACGCCGTCGCACAACCCGCCGGCCGACGGCGGCTTCAAGTACAACCCGCCGCAAGGCGGCCCCGCCGACACCGACGCCACGTCGTGGATCCAGGACCGGGCCAACGCGCTGCTGGCCGCCGGCCTGAAGGGCGTGCGGCGGGTGACCTACGCGAGGGCCGTGGACGAGGCGGGCCGCTACGACTTCCTCGGCTCGTACGTGGACGACCTGCCTTCCGTGGTGGACCTCGACGCCGTCCGCGCGGCCGGGGTGCGCATCGGTGCCGACCCGCTGGGCGGGGCGAGCGTGGCCTACTGGGGGGAGATCGCCGAGCGCCACCGGCTCGATCTGACGGTGGTCAACCCGCTGGTGGATCCGACCTGGCGGTTCATGACGCTCGACTGGGACGGCAGGATCCGGATGGACTGCTCGTCGCCGTACGCGATGGCCTCCCTGGTCGCGGGCCGCGACCGCTTCGACGTCTCCACCGGCAACGACGCCGACGCCGACCGGCACGGCGTCGTCACGCCCGACGGCGGCCTGATGAACCCCAACCACTACCTCGCCGTGGCCATCTCCTACCTCTACTCCCACCGCGACGGCTGGCCGGCCGACGCCGGGGTGGGCAAGACGATGGTGAGCAGCGGCATCATCGACCGGGTGGCCGAGTCGCTGGGGCGCCGGCTGTTCGAGGTGCCGGTCGGGTTCAAGTGGTTCGTGCCGGGGCTGCTCGACGGGTCGCTCGGCTTCGGCGGCGAGGAGAGCGCCGGGGCGTCGTTCCTGCGCCGCGACGGCTCGGTGTGGACGACCGACAAGGACGGCATCATCCTGGCGCTGCTCGCCTCGGAGATCCTCGCCGTCACGGGCAGGTCGCCGAGCGCCCATTACCGCGAGCTGACCGAGCGGTTCGGCGAGCCCGCCTACGCCCGGGTGGACGCCCCGGCCACGCGCGAGGAGAAGGCGGTGCTCGGCAGGCTGGCGGCCGAGCAGGTGACGGCGACCAGCCTGGCCGGCGAGCCGATCACGTCGGTGCTGACGGCCGCGCCCGGCAACGGCGCCAAGCTGGGCGGGGTGAAGGTCTCGACCGAGAGCGCGTGGTTCGCGGCCCGCCCGTCGGGCACCGAGGACGTCTACAAGATCTACGCAGAGTCGTTCCGGGGCCCCGACCATCTGGCCAAGGTGCAGGAGGAGGCCCGAGCGCTGGTGTCGTCGGCTCTGGGGTGACACCTGCGGAAATTGGGGCTGGAGCGGCTGTTTGGCGTACAAGGTGGCGACATTCTGCGATGATCTGTCGAATCCCCCTGGAGTTTGAGCCTCACGGATAGTGACAGATGCCGACATTCGAGGAAATCGCCACTTTCGTCACGGAGAAGCCTGCCGCCACCGCGGTCATCGCGCTGCTCGGCCTGGTCGCGCTCGGCCTGGCGTTCCTGCTGCTCAGGATCGCCTGGCGGGCCACCTGCTTCCTGTGGCGCCGCTACGTCACCCCCCGCCCGGTCGAGGACGTCCTGACCATCGTGGCCGCGTCCATCGCGACCGCCGTGTCGGCCCAGGGCATGTGGCTCTTCTCCGGTGACGTGCTCGGCCTGGACGGGCCGCTGCGGCTGCTGTTGTTCGCCTTCATCGAGGTGGCCATCATCACCTCGGCCGTACGGGCCCGCCGCAACATGCGCGAGAACTTCTCCGCCGGCATCGACGGCATCGCCGTGTGGGCGCTGACCTGCCTGACGGCGGTCCTGTCGAGCATGGACGCGCGCAGCCTGCCCGAGGCGGTCTTCCGGCTGGCGGCCCCGCTGGTCGCCGCCTGGCTGTGGGAGCGCGGCATGGCCATCGAACGGCACCGCATCCGCGGCACCGGCCGCATCAACTGGCGGCTCACCCCCGAGCGGCTGCTGGTCCGGGTGGGCCTGGCCGAGGTCAGCGACCGCACCGCGAGCGAGGTCGACGCGCACCGCCGGCTGACCCGCGTGGCCCTGGCCGCCAAGAAGGCCAAGGCGCTGCGCGAGCAGGGCGCGCCGGAGCGCAAGGTCCGCGCCGCGCTGGCCAGACTGGACAAGGCCATGGACCAGGCCGTCGAGCACACCGGCCTGGCCGTCGACCCGGCCCGCCAGGAGGCGCTGCTCGCGCAGATCGCCGCGCTGTACAACACCTCCGCGCTCATCGACGCCGACCCGCGCGTGCCGTGGGAGCCGAACGCCGACCACCGCCCCGTCCCGGCGCGCCCCCAGTTGCCGCCCGCGCTGGCCGAGCTGGTCGAGGAGGAGGACGAGGACGTCGAGGTGCTCGACACCACCCCGCAGGTCGTCGACACGGCCCAGCGGGCGGCGCTGATGCGGGCCGCCCGCGCCTACTGGGACCGGCAGATCGCCAAGGGCATCGTGCCGCGCACCGTCGACATCGCCCAGGAGATCGGCATCTCGCTGGCCACGGCGCGCCAGTATCGTGCCCTGTGGAAGCTGGAGCCCGAGGCGCACGCGCTCATCGAGGCCCTGTTCCAGCAGCACGGCATCGTCGACACGGGAGCATTCCCGGCCATCGACGCCGACGGGCGGGTGCTGACCAAGTCCTAGGCGCGGGCGGAGGGCCGTAGGTGAGGGAGCGCACACTCGAACGGGTCAGGAAGCTGCTGGCCAAGGCCGAGCGCACCGACAACGAGCACGAGCGCGCCACGTTCATGGCGGCGGCGTCGGCGCTGATGGCCAAGCACGGCATCGACTCCCTCGCCCCGGCCGGTCCGCGCCAGGCACCCGGCGACCGGATCGTGACGCTGCCGCCGCCGTGGGCGCGGGAGAAGGCCCGCCTGGTGAGCCTGGTCGCGCAGGCGCTGCGCTGCCGCCCGCTGCTGCTCGGGCACGGCGACGGCGGGCAGCGGGTGCACGTCTTCGGGTTCGCCGCCGATCTCGAACGTGCCGACGTGCTGGCCACCTCCCTGCTGCTGCAGATGGCCTCGGGGCTGGCGCGGGTGCGTCCGCCGGAGGCGGGCGGCGGGGCGGCGCGGGCCTACCGGCGCTCGTGGCTGCTCGGGTTCACCGACGAGGTGTACCGGCTGCTGCGCGAGGCCGAGCGGCTGGCCGAGGAGCGGGCCGACGCCGAGGCTCCCGCGACGGGCACCGCGCTCGTCCTGGCCGACCGGCGGGCGGAGGTGGAGCGGGCGGTGGCGGCCCGCTACCCGCGCATCCGGCTCAGCGTGCCGCGGACCAGCGGCACCGGTTACCACGACGGCGCCGAGGCCGGACGGCGCGCCGACCTCGGCCGCACCGGCGTCCCCGACCGGCCCGCCCCCGAACTGGCACCCCGCTAGTCCCCACCGGCCCGGCCGCACGGCCGGGGGCCGCAGACTCTGGGGGCCGCGTGTCTGGCGGGCCGCACGGTTGGGGGCCGCACGGTTGGGGGCCGCACGACTGGGGGCCGCACGGTTGGGGGGCCGCATGTCTAGGGTGGCGGCATGCAGACACGCTGGCTCGCCCTGGCGGGCCGCTCCCCCGCCGCCGCGGCCCTGGGCGCGGAGCTGGTCGCCCGCTGGTCGGAGCCGCACCGCCGCTACCACACGCTGGACCATCTGGCCGCCGTGCTCGCGGCGATCGACCGGCTGGAGGCCGAGGCGGCCGACCCGGTGGCGGTGCGGCTGGCGGCGTGGTTCCACGACGCCGTCTACGACGGGAGGCCGGGCTGGGACGAGGAGCGCAGCGCGTGGCTGGCACTCGCCCGGCTGCCGCGCTGCGGGGTGCCCGCCGCGCGGGTCGCCGCGGTGGCCCGGCTGGTACGGCTGACGGCCGCGCACGACCGGCTGGCCCCCGGCGACGCCGACGGGGCCGTGCTGTGCGACGCCGACCTGTCGGTGCTGGGCGGCGACGGGTACGGCGACTACGCGGCCCGGGTCCGCGAGGAGTACGCGCACGTGCCCGGCGACCTGTTCCGCCAGGGCAGGGCGGGGGTGCTGCGGCGGCTGCTGGCCACGCCGCGGCTCTACCGGACCCCGCGGGCGTACGAGCTGTGGGAGACGCGGGCGCGGGCGAACATGAGCGCCGAGCTGGCCGCCCTCACCGCGGCCGCCCCGCCTCCCACTGGCTGACGCCCCGTCCGGCGGCCACGGGTGGCCCGGGAAAGCAACCCGGGCCGCCGGGTCAGCGGCGTTTGCGGTGCCGGAGGCCGGCGGCGATGAGGCGGTGCAGCAGCTCGCGCGAGCTGACCGCCTGCGCCCCCAGCGAGACGGCCAGGGCGTGCACGGTCTCCGGCACGTCGTAGTGGTCGCGGTCGAACGCCCGCCCCGGCACGCCGAGCAGCCCGGCGAAGGAGTGCAGCTCGTCCAGGGAGTGGTCGCTGACCAGATGCGACCACATGAGGCCGCGCGGGCCGGGCCACTGCGGGGGGTCGATGAGCACCGTCACGGGCTCCAGGGTAGGACCCTGCCGCGCACCTCCAGCTCGCCGAGGTCGGCCACCACCACGTCGGCGCCACGTTCGCGCAGCTCGTCGCCACGGCCGTCGCCGCCGACGGCGAGGCCGGCGCCGGGCGCCCGGACCGGCCGGTCGACGCCGACGACCAGGCCGAAGCCGCCCTTGCGGCCCGCCTCGATCCCGGGCAGCGCGGCGTCGATCACCGCCGACCTGGCGGCGGGGACGGCCAGCCGGCGCGCGGCCTCCAGGAACAGGGCGGGGTCGGGTCTGCCGGGCAGGTTCATCAGGGCCGCGTCGCCGCCGTCGACCACCAGGTCGAACAGGTGCAGGACGCCCGCCGACGCGACGAGCTTGCGGCCGTGCAGGCTGGCCGAGACGGCCGCGGTGCGGGCGCCCCGGTGGCGCAGCTCGTGCAGCAGTGCCACGGTCGACGGGAACGCGGCCACGCCGTACTTGTCCACCTGCGCGACGAACAGGCGGTCCTTGGCCAGGCCCAGCCCGTGGACGGTGGGCGAGCCCGGCTCGTCGTCGGGCGCGCCCTCGGGCAGCTCGATGCCGCGTGAGGCGAGGAAGGTGCGGACGCCGTCGAGTCGCGGCCGCCCCTCCACGTGGCACAGGTAGTCGGCCTCGATGTCGAAGGGCGCCGAGCGGCCGCGCAGGAACACGTCGAAGACGTGCTTCCAGGCGGCCGCGTGGCCGCGGGCGGTGTCGGTGACCACGCCGTCGGTGTCGAACACGACGGCGCTGATCGTGGTCAGGTCGATGACGGGTGCGTTCACACCTGTGAACGTAACCCCATCACCACGCGACGGGTAGCTTCTCCACGCCGTAGACGATGGCGAGCTTCCTGAACGGCACCTCACCCGCGACGCGCAGGCCGGGGAAGCGGCGCAGCAGCGCCGGGAAGGCGATGCGCATCTCCATCTGGGCCAGCGGCGCGCCGATGCAGCGGTGGATGCCGTGGCCGAAGGCCAGGTGGGAGCCGGCCGTGTCGCGGTAGGGCTTGACCTCGTTCATGTCGCCGCCGAGGTTGGGGTCGCGGTTGGCGGCGGCGAGCGAGCAGAGCACCATCTCGCCCTTCTTGATCAGCCGGCCGTGCATCTCCAGGTCCTCGCGGGCGAAGCGGGGGAAGGCCACCTGCACGACCGACATGTAGCGCAGCAGCTCCTCGACGACCTGCACCACGTGGCCGTCGACCTCGCGCACCTTGGCGGCCTGCTCGGGGTTCTCGAGCAGCCACAGCGTGCCGAGGGCGAGCATGCTGGTGCTGGTGTCGTGGCCGCCGGTGAGCATGCCGTCGGCCATGCTGGCCAGTGTGCGGTCGTCGAGCTCGTCGCCGTGCTCGCGCAGGAGGTGCCCGAGCAGGCCCTCCCCCGGGTCGAGCCGTTCGCGGGCGACGAGCTCGGTGAGGTAGGTCATGGCGTCGTTGATGGCCTGCAGCGACGCCTCGGGCCCGGCGGTGAAGTCGAAGCGGTCGGTGCTCATCTTGAGGAAGCCGGCCCGCTCCTCGTACGGCACGCCGAGCAGCTCGCAGACGACGAGCGACGGGATGGGCAGCGCGAAGGACTCCACCAGGTCGGCCGGTGAGCCCTGGGCCTCCATCTTGTCGAGGTGCTCCTCGACCATGGCCTCGATGCGCGGCTCCAGCCTGCGCAGCCGGCGCATGGTGAACTCGGGCGTCAGGTACTTGCGCAGCCGGGTGTGCTCGGGCGGGTCGCGGAAGCCCAGCCCGCCCGGGTCCTCCTGGGTGGAGCCGAGGCCGATCACGTTGCCGAAGTCGTTGCTGAAACGATCATGGTCGCCGAGTACGGTCCGCACGTCGTTGTAGCGCGTCACCAGGTAGACCGTCTGCCCCCCGGGGATCTCCATGGGGAAGACCGGCTGCTCGGTCTGGATGCGGGCCAGCTCCACCACCGGGTCGAAGCCCTCGCGCATGAACTGGACTAGGGGGAACTCTGAGTCTGACATCGTAATCCGTCCTGCTGGGATGCTCGGGGATGAATCCCCCACCGATCGTCCCATCTCCGTAGGCCGGTCTTCATCAGACCTCTGGCCGACATTCGCCTCGTACCTGAGGACCCCTTGGCAGCACGACGGCCGCCCTCCTAGAGTGCCTGTGCAATGGCACATTTTACTGAGGGCTTGGAGGCCGCCGGGTGATCACCGCGAGCTACACGATCCCGGGCATGCGGGTACGCGACCACGTCGAGGAGGTGCCGCTCGACTGGTCCCGTCCCGGCGGCGAGACGATCACCTTGTTCGCCCGCGAACTGGTCGATCCCGTACGCGACCGGGAGGACCTGCCCTGCCTGCTCTACCTGCAGGGCGGCCCGGGCGGCAAGGGGCCGCGGCCGGTCGGCACGGCCGGCTGGCTCGGCCAGGCGTTGCGCACCCACCGGGTGGTCCTGCTGGACCAGCGCGGCACCGGCCGCAGCTCCCGCCTCGACGGGCGGCGGATGGCGACGCTCGGCGCGCGGGCGGGCGCCGAGCTGCTGGCGCTGTTCCGCGCCGACTCGATCGTGGCCGACGCCGAGCACCTGCGCCGCACGGTCTTCGGCGGGCGGCGCTGGGCGACGCTGGGGCAGAGCTTCGGCGGGTTCATCACGCTGACGTACCTGTCGCGGGCGCCGGAGGGGCTCAGCGCGTGCTACGTCACGGGCGGCCTGCCCACGCTGCAGCCGGACGCGGCGGAGGTCTACCGGCGGACGTACCCGCGGGTCGAGGCGAAGAACGCGGCGTTCTACCGCCGCTACCCGCACCACGCGCAGACCGTCACCCGGCTGGCCGACCGGCTGGCCGAGGGCGACGTCCTGCTGCCGGACGGCGACCCGCTGACCGTGCGGCGGCTGCAGACGCTGGGCATCGACTTCGGCATGAAGCCCGGCTACGAGCGCATGCACTGGCTGCTCGACGAGGCGCTGGACGGCGGTCAGGTCACCGAGACGTTCCTGCACCAGGTGCTGGCCCGTACCTCCTACGCCGACAACCCGCTCTTCGCCGCGCTGCAGGAGAGCATCTACGGCTCCGGGCCCGGCGCCACCGGATGGGCGGCCGAGCGGGAGCGCGCCCGGCATCCGCGCTTCGCCGAGACGGCCCGGCCGCTGCTGTTCACCGGGGAGATGATGTATCCCTGGATGTTCGAGGAGATCCGCGCGCTGCGCCCCTTCCGTGCGGCCGTGGAGCTGCTCGCCGAGCGCGACGACTGGCCCCCGCTGTACGACCCGCGGCGGCTGGCCGGCAACGAGGTGCCGCTGGCGGCCGCCGTCTACTTCGACGACATGTACGTCGACTCGGGCCTGCAACTCGACACGGCGGCCCGGGTCGGCAACGCCCAGGCGTGGGTGACCAACGAGTACGAGCACGACGGCGTCGGCGAGGAGCGCGTCTTCGCCCGGCTGACCGAGCTGATCCGCGACGTCGGCGGCGGCCTCCAGGACTGACGCGGCGCACGAGGCTGCGGGCGCTCCCCAGGCGGGACGGCTCCGGGCGGGGGCTTCCCGGGTGAGGTCTCGCGGCCGGGACGGAGTCCACCCGGCGCGCGCCGCGATCTACGCCTCGGCGGGGACGCCCGGCGCGGCGGTGGCGTTGACGGCAGCCGCGGTCTCTCTGTGGATCGTGTACGCCCGGCCGGCGGCGGCGTCCCAGGTGAGCGTGTCGCCGTCGCGGCGCGCCCCGACCTGGAGTCCCCGGTCGTCGAGGATCCGGTGGCGGCCCGCGATGAGGGACGACCGGAGCCGGAGAGGGCCACTCCTGCCGGGGCGGACGGTGACGGTGTCGGGGGCGCCGTCCTTCCAGGTGGCGTCCACGGTGACGTCGCCGCGTGCGCGCAGCCCGGACACCGAGCCGGTGCGCCACGCGCCGGGCAGGGCGGGCAGCACGTGGATGGCGTCGTGCCGGCTCTGCAGCAGCATCTCGGCGATGCCGGAGGTGGCGCCGAAGTTGCCGTCGATCTGGAACGGCGGATGGGTGTCCCACAGGTTGTCCAGGGTGGAACCCTTGAGCTGCTCGGCGAGCATCCGGTGGGCGCGGTCGCCGTCCAGCAGCCGCGCCCAGAAGTTCATCTTCCAGGCCTTGGACCAGCCGGTCCGGCCGTCGCCGCGCGCGGTCAGCGAGACCGTGGCCGCCTCGGCGTGCGGGCTGCCGGCCGCGATCTGGTCGCCGGGGTGCAGGGCGTACAGGTGGGAGGCGTGCCGGTGGGTGTCGGTGCGGGAGTCCCAGTCGCTCTTCCACTCCTGGAGCTGGCCCCAGGAGCCGACGCGCAGTCCCGGGTCCAGGCGCTCCAGCGCGGCCCTCGTCTCGGCCTGGAAGTCCTGGTCCACGTCCAGCCGCTCGGCCGCCGCCAGGGCGTGGGCGAGCACCTCGCGGACGATCTGCTGCGACATCGACGCGCCGGCCGAGAAGTCACCGTGCTCCGGCGAGTAGCTGGGCGAGACGACGAGCTTGCCGTCGCGCGGGTCGGTGTGCAGGAAGTCCAGCCAGAACTCGGCGGCGCCCTTGATCACCGGGTAGGCGGTGTCACGTAGATACCTCTCGTCGCCGGTGAAGCGGTAGCTGTCGTACAGGTGCCGGGTGGCCCACGCGGCGGCCTCGGGGAACCAGAACGCCGTGGCCCAGTCGTGCACGCCGGTGAAACCGAACGGATTGGTCTCGTTGTTGACGACCCAGCCCCTCGCCCCGAACATCTCCCGCGCCGTCCGGGCGCCGGGGGCGACGAGAGCCGAGATGTAACGGTCGTAGGGCACGGCGGTCTCGGCCAGGTTCGTCTGGTGCGCCGGCCAGTAGTTCATCTGCAGATTGATGTTGACGTGGTAGTCGGCCGACCACGGCGGGCTGGTCGAGTCGTTCCACACCCCCTGCAGATTCGCCGGCAGCAGGTCGTTCTCCCGGGACGAGGCGATCAACAGGTAGCGGCCGTAGGCGAAGAACAGCGCCTCCAACGCCCGATCATCAGCGGCGGACCCACCGGTGTAGTCCCTGCGGAGCCGGTCGGTCGGCACCGCGGGAACGCCCTGACCGAGGTCCAGCCGCACCCGGTCGAACAACCGGCGATAGTCCGCCAGGTGCACGGCCTTCAGGTCGTCGTAGCTCCTGGCGGATGCGGCGTCCACCGCGGCGGTGACCTCGGCGTGCGGATCCTCGCCCCGATACGCGGGGTGGGCATCGGCGTAGTCGGTACCGGCCGACAACACCAGCACCGCACTGTCGGCGCCACGGACCGTCACCCTGTCGCCGTCGTCGGTGCGGGTGCCGCCGTGGGCGATGACCTGCACCTGCGCCTCGAACCGCATCCCGTTGTCCGACAGCGCGCCGCGAATGGTCAACCGGCCGTCGGCCGCGGTGACCGTCTTGTCGTCACGCGGCGAGCTGTGGCGCAACGTGAAGGACACCGTGCCCGGCCGGTCCGCCGAGATGCGGCCGACGATCACGTTGCCGGGGTTGCTGGCGAAGTACTCGCGCGAGTGGGCGACACCGTCGGCGCTGTAGCCGACCCGCGCCACGGCCTCCCGCAAGCTGAGCTCACGCCGGTATCCGGAAGGGGCCTGCGGCGCGCCGGCCTGGTCGAGGTGCAGGTCGAGGTGCAGGTCGCCGAACGTCTGGTACGCCCCGAACCCGCTCTTGGGCAGGCCCAGCCGGGCCGCCACCGCCTCCGGCGCCATCCTGCCATCCCGATCGATCCGTTCGCGGACCTCCTCGACGGCCCCCGGCCGCGGCCGTCTCCAGTTGCCGAAGTCGTAGCCGGGCGAACCGGGCCCGCCGGTCCACAGCGTCTTCTCGTTGAACTGGATCCGCTCGGAGGCGACCCCGCCGAACACCTTGGCGCCGAGGGGCCCGTTGCCGATGGGCAGGGCCTGGGTCTCCCAGTCGGTGGCCGGCCGGTCGTACCAGAGCGTGAGGTCGTCGGGTCCGGGGGCGGCGGACGCGTGCCCGTGGACGCTCGTGGCGGGTCGCAAACGGATTCCTCCGATCACCGAGGGATGTGATCCAAGGACATAGCACCCAAATCCCCACATAACAAGAGAGCCATCCGATGTCTATTGCTCGGCAGGGGACCGGGCGTCGTCAGGCCACGGGGCACATGGCGGCCAGCGCGTCGTCCATGGCGGCGCGGGGCGTCTCGGTCGCCAGCTCGCGGAGCTGGTCGGCGAAGGCGACGGCCTGCTCGGGCGTGAGCCGCGGCTCGGGACCGACGTAGAACACGACGATCTCGCCGAGCGGCGACCGGATGGCGGTGAACGGAAGAGGCGGGGAGATGACCATGATGGGCATCATCATGCCGTGCCCCACCGACAAAATCCCGCGGTTTTCACTGCTCGCCCCTCGCGTCACACCAGGACGCCGCCATCACGCCCACCGATGCGCCGTCCGGAGTCGATGCCGACCGGCTCCGGCGCCGCGCTCGACGTCCACGCCGGCGGGCAAGCCTTCGGCCCCTGGCCCAGCGGCCCCTTCAGCGACGCTCCCGCGCCGTCCGGGAAGATCATGTTGTCCCCGGATTCTCCCCGAACGATCAGAAAGGCCGCCTCCCCGGAGAGGGAGACGGCCTCTGAGCTGTGTGGGCGATACTGGGATCGAACCAGTGACCTCTTCGGTGTGAACGAAGCGCTCTCCCGCTGAGCTAATCGCCCGCCCTGTGCGGCCCCTGGCGGTGCCGACGGGAAAACCATACCGCACTCTGGCACCTACTGGCGAAGCGAGCGGCGTCGAGGGAAGGATTCGGGGGAATGGATGTGGTTGCCCGTCGGCATGACGGGTCGGTGGCATACCATCGTCGTGTTCCGGAAGGGCCCCGATCGTGATCCTTTCTCCAGAAACGTTCATGGCGGCTCCCCCGGGACCGGCTCCGGAACACGCAAAACCCTCGCAAATACGACCCAAATGATCCCCGTTTGACCAGATAGATGCCCGAATGTCCAGCTGTGATGTGTGTTACAGAAGGCCCCGAGGGCGGAATCTTTCCTACAGGTTTCTTCGTTCCGCGTCATAGCTCAGGACGAAGTCCGTACCGAGCAGCGAAAGCCCCGAAGAGGGGACCTACGAACGAAAAGGTTTGGCTGACGATGAACAGCACCACCGTCTCCGCCGAGCTTGGCCTTCGGCTTGTGGTCCCCGACCGTACGACCGTCCCCCTGCTCGCCGGACTGAGTTACACGGCCGACGACCCCTACGCCATCCGCATGGCCTTCCACGTGGGCAACGACGAGCCGGTCGAGTGGATCTTCGCCCGTGAGCTGCTGACCGTGGGGATCGTGCGGCGCGTCGGCGACGGCGACGTGCAGGTGTGGCCGGCCCGCGCCGACGGCGAGCGCACGCTGCACATCAGCCTGACGTCCCCGTTCGGTCAGGCGTTGTTCGAGGTCCCGCTGGCCCCGCTCACCGAGTTCCTGCACCGGACCTACGAGAAGGTCCCCGCCGGGCGGGAGACCGATTTCATGGACCTCGACGCCGAGCTGACCAACATGCTCTGGCCGTCCTGACGGCTGTTCAGGCCGCGATCCTCTCCAGCGCCCGGCGCATCCTGGCGATCTCGATGCTCTGCCCCGCGTAGACGTCGCGGGCCATGCGGCGCATCGCCTGGTCGCGGCCGGCGGTGAGCTGTTCCTGAGCCATTCGCAACGCGCCCTCGTGATGCCTGATCATGAGCGTCAGGAAGCGCCGGTCGAACGCCGTGTCCCGCGCGGTGCGCAGCGCGTTCATCTCCTCCAGCGTGGCCATCCCGTAGCCGGCGGGGCCGTGGTCGTGACCGGCGGGCACCGGGCGCCCCACGGACGACAGCCAGGACGACATCAGCGAGATCTCGGGCCGCTGTGCCAGCGCGATCTGCTCGGCGAACCGTCTGA
Organism: Nonomuraea muscovyensis; assembly: GCF_014207745.1. Classification (NCBI taxonomy): domain Bacteria; kingdom Bacillati; phylum Actinomycetota; class Actinomycetes; order Streptosporangiales; family Streptosporangiaceae; genus Nonomuraea; species Nonomuraea muscovyensis. The sequence continues at coordinate 1,880,417 of NZ_JACHJB010000002.1, forward strand.
TCACCGGCGTGGTCGTGCGCTGGGCGACCAGGCCGGTCATCTCCAGGGCCTGGCGGTGGTGCGGGATCATGCCCTCGGCGAAGCGGACGTCGGCCGCCGCGGGCTCCGGTGACGGCTGCCCGATGCGCTCGCCGGGCGTCGCCGTACGGGCCGGAGTGCCGGGCCCGTCGGGGACGATCACCGGGTTGTCGCCGGTGATCGCGGCCGGCTCGCCAGCCTTCTCGGAGCAGCCGGCCAGCACGAAAATCGCCGCAACTGTGACAAAGAGCGTGCACGGCCGGGATCGTACTGGCATAGCTTCCATACTGAGCCCACGAGAAGAGAGGTGCGCGCGTGATCTCTGCCATGGTACGGGGGGCGGTGTTGTGCGCGGCCCTCCTGCTGGTGTCCGCGTGCGGAGGCGGCGCGGACCCGGCGACCTCGCCGCCACAGGCGGCCGGGACACCGAGCGGCACGGCCGCCTCCGATGCCGCCAGCCCCGCCGGGGACGTGAAGACCAGCGAGAACGTCAGGCTCGTCACCAACGTGCCCCGGGCGGCCCCGCTCAACGGCGAGAACGACTGGAACACCGACCTGGCGTTCCAGGGCGACTACGCGTTCGTGGGCAACTTCGGCGGGTTCTCGATCTACGACATCAGCGACCCGACCGCGCCGAAGACGGTCAGCCAGGTGTCCTGCCCCGCCCAGCAGAACGACGTCTCCGTCCACGGCGACCTGCTGATCCTGTCGATCGACGAGCCGCGCAGCGACGAGAAGTGCTCCTCGACCGCCGGCCGGCGCGCCTGGGAGGGGCTGCGCATCTTCGACATCAGCGACAAGAAGAGCCCGAAGTTCGTCTCCGCGGTGCGGACCGACTGCGGCTCGCACACCCACACCATGGTGCCCAAGGGCGACACCCTGTACGTGTACGTCTCCTCGCCCGGCCCCGAGCCCGACTCGGCGACGTGCCCGCCCCCGCACCAGGTCATCCAGGTCGTCGAGATCCCGGTGCGGGACCCCGAGTCCGCCAAGCTGGTCGCCAGGCCGGACATCTTCCCCGACCGGCAGAAGGACACCGGCGGCTGCCACGACGTCACCGCCTACCCGGAGAAGAATCTCGCGGCCGCGGCCTGCTTCGGCGACGGCGTGCTGCTCGACATCACCGACCCGGTCAAGCCCAAGGTCCTGCAGCAGATCCGCGACGAGGAGAACTTCCAGATCTGGCACTCGGCGACGTTCAACAACGACGCCACGAAGGTCGTCTTCGGCGACGAGTTGGGCGGCGGCATGATGCCGACCTGCAACAGCCAGACGCCCGCCACCAAGGGCGCCAACGCGATCTACGACATCGTGGACGGCAAGCTGGAGCGCCGCGGCTACTTCAAGATCTCCCGTGAGCAGGAGCAGAGCGAGAACTGCGTCGCCCACAACGGCTCCCTGATCCCGGTCAAGGGCAAGGACATCATGGTTCAGGCGTGGTACCAGGGCGGGGTTTCGGTCTGGGACTTCACCGACTCGTCGGCGCCGAAGGAGATCGGCTACTTCGAGCGCGGGCCGTTCGAGCGGGAGGGCATCGCCGGGTCCTGGTCGGCGTACTACTACAACGGCTACATCTACTCCAGCGACATCCAGAAGGGGCTGGACGTCATCGCCATCGACGACCCGCTGACGGATCCCGCCGAGCAGGTCGAGATGGCCGACTTCAACGTGCAGACGCAGCGGGCCTACTGAGGGCGGCCCGCTACCGGGGTGCGGAGATCGTGCCGTCGCGCCAGCCCCGGTAGCGGGTCTGCCAGGTGGAGGTCAGCACGGTGCCCTCGATGGGGTACTTCCAGTTCAGCAGGAACATCGTCGGCCGGTCGTCGGCGTCGAGCTCCGTCTTCCAGGTGAGCGTCGTCCGGTCGAGCTCCTGCTCCGTCCACCCGCCCGCGATCCTCATGAGGGTGTCGCGCATCTGCAGGTGGCTCGCCGTGGCCCGCAGCGCGCCGCTGTAGGTGCGCTTCGAGCGGCGCGGCACCTGCGTCAGCGCGATGAGCTCGGTGAGCGTCGCCACCGACGCCATGAGGGTGATCAGCTCGGCGTGGCTGAGGAGGTCCTCCGCGCCCTTGCCGACCTTCTTGCCGCCCTGGTAGTTGCCGGAGTCCTCGCCCCACTGGATGACGGTGATCTCGCCCTGCCGGCCGCTGATGTCCGGGGCGGTGATGGACAGCTCGAAGTTCACGGCCGAGTCGGCCGAGGGTGCGCTCGGGTCGTAGGCGAGCCGTCCGGTGGCGTCGGCGTAGAAGGCGCTCTGGTCGAGGCCGCCCCGGTAGACGAGGTCGGCCATCGGCGTGGCGGCGAGCGCGCTCTGGATCGCCGACATGAGCGCCAGCCGCTCGGCGGCGGGGGGTGACGTCCCGGTGTCCGGCGACCGGCTCGCGGCCGGCTCGCCGGTGGCGGGCACCCCCGTGGCGGGCGGTCCGGTGGTGCCGGCGTGCGGGGAGGGGCCGCTCCGGCCGGTCGGTGCGCGCTGGGCCGACCGCCAGAGCAGACCGCCGCCCGCAGCCGTCACCGCGAGCGCCGCCGCGGCGCCGCCGATCAGCACGCGCCTGCGGGACACGGGCCGCGTCGCGGGCCCCTCCGGCGGCCCCGCGACCCCCGCAACGGCGGCCGGGCCCGGCGCGCCGACCGGCCGCCCTCGCGCCGGCCGCCCCTCGCCGCCCGGCATTCCCTCGCCGCCCGGCATTCTCTCTGCGGCCGACATTCCCTGGACGGCCGACCGCCCTCCGCCGGCCGACCGGTCCTCGCCGAGCAGGTCGAGCAGCACGTCGCGGGCGGACGGCCGGGCCGCCGGGTCCTTGGCCAGGCACCGCGCGACCACGCCGCGCAGCGGCCCGGGCACCCCGCCGAGGTCGGGCTCCGCGTGGATGATCCGGTGGATCACCGCCCCGATCGTGTCGCCGCCGAACGCGGTCCGCCCGGTCGCGGCGAACACCATGGTCGAGCCCCAGGCGAACACGTCGGCCGGCGCGCCGGCCGGGCCGTCGCCGAACTGCTCGGGCGCCATGTAGGCCGGTGTGCCCGCCAGGCCGCTCCTGGTGGTGACGTCGGCGAGCCGGGCGATCCCGAAGTCGATGACGCGGGGGCCGTCCGGCCCCATCAGCACGTTGCCGGGTTTGAGGTCGCGGTGCACCACCCCGGCCCGGTGGATGGCGGTCAGCGCGGTCGCCGTGCCGATGGCCAGCCGCGTCAGCGCCGCTCCGCCCAGCGGCGCGACGGCCGCCAGTGGCGGGCCGTCGATGAACTCGCTGACCACGTACGGCGGGTCGTGGTCGAGGTCGGCGGCGATCATCCGGGCGGTGCAGAACTCGTCGACCTGGCGGGCCGCGGCCAGCTCACGTTCGAAGGAACGGTCGAGGGCGCCCGTCATGACCTTGATGGCGACCCGCTCGCCGGCGGGTGTCACACCCAGGTAGACGACTCCTTGGCCGCCCTCGCCGAGCCTGCCGACGACCCGGTGGACACCTAACCGCTCCGGGTCTCCCTTCCGGAGCACGCCAGTGGCCAACCCGACCTCACCTCACACGAAGAGTACGGAAAATCCGGCAGCGGGCTCAGGGGTCGAGGTCGGCGGCCGAACGCTCGGCGAAGACGCGCATCGCCTCGGTCGTGACGGGGCCGGGCGCGACCGGGAGTTCGCGGTCGTCGACGAGCCGGATCGGCTGGACGTCGCGGGTGGTGGAGGTGAGGAACGCCTCCTCGGCGTCGTACAGCGCCGACAGGGGCACGTCGGCCTCCTCGCCGCCACACCACTCCAGCACCAGCGCCCGCGTGACGCCGGCCAGGCAGCCGGACGCCAGCGTCGGCGTGAGCAGCCGCCCGTCGCGCACGATGAACACGTTGGAGCCGGTGCCCTCGCACAGGTCGCCGGCGACGTTGCCGAAGACGGCCTCGCCGCCGCCGCGCGCCTTGGCGTAGGCGAGGGCCTTGGCGTTGTCGCCGTAGGAGGTGCTCTTGACGCCGGCCAGCGCGCCGCGCTCGTTGCGCGGCCAGGGGACGACGGTGACGTTCGCGGTGGCGGGGAACGGCTTCTGCTCGTCCACGATCACGACGGAGGTGGTGCCCTGGTCGCCGCGGTCGGAGCCGAGCGGGCCCGGGCCGCTGGTGTAGGTGATGCGGATGCGGCCGAGCGCCCAGCCCGGCGCCGCGGCCAGCAGCTTCTCGACGCCCTCGGCGATGGCCTCGACGTCCGGCGCGGCCAGGTCCATGCGCTGCGCGGAGAGCGTGAGCCGGTCGAGGTGGCGGGTGAGGGCGAACGGGCGGCCGTGCACGATCTTCACGGTCTCGAACACGCCGTCGCCGACCATCAGTCCGTGGTCGAACACCGAGACCACGGCCTGCCGGGGGTCGAACAGCTCCCCGTTGACCCAGACAGGGATGTTCATTCAGATGCCTCCTGTGGATGCCAGTGAGATGAGCCTGGACGCCTTCAGCTCGGTCTCGAGCCACTCACGACGGGGATCGCTGCCCCACGTGATGCCCGCTCCCGTGCCGAACCGGATCTCCTCGGCGGAGATCCAGAATGTACGGATGCCCACGGCCAGCGCCGCCCTGCGACGGTCGGCGTCGACCCAGCCCACAGCCCCACAGTAGGGCCCCCGGGGCTCGGGTTCGAGTTCGTTGATGATGCGCAGCGCCGACGATTTGGGGGCACCCGTCACCGAACCGGGAGGGAACGTCGCCGCGAACAGCTCCGCCCAGCCGGCCCCGGGCAACAGCCTGGCACGCACGGTGGACACCAGGTGCACCAGGCCGGGGTGCTCCTCGACGACGCACAGGGCGGGCACCTCGACGGAGCCGACCTCGGCGACCCGGCCCAGGTCGTTGCGGACCAGGTCGACGATCATGACGTTCTCGGCGTAGTCCTTGTCCAGCAGGTCGGCGGCGGTGACACCGGTGCCCTTGATGGGCCGGGACTCGATCACGTCGCCGTCGCGCGACAGGTAGAGCTCGGGGGAGGCCGACACCACGCTCAGCCCGGGGACATGGATGACGGCGGCGTAGGGGGCGGGGTTGCCCTCGGCCAGGCGGGCGGCCAGGGCGAGCGGGTCGGCGTCGGGCGGCACGGGCGCCGACAGCACCCGGCACAGGTTGGCCTGGTAGACGTCGCCCTGCTCGATGGAGGCGCGGATGGCCCGCACGCCCCGCTCGTAGGCGGGCCGGTCGAGGGAGCTGCGCCACTCGTGCGGGCGGGGGCCGTGCCACGTCCCGCGCGGGGCGGGCAGCGGCGCCGGCCGTACGTGCTCGAAGCGGGCGCACGTCACCTTGCCCTCGAAGTCGACGACCACGGCCCACCAGCCCTCGCCGTCGAGGGCGGACAGGTCGGTGGTGAGGTCGCGCAGGCCCGTGGCGAGAAGCCGGCCTACGTGGGCGAAACCGTCGTGCACGTCTGCCATTCTCCCAGCAGCCGGACGAGCTCCAGCGCGGCGGGCAGCCGAACCTGGGGCAGGGCGGCGTACACGGTGCGGGCGGGCGCCGTCCCGTGCAGCGGACGCAGCACCACTCCGGCGGGCACGGCCCGCGCCGCCAGCTCGGGCACCAGCGTCACCCCGAGCCCGGCGGCCACGAAACCGAACTTGCCCGTCCACTCCGCCACCCGCAGCCCGCCGCGCGGCGTGAAACCGGCGGCGGCGCAGGCGGCGGCCAGCAGCGTCGGCTGCCCGCGCGGCGCGGCCTCGATCCAGGTCTCCCCCGCCAGGTCGCGCAGCCGCACACGCTCCTCGCCGGCCAGCCGGTGGGCGGCGGGCAGCGCCACCAGCAGCCGGTCCTCGCGCAGCCGGACCAGGTGGCCCGCCTCGGCGGGCAGCCCGGCCGGGTAGTCGCTGATCACGGCGACGTCCAGCGCGCCGGCGCCGAGCCGTTCCATCAGCCGGCCGGTCAGCCCCTCGACGAGCCGCAGCTCGACCTCCGGCCGCGCCGCCGCGAACCTGCTGAGCGCGCCCGGAACCAGGTCGACGTTCGCGGTGGCGAACGCGCCGACCCGCAGCGTGCCGCCGCTGCCGCGGTGGATGGCGGCCAGTTCCTCCCCGGCGCGGTCGAGGCGGTCGAGCACGGCGACGGCGTGCCGGTGCAGCGCCAGCCCGGCGGGTGTCAGCCGCACTCCGCGGGCCAGCCGCTCGAAGAGCGGGCCTCCGGCGGCGCGCTCCAGCGCGGCGACGCGCCGGGAGACGGCCGACTGGGTGTAGCCGAGCAGCTCGGCGGCGGCGGTGAACGAGCCGCTCATGGCCACCTCGTCGAGGAGGCGGAGGGCACCGGTGTCGAAGTCATGCGTGTTGGTCATGGCTGGCATGCAATCTAGTCGTTGGTGGAATCTCTCGGGGTGGGCTTCACTGCTCACATGACGACTTATCAGGGAAAAATTGCATTTCTCGGACAGGGCCGCATGGGTGTCCCCATGGCGCGGCGGCTGCGGGAGGCCGGGCACCGGGTGACGGTGTGGCGGCGCGGCACGGACGTGCCGGTGGCCGAGGCGGTCGCCGGGGCCGACCTCGTGATCACCATGCTGCGCGACCCGGCGGCGGTGCGCGAGGTGCTGGCGGCGGCGCTGCCCGGGCTGCGTGCCGGGGCGACTGTGGTGGAGATGTCCACCGTCGGCCCGGAGGCGGTGCGCGAGCTGCGCGCCTCGCTGCCCGGTTCCGTCGGGCTGGTGGACGCTCCCGTGCTGGGCAGCGTGGGGCCGGCGGCCGACGGCACGCTCACCGTCCTGGCGGGCGGCCTGTCCGGCCCGGGCGTGGACGGGGCGGGGTGCCGGGCGGTGCTGGAGGTGTTCGGCACGGTACGCGAGGCGGGTCCGCTGGGCGCCGGCGCGGCGCTCAAGCTCGCCGTCATGAGCGCGCTCGTCCCGGCCCAGGTGCTGCTCGCCGAGACGTTCGCGTACGGCGAGGCGCACGGCGTGCCGCGCGGAGCACTGGCGGACGTGCTGGCGGCGACCCCGCTGGGCGGACTCGCCGAGCGGCTGCGCACCCCCGCCGGGCAGACCCGGTACGCGCTCGGCCTGGCGGCCAAGGACCTGTCCCTCGCCGCGTGGGAGGGCGCCTCGCTGGCCACGGCGGCCAGGAGGCGCCTGCAGGAGGCGGAGGCGGCGGGCCTCGGCGACCACGACCTGACGGCGATCGCCGCCCACCTGTCCGCCGCGCCGCCGGTGCCCCGCCGCAGGGCCGTGCCGCTGAACCCGCCGGCCGTGCCCGCCACCAACGGCATGTACTCGCACGCGGTGCGGGCCGGCGACACCCTGTACGTCTCCGGGCAGGTGGCCCTCGGCGAGGGAGGCGCCGTGGTGGGCGAGGGCGACATGACGGCCCAGGCCGAGCACGTCTTCCGGAGCCTGTCGCACATCCTCGCCGACCAGGGCGCCGGGTTCGGGGACATCACGTTCATCAGGACGTACCTGACCGACATGGACAGGCGGGCCGAGTACGGCGCGGTACGCCGCAAGTACATCACCGGCACGCCGCCGGCCAGCACCACCGTGGAGGTGCCGCGGCTGTTCGTGCCGGGGCTGCTGCTGGAGGTCGACCTCGTCGTCGCCCTGCCCTGACCGTGCCCGCCAACCGTGCCCGCCGACCGTGCCCGCCGACCGTGCCGGACGCCCGGTCCACTGGCGGGGTCCGGCGCCCCGGTCCGCTGACGGGGGCCGGGCAGGACGGCGGCGGGGCAGGACGGCGGCGGGTCAGGCGAGCGGGCCGGTGACGGACTCCACGGCCGCCACCACGGAGCCGTCCGCCACCAGGCGGACCGCCGACTCGATCTCCGGCGCCAGGAAGCGGTCGGGACCGGGCCCCGGCACCGTCTCGCGCAGTGCCCGCACCACGGCGGCCGTGGCCGGCGCCGGGGCGAGCGGCGCGCGCAGGTCGATCGCGCGGGCGGCGGTGAGCACCTCGACGGCGAGCACGCGGGTGAGCCCGTCGACGGACCTGCGCAGCTTGCGCGCCGCCGACCAGCCCATCGAGACGTGGTCCTCCTGCATGGCGGAGCTGGGGATCGAGTCGACGCTCGCGGGCACGGCCAGGCGCTTCAGCTCGGAGACGACGGCCGCCTGGGTGTACTGGGCGATCATGTGGCCGGAGTCGACGCCCGGGTCGTCGGCCAGGAACGCGGGCAGGCCGTGGTTGCGCGCCACGTCGAGGAACCGGTCGGTGCGGCGCTCCGACATCGAGGCCAGGTCGGCGGCCACGATCGCGAGGAAGTCCAGCACGTACGCGACGGGAGCGCCGTGGAAGTTGCCGTTGGACTCGACGCGGCCGTCGGCCAGCACGGCCGGGTTGTCGACGGCGCTGGCCAGCTCCCAGGAGGCGACGTTGGCGGCGTGGGCGATCGTGTCGCGGGCCGCACCGGCCACCTGGGGGGCGCAGCGCAGGGAGTAGGCGTCCTGAACGCGGGTGCAGGAGCCGGGGTCGCGGTGGCTGTCCATGATCCCGGAGCCGGCCAGGATCCTCGTCATATTGGCGGCGGCGAGGGCCTGGCCCGGCTGCGGGCGCAGGGCCTGCAGTTCGGGGGCGAAGACGCGGTCGGTGCCCAGGAGCGCCTCGACGCTCATCGCGGCGCTGATGTCGGCGGTCCGGACGAGCCTGGTCAGGTCGTCGATGGCGAGGATCAGCATGCCGAGCATGCCGTCGGTGCCGTTGATCAGCGCCAGTCCCTCCTTGGCGGCCAGCTCGACGGGCTCGACGCCCGCCTGCTTGAGCGCCTCGGCGGCCGAGGTGAGCTCGCCCGACGCGTCGCGGACGACGCCCTCGCCCATGAGGGTGAGCGCGACGTGCGCCAGCGGTGCGAGGTCGCCGGAGCAGCCGAGACTGCCGTACTCGTGCACAACGGGCGTGATCCCCGCGCTGATGAGCGCCGCGAGGGTCTTGGCGGTGGTCGGCCGGATGCCGGTGTGGCCGGTGGCGAGCGTGTGCAGGCGCAGCAGCATGAGGGCGCGCACCACCTCCGTCTCCACCTCCGGGCCGCTGCCCGCCGCGTGGGAGCGGACCAGGGAACGCTGGAGCTGGGCGCGCAGCGCCGGGTCGATGTGCCGGGTGGCGAGCGCGCCGAACCCGGTGGAGACGCCGTAGGCGGGTGTGGGGCTCTCGGCCAGCTCGTCCACCCGCTGCCGGGCTGCCGAGATCGCCGCGACGGCGTCGTCGGTGAGCTGTACGGGGGCGCCGTGGCGGGCCACCCGGATGACGTCGTCGAAGGTCAGGGGCTCTGGGCCGACGTTCACGACTCCGTTGTCGCGCATGGTGCTCTCTCTCGCTAAGTAACCGGCGTATGCGATGTTAGCTCCTTACCGGAGAACAGTGCGGCCAGCCCTCCCCTGCCCTCGTCGGTCAGGGTCACCGTCCTGGGCACCGGACCTCTGGCGTACCAGCCGAGGTCGAACAGCGCGCTGGTCACGGCCGCGCCGAGCGCCCCGCCGAGGTGGGCCCTGCGCTCGGTCCAGTCGAGGCACTCGGGGGCGAAGCGCCGCCTGGCGCGCCGTGCCGCCGCCACGTCCACGCCGAGGCGGGCGAACAGCCGCTCCCCCGCGGGCGTGACCACCTCCCCGTCGAGGTGGCCGCCCTCGCGGAGGCTGTCCAGCAGGCCGACGCCGGCCCGCCCGGCCAGGTGGTCGTAGCAGGTGCGGGCCTCCTCCAGCAGCCGGGCCTGCCGTGACTGGCGCAGCGACCGCACGGGCGGGCGGGCGCCGACCCTGGCCAGCACCTCCAGCACCTCGGCCACCTCGTGCCCGGCGAGCCGGTAGTAGCGGTGCCGGCCCTGCCGTACGACGTCGACGAGCCCCCCGTCGAGCAGGCGGGACAGGTGGGCGCTGGCGGTGGCGGCGCTGACCCCGGCCAGCCGGGCGAGCTCGCCCGCGGCGAGAGCCCGGCCGCCGAGCAGGGACGTCAGGATCGCCGCCCTGGTGGGGTCGGCGATGAGCGCCGCCACGGGGGCGATGTCGGCGTCGCGTGCGACGTGCTCGGCTGCCATGCCCCCGACCCTAACGCGCGGACATTTCGGGCCGCGTCGAAGCGTCCCGCCATCCTGGGCTCCGGGAGGCCGGACGCGGCGCATCGGGCGGGAGGCCCGGACGGCCACCCGGCATCACCTGGCACACCCGAGGAGGCCCGCGACCTCCGGTTTGGGGACTCGGCCAGGATTCGCTAGAGTTCTCTCGTCACCGCATCACGCGGCGGCGACGCGGAAGTGGCTCAGTGGTAGAGCATCACCTTGCCAAGGTGAGGGTCGCGGGTTCGAATCCCGTCTTCCGCTCGGAGCTTCCGGCTCGGTGGAGTGGCCGAGAGGCGAGGCAGCGGCCTGCAAAGCCGTCTACACGGGTTCGAATCCCGTCTCCACCTCGGCGAGGACGATTAGCTCAGCGGGAGAGCGCTTCCCTGACACGGAAGAGGTCACTGGTTCAATCCCAGTATCGTCCACCACACGAAGGGCCCCGGTTCACACCGGGGCCCTTCGGCGTTCCCGGGCGAGCGATAACCATTGGAATTCCGTCGGTGCCGGATGCTAGAAAACAGTTTCGATATCACCGGTCCGACCTTCAGGGAGCCCGCCCGTGACCGCCAGCAGTTCGGAGTTCTCCGTAGCCGGGCCGCGCCACAATCGGCGGGGCCCGGTGCGCTGGCTCTGGTCGCACCTGCGCCGCCATCCGCTGCAGCTGCTCGGCTTCCTCGGCGGGTCGGTGGTCATGGTGGTGCTCAACGCCATGGTGACCGACCTGACCGGCGCCGCGTTCGACGCCGTCCTCGGCCGGCGCGGCGACGCCGCCTCGGCGCTGGGGCTGGTGGCCCTCGCGCTGCTGGCCATCGTGCTGGCCCGCGGCGTCTTCGACCTGGTCGCCCGGTTGTCGAGCGAGGTCCTGGCCAAGCGGCTGGAGCGCGACGCGCGTGACGAGCTCTACGTGAGCCTGCTGGGCAAGAGCCAGACCTTCCACAACCGCCAGCGGGTCGGCGACCTGATGGCCCGGGCCGCCAACGACATCCGGCAGCTGTCCATCATGATCACTCCAGGGCTCGACCTGATCGTCGACTCCGGGCTCACCGGGCTGGTGCCGCTGTTCTTCATCGGCGCGATAGACCCGCGGCTGCTGCTGGTGCCGGGCGTGTTCGCGGTCGTGTTCGCGGTCGCCCTGTGGCGCTACATGCGCCGGCTCAACCCGGTGGCGACCCGGATGCGCGAGGAGTTCGGCGACCTCAACGCGGGTCTCAGCCAGGCCGTGCGCGGCATCGAAGTGATCAAGGTGACCGCGCAGGAGGGGCAGGAGCGGCTGCGGTTCCGCTCGCTGGCGCGCCGCTACCGTGACTCCTTCGTCCGCAACGGCCTGGTCCAGGCCCGCTACCTGCCCACGCTGCTGTTCGCCGTCACGATGGCGGCGGCGCTGTGGCACGGCCTCCACCTGCACGGCACGGGCGCGATCACGCTGGGCGAGCTCGTCTCGTTCATGGGCCTGATGGGCATGCTGGGGTTCCCCACGCAGATGTCCATCTTCACGTTCTCGCTGGTGCAGATCGGTCTCGTGTCCGCGCGCCGGATCCTCGCCCTCATGACGTCCGACAGCGAGCTGGAGCAGCGGCCCGACGGCCACGCCGCCCCGATCAAGGGCGAGATCGTCTTCGACGACGTCACGTTCGGCTACGAGGACGGCGAGCCGGTCATGCGCAACGTGTCGTTCACCGTGCGGCCCGGCGAGACCGTCGCGATCGTCGGCGAGACGGGGTCCGGCAAGAGCACGCTGACCAAGCTGGTCCCCCGCATCTACGACGTCACCTCGGGCCGGATCCTGGTCGACGGCGTCGACGTGCGCGAGTGGCGGCTCGACTCGCTGCGTTCGCAGATCTCCACGATCGAGCAGGACATCGTGCTGTTCTCCCGCTCGGTGTCGGAGAACATCGCCTTCAGCCTCGGCCAGCGGGCCGACCACGAGGCCGTGGTCCGGGCGGCCGAGGACGCGCAGGCGGCCGAGTTCATCGCCGAGCTGGGCGACGGCTACGACACGATCATCGGTGAGCGGGGCGTCACCCTGTCGGGCGGGCAGCGCCAACGGCTGGCCATCGCGCGGGCGCTGCTGACCGACCCGGCGATCCTCGTGCTCGACGACTCGACCAGCGCCATCGACTCGGCCACCGAAGACCTCATCCAGCAGGCGATCGGCCGCATCCTCGACGGGCGCACCACCTTGCTGATCACCCATCGGCTGTCGCAGATCAGGTGGGCGGACAAGGTGCTGCTGCTGCGGCGCGGCGAGCTGGTCGACTGCGGCACGCACGACGAACTGCTCACGCGCAGCCCCCTCTACCGGCGGATCTTCGCCCACTACGACGAGGTGGACCTCGACCGCGAGCCCCCTGGCAACGGCGGCGAGCAGGCGGCGGGCGACGGTTCGGGAGACGGGGGCTCCGGCGGAGCCGGGGCCGGGGATGACGGCAGGGTGACGGCCGCGACGAGCGGGCGCTCGGGCGAGCAGGGAGGGGTGGCCTGATGGGCTTCATCATGGACGGCCTCGACGCCGAGGACTACGACCGCACCTACAACGACCGCGACCTGCTGCGCCGGATCCTGTCCTACTTCCGGCCCAGGCTCCGCGCGATGACCCTGGTCGCCGTCATGATCGTGCTGGGCTCGCTCAGCCAGGCCGCCATGCCGTTCCTGGCGAGCGAGGCGGTCGACGCCATCCAGTACGGCACGATCGGCGACGTGGGCTGGCAGATCACGCTGGGGCTGCTGCTGGCCGGGGCGCTCGGGTGGGGGTTCAACTTCGTCCGCCAGTGGCAGAGCGCGCGCGTCACCGGTGACGTCGTGCTGCGGCTCCGGGAGGACGCGTTCGACGCGGTCCTGGATCGGGACCTGTCGTTCTACGACGAGACGCCGTCCGGCAAGATCGTCAGTCGGGTGACGTCCGACACCGACGACTTCGCCACGGTGTCCACGCTGACGATGGACCTGATCAGCCAGGTGCTGATGGTGGGCCTCGTGACGATGCTGCTGTTCCTGCGCAACGTCGAGCTGGCCCTGCTGACCCTGCTCATGGTGCCCGTCATCATGGGCATCGCGCTGCTGTTCCGGCGGGTCGCCCGCACCAGCACCCGCAGGGCGCAGCGCTCGCTCGGCCGGGTCAACGCCAACCTGCAGGAGACCATGGGCGGCATCACGGTGGCCAAGAACTTCCGCCAGGAGCGGCAGGTCTACGACGAGTTCCGGCCGATCAACCAGCAGAGCTACCGGGTGACGCTCGGGCAGGGGTTCGTCTTCTCCTCCATCTTCCCCGTGCTCTTCCTGGTGGCGGGGCTCGCGACGGTCGCTCTAGTGCAGTTCGGCGGCACCCGGGTGCTCGGCGGGAGCCTGTCGGCCGGCGACTGGTACCTCTTCCTGCAGGGTGTGGCGTTGTTCTGGTTCCCGCTGACGTCCATCGCCGCGTTCTGGTCGCAGTTCCAGCAGGGGCTGTCGGCGTCCGAGCGGGTGTTCGCCCTCATCGACGCCCCGCCACGGGTGGTGCAGACCGACCCGCAGCCGGTGGGCAGGCTGGCGGGGCGCATCGAGTTCCGGCAGGTGACGTTCGGCTACGTCCCGGGCAGCCCTGTGCTGCGCGACTTCGACCTGCTCATCGAGGCCGGGGAGACCGTGGCGCTGGTCGGCCACACCGGTGCCGGCAAGTCGACGCTCAGCAAGCTGATCACCCGGTTCTACGAGTTCCAGGAAGGGCGGCTGCTCGTCGACGGCCGTGACATCCGCACCCTCGACCTGGGCGGCTTCCGCCGCCAGATCGGCGCGGTGCCGCAGGTGCCGTTCCTGTTCAGCGGCACGGTCGCCGACAACATCCGTTACCCGCGCCCGGAGGCGAGCGACGAGGAGGTGCTGGCCGCCGCGGCGGCCGTCGGCGGCGGCGACTGGGTCGACGCCCTGCCCCACGGCCTGCGCACCGACGTGGGCGAGCACGGCCGCGCCCTGTCCATGGGGCAACGCCAGCTCGTGGCGCTGGCCCGCCTGCTCATCCAGGACCCGGCGATCGTGGTGCTGGACGAGGCCACCGCCAGCGTCGACCCGCTGACCGAGGCGCAGATCCAGGAGGGGCTCGACGTGGTGCTGGCGGGCCGCACCTCGATCGTCATCGCCCACCGGCTGTCCACGATCGAGCACGTCGACCGGATCATCGTGCTCGACCACGGCCGGGTCGTCGAGGAGGGCGACCATCCCTCGCTCCTGGCGCGCGGGGGGCGCTACTGCCAGGTGTACAACACCTACTTCCGCCACCAGTCACCGCACTACCGCGCCGGCTCCGGCTTCGTGGCCGTCGGCGGAGAGTGATCGCGGTGTGATCGAGGCCCCGGCCCATCGGCGGGCAGCAGGCGCCGCCCCGGAGAGGGCCGGGGCGGCGCTCTGCCACGATACGCGGATCCGCCGCCGCCGACCGCTCACATCGCCCGTCCGGCCACCCCGACTCGACCCACCCACGCCGGTCTCGTCCGACCGTACCGGCCAGGTCCTGCTTTGGGTTCTGATCTTTGGAGTTCGGGCCGCCTGCCAGGCGGAGGCGCGGCCTGGTAGAGGGCCGGGATTGCGCGTGGAGATCCGGGGGCACTGGCCAGACCGTTCCTTCCCGTCGGGAAGCGTGGCCCCGTCCGGGGCTCCTGTCAGATGCGGCAGACACACCGGGGAGACTCGCCGGTGGGCCGCCTGGGCACCTTGGCCATGCATGCGGAGCAAGGACTCGCGCGTCGAGCACGACGCGCTCACCGAACACCCCCAGCAGGATCCACTGGCTGGACCAGATGACCGCGCCGACCAGCAGGAGCGCCAGCAGCGCGGCGCCGGGCTGCCGAGCGACTCCGGCGCCTCCCGGCACGAGTCGCTCGGCCTGTGCCTGCGTTTCCGTAGGAAGTGGCTGACCGCCTGACATGCGCGCCCCGCGTACGGGGCACCGGTCAGGGCCGCAGGCGGTCGCTGATCCGGCAGCCGTGGGGCCGCTCGGGGCGTTCGTTCGTCCAGCCGGCCTCCGGCGTCCGCGCCTCGTATCGCATGACCGTCCCCTTCGCGAGGCCTTCCACGCTCCCGGCGGCGCTGGAGGTTTCGGCGAGGATGGTTCCGGTCCGCGGGTTGAGGATGGTGGAGTACCGTTCGGCTACGTCGACACCGCCGAAGTCGGCGGTGAATCCCGTGCTCTTGACGAAGGTGACCGCGATGCCCGAGCGCCCCAGCGGGTCGGTGACGGAGCCGCCCACGGTGGTGGTCGGCAGCGCGGCGAGAAGGCGGAGGGTGGCCGCCCGGACCGAGGGCTTGACCGGCAGGTCCAGCAGCACCCAGGCTCCGCGGAGGAACTCCTCGTAACTCTCCTCCCCCTTCCAGTAGGCCCGGAGTCTCTCCCGCAGCTTGACGGCGTCATCGGGCATCGCCGCGAGGTCGGTGCGCGTGAGTCCTCCCAGCCATCCGCCGCCGAGCCTGCCGCCGGGCACGATCCCCCGCACGTACTCGCATGCCGGAGCGGTCGTGTGCAGTCGTAGCTGTTTGCAGTACTGCGCGGGGGTGCCGAGCAGGCACACCCGATGGACCGTGCCTGGAGAGCCGGCCGCCCGCCAGATGCGCTCGTCGGCGGGAGTGGCGGGCCGGATGGACTGCTCCCGGCTCACCACCTGGGTGGGGTCGCCGGGGTCGCGCGGCTGCCAAAGGTCGGTCCGCGTCGAGTGGAGCACGTTGAACTTCTTGCCGCCCGCCCGGACTCGGATCAGCCCGTTGCTGAGCAGCGACCTGCGCCAGTAGGCTCCGCTGCCGTCCGGTAGCCGTGCGACGCGGTCCGCCAATCGGAGCAGGGCATCGTTTCCCCTGGCCGGGACGATTACCGGTGCGGGAACAGCGGTCACGTTCACCATCACCGTGACGACGGCCATGACGACGGCGACTGTGGCCGCGGCCGCCCCCAGTACCCATCCCCAGGCCAGGCGGCGCCGGCCCGACTTGCTCCGCCGCAACCGGAGCCAGGACAGCCGACGGCGCGCGGGCGGCGTCGCCACGATCTCCGCAAGCAGGTCGTGGACCCCCTGGCTCAGGCGCGGCTCGGCGGAGCCTGCGGCAGGATCGATGGCCGACATCATGCGGTCGATCGTGCTCATCGGGTCTCTCCCCTCAGGACGGAGGTCATGTGAAACTCGTCTGTTGTCGCGAGCAACCGGGCCAGCCGCTTGCGGGCCCGGTGCAGACGCAGCCGGACGGCGGTACTGCTGCAACCCAGTACCTGGGCGATCTGCGGGCCGGTCAGCTGCTCCCAGTAGGTCAGCGCGAGTACCTCCCGCTCCGCCGGGGGCAACGTGACGAGCGCGGCGTGGACGGCGTCGGCTCGTGGATGAGCGGACGGCGTCCCCCGACCGGCGGCAAGTTCGTCACGCAGCCGCGAGGCCAGCGCGCTGCGGCGTGACTTTCCACGCCGGTGGTTGGCCAGGACGCGACGGGCCGCGCCGTACAACCACAGCACGGTGGCTTCCCCGGTGGGGACGTCGTCCAGCCGCCGCCATGCGACGAGAAAGGTCTCCGCAATCACGTCGGCGATGTCGTCGGGCGACTCGGTACGGCGTAGCGCATAGCGATAGATCGCCGGGTAGTGAGTGAGATAGAGCGCCTCGAAACGATCGCGCGCGCCGGAGGGCACGCGTGGATCCTGCACAGGTGTCTCCTAAGCGAAAGGTGCTGGAACACACCAGCAGGTGTCCGGCACCCTCGCGAAGTGTTTCATCCCCTGGTCGAAGCCTTACACCGGCGGTGGCTCCGGTCCGGCGCGTTGACCGGCCAACGCCGCGCCCACGCAGGTCCGCGGGCAGGTCGCCCAGGGTTTGGGCGACGGGCACCTGGAACAGGCCCGACCCTGAGCCTGCCAGCAGGCACCACGCACCGATTGGGCGGTTCGGCCCGTACCCGGAGCGACTGCGAAAGCAGTTGCAGGGGGTGATGTGGCGCTTTCGCACCGGCAGCCGATGGCGGGACATGCCCGAGCAGCACGGGGCCTGGCAGACGGTGTAGCACCGGTTCCCGCGGTGGGCCGGGCGGGGCGTCTTCCAGGCCCTGACGGACGGCGTTGGTCGCCGAAGCGGCCTCACGCGAAAAGTGGATCTGAGTCTGATCAGCGTGGACCCCGTCCGACCGCACCGGCCCGTCCCAGCGTCCGGCCGTGCCGGCTCTGGTCTTCCGCGTCGGGTCAGCGGGTGGCAACGGCCGGGACGGTGTCCGGGGCGCGGCGGTGTGGCCACACTGATCCGGCCATCAGGACGACGAGTCCGGCGACGGTGATCCCGGCACCCACCCAGAGCGGCGAGACGAACCCGTATCCGGCGCCGAGGGCCAGCCCGCCCAGCCAGGCGCCGAGCGCGTTGCCGATGTTGAACGCCGCGATGTTGGCGCCGGAGGCCATCGTGGGGGCGTCCTGGGCATACCCCATGATCCGCAGTTGCAGTCCGGGGGCGGTGGCCAACCCGACCGCGCCCAGCAGCAGCAACGACACCACGGTCATGACCTTGCTCTGCGCCGTCAGCGCGAACACCACGAGCACCGCGGCGAGCAGCGCCAGGATCACGATCAGCGAGGTGTTCAGCGCCCGGTCCGCGGCCTTGCCGCCGGCGAAGTTGCCTGCGAACGTGCCGAGGCCGAACAGCACCAACAGCCAGGGCACCGTGGTGGTGGCGAACCCGCTGACCTCGGTGAGCGTGAACGCGATGTAGGTGAACGCGCCGAACATGCCGCCGAAGGCCAGCACGGTGACCGCGGCGGAGATCCACACCTGCGGCCTGCGGAACACACCGAGTTCGCCTCGCAGGCTCGTCTCGGCGGGCGCCGGAGTCGCCGGCACCAGCACCCGGATCCCGGCCAGCGCGACCACGCCGATGACCGTGATCGCCCAGAACGTCGAGCGCCAGCCGAGTTGCTGGCCGAGCAGCGTGCCCAGCGGAACGCCGAGCACGTTCGCCACGGTCAGCCCGGCGAACATCAGCGCGATGGCGCCCGCGCGCCGGTTCGGCGCGACCATGTCGGCGGCGACCACCGAGCCCACGCCGAAGAACGCGCCATGGCACAGCGCCGCGACGATCCGGCCCACCATCAGCATCGGGTAGCTCGGCGCGATCGCGGAGATCAGGTTGCCCGCGATGAACAGCACCATCAGCGCGAGCAGCACCTTCTTGCGGTCGAACCGCGCGATCGCCGCGGTCAGCGCGACGGCGCCGATCGCCACGCTCAGCGCGTAACCCGAGACCAGGTATCCGGCCACCGGCTCGGTGACCCTGAAGTCGGCCGCCACCTCTGGCAGCAGACCGATGATCCCGAACTCGGTGAGCCCGATGCCGAAACCCCCCAGTGCCAGGGCGAGAAGCCCGATAGGCATGTCGAAACCTCCATTGTAGTTGCACCCGCCTTCTAACGGTGCCTGCAATGGTTGCGCGAGCCGCGACACACCGGGAGTGGCCGGAAAGCCAATATGCGAAAGAATCGGGCCATGTCCGACCTTGAGGGCTCGTCGAGGCCGGGTGCCTGACGTCGGACACTCGGTCGCGCTCGACATCCCCGACGTGGTCAACACCCGCATCCTGGAACACGCCGCCAGGGTCACCAGGTAACTGGCAACCGAGCCCGACCGGCCGTCGCCGGCACGGTCATGCCCTCGTCCAACACGACAGGACACCTAGCCCCCGCTCACCTGTGGGCAGGGAGACCGCCGTACGGGCAGAGACGTGACACTCGCTCCCGCTCATGTGCAGGCAGGGGAGATGACACTGCCCGATCCCCCCACACCTCCGTACGGGCAGAGAGGTCCAGGTCGCCACACCCAATCGCCCAGGCGGAGACGAACATCTCCCCACTCGCCGCACGGCGCACTCGCCGCACGGCGCACTCCCCACTTGCCGCACTCGCCGCACGGCGCACTCGCCCCACGGCGCACTCCCCACTTGCCGCACTCGGCGCGCTCCCCACTCGGCGCACTCGCCGCACGGCGCCTCGCCGCACTCGGCGCATGACGAAGACACATATCCCCGTTCGCCGCACCCCCTACGGGTGGAGACGACACCTACCGGACCACCACGCCCGCGTCCGCTCTGGAGGCGCCTGCCGGCTGCCCCGGGCCGGCCGAGGCGACGCCGCGACGGCGGGAGTACCGGCTTCTCACCGGTCAGCGGACGGTGCCGCCCTCTTCCAGGGAGAGGAGCGCGAGTTCGGAACGGTCGGGCAGGCCGTGCCAGTCGCCTTCGGCGGCGACCGCGAACGCCCCCACGGTCACCCCGCGCCGCAGGCGCTCCCCCAGCGGCAGCCCCTCCAGCAGGCCCGAGAGGTACCCGGCGACGAAGGCGTCGCCGGCGCCGACCGTGTCGGCGACGGGGACGCGCACAGCGGCGGAGGTGACGCGCGCGGTGTGCGTCCACGCCTCGGCGCCCGCCGCGCCGTGCTTGACCACCACCTCGCCGACCCCTGCGGCAAGCAGCGGGGCCACCCGGGCACCCACCTCGGAGAAGGTCTCCTCGCCGGTACGCTCCCACGCGAGGCCATTCGCGGGCGGCCCTTCCGCCTCGGGCTGCGAGGCGAGGTCGCCCGACGTCACGAGGGGAAGCTCGTCCGGCGTCACGAGGGGAAGGTCGCCCGGCGTCACGAGGGGAAGCTCGTCCGCCGAGGCGACCAGGACGTCGACGTACGGGAGCAGCCGGGTCAGGGTCCGTGACGCGGTCGCCGGGTCCCAGAGCCTGGCCCGGTAGTTGACGTCCAGGCAGACGCGTACGCCCAGCTCACGGGCCTGCCGCACGGCGCGCGTCACCGCTGCGGCCGGATCGGGGCCGAGGGCGGGTGTGATGCCGGTGACGTGCAGGATCCTCGGCACGTCGGCCAGGGCCGCCGCCACGTCCGCAGGAGCGAGCCGCGACCCTGCCGAGCCGGCACGGTAGTAGTGGACCCGGGTGACGGCGGCGACCCTGCGCTCCTGGATGAGCAGCCCTGTGGGGTGGGCGGGGTCGGTTCGGGTGGTGGACACGTCCACGCCTTCGGCGCGGAGGGTGCGAAGGACGAGCAGGCCGAGTTCGTCGTCGCCAACCACGCCGGTCCAGCGGACGGTGTGACCCAGCCGGGCGAGGCCGATCGCCACGTTAGCCTCGGCGCCCGCCACGGACAGCTCCAGGTGTCCGCCCAGGCGCAGCGGCCCTGGCCCGTGGAGGGAGGCCATCGCCTCGCCGAACGTCAGGACGTCGATCATGGAGCGGTCACCTGGCCGGTCGCGGTCCACGGATCACGGTCGGGCGTTTCGCCGGGTTCGTCCGCATGTCTGGAACGTTCGGCGGGGATCGTGGGTCGCGGGCCGCCGGCCGGGCCCGCCTTTTCGGTGGTCATCCTGCGTCCAGTTCGCGACGGAAGCGGCGGGCCCGGGTGCGCAGGGCCGCGAGGTCACCGCCGTGGGGCGCGTCGCCCGTCAGCGGGGAACCGACGCCCACCGCCACCGAGCCCGCGTCGAGGTAGGCCCGCACCTGGTCCGCCGCGACGCCGCCGACCGGCACCAGCGGCACCGTGGGGAACGGGTCACGCAGCGCTGCCAGATAGGGCGGCCCGCCAAGGGAGGCCGGGAACACCTTCACCGCCGCGGCGCCCGCCTGCGCGGCGTTCCACAGCTCGGTCGGGGTCAGCGCGCCGATCAGGGCGGGCACGCCGCGGGACACCGCCCGCGTCGCCCCCTCGCTCAGCGCGGGCGTCACCACGAACGACGCGCCGGCCGCCACCGCGTCGTCCGCGTCGGCGGCGGTCAGGACGGTCCCGGCGCCGAGGACGACGTCGGAGCCCAGCTCCGCGTGGATCCCGGCGATGACGGCGAGCGCGTCGGCGCCGCTCAGCGACACCTCCAGCACGTCGATCCCCTCCTCCACGAGCACGTGCGCGGTGCGCATCGCCGCTTCGGGGTCACGCCCGCGCACGATGGCCAGCAGCCGCCTGCCGCCGAGCACTCCGAGCAAGTCCATGATCGCTACCTCGCCTCAACCTCAACACCGTTGCGTTTACCGGCGCCGACGGGATGCAAGTCCATGGTCCATGATCTGGATCTGGACTTCGAGGGTGTAGGTCTGTGCTTGCTGGGGGTGCTTTCCCGCGTTCGGTCCGTACTTGCTGGTCGGGTTCTTGCGGCTGCGGGCCTTGACACGCTGGCGGCGTTCGGCGGGCAACAGGTCGTTCAGGACGGCTCGGCCGATCGCGCCCACGAGAGCCACCGGCTCCGGCGGGAGGATGCCGGTGGCGGTGGTGACCTGGTCTCGGGCCGTCTGGAGGAGGATGGTGAAGCTGATCCGCTCCATGACCAGACCCGGCCGGGAGGCCGCCGCGTCGGCGGCGGTGCGAATGAGGGCCTGGTAAACCGTCAGTAGCGCGTAAACCTCCTGGTCCAGGCCCGCAACGCTGCGCGAGCGCAGGACGCGGCCGTCGAGCATGGCCACCTTGATCGAGAAGTAGGTGGTCTCCACTTGCCACCTGCGGTGATAGAGGGCGACCAGTTCACCGGCGGGGTAGCGCTCGTGATCGACCAGGCTGGTGACCAGGCGCCACGGCTCACGCCGCGTGGTGCCGTCGGCGAGGGTGACAGTGATCCACGCCTCGATAACGCGGACGGGCAGCGCCCGGTAGCCCTCGCTGGCCCGGTAGACGCCGCACAGGCGGGCCAGGTAGGAGCCGTCGGGCAGGCGGCGCTGGATGGCCGGGCGGCGCCGGGCGGAGGAGCGCACCAGGAACTGCGCGCCTGTCGCGCCTACCTGGCGCAGGAACTCCACCGCGTCGAAACCGGCGTCCGCCAACAGCAGCATCGAGCGGTCCAAGCAGCCCAGCAAGCGCTGTGCGTAGGGTACTTCGCCTTGGTTCTCGGGGCCGAAACAGGCCGCGAGCACGGCCCGGGTCCCACACTCGACCACGACCAGCAGGCGCACCAGCGGGTAGCCGAACTCCAGCACGTCCCCGGATCGCTTCGGGTAGCGCCAGGTGACCTGTTCGTCGTCGGGGGCGTGCAGGTGGGTGCCGTCCAGCGCCACCGTGCGCAGTCCCCGGTAGAACGAGCCTGCCTGGCTAGGGCCGGCTACCGGCCCGGCGAGGATCTCGAACAGGCGGCGCAGCGGGGCCGCGCCGACCCGGCGTCGCGCTCGCGCGAGCGAGGAGGCGGCCGGGCACACCGGCGCGAGCTGGCCCAGAGCGGCGGTGAGCTTGCCCCAGGTCGCCCGGTAGGAGCAGTGTCCGAACAGGGCCAGGGCGAGGGTGAAGTAGACCACTACCCGGGCGGGCAGCAGCCGTAACCGCTTCTCCCGTGCCCCGGTCTCCTCCAGCACCGCATCCACCAGCGTGAAGTCGACGATCTGGGTCAGCTCGCCCAGATGTCCGGGCGCGTGGACGCCCGCGGCTGTCTCGATCGTGCGGGTGATGGCAGACTTCTCCTGCAACGGGACCCCTGGTTCTTGATCATCTTGCTCGACACAAGTGATCTACCAGAGGTCCCGTTCGTCGTGATCACCGGCTTGACGAACCGTCGGCCGAACAAACGCAACGGTGTTGGCCTCAACCTCTGCCGGGGACAGGATCGTTCCTCTCCCATCGGTTCGTTCGCCGCCCGACCGCCGGTCCGGCCGGGCCCGCGCCCACGCCCACGCCCACGCCCACGCCCACAGGGTCACCCGGCCGCCCGCCATGTGGCTCGTCCGACGGCTGGGCGTGTCGACCGTCCCCCTGGTGGTCGGGTCCGTCGGCTGCGGGCGGGGTCACCATTCGGCCATGGAGCCGTCCTCGTGGCGCCACACCGGATTGCGCCAGGCGTGCGGGTGGCGGTCGGCCCGCCGTACGGCCTGCTCGTCGACCTCGACGCCGAGGCCCGGTGCGGAGGTGCGGTGGGCGTGGCCGGCGGCGAAGGTGAACGGGGCGGGGTCGATCACGTAGTCGAGGAACCCGGTGTCGCCGTTGTAGTGGATGCCGATGCTCTGTTCCTGGATGAGGAAGTTGGGTGTGGCGAAGCCGACCTGCAGGCTGGCGGCCAGGGCGATGGGGCCGAGCGGGCAGTGCGGGGCGAGTTGCACGTCGAACGTCTCCGCCAGCGAGGCGATGCGCCGCACCTCGGAGATGCCGCCCGCGTGGGACAGGTCGGGCTGGGCCACGGCGAGGCCGGAGGTCAGCGCGGGCAGGAAGTCGCCGCGGGAGTAGAGGCGTTCGCCGAGCGCGATCGGCACCTCCGTCGCGGCGGTCAGGTCGGCGAGCCGGTGCAGGTAGCCGGGGGCCAGCGGCTCCTCCACGAACAGGGGATGCAGCCCCGCGACCGCCGCCACGATCCGCCTGGCGTCGGCCACGCTCGCCCGTCCGTGCAGGTCGATCGCGAAGTCGCGGCCGGGCCCGAGGACGGACCTGGCGACCTCCGCACGGGTGGCCGCCGCCGCCAGGTCGGAGGCGGTGAGCGAGCGCGGCAGCAGGCCGGAGCCGTTCATCTTGATCGCGGTGAACCCGGCCTCGACCTGCTTCTCGATCTCCTCGCGCAGCTCGCCTGGGTCGTCGCCGCCGACCCAGGCGTAGACCCGGATCCTGTCGCGTACCGGACCGCCGAGCAGCTCGTGCACGGGGGCGCCATAGTGTTTGCCGGCGATGTCCCACAGGGCCTGGTCCAGTCCGGCGACGGCGCTCGACAGGACGGGGCCGCCCCGGTAGAACCCGCCCTTGGTGAGCACCTGCCAGTGGTCTTCGATGCGCAGGGCGTCCTGGCCGACCAGGTACTCGGACAGGACCTCGACGGCGGTGCGGACGACCTCGGCCCGGCCCTCGACGACGGGTTCGCCCCAGCCGACCACGCCGTCGTCGGTCTCCACGCGGCAGAACAGCCACCGCGGCGGGACCAGGAACGTCTCGATCCTGGCGATCTTCAAAGGAGTTCTCCCAGGTCCCGCACCGCGGCCTCCCCGTGGGGCGTCACAGCAGCTCCTCCACGTCGTGCCAGGCCTTGGCCAGGAGCTCGCGCATCGCCGACTCGGCGGCGGAGGCGTCGCCCCGGGTGATGGCCTCCAGCACCGCCAGGTGGCTGGGCACCGGGTCGTCGCTGCCGCTGGAGGCGTGCACGAGCCGGTCGCGGCCGGCCAGCCCCGCCCCCATGACGACGTCCATCCGGACGAGCAGCTCGTTGCCGCCCGCCGCCAGCAGGGCGCGGTGGAAGTCGAGGTCGGCCGCGACCGGGTCGCCGCCCTGCCTCATCCGGTCGAGCGCG
Source organism: Nonomuraea muscovyensis (assembly GCF_014207745.1). Taxonomy (NCBI): domain Bacteria; kingdom Bacillati; phylum Actinomycetota; class Actinomycetes; order Streptosporangiales; family Streptosporangiaceae; genus Nonomuraea; species Nonomuraea muscovyensis. Next base: position 1,904,619 of record NZ_JACHJB010000002.1, read on the forward strand.
CGCCGCAGGTCGTCGAGTTGCCCCGGGGTGCGGCGCAACGCGGCCAGCCGGGCGACCGACGGCTCCACGATGGACCTCAGCTCGTGCAGGTCGCGCAGGAATCCGGGGTCGGGGTGGCCGGCGAACTTCCACCGGATGACGTCGCCGTCGAGGAGGTTCCAGTCGGCGCGGGCGCGCACGTGGGTGCCGAGCTTGGGCCGGGCCTCGATGAGGCCCTTGGCGGTCAGCACCTTCATCGCCTCGCGCAGCGCGGTGGAGCTGACGCCGAGCCGGTCTTGAAGGGCGACGACGTCGAGGGGGTCGCCCTCTTCGTACTCGCCACCGAAGATCATCGCGGCGATCGCCTCGACCGTCTGCCCGTGGAGGCCGCGTCCGCTGTAGGCCGCCATCACGCCGAGTCCTTCACGACGCTCCAGCCGCCGTCGACCACGAGGCAGGCGCCGGTGACGTACGCCGCCTCCCCGGAGGCCAGGAACGCGATGGCCGAGGCCACCTCGTCCGGGGTGCCGAACCGGTCGAGCACGGTCGCCCGGACACTGCCGGCCCGGCTCTCCTCGTCGACCCGGTCCCAGGCCGGCGTCATGATCGGGCCGGGGACGACGCAGTTGACGCGTACGGCGGGACCGTACTCGACGGCGAGTTGCCGGGTGAGTGCGGTCAGCCCGCCCTTGGCCGCCGCGTAGGCGGGGTGGCCGGGCAGGCCCACCAGGGCGTGGACCGACGAGGTGACCACCATGGCGCCCCCCGTCGCGGCGAGGGCGGGCAGCAGCTTGCGGGCGGCCAGGAACGTGGCGGTGAGGCCGACGCCGAGCTGCCGGTTCCACGACTCGAGCGTGGTCTCGTGGGCGGGCGCCACCTCCACGAAGGCGGCGTTGCTGACGATCACGTCGGCAGGCCCCCAGGCGGCCACGCGGTCCCAGGTCTCCTCGGCCGAGACGTCGCCCTGGAGGTGGTCGATGCGCGGCGCGGGACGGACGGAGCGGGGCTCAGGTCCTTCGCCGGTGACGTCGGGTCCCGCAGGGGCGAGGTCGACGGTCAGGACGGTGGCGCCCTCGGCGGCCAGGCGGTGGGCCGTGGCCGCGCCGATGCCCGACGCGCCGCCCGTCACGACGGCGCGCCGGCCGGCGAAGCGGCCGCTCACGCGCCCTCCCCGACGGGCGGCACCGCACCGCTCTGGAGCGACGGGGCTGCCGCAGCGCCGCTCGCGGGGTCGCGGTCGAGGCGCAGGACCGCGACGTCGCGTGGCGCGAGGTCGGTGCCGGCCGCGTGGACGGCGTGGTCGTTGTGGTTGAGCAGGAACAGGTGCCGGCCACGGCGTACGGCCTCCACACCGGCGGGCAGGCCCGCCACGACGGGGGCGACGCCCGCCAGCCGGAGGGTGTCGGCGACGAGGTCGCGCATGGAGTGCTCGTCGGGGCGGGTGCCGAGATAGGTGGCGGTGCCCGCGCCGAAGGCGTGCCTGGTCACCGCGGGCAGGCCCGGCAGCGGCCCGCCCGTGTAGGCGGCCAGCACCTCGGCGCCCTCGGGCACGATGTGGTCGGCCCACAGGTCGGCGCCGCCGCCGGAGCTGAGCCCGGCCCGCTCGCCGTCGCTGAGCGGCCAGAACTCCTCCACCCGCAGCCCGAGCAGCTCGCGGAAGGCGCCCGGGTAGCCGCCCAGCCGGATGCGGTCGCACTCGTCGGCGATGCCGCTGAAGAACGACATGAGCAGGTGGCCGCCGCCTTCGACGTAGCGCCGCAGGCCGTCGGCGGCCGCGTCGGTGCACAGATAGAGGTTGGGCACGACGACCAGCTTGTACGCCGACAGGTCGGCCTCGGGCGGCACCACGTCGACGGTCACGTTGGCGTGCCAGAGCGGCGCGTAGTGGGCGCGCACCCGCTCGGGGATCTTCAGCTCGCCCGGCCGGGCGTCCAGCTCCAGCGCCCACCAGTTGGCGTAGTCGTGGACGATGGCCACGTCGGCGGGCACCCGGCCGCCTGCCACGTCGGACAGGGAGGACAGCTCGGCGCCGAGGGCGGCCGCCTCGCGGAAGATCCGGTTGTCGGCGCCGCCGTGGGAGACGACGGCCGAGTGGAACTTCTCCGCCCCGCCGGCCGAGGCCCGCCACTGGAAGTACATGACCGCGTCGGCGCCGCGTGCCACGGCCTGGTGGCTCCACAGCCGGTTGAGGCCGGTGCGCTTGGGGCGGTTGGGCGGGCAGTAGCTGATGGCGCTGGTGGCGGTCTCCATCATCATGTAGGGCCGGCCGCCGCCGAGCGAGCGCATCTGGTCGTGGAAGAAGGCGGCGTCGATGTGGGCCGTGGGGTCCTTCGGCTCGGGATAGATGTCGAGCGCCACGATGTCGAAGTCGGCGGCCCAGGAGGCGTAGTCGGCGACCGGCTCCCACATGCCCATGATGTTGGTGGTGATGGGCACGCCGGGGGTGAGCTCCTGCAGCACGGCGCGTTCGGCGCGGTAGCAGGCCAGCAGCGCGTCGGAGCTGAAGCGGCGGAAGTCGAGGTCCTGGGCGGGGTTGCGCAGGGTGGGTGCGGTGCGCGGTGGCAGCACGTCGGCCCAGTCGGTGACACGCTGGCTCCAGAACGTGGTGGACCAGGCGGCGTTGAGCCCGTCGAGGTCGCCGTAGCGGTCGCGCAGCCAGGCGCGGAAGTCGTCGGCGGAGACGTCGCAGTAGCACTCCTGGATGTGGCAGCCGTACTCGTTGCCGACGTGCCACAGCTTCAGCGCCGGGTGGGTGCCGTAGCGCTTGGCCATCTGGACGGCCAGGCCCACGGCCGCCTCGCGGTAGACCGGCGAGCTGGGGCAGTAGTGCTGGCGCGAGCCGGGCGACAGGCGCACGCCGTCATGGTTGACCGGCAGGGTCTCGGGGTGCAGGCGTGACAGCCACGACGGCGGGGAGGCGGTGCCGGTGGCCAGGGAGACGTCGATGCCGGCCGCAGCGAGCAGGTCCATGACCTCGTCGAGCCAGCCGAAGTCGTAGCGGCCCGGCTCCTGCTCGACGGTGGCCCAGGAGAAGATGCCCAGCGTGACGATGGTGACCCCGGCCTCGCGCATGAGGCGGATGTCGTCGCGCCAGACCTCGGGCGACCACTGCTCGGGGTTGTAGTCGGCGCCGAAGCCGAGCCGGTTGCTCAGGAAATTCATCCCTTAACGCTCCCTGCGGTGAGCCCCGCTCGCCAGAAGCGCTGGAGCGAGGCCATGGTGAGGACGAGGAGAAGTGCGGACACCGCCGCGCCCGTGACCGTCAGCTCGAAGAAGGCGGGATCACGGAACGTCTGGGAGTTCCACAGCGCCAGGCCGAGCGTGACGGGGTACAGCTGTTGGTCCGACAGCATGACCAGGGGCAGGAAGTAATTGTTCCAGATGCCGATGAACTGGAACAAAAAGATCGTCACCAGTGCCGGACTCATGATCTTCAGGGCGATGCGGAAGAAGATGCGGTACTCCCCCGCGCCGTCGAGCCGGGCCGACTCCAGCAGCGCGTCGGGGATGGCGGCGTGGGCCTGGATCCGGGCGAGGTAGACGCCGAACGGACTGACCATGCTGGGCAGCAGCACCGACCAGAACGTGCCGGTCATGCCCACCTCGCTGAAGATCAGATAGGTGGGCAGGGCGAGCACCGTGGACGGCACGAGCACCCCGGCCAGCACGAGGTTGAACAGCGCCTCCCGGCCGCGGAAGGGGTATTTCGCCATCGCGTAGCCCGCTCCCGCCGACAGGAGGGTGGCCACCAGCGCGCCGAGCCCCGCGTACAGGAAGCTGTTGAGGATCCAGCGGCCGAACAGGCCGTCGCCGGTGCCGAACAGGCGGTCGAGGTTGGCGCCGAGCTGCGGGTCGGGCGACCACAGGCCGAACGTGCCGAACAGGTCGGCGGTGCTCTTGGTGGCGGCGATGACCACCCAGACGACCGGCAGCAGGAAGTAGCCGGCCGCCGCGAACAGCAGCGCGAGCACCACGACCGTGGCCGGGCGGATCCGTGTCACCACGCCCTGTTCCCCTTCCGGTTGACCAGCCGGAGGAAGCCGAACGAGATCACGAACGCCATGACCGCGATGAGCGTGGCCTCCGCCGAGGCGAGATGGATGTTGGCCTGACCGAACGCCTGGTTGTAGGCCGCCAGGTTGGGGGTGTAGTCGCTGTTGACGGCCGTGGTGAGCGGCTTGAGGATGAGCGGCTCGACGAACAGCTGCAGCGTGCCGATGAGCGTGAAGACCGTGATGAGGATCAGCGGCGCCCGCACCAGCGGGATCTTGACGTGCCAGGCGATGCGCGTCTCGCTCGCCCCGTCGACCCGGGCGGCCTCGTACAGCTCCTGCGGGATGGCCTGCAGCCCGGCGATGAGCACCAGCATGTTGTAGCCGGCGAACTGCCAGGTGGAGATGTTGGCGATGGACAGCAGGATCGTGTCGGGGCCGAGGAAGTCGTGGGGCAGCCCGGCCGCCGCCAGCACGTCGATGAGCGGGCTGGTCTGCGGCACGTAGAGGAACCCCCACAGCAGCGAGGCGATCACGCCGGGCACGCCGTACGGCAGGAAGAACGACACCCGGAAGAACGCCCGGAAGCGGGCCCGCGCCGAGTCGAGCAGGAGCGCCAGCGCCAGGGCGCAGGCCACCATGGTCGGCACCTCGATGAGGCTGAACAGCAGCACCCGGCCGATGCTCGCCAGGAAGGCGCCGTCGGTCAGCGCGGTGACGTAGTTGCCGAGCCCGGCGAACTCCAGCACCGGCTCGGTCAGGCCGAGGCCGCTGCTGGTGAGCCGGAAGAAGCTCTGGTGGATCGCGTAGCCGATCGGCGCGAGGAAGAACAGCGCGAAGGCCACGAAGAACGGCGCGACGAAGACCGCCACGTGCGCCCGGCGACGCGGGGGGCGCCGCGGGGCCACGCCCGCCCTGGCCGGTGTCGTCGGTGTCCGCTGCAGCACCCCCGCCACCGTCAGCCTCCCGTCACGACGTTGAGGCCCTTGGCCCTGAGCTGCTCCACCATGGCCTGCTGGGTCTTGACGAAGGCGTCGGTGAGCGTGCCCTGACCCTGGACGGCGGCCTTGGCGTTGTCGGTGAGCGAGGCGTAGAGGGCGTCGCTCACGGGGGGCCAGCGCCAGTCCATGGTCACGGCCGCGTCGGACTCCTTGAAGACGTCCCAGATGTTCTGGCCGCCGTAGAAGGGGAAGACGGTGTCGTCCTTCTGGAGGTTGGTGATCTGGCTGGTGTCCTTGATGGACGGCCAGCCGTAGCCCGCCGACAGCAGCGTGTTGACGCTCCGGGGGTCGCTGTTGAGCCAGACGGCGAACTCGGTGGCCGCCGCGGGGTTGTCGGTGCCCTTGAGGATGGCCGAGGCCGAGCCGCCGGCCCAGCTCGCCGAGGTGAACGTCGTGGCGCCGGCCCACTGCGGCATCGGCGCGACGGCCCACTTGCCCGAGGTGTCGGGGGCGTTGCCGCGGATGATCGCATCGCCCCAGGAGCCGCCGATCCAGCCCACGATGCCGCCGGTCTGCAGGTCCTTGTACCAGGCGTTGGACAGGTCGGCCTCGGTCTTGAGCAGCTTGTCGTCCAGCATCTTCTGCCAGAAGGCCGCCATCCGGCGGGTGTCGGGGTTGTCGATCGTCACCTTCCAGGCGTCGCCCTCGGTGCTGAACCACTGCCGGCCCGCCTGCTGCGCCAGCGAGATCATCCACGGCGCCTGGTTGGCCGCGAAGGTCGAGATGTAGGCGTCCTTGTCCTTCTGGCGGATGGTGGCGGCGGCCGCGGCGAAGTCGTCCCACGTCTTGGGCGCCTCGATGCCCCACTTGTCGAACAGGTCCTTGCGGTAGTAGAAGCCCATCGGGCCGCTGGCCTGCGGGATCGCGTAGACCTTGCCGCCGAAGACGCCGGTCTGCCACTGCCAGTCGACGAACGTGGCCGCGTCGTCGCGGGCGTGCTCGGTCACGTCCTCGAGGGCCCCGTTGACGAGGAACGACGGCAGGGAGTCGTAGCCGACCTGGGCCACGTCGGGCGCGTTGCCGGCCTTGACCGCGGCCAGCATCTTGGCGTAGCCGCCGTCGGGGCCGGGGGTGATGGTCTCCAGCTTGACCTTGATGCCGGGGTGGGCGGCGTTGAACTGGTCGACGGCCTTCTGGATGTCGGGCACCCACGACCAGAACGTGAGCTCGACCGGCTGGGCCGGGTCACCGCCCGCCGCGGGACTCGCCTGCCCGCCGCCCCCGCCGCACGCCGCGGCGAGGCCGATCGCGGTGGCGGCGGCCACCATCCTGACCACCCGGGGAAGCTTGGATCCCATGCTGACTCCCTTCCAACGGAACGCACGACCTCGCGTTCCGGCTGGTGAGAGACATTATTGGTATTTTATTAATAATGCAATGGCGTTACCGAGGTGTTTCCGAGCGGGCACCTCAGGGGCGCTCCCGGGTGGGTGCTCCAGGAGCGCGACACACCGATTGGGCCTCCTGGCGATTCAAGATCGCGTTTACGCTGACGACAGCCCCCGTTCATCTCCATGAACGTCCCCGAGGAGCAGCCCATGACCGCGCCCGACCGACGATCCTTCCTCGGCGGCACCCTCGCGGCCGGCCTGGCGAGCGGCCTGGCCGTGCAGACGCTGGGCCGGCACGCCGCCTGGGCCGAGGCCGGCCGCAGGCCGTCCCGGCCGGGCGAGGCGGGATACGGCGCGCTGCGCCGGGTCGCGTCACGCAACACCGGCGAGGAGCTGCTGGCGCTGCCGGCCGGCTTCTCCTACACCGTGCTCGGCCGCACCGGCACGCCCATGTCCGACGGGGTGCCGACGCCCATCGCGCACGACGGCATGGCCGCCTTTCCCGGCACCCGCCGCCACACCGTCCGGCTCGTCCGCAACCACGAGGTGCGCACCGGGCCCGGCTCGCCCGTCGGCCGCGTGCACGTGCCCGGCTCGGCCCGCTACGACGAGCTGGGCGTCGGCGGCACCACCACGCTGGAGGTCGACCCGCGCAGCGGCGAGGTGGTGCGGCACTTCGTCAGCCTCAACGGCACGATCGTCAACTGCGCCGGCGGCATGATGCTGCACCGGCGCGGCTGGCTGACCTGCGAGGAGACCACGGCCGGGCCGGCCCGGGGCTGGCAGCGCAAGCACGGCTACGTCTTCGAGGTGCCGCTGCGCGGCCCCGAGCCGGGCAGGCCGGCCGCGTCCATGCCGCTCACCGCGATGGGCCGCTTCTCGCACGAGGCCGTCGCCGTCGATCCGCGCACGGGTTACGTGTACGAGACCGAGGACGACGCGGGCCGGCCCGACGGCTTCTACCGGTTCCGCCCCCGCGACCCGCTCGACCTGTCGGCCGGCGGCGTCCTGGAGATGCTCAAGGTCAGGGGCGTCGACGGCTACGACTGCCGCGAGGGCCAGACGACGGGCGCGCGGCTGCCGGTGGAGTGGGTCACGATCGACGACCCCGACCCCGACCTGGAGGGCGGCGCCCCCACGTGCGCCCAGCAGGGCCTGGCCAAGGGCGCGGCGAAGTTCAACCGCCTGGAGGGCTGCTGGTACGGCGACGGCGGCGTGTTCTTCAACTCGACCAGCGGCGGCGACGCCAAGAACGGCGACGCGCCGGGCGCCGACGGCTACCTGGAGGGTTATGGCCAGGTCTGGCGCTACGTCCCCGGCCGCCGTGACGGGGGCACGCTGGTGCTGGTGTACGAGTCACCGGGGCGCAAGCAGCTCGACTCGCCCGACAACCTCACGTTCACGCCGCGGGGCGGCATCGTGCTGTGCGAGGACGACGCGGGCTCGGCCGACGCCGACCCGCATCCGCTGGCCCCGGGGCTGGTCAACGTCAACCGCCTGATCGGGCTCGACCCGCGGCGCGGCGAACCTTTCGAGTTCGCGGTGAACATCGCCGACGACAGCGAGTTCGCCGGCGCCTGTTTCAGCCCCGACGGCGCCACGCTGTTCGTCAACCAGCTCGGCTCGACCGCCGCGCTCGACCCGCCCGGCCGGACGTACGCCATCCGCGGCCCGTGGGGGCGGGGGCCGCTGTAGGGCGTGCCACCCTAAAGATTTACCTTTGCGAAAGCCCAGGTGGAGGCCCGACAAGCAACGCTTAAACCAGACAAATCGCCCAAAACAGTCAAACGGGCATCAATTTTCCGGCAGGCTGTGACCCATGCATGACCGGAAAGCTCCCCTGCTGCTCTGCGCCGGCGCCCTCGCGCTGGTCGCGGGCGTCGCGGCGCCTGCCCATGCCCAGACCGCGCCGCCGCAGACCTCCTCTGCACACGCCACAGCACACGCCGCCGTGCCCGCCTCCGTGCCCGCCTCCGTGCCCGCCTCCCGGGCCGTGGCCGCTGACCCGCCCACCGTGTACGGGAAGGCGGCCATCCTGGTCGACGCCGAGACCGGCGCCGTCCGGTTCGGCGAGGCCACCAACCGGCGCATGCCGATCGCGAGCCTCACCAAGACCATGACCGCCTACCTCGTGCTCAAGTCCGCCAAGCCGGGCGACCTGGTGGAGGTCAGGCCCGAGGACACGCGCTACGCCAGGGAAGGCGGCGGCACCACCGCCTACCTGCGCGCCGGCGACCGGCTCCCGGTCAAGGACATGCTGTACGCCCTGATGCTGCCCTCCGGCGCCGACGCCGCCCACGCGCTGGCCCGCACCTACGGCCCAGGGGTCGGCGGATTCGTGGCCAGGATGAACGCCACGGCCAAGCAGCTCGGCATGAACGACACGTACTACGTCAACGCCGACGGCCTGCCGATGCCGGGCAGCGACGGCTACTCGACCGCCAAGGACCAGGCGGTGCTCGGCGTGCAGGCGCTGCGCGACCCGCTGCTGCGCCAGGTGGCGAGCACGCGCCGCCACACGGCCGCCAGGACGGCCACGCACCGCTCCTACACCTGGGCCAACACCAACAGGCTGCTCGGCAGCCCGGGCGCGGTCGGCCTGAAGACGGGGTTCACCCGCGCGGCCGGGTTCAGCCTGGCGTTCGCGGGCGAGCGCAACGGCCGGCTGCTGGTGGGCGTGCTGCTCGGCGAGTCGGTCTCCAGCCGCCGCTTCGACACCGCCCGCGCGCTCCTGGACTGGGGCGGCAGGGTCAAGGTCTGACCGCCCCGGAGATCGCCTGACCGGCGCCGCCCGTCGGCGCCGGAAGGCCCCGGAAGGCGCCGGAAGGCGTGGCGGACCTGCCGGGCCGCCGAGGGGAGCGCCTGGCGGGCCGATCGTGAGTAGCATGCGGGCCAGGAACGGAGCCTGACATGCGAGTGATCATCTTTGGCGCCACCGGCATGGTCGGGCAGGGCGTGCTGCGGGAGTGCCTGCTCGACGACCGGGTCGAGCGGGTGCTCACGGTCGGCCGGTCGCCCACCGGCCGGGCACATCCCAAGCTGCGCGAGATCGCCCACGCCGACCTGCTCGACCTGTCACCGATCGAGGACGAGCTGGCCGGCCACGACGCCTGCTTCTTCTGCCTCGGCGTCTCCTCGGCCGGAATGAGCGAGCGGGAGTACCGGCGGGTCACCTACGACATCACGCTGGCGGCGGGCACCACCCTGGCCCGGCTCAGCCCCGGCTCGACGTTCGTGTACGTCTCGGGGATGGGCACCGACGCGCAGGGCCGGGCGATGTGGGCCAGGGTCAAGGGCGCCACCGAGAACGCGCTGCTGGCGCTGCCGCTGCGGACCTGCCTGTTCCGGCCCGGCTACATCCAGCCGGTCCACGGGGTCACCTCACGGACCCGGTGGTACCGGCTGGCGTACGTGGTGACGGTGCCGTTCTACCCCGTGCTGCGCCGGCTCCTGCCGGGGGCGGTGACCACGACCGAGCGCATCGGCCAGGCCATGATCGCGGTCGCCGAGCGCGGGGCGCCGGAGCGGGTGCTCGGCCCGGCCGCCATCAACGCCCTCGCCGAGGGGTCGGTGCACCCCTGAGTCGAGCCCCTGAGACGCCTCGCCGAGACACACCCCCGAAGGACGCGGCGGAGGCGGAGTCCCGCGCGGCGCCGGATTGTGGAATAAAAGGGAGCGGATCCACGCTGGAGTGGCTGTTCAACTTTCAATAGTCAGGGATGGTGACCAAAGGTGCAGTTCGGAATCTTCAGCGTCGGGGACGTGACCACCGACCCCACCACGGGCCGGACTCCCAGCGAGGGCGAGCGCATCAAGGCCATGGTGACGATCGCGCTCAAGGCCGAGGAGGTCGGGCTCGACGTGTTCGCGACCGGCGAGCACCACAACCCGCCGTTCGTCCCCTCCTCCCCCACCACCCTGCTCGGCTACATCGCCGCCCGGACCGAGCGGCTCATCCTGTCCACGGCCACCACGCTGATCACGACCAACGACCCGGTCAAGATCGCCGAGGACTACGCCATGCTGCAGCACCTGGCCGACGGCCGGGTGGACCTCATCCTGGGCCGGGGCAACACCGGGCCCGTCTACCCGTGGTTCGGGCAGGACATCCGGCAGGGCATCCCGCTCGCCATCGAGAACTACGCGCTGCTGCACAAGCTGTGGCGCGAGGACGTCGTCGACTGGGAGGGCCGCTTCCGCACACCGCTGCAGGGCTTCACCTCGACGCCGCGCCCGCTCGACGGGGTGCCGCCGTTCGTCTGGCACGGCTCCATCCGCAGCCCGGAGATCGCCGAGCAGGCCGCCTACTACGGTGACGGATTCTTCGCCAACAACATCTTCTGGCCGAAGGAGCACTTCATCCGGCTGATCACCCTCTACCGGCAGAGGTACGCGCACTACGGGCACGGCACGCCCGAGCAGGCCGTCGTGGGCCTGGGCGGCCAGGTGTTCATGCGCAAGAACTCCCAGGACGCCGTCCGCGAGTTCCGCCCGTACTTCGACAACGCCCCCGTCTACGGCCACGGCCCCTCCCTGGAGGACTTCATGGCCGAGACGCCGCTCACGGTCGGCAGCCCGCAGCAGGTGATCGACCGGACGCTGGCCTTCCGCGAGCACTTCGGCGACTACCAGCGCCAGCTGTTCCTCATGGATCACGCCGGGCTGCCGTTGAAGACGGTGCTGGAGCAGCTCGACATCCTGGGCGAGGAGGTCGTGCCGGTGCTGCGCCGGGAGTTCGCCAAGAACCGTCCCGCCGGCGTGCCGGGCGCGCCCACCCACGCCACGCGCGCGGCGGAGCCCTCCGCCGCCTGAGACCGCCACCCGGGACCGCGATGCGGGACCGCACCCCGAGACCGAAGAGGAGATCATCCATGAAGCTCGTCGCCGTGTCGGCGGGGCTCAGCCAGCCGTCCTCCACCCGCCTGCTCGCCGACCGTCTCGCCCAGGCCACCCGCGCGCGCCTGGACGAGACTCCGGCCGCCGGCGCGCCCGCCGAGGTGCGGGTGATCGAGCTGCGCGACCTCGCCACCGACATCGCCAACGCCCTGGTGACCGGGTTCCCCAACGCCAGGCTGCGCGAGGCGGTCGAGGCCGTCACCGGCGCCGACGGCCTCATCGCGGTCACCCCGGTGTTCACCGCCTCCTACAGCGGCCTGTTCAAGTCGTTCGTGGACGTCCTCGACCCGGACGCGCTGGCGGGCACCCCGGTGCTGGTCGCCGCCACGGGCGGCACGGCCCGGCACTCGCTGGTGCTGGAGCACGCGATGCGCCCGCTGTTCGCCTACCTGCGGGCCGTGGTGGCGCCGACGGCCGTGTACGCGGCGTCGGAGGACTGGGGCGGCGGCGGTGACGCGTTCACCGAGGGCCTCGCCGAGCGGATCGGGCGCGCGGGCGGAGAGCTGGCGGACCTCATGACGGGCCGGGCCGCCACCCGCCCCCGCCCGGCCGCGTCCGGCGACGAGGTGGAGGCGGTCGTGCCGTTCGAGGAGCAATTGGCCGCGCTCCGGCCGTGACCGGGTTTTGTCGGATTCGCCCCCGGCGCCCCGTTCGGACGAGTACCGTTCGTTAGGAAAGCTTCCTAACGAACGGACCACTCATGTCGTTGACGGCCCTCGCGTCCTCCGCCCTCGCCCTCACGCTGTCCTTAACGGGCCAGGCGCCCGCCGATCTCACCGATCCACACAAGAAGGACATCGCCATGCGGCTGGTGTCGAGCGCGGAGAACTCCTCGCTCGACTGGAAGGCGCAGTACGGCTACATCGAGGACATCAAGGACGACCGCGGGTACACGGCCGGCATCATCGGGTTCTGCTCCGGGACGGGCGACATGCTCGAACTCGTCGAACTGTACACCGCACGCAAACCGGGCAACGTGCTGGCCAGGTACCTGCCCGCGCTCCGCAAGGTCAACGGCACGGCCTCCCACAAGGGCCTCGACCCCCACTTCACCCGCGACTGGAAGACGGCGGCCAAGGACCCGGTCTTCCAGCGGGCCCAGAACGACGAGCGCGACCGCGTCTACTTCAACCCAGCGGTCGAGCAGGCCAAGAAGGACGGGCTGCGGGCGCTGGGGCAGTTCGCCTACTACGACGCCATGGTCATGCACGGGCCCGGCGGCGACCGGCTGAGCTTCGGCGGCATCCGCAAGTCGGCCCTCGCCAAGGCCAGGCCCCCGGCGCAGGGCGGGAACGAGACCACGTACCTCAACGCGTTCCTCGACGCCCGCAAGGCGGCCATGAAGGCGGAGGAGGCGCACGAGGACACCAGCCGCGTGGACACCGCGCAGCGGGTCTTCCTCAAGAAGGGCAACCTCGACCTCGATCCGCCGCTGACCTGGAAGGTGTACGGCGACAGCTACACCATCAAGAAGTGACCGGCGTCTCCGGAGGAACGATCTGCCGCCGGATCGACGCGTCGGCGATCGAGGCGTCGGCCGCGAGCAGGAACGCCTTGCTGAGGATGAGGGCCAGCAGGCCGTCCTCCTCGAACGGCAGGAAGAGGCCACGCCTCGGCCGCCGCGCGGGCACGACGCACAGGTGGACGTCGCCGGGGTCCATGAGGACGCTCGCGGTGCCGAGGTGGATCCGGTAGGTGCGCAGGTCGCCGCGGACCACCAGGTGGCGGGGGGTGAGCTCGCACCGCCCGGCGATGGCGGTGCGGGGCAGGAGCCGCGCCAGCGCGTCGGCGCGCGTCACGGCCGACGGCGCCAGCTCGCCGCAGGCCGCCTCGCGCCAGTAGGCCGCGTGCCGGTCTCCGGCGCGCCGGAGACCGTCGGGGTCGGCCGCGATGGAGGCGACCGCCACGAACAGGTCCACGTCGCGCATCGCCTCGCTGAACACCCGCGGCGGCACCTCGGCCAGGCCGCTCTCCCGCCACCTGGCGCCGTGGCGGCGGTCGAAGCGCACCTCGCCGGTCACGGCCAGGTCGTCCCCACCCACCGCCTCGTAGCCGAACCGGGCCCGCCACGCTCCGTCGGCCAGCTCCTTCTTCGCCTCGGCCGCGCCGCCGTCGTGGAAGGGGTCAAGCCATCCGGGCCGCCAGCCGCGTCCCTTGGCCAGCGCGTAGACACGCCGCTGGTCGACGATGTGGCCGGCGAAGCGGATGGAGGCGACCCCGGCCTCCTCCTCGGCCGGGGTGAGGTGGTAGACCTCGCGAAAGGCCTGCTTGACCGGCTGGCGCAGGCGCCGCCCGGTCACCGTCTCGCGCCAGGCTGCCACCTCCTCCGGCCGGGCACGGCCGGGATGCCACAGCCGCACCGTGCCCCGGCCGGGGTCGGCGGGGTCCCCGGGGAGGAACGTGGCGCCGTCCCCGGCCTGCCAGACGAGGCCTCTCGTCACCGCGCCGGTGATCGGGTGGTCGCGGTAGTGGCGCGCCCACTCCTCGTACGGCCAGGCGCGCTCGACGGCGAACAGCGCCTCGACGCGGGCCCGCTCGGCCGCCAGCGTCCGCCGGACCTCCTTGGCGACGGCCCTGACGTGGGAAGCGTCGCCGGGCAGCCTGGTGCGGCCGGCACCCGTGCCCGCGGTCAGCCGCACGGCGGCCGGATCGCGCACCGCCAGCGTCACGGTCCGCTCCCCGAGCTCCCAGGTGCGGGTGCCGTCGTTGGCCAGGCCGTGGCGGGGCACGTTGCGCTCGACGAGCTGGGCGGCGGTGACGCCCGCACCCGCGGCGGCGACGGCCAGCGCCGTGTCGACCTGCTTGAGCAGCGCCCCGGACGTGATCGTCCGCCGCAGGCGGTGCAGCGCCTCGACGGCGCCGGTCCCCGCACAGACGGCGAGCGCGTTGAGCGCGCTGCCCGCCAGCCGCCACACGAGCATGTCGCCGGCCGCCCGCTCGGCGAGCCGCGCCAGCGCCGCGACGATCGAGCCGCCACCTGCCGCCGGGTCGCCACCACCGGTCGCGAGGTCACCACCGGTCTCCAGGTCGCCACCACCGGTCGCAAGGTCACCACCGGTCTCCAGGTCGCCACCACCGGCCGCGGGCTCTCCGCCGCCTGCCGCGCGGGCGTCATCGCGGTGGCGTGCCTCCCGGGCTGTGGCGCCGTCGCTCAGGGCCGCCGCCCAGACCAGGCCGCGGGCCAGGTCGGAGTCGGCCTCCGAGACGAAGACCCGGAAGGCGAAGCCGGAGCCGATCGACTCCGAGGCGGTGACGAGCGCGTCGAAGGCGAACCGGGCCGCCCGCCGCGCCTCGTCCGGCGCGAGGAGGTCGAGGCAGCGGGAGCGCCAGGTCTTCGACGGCCGCGGCCCGCCCACCGTGGTCAGGTGACGCATCAGCTCCACCACCTCCGGAGCCGGCGCGTCGCCCAGGTGGGCGCGGACGGCCGCGGCCCAGCCGCCCGGCCCGAGCGGCAGCTTCAGCGGCCGCGGATGGACCTCGGCGAACCGCCGCAGCAGCCGCCGTCGCTCGTCCGGATCGACCTGACTCTCCTCCACGGCCCCGGCCAGCCGCTCGACCGCCGGCCACAGCGCGAGCCGGTCGTCCGGCCCGAGCCGCAGCGCCAGGTCGGCGAGGTGAGCCAGCCAGCGCTCCTCGCGCCAGTGGAGGTCACTCTCGGCCGCGCCGGTGACCAGCTCCGTCAGCTCGGTGAGGTCCGGGTGCTCGGCGCGGAGCACCCGGGCGCGCAGCGCGCGCTTGTCCGCGTCGTCCACGGTGCCGGATCATGCCGTACCGCACCGACAAGATCGCCGCTCGTGCGGCACGGCATCGGCACCGCGGGGGCGGCTAGCGGAGGAAGGCGGCGGCCACGCCGGCGTCCACCGGGATGTGCAGGCCGGTCGTGTGCGACAGCTCGCCGCCCGTGAGGGCGAACACCGCGGCCGCCACGTGCTCCGGCAGCACCTCGCGCTTGAGCAGCGTGCGCTGGGCGTAGAACTCGCCGAGCCGCTCCTCCTCGACCCCGTACACCGCCGCGCGGTTGGCGCCCCAGCCGGAGGCGAAGATGCCGGAGCCGCGCACCACGCCGTCGGGGTTGATGCCGTTGACGCGGATGCCGTGGCCGCCCAGCTCGGCCGCGAGCAGCCGCACCTGGTGGGCCTGGTCGGCCTTGGCGGCGCCGTAGGCGACGTTGTTGGGGCCGGCGAAGACGGCGTTCTTGGAGGAGATGTAGACGATGTCGCCGCCCATCGCCTGGTCGATCAGCACGCGCGCGCTCTCGCGCGAGACGAGGAACGAGCCGCGGGCCATCACGTCGTGCTGCAGGTCCCAGTCGGCGAGCGTGGTCTCCAGCAGGGAGCGCGACAGCGACAGGCCGGCGTTGTTGACCACCAGGTCGACGCCGCCGAAGGCGAGGACCGCCTGCCGTACGGCCTCGGCGACCTGTTCCTCGGAGGTGACGTCCACCTCGGCGGCGATCGCGACGTCCGCGGCCCGCAGCGCCTTGGCGCCGAGCTCGGCGGCGACCTTGCCGGCGGCGGCGACGTCGCGGTCGGCGACGACCACGCAGGCTCCCTCGGCGGCCAGCTTGCGGGCGGTGGCCGCGCCGATGCCGGAGCCGCCGCCGGTGATCAGGGCGACGCGCCCGGCCAGCGGCTTGGGCGCGGGCAGGCGCCGCAGCTTGGCCTCCTCCAACTCCCAGTACTCGATGCGGAACTTCTCCGACTCCGCGATCGGCTGGTAGCTGGACAGCGCCTCGGCGCCGCGCATCACGTTGACGGCGTTGACGTAGAACTCGCCGGCCACCCGCGCGGTCTGCTTGTCCTTGCCGAAGCTGAACATGCCGACGCCGGGCACCAGCACGATCGCCGGGTCCGCGCCGCGCATCGGCGGCGAGTCGGGCGTGGCGTGCCGGTCGTAGTAGGCGGCGTACTCCTCGCGGTAGCGGGCGTGCAGCTCCCGCAGCCGGGCCACGGCCTCCTCCAGCGGCGCGTTCGGAGCCAGGTCCAGCACGAGCGGGGCGACCTTGGTGCGCAGGAAGTGGTCCGGGCAGGACGTGCCGAGCGCGGCCAGGCGGGGGTGCTCGGCGCGGGCGAGGAAGTCGAGGACCTCCGGCGAGTCGGTGTAGTGGCCGACCTGGCGGACGTCGGTGCTCGCCAGGCCGCGGACCACCGGGAACAGCTCGGCTGCGCGGCGGCGGCGGGCCTCCTCGGGCAGCGGCTCGTGGATCACGGGGCCGAACGGGTCGGACCGGCCGTGCTCGGCGATGTACCGCTCGGCGGTGCGGATGATCTCCAGGGAGTTGGCCCGGCACTCCTCGCTGGTGGCGCCCCAGGCGGTGATGCCGTGGCCGCCCAGGATGCAGCCGACGGCCTGGGGGTTGGCCGCCTTGATGGCGGAGATGTCGAGGCCGAGCTGGAAGCCGGGGCGCCGCCAGGGCACCCACACGACCCGGTCGCCGAAGATCCGCTCGGTCAGCGCGGGGCCGTCGGCCGCGGTGGCGATGGCGATGCCGGAGTCGGGGTGGAGGTGGTCGACGTGGGCGGCGTCCACGAGGCCGTGCATGGCGGTGTCGATGGACGGCGCGGCGCCGCCCTTGCCGTGCAGGCAGTAGTCGAACGCGGCGACCATCTCGTCCTCGCGCTCCTCGCCGGGGTAGACGCCGGTCAGGGCGCGCAGCCGGTCGATGCGGAGCACGGCGAGGCCAGCGGCGGTGAGCGTGCCGAGGTCGCCGCCGGAGCCCTTCACCCACATCAGCTCGACGTCGTCGCCCGTCACCGGGTCGGTCGCGGCGGCCTTGGCGGAGGTGTTGCCGCCCGCGTAGTTGGTGTTGCGCGGGTCGGCGCCGAGCGCGTGCGATCGGTCCAGCAGTTCCTGTACGGCCTGCGGTCGTGCGGCTTGCATCAGGCTCCCCATCCTGCCTGCGCGCCACCGATCCGCTCGGTGGCGATCTTGTCGAAGTATCCGGACCTGGCGTAGGCGGCCATCGGGTCCGGGTCGAGGCCCATCTCCTCGCGCAGCTCGGCGAGCAGCGGGCGCACGTCGGTGTTGTAGGCGTCCATGAACGCGGCGTTCGCGGCGAGCACGTCGCCCGCGCGCTGGGCGGCGGCCAGCGCCTCGCGGTCCACGAGCAGCGCCTTGGCGGTGGCCTCCTGGACGTTCATCACCGACCGGATCTGGCCGGGGATCTTGGGCTCGATGTTGTGGCACTGGTCGAGCATGAACGCCGTGTCCTCGGTGTACCCGCCGCCCCTGATCACCTCGTACATGATGCGGAAGAGCTGGAACGGGTCGGCCGCGCCCACCATGAGGTCGTCGTCGGCGTAGAAGCGCGAGTTGAAGTCGAACCCGCCGAGCTTGCCCTCGCGCAGCAGGAACGCCACGATGAACTCGATGTTCGTGCCGGGGGCGTGGTGGCCGGTGTCGACCACGACCTGGGCCTTGGGGCCGAGCTTGAGGCAGTGGGCGTAGGCGGTGCCCCAGTCGGGCACGTCGGTCGTGTAGAAGGCCGGCTCGAACAGCTTGTACTCCAGCAGGAACCTCTGGTCGTCGCCGAGCCGCTCGTACACGGCGGCCAGCGCCTCGGCCAGCCGGTCCTGCCGGGCGCGGATGTCGTCCTGGCCCGGGTAGTTGGTGCCGTCGGAGAACCACAGCTTGAGCGTGTCGGACCCGGTCTGGTCCATGATGTCCACGCACTCGATCAGGTGGGCCAGCGCCTTCTTGCGGACCACCGGGTCGGGGTGGGTGACGCTGCCGAGCATGTAGTCGTCGTCCTGGAAGACGTTGGAGTTGATCGCGCCGATGCGCACGCCCTGCTCGGCGGCGTGCCGGGCCAGGTCGGCGTAGTCGTCGACCTTGTCCCACGGGATGTGCAGCGCCACGGTCGGCGCGACGCCCGTGAAGCGGTGCACCTGGGCGGCGTCGGCCAGTTTCTCGTACGGGTCGCGCGGCACCCCCTTCTGCGCGAACACCTTGAACCTGGTGCCTGAGTTCCCGTAGGCCCAGGACGGCGTCTCGATGCGTTGCCGCCGGAGCTCTTCCTTGATCAAGTTCTTCCCCGATTCAGTCAATGTGGAACACTTCCTCCAGGGTGAGGAACCCCTCGTCAGGCCGTCCCGCCTCGAAGAAGGGCGCCATCTCGGCCTGCCACCTGTCGTTGACGTCCGTCTGCGCCATCCGCCGCTGGGCGGCCTCGAAGTCGTCGGTCTCCAGGTAGCCGACGAGCAGGCCGTCCTCGCGCAGGAACAGCGAGTAGTTGCCCCAGCCCGCCTTCCGCAGGGCCTCGATCATGTCGGGCCACACGGCCCGGTGGCGTTCGCGGTACTCGTCGAGTCGCTCACTGCGCACTTTCAGCAGGAAGCACACGCGTTGCATGGCGACCTTCCCTCGCTTCCGGTCACTGGATGATCTTCGGTGGTGTGGGGTCCGCGCCGCCGCCGGGAGGGTGGACACCGGCGGGCGTTCGTGGCGAGAGCGGCTCCGAAGGGCTTGCCCGCGTGCGCGAGAGCGCGTGTGGAGAGTGCACTCATCCGTCCTCCGCGCAACAAACGTTTTAAAGGGATGGTCCCGGAATCTAGGGGCTTCGGCCTGCGGGCGTCAATGGGCGCCTCGGCGATATGGCGGGATCGTGATTGATACGTTTTAATCGGAGGATGCGATTCACCGCTGTGGACCTGGGCGCTTCGAGCGGGCGGGTGATGACCGCCGACATCACGCACGAGAAGGTCGAGCTCACCGAGGCGCACCGCTTCGCCAACCGGCCGGTGCGGGTGTCGGGCACCCTGCACTGGGACGTGCTCGGCCTGTACCGGGAGATCCTCGACGGGCTGCGCCGGGCGGGGCCGGCCGAGTCGATCGGCATCGACTCCTGGGCCGTGGACTACGGGCTGCTCGACGGCGACGGCAGGCTGATCGGCAACCCCGTGCACTACCGCGACGGCCGCACCGCCGGGCTCACCGAGCGGGTGGACCCGTACGGGGTGACCGGGCTGCAGTTCCTGCCGTTCAACACCGTCAACCAGCTCCGCTGCGACGGCCGCGACGGGCTGCTCGACCGGGCCGCCACGATGCTGCTGATCCCCGACCTGCTCGCGTACTGGCTGACCGGCGACATCGGGGCCGAGCGCACCAACGCCTCGACGACCGGCCTGTACGACGTGACGCGCCGCGACTGGGCGTGGGACCTCGTCGACCGGCTCGGCCTGCCCCGCCGCGTCCTGCCGCCGGTCACCGAGGACCCGGCCGGGCCACTGCGCCCGGACGTGGCCGAGGAGATCGGCCACACCACCACGGTGACGCGGGTCGCCTCGCACGACACCGCCTCGGCCGTCGTGGCGGTGCCCGCCGCCGCGCCCGCCTTCGCCTACATCTCCTGCGGCACGTGGTCGCTGGTCGGCGTGGAGTTGCCGGCCCCGGTGCTCACCGAGGAGAGCCGCCTGGCGAACTTCACCAACGAGGCGGGCGTCGACGGCACGACCCGCTACCTGCGCAACGTCATGGGCCTGTGGATCTTGCAGGAGTGCCTGCGCGTCTGGGGCTCCCCCGACCTCGCGCCCCTGCTGGCCGAGGCCGAGCGGGTCCGGATCGACATAGTCGTCGACCCCGACGACCCGACGTTCCTGCCGCCCGGCGACATGCCGGCCCGGATCGCCGCCTACTGCGCCCGTACCGGGCAGCGCGCGCCGGAGGGTCCGGCGCAGGCCGTACGATGCATCCTGCAGAGCCTCGCTCTCGCCTACCAGCGGGCCGTCGCCGACGCCACCCGCCTGAGCGGGCGGAAGGTGGAGGTCGTCCATCTGGTCGGTGGTGGATCGCGCAACGAACTGCTGTGCCGGTTGACGGCCGACGCGACAGGGCTCCCGGTGGTCGCCGGGCCCGTCGAGGCGACCGCGCTCGGCAACGCGCTCGTGCAGGCGCGGGCACGCGGCCTGGTCGGCGACCTGGCGCAGATGCGGGATCTGGTACGGCGGAGCGCTGACGTGCGCACCTACGAGCCACGGGAACGGCCATGGGGACAGTGAGCATCAAGGACGTCGCGGCCAGGGCCGGGGTGTCCCCCGGCACCGTGTCCAACGTGCTCAACCGCCCCGAGAAGGTCGCCGGCGACACCCGCACCCGCGTCGAGGCGGCCATCAAGGACCTCGGCTTCGTCCGGCACGGCTCGGCCTCCACGCTTCGGGCCGGCCACAGCCGCACCATCGGCCTGTCGGTGATCGACATCGGCAACCCGTTCTTCACCGACGTCGCGGCCGGCGTCGAGGACGTGGCCAGCGAGCGCGGCTACGCCGTCATCCTGGGCAACTCCTCCGGCAGCCGGGCGAAGGAGGAGCGCAACCTGCTCGTCTTCGCCGAGCAACGGGTGCGCGGCGTGCTGATCACGCCGTCCGACGAGGACGCCTCCCGGCTCGACCGGCTGCGCGAGCGCGGCATCAGCATGGTGCTGGTGGACCACCCGGCCGAGCAGTCGGGCCAGTGCGCGGTGGCGGTCAACGACGTGACCGGCGGCGCCATGGCGGTCGCCCACCTGCTGGGCGGCGGGGCCGAGCGCCTCGGTTACGTCACCGGCCCGGCCACGATCCGGCAGTGCCAGGACCGGCGGCGCGGCGCCGAGCAGGCGCTCGCCACAGCCGGGCGCGACCCCGGCAGCCTCGTCGAGATCGCGATGCCGGCGATGACGGCCAGGGCCGGCCAGCAGGCCGCCGAGAAGCTGCTCGCCGACGGCTCGCTGCCCGACGCGCTGTTCTGCGCCAACGACCTGCTGGCGCTGGGCATGCTGCGGGGCCTGCTGCACGCCGGGGTCAGGGTGCCCGACGACGTCTCGCTGATCGGGTACGACGACATCGACTTCGCCTCCGCCTCGACCGTGTCGCTGTCGTCGGTGCGCCAGCCGACGTACAAGCTCGGGCGGGTGGCCACGGAGCTGCTCCTCGACGAGTGCGACAACCCCGACACCCACGCGCACCAGCAGATCATGTTCCAGCCCGATCTCGTCGTGCGGGAGTCCACGAGGTAGGTTGTGGCCCTAACCGGATGACGGGGGTCGGCCAGGATGTCCAACACTGTGCGTCACCTGCTCGGGCTGGTCGCCGGCCTCCTGCTCCCGCCGCCGGCCGCCCTCGCGCTGGCGTACGGGGTCGGCGAGATCACCGTGGGCTTCCAGCGCTACCTCCAGGCGTCGGTGCCCGGCCTGGGCGCGCTCGTGGTCGCCGGGGTGCTGCTGGCGTTCCTGCTGGGCTCGCGCCTGTCGCCGGTCGCCTCGCTCCTCGGCGGGCTGCTCTACACCGCGGTCGGGCTGGTGCCCGTGGTGGAGCTGTCGGGCGTGCGCGTCCTGCCCGACGGCCTGCTCGACGGCGTCCTCGGGCTCGGGTTCCGGACCATGCTCTACACGTGGATGCTCCTGGTGCTCGGGGTGGCCATGCTGGTGGCGTCGGCGTTCCCGTCGCGCTGGCGGGCCGCGCGGCCGCCCGCGGTCGTCACGCCCGGCCACGGGTACGGAGCTCCCTACCCGCCCGGCCCCGGCCCCGGCCCGAGCCCGCACGGCGGTTACGTGAGCGGCCACCAGGGCGGTCACCAGGGCGACCGGCCCGGCGCTCCCGAGGCCGCGCCTCCTCCGCGGTACCCCTCGCCGGGATCCCAGGACGTCACCCGGCCGATGCACCGCGAGTGACGGGGACGCGGGCTGGCAGAATGCCGCCATGCGCGAGACGAAGATCGGCGACTTCCTGGACCGGCTGGCCGACCGGGTGCCCGCACCCGGCGGCGGGGCGAGCGCGGCGCTGCACGCGGCGCAGGCGGCGGCCCTGCTGGGCATGGTGGCCCGCTACAGCACCGGCGAGAGGTACGCCGCGCACGCCGAGACCATCGCCGCCGTGACGGCAGAGACCGACACGCTGCGGGAGCGGGCGCTGCGGCTCGCCGAGGAGGACTCCGCGGCGTTCACCGCGGTCACCGACGCCTACCGGCTGCCCAAGGGCGAGGACCGCGGCGCGGCCATCGCGGCGGCCCTCGCCGGCGCCGCCGAGCCGCCCGCCGCCGTCGTGGAGACGGCCGCCCGGCTGGTCGAGCTGAGCGAGGCGCTGCTGCCGATCGGCAACCGCAACGTCGTCACCGATGTCGCCGCCGCCGCCGAGGCGGCGCGCGCCGCGCTCACCACCGGACGGGTGAACGTCGAGGTCAACGTGGGCGGCATCAAGGACGAGGCCGTGGCCGGCGCGCTGCGCGAGCGGCTGGCCGGGGTGGATGCGGCCGTCGCCAGGGCCGAACGGGTGACGGCGGCGGTGCGCGAGGAGATCACGTCGTGACGGAACACACGAGCGGGACCGCACCGGCGGGCGTGGAGCTGCGCGGCAGGGAACTGGCGGCGGCGATCAGGGCCGAGACCGCCGAGCGGGTGTCCGCCGGGCGGCGTTCCGGGCGTCCCCGGCCGAGGCTGGCCGTGGTGGTGGCCACCGCCGACGAGGCGACCCTGTGGTACGTGCGGTCGATCGCCAAGGCGGCGGAGGGCGTGGGCATCGCCTGCGACCTCGTGGACCTGGGCCCGGCCGCCCGCCCGCAGGAGATCCGGGCCACGCTGGAGCGGCTCGGCGCCGATCCGGACGTGCACGGCGTCATGCTGCAGACGCCTCTCCCCGAGGGCGCCTCCGCGCAGGAGCTGGCCGCCGCCATCGACCCGGCCAAGGACGTCGACGGCGCCAACCCGCTCTCGCTCGGCCGGCTCGCCGCGGGGCTGGCCGCGTTCGCGCCGGCCACGGCGGCGGCGGTGCTGGCGCTGCTCGACCGGCACGGCGTCGAACTGCGAGGGGCCAGGGCCGTGGTCGTCGGCCGGTCCACGGTCGTCGGCAAGCCGCTGGCGCACCTGCTGCTCGACCGGCACTGCACCGTCACCGTCTGCCACTCCCGCACGCGCGACCTGGCGGCCGTCACCTCCACCGCCGAGGTGCTGGTGGCCGCCGTGGGCCGGGCGGGCCTCATCGGCGCCGAGCACGTGGCCCCGGGCGCGGTGGTGATCGACGTCGGCACCAACCCCACGCCCGACGGCGGGCTGACCGGCGACGTGGACTTCGACGCGGTCATCGGCCGGGCGGCGGCGCTGACGCCGGTGCCCGGCGGGGTCGGCCCGGTCACCACCGCGATCCTGCTGCGCCACACCGCCCAGGCGGCCGGTCTCACGTGACCCGCCGGGGGCACGGCCGGACGGCGGTTTCGCTCCCCCGCCCCGGCATGGTCCACCAGTGGTTCCCCAGTGGTTCACCACGGGAGCGGTACCCGCGACGAGGGCCGGCGCGGATGCCGGCCGGTTGGAGAGCTGTGATGGGTGAGGTCCTGGTCGTGCAGAACAGCCGCAGCGGCGGCCCCGGCCGGTTCGGCGGCTGGCTGGAGGAGGCGGGGCTGCGGCTGGACGTGGTCCACGCCTACGACGGCGCGGCCGTGCCCGACGCCCTCCGGCACGACGCCATGATCATGATGGGCGGCGGCTACCTGCCCGGCGAGGACGACCGCGCGCCCTGGCTGGCGCCCACCCGGAGCCTGGTGGCCGAGGCGCTGGAGCGGGACGTCCCGTTCTTCGGCATCTGCCTGGGCGGGCAGATGGTCGCCGAGGTGGCGGGCGGCGAGGTGACGGGCGACGTGGGCGCGCCCGAGAACGGCAGCGTGCCGGTCACGCTCCGGCCCGAGGCGGCGGGCGACCCGCTGTTCCGCGACCTGCCGGGGGTGGTGCCGGCCATCGAGCACCACGTCGACGCGATCACCGCGCTGCCGCCGGGGGCGGTGTGGCTGGCCGAGACGGCCGCCTGCCCTTACCAGGCGTTCCGGGTCGGCTCGCGGGCCTGGGGGGTGCAGTTCCACCCGGAGGTGCTGCCCGAGCGCATCCGCACCTGGGAGGTGAACGGGTTCGACCCGGACGAGGTGTACGCGCGGGCGGTGGCGGACGAGCCCGTCTCGACGCCCATCTGGCGGGAGGTGGCCGCCCGCTTCGCCCAGGTCGTCCTGCACGCGGGCGAGCCGTACGCGGCGGCCGGGTCCGCGCCCTGACCGGCGGCCGGGCGGCGGAGACCGCCCGGCGGCGCCGCCCGCGCCGGCGCGAATGCCCACGGCTGTCCCCGTCCCTGTACGCGCGTCCGAAATCTGATGATCATAGCCGGAGGACGGTGTCACGCGCGGATCCCGGGCGCGCGGCGGAACTCCCTTGCGGGGGTGGTCAGCGTGGGGAGTCGGGGGTTTCGCCGAGGACGGCTCGGGCGGTGGCGTGCCAGATGGGGGTGCGAGGGTCGATCACGGCGAAGTGGTCGCCGGACATTTCCAGAAATGTCACATCATCCCCGGCTGCCTGGGCGGCGCGGGCGTACCGGCGGCCGAAATCCACCAGGTCCAGTTCGTCGCCCGTCCCCTGCACGACGAGCTGGGGCACCCCGATCGGCAGCCGGTGCAGCGGGCTGGCCGAGCCGTACACTTGGGCCGCCTCGTCCGGAGCGGCGCCCAGCGCGCCGGCGACCGCGCCCGCGCCGAGCCATCGCCGGGCCGCCTCCACCAGGTCGAGCATCCCCGCGAGCGAGACGACCAGCGAGGCGCGGGCCCCGTCGGCGGCGGCGCGCAGGACGAGCTGCGCCCCCGCCGAGTGGCCGGCCAGCACCGTCCGGGCCCGGTCCACGGGGACGTCCAGGCCGTCCAGGGCGCGCAGTCCCGCGGCCACGTCGGCGGTGGTGGCCTGCCAGCCGTGCAGGTCGGGGCGGCGGTATTCGAGGTTCCAGACGGCCAGGCCGCGGCGTACGAGGTCGAGGGCGAGCGCGTCCATGAGGTCGGCGGCCCAGACCGACCGCCAGTTGCCGCCGTGCACGAGCGCCACGACCGGTGGCGGGGACCCGCCGGGCGGTGTCCGGGGAAGGTACAGCTCGGCCCACTGGTCGTGGTGCGGACCGTACGGGACGCGGCGGCGCGGCCAGGCGAGGCGGCCGACGGCGTGCCTGATCGCCCAGGGCAGCCCCTCGATGCCGCGCCCGTGCAGGTGGGAGCCGCCCTCCCCCACCTCGGCGTGGTCCACCCGGGCCAGGTCCAGCCACACGACCGGGCCCATCGCCGCCGTCATGAGGGACCGCGCCCCGGGATCGGGCCCGGGGACGACCACCACCGCCCGGCCCCGCTCGCCCCCCGGACCGCCGGGGGTCGTCGCCGGGTCCGGGGACGTGGCGGCGCGGACGTGCGCCAGGAACTGAGCCCCGTCGGCGGCGTGCGCGACCGTGCCGCGGACCCCGAGGGCCGCGAACTCGCGTCCGGCCGTCTCGTCGAGCAGGGCCGGATCGGCGGCCAGACCGGGCCCGACGACCACCACGGCATGCCTCATGGCCCCGACCCTACAGAAGATCTCCCAACGCGACCTTTAGCGACCTTCAGACGGGATACGTATGCGCGGAACGCCGTCACAAGGAGGGAGCCGGAACCCATGACCACCGGCGACGACCGGCCCATGCTGACCACCAGGCAGGGACAACCCGTCTACGACAACCAGAACCAGCGAACCGTGGGCGCCCGCGGCCCGGCCACGCTCGAGAACTACCACTTCCTGGAGAAGATCAGCCATTTCGACCGCGAACGCATCCCCGAGCGGGTCGTCCACGCGCGGGGCACGACGTCGTACGGATACTTCGAGGCGTACGGCAAGCTGGGCGACGAGCCGATCTCCAGGTTCACCAGGGCGAAGCTGTTCCAGGAGCCCGGTAAGCGCACCGACGTGGCCGTCCGCTTCTCGACCGTGATCGGCGGCCGCGACTCGGCCGAGACGGCGCGTGACCCGCGCGGGTTCGCGGTGAAGTTCTACACCGAGGACGGCAACTGGGACCTGGTCGGCAACAACCTGGGCGTGTTCTTCATCAGGGACGCCATCAAGTTCCCCGACGTGATCCACTCGCTCAAGCCCGACCCCGTCACGTTCCGCCAGGAGCCGGCCCGGATCTTCGACTTCATGTCGCAGACTCCGGAGTCGACGCACATGCTGGTCAACCTGTTCAGCCCGCGCGGCATCCCGGCGACGTACCGGTTCATGCAGGGGTTCGGGGTCAACACCTACAAGTGGGTCAACGACCGGAACGAGACCCTGCTGGTGAAGTACCACTGGATGCCCAAGCAGGGCGTCCGCAGCCTCACCGCGCAGGACGCCGCCGCGATCCAGGCCGGCGACCTGGGCCACGCGACCAAGGACCTGATGGACGCCATCGACCGCGGCGACTACCCCGAGTGGGAGCTGCTGGTGCAGGTCATGTCCGACGACGAGCACGAGGAGCTGGACTTCGACCCGCTGGACGACACGAAGGTCTGGCCGGAGAACGACTTCCCGCCCAGGCCGGTCGGCCGCCTCGTGCTCGACCGGAACGTGTCCAACATCTTCGCCGAGAACGAGCAGATCTCGTTCGGCACCGGCGTGCTGGTCGACGGGCTGGACTTCTCCGACGACAAGATGCTCGTCGGCCGGACGTTCTCCTACAGCGACACCCAGCGCTACCGGGTGGGCCCGAACTACCTGCAGCTGCCCGTCAACCAGGCCAAGAACGCCGACGTCCGGACCAACCAGCGCGACGGCATGATGGCGTACCACGTCGACGGAGCCGGCGAGAACCCGCACGTCAACTACGAGCCGTCGATCACCGGCGGGCTGCGTGAAGCGCCTTCACCCGGCCAGGAGGTGGGGCCGGTCATCACAGGCCGGTTGACGCGCCGGCGCATCCCCCGGACGAACGACTACAAGCAGGCGGGCCAGCGCTACCTGCTGATGCACCAGTGGGAGCGCGACGACCTGGTGCACAACCTCGTCACGCTGATCAGCCAGTGCGCCCGCCCGGTGCAGGAGCGGATGGTCTGGCACTTCCTCATGGCCGAGGACGAGCTCGGCCTGCGGGTCGGCCAGGGCCTCGGCATCACGGCCGCCGACGTCGCGCACCTGGAGCCGCTGCCGGGCCAGGTGCTGACGGACGAGGAGCGCCAGCGGCTGTCCCAGCTCGGCAAGAACGGCCCGCGCGACGTCACCGGCCTGCAGATGACGCACTGCGTTCCCGACGAGAGGGGCCTGCCCGCATAGCACGCGACTGCGGTTGACCCGTGTGGAGACGGCGTACATTGATCGCGTGCGTGTAAACCAGCTTCACCCGTGGCCGACCACTGTCGCCGAGGCAGAGGCCATCCAGGACCGACTACGGCTTCACGTGGAGCTGACCGGGCCGCGTGCGTTCACGCTGGTGGCGGGACTCGACGTGCACTACGTCGACGACGAGCGGCTGACCGCCGCCGTGGTGGTGCTCGACGCCGCCACGCTGTCCGTCGTGGAGCAGGTGACGGTGCCCGGCAAGGCCGAGTTCCCCTATGTGGCCGGACTGTTCGCCTTCCGCGAGCTGCCCGCGCTGGTGGCGGCGCTCGAACGGCTCACGGTGACGCCCGACCTGCTGGTGTGCGACGGCTACGGGCTGGCGCACCCCCGAGGGTTCGGCCTGGCCTGTCACCTCGGCGTCCTCACCGGCCTGCCCGCCCTGGGGGTCGGCAAGACACCGTTCGTCGGCGCCCACACCGCCCCGGCTCCGGAGCGAGGGGCGTGGACACCGATCGTGCTGGCCGGCGCGACGGTGGGCCGGGCGCTGCGCACGCGGGACGGGGTGAAGCCGGTGTACGTGTCACAGGGGCACCGCATCGACCTGGAGACGGCCGCGGAACAGGTGCTGCGCCTGTCGCCCCGGTTCCGCCTCCCCGAACCCATCCGCCGGGCCGACCACCTCGCCCGCCACCCGGCCTGAGGTCTCCCCCGCCATCCGGGCCGCGTCTTCGCGACCCGCCTCTCAATCCCCTTCGCCGGGCAGGAGCGCGACGGCCTCCACCTCGACGAGTTGGTCGTCGTAGCCGAGGACCGCCACGCCGAGCAACGTGCTGGGCACGTCGTGATCGCCCATGTACTCCCGATAGACCCGCCAGGCCTCGCCAAGATCTTTCTGGCGGGAGGACGCCACGTACACGGTGGTCTTGGCCACGTCCGTCAACTCGGCACCGGCACTGCGCAGCGCGGTGACCAGGTTGCGCATCACCTGGTGCGTCTGGCCGGCCACGTCACCCACGGCCACGGTCGCGCCGTCGCCGTCCAGGGGACACGCGCCCGCCACCCAGACGGCCCGCATCGGCACGTCCGCCACGGCCGCGTACGCGTACTCCACCGTCTGCGCCAGCTCGGGGCTCCGGACGAGGCGAACTTTGCAGGTCATGATTGCCCTCTCGTTGACGATGCAGCAGATCGTAGGGCGGCGATCCTCATGCCGCACCGCGTTTTCCGCGGCCACGGCCGGAACTCTCAGCCGCCGGCGAACTCCCTGGGCGTCAGGATGGCCTGCGCGTCGGCTCCGCCGAACCACAGGCCGATGACGAACACCGCCGTCGCCTCCAGCAGCACGGCCCGGTCGAGCCCGCCGCCGTCCACGGGGGTGCAGCCCAGGTCCGTGACGAGGGTGCGGACCCGCGACAGGGCGTCTGGGTCGTCGCCGCACAGCGGCACCGCGAGGGGGCGGCCGTCGAAGACCGGCGGCGTCATCCGCCACACGTCCACGTGCGCCAGGTTGAAGGCCTTCACGACGTGTGCGCCTGTGAGGTCCGCGGCCAGGCGGGAGATGGGACGCGTGACGTCGAAGCCCGGCAACTGGTTGGTCACGTCGATGAGGGGCTTGCCCCGCAGGGCCGGGCCGGCGGCGGTGAGCACCTCCGTCAGACCCTCCGCCAGCACCGCCGCCATGACGACGTCGCCGAACTCGGCCGCCTCCGCCCACGTCCCGTGCAGCACCGGCGAGCCGCCAGCGGCGGCGGTCATCCGGTCGGCGAGCGCCGCCAGCCTCATCTGGTCGCGCCCGCTGACCATGACCTCGTGGCCGGCCCGCGACCACTGCGTGCCGAGGGCGTCCGCCATGTTGCCGGCCCCGAGAATGCCGATCCGCATGCCGTTCTCCGTTCGTGTGAGAAATTTGCTTACGGAAGGATCGTAGGAATCGCGTCGCACACCATTCGGTGCCTAACGGAGGATCTACGTTGTTGCTCGCCGACTGTCAGGCCAGACTCGCCTTCGATCTGCTGGCCAACACCTGGAACGCCGTCGTGGTGTGCGCGCTGCGGCACGGCCCGCGCCGGCCGGGCGAGCTGCGGGCGCAGATCGGCGGGATCAGTCCCAAGGTGCTGACGGAGACGTTGCGCCGGCTGGAGTTCAACGGCCTGGTCGTCCGGCGGGCGTACGCCGAGGCTCCGCCGCGGGTCGAGTACGAGCTGACCGAACTGGGACAGTCGCTCCTGGGCCCGATCCAGGCGGTCGGGACGTGGGCGCTCGACCACGCGGAGGACGTCCTGGCGGCCCAGGACCGCTGGGAGGAGAGCCTGGCCGGCCCGTGACGCGGGTCAGCCCGTCCCGCGCGGTACACCGGCCGGCCCCGGGCCGGTGGAAGGCCGATGAGACTCGTCGCGCGGGGCGAGCAGCGGATCGGGGCGCCGGGCGTCTCTGAGGTATGGAAGTAGAGCTGCTCCCCGACAGGGAGCCACGAGCTCGGGAACGTGTGGACGTCGCGACGATCTTCGCCGAGCATCACGTCGGTCTCGTCCGTCTCGCCGTGGTCATGGTGGGTGATCAGGCGACGGCCGAGGACATCGTCCAGGAGGCGTTCACCAGCACCCATGCCGGGAGGTCCACGCTCCGCGATCCCGGCAGTGCCCTCGCCTACGTCCGGTCGGCCGTGCTCAACGGCAGCCGATCGGTGCTGCGGCGCAGGGCGGTCCGGCTGAGGAGGGCCCTGCCGTACGAGCCGCCGGTCCGGTCTGCCGAGAGCGCCGCGCTGGTGGACCAGGATCGCCAGGAGGTGCTGCTGGCCCTGAGCCGGCTGCCGCGCAGGCAGCGCGAGGCGCTGTCGCTGCGCTACTACCTCGACCTCTCCGACGCGGAGGTCGCCGAGGTCATGCGCATCGGTGAAAGCACCGTGCGGTCCACGATCGCCAGAGGGCTGAAGGCTCTCGGCCGAGCGCTTGGGGAGAACAAGTGAACGTAGGACAGGCGAACAACCGTGTGGAAAGCCGGCTGCGCGACGCACTCGCCGCGGTGGGGACGACGGTCGAGCCGGCGAGGTTGCGGCCGCTGATCCCACCGAAGCGGCGCGGGTTCCGGCCGCGCGTGCGGTTCGTGGCGGTGGGCCTGGGGCTGGCGCTCGCGGGGGCCGTCGGCGCCGTCCTTCTCGCCCCGTCCGAGCGGGAAACGGTCATGGTGGCGACGGGGGCGTCCAGTCTTCTGTCAGGAGGGTGGACGAAGGGCCAACCGGAGATGGCCGTCTTCCTGTGTCACGACGGCTCGCCCCTGCCCGCGTGCGGGGCCGTCACCGAGCCGGACGGGGGCGGGAGCGATGGGGTGCGTCCGGCGCCCGCCACTCCGGGAACGGGCATCACGGCCGCGCAGCAGAGCGAGCTGGAGCAGGTCCTGCGCGCGAGACCCGAGGTGAAATCGATCACGTTCGAGGACAGGCGGACGGCCTACGCGAACGTCCGGCGGCACCTGCTGGACTCCGGCGACCGCAAGCTGGCCGACGCCCTCGCCGTCGGCGACGTCCCCGAGTCCTTCCGGCTGACGATGAAGCCGGACACGGACTGGGGGGCGGTGACCGACGCCGTGAAGGACATGCCTGGGGTGGCCGCCGTGATCGACCAGAAGTGCGTCGCGGAGCAGGCCGTCTCGGACCGGGCGCGGTGCACGGCCGAGTGATGGGCGGCAGGTCGCGCAACGGGTAGCGCTGGAGGCGTTCCCGATCGGCGGCCGGCCCCGGCCTGGGCGAGGCCGGTCCTCGCCTGATCGCGGATGTCACCCCTGGGTCAGGCGGCCTGCTGCCGGTGCAGGAGGAGCATCGCGGCGTCGTCGAGCAGCGGGCCGCCGACGTGCTCGACCAGGTCGGCCCGCAGGTCGTCCAGTGCGTCCTGCGGGTCGCGGGACAGCAGCACCTGGACACGTTCGTCCAGCGGGTAGAAGGCGCCGCCGGGGTCGCGGGCCTCGATGACGCCGTCGGTGTAGAACAGGAGCTGGTCGCCGTCCACGAACGGCACGCGCTGCGGTTTCGGCTCGCCCGGGCCGAGGGAGGCCAGGCCGAGCGCGAGTCCCTCCTCCGGCGGCTCCACCTTCTGGACGCTCCCGTCGTGGCCCAGCAGCAGCGGCGGCGGGTGGCCGTGGTTGAGCAGGTGGATGCCGCCGTCGTCGACCTCGGCGAGGATGGCGGTGACGAACGCCTCCTCGTCGAGCTGCCGCTCCAGCGTGGCCTCCAGCCGGGCGCTCACGGCGAGCAGCCCGGGCTCGTCGTAGGCGGCCTCGCGGAACGCGCCCAGCACCCAGGCGGCCGTCTCCACGGCCTCCAGCCCCTTGCCCTGGACGTCGCCGATCAGCAGGCGCACGCCGTAGGGGGTGGTGACCACCTCGTACAGGTCCCCGCCGATCCGGGCCTCGGCCACGGCGGAGGTGTAGGAGAGGGCGATGGCCAGATCACCCGCCCGGCGCGGGACGGGGCGCAGCAGCACCCGCTGGGCGGCCTCGGCCACCCGGCGGACGTCGGCCAGCTCCCGCTCGCGGCGCAGCCGCAGCCGGGCGGCGAGCATGCTGGCGCCCGTCACCGCGGCGATGGTGGCGAGGATCACGTAGCCCTGCCACCGGCCCAGCACGTCGTTGTAGAGCGACAGCGGCAGGCAGACGAGGATGGCGACGCCGCCGACGACGAAGGTGCGCCGGACGCCGCCGTACACGGAGGCGAACGTGGGCCCGAGCGTCAGCAGCGGCAGGAACCCCAGCGTCGTGCCCGCCATGAGGTCGATCACGGTGACGGCGGCGATCGCGGCGAAGGGCAGCGCCTGAAGGGTGACGTGCGAGGTGAAGCGGGCGCTCAGGCGTGATCTCATCGCCGTCCCACCTTCTCGTCCGGGGCGCACGGACGGGTCTCCACGGAGGCGGGGTACGAGATCACAGCGGCCACCAGCCCATTACACCAGGTCCGAAACGGCTGCCAGGCCCGCTCCTCAATGAGGTCGGGACCGGTCACCGGTTTCGCGACGGTGGGGTCGCGGTCGCCACCATGCGGAGAGCCATGACGGCGGGTGACCGTGAAAGGAAGGGGCGCCGGGGTTCACGGCGCCGTCGAGGCTCGGCCGGGACCGGCCGGACGCGCGCGAGGAGCCGGGTGCGGGGTCACGCCTCGTCACGACCGGTCGAAGTGGAGCCGGGTGGTGGTGCCGCCGGTGTGACTGTGGCGGCGGACCAGATCGGTGAGCTCGTTGACCAGGAGGAGCCCGTGCCCGCGCTCGGCGGAGGTGTCGGGGCGGACGCGGCCCGCCCAGGGGTCGGCGAAGTGGCCGTCGTCGTCGATCTGGCAGACGAGCGTGCCGGGCGGCGCCCAGATCGTGACGGTGCAGCCGGCGGCGGTGTGCTCGAAGGCGTTGGTGGCCACCTCGTTGACCGCCAGCACGACCCGCGCGACCCCCTGGTCGCTCAGGCCGGCGGCGCGGGCCTCGCTCTCGGCGAAGGAGCGCACGCCCGCCAGTTCCCCGACGGTCCTGAAGGTCCGCCGGTGCGCCCCGGCGGGAGGTGAGGTCAGCGGCTGGTCGAACATCTTCGTGTCTTCCAGGGGTCGGCATACCGGGCGCGGCCCCGGACCGTCGCGGCATCCGCCATGGGCGGATGGCTCCTGAGCGGGTCTGCTCCGGCCTGCTCGGTCAGGGCCGGGGTGTCGAACGGGTTCGGGCGGGTCACCTCACGCACGGTGCCGGCGACCGCCGCACGGCCGCCGGGCGACGGGACGCCCCGCTCGAACGGCCCGCGGGTGGTGCCGGGACCGGTCATGCCGGAGTCCCCTCCACGGCGGGCAACCGGTCGGGGGCGGAGCGGGGGGCCTTGATGGAGTCGATGACGGCCAGCAGCTCCGTCAAAGCGGGGCGCGCGCCCCGCAGCAGGATGCGGCCGCGGCCGGCGGCGATCGCGCCGGCCAGCAGGCGAGCGGTGGCGACGTCGGCGAAGGTGAGACTGGCCACGTCGATGACGACGGGCTCGGGGCCGTCGTCGGCCGCGGCCACCAGCGGGCCGAGCACGGCGGCCAGGGCGTCGCGGTTGGTGCGGTCGGCGGCGCCCTCGAGCGACAGCCCGTTGGAGGTGCGGCGAATGCGGAGCAGGGGCTCCCACTCCTCGGCGCTGCCGGCCCCGGCCCTTGCGGCCCCCGGGTGCGCGGCGCTGACCCGCTCCAGCTCCGCGTGGGTGAACAGCCGCCGGTCGTAGCAGCACAGCGCCATCGCGTAGCCGGCGGAGAAGATCTGGTTGGCCTGCGCCTCGTACCAGGCCAGCTCGTCCATGTCGACGAGCGGGCGGACCGTCCAGCCCATGTCGGCGGCCACCCGGAGCCCCGCGTAGCCCTCGGCTCGCGCCTGGTCGATGGCGGCCGTCCAGCCCTTGAGGGCACGTTCGGGCTCGAAGGACCCGCTGGAGAGGAAGGACTCCTCCGCGGTGGTGACGTGCAACTGGCCCGCGCTCAGCGGCTGTCGCACCTCCGCCCCGTACGCCTGCGCGGCGGCCAGGAAGGCCGTGGGGAGGAAGGTGTCGGTGAAGTAGAGGACCTTCTGGTGGTGCTCCAGACCTTTGCGCAGGAATCGGACCAGGGCCCGTAGATGACGTTCGTGGTCGTCGAAGGTCCAGCAGACGTGGTCCCCGGGGAGGAGCCGGTCGACTGTGGTGGGATCTGCCATGAACCGCTTCTCGTCATCGGGGGATCGGCGTGACGCTCAGGTTGTGCCCTCGGGGGCGCCCTCTCCGCATCTCGCCGTCCTTCCACAGTAACAAAGCGCATGACCCGTCACTCCGGTAC
The DNA here is from genome assembly GCF_014207745.1 of Nonomuraea muscovyensis. Lineage (NCBI taxonomy): Bacteria > Bacillati > Actinomycetota > Actinomycetes > Streptosporangiales > Streptosporangiaceae > Nonomuraea > Nonomuraea muscovyensis. The sequence continues at coordinate 1,938,662 of NZ_JACHJB010000002.1, forward strand.
AAATAGGACGAAGAAGTCTCACCTCGGCGCCCGCCCGCCCGACGAGGGCGTCCACCGCCGCCGGGTAGTCGGCTCCCACGTACGGCACAGGCGCGCCCGCGTCGTCACGGCCCCACCGACACGAACGGGATGCCCTCGCGAGCAGCCGGGCCAGTGTGCCCGGTCAGGAGTAGTAGCGCTCCAGCACCACGGCCACCCCGTGCTCGTCGTTCGACAGGGTGCGCCGCTCGACCGCCGCGAGCACCAGATGGTGCGCGTTGGCCATGGCGTAGCCCGCCCCGGCGAAGGCGAGCACCGCGAGGTCGTTCGGCATGTCGCCGAACGCCGCCACCTCGGCCGGGTCCACCCCGCGCTCCGCGCACAGCCCGGCCAGCGTGCCGGCCTTCGTCACCCCGGCCGCGCTGATCTCCAGCAGCCCGCCCACCCCCGAATGGGTCACCTCCGCCTGGCCGTCCACGGCGGCCACGGCCGCGGTGAACATGTCGTCCACCAGATGGTCGCGCGACCAGACGAGCAGCTTGACGACGGGATCGGCGCACTCGCGCAGCGAGGCGACCTCGCGGCGGTGGCGCGCGTCGTGAGCGTGGGCGACGCCGTAGCCGGGCTCGGCCAGCAGCCCCGTGCCCGTCTCGCCGGCGAACGCCACCCCGGGCAGCGCCTCGGCCAGCGTTTCCACGACGTGGGCCGCGGTGCCGGGAGCGAGGTCGTGGCGGGCGACGATCTCGCGGCTGCCCAGGTCGTAGACGATGGCGCCGTTGCTGCAGACGGCGAGGCCGCCGACTCCGGCATTCTCCGCGATCGGGTCGACGCCGCGAGGCGCGCGGGCGGTGACGAACACGATCTCCGCCCCCGCCTCGCGCGCCAGCCGCAGCGCCCGGCGGGTGCGCGGCGACACCGCGCCGGCGGAGTCGAGCAGGGTGCCGTCGAGGTCGGTCGCCACGATGCGGGGAGGGTTCACGCACCGATTATGACCTCCTGCTCCGGCCGGCGCCGAGCCGGCGGTACGCTGCGCGGGTGCCTCCCGAAGTCCGCCAGGACCACCCCGTCGGCTCCGCGCTGCGGTTCGCCACCGAGCTCGTCGCCTGGGTCGCCACCCCCTGGGCGCTGTGGCCGTATTCGGTGCCGCTGGCCGTGCTGTCGCCGGTCGTGTTGATCGGCCTGCCGACGCTGTTCGCGACACCGGGTGACAAGCGGCACGTCATCGTGGCCGTGCCGGGGTTCGTGACGATCCTGCTGGTGCTGCTGCAGCTCGTCGCGGCCGTCGCCGCGGCGTGGGCCGCCTGGTCCGCGGTCGCGGGCGTCGCCATCGCGCTGCTCGCCGCGGTCACGGTCGCCTTCGAGCTGCCGCGCTGGCGATGGCTGCTGTCGCGCCGGGGCTGACGGCGGCCGGGCCGAGGATGGGCTAGAGACGCATCTCGGACGGCAGCCGTTTGGAGGCGCGTCTCAGTTCGAGCCCGAGCAGCTCGCCCGACGCGCCGAAGTCGAGCGACACCCCGTCGGCGACGACCTGACGGACGGCCTCGCCGGGCGCGATCTCGTGCTTCATGGCGAGGTAGGCGGCGTCCTGGCCGGGATCTCGGGTGAGGTAGACCGTGTGCCGGCGGCGGCCCGGCAGCTCGTCGTCCCAGCTCAGCAGCCCTTCGCGGGCCTCGTGGGAGCGCGCGAGCGCGGCCCGCACCACGTCGAGGACGTTCTCCAGCGCCTCCATCGCGTCCACGCCGGTGACCTTGCGCTCGTGCTCCCAGCCGGCCAGGCCGTCGATCCGGTACGGGCACGACCACTCCCCCGCCGCGTCCTCCGTGGGGAGGCCGACGGTGACGACGACCTCGCTGAGTGGTTCGCCGCGAAGGGTCAGCGTGCGGTGGGCGATCTCGTACATGCAGGGTGATCTACCCCGTCGCGCGGCCCGCAAGACTGGCGCCGCCTCGGCGCCGGTCCCGCTGGCCGCCGCCATACCGGCACGGCAGAAAGCCTTCCAGGGCGACGCCGGCGGCGGCTAGTGTGCCTACGGTCGTCGCGAGGGGGGCCATGTGTGGAATGAGCCGTTCGGGACCCGGCTGCGGGCCAGGCTCGACAAGTACGGACCGCTCTGCGTGGGCATCGACCCGAGCCCGGAGCTGCTCGGGGCGTGGGGCCTCGACGACTCGCCGGCCGGGCTCGAACGCTTCGCCCGTACGGTCGTCGCCGCCGTGGGTGACGTGGCGGCGGTGGTCAAGCCGCAGTCGGCGTTCTTCGAGCGCTGGGGCAGCCGCGGCATCGCCGTCCTGGAGCGGGTGATCGCCGACCTGCGGGAGGCGGGCACGATGGTGCTGCTCGACGTCAAGCGGGGCGACACCGGCAGCGCGATGGCCGCCTACGCCGAGGCCTACCTCGACCAGGGCAGCCCACTGGCCGTGGACGCGGTGACGCTCAGCCCCCACCTCGGGTTCGGGTCGCTGGAGGTGGCGATCACCAAGGCGGTGGCCAACGACGCCGGCGTGTTCGTGCCGGCGGGCGTGTTCGTGCCGGCGGGCGGCTCCACGCGCGCCCGCGACCCGGAGGCGGACCGGCTCCGGGCGGCGAACGCCGGTGAGGTGCTCGCGGGGGCCGAGGCGGCGAACGCGGGGCACGCCCCGCTCGGGCCGGTGGGCGTGGTGATCGGCACCACGCCGCCGCCGCCCGACCTGCCGCCCGACCTGTCGCCCAACCTTCCGCTCGACCGGCTCGGTGGCGCGATCCTGGCCCCGGGGCTGGGCGCGCAGGGCGCCTCCCCGGCCGACCTCGCGCGCCTGTTCGCCGGGGTACGGCAGGCGGTGGTGCCGTCGGTGTCGGGGGCGGTGCTCGCCGACCCGGACCGGGTGCGCGACCTGACGTTGCGCTACCGCGACGAGTGCGCCGACCACCTGTCACCCTGAACGGCCGCTGCCACCCCGCCGCCCTGAGCAGCGCTGATGTTCCTCGACGCTGAGTCCCGGCAACTGCTGCGGGTCCGGCCGAACCCGCTGATCTGGGCCAAGTGCCCGCAGTTGCGCGGTGCTCGCCCGGCCGGGCCGCCGCCGGTGCCGGAGCCGTCACCGGTCACGGTGCAACGCCGCGCGAACGCCTTCGGTGTGATCATGGTGGAGATCTTGCCTCCTGGGTCGGGGTCATCACCGCTCTCTCATGTTCTCCTTCACAGCATTCGTGGTGTCCCTGGTCGCGCTCAAGTACCAGCGCGACGCTGCCAGGGCGGCGAGACAACCTGTTGTAGAAAGCCCGGCGCTCGGGTCCGCGTCACCAGCCGCAAAGTAGCTGAGAGTAGCCAGGCGTTCCCGGACGGCTTGTTGGCGAGCAACCCGCCCGGTCTCCCCCCGCAGGAACAGGGACGGGGCCCGAGTCTCGTTGGTGAGCTACTGCAGCGGCCCGAACGACCGTTCCGACGCGTTTGACGTGCGGATTTCTGGACCCATGCTGCCGGTTGAGTTCTTGAGCGATGATGAGGCGGCCGCGTACGGCCGGTACGTAGGGAAACCGACGCGGACCGAGCTGGAGGATAGTGGACTTGGCCCGATACGGGATGAGCGCCACGGCGACCACCGAGCTGATCGGCAAGGCCGAAACCGCCACCGACGAGAGCGCGCCCGCCAGCACCCCAAGCTCGCCTGCCACTCGGCCACGCTCGCGGTCGCGGTGGAGACACTGCTGGAGGTCACCGAATACGGCGAGGAACTGTGGCTGGAGCAGGTGTGGGAGGCGATTGACGCGATCGTGCCGCGCCGGGAGCTGAAGGAGCGATGGCCGCGGTGACCGGCATGGTGCCGCCGCCGGACGCCGATGCCGATGGGCAGATGCGGGCGCTGCCGGCCGAGCGGAACGCCACCGTGTCAGGGGTCCTCAAGACGCTGACCACGGTGATCGAGTTCGGCGCGAACGCCGAAGCGCAGCAGGTGCCGGTGGCGATGAAGACGCTGCCGCGCCTGCTGGATGGCCGTAAGAAGAAGGTGACCGAGGACGACATCGACGTCGCGCCGGTGACCGAGTCGTGGAGGCGCCTGGTGTTCAGGGCCGGATCGCACGGCAGCACGGTGGACAAGAACGCCTACACCATGTGCGTACTGACCCAGTTCCACCGCCGCCTCAAGCGACGCGACGTATACGCCGAGGCCTCGGCCCGCTGGCGGGATCCGCGCGGCCACCTGCTGGACGGCGCGGACTGGGCGGCGGGCAAGGGGCCGGCGCTGACGGACCTGCAGCTGCGCTTCGCCTGAAGGGGTGTCGCAATGTCCTCCACGACAGCTGGTGAAACACTTGTCCGTCCATCGGCGAAGGAGGGCAACCGCGCAAGCTACGGAAGGCAGACAATGACACGAAAGATCTGGATATGGCCGCAATGACCCGGGCGCTTCCGGACCAGGAGGTCAGTGACGCGGCGATCATCGAGCAATCCTGGCAAGAGCCGGAACGCTTCGCCGCGGTCTTCGACCGCTACTACTTCCAGATCCACGGGTTCGCCGCACAGCGGTTGGGGCCGAGCCTTGCGGACGACGTGGCCGCGGAGACGTTCCTGGTCGCGTTCGACCGACGCGACCGCTACGACCTGTCGCGTGAGGATGCACGGCCCTGGCTGTACGGGATCGTCGCCAACATGATCGCCCGGCATCACCGGGCGGAGGCCAGGCGGTATCGAGCGCTTTCCCGGACACCTCTCGCGCAGGCCGACGACGGCCACGCCGACCAGGTTGCAGGCCGCGTCGACGCCCAGGTGCAACAGGCGCTCCTGATGTCGGCGCTCGCGAAAATACCTCACGCCCACCGTGAGGTGCTCCTGCTCATCGCCTGGGGCGGGCTGAGCTCCGAGGAGGCGGCCGAGGCACTTGGCATCACCGGTGCCGCCGTCCGGACCCGGCTGCACCGGGCCCGCAAGACCCTGCGCGCCTCACTGAACGGCGCCGAGCCGACAACGGTCGCAAAGGACGGTTGATCATGGACGACATCGAGATGCTGCACGCTGTACGCCCGCAGCCCGACGCCCCCTCACCCGCCGCCCATACGGCCGCCCGCGCGGCCCTGCTGGAACGCGCCGGCAGCCCGTCGCCCACGGCGCGCCGGCGCACCCCCTGGCGGCGGGCGCGATGGATCCTGATCCCAGCGGTCACGGCGGCCATCGCTGCCGCGCTCGTGATCGTGCCGGGCCGTGTCGGCGACTCCCGGCCGCCGGTCATGAGTTCGCGCGACGTCCTGCTCGTCGCCGCCGACACGGCGGAACATACTTCTGAGGGCGCCGGGACGTACTGGCACATCACCATCACGGAAGAGGGGTCTGCGACCGAGGAGTACTGGTATCGGCGCGACGGTCGTTTCTGGATCAAAGGCAAGAGGCTGAAGGGTGGAGGCAAGCTCTTCGAGTGGCCTGGGCGGCCTCAGCCTTTCGCGGTGGGGCCGTTGCGCATGACCTTCGAAGAACTGCGGTCGCTGCCCACCAACGAGAACGCCCTGTACACCCGGCTCTGGTCGGCCGTCCCCGGAAGCGGTGTCCGCCCCGGCGAAGGGCCGATCACAGCCGCCGAACAGGACGGCCTCGCCATGCAGGCGCTACTCTCGCTGATCAGTGAGGCGCCGGTCTCGCCCCAGGTCCGCGCCGCCGCCTACCGAGCGCTCGCCTCACGACCGGGAGTCGTCGATCTCGGCGAGACCGATGGCGGGCGACGCCTGCAGATCCCGGTGGCTTTCGGCAAGGGCACCATGGTCGTCGACCCGGTCACCGCGCGCATCCGCGAAACTTCCGTATGGGCTCCCCTCATAGGAGGAACAGCTCATACCCAGGACGGCATGGTGAAGATCAACGCTGACTGGACGGACCAACTCCCGCCCGGGTGACATGTGATTCTGCTCCCCGCAGGTGCGAGCACGTGGCGATGTGTCCGAGGGCGTGCCCGATCTCCGGTGGTCCCCGGAAGGGAGCGGCAACGTGTTCGAAGGAGCGGGTCCCGAGAAGGTGAAATCCTGAGCGCAGGGGTTTGTCGACCGGTTGCGCCTGCTCGGTGTCCGCGCCTCTTGGACCGGCCACGCCGCGCTCAACGAGCTCGGCGTGGCCTATTCGCGCTCTTCCTGGACCGCAAGGGTCTACTTTCAAGGTGTACGGGTCCGGTGCTCGGCCCCGTCTACTGAGTCGGCTTGGCCTCGTTGGCTGACCCGGTCCGCCCGTCGCAGAACACCTGCTTGAGCAGGTTGTCCCGCGCATTCGGGAATGCCTCTGCCAGGTCGGGTGCGGCGTCGCCGTAGGTGATCGAGGCGGTCAGGGTCTTCTTGCCGTCGGGCGTGCCGTACAGCACCGACACGTAGCCTCCCGCGGTGCTGCCGTTGTGATGCAGGACGGTGCCGCAGTTCGGTCCCATGTCCTGCACGTATGTTCCGAGGCCGTAGCCGCCGAAGGGGCCGGCGCTCTTCGGGTGCGTCTTGCGCATCTCGGCCAGCAGCTTGGCCGGCAGGAGCTTGCCGCCGTTCAGAGCGGAGAAGAACGTGGCCAGATCCCGGGTGGTCGAGATCATGTCACCGGCGGCGGCCGTCATGGAGGGGTTTTGACGGGTGACGTCGATCACCTTCCACTGGCCGGCATCGTCTTGGTAGCGGAAGTAGCCGTGGGGGTGCGGCCTGGGTAGCTCCGGCGAGGTACCCGGCAGCACAGTGCCTCGCAGCTTGAGCGGGCCCAGGATCCGCCGCTTCATCTCCTCGGTGATCGAGTGGCCGGTGACCTTCTCGACCAGCAGCTGGGCCAGCGTGTAGCCGGTGTTGGAATAGCTCCACTTCTCGCCCGGCGTGAACCGTAGCTCCTTGGACAACCCAAATCGCACCAGTTCCTCCGGCTGGTAGGTCTTGAAGCGGACGTCCGCCCACTCCTTGCCCATCGCGGGGATCCCCGGCTCGACCGACCCGTCAGGGCGAAACTCGCCGGTGTAGTTGTACAGCCCGCTGGTGTGCTGCAGCAGCATCCGCACCGTGATCCGCCGGTCCAGCTTGAACGTGGGCAGGTAGTCGGCCACCGGGGCGTCCAGCTTGATCTTGCCGTCGGCCACCAGTTGCAGCACCAGGGTCGCGACGAAGGGCTTGGTGCTGCTGCCGATCCGGAACCGCCCGTTCGCCGGCGGCTTCGCGTCCGCACCGAGCTTGCGCCGCCCGGCGCTGCCGACCCACTCGCCCCGCTCATCGTTCACGCGCGCCTGCACGCCGAGGAAACCGGCATCGACGATCGCCTGGATGGCCTTCTGCAGCTCCGGGCGGTTCTGCCCGGCAGCGGCCTTCGGCACGGCCTTGCCGTCCGCGGTGGCCAAAGCGGGTGCGGCCGCCCCGGCCAGCAGCGCGGCCGCCAGCGCCGTCACCGCCACCGGCCGGAACACCCTCGGCGCCCGGCCTCTGTTGTTCCTGACCCTGTGGGGGGATGCACTCATGGTTGATCCTTCGTCTCGCGATAGTACGTGTTTTATGCAACTCGAAAGCTATGTTGCATTCGGAATCGCGTCAATATCTCGAAGAGCGTTGTCCCTGGTAAATGCCCGCAAATTGGCGCAACGACGCTGCACCCGAAAGCAACACCCTGTTGCAATGAATGGCGGCTAAGGCAACACTGACGGCATGCCACGACGACGATTGAGCCAGCAGGACCGTCAGCGCATCGCGGCCGGACTCACCGCCGGACTCTCCTACCGCGAGATCGCCAGGCGACTCGACCGGCCGACCTCAACGATCACCCGGGAGATCGCCCGCAACGGCGGCCCCGCCGGATACCTGCCCCAGCAGGCGCACCAGGCGACGATCCAGCGGGCCCGGCGCGGCACGCCGGCACCCCCGAACGCAGCCACACCGCCCATCGCCACGATGGAACAGGAGATCATCGAGATGGCGGTCAGAGCCGGGATGCCGAGGACAGCCGCGCGCGTGCACCACGACCTGGCGCTGGCCGAGGACGGCAGGCGCACCGCGGCCGAGCTGGCCCGCCGGCTGAACGTCAGCCCGGCCTCCGTCTCCGTGGCTGTGAACTTCCTGGTCCAGCAGGGGTACGCCCGTCGCGAGCGCGATCCGCGGCGCCGGCGCGACATCTACGTGATCGACGACGGCGCCTGGTACCACGCCGTCGTGATCAGCAGGCAGCAGACCCTAGAGACGGTACGGGCCACGATGGCGGTGGCCGAGACCTACGGGCTCGACGGCCCTGTCGGGCAACGGCTGGCCAAAACAGCGGCGTTCCTGGAACGCGTCAGCCTGGACATCATCGAGTCCGCCGACCGCTGGCGCCACCTCCTGACGTGACAGAACTCCAGTCACCTGAGGAGGCTCGCCTGGCGCGTCCTTCAGCGCCGGCCCCGCAAGGGCACCGCCGACGGCAACCAGAACGCCCGCACCGCCATGCGCTATGTCAAACCCGGCGCCGAAACCACTCGCCGCCGTCACCGAGCACCTTGCTCCGCCCCGGCGCCGACACTGATCCGGGCTGTTCCGACAAGCTATTACCTGGACGCTTCGTAGCGCCCAAATCCGGTCCAACCCTTCGGACGCCAGATCCGGAACGGCCGCTTCCACCCGGTCTGCTGACGCGACTTTTCGTTCGTAGGCTGCTCGACCCTCGCAACGGCCGGTGCCACGCGGTTCCGTATGGCGGCCGCTGACATGATCCTCAGCGTGAATCGAAGACTGCCACCATCACGACGACGATCACCCTAACGAGCGCCGGTCAGGCCCCGCGGTGTCTTTCTGCCACATTCCGGCCGCCCCTCTTCTTGCCGAGGAGCACTCCGGCCCCGACGGCGACGACCGCCGCCATCCCGCCCACTACGAGCCCTCGAGACAGCCTGCCACGGGACAGGCGCGAACGTTCGGCCACCGCCTCGCCTGCCTGGACGGCCTTCTGGTACTCCTCCTCGACGATCTCGTTGAACCGCCGATCATGACGGTTGCGCTCGCTCGCCTGATACCAGGTCCGGTTGAACTCCCAGTGCTCCCGGCCGATCCGCAACCTGAATCTGGCGGCCATCTGCATCCGCAGTTCGGCTGTCGTCGTCTCCTTGAGCGCGTAAAACGACCGGAGGAGTGCGAGCTGCATGTTGGCGTACGCCCACCATCGCATCTCCTCGTACGATTCCGCTGTGCCGTCCCACTCGGCGCCGTTCAGCTGGATGAGGGACGCGTCATCCATCACGAAACGCGTCATCTCGACATGGAGCATCCGCACGGTGGTCTCCGACGAGATCCGTGCTGTCCGCGCCTGGAAGGCCACCGAAACGGCCAGCACCACGAGCGACACTGCGGTCAGCAGCGCGACGGCGGAGCCGTAGGCGTCACCGACGTCGGCGAGCGAGGCCCAGTCGACACCCGTCGCGCTGGCGAGCCGATCGAGCGCGAACGGCGACGCCAGGAGCATCAGCAGGACTGCGAGCCCTGCTGCCACCCCACCAGCCCACTTCGCCCCGGCCCTCGCCATAGCCGCCCGCCTCTCCCGAAGAGGTGCTCATCCTCGGCTTACATCCGCTTCGACCGCGACCGCATTACAGCGGAGCCGTGCAGCCGTGGACTGCTCGTAAGCGATAGACGATCGGTGGAACAAGATCGAGCGATGTCCGACCGGAATTTCCCCGGGACTATGGGCCCCCCGAGCGCCACGGTGCTGGGCTGTACCCTCCCGAAGACCTGGCAGCTCTCGCAGGCGTAGAGGTCGACACGATGAAACGCGTCCTGACCCAGAGCGGTCTTACATCGAGTAGGCGCCGGAGGCGAGGGCGATGACGCCGACCACGGTCATCAGCAGCGCCGAGCCGGGGTGCATGGCGATCGAGATGCGGATGTCCTGCTTCTTCCAGGCGAGCCAGACGCCCGGGTAGAGGAAGACGAGCTTCGACAGGACCGTCCAAGGGGCCCAGAAGTGGTACACCGAGAAGAAGAAGGTGTTGAAGAACGGGGCCCACTTGCCGAGCTGCGGGAGGCGGGGCAGCAGGAAGCCGCGGAAGTAGTACTCCTCGAGCAGGGGCAGAGTGAAGCCGGTGAACGGCGCGCAAATGAGCAGCGTGGTGAGCACGAGCTCCTGCGAATAGCCCTGGAGGTAGGCGGTGCCGTCGGGGCCGGCGCCCTGGTAGTCCACCCAGGTGAAGAACCAGTCGTAGACGACGTTGTCCAGCGGGGTCAGCGAGAGCGAGACCACAGTCATCCACACGAGGCACGCGGCCCCGAGCCAGAAGACCTTGCCGCGCGAGAGCGGCCTGTCGCGGTAGTGGACGACGCCCTTCATCGTGCAGCGGCCGGTCTGCTTCTTGCCCAGCCACAGCAGGAACAGTTGGAGCGGGAAGAGCACGACCGCGAGGGCGATGGCCCAGGCCAGGAAGATCGGGAAGTCCATCGCCCGGACCAGGGGGGCGGCGATGAACGCGTACACGGCGACGATGACGGCGCCAGGCACCAGGTGCAGCGCGATGGAGAACGGGACGGAGTGACGGTCGGCGAGGAGCTTCGCGACGAAGCCTTTCGGCTGGGCGCCTTGGGTGTCGGCCGGGGGCCGCATTGCTGTATCCATGCCGGGAAGTGTGGCCCCGCGACCTAACACGGACCTGATATCGCGCTGACACGGCTTCGAGTCGCCGTGAAAGGCGCAGGTCACGGCGAGTGCGGGCCGGGCGGGAGCTATCGGGTCGCTCCCGCGTCATGATGCCGGCGCCGATCCAGGCCAGTCCTCGCTGCTCGCGAACACCCTGCCAGACCAGCCATGCGCCGCCGATCTCGGCAAGCGCGGCCAGGGCGAACAACAGCAGCGAGCGGATGATCGTCATGGCAGGCAGTACAGCGCATCCCGGCGATACAGCCACCACATGCCCGCGGCCGCGGCGATCAGCACACCGGCGATGGCCAGCAGCATCCGTTCGGCCAGCGCGGCGCCGGCGCCGGTGAGCAGCCCGGCCCCGATCAGCAGCGGCAGGGCGCAGCAGGCCGCGCAGGCAAGCACCGCCAGCGCGGCGGTGGCCTGCCATCGACCGGGATGTCGTGGCTCGGCACGCTGGCCGAGGTGGCCAGGGGTAGGTCGGTAGGTGCACGGTGGTCGTGATCGGTGCTCACATGATCAGTTCTCCTCCGGGGCGTGAGCTGCGGCCAGGTCGGCGAGCGGCAGCGGGCAGTCGGGGACAGGTACGGCCCTTCGAGGTCCTGGCTCATGCCGATGGGGGCGCGGCCGCCGCCACGGCGCGGGCCTGCAGCGCGTCCAGGATCTCGGCCTGCCGCGCTGGGACCGTCACCTCCAGCGTCAGGCTTCCGTCGGCGATGGTGAGGGTGAAGGTGAAGAAGGAGCAGCAGCCGTTCTCCCGCGCTGTCAGTTCGGCGGCCCGGCCGGCGTGCTCGGGGCTGAAGGCGAGCTCCAGCCGCAGCCGTGTGCGCTCCGGCCGCGTCACTGCCCGCACCGTGTCGGCGAACAAGGTGTCGAACTCGGACGCTCGTAGTGGCTGCTCGGCGGTGGGCAGCGTGCACGCCGAGGGCACCCACTCCTGGTCAAAGGCGATGTTCTGGCTCATGCCTCGACGGTAAGCCTGTACCTGGGTACCGGATGCAAGCCTGTGCGGGCGGGTGAGTCCGTCGCCGCAGCCCTGAGTCGAGCTTGGCGTCGCTACCCGCGCTTTCCTGGCCGCCACAGGCCGCCACCGCTCCCGCCCGGCGGCCCGTGGCATCCGCGGCTACCCGGGGCGTGAGCGGCCGGTGGTCATGGCGGTGTGTGAGTCGAGCGGCGGCGGGCGTTCAGGGTGGTGATCACGGTCGCCAGCGGGCCGATGGCCAGCAGGACGGCGAGTGCGGCGAAGCCGTACGTCAGGGTGAACAGGGTCGCGACGCCGGCGACCAGGAGTGGGCCGCCGGCGTCGCCGAGTTCGCGGCCGAGTTCGGCCGAGCCCATGGTCTGGCCCAGACGTTCGGGCGGGGTGGAGGCGGCCAGGGCGGCGAAGCCGAGCGGGGTGATCAGCCCGGTGCCGGCGCCGATCAGCAGTGCGACGGCCAGGATGCCGCCCAGGCCGGGAAGGACGGCGGCCCCGAGACCGGCGGCGGTGACCAGCAGGCCGGTCGCGAGCCCGGTCCGGGTGCTGAGGCGGCCGGCGTCCAGGGCTCGTCCGGCGAGTGGCTGGATGAGGGCGGCGCTGGCGGCCAGGACGGAGACGGCGGCGCCGGTGGCCACGGTGCCGAGTCCTGCGGCCGCGCCGGAGACGGGCAGGAAGCCGACGCCGACCGACAGCGCGGCGGTCGCCCCGGCCAGGGCTGCGGTGGGGGTCAGGAAGGCGGGTGCGCTCAGGCGGCGGGCCAGGTCCAGGACGGTCTGGCGGGCGCGCGGCAGTGGTGGCACGGCGGGTACGGCCAGCGCCGCCCACACGGCCACGCATGCGGCGAGCACGGCCATCACCGTGAACAGCAGGCGCAGCCCGCCGGCCCACACCAAGACGCCGCCGAGCAATGGGCCGAGGGTGTAGCCGATGGACTTGTAGAAGCCGTAGCTGCCGAAGGCGCGCCCGCGCCTCGCGGCCGGGTTGAGCCGGGCGACCAGCGCGGAGGCCGAGGGGGAGAACGCCGACGCGGCCGCGCCCTGGCCGAGGCGGGCCGCCCACAGCCAGCCGGGGCTGTCGGCGAGTGCGTACAGCGCGGAGGCCGCGGCGAAGGCGACCAGCCCACCCAGCAGCACGGGCCGGGCGCCGATGCGGTCGGCCAGGCTGCCGAAGACGGGCTTGAGCAGCACCTCCGCCCCGTCATAAAGGGCCAGCAGGCCGCCGAGCACCAGCAGCGAGGTGACCGCGTCGGCGGAGAAGCCGCCGAGGTTGGCCGCGATGGCGTGCGCGCCGAACGCGGTGGTGAACCCTGTCGCATACAGCGGCCACATCGCTGCCCGGGACACCGGGACGCTCATGGCTGCTCGGGGAGCATGCGATGCAGCTCTTCGAAGACGCGCTCGGCGTAGTCCGCGCAGCGGCGTTCGCAGTCTTTGAGCCGCTCGGCGGCCTGGGCCGCCTCGGGTGCGGTGAAGACGTCGCGGGCGCTCAGATCCCGGTGCCGGCGCCGCAGCCGTTCCAGGCTCTGCTCCTCTTCCTCCAGTTCGGCCAGGGTGAACTTGGCGATCCGGGTCTCCTTGGCGATCTCGGCCTCGAACGTGGCGCAGTCGGCCAGGAACTCGGCCCAGTCGGCCGAGCGCGCGTCGGTGAACAATCGCTGGAAGCGGGCCGCGTCCTCGGTCGCGCGCCCGGCGGCGGTCAGCGTCATGGCCTGGCCACCGGCCGAATCGGTGAGCTCGACCGCGCGAGCGACGCCATCGGCGAAGGCGGGCACATCCGGGACCGCCCAGATGCCCTGTCCCAAAGAGATCGCACCGGCCTTGCGCAGCTCGCGCCAGACCGCCACCCGATGGCGGGACGGTTCGGCGGGCAGCTTGATCACCAACACCAGCCACCGCATGTCAGCAGTCGTCACAGCGGTGAATGTAGCAGCCGTTACACTCTGCTGGCTTGGAGGTGATCAGCCGCTCGGTCAGGCCGGAGTGGAGGTACGGCGCAGCGCCGCCCAGCTGCCCCAGCCGGCCTCGGCCTGCACCGCGCTCCGGACGCCGCCCAGGGCGGTCATGACGGTGGGTGTCCAGGAACAGCGGCCCATCGACGGCGAGCCGGTTGGCCCGGATCAGCAGCCCGTCACCGCGCAGTACGCGGGCGTATTCCGCCGCGAACAGCAGGACGTCGACGCAGACGACGGCAGCGACCGAGGCGTAGCAGACCCCTGCTCGGACTGCGGCGACCTGAGCGGCCGCCGCCGCCCTGAGCGGCCGCTGCCGCCCTGGGCTGCGCTGTCAGCCGGTGGGGCCGACGTCCGGGCGGACCTCCTTCTCGGTGACGGCGTCCTCGGGCTCCGTGCCCTGTTCCGTCTCCTCGGCCTGCTCGGCCTGCTCGGGCTCTCGCGGCCGGTCGGACCGCCCGCCCTCTTCGGCGTCTGCGGGCGAGGGTCCGGCCTGGGCCTCGGGCGGGTCGGCGGGGATCGGGCGGCCGGACGTGGACGTCTCGGCGCCCGACCTCCGGGCGACCACATCGCTCTCGGCGTTCAGCCCGCGCACGGCGTCGGGCGTGTCCTCGTGGTTCTCGCTCATGGTGCCCCTCTGCCCCGGGGACGGGCGGTGATGTCGCGACCCGGCCGGGCCGCCGGACAGACGGCCCTGCGGCCCCCGCGGCGAGGAGCGGCTCAGCCCAGGGCGGCGTCGATCTCGGCGCGGGCGGGCATCGAGGTGCTCGCGCCCTGCCGCTGCACCGACAGGGCAGCCGCCACCGAGGCGAACCGCAGCGCCTCGGCCGCCGGGAGACCCTCCGACCGCGCCACCGCCAGGGCCCCGGCGAACGTGTCGCCCGCCGCCGTGGTGTCCACCGCGGCCACCCGTACGGCGGGCACGCGCAGCCGCTCCCCCGATCGCGACCCGTACAGGGCTCCGTCGGAGCCCAGCGTGATCACGGCCTCCGGCACCCGCTCCAGCAGTGCCTCCAGGGCGGCCTCCGGCTCGTTCCGGCCGGTCACGGCCGCGGCCTCGTGCTCGTTGGGGACGATGAGGGTGACGGCGTCGAGCAGTTCGTCCGGCAGCGGCCGGGCCGGGGCCGGGGTGAGGATCGCCGGCACGCCCGCCTCCTTCGCCGCCCGCGCGGCGCCCGTCACCGCGTCCAGGGGGAGTTCGAGCTGGAGCAGCACGGCGCGGGAAGCCGCGATGACCGCGCGGTCGGCGGCGTCCGGCGCGGTGACGGCGCCGTTCGCGCCGGGCACCACGATGATCGAGTTGCCGCCCGCGTCGTCCACCACGATGTGCGCGATGCCGCTCGGGCCCGGCACCCGGCGCAGGTGCTCGACGTTGACCCCGGCCACCGCGAGCGTGTCGCGGATCTCCGCGCCGAACCCGTCGTCGCCGACGGCGCCGAGGAAGGTCACCTCGGCGCCCGCGCGGGCCGCCGCGATCGCCTGGTTGGCCCCCTTCCCGCCGGGGATGGTGCGGAACGCCCGGCCGGTGACCGTCTCGCCCTGCTTGGGGGCCTGGGCCACGTAGGCGACCAGGTCCATGTTGGCGCTGCCGAAGACCGAGATCATGGCTCCATCATCTCCTGCGTGCGGCGGGCCAGCTCGTCCAGCCCGATGCCGTCGAAGCCCGTCAGGCTGCTGGCCAGGGTGTTCTTCGTGATCCACTGGTCGGGTACGCCGCCGTTGAGCGCCCCGGCGACCGATCCGGCGGTGGCGCCGGCCGAGTCGGTGTCCCAGCCTCCGGCGACCGCCCCGGCGATGGAGGCGGTGACGTCGCCGTCGCCGTGGACGAGGGCGGCGGCGACCAGGGCGGCGTTGTTGATCGTGTGCACCCAGTGCAGGCGCCCGTGCCGCTCGTACAGCCGGTCGACGACCCGCTCGAAGTCACGCTCGGCCGCGGCGTCCTCGGCCGCCCGCCGGACCGCCTCGTGCAGGCGCGAGCCGGGCGGCACCACCGACAGCCCGGCGGCCACCACCTCCTCCGCCGAGGTCGCGACGAGCGACTGGGCGCACATGGCGGCGGCGAACATCGCCCCGTACACGCCGTTGGCGGTGTGCGTGAGCCGGGCGTCCCGCCAGGCGTACCCGGCCGCGGTGGCCGGGTCGCCCGGGTTGACCCACCCGTACACGTCGGCCCTGATCAGCGCGCCGATCCACTCGCGGAAGGGATTGCGGTGGGTGGCGGTCTCGGGCGGCTCGACGCCGGACAGCAGGTTGCGGTACGCGACGCGCTCGGCGGTGAACGTGCGGCCCGCGGGCAGCTCGTCCAGCCAGACCGCGGCCACGTCGTCGGTGGTGAAGCCGCGGCCGTGGCGTTCGAGGACGGTCAGGGCGAGCAGCGGGTAGTTGAGGTCGTCGTCCTCGGGAATGCCGTCGATGTTCTCGGCCAGCGAGTTGACGGCGCTGCGCCGGTTCCACGGCCACCGCGCCGCGACCTCGCGCGGCAGGCCCTCGGCGGTGAACCAGCCGCGGATGGGCCAGTTGCCGGTGGACTCGGCGATCTCCCTGACGCCCTGGCGGGGGATCTTCTCCACGGGTTTGCCCAGCACGCACCCGGCCGCCCGGCCCTGCCAGGCGCCGAGCACGCGGGCGGGATCCACCGCCGAGGCGGGCGCGGGGGCGGGCCAGGTGGGGGTGGCGGCGATGATCGCGTCGAGGTCGGTCGGCTCGGGGAGCGGGGACGGCATGGCGGCCAGCTCGTCGAGCAGGCTCTCCGCCAGTGGCCGCAGCGCCCGCGCGCGCGGCTCGGAGGCGCCCGCGCGGGGCGGCGCGTCGTGCCCGCCGGCCGCGCGCCACCGGGCCGCGATGGCGCCCACGTCCCTGCCGTCCTCGGCGGCCTGCCGGAGCTCGTGCCCCACCAGGTCCTCCGGCTGGACCCACGTGAGCCTGATCACGCGCCCGCTCCGGCCCCGTCGACGAGGGCGGCGAAGGCGGACTCGTGGGTGCGGCGACGCGCCCGGTCGTCGGCGTGGATCTGCCGCGCCACCTGGGCGATCGCGCGGCCGGGCGTCACCAGGTCGGTCCGGCTGGCCTCGGCCACCCGCGTCGTCCACTCCTGCGGCACCGCCGCCAGCCCGCCGAGCGCACCGGCGATCGCGCCGCCCATGGAGGCGATCGAGTCGGCGTCGCGCCCGTAGTTGACCCCGCCCAGCACGGTGTCGCGGAAGTCGCCCTTGGCCACCACCAGGAACGCCAGCGCCAGCGGCAGCTCCTCGATGCTGTGCACCCGGCTCGGCCGCCGCGCGCCGAGCCCCTGGTCGCGGTAGGTGTCGGCGACCGTGTCGTACGGCCGCACGGCGGCGCGCAGCGCGGCGAACGAGCCGTCCCAGTGGCCGATGCCCTGCGCGGTCTCGCACACCGCCTCGATGGCGGCCCGGGTGCCGTCCTTGGCCAGCCGCAGGCAGGCGGCCACCACGGAGTCGACGGTGGCGTCCGGGCGCATCGCCTCGGCCACGGCGGCGGCCATCACGCCGGCCGCCTCCCGCCCGTAGCTCGACTGGTGGGCGCCCGTCAGGTCGATCGCCTCGGCGTAGGCGGCGTCGGGGTCGGCGGCGTTCACGATGCCGACCGGCGCCACGTACATGGCGGCGCCGCAGTTGACGATGTTGCCGACCCCGGCCTCACGCGGGTCCACGTGCCCGTAGTGCAGGCGTGCAACGATCCATTTCTCGGCCAGGAAGATCCGTTGCAGCGGCAGCGCCTCCGCCTCCAGCTCGGGGATCCACCGCCGCTCCCCCATCAGCTCCGGCACGAGGTGCTCGGCCATCGCGTACGCCCCGAGGTGCCCGCGCACCTTCTCGTACACGCGGATCAGGGCGTGCGTCATCAGGGTGTCGTCGGTGATGTGCCCGTCGCCCTTGTGGTACGGCGCGATGGGGCGGGCGTTGCGCCAGTCCTCGTTGTACGGCGGCACGATCCCCTCGACGGGCCCGCCGTACCTGTCCACGATCTGCTCGGGGGTCCAGCCCTCGGTGGCGCCGCCCAGCGCGTCTCCGACCGCCGCCCCCGCGACGCAGCCCACGGCCTTGTCGGTCAGCAGGTCGGAAGGCTGGTCTGCGAGCGTCATGCGAGTTCCTCCGTCAGTGTCGGGGTCAGTGCCGGTATCAGTGGTGCGGTGAGTGCGATGAGGTCCTGGCCCGCCAGGTGCGGCAGGCAGCACCCGGCGAGCGTGCGGGCCGTGCTGATCCATCCTTCCGCAATCGAGGCGAGTCCGCCGCAGGCGCCCGTGAGCGCTCCGGTGAGCGCGGGCGCCGAGTCGGCGAGCAGCGCCAGGCAGGCCGCGGCGGGCACGGCGGCGGCGAGCGAGCCGCCGGCCGCCTCGGTGAGCGCCAGCGCCACCGGCACCGTCTGCGCCGCGCCGACCGCGTAGCTGTAGACGTGGTCGAGCAGCGCGGCGTCGAGCGCGGGCACCGCGGCGAACGGGTCTGCGGCGGCGCGGGCCACGTCGAGCGCGAGGCGGGCGTTGTGCCCGATCGCGGTGTCGGCGGGCAGCACGTCCAACGCCGCCCGCACCGCCGCGGTCGCCGAGCCGGACGCGACCGCCTCGGCCACCGCCCGGGCCATGGCCTGGGCGCCGAGGACGCCGTCGCCGGAGTTCGTGACCTGGGCGTCCTCGGTGGGGTCCCGGCCGAGCGCGCCGAAGGCGACGGCCCGCACGGCGGCGGCGTCGTCGAAGTGGTGCGGGTTGTCGTGGCCGCTGGCGGGCGGCTCGACGCCCCGGGCCAGGTTGCCGAGCGCGGTGGTCACCGAGACGCGGGCCCGCACGCCGTCGCCGAGTTCCCTGAACGCCTCGGCCCGCGGCCGGTCGATGGTGAGCGCCGTCCAGGCCAGCCACTCGGCGTCGTCGGACGGCCCGAGGGCGAGCGGGGCGACGGGCTGGTTGAGCGCGAACGGCACCGGCAGCGTGGTGACCCGGTGTTCCTCGGCGAAGGCGTCGAGCTCACGGTGGAGCCGCCTGCTCCACGGGGCGTGCAGGGCGGCGCGGTGCCTGGCGGCCGGCCAGCCGGCGGCGTCGCCCACGGCGAGGCCGACGAAGGCCCCCTGGATTCTGTCCCCCGACATGCGTCTCCTACAGTCCTTCGGGCGGACCGCCCGCGCGGCCCCGGGACGGCTCCGTCACCAGGTCCTCGCGCACCGGGTCTCCGCGTTGCACCAGGGCGGACAGCTCGTCCGCCACGTCCAGCACGTGCCTTCCGGCCACGACCGGCAGGCAGGCGCCCGCGACCGGGCCGATCCGCGCGGCCCACCGCGCGGGCACGCCGCTCTCTCCCTGTCCCGCCCCGGCCACGGCACCGGCGATGGCGCCGATGGTGTCGGCGTCGCGGCCCAGGCTCACGGCGAACGTCACGGACGCCTCCACCTCTCCCCCGCCCACCAGGTACGCGGCCAGCGCCAGCGCCACGGCCTCGGGGGCCAGATCGGTCCACGGGTAGTGCGGGACCACGACGGCCTCGTGCAGCGCCGCCACGAGCGCCGCCTCGCCGGAGGCGTCTCCCACAGTGCCGGCCGCAGTGCCGGCCTCAGTGCCGGCCTCGGTGCCGGCCTCGACGGCGGCGCGGGCGCGGACGAGGGCGCGGGAGGTCCAGGAGTCGGCCGGGACGACCGACAGGGCGGCCCGCACCACCTCGTCCGGCGGCAGCCCCGCCATGGCGGCGGCCACGGCGCCGGCGACGGCCCGCCCGCCGAGCACTCCCTCACCGGAGTGGCTCACCTGACCGTCCTGCTCGGCGAGCCGGGCCGCCTCGGCCGGGTCGCCGGGGCAGAACACCCCGTACGGCGCGGCCCGCATGGCCAGCCCGTCGGACCAGCCGTGCTGGTGCACCAGCCCGGTCAGCGGGGGCTCCAGCCCGCGGCGCAGCGCCTCCACCGTGCCCAGCTCGGAGAACCCCGCCCCCTTCATCGGCCCGGTCACCCGGGGGATGACCTCGGCCCGGTAGGCGGCGGCCACGTCGGCCGGGGTGAGCCCGTGCCCGTGCCGCGTCAGCAGCGACGCGGCGAAGATCGCGTACTCGGTGTCGTCCGTGCCGCCGCGCTCGATCTCGGTGAGCCGCCCCCAGCGCCGCCGGATCTCGGCCGGCGTGAGGTTCTCCGCGGGCGCCCCGAGGGCGTCGCCGGCCGCCAGGCCGAGCAGACACCCCCGGGCCCTGTCTCGATGCGTCACCGCTGGTACCGCTCCAGCACCTGGTTGCCGTCCTCGACGAGCCGCTTGGCCGCCTCGTCGATGGTGATCTTGTTGGCGTAGTACTCCTGCAGCACCGGCGTGGCCACCTTGCTCTTCCACTCGTCGAACCCGTTCACCTTGAGGAACGGCGCCACGACGAGGTCCTTAGCGGAGGCGGTGGCGACGTCCCAGCCGTCCTCCTTGGTGGTGATGGACGGGTCGGCGGCCGCCTTGACGGAGGTGGGCAGCAGCCAGTCGCCCTTGGCGAGCTTGGCCTGGTTGGGGCCGTTGAGGAAGAACGAGATGAACTTCATCGCCTCGTCCGGGTGCTTGCTGTCCTGCGCGATCGACAGGGTCTGGGAGACCGCGCCCTGCTGGGTGGTGGTGCCCTTCAGCGGCGGCAGCGTCACCCACTCGAACCCGTCGGGCGCCTGCTCGGCGACCTGCTGGCGCAGGTAGACGCCGGCGGGCAGCATGGCGAACTTGCCCTTGTAGAAGGCCGGCAGCGGGTCGGCGGTGCCCTGGCCGAGCGCGGCCGGGTCGGCCGACTTGTCCTTGTGGAGCTGGTCGTGAATGCGCTGCAGGACCTCCTTCTCCTCGGGCCCGACCTTGACCGTGGTCTTGCCCTCGGCCGTCTGGAAGAACGTGCCGCCGAAGTTGAGTGCCAGGTTGAGCGTCTTGTTGACCGGCGACTTCATCGGCCAGGCGACGCCGAACGTGCCGTCCTTCGTCATCTTCTTGGCCGCCTCGGAGAACTCGTCCCACGTCCACGGCTGGCCGGGGGTGGGCACGCGCACGCCGGCCGCGTCGAGCAGCTTCTTGTTGGCGATGATGACCTGCGACTCCTGCAGGAACGGCACGCCGTACACGCCCTGCTTGCCCTTGCCGTCGTCGAAGGTGACGGTGTCCCAGGCGGGCTGCGGGATGTCGGCCTTGAGGTCGGCGGGCAGCTTGTCCGACAGGTCCAGCAGGTAGCCGTCGGCGGCGAACCCGGCCAGCGCCGGCGAGTCGTTGTGGATCACGTCCGGGGCGCTGCCGCCCGCGAACTGGGTGACGAGCTGGTCGTTGACGTTGTCCCAGCTCCCCTGGACATAGGTGACCTGGATGCCGGGGTTGGCCTTGTTCCACTCCTCGACGAGTTGCTTGTTGGCGGCGAGGGACTCCTTCTGCCAGGCCAGGCTGAGGAAGTTGAGCTTGACGGGTTCGCCGGGCTTGGCCGCCTCGTCGCCGCCGCCTCCACCGCTGCCGCATGCGGCAGCCAGCGCGACGATCGCGGCCGCCGCCAGAGCGGACTTCATTCGCATATGTGCCTCCTAGCCCTTCACGGCGCCGGCCATCAGGCCGGACTTCAGGCGCCGCTGGATGATTGCGAAAAAGATCAGGCTGGGGATCGTGGCCATGAGGGACGCCGCCGCCAGCGGGCCGAGCCGGGCGACCCCCTCCGGGCCGACGAACCTGGCCAGGGTGAGCGGGAGCGTCATCACGTCCGGGTCCTGCAGGATCACCAGCGCGAAGAGGAACTCGTTCCACGACGAGATGAACGCGAACAGCAGCGTCGCCACCACGCCCGGCGCGAGCAGGGGCGCGACCACGCTGGTGATCGAGCGCAGCCGGGTCGCGCCGTCCACGGCCGCCGCCTCCTCCAGTTCGGGCGGCACCGCGCGCACGTACCCCTGGAGCATCCACAGCGCGAACGGCAGCGTGAACGTCACGTGCACGATGACCAGGCCGGGCAGCGTGTTCACCAGGTCCATGTCCCGCAGGATCATGAACAGCGGGATGATGATGAGGATGAACGGGAACACCTGGCTGACCAGCACCCAGCCGATCGCGATCCGGTTGACCAGGCTGCGGTAGCGGGCCATCGCGTACGCGGCGGGCAGCGCGATCACCACGGTGATGACGCTGGCGAGCAGCGCCACGACGAGGCTGCGGGTGGCGGCGCCCACCAGGTCCTGCTCGCCGAACGCGTCGGCGAAGTTGGCCAGGGTCGGCTCGCGCGGGATCCACGTGGGGTCGGCCTGCGCCATCTCCTGCGGCGTCTTCAGCGCCGTGGACAGCAGCCACACCAGCGGGAAGGCCAGGAAGACGATGTAGGCGGCCAGCGCGAGGTACTGCGGCGCGCGCCGCACCCCGCCCGCTTTCTTGCCGTTCATCTCGTCTCCCTCATCTGCCGCCACAGGTACAGGCCGAGGACCGTCAGCACGACGATCGCCATGGCCAGGCCGAGCATCGAGGCGTAGCCGGCGTAGCGG
The DNA here is from genome assembly GCF_014207745.1 of Nonomuraea muscovyensis. Taxonomy (NCBI): domain Bacteria; kingdom Bacillati; phylum Actinomycetota; class Actinomycetes; order Streptosporangiales; family Streptosporangiaceae; genus Nonomuraea; species Nonomuraea muscovyensis. Next base: position 1,960,574 of record NZ_JACHJB010000002.1, read on the forward strand.
TAGCGGAACGCCTCCTCGTACGCGAACAGCATGGGCAGCCTCGTCCGGCCGCCCGGCCCGCCCTGGGTGAGCACGTAGACCAGGCCGAACTGGTTGAAGTTCCACACGAAGTCGAGCGAGGTGATCGCCACGATGACGGGCTTGAGCTGCGGCAGCGTGATGTTCCAGAACCTGCGCCAGCGGCCGGCCCCGTCGACCTCGACGGCCTCGTACAGCTCTCTCGGGACGCCCTGCAGGCCGGCCAGCAGCACGACCGTCGTCTGCGGCATGCCGGTCCAGACGCCGACCACGATGATGGCGGGCAGCGCGAGCGAGAAGTCGGCGAGCCAGTTGATGTCGGTCCCGAGCAGGCTGTTCAGGATGCCAGCGTCGGGGTGGTAGACGAGCTTCCACATCAGTCCGATGACCACGGGCGGCATCGCCCACGGCACCACCGCCAGCACCCTGGCCACGCCCCGGAAGCGGAGGTTCTCGTTGAGCAGCAGCGCCAGGCCGAGCGCGGCGAGGAACTGCAGGACGGTCACGGAGACCGACCAGATGATCCCGATCCGGAAGGAGGACCAGAAGTCGTCGTCGCCCATGAGCTGGACGAAGTTCTCCAGGCCGACGAAGGTCGTCTCGTGGTTGCGGGTGTTCTTGGCGTCGGTGAACGCCAGCCCGATCCCGTACAGCAGCGGGCCGACGCTGAAGAGCACGACGGGCACGAGGGCGGGCAGCATGAGCAGCCACATCTCGCGGGACCGCCGCGAGCGGCGGGCGCGCCGCACGTGCCTGGCGGGAGGCGCGGGTGGTTTGGTCACGGTGGCCGTCATGCCGCACCTCCCCCCGCGCCGAGCCGGTCGGCGTCGCCGGACGGCGGCGCCTGCTCGCCGGCGGTGGAGGCGCGCACCACGAGCCGCGGCGGCACGGTGACCAGGCGAGGCGTGACGTCGCCGTCCTGCAGCCGGTCCAGCAGCAGCTCGGCGGCGGTCCGGCCACGCTCGGCCGAACCGAGGGAGACGCTGGTGAGCGACGGCCAGGACGCCGCGGCCAGGTCGGTGTCGTCCATGCCGACCACCGCCACGTCCTGCGGCACCCGCCGCCCGGCGGCCCGCAGCACGTCCAGCGCGCCGAGCGCGATCAGGTCGTTGGCGCACATGAGCGCGTCGATGTCGGGCCGCCTGTCGAGCAGGGCGGCCACCGCGCGGCGGCCGTCCGCCCGGTAGAAGTCGCCGATCTCCACCAGCTCCTCGTCGTACGGCAGGCCGAGCGCCTCCAGCGCCTCCCGGTAACCGGCGCCGCGGGCCGCGCCGGGGACGGTGTCGGGCGGGCCGTTGACCAGCCCGACGCGCCGCCTGCCGAGCGTGTGGAGGTGGTCGAGGGCCAGCCGGACGCCGGTGCGCGAGTCGGCGCGCACGTTGTCGACCGGGGTGCCCTCCGGCACCGAGCCGATGACGACGACGGGCGCCCGGGCGCCGGCGAGCATCCGCAGGTGCGCCTCGGTGACCCGCAGCGGCACCATGATCAGCCCGTCCACGTAGCGCTCGCCGAGGCTGTGCAGCACGTCGATCTCGTCGGCGACGTCCGCGCCGGTGGAATGCAGGACGAGCCGGTAGCCGGCCGCCTTGAGCACGGGCTGGATCTCGCGCAGCATGGCCAGGTAGGCCGGGTTGCCGACGTCCGCCATCGCGAACGCGACCTGGTGGGTGCGGCTCGACTTGAGCGAGCGGGCCACGGCGTTGCGCACGTAGCCGAGCTCCTCGGCCGCGGCCATCACCTTGCTCACGGTGTCCTGCCTGGTCGGCAGGCCGTTCAGCACCCGCGAGACCGAGGCGATGGAGACACCCGCTCGCTGCGCGATCGTGGTGATCGTGGGTCCCTGGGCCAAGGCTTTCCTTCCGCCAAGGCAAACGTTTCGCCCTTGCTTCTGTAAACGTTTACCGCGTGGGGCACATGAAACACTCACGTAACTCCCAGGGTCAAGTCACGATCACATAACGCCAGGTCAGCGACTTGTCCGGCAAACTACATCGTTCCCGTCGACGCCGCACGGGCGGCCAGCAGGTCGAGGACGAGCGCCAGCGGGGGCCACTGCGCCCGGCCGCGCCGGACGACGGCGTACGAGCGCAACCTCACCTCCGGGGCGGCCAGCGGCAGGAGGCGGATCCCGGGCAGGGTGGGCTGGTCCGTCGGCAACAGCCCGACGCCGAGCCCGGCGACGATGAGGTCCTGCACCAGTTCGAGGCTGTCGGCCCGATGGGCGATCCGCGGCTCGAAGCCGGCCATCGAGGCGATGGTGCGCACGACGTGCTCGTCGGCGGTGCTGCGGGAGTTCGCGATCCAGTCATGGTCGCGGAAGATCGCGAAGACCGCGGGGGCGTCGTCACGCGCCGCCGGCACCGTGCGCGGCACCGCGAGGCTCCAGCCCGTCGACCACAGCGGCCTCGACTCGACGGCCGGGTCTCCGGCGGCGGGGGCGAGGTTGTAGTCGTAGGTCAGGGCGAGGTCGACGTCGTCCGAGGCGAGCAGCGCCAGCGACTCCATGGGCTCGTGCTCGTAGATGTGCAACCGCACCTTCGGGTGCCCGGCCGCCAGGTCCGCCGCGACCGGCAGCAACGAGCGGCGCACGGCCGAGGCGAACCCGGCGACCCGCAGGGTGCCGGCCGGTTCGGCCTCCGGGTCCAGGTCCAGCCGGGCGGCCTCCACCGCGGCGAGAATCGTCACGGCGTGCTGCGCCAGGCGCCGGCCGGCGGGCGTCAGCCGGACCCGCCGGCCGTCCGGCTCGACCAGGGCCGTGCCCGCCTCCCGGGCCAGCGCGGCGATCTGCTGCGACACCGTCGACGTGGTGGTCCCCAGCTCGTCGGCGACCTCGCGCATCGACCCGAGCCGGGAGAGCTGCAGCAGCATCTGCAGACGGCGGACATCCATTCATGAATTATGAACGGTACGTCAAGTATTCTCACGTGGACACGAATGATTCGGGTCCCGTCTACTGGAGCGATGACGACCCGAACGCCGAATCTCCCCGTCACCGCCGCCCGCGCCGGCACGGCCCTCGCGCTGACGTCGATGGTCTGCGTGCAGCTGGGCCTCGCCGCCTCCGTCGCCATGATCGACCAGGTCGGCGCCGAAGGCGCGGCATGGCTGCGGCTGGCCTGGGCCGGGGTGCTGCTGCCGGTCCTGGTGCGGCCCCGGCCGTCCGCCTTCACCCGCACCGGCCTGCTCACCTGTGCGGCACTCGGCGTGGTGACGGCGGGCGTCACCATGTTCTTCATGGCCGCGGCCGCCCGGCTGCCGCTGGGCACCGCCAGCGCGCTGGAGTTCCTCGGCCCGCTCGGCGTCGCCGTGGCGCGCGGCCACGGCGGGCGGAAGCTGTGGCCGCTGCTGGCCGCCGTGGGCGTCCTCCTGCTCACCGAACCCTGGCACGGCGGCACCGACCCGGCCGGGGTCGCCTACGCCCTGGCCGCCGCGGTCTGCTGGGCCGCCTACATCCTGCTGACCCAGCGCGTCGGCGACGAGGTCGCCGGCCTGCGCGGGCTCGCCGTCTCCATGCCGGTCGCCGCCCTCGTGTCCACGGCGGCCGTCGGACCGTTCGTGCTCGGCCGGCTCACCTGGGAGCTGCTCCTCGTCGGGCTCGGCCTCGCGGTGCTCCTGCCGGTGGTCCCCTTCATCCTCGAACTGCTCGCCCTGCGCCGGCTCACCACCGCCGCCTTCGGCACCCTGATGAGCCTGGAACCGGCCATGGCCGTCGTCATCGGCCTGGTCCTCCTGCACCAGGTGCCGGGGTGGGCCCCCGTCGTCGGGATCGCGTTCGTGGTCGTCGCCGGCATCGGCGCCGAACGCACCGGCGCCCGCACGGAGACCCGCGCCGAGTCCCGCGCCGAGACCGGGACAGAGCCCCGCACGCAGGTACGCACCGCCGCATCCGCCGGGCACGGCGCGGGCGGCCCCCTTCCGGAGCCGGGCCGTGGGCACCCTGAGAGGATCGGCCCGTGATCCATCATGTCCGCCACACCCCCTGGGACCGGCCCGAGACCCGGCCGGCCATGGCCGGCACCGAGGACCCGCGGCCGGGGCTGGCCCTCACCAGCCGCTCACTGCTGCGTGACGGCCGCCCGTGGATCCCGGTGACCGGCGAGCTGCACTACAGCCGGGTGCCGAGGAGCCGCTGGCGCGACGCCCTGCTGCTGATGCGGGCCGGCGGGGTGACCATCGTGTCCACGTACGTCTTCTGGATCCACCACCAGGAGCGGCGCGAGCGGGAGCCGGTGTTCGGCGGGGACCTCGACCTGGCGGCGTTCGTCCGGCTCGCCCAGGACGTCGGGCTGGAGGTGATCCTCAGGATCGGGCCGTGGTGCCACGGCGAGGTCCGCAACGGCGGCCTGCCGGACTGGGTGACGCACGCCGGCTACCGGACGCGCACCGACGACCCGGCGTACCTGGCGGACGTGCGGACCTGGTTCGGCCACGTGGGCCGGCAGGCGGGCCCGCTGTGCGGGCCGGACGGGCCGGTCATCGGCATCCAGCTCGACAACGAACTGTACGACCAGCCCGGCCACCTGCGCACGCTCAAGGGGATCGCCCGCGCGTGCGGCCTGTCGGCCCCGCTGTGGACGGCCACCGCGTGGGGCGGCGCCGACCTGCCCGCCGGCGACGTCTTCCCGCTCTACGGCGGCTACGGCGACGGGTTCTGGGTGGACACCGGCGAAGGCTGGGACGACACGTTCCGGGCGCACTTCTTCTTCTCCCACCAGTGGGACGACCCGGGCATCGGCCGGGACCTGGCCGGCTCCCCCGGCCTCGCCGGCACCCTGCACCCGGACTTCCCGCCGGCGACCTGCGAGCTGGGCGGCGGCATGGCCGGCGCCTACCACCGCCGCCCGCTGCCGTCGGGCGCCGACGTGGCCTCGGTGGCGCTGGCCAAGCTCGGCAGCGGCTCGGCCTGGCAGGGCTACTACATGTACGCGGGCGGCGCCAACCCGCGGCCCGGGCTGCGGGAGTCGCAGGCCATCGGCTACCCCAACGACCTGCCGGTCCTCGACTACGACTTCAACGCGCCGATCGGCGCCCAGTTGCAGACCCGTGACTCCTTCCACCTGCTGCGCGCCCAGCACCTGTTCCTCGCCGCGTTCGGGGACCGGCTGGCGGCGATGAACGCCACCATCCCCACCGCCGGCCCGTCCGGTCTGCCAGGTCTGCCCGACGTGCGGGACCGCGCGTCGCTGCGGTGGTCGCTGCGCTCGGACGGGCGCTCCGGGTTCGTGTTCGTCAACGGCCACCAGCCGTACGAGCCGCTGCCGGAGCACCGGGACGTGCGCTTCGAGGTGGAACTGGCGGCGGCCCGCGTCCGCTTCCCGCACCGCCCGGTCACCATCCCGTCCGGGGCGATGCTGTGGTGGCCGGTCAACCTGGACGTCGCGGGCGTCACGATCGCCTGGGCGACGCTCGTCCCGCTCACCGTGCTGGACGTGCCGGGCGACGATCCCGTCCTCGTGCTGGCCAGGACGGGCGGCGTGCCGGGCCACCTGGCCGTCCCGGCGGGCCACCGGGTGTGCGGGCACACCGCCCTCGATCATGACGGTGAGCTGGTCCTGGAGGACGTGCCCGCGTCCCGCGCGCTCGTCACGGTGGAGGCGCCCTCCGGGGACCGCCTGCGGCTGCTGGTGCTCGACGAGGCGGAGGCCCTGCGCGCCTGGTCGCCCGTGGTGGGCGGGATCCGCAGGCTCGTCCTGTCCGACGCCGACATCGTCTCCGACGGCGGGACTCTGGTGGCCGTCACCGCCGGGGGCCCCGCCACGGTCGAGGTCTGTCCACCCCTCCGCGCCCCCGCCCCCGGGTCGCTCTTCGGGCGGTACGAGGTGGGCCTGCCGCAGGAGCCCGTGCCCGTCTCGATCGTCCAGACCGCCGAGGCGTCCGCGCCGCCCGCCCGGCCCGTCACCGTGCCCGGCCGGGCGTCGGCTCCCGACCAGGAGACGTTCCTCGCCCACGCGGCCCGCTACACGCTCACCGTCCCGGCCAGGGCGGCCGGTGACCGGTCGTTGCTGCGGGTCGAGCTCGTGGGGGACGTGGCGGTCGCCCGCACCGGCGACCGCACCCAGGACCTGTGGGACATCGACGTCACCCCGGCGCAGGACGGCGAGCCGGTCGAGGTCGAGATCCTGATCCATCCCATCGACGCCGGGACGCCGGTGTGGCTGCCCCCGGCCGCCGAGAAGGTCAGGTCGGGCCTGGCCGGGCCGATGGCCCGGATCACCTCCGCCACGGTGATCGACTACCGTTCGATCCGGCTACCGTCGTGACGTTCCCGCACGCCCCCGGCCCGACTACCGTCGTGACGTTCCCGCACGCCCTCGGCCCGGTTTCCGGCGTGACGTATTGCGCCCCGCTCCCCCTCGGGGCCTTCACCAGCGCCCTGCGGTCCGTGCCCCCGGGCCTCGGGGGGCGGGCCGAAGCGCCGGCGGTAGGCCGTCGGCGTCAGCCCCGTCTGCCGTCGTAGCCGGGTCCGCAGGTTGGCGGCGGTCCCGAGCCCGGTGAGCCGCGCCACCCGGTCGAGCCCCTGCTCGCCCCGCTCGATGAGCCGGCAGGCCAGCACCACGCGTTCCGTCGTGAGCCAGGCCAGCGGGGTGGTGCCGAGCTGGGCCGCGAACCGCCGGTGCAGCGTGGCGGGGCTGACCGCCGCCTGGGCGGCGAGGTCGGCGACGGTCAGCGGCCGGTCCAGCCGTTCCTGCGCCCAGGCGAGCAACGGCGCCAGCGACGTGTCCGGGGCGTCCGGGACGGGACGCTCGATGAACTGGCGCTGGCCGCCGTCCCGGTGCGCCGCGAACACCAGCCGCCGGCTCACCGCGTTGACCACGTCGGCGCCGTGGTCGCGGCGGATCAGGTGGAGGCCGAGGTCCAGCGCGGCGGCGCTGCCCGCCGCGGTCAGCACGTCGCCGTCGTCCACGAACAGCACGTCCGGTTCGAGCCGGACGCCCGGGTGGCGGGCGGCGAACGTGTCCGCCCAGCGCCAGTGCGTGGTCGCCCGGCGACCGTCGAGGACCCCCGCCTCGGCCAGCACGAAGGCTCCGGTGCAGAAGCTCACCAGCCGGGCGCCGCGCCCCGCGCTGCGGCGGACGGCGTCCAGGACGGCCTGGGGCGGCCGCACCAGCGGGTCGGGCCGGTTCGGCACGATCACGGTGTCGGCGTCGTCGACCGCCTCCAGCCCGTTCACCCCGGACAGCGTGAACAGCCCGGCGTGCATGCGCAGGGCGGGCGCCGCGGCGCTGAGCGTGAAGTCGTACCAGGGCCGGTCCAGCTCGGGCCGCCGCAGCCCGAACAGTTCCGTCGCCACGCCCATCTCGAACGGGTTGGACCCCTCGTCGACGATCATCGTCACCCGGTGCGGGCGGTTCGCAGTGCTCTGCGAGGATTCGCGCGACATGTGCGATTCCTAGCACTCACGCCGTCCTGGCGCCACCCGCCACGATGAACGCATGACCAATGAGCCGATCTCCCTGCGGGCCGCGCTGGCCCGGTTCGACCGCTTGTGGAGCCCGCGGATCGTCACCCGGGTGAACGACTACGACGTCCGGATCGCCAAGGTGGCCGGTGAACACGTCTGGCACGCCCACGCGGACACCGACGAGTTCTTCCTGGTGCTGGCGGGCGAGCTGACGATCGCCCTGCGCGACGGCGGCGCCATCGGCGAGGGCGCCGCCGCCGGTGGGGGCACCGGTCCGGGCGAGCGTGCCGTCACACTGGCGCAGGGCGAGGTGTTCGTCGTGCCGCGCGGCGTGGAGCACCGGCCGTCCTCGGCGGCGGGGGCGTCGATCCTGATGTTCGAGCCGACCGGCACGCTGAGCGTCGGGGACCGCCACGACCACCTCCCCGACCACCTCGACGCGACCACGGGCCACTCCCTCGCCTGAACCACGACGCCGGCCTCCGGCAGACCTCCCGCGGCCCTCCCGTGCCTGCCGTCAGGGCCGGATCTCAGGCCGCCACGTCGGACGTGACGGGCGCGGTCGGGCGAGTGGTGAGAACTCGGATGGCGGGGGCGCCCGTGAGGGCGACGACGGCGGACAGCACGGCCGGGATGATCAACGCGACCGGCAGGGACGACGCCTCCGCGACGTAGCCGAGGACGGCCGGGCCCACCAGCAGCCCGCTGTACCCGAACGCCGTCACCATCGCCAGCGCCCGCCCGACCGGCCCGCCGGACGCGCCGACCGCGCTGAAGATGACGGGCACCACCGTGGCCAGGCCGACCCCGGCGAGCGCCCAGCCGGCCCAGGCGCAGGCCACGCGCAGGGGCTCGCCGGCCAGGGGGGCGGCCAGCACCAGGACGTAGCCGAGCGTGGCGAGCAGCCCGGCGAGCTGGATGGTCCGTACGGAGCCGAGCCGGGCCCGGATGGGGTCGCCGAGCAGGCGGATGGTCGTCATGGCCACGGCGAAGATCGTGTAGGCGAGCGGGGCGGCGGCGGGGTCGGTGTCGAGGATCCAGCGCGCGTGCAGGGCGGCCCAGTCGATGGCCGCGCCTTCGGCGAGGTGACCGGCGAACGCCGCGAGGCCGAGCAGCGCGATGAGGCCCCACTTCAGTCCCGCGCCCGCGCGCCGGCCGGTGGCGGCGTCGCCGGCGGGCTGTTGGGGGGCGGCGGGCAGCAGCAGCCGGGCCAGCGGCACGTACAGGAACGGCACGACCACGGCCGCCACGACGAGCAGCATCTGGGCATCCAGACCGGCCCGCAGCACGAGGGCGGTCAGCGCGCCGCCCGCCGCCCCGCCGAGGCTCCAGGTGCCGTGAAACGCCGAGATGACCGGCCGCCCGTAGGCGCGTTCGACCTCGACGGAGTGGGCGTTCATGGCGACCTCGGTCACCCCGAGGCCGAGCCCGAAGACCACGGCGAGGATCGCCAGTTCCAGGAAGCCGGGGGCGACGGCCGGCCCGAGCAGCACCAGGGCCGAGACGGGTCCGCTGAACCAGCAGACGGTCCGGCTCGACCATCTGTCCACGAGCGGCCCGGTCGCCAGCATCGACACCAGGGCGCCCCCCGAGATGAGCAGCAGGACGGTGCCGAGCCGGGCCGGGCCGAGGTCCAGCCGGTCGTTCAGCGACGGCAGGCCCGACGCCCACAGCCCCATCACGAACCCGGCCAGGAAGAAGTAGCCGAACACCGCGATGCGGGCGCGCCTGGCCTCTGCGATACTTATGTTCACGCCTAGAGCATATTCAAGGATGTGACAATCGCACAATGGCGACGAACGGGGCGACGACGAGTGGCGAGCTGCGCGCCCACAACCGCGTGCGGCTGCTGCGCGCCGTGCACGACTGCGGCGCCACGCTCACCCGCTCCCAGCTCACCCGCGACCTGGAGCTGGCCCGCGGCACCGCGTCGGTGCTGGTCGCCGAGCTGGCCGACAGCGCGCTGCTGCACGAGGAGCCCGCGCCCGAGCACGGCCGGGGCCGCCCGACCCAGGTGCCCGGCCCGCATCCGGACGGGCCGCTCGCGCTGGCGGTGGACGTGCGCGAGGACGCTTGGGAGGTCGCCGAGTGCGCACTGGGCGGTCAGGCGACGGTGCTGGAGGTGCGCCGCCACGACGGGACTCCGGAGGGGGCGCTCGTGCCCCTCGGCGAGGCCCTCACGAGGCACCTGGAGCGGCTCGGTTCCCGCGTGGTGGGAGTCGGGCTGGCCGTGGCCGGGCCGGTGCGCGCCGGGGGCCTGGTGGACGTGTCACACCTCGGCTGGCGCTCGGTCGACGTCCCGGCCCTGCTCGGCCTCCCGCCACACGGGGTTCCGCCCGCGGGAGGCAGGACGCCGCACGGGGTTGCGCTGGTGGGGAACGACACGGCGTTCGCGGCGCTGGCCGAGGCGCGGCGGGGCGTGCTGCGGGGCGTCGGCGTGGGACTGCACCTGCACGTGGACTTCGACCTGGGCGGCGTCCTGGTGGTGGACGGGCGGCCGCTGGCGGGGGCGGGCGGGATCGGCGCCGAGTTCGGGCACATGCCGCTGACCGGCGGCGCCGAGCCGTGCGCGTGCGGGGCGCGCGGCTGCTGGGGGCGCGAGGTGGGCACGAACGCGCTGCTCCGCCATCTGGGCCTGGCCCACGGCGGCGGCCGGGGCCGCGACCGGGCCGAACGCGTCTTCGCCGACGCGGCGGCCGGGGACGCCGACGCGGCGCGGGCGCTGGCGGCGAACGCCCGCGCGCTCGGCAGGGGCATAGCCGCCCTGGCGAACGCGCACGATCCGGAGGTGGTGTCACTGTCGGGCTTCGGGGTGGATCTGCACGCGCGGGCCCTGGACGCGCTCACGGAGCCGTTCGCGTGGGGCCTGATGACGATCCGCCGCGAGCGGCCGCCCCGGCTTGCCCCCTCCGCGCTCGGCTGGCGGGGGACGCTGATCGGGGCGATGGAGTCGGTGTTCGACGCGTTCCTCACGGTCGAGGGCGTACAGGCGTGGCGCCGCGCCCGCACGGCCGCGCCCGCCTGACCCGCGAGCCCTCCTCCGCCCGTGCGGGGCACGGAACGGGCCTGCACCAGGGGCGCGACACGCCCGAAATCCAGAATGTGATGCATTCCACCCTTCTAGGGCGAAACACCCCAAGCAGCCGCTCGGCAGGCCCATACCGGTCCCACCAGGCGATCTTGCGGTGCCGCCCGGACGGGCGTACGGATGGAGGCGTCCAGAAGGCGGGGAGTCACCCCGACGCGAAGGATGTCCCGTGGATCTCGAACTCGCTCTGCGCATGTGCGAGGCGGCGCTCCGGCAGGCGGCGCGCGAAGGCGCGTCGATCTCCGTCGCCGTCGTCGACGAGGGCGGCCATCTGGTGTCTTTCCAGCGTATGGCGGGTGCGCGGCTGGCCGGGCCGGTGCTGGCGCCGGCCAAGGCCTACACCGCCGTGGCCCACGGCATGACCACGGCCGACCTGGGGAGGCTGGCGGCGCCCGGAGGGGAGCTGCACGGCCTGGCGGGTGACCGTTTTGTGTGTTTCGGAGGGGGCATCCCGCTCTGGGCGGATTACGGTGAAGGGGAATGCGTGGTCGGCGGCGTCGGGGTCAGCGGAGGGACGGTCGCGCAGGACGTGTCGTGCGCCGAGGCGGCGGCCTCGGTGTGGCGCACGCGCTGAGCATCGCTTTCCGCACCAAGAACCGCTGGTATCCGCCATGATTAGCCACTGCACTACGGGTAACAGAATCCCGAACGTTAACTCCCCGAGGAGAGACAGATGGCACTTCCCACTCTCACCCCCGAGCAGCGCAAGGCGGCTCTGGAGAAGGCGGCCGAGGCGCGTGCGGCCCGCACGGCCCTGCTGGCCAAGGTCAAGGCCGGCGAGCTGTCCTTCAGCCAGCTCCTGGAGCGCGACGACGACATCGCCAAGAAGATCAAGGTGTCCCAGGCCCTGCGCGCGGTCAAGGGCGTCGGGCCGGCCAAGGCCACCGCGCTGATGGAGGAGGCGGGCGTCGACGAGAAGCGCCGCCTCGGCGGCCTGGGCGCCCAGCAGCGCAAGAAGCTGGTCGAGGCGCTCGGCTAGGACGTGAGCGGCCGGGTCCGCGCGGGCCTACCGCGCGGACCGGCCGGCCGGGCGCGCCGGGCACTCCCCACGGGCGGGTGGCTCAGGAGCGGAGGTAGGCGAGGACGGCGAGCACCCGGCGGTGCTGGTCGCTGTCGTCGGCGTAGAGGCCGAGCTTGCTGAAGATGCTCCTGATGTGCTTCTCCACGGCCCCGTCGCTGATCACGAGTTGCCTGCCGATGGCCGGGTTGGACCTGCCCTCGGCCATCAGCCCGAGCACCTCCCGCTCGCGCGGGGTGAGCTGGGCGAGCGGGTCGTCCTTGCGTCTGCGGACCATGAGCTGGGACACCACCTGAGGATCGAAGACGGTGCCGCCCGCGGCGACGCGCCGCAGGCCCTCCAGGAACTCCTCCACGTCCACGACCCGGTCCTTCAGCAGGTAGCCGACCGCACCACGGGCGTCGGCGAGCAGGTCGTCGGCGTAGGACACCTCGACGTACTGGGACAGGATGAGCACGGGCGCACCCGGCACCCGGCGCCGCGCCTCGACGGCCGCCCTGAGCCCCTCGTCGGTGAACGACGGAGGCATCCGCACGTCCACGACCGACACGTCGGGCCGATGCTCGGCCACGGCGGAGACGAGGGCGTCGCCGTCACCGACGGTCGCCACCACCTCGCAGCCGAACTCCTCCAGCAGCCTGACCAGACCTTCCCTGATCAGAACCGCGTCATCGGCCACCACTACGCGCACGGCACCTCCGCCACGATCACTGTCGGCCCGCCGTCGGGCGAGTCGACCGTGAGCTCCCCGTCGACCGCGCGGAGCCGGTCGGCAAGCCCGGCGAGACCGTGTCCCTTGGCGACATGGGCGCCGCCGACCCCATCATCCCCGATCGTCAGCATCAGCGTGTTACCGGTACGGGTGAGCTGGATGGTGCAGACGGTGGCGCGGCTGTGCTTGGCGACGTTCGTGAGGGTCTCGGCGACGACGAAGTAGACGGCGTTCTCCACGGCCGCCTGGAAGCGTCCGGTGATCTGCACGTCCAGCTCGACGGGGATCGTGCAGCGGCCGGCCAGCGCGGCCAGCGCGGGCGCGAGCCCCCGGTCCGACAGGATGGGCGGGGCGATGCCGCGCGACAGGGCGCGCAGCTCGTCGAGCGTCTCGCGGGTGGCGGTGATGGCGGAGCTGATCGTCTGCTGCGCCGCCTCGGGATCCTTGCCGAGCTGGCGCTGGGCCCGGGACAGTTCCATGGCGAGGGAGACGAGCCGCTGCTGGGGGCCGTCGTGGATGTCGCGCTCCAGCTTGCGCAGCGCGTTGGCCTCGGCCGACACGGCGGCGGCGCGGCCCTCGGCCAGGTCGTCGATGCGTTCCTGGAGCTCGGCGACCCCGGTCAGCAGCGCCCGGCCGAGTCCGGCGCGCAGCAGCGCGGACATCCGCGTCGCGAACGGCAGGATGAGCAGGAAGACCAGCCCGAGCAGCACGTAGAAGACCGCGTTGGTCACGTAGCCGTCGCCGAACCCGAGCAGCTCGGGCAGCTCCACGTTGTTCGGGATGCGTGAGGTGACCAGGCCGTAGAGCGGGTACGTCAGCGCCAGCAGCGGCACCGCCCAGAACGTCACGGTCAGCGAGAACGACGCGACCGCGATCGGGAAGTTCAGCAGGCAGTGGAGGAGGTCCAGCCATGACTGCCCGCTGGTGAGGGGGTTGACCAGCCTGCGGAACCGGCCGGCCCCCTCGGGAGCCGGCTTGTAGCGGGGGCGCACGGGCGGCCGGCGCAGCACGTCCGCCAGCCAGCCGCGTTCGGCGTCGGCGAAGCCCCGGGCCATCATGAGTGTCCCGGCCAGGACCGGCACCCCCACCCACACGACGACGGTGCCCGCCCCGGCCGCGACGCCGGCGACCATGAGCACGAAGCCGATGACGGCGGTGGGGAAACCCACGAGCGTGTAGCGCGTGTCGAGCAGGACACGCCGGGTCAGGGAGCGCATGGCCTCAACGGTATGGCCCTCAGCCGCCCGGTTCGAGCCGGTCCACCGGTCTGCGGTGGTAGGGCCTGCCCTACCGGGCGCGGTGGTGTGATCTTGACCACAAGACGGCGGCGTACGGCAGTGTGCTGCGGCGGCCACGGCGGGAGCCTGGACTCACCGCGTTCCCCACGAAATCGAGGCCCCCATGACCGCCCTGCTCGCTCCGCCGCCGCCGGTCCGCCGGGCGCCCCGGCCCCCCTCGCCGGGAGCGACCAGGGACCCGTTCATCGACCTGCTGCGGGTGTTCGGCATGGTGCTCGTGGTGGTGCAGCACTGGACGATCCCGGTGCTGGCCTTCGACGGCGCCGTGCTGACCACGGGCAACGCCCTGGCGACGCCCGGGGTGTGGGTGGTGACGTGGGTCAGCCAGGTGATGCCGCTGGTGTTCTTCGCGGGCGGGGCGGCGGGCGCGATCAGCTTCGGCCGGTCCCGGGACGGCGCGCCGCACTGGGTGCTGGCGCGGCTGCGCCGCCTGACGTGGCCGTTGCTGCCGCTGGCGGCGGTGTGGATCCCGCTCCCCCACGCGCTGGCCGCGCTGGGCGTGCCGGCGCAGCCGCTGGAGACAGGGGCACGGCTGACCGGCCAGCTCCTGTGGTTCCTCGCCGTCTACCTGATCGCCGTGGTGGCCACGCCGTGGATGACGGGCCTGCACATCCGCTACGGCTGGCGGGTCCCCGGCGTGCTGGCCGCCGGCGCGGTGGCGACGGACGTGGTGCGGTTCGCGGCGGGCTGGGACGCGCTCGGCTATCTCAACATCGTGTTCGTCTGGCTGGCGGTGCACCAGGTGGGCTTCCTGTACGCCGAGGGGCGCGTGACCCGGCCGGGGGCGATGGCGGCCGGCGGGTTCGGCGCGGCCGCCCTGCTGGTGTGGGCCGGCCCGTACCCGGGCAGCATGATCGGCCTGCCCGGCGCGGAGCTGTCCAACATGGCGCCGCCCACGCTCGCCATGCTGGCCGTGGCGGCCGGGCAGATCGGCCTGGCCACGCTGCTGCGGCCGTGGCTGCTGCGCCTGCCGCTGAGTGGGCTGCTGGGCTGGGCGGGGCCGCGGATCATGACGGTGTACCTGTGGCACATGCCGGCGCTGTTCGCGGTCGCCGGGGTGGTCGTGGTGGGGCTGGGGGCCGGCACACCCGAGCCGCTCGGGCCCGCCTGGTTCGCCGGGTGGCCGCTCTGGTTCGGGGCGCTGTGCCTGGTGATGTGGCCGCTGCTGCGGGCCTTCGCCCGGTTCGAGGAGCCGCCGGCGCTGCCGTACGGGCGGATCGGGTGGCCGGGTGCGCTGGTCGCGGCCGGGCTGACCGGCGGGGGCCTGCTGACGCTCACCGTGGCGGGGTTCGCGCCGGGGGTGGCGCCGGTCGCCGGGGTCGCCGCGCTCGCCGGGGGCCTGCTGCTGACGCTGCCCCGGGGGGCCGGGACGGCGAGGGGCCGGAAACACGCCCGTCACCCGGTCTCGGCCACAATGGGGTGACATGACGAAGCTCCGCCCCGTGCGCGACGCCGACCTGCCCGGCGTCGCGCAGATCTACGCCCACTACGTCGAGACCAGCGTGGCCACCTTCGACGAGACGCCGCCCGGGGTCGAGGAGTGGAGGGCCAAGCGGGCCGTGATCGCCGGCGCGGGCCTGCCGTTCCTGGTGGTCGAGGACGACGGCGAGGTGGCGGGGTTCGCCTACGCGGGCCCGTACCGGCCCAAGCCCGCCTACCGGCACACCGTGGAGGACACCCTCTACCTCGCCCCCGGCGCGACCGGACGAGGGCTGGGGCGGGTGCTGCTCGGCGAGGTGATCGACCGGGCCGCACGGGCCGGCGCCCGCCAGATGGTCGCGGTGGTCGCCGACAGCGGCGACCCGGCGTCGCTACGGCTCCACACGTCCTTCGGGTTCGGGGAGGTGGGACGGCTGAGGAGCGTCGGCTTCAAGCACGGCCGGTGGATCGACACCGTCCTCCTGCAGCGCGCCCTGGAGTAGAAGCGGTTCGACCACGTCTCATTCTTCGGCAGGATAGGCATGTGAGCCTTCTCATCGACCGCCTGCCAGAAGAGATCGACGCCGATCCGGACGCCATCTTCGACGCGTTCGTCGCCTGGAACTCCGAGCGGGGGCTCACGCTCTATCCCGCCCAGGAGGAGGCCCTCATCGAGGTGCTCTCCGGCAGCAACCTGATCCTCGCCACGCCCACCGGCTCGGGCAAGAGCCTGGTGGCCGCCGGCGCGCACTTCGCGGCGCTGACGAGAGACGTGCGCACCTTCTACACCGCGCCGATCAAGGCCCTCGTCTCGGAGAAGTTCTTCGACCTGTGCGCGATCTTCGGCACCGAGAACGTCGGCATGATGACGGGCGACGCGAGCGTCAACCCGGGTGCGCCGATCATCTGCTGCACCGCCGAGATCCTGGCGAACGTGGCGCTGCGCGACGGCGCGCAGGCCGACATCGGCCAGGTCGTCATGGACGAGTTCCACTTCTACGCCGAGCCAGACCGGGGCTGGGCGTGGCAGGTGCCGCTGCTGGAGCTGCCTGGGGTGCAGTTCGTGCTGATGTCGGCCACGCTGGGCGACGTCAGCATGTTCGAGCGTGACCTGAGCCGCCGCACCGGGCGGACGACCGCGGTGGTCAAGCACGCCGAGCGGCCGGTGCCGCTGGTCTACTCCTACCGCATGACCCCGCTGCACGAGACGCTGGAGGAGATGCTGAGCACCGGCCAGGCGCCGGTGTACGTGGTGCACTTCACACAGGCCGCCGCGATGGAGCGGGCACAGTCGCTGATGAGCATCAACATGGCGACGAAGGCCGAGAAGGAGGCCATCGCCACGATGATCGGCGGGTTCCGGTTCACCACCCGCTTCGGCCGCGCCCTGTCCCGGCTGGTCCGCCACGGCATCGGCGTGCACCACGCCGGCATGCTGCCGAAGTACCGGCGCCTGGTGGAGCGGCTGGCCCAGGCGGGGCTGCTGAAGGTGATCTGCGGCACCGACACGCTGGGCGTCGGCGTCAACGTGCCGATCAGGACCGTGCTGTTCACCGCCCTGTCGAAGTACGACGGCAACAAGGTGCGCCGGCTGCGGGCCCGCGAGTTCCACCAGATCGCCGGCCGGGCCGGGCGGGCCGGCTTCGACACGATCGGCTACGTCGCCTGCCAGGCGCCGGAGCACGACATCGAGAACGCCAAGGCCCTCGCCAAGATCGGCGACGACCCCAAGCGGCGGCGTGGCTACGCCCGCAAGAAGCCGCCGGAGGGGTTCGTCGGCTGGAGCCACGAGACGTTCGAGAAACTGCAGACCGCCGAGCCCGAGCCGCTCAACTCCCGGTTCAAGGTGAGCAACGCGATGCTGCTCGCGGTGATCAACCGGCCGGGCGACTGCTTCCAGGCGATGAGGCACCTGCTGACCGACAACCACGAGGACCGCAAGTGGCAGCGGCGGCACATCAGCCAGGCCATCGCCATCTACCGGTCGCTGCTCGCGGGCGGCATCGTGGAGCAGCTCCGGGAGCCCGACGAGCAGGGCCGCCGGGCCAGGCTCACCATCGATCTGCAGGAGGACTTCGCGCTCAACCAGGCGCTGTCGACGTTCGCGCTGGCCGCCTTCGATCTGCTCGACATGGAGGCGCCGAGCTACGCCCTGGACATGGTGTCGATCGTCGAGTCCATCCTCGACGACCCGCGCCAGATCCTGTCGGCCCAGCTGAAGAAGGCCCGCGGCGAGGCCGTCGCGCAGATGAAGGCCGACGGGATCGAGTACGAGGAGCGCATGGAGGCGCTGGCGGAGGTCATGTACCCGATGCCGCTGGAGAGCCTGCTGCTCGGCGCGTACGAGACGTACCGGCGGGGCCATCCGTGGGTGGGCGACTACACGGTGAGCCCCAAGTCGGTGGTGCGCGACATGTACGAGCGGGCGATGACGTTCAGCGAGTACATCCAGTTCTACGAGCTGGCCCGCTCGGAGGGCACGGTGCTGCGCTACCTGGCCGACGCCTACCGGACGCTGTCGCGGACGGTGCCCGAGCACCGCAAGACCGACGACCTGGTCGACCTGATCGAGTGGCTGGGCGAGCTGGTCCGGCAGGTCGACTCCTCGCTGATCGACGAGTGGGAGAAGCTCGCCAACCCGGCCGAGGCGCTGGAGCGCCAGGAGGAGCTGGAGGCCAGGGTGCGGCCGGTCACCGGCAACGCGCGGGCCTTTCGGGTGCTGGTGCGCAACGCGATGTTCCGGCTGGTCGAGCTGTGCGCGCTGGAGAAGGAGGAGGAGCTGGCCGAGCTGGCCCCCGACGTCGACTGGGGGGCGGCGCTCGACGCCTACTACGACGAGCACGAGGAGATCCTCACCGGCGCCGACGCGCGCGGGCCGGCGCTGCTGCGCATCGGCGAGGAGAGCGGCCTGTGGCGGGTCCGCCAGACGATCAAGGATCCGGCCGGCGACGGCGACTGGGGCATCGACGCGCAGGTGGACCTGGCCGCCTCCGACGAGGAGGGGCGGGCGGTCCTGCACGTCACCGGCCTCAACCGGCTGTAGGTCCCGGAGAAAAGATGATAGCCGTGTGCCGGAACGGACTGGCAAGGGCGTTCCGGCACGCGGCTGTCTCCATTCATGCTGTCCACGCAACGTCCACGTCACGTCATGGGCATGTCTCAAGATCGAGACATTCAGCAGGCGGCGATGTCGCAGATCTTGCCGAGCATGCGGCGCGCGTCCCGGGTCTGCCGGGCGAAGTCGCCCTTGGCGGGCTTGCCCCACTCCCCCGCCTGCGTGTAGACGACGAGCGCGTTGGCGCGGCGGGCCACGACGGCGCGCTCGCCGCCGATGGCGGGCCTGCGGCCCTGGTAGCTCTGGCCGGTGACGGTCAGCGCCTCGTCGCCGAGCCTGACGGTGGCGGCGCCGTACTTGTAGCCGCTGATGCGGCAGGCGGCCACGGCCGCGCGCAGCTCCTTGACGGCCTTGCGGGCGGCGGACGGCGACGCGTAGAGGATGACCTGCTCGGACTTGGAGAAGTCGGGCACCGCCGTGTAGACGATGGTGCGGGCCGAGGCGCGGCCGCTCTGGCCGAGCCGGGGGCGTTCGCAGGGGTTGACCACGAGCGGGGCGTTCGTCTTGCGGCTCACCGTCCAGGAGGTCTCGGGATCGTCGTCCTTGACCGAGGCGGCCTTGTCGTACAGCAGGAAGCCGTTGGGGACGGCGGTGGCGACGGCTAACAGGAGTGTGATGACCATGGTCCAAAATAGTACGAATGAGCGATGAGGAGATCAGGCGGGTCCTCGGCCTGTTGTCCCAGGACGACACGGCGCGGGCGTTCGCCGGGCTGCTGCTCGGGGTGGACGGCGAGCCGCCCGCGAAGGTCCTCGACCGGCTGGCCGGCGGCGGGCTGGCGGAGCGCGGCGCGGACGGCACCTGGCGGGCGCGGCCCGAGCGGTTCCGCGAGCTGCTGAAGGAGCTGGCCGAGCCGGCCGCTCCGGTGAGCGAGGAGGAACGGCTGCTGCGCACGTTCCTCGTCGACGGGCGGCTGCGGGCGATCCCGACGCGGCGCGAGAAGCGGCTCGTGGTGCTGCGCTACATCTCGCGGGCGTTCGAGCCGGGCGTGCGCTACGCGGAGAAGGACGTGAACGTGACCTTGCGCGCCTTCCACGACGATCACGCGGCGCTGCGCCGCTACCTGGTGGACGAGCTGCTGCTGTCACGGGAGGACGGCTTCTACTGGCGCAGCGGCGGCCCGGTCGACGTGTGGGCGGACGGGTCCTGATCGCGGCCGGGCACGGTGGGCCAGGCCGGTGACCGATCTTGCCGCGCGCGTGGTCGCACCGGGCCGCTGAGATACTTCGACCGTGGATACGAGTGCGAAGACGGACCCCGGACGGCCGCGACAGGCGGCGCCGGGGATCGAGCCGGGCCGCCCCGTGGAATGGGCGCTGCGCTCCGCGGAGCCGGCGGATGTCGAGGCGATCGCGGAGCTGAGGGCGACGGTGATGCGCCCGGACCTGGAGCGGTTGGGACGGTTCGACGAGCATCGGGTCCGGCAGCGGCTGCGCGATTCCTTCTCCCCGCAGCACACCTCGGTCATCGTGGCCGCCGGCGCCTTCGCCGGCTGCGTCACTGTGCGCCCGGCCGAGGACGGGCGGTGGCTTGAGCATTTCTATCTCGCTCCGGGCCTCCAGGGCCGGGGGATCGGGTCGGCTGTCCTGCGGACACTGCTGGCGCGGATCGACGCCGACGGCGTGCTCGTCCGCCTGAACGTCCTGCAGGGCAGTGCCGCCCGGCGGCTGTACGAGCGTCACGGGTTCACCGTGGAGGCCCAGGACCCGATCGACGTCTACATGGTGCGACGGCCAGGTGCGGGCGCCCTCGGAACGTGACGAGGATCGCGGGTGTTCGCGAGGTGTGCCGTCCGCATGAGCCGCCGCACGACCGGCGAGGCAGGAGGCCTTCGGCCGTCAGCGGAGCATCGGGCACGGATGGTTCACGTGCCGGTTGGGGCAACAGATCATGCCCACGGTGACGAAGCGCCCACCGTGGAGCCATTCGCCCCACTGGACATCCACACCACGGGGCAGCAGATCGGCGGCCACCGCCAGACGGTGCTCCAGCGGAATCGTGTCGCCCGGCGGGCGGAGCGGCGCATACTCACCCGCCATCCAGTTCGCGGCCTTGTCCACGTCCTCGAAGGTCTCGGCGATCCTCGTACGTGGTCTGGCCAGCCAGTCACCCGTCCGCATCGGCGGTAGGGGCGAGGTGGCGAAGTCCGGTGAGCTGGGACGGCGCTCGGCCTCGTGCCTGAGGTCGGGGCCGTGGCCGAGCCAGGTGTAGGCGTGCCAGTGCATCGTTCCCCGTACAGTCGAAGGAGAGACGGCCCCTGCCTGGTTCAGGCGGGCAGGGGCCGTCATCGGGTGGCGGTACTAGATGGTGCTCACACCGGCGGCGCGAAGCTCGTCACCCGTGAACCGGAGTGTCCCGGCATCCGGGTTCTTGGAGTCCCGCAGGGCGAACGCGTCGGTCACACCGGGAATCGGCGCGATCTCCACGCAGGTGTCCATCTCCTCTTCCTGCTGGTTGCCGCCGCACATGCGGCGGAACTCCAGCGGGCCGACATCCTTGGCGTACAGATCCATCCATCTGCCCTCCTTCGCTCGGGCCGGATGACCCGAGGTGGTGCCACGACCGGCGACGGTCTTGCAGCCGCCGGCCGCGCGTCTATGCGCGTTGGTTGATGTGGCCCCCGCCTGGACTGCGATTCCGTGGCTTGGCGGGGGCCGCCCGGCTGAGCTGGAGCGGTGTGGGGATCAGCCGGCGCCGCCCCGGAAGTCGGCCCGTGGCAGCTACTTCCGGGGGTGTCTTGAGCTGGGGTTCCGCAGTGCGTCGAGCAGGACGGACGCGAACTCTCGCAGCGTCGTCGGCCGCCACTGGGGCGGCTCGTACTCTTCCGGGGCTTCTCTGCCGGGGCCTTGAGCCTGATGCCAGGGTGCCGGCGTGTACTCATGCCACGCCCCGTGCCGCCATGCATTCACTGACGGATGGCAGATCCCGCAGTCGAGGTTGCACGAAGCCGTGCAGTTGGGAGCTCCACACCAGTGGTTGCAGCGTCGAGGGTCACGCGATTCGGCAGGAAGGCCGGTCATGCTCGGCCCTCATTCGCGGCGACCAGCAGGGCCACCCGCGCGGGGCGATGGACGGGCACCATCTCCACACGGTCGGGCAACTTCTCGTTGTCCCGGCCGGTACGCGCCGGCTCCACCCGGTAGGCACCCGAGCGAGCCGCCACACTGATCGTGGCCACCCGCCAACCGCCGTCCGCGTAGACCATGAGCCGCGACGACGAGAACTGGTCAGACGCGGTGTTCACCTCACCCGGAACGCGCTTGATGAGTTGGGCGTTGATGCCGGAGCCTTCCAGCAGGTGAATGACCTTGTTCAACGCGGGGGCGGTCACCGAGCACTCTCCTCGCCGAGCACGTTCATCATGTTCGGCCGCTTCTCCAGCAAGCCGTACACCTCTGCCAGGTCGAGAAGGCCCTCGATGCCCAAGACGTTCGGAGCCGTGCAGTTCTGCACACCGCGCTCCAGCAGGTACGCCCGGTACTCATTCCGAGTCCACGAGTCGGGAGCCGAAGGCGTCGCATCAGGGCCGATCTCGGCAAGCTCCTCGGGCGCCAGCTCGCCAACGAAGACCTTCGGCATGGCCGGGATGGCGGGGGATGTCTGTCGGGGAGGCATGATCCGACGGTAGGAGCGGGTGATTCACTGCCTCAATGAACTTGCACGAACTTGCACGATCAGCCTAGGGCCGCGAGTGCTCCCGTGATCAGAGCGCGTGCCTGGTTGCCGTATACAGCGCTGGACGCCAGTTCGGTGAAGCCCTTGATGTAGAGCGCGATCTCGCGCGGTTGGGTGACGGTCACGCCCGCGGACAGCAACTCTACGAACACCCGCTTGTCGTCGTAGATGGAGAAGGTCTCCATCGTCCACAGCTTGCGAGGGACGCCGGAAGGGATGATCCCGAGGGAGATGGATGGCAGAGACATGCCTTCCAGAAGCTGGCCAAGCTGCCCGGCCATCACCTCGTCATCAGCGACCCGATCGTGCAGGACGGACTCTTCCATGAGGATGGCGAACCGGTGGTCGCCTTCGTAGAGCAGGCGGTTTCGGGCTGCCCGTGTTGTGACCGCTTCCTCGATGTCGCGAGGAGCATCGTGGAACTCAGCAAAGGCAGTGAGGACGGCTCGCATGTATCCGGGCGTTTGAAGGGGCCAGGGCATGAACTGTGAGCAGTAGAAGCGGAACAGGCGGGTTTCCTCGTACAACGAGACTCGCGTCTCTTGCAGTCGCTTCATGCCGCTGCGTTGCAATCGCTTCCACTCGACATACATGCTGTCGGCGTCGCGGCTCGCAGCGATCAGGTCAGGGATCTCTTCCTCAGCGCCGCAGATCCGGCACCAGGCGCGTATGTCGTCGTCAGACGGCAGGGTGCGGCCGTTGACGAGCCGGGAGCACTTGGACTCGTCCCAACCAGCCGCCAGGGCCAGAGCCCTGGCGGTGAGGCCGGAGTCGCGAAGGATTTCCCGAAGCCGCTTGCCGACGGCAAGACGGGCCTGCTGGGCGCTGGATGACGGTGATGTTGCCACGTGCCGTGATTAGGTAGGCCGGTACTCCGTGTGGTCGATGCCGCGCTGCCAAACAGCCTCGAACGCTGTCGCGCACAGCTTCACCACCGCAGCATCTTCGGAAAAGTCGTAGCCTGTGGCCTCGCCGTCCCCTGAGTGAAGGCCGAAGCGCACCAGTTCCCCGTCGAACAACCAGAAGTCATTGCCGGGTAGCGCTAGATCGGATGCTCTTTGGCGGGGTAGCCAGCGAACCAGTTCCCCACCGGCAAGGTTGGCATGGGGCGTAGCGGAGTGCTCATATCGGATGTAGTCGCTGACGGGCTCGGAAACGATTCGAGCGCGGCGGACCACGACTCCCCGGTCTACGGTTGCCCTGATCAGATTCACCCAGGGAGCGTCGAAGTCGGTCCGGTCGAATGGCTTGCCGTCACGCCAGGCACGGAAGCCGGGACTTGAGTAGCCGTAACCATCACGCATCTCCAGGTGCAGAGCGGAGCGCGTGCAGCGCCCCAGCAACTCATCCAACGTCGGGCTCGCGTTCACCGCACGCCTCCAAGAGGTAACCACGCATGTGCGCAGGAAACCTAACGATCATTTCGTTGGGCGCGAGCGGGCTCCGTGCCACTACTTGGTCCACCTCGGCTTGGTCCGTGACCACGACTCCCTGAATCACGAAGCTTCCGTCTCTGTCATCGACCCAGACCGAGGGGCAGCCGCCATGCTCGCTCGTGCCGTCGATGCCGATGAACCGTAGCGCCATGGTCCCCTCCCGTGGTGTAGACGTGCGCGGACTTGCACACGCGAGCCTGAACCGCCCAGGGGTCACCGTCAAGCGATTGTCCTCAGATCGCATCAGCACAACGTCAGCACGGGTGCTGACGTTGTGCTGATCAATCCCGAACAACAAGAAGCCCCAGACTCCTGGCGGGTGCCGTGAGCTGGGGCGATAACTTCTGTTTGACCAGGTCAGACCTGATCTACCAGGGAGTGTGGTGGACGATACTGGGATTGAACCAGTGACCTCTTCCGTGTCAGGGAAGCGCTCTCCCGCTGAGCTAATCGTCCTTGGAGGTGGAGACGGGATTTGAACCCGTGTGGACGGCTTTGCAGGCCGCTGCCTCGCCTCTCGGCCACTCCACCGTGCCGAACTCCGAGCGGAAGACGGGATTCGAACCCGCGACCCTCACCTTGGCAAGGTGATGCTCTACCACTGAGCCACTTCCGCGTTGTCGCCCGTCCACTCTAGCGGGTTTTCCGAGTGGATGCTCACTTGCGGAGCTGTCGCGCCACGCTGCGTTCGGTCGCGGGCAGGCTGAGGAAGATCTCCAGGATGCGGGTGAGCCGGTGGACCTCGATGCGGTGGAAGGCGGGCCCGTCGGAGCGGGCCAGCAGCAGGGTGAGCGCGAGCGGCGGCAGCGGGGCGTGGATGACGTGCAGGCCCCCCTCCAGCGTGGCGGCCGTGGGCCGGGCCGGCACGCTGTCGGGCAGCGGCACCTTCTGGGGGGCGCGCCAGCTCGCGTAGACGACGCCGTGCTCGGCGGCCGTGGCGGCCCAGTCGGCGCTGAACAGCACCGGCAGCGAGTCGACCAGCGTGGTCAGCGCCCGGTCGCCAGCCGTGGTGATGTACTTGAGTATCTCCAGCTCGGGATAGGTGCCGGGCGCCTCGCGGGTGCTCCAGACACCCTCGACCGTCACGCCCTCGACGCCGTGCAGGCCCTTGACGAGCGTCTCCTTGGGGGTGCCCTCGGGGCAGTAGACGGTGAGGTCGTCGACCGCCCGGCCGTCGCCCCTGTCGAGCACGGTGACCTGGGTGATGTCGGCTCCGGCCGTGCCGAGGACCCGGGTCACCTGGGCCAGCGACCCCGGGCGGTCGGGCAGCGTGATGCGGACACGAAGGAGCATCCATCCCTCCCTGCGAAGATGCCGTTCCCAGCCTATCGGCGAATACCGGTCGCAGCCGGACCTGCGCTACAACTGACAGGGTGAAGATTGGGCCGATCGAGGTGTGGCCGCCGGTGGTGCTGGCGCCGATGGCGGGCATCACGAACGCGCCGTTCCGGGTGCTCTGCCGTGAGCAGGGCGCCGGGTTGTTCGTGTGCGAGATGATCACGACGCGGGCGCTGGTCGAGCGCAATCCGAAGACGATGCGCATGATCAGGTTCGCCGAGTCGGAGACGCCGCGGAGCATCCAGCTGTACGGGGTCGATCCCGTGACGGTGGGCCGGGCGGTCAGGATGATCGCCGAGGAGGACCTGGCCGACCACATCGACCTCAACTTCGGCTGCCCGGTGCCCAAGGTGACCCGGCGGGGCGGCGGCTCGGCCCTGCCGTACAAGCGACACCTGCTGCGGCGGATCCTGCGCGAGGCGGTGGCCCACGCGGGCCCGCTGCCGGTGACGATGAAGATGCGCAAGGGCATCGACGACGACCACCTGACCTATCTCGACGCCGGCCGCATCGCGGCCGAGGAGGGGATCGCGGCCGTCGCCCTGCACGCCCGTACGGCCCGGCAGCACTACGGCGGCGTGGCCGACTGGGACGCCATCGCCAGGCTGAAGGAGTCCGTGCCCGAGATCCCGGTGCTCGGCAACGGCGACGTCTGGTGCGCCGACGACGCGCTGCGGATGATGGCCGAGACCGGCTGTGACGGCGTCGTCGTGGGCCGGGGCTGCCTGGGCCGGCCGTGGCTGTTCGCCGATCTGGAGCGCGCGTTCGACGGCGACCCGGAGCGGGCCCGGCCGACGCTGGGCGAGGTGGCGGCGGTGATGGCCCGCCATGCCGAAGGGCTGACCGCGTGCTTCGACATCGAGCGCTACGCGGTGGCCGACTTCCGCAAGCATGTGGGGTGGTATCTCAAGGGCTTCACGGTGGGCGCCGAGCTGCGGCGCGAGCTGGCCACCGCCGAGTCGCTCGACGGGCTGCGGGCGGGGCTGGCGAAGCTGGAGCACGACCAGCCGTGGCCGCCCAACACCGACACCCCGCGCGGCAAGTCGGGCGAGCGCACCAAGGTGCTGCTGCCCGACGGCTGGCTGGACGACCCCTGGGACTGCGTCGTGCCGGCCGACGCCGAGTCCGACGTCTCGGGCGGCTGACGGCCGCCGCCCGTGCGCAGGCCGAGCCCGTGCGCGGCCCGCGCCCATGCGCAGGCCGCGTCCGTGCAGGCCGCGTCGCGCGGGCCTCAGCGCGGGCCTCAGCGCACGCCGCGCGGCCTGAACTGGACGCTGATGCGCGGCCCGGCCGGCCGGCTGGTCTTGGGGACGGCGTGCTCCCAGGTGCGCTGGCAACTGCCGCCCATGACGAGCAGGTCGCCGTGGCCGAGGTCGCGGCGGATCGACTCGCCGCCGCCGCGCGGGCGCAGGAGCAGCGAGCGCGGGGCGCCGACCGAGAGGATCGCGACCATGGTGTCCTCGGTGCTCCCCCGTCCGATGGTGTCGCCGTGCCAGGCGACGCTGTCACGACCGTCGCGGTAGAAGCACAGCCCGGCCGTGCGGAACGGCTCGCCCAGCTCGTCGTGGTAGTGGGCGTTGAGCGCGCGCAGGGCGTCGTCGAGGGCCGGGTCGGGCAGCCGCTCCCCCTCGTCGTAGAACTTGAGCAACCGGGGAACGTCGACGACCCTGTCGTACATCCGCCGGCGCTCCTCCTTCCACGGCACGCCGTCGGCCAGCCGCTCGAACAGCGCGTCGGCGCCCGCCATCCAGCCCGGCCGGACGTCGATCCACGCCCCGTGGCCGAGGACCGTCCGCTGGACCGTGTCGCTGAGCGGGCCGAGGCCGCCGTCAAGGTCGAGGTCGAGCAGTGACGGCTGGAAAACTGCCTTCATGAGGCCGAGTGTATGCGAGGCTTCAAACACCCATTCGACTCAGGGGGGCTGAGCAGCCGTGGCCGCCGCCGAGGACCTGGCGTGAAAGCACTTCGGCCGACCGGGCAAGTACGGGCGTGACAGTGCACAACACGCGCAACGAGGCAGGGCGCCGCTTAGGGGTGCCACCCGATCTCTTCGACGCGCATTTCGCCGAGATCCACCGCTACATCGCGCGGCGGTTGTCCGAGGACGTGGCCGACGACCTGGCGGCCGAGGTGTTCGTGGTGGCCCTGCAGGGCGCCTACGACCCGGCGATCGGCGCGGTCCGGCCCTGGCTGTACGGCATCGCCACCCATCTCGTCGCACGGCACCGGCGAACGGAGGTCAGGCGGTGGAAGGCGATCAGCCGGACGGCCGAGCGCGACGGCGGCGGCCACGAGGACGAGGTGCTCGACCGGGTGACGGCGGCGCGCTTCACCGGCCCGCCGGCGGGGGCGCTGGCGGGCCGGTGAAGCGGCGCGACCGGGACGTGGTGCTCCTGGTCGCGCTGGGCGGGCTCAGCCACGCCGAGGTGGGCGAGGCCCTCGGCATCCCGCCGGCACCGTCGGGTCCCGGCTGAGCCGGGCGCGCGGGCAACTGCGCCGGGCACTCGGTGACGTCAACCCGCCGACCCATGTAACGTCTAGACCGTGTTGAGCCGTTACATGGCCGGTGCGGTCGCCGCGCGCACCGGCGACGAGATGTCCGGGCCCGCCCTTCTCCTCGCGGGGCTGGCCCTGAGCGGCTCCCCCGTGCCGGGGTCGTGGCTGCTGGCGGGGCTCACCGCCTCGGCGGCCGTCGGCGGGCCGCTGCTCGGGGCACTGCTCGACCGGGCCGAACGGCCGGGCCGGATGGTCGGCTGGTGCCTGCTCGGCTACACCGCCGGCCTGCTCGCCGTGCTGCTGGGGCTGGGACGGCTGCCCGACGCCGCGCTGGTCGCCGTCGCCGCACTGGCCGGGCTGCTGGGGCCGGCGCTCACCGGTGGCTGGACGTCCCAACTGCCCCTCGTCGTCCCGCCCGATCGGCTGGCACGGGCCAACGCCCTGGACGCGATCAGCTACAACGTGGCCGGCCTCGTGGGCCCGGCGGCGGTGGCCGCGGTCGCCGCCGCCACGAGCGGCCGGACGGCCGTGGTGGTCTCGGCCGTCCTGCTGCTCGCGGCGGCCCCTTCGGCCTGGACGCTCCCCACCCGCCGGCCGGACCCGGCCCGGCCTGCCGTCCCGGCGCGACCGACCGGCACGCACGGCACGGACGGCGTGGTTCCCGGCCCCTCGGGTGAGGCGGCGTTACGCCGGGAACTCGCCGCCGGGTTCGGCGCCATCGCGCGCAACGCGTCACTCAGGCGGGCGACCGTGACCTCGGTGATCTCCTTCTGCGGCGTCGCCGTGCTGGTGGTCGGCGCGCCGCTGCTCGGCGCCGAGCTGACGGGCGAGGTCTCCTACGGTGCCCTGCTGCTCGCGGTGACGGCCGCCGCCGCGCTCACCGCGAACGCGGCCGTGGCGCGGCTGCGGCGCTGGACGCCGCGGCCGGACACCGTCCTCGCGGTCTCCACGCTGCTCCTCGGCGCGGCCCTGGCGCTGGCGGCCGTGGCGGCGCGCACCGGCGGCCCGTTCGAGCTCGCCGTGCTCGCCGCGGCCCTGGCCGGGCTGGCGGAGGGACCCCAGCTCACGGCCCTGCTGGCGGTACGCCACCGCGAGGCCCCGCCGCGGCTGCGCGGCCAGATCTTCACCACCGGCGCCAGCCTCAAGATCACCTCGTACGCCGGAGGCGCCGCCCTGGCCGGACCGCTCGCCGCGTACGACCTCGGGGTCGCCCTGCTCGCCGGGGCGGCCCTGCAGATCCTGGCCGCGCTGGCGTACGGGCTGCTGTCGCGCCGCTAGTCCGGTCCCCGTGCCGCCCACCGGGCTGCCTCGCTAGTCCGGTCCCCGTGCCGCCCACCGGGCCGCCTCGCACTCATGGTCAGGTGCGGGCCCGGTGGGCGGCGACGCGTTCGCGGGTGGCGCAGCGGGTGCTGCAGTAGCGGCGCGGGCTGCCTCCTCCCAGGTCGAGGTACGGCCGACGGCATCCGGCCGAGGCGCACAGCCCGCCGGGCACCCGCTGGTGGTCGGCCAGCAGGACGGCCAGCGCCATGGCCGACGAGGCGAGGAACCACTCCGCCCACGGCACGTCGTCGTGGGCGTCCACGTGCAGGTGCCAGGTGGACGTGCCGCCGTGGCTGGTCAGCCGGGGCGGGCGGGCCGTGTCGGCGAGGATCCGGTTGAGCAGCGCGGCGGCGGCGTCGACGCCTGGGGCGGCCAGCACCTCGACCAGCCGGCCCGCCGCCTCCCGCATCGCCGCGACATCGCGGGCACCCACGTCCTCGGCCGCGCCCCCGCCCGGCGGGTCCGCGCCGGCCCCGGCCCGCTCGCCGTGGGCGCGGAGCACCCGGGCCACCGACTCGGCCGACGGCTCCTCGTACAGCAGGGCCACGCACAGGTCGACGGCCCGCTCGGCCATCGCCCGGGTCGAGTGCACGTTCACCACCGCAGCGTATTCCGTGCCGACCGGCGGCGGGCGCGCCCGACGGGCGGGGCTAACGGAGGGGGCGGCGGCCCGCGAAGCCCAGGTCGGTGCGGTGGTACCAGCCCAGCGCGGTCTCGCCCTCGATCCAGCACAGCCGGACCGAGACCCCGTCGAGCACGGACGGGAAGTCGAGCAGGACGGGCGCGAAGCCCTTCACCTCGATCCCCTGCCCCGCCCAGCCGCCGAGGAGGTGCTCGATGCGGGCCTCCAGCGCCTTCAGCTCGGGGACGCCGCCCAGCGAGGAGGCGCCGGCGGTGCGCCGGTCGTGGGCGATCTCCGCCATGTCGGCGCGGGCGGCGACCAGCGCGCGGGAGTCCTCGACGATCGACGGCAGCAGCGCGCGCGCCTCGTCCAGGGTGAACAGTCTGTCCATCGCTACCCGTTCGGCTCGTAGGCGTGCAGCAGCAGCTTCTCGGCCTCGTCGAGGTAGCCGTCGAGGTAGGCGGCGGCCTCCTCCGTCCGGCCGGACTCCAGCATCGCCAGCAGGCGGCGGTTGCGCTCGACGAACGGCTCGTGGAAGGCGCGCGGGTTGTGCATGACGTGGAACACCAGGCGCAGCTCCGCCAGGAGCTGCCGCATCGCCTCGTCCAGCCGCGGGCTCTGGTTGAGCGTCACCAGCGCCTGGTGGAAGCGGATGTTGGCGGTGCCGACGCCCTGCCAGTCGTCCTGCTCGGCGGCCCGCTCGGCGTCCGCGAGGGCCTCCTTGATCAGCGTGAGCTGCTCGGCGGTGGGGACGCGGCGCACGGCCGCGCCTTCCAGGACGCGGCGCACCCGGTAGAGGTCGGCGACGTCCTCGGCGGACAGAATCCGCACGAACACGCCGCGGTTGAGCCGGTGCTCCAGGAGCCGTTCGTGGCCGAGGAGCCGGAACGCCTCGCGCAGCGTGTTGCGCGACACCCCGAGCGCCTCGGAGATCGACTCCTCGGACAGGCGCTGGCCTGGGGTGAAGAACCCCTCGCTGATGCGGTCGCGGAGGATGTCGGCCACCCGTTCGGCGGTGCTGCTGCGCCCCAGCCGGGTGCGGTCGCGCTCGAGATCGGCAACAGCGTCGTTCACAAGGGCCAGACAATCATCGAACAAAACCCTTGTCGAGTTGTTCAACGATCCTTATGTTGAAGAGAAGTCCCCCCAAGCATGATAGGAGCGGCCACATGTCAGGCTCCACGCAACAGACACGGCGGGTCATCGTCGCCAGCCTGATCGGGACGTCGCTGGAGTGGTACGACTTCTTCCTCTACACGACGGCCGCGACCCTCGTCTTCGGCAAGCTGTTCTTCCCGACGTTCGACCCGCTCAACGCCACGCTCCTGGCCCTGACCACGAACGCCGTCGCGTTCGTCGCCCGGCCCCTCGGCGGGATCGTCTTCGGCCACTTCGGCGACCGCACCGGGCGCAAGACCGTGCTCGTGGTGACGCTCCTGGTGATGGGGATCTCCACGTTCCTCATCGGCCTGCTGCCCGGCTACGACAGCATCGGGGTCGCCGCGCCGATCCTGCTGGCGCTGCTGCGGTTCGTCCAGGGACTGGGACTCGGCGGCGAGTGGGGTGGAGCGGTGATCATGTCGCTGGAGCACGGCGACGACCGCCGGCGCGGCTTCAACGCGAGCTGGCCGCAGGTGGGCGTCCCGGCGGGATTCGTGCTGGCCACCGGATTGCTGACGATCCTGTCGTTCACCCTGTCGGACGCGGCGTTCCTGTCGTGGGGGTGGCGGGTGCCGTTCCTGCTGTCCGGGGTGCTCGTCCTCGTCGGCCTCTGGGTGCGCGTGAGGATCACCGAGTCGCCGCTGTTCGCGCGGGTGGAGCAGGCGGGGACCAAGGCGAGGATGCCGCTGGTCGAGGTGCTGCGTACGCACCCGCGCGCCCTGCTGTCGGCCTTCACCGCGCGCATCGGGGTGGACGTGGCCTTCTACACCTTCACCGCGTACATCCTGGTCTACCTCACCGGCACGCTCGGCCTGGAGCGCTCGGTCGGGCTGAACGCGGTCCTGATCGGGTCGGCGCTGCAACTGGTGCTGATCCCGCTGTTCGGCGCGCTGTCCGACCGCCTGGGCAGGCGTCCGGTCTACCTGGCGGGCGTGGTCGGCGCGGCGATCTGGGTGTTCGTGTTCTTCCCCCTGCTCGACACCGGGTCGTTCCCGTTCATCGCGCTCGCCACCGTCGTGGCGCTGGTCACCCACGCCGCCATGTACGGCCCGCAGGCGGCGTTCATCGCCGAACTGTTCACCACCCGGCTGCGCTACAGCGGCGCCTCCATGGGCTACCAGGTGGCCGGGATCGTCGGCGGCGCGCTCGCCCCGATCATCGCGCTCAAGCTGTTCGACGTGTACGGCACGACGCTCGCCGTGTCGATCTACGTGGTGGCCGCACTGGCCGTCACCGCCGTGGGCCTGGCCATCGCGCCGGAGACCCGCGACCTCGACGTCACGGCCGGCCCGCTGCCCCAGCGGACCTGACCGGCCTCCGAGGCCGGACGTCCCCCGCAAGCCCGCCGCGAAGAACCGCGGGCGGCGGCTGCCACCGCCGCCCGCGCGGGAGGTCACCGTGCGCATCGCCCTGCTCGTCATCGCCGCGCTCGTCGCACTGCCCCTGGCCGTCGGCCTGGTCTCCGGCCTGGAACGGACCGGGGGCGGCGAGGTCGCCGTCATCCGCGACGGGGGCCCGCTGGACGACAACAAGGTCCGCCAGGTCATCGACCCCGGCTCGGGCGTGACCTGGACCGGCATGTGGTCCTCCAGCCACGTCTACCCCGCCCAGCAGCGCTTCTACACGATCACCGCCGACGCCAGGCGGGCGACCACGCTCGGCGTGGACGTGGTCACCGTGCCGAGCGGCGACGGCGTGAACCTGGGCATCGAGGGCACCCTCTACTTCACGCTCAACCTCGACCACGCCGCGCTCAAGACGTTCGACGACAAGTACGGCACGCGGACCTTCCGTGGCCAGGACGACGCCTCGCTCCATCCGTGGGACGGCGACGAGGGCTGGACCGCGTTCTTCGGCCAGGCCGTCCGCCCGATCATCGACAACGCCCTGCGCAGCCAGATCGGCGCCATGCGCTGCGCCGAGCTGGTCCCGTCGTGCTCGCTGCTGGAGAGCGCGAAGCTGCGGCCGCAGGACAGCAACACCACGATCACCCGGGTGCAGAGCGCCGTGAACGCCTCCCTCGCCCGCGACCTCCCGGTCACGCTGGGCGGCGACTTCTTCACCGGGCTACGGTTCACGCTGGCCAAGGTGACGCTGCCGGCCGAGGTGCAGCAGGCGGTGGACCGCTCCCTGGCCGCGAACGCCGCCGTCTCGGAGGCGCAGGCCAAGGTCGCCCAGGCCAGGGCGGAGGCCGACGCCAACCGGGCCAGGCAGGACGGCTACGACAAGTGCCCGGCCTGCGCCGAGATCGAGAAGCTCAAGTCGCTCCCCCAGGGCATCACTGTCTACGCCCCCGGCAATCCGCAGTCGGTCGTCGTCCCGGCCCGCTGACCCCCGAGCGGCACGCCGCGCCGCGCTTCCGGACATAGGTAACGGTTGTGATTGAATCGCCACCGATTCGCAGAACGCGGGTGGTCCGATGGGCATAAACTGCGCGCCTGTGAGCCTCCCTGTACGCGAACGTTCCCGCCGGCCGGGTGGCGGCCGCCACCGCCGCCCCGTGCCCACCTCCCTGCCGCCGGACGCCCCTGTGCTCGTGCTCGCCGCCCCCGGCGACGCCTCCGGCGTGGCCGCCGAGATCGCCGGCGTCGTACGGGTCGACCATCCGCAGATCGAGGTGCGCCTGACCACGGTCACCGACCTGGGCGAGTCCCTTCCGCAGGGCCGCGAGGCCGTCGTGGTGCCCCTGCTGACCTGGGACGACCCGGAGGTCCTGGCCGACATCGCCAAGACGGTCGAGGCCGCCGGCACGGGCGCGGTCGTCACGGAGGCGCTCGGCCCGCACCCGTTGCTCGCCGAGGCCCTGCACATCAGGCTGGCCGAGCGCGGCCTCGCCCGGGCCGACCGGGTGCGCCTGCTGAACGTCTCCAGCCCCGTGGACGCCGTCATCCTCGCCACCGTGGGCGGCACGCGGGCCGTGCAGGCCGTGCAGCCCACGGCGGTGCTGCTCGCCTCCCGCCTGACCCTGCCCGTGGTGGCCGCCTCACTCGACAGCGAGCCCGGCGTGCCGATGGCCGCCGAGCGGCTGCGCGCCGCCGGGGCCGAGCGGCTGGCCGTCGCGCCCTGCCTGATCGGCCACGAGGCGCCCGCCGACCTGGTCGAACGGGCCGCCGCCGGCATCGACGCGGGGTATGCCGAGCCGCTCGGCGCCCACGGCTCGATCGCCGAACTTGTCGCACGAGCTTACGGAAGTCAACTCGCCACTTGACAAGCACTTGTGGAGATCACAAAAGTCGCGTTTACTTCTGCGCATGCGCCGCGTGCAATGCAATGGTGCCCGTCTGTCCCTCCGTGACGTGACGGAGGCCGACGTGGCGGCTCTGCACGCCGTCTACGGCGACCGGACGGCCACCCAGTACATGCCGTTCGGTCCCCGCACCAACGAGCAGGTGGCCGATCTCGTCCAGGAGGCGCTGGCGGCGGCCACCGCCGAGCCGCGCCGCCTCTACATGCTCGCGGTGGTCGACACCGACCACCGCGACGTGATCGGGGTGGCGCGCCTGCACATCGAGGCCGACCACCCGCACAGCGCCGAGATCGGCGTGGGGCTGCGCCCCGACCAGTGGGGCCGGGGCATGGGCACCGACCTGATCCGGCTGCTGCTGGCGTTCGGCTTCAAGCAGCTCGGGCTGCACCGCATCTGGGGCGCCCGCTCCCCCGACAACCTGCCGGCGCAGCTCGCGATGCTGACGGCCGGCATGGTCGAGGAGGGGCGCATCCGCCACCACGTGCACACACCGGAGGGCTGGCGCGACTCGATCGTCCACTCAGCCCTCCAGGACGAGTGGACCGACCGCTGACCGTCTCGGCCACGGGCGTCGGGGGCCGCTGCGCCGCGAAGCCCGGCCCGGCCGGAGGTCCCGGTGCGTCTTCTCCGGAGATTGTCGGTGGCGCCCCCTACGATGAGGCTCCTCACGTGGAGGGATCTCACTCATGCTCGACTCTCTGATCGTGCCCCTGTTCGTCACGACGGACCTGCCGCCCCGGGCGGACCTGGCCGAGTTCGGGGGGCTGCTCGCCGAGACGGCGCGCACGCTCGACCATGGCGGCGAGAGCTACGAGGCGTTCCTGGCCGGCAAGGTGTTCTGGCTCGACCGGCCGGCCCCCGCCCGGCAGCGGCCGGCGGCGGGGCCGTCGGAGGCGGAGCTGCGGTTCGCGGGCATGCTGGGCTACCTAGCCGCCCGGGGGCCCGGCCACACCACCCGCGGCGTCGTGGCCGACGTGCGGCGGGCGATCTCCGCGGCCGTCACGGCCCGCTACGGCGACGTGGGGGCGGCGCCGGCGGTGTTCGCCATCCGCGACCGCGACGTCCGCGAGCGCACCCCCGAGACGGCCGTCTACGTCGACACCCGCGACGCGATGCCGGAGCTGGTCACGGTCACCCGCTCCTACCTCTAGCCCGCGGCCGTCCCGCCCGCGGGTCAACATCTCGTACAGGCCCCGGCGGGGCGGTGACGTGGCGCCCATCCGGGGTATTCGTGCACTCATGCTCTTCGGCAAGGAACACGTACAGCGCTACCAGCAGACCGACGGCGAGGAGGGGCACGACTGGAACAACACCACCGTGCTCCTGCTGACCACGAAAGGCCGCAGGTCCGGCCGGCCGTACACGACGCCGCTCATCTACCAGCGGCACGGCGACGCCTACGTGGTGGTCGCCTCCAAGGGCGGCGATCCCGACCATCCCGACTGGTACAAGAACCTCGAAGCCGATCCCGAGGTCGGGGTGCAGGTCAAGGGCGACCGGTTCAAGGCCCTCGCGCACACGGCGATCGAGGAGGAGAAGCCGGAGCTGTGGAAGCTGATGACGCGCGCCTGGCCCCAGTACGACGACTACCAGACGCAGACCGACCGGGAGATCCCGGTGGTCGTGCTCCAGCCCGTCCCGGCCTCCGCTTCCGCCGACGGCTAGAACGTCACCAGCGGGTCGCCGAGGAAGTCGGCGATGAAGTTGACGAAGAAGAAGCCGAAGAACAGGAAGTTGAGCACCAGGATGACGTAGTGCCACGGCCGCGGCCGGGCGGGCCGCGGCAGCCTGCTGTTGAGGTAGATGAGCAGGAACGGGTAGAGCAGCGCGCCCAGGTTGGACATGTTGGCCGACCACTCGACGAGCGCCACCGGCAGGCTCAGGTGGATGACGACCGAGATGACGACCAGCAGCACGATCATGAACGGGTAGTAGAACCGGCGCGGGTCGCCCTCGATCAGCGCGCGCAGTCGCGGGCTGGTGCCGTGCGCGGCGTCCGTGGTCACCCGGACCATGGCCTCGAAGATGCCGAGCTGCGTGGAGAACAGGATCAGCACGCCGAGCACCAGAGCCACGTAGAACAGGGCCGGCCCGTACTCCTGGCCCAGCACGCTGGCGATGAAGGTCGGCACGTCGGCGCGCGTCGGCCGCTCGCCGGACATGGCGACGGCCTGCGACATGAGGATCGTCGGCAGCAGCATGCCCAGCATGGCGCCGACGAAGAACACGCCCCACATGTCCGTCAGCAACAGCCGGTACCACCGGCGCCACAGCCCCCTGTTGAGGTCGTCGTCGGGGAAGGTGACGCCGCTGGCCAGGATCTCCCGGCGCTCGCCGCGCATGCCCGAGATGAACCCGGCCCGGTAGCCCATGCCGTAGCCCTTGTCCCGGTAGTGCCCCATCACGTACCAGTTGAGGCCGGAGGCGAGAGCGGTGAACCCGGCCAGGCCGCCGAGCTGGGTGGCGGTGATGCCCTTCGGCGGGGCGGCCGGCGTGACGAAGCCGCGCAAGCCCTCCCACCACATGCTCCACGGCACCACGAAGACGCACAGCAGCAGCAGCGTGACGAGGATGGACCCGACGAGCATCCAGTTGGCCAGCTCCAGCGCCCGGCTGATCCGCCGCGCGCCGGCCGTGATCAGGAAGACGACGACGAGCAGCGCGATCGCCCACAGGCGCGGCTCCTCGGCCCCGGCGGGCGCGATGGTGCCGTGCACGAGCGCGTACACGCCCTGGCCGGCCGAGGCCGCCCAGCCGCCCGCGATGAACGCGAAGATGACGACGAGCACGGAGAGCGGCACCCACAACCGCCACCCCGGCGGGACACGGCCCCAGCCGACGACCGGGACCTCGCCGGTGGCGACGACGTAGCGGGCGCACTCGACGTTGTAGAACGTCTGGAGCAGCGCGGAGATCAGGATGACCCAGCCGACGCCGACGAAGCCGTACT
Source organism: Nonomuraea muscovyensis (assembly GCF_014207745.1). Classification (NCBI taxonomy): domain Bacteria; kingdom Bacillati; phylum Actinomycetota; class Actinomycetes; order Streptosporangiales; family Streptosporangiaceae; genus Nonomuraea; species Nonomuraea muscovyensis. The sequence continues at coordinate 1,996,889 of NZ_JACHJB010000002.1, forward strand.
GACCGACGCTGAGCGGGCCGAGCAGCCACTCACCGCTGCCGATGGAGATGCCGAGCGCGATGAGGCTCGGGCCGACGACGTACTTGACCAGCTCCCGCGGTCCGATCCGCGAGATCTTGAACACCTCTTCGGGCGTGGGCAGGTCGGTGACGACCAGGTCGGGGCGGCTTACTCCAAGCGGGTGCGTCATGTCTGGCCTCCTGACGCTCAATGTGATCCACGTCACTGGGGACCACAAGACCCAATCGGCCGGGGAGCGACGGCCCGCCGTTCCCCCGTCAGGACCTAGCATTCCCCTGAGCAGGGGAAAAGCACCTCAAGAGCAGCAAAACCGGTCAGCCGCGGAGCGAGGTGTAGAGGTCGAGGGTGCGGTCGGCGATGCGCTCCCAGGAGAAGTGCTCGACGGCCCTGACCCGGCCCGCCTGCCCCATCGCGCGAGCCCTGGCGGGATCGCCCAGCAGGGTGTTGACCCGCTCGGCCAGGTCGGCGGCGAAGCGGCCGGGGTCGTGCGGAGTGCCGTCGGCGCCCTGGTCGATCGGCACCAGCAGGCCCGTCTCGCGGTCGGCGACCACCTCGGGGATGCCGCCCGTGGCCGTGGCGACCACGGCCGTCTCGCAGGCCATCGCCTCCAGGTTGACGATGCCCATCGGCTCGTACACCGACGGGCACACGAAGACGCTCGCGTGCGTGAGCAACTGGATGACCTCGGGCTTGGGCAGCATCTCGGAGATCCACAACACGCCCTCGCGCTCGCGCTCCAGCTCGCGCACCAGGCCGGTCACCTCGGCGGCGATCTCCGGCGTGTCGGGCGCGCCCGCGCAGAGCACGAGCTGGGCGTCACGGTCGAAGGCCCGTGCCGCGTGCAGGAGGTGGACCAGCCCCTTCTGCCGGGTGATGCGCCCGACGAAGATCACGTACGGCCTGCCGGGGTCGACCCCGTGCCTCTTCAGCACGTCGTCGCCGCGGTCGGGGGTGTACTCGGCGGTGTCGATGCCGTTGTGGATGACGCTGACCCGCTCCGGCGCGATCTCGGGGTAGGCGGCGAGCACGTCGCGCCGCATGCCCTCCGACACCGCGATCACGGCGTCGGCGGCGGCCAGGGCGGTCCGCTCGGCCCAGGAGGAGATCGTGTAGCCGCCGCCGAGCTGCTCGGCCTTCCAGGGGCGCAGCGGTTCGAGGCTGTGCGTGGTGACCACGTGCGGGACACCGTGGAGCATCTTCGCGACGTGTCCGGCGAAGTTGGCGTACCAGGTGTGCGAGTGGACCACGTCGGCGCCCTCGCAGGCGGCGGCCATCTCCAGGTCCACCCCGAGCACCTGCAGCGCCGCGTTGGCCGACTCCAGCCCGCCGGGGACCCGGTAGGCGGACACCCCCGGCTCGTCGCGGTCCGCGCCGAAGCAGCGCACCCGGACGTCGGCCAGCCGTCGCAGGCGGCTGGCCAGGTACTCCATGTGAACCCCGGCACCGCCGTACACCTCGGGCGGATACTCCCGGCTGAGCAGATCGACACGCATGAGACGACCTTACGAGCAACCGGCCCGTCGGGGACACCTCGACAAGCCGTCTTGCGCCGATCCGGACGAACAATAAGGAACCGGCGACTTTCGCAGGGGCATCATGCGGGCTTTCGTCGATAGATCGGCCAAATGGGGGTAGCGTCTGGACATGAGGTCCCAGAGGGTGCTTGCGGTCGTGCTGGCAGGTGGCGAGGGCAAGAGGCTCATGCCTCTGACGGCGGACAGGGCCAAACCTGCCGTGCCGTTCGGCGGGATATATCGGCTTATCGACTTCGTGCTGTCCAATCTGGCCAACGGCAACTACCTGCAGATCGTCGTGCTGACGCAGTACAAGAACCACAGCCTCGACCGGCACGTGTCGCGCACCTGGCGGTTGTCGGCCATGCTGGGCAACTACGTGACGCCGGTGCCCGCGCAGCAGCGGCTGGGGCCCCGGTGGTTCTCCGGGTCCGCCGACGCCCTCTTCCAGAACCTGAACCTGATCTACGACGAGATGCCCGAGCACGTCATCGTGTTCGGCGCCGACCACATCTACCGCATGGACCCCCGGCAGATGGTCGCCCAGCACGAGGAGTCGGGCGCCGACGTGACGGTCGCGGCGATCAGGCAGCCGCTGGCGCTCGCCGACCAGTTCGGGGTGATCGAGACCGACCCGCAGGGGCGGCGCATCGTGGCCTTCCGGGAGAAGCCGAAGGACGCCGTCGGCCTGGCCGACTCACCCGACGAGATCTACGCCTCGATGGGCAACTACGTGTTCAGGACGCAGGCGATGATCGACGCCCTGCGCGAGGACGCCCTCGACCCCACGAGCAAGCACGACCTCGGCGGCAACATCATCCCCATGCTGGTCAAGTCGGGCGGCGCCGACGTCTACGACTTCGCGAACAACGTCGTGCCTGGCTCCACCGAGCGCGACCGTGGCTACTGGCGCGACGTGGGAACCCTGGACGCCTACTACGAGGCCCACATGGACCTCATCTCGGCGCACCCCGTCTTCAACCTCTACAACGACAAGTGGCCCATCCACACCGGCCACGACCCGTTGCCGCCGGCCAAGTTCGTGCACAACGACGGCGACCGGGTGGGCCGGGCGATCGACTCACTGGTCTCCCCCGGCGTGATCGTCTCGGGCGGCACCGCCATCCGGTCGATCCTGTCGCCGAGGGTGATGCTCCACTCGCACTCGCTGGTGGAGGACTCGGTGCTGATGGACAACGTCAAGATCGGCCGCGGCGCGATCGTGCGCAAGGCGATCATCGACAAGAACGTCGTGATCCCCGACGGCGCGCGGATCGGCTTCGACCTCGACCACGACCGCACCCGCTTCGCCATCACCCGCGGCGGCGTGGTCGTCGTCGGCAAGAACGAGATCGTCGAGCGCTGACGCCCGGCTGGGCGGCCACCACCGCGATGCCGCTCGTCCCGGCCGCGCCCCCCGGGGCGTGCCCGGGGAGAGGTGGGATGTGGGCCCCGGGACGGGCTGGCGTGGGCGCCGCCCGGGGCGAGGGCTGTGTCCGGCCGAGGGGCGCCACTCCCGTCGGCTAGACCATGGCCCGCGGCCCTGATCCCCTGTCAGGGCCGTCGTCGTGTGGCACGGCAAGAAGAAAGCCGCCTGGGCGACATCCCCGGGCGGCTCCTGGAGTCCGTGGCGGGACTATCCGGGAGCCTCACCGGCCGCGAGTCGCATGGCGCGCGGTCCGCGGGAGATCGGGGTGGTCACGTGGCAGGCCTTCCTGGTCGTGCTGGACGCTGTCCACGGTAGCCGGACGATCGACGCCGATGCCAGCGATTAAAGCGCGCGGTGGCGGGCCCGGAAGCCCGCCGCCTTGGCGCGGTTGCCGCACTCCTGCATGTCGCACCAGCGCCGGGCGCCCCCGCGCGAGGTGTCGACGTACAGCCGGGTGCAGGCCTCGGCGCCGCACTCCTTGATCCGTACGGCCTGCGTCCCGCCGAGGAGTTCGACCGCCTGACGGGCGACGGTGGACAGGGCGGCGGCCAGGTCTCCGGCGCGCTCGACCCGGCCGGCCGCGTCCAGCCGCACCCCTACGGGCGGGGCGGCGGCGAACCTGTTGACGACCTCGCGATCGGCCTGCGACTCGGCGGGCCGCGGCCCGGTGAGGTGCGACTCGTGGGGGTGCGGCTCGTGGGGGTGCGGCTCGGCCGCGGCGGAGGCCAGCCGGTAGAGGGCCTCCCGCAGTTCCTTGGCCGCCTCCAGCCCGGCGGGCGTGACCTCGCACGGCGTGTCGAGGACGCCCGCCTCGACCATCCAGCGGGCCATGTCATCCGGCTCGCGCAGCACGTCACGCCGGTCGGTCGTGCGGTGCTGGACCGTACCGGCCAGGTCGAGGGCGAGGTTCCCGCTGACGAAGGCGAACACGCCCCCAGCATACCTAACCGCCTTGACAGGTTAGGCGGGATCACGGAACAGTGAAGTAACCGATTTGAGTGGTTATGTGGAGGGTGGCATGGCGGTCCAGGTGGTCCGGCCGGCGGGGAGCCGGGAGCAGGCGAAGGGGCCGGCGCTGCTGCCGCCCCTGTTCGTGGTGATGTGGAGCAGCGCCTTCGTGGCCGGGGTGATCGGGGTGGGCGCCGCGCCGCCGCTGTTGCTGACGTTCGCGAGGTTCGCCTTCGCCGGAGTGCTGCTCACCGGCATCGCGCTGGCGGCCCGGTCCTCCTGGCCGCGGGGCCGGCGGCTCGCGCACGTGGCGGTGGCGGGGGTGCTGGTGCAGGCGGTGCAGTTCGGCGCCTTCTACACGGCGCTCGGCATGCACGTGCCCGCGGCGGTGCTGGCGCTGGTGCAGGGGCTGAACCCGGTGGTCGTCGCGCTGGTGGCCGGGCGGGCGCTCGGCGAGCGGCTGACCCCGCGGCAGTGGCTCGGCTTCGCCCTGGGCGCGGCCGGTGTCGGGCTGGCCGTGGCCGACCGGCTGAGCTTCTCCTCGGCCGGAATCGCGCTCGCCGTGGTGGGGCTGCTCGCGCTGAGCCTGGGCACGGTCTACCAGAAGCGTTTCGCCGGCGACATGGACGTGCGATCGGGCACGGCCGTGCAGTTCCTGGTCAGCGCGCCGCTCGTGGGCCTGGCCTCGCTGCTGCTGGAGACGCCGCGGGTGACCGACGGGGCGGCGTTCGCCGGGGCCGTGGGCTGGCTCGTCCTGGTGAACTCGATCGGGGCGTTCCTGCTGCTCAACACCATGCTGCGGGACGCGCCGGCGAGCCGGGTGAGCACGCTGTTCTTCCTGACGCCGGCCGTGACGGCCGTCATGGCCTGGCTGCTCGCCGGCCAGTCGCTGCACCCGCTCGCGGTGGCGGGGCTGGCGGTCGGCGGGGCAGGGGTCCTCCTGGCGACCCGCCGCTGACAGCCGGAACGGCCGCGCGCCGTCAGGCCCGCCCGGGGCCGGACGAGGGGCCGAACGAAGGGCCGGCCGGGGGACCGGACGAGAAGGAGGGGCCCGACGACGAGCCGGGCGGCGGGCCGGGATCGGCGCCCAGGTCGGCCGTCCACGGCACCCCGGCCCGGGTCTCCGGGGTCTCCACGCGGAAGCGCGGCAGCGCGTCGGGGAAGTTCGTCCTGATGAAGGTGACCAGGTGCTCGCGGACGTCGCACTTGAGGTCCCAGGCGGACGGCGAGTCGGCGGCGCTCATCAGGGCCCGCAGCTCGATCAGCCCGTTCGGCAGCACGTCGGTCACCTGGAGGGTCCAGTCCTTCTGGTCCCACAGCGGGTTGGACTGGATGAAGGTGTAGAGCTCGTCGCGCAGCTTGTCGACCGGCACCGACCAGTCGACCCGCAGGAGCACCACGGCGATGACCCGGCTGCCGTGCCGGGTCCAGTTCTCGAACGGGTTCTGGGTGAAGTAGGAGACGGGCAGGACGAGGCGGCGCTCGTCCCACAGGCGCACCACCACGTAGGTCAGCGTCAGCTCCTCGATCCTGCCCCACTCGTTGTCCACCACGACCACGTCGTCCAGCCGCAGCGCGTCGCTGAAGGCGAGCTGGAGGCCCGCCAGGGCGTTGCCGATCGTCGGCTGGGCGGCGATGCCGACGATCGCGCCCGCGATGCCGGCGGAGGCGAGCAGACCCGCGCCCAGCGCCCGCACCTGGGGGAAGGAGAAGAGCATCGCGCCCACCGCGATCACGATGATGACCGCGGCGGCGATCCGGCGGACCAGCCCGATCTGGGTCATGATGCGCCGGGCCCGCCGGTTGCGCTCCCCCTCGACCTTCACCAGCCGGTCGAGCACCACGTCCGTCAGCGCGTAGGTGGCCTGGACGATCAGCCAGGTCACCGCGCCGATGGTGACCAGCCCCAGCGCCCGCTCCACCGTCTGGGCGAGGGCCAGCTCCCCCGGGCTCTGGCCGAACATCCCGGGCCCGAACACCAGGTTGAAGGCCACCACGGCCGCCACCGTGAACCCGGCCCAGGTGCAGTGCTCGACCAGGTGCCGGGCGAGCGCCCACTTGCGACCGGCCCTGGACAGCAGCCGTCGGAAGATCTCCACGCAGAGAACGGCCCCGGCCACCGCGATGGCGAGGACGAGCCAGCCGGCTGGCGTCTGCACGAGTAATGCCCCCAAATGTCCTATCAAATAAGCCTAGAACGTCTCATCGAACGTCACATTGCCCTCAACAGCCACCTGATAAGCCGACACCCGCCGCTCGAAGAAGTTCGCGAGCTCCTGCACGTCCTGCAACTCCATGAACGCGAACGGGTTGGCCGTGCCGTACCTCGCCGGCAGGCCGAGCCTGGCCAGCCGCTGGTCGGCCACGTACTCAAGGTACTCGCGCATCTGCTCGGCGCTCATCCCGGGCATGCCGTCGCCGCACAGGTCGCGGGCGAAGGCCAGCTCGGCCGCCACGGCCTCCTCCAGCATCGCGGTGACCTGCGCGCCCAGCTTGTCGTCGAACAGTTCCGGCTCCTCGGCCCGCACGGTGTCCACCACGCTGAAGGCGAACTCCATGTGCATGGACTCGTCACGGAAGACCCAGTTCGTCCCCGTGGCGAGGCCGCTGAGCAGCCCGCGCGAGCGGAACCAGTAGACGTAGGCGAAGGCCCCGTAGAAGAACAGCCCCTCGATGCAGGCGGCGAAGCAGATGAGGTTCAGCAGGAACTGCCGCCGCTGGTCGGCCGTCTCCAGTTGCCGCAGCCCGTTGATCGAGTCGATCCACCGGAAGCAGAACTCGGCCTTGTCGCGGATCGACGGGATGTGCTCGATCGCGGCGAACGCCTTGACACGTTCGTCCGGGTCGGGCAGGTACGTGTCGAGCAGCGTCAGGTAGAACTGCACGTGCACGGCCTCCTCGAAGAGCTGCCTGCTGAGGTACAGGCGCGCCTCGGGGGCGTTGACGTGCTGGTAGAGGTTGAGCACCAGGTTGTTGGCGACGATCGAGTCGCCGGTGGCGAAGAAGGCGACCAGCCGGTTGATCAGGTGGCGTTCCTGCGCGGTCATCCTGGCCAGGTCGGCGAGGTCGGTGTGCAGGTCCACCTCCTCGACGGTCCAGGTGTTGCGGATGGCCGCCCGGTAGCGCTCGTAGAAGTCCGGGTAGCGCATGGGCCGCAGGGTCAGGTCCATTCCAGGGTCGAGCAGCATGTCTGGGGATGTCTCCGTACGTGGTGGGGCGGATTACTGGCAGGCTTCGCAGACTTCCGGGTTCTCCAGCGAGCAGGCGACGGCCTCCGCGGCCGAAGGGGCGGGCGCCGCCGTCACGGTGGTCTGGGCGATCCGGGTGGCGGGGCGGGAGCGCAGGTAGTACGTGGTCTTCAGGCCGCGCTTCCAGGCGTAGGCGTACATCGAGGAGAGCTTGCCGATGGTGGGGCTGGCCATGAAGAGGTTGAGCGACTGCGACTGGTCGATGTACGGCTGGCGGGCCGCGGCCAGGTCGATCAGCGCCTTCTGCGGCAGTTCCCACGCGGTGCGGTAGAGCGTCTTGAGGTCGGCCGGGATGCCGGGGACGTCCTGGACCGAGCCGTCGGCCCGCTTGATCGCGTCGCGCATGGTCTGCGTCCACAGCCCGCGCGCCTGCAGGTCGGCCACCAGGTAGCGGTTGACCTGAAGGAACTCGCCGGACAGGGTCTCGCGCTTGAAGACGTTGGACACCTGCGGCTCGATGCACTCGTAGCAGCCGGCGATGGAGGCGATGGTGGCCGTCGGCGCGATGGCGATCATGAGGGAGTTGCGCAGCCCGGTGGCGGCGACCTTGGCACGCAGCGCCTCCCAGCGCGGCGAGCCGGCCGCCCCGGCGTAGTGGTCGGGGTGCAGCATCCCGAGGGCGGCGCGGGTGTCGCCGTACGACGGGTGCCGGCCGCGCTCGGCGGCCAGGTCGGCGGAGGTGTCGTAGGCGGCCAGCGCGATCTCCTCGGCGATCCGCGTGGACAGCTCCCGCGCCTCGGGCGAGTCGAACGGCAGGCGCAGCGCGAAGAACACGTCGGCCAGCCCCATCACGCCGAGCCCGATCGGCCGCCAGCGCCGGTTGGCCGCCTCGGCCTCGGGTGTCGGGTAGAAGCCCAGGTCGATGGTCCGGTCGAGGAAGCGCACGGCGGTCCGCACGGTGGCGCGCAGCCGGTCCCAGTCGAGGTCCGCGCCGTCGCGCAGGTGGGCGGCCAGGTTGACCGAGCCGAGGTTGCACACCGCGGTCTCGGCGTCGCTGGTGACCTCCAGGATCTCGGTGCACAGGTTGGACAGGTGGATGACGTTCTCCGGGCGGGCCGTCTGGTTGGAGGTCCGGTTGGCCGCGTCCTTGAACGTCATCCAGCCGTTGCCGGTCTGCGCGAGCGTGCGCATCATCCGGCCGTACAGGGTGCGGGCCGGGATCTGGCGGACGAAGCGGCCCTGCGCCTCGTAGGCGCGGTAGGCGCGGTCGAAGGCGTCGCCGTACAGGTCGGTGAGGTCGGGGACGTCCTTGGGGTCGAACAGCGACCACGTCCCGTCGGCCTCGACCCGCCGCATGAACTCGTCCGGCACCCAGTTGGCCAGGTTCAGGTTGTGCGTGCGGCGGGCGTCCTCGCCCGTGTTGTCGCGCAGCTCCAGGAACTCCTCGATGTCGGCGTGCCAGGTCTCCAGGTAGACGCAGGCCGCTCCCTTGCGACGGCCGCCCTGGTTCACCGCGGCGACCGAGGAGTCGAGGGTGCGCAGCCACGGGACGATGCCGTTGGAGTGCCCGTTGGTGCCGCGGATGAGCGAGCCGCGCGAGCGGACCCGGGTCCAGGAGATGCCGATGCCTCCGGCGTACTTCGACAGCCGGGCCACCTGGCCGTACCTGTCGTAGATGGCCTCCAGCTCGTCGCGCGGCGAGTCGAGCAGAAAGCACGACGAGAGCTGCGGGCGGCGCGCGCCGGAGTTGAACAGCGTCGGCGAGCTGGGCAGGTAGGCCAGCGCGGACATCAGCCCGTACAGCTCGGCGGCCTCGGCCACCGAGGACGACAGTCCGCAGGCCACCCGCAGGAAGAAGTGCTGCGGGCGCTCCAGCACCGCCCGCGTCTGCGGGTGGCGCAGCAGGTAGCGGTCGTAGACGGTGCGCAGGCCGAAGTACTCGAACCGGTCGTCGGCCTCGTCGTGGACGAGCGCGTCCAGCTCGGCGGCGTGGGCCGCGACGAACGCCGCGAGGGAGTCCTGGACCAGCCCGGCCGCGTGGGTGGCCGCGACCGACTCGGAGAAGGTCCGCACGCCGTGCCCGGCCGCCTCGTCGGCGATCTCCTCGGCCAGCAGCCGGGCGGCGACCCGGGAGTTGGCCGGATCGGCGATCACCCGGGCGGCGGCCTCCTCGATGGCCAGCCGCCGGTCAACCTCAACGATCTGCGTCACGTGCTCTCCTCGCGAGCTCTGCCCCGTGAGGGCGCGCGAGAGCACGGCGGCGCGGGGCGTGCCCGGCCGCGTCGGCCCCCGGGCCCTCCCTCGAGGCCCTGGACAGGTCAGCCGGGCGTGCCGGGCCGGCCCGCGTGGTCGTGCGCGCTCCGGCCGGGACCCCGGCGTCACTGGCAGGTCTTCGGGCTCGCGGGCGCGCCTGACCATGACGGTCAGGCCGGTCCTACTGGCCGTCGCTTCCCGGATCTCTCCAGTGCTCGTGACGGCGGTCGTTCCCGCTCACCGCTGCGGGGCAGCCCCGGAATCGCACCGGGTTCCCTTTCACTCCGCCCCGAGGGGCGAACCAGCGACGAGCAGGATCCTACATCTAGTGGCCACGGCCGCAACTCGCCCCATCATGTTGTGCCGGGCGTGTCGACCAGTCCGAGGTCGCGGAGCACGGCGCGGGTGCGCGCGGTCTCCGAGGCGAGCCACTGCTCGAAGTCGCCGCCGCTGAGCGGGATCGGCTGCCAGCCCCCGGCGCGGCAGGCCTTGTGCCACGGCGCGGAGCCGGCGACCCGCTCGCACATCTCGACGGCCGTGGCGCGCAGGTCCTCGGCCATGTCCTGCGGGCCGACCGCCGCGCACCAGTCGGCGAAGTCGATGCGCACGCCCGACTCCAGGAGGCTGGGCACGTCGAGCCCGTCGACGCGGCGGGCGCTGGAGACGGCCAGCGCCCTGACCCGTCCCTTGCGCAGGTCGGCCCGCCAGGCGCGCAGGGGACCGGCGGCGGCCACCGCCCGGCCGCCTCGCAGGGCGTCGGTGGCCTCCGCCGTGGTCGGGTGGCCGGTGTAGGCGATCCGGCGGGCGTCGGCGCCGAGCCCCCGCGCGACCAGCCCGAACAGCAGGTGGTCGGGCTCGCCCTGCGGCCCCCCGGCGAGCGGCGTCTCCTCGGGCCTGGCGAGCAACTGGGCGCCGAAGTCCTCGAAGTCCCTGAACGGCGAAGCAGCCGGCACGACCACGACCTCGATCTCCCCGGCCAGCCTCGCCAGCGGCGTCGCGGTCTCGAGCAGCCTGGGCCCGGCGTCGATCTCGGCGGCGGCCAGGGCCGGCAGTCCGGTGACGGTGATCGTGGTGGCCTGCCGGTGGCCGGCCAGCATGAACCCCGACTGCCACGCGGCCCGGGTGAGCGCCCGCGTCACCCCCGCCCACCGCTCGGCGCCCGGCGCGATGGCGAACGGCAGCCGCACCGCTCCCGCGGTGGTGCCCTTGTCGGCGCCGCACGCGGCCGCCGCCATGCCGAGCCCCGCCATGCCGAGTCCCAGCGCGAAGAACTGCCGTCGCCGCATGCGTGCCTCCCCCGGGCGCGCGGGTACCTCCCACTACCTGAGGTTATTGACACATCACCGTCGGTTACACCTGTGGATCGGGTGCCTTCCATCCGACTCCGGCCATCAGGTACGAGGCCGTGGACGGTTCGGCGGCCAGCCGGGGCCGGTCGGGCCGCCAGTCGGCGGCGTGCACCAGGCCGGGCTCGACCAGCGTGAAGTCACCGAAGAACGCCCTGATCCGGGCGGGCGTCCGGGCGGCGCCGCGGCGGGCGGCCGGCTTCGCCCGCCCCGGAGAGGGGCCCGGAGTGGTGGAGTGCGTGAGCACCAGATGACTGCCGGGCGCCAGTGCCTCCCGCAGCGCGGCCACGGCGGCGTGCGGGCCGCCCGCGTCGTCCGTGCCGGCGTCGGGGATGAAGTGCAGGATCGAGATCAGCAGCACGCCGACCGGCCGGTCCAGGTCGAGGAAGGCCGCGGCGCGCTCCAGCACCCCGGCGGCGTCGAGCAGATCCGCCCGGACGAAAGCGGCCCTGCTCTCGTCGCGGAGCAGGGCCGTGGCGTGCGCGGCGACCACGGGATCGCGGTCCACGTAGACCACCCGGGCACCGGGGACGATCTGGTGAACGCTGCCCTGGGTCGGCAGCCCGCTGCCGAGGTCGAGGAACTGGCGCACGCCCGAACCCGCCAGGTGGCGCACCGCCCGCTGCTGGAAGCCCCGGTTGACCCGTGCCAGCGGCACGGTGTGCGGGACCAGCTCGGCGAGCCGGTCGGTGGCCTCGCGATCGACGGCGTAGTTCGTCACACCGCCGAGCATGTAGTCGTACATGCGTGCGAGGTTGGGCGTGCGCGGATCGAACTCGACCACAAACGGATCTTAGGTCGAGATTGCGCTAATTACACGAGCTCTGTGCGATTGTGGCCATAGTGCAGCCTGGACTCATTCGACTGTGACACTCTTGGCCAGATTGCGAGGCTTGTCCACATCGCGGCCGAGGGCGACCGCCGCGTGGTAGGCGAAGAGCTGGAGCGGGATCGTCAGCAGGATCGGGTCCAGCTCGATCTCGTTCTTCGGCACCACGATCACGTCGTCGGCCAGCTTGGCGTCGGGCTCGCGGTGGCCGACCATGAGCACCTGCCCGCCGCGGGCGCGGATCTCGCCGAGCGTGGTGAGGTTCTTGTCGAGCAACTCGTCGTCGGGGACGATCGCGACCGTGGGCATCTCGGGGCCGATCAGCGCGAGCGGCCCGTGCTTGAGCTCGCTGGCCGGGTACGCCTCGGCGTGCACGTACGAGATCTCCTTGAGCTTCTGCGCGCCCTCGCGGGCCACCGGGTAGCCGCGCACCCGGCCGACGAACATCATGCTCGGGTGGTGGGCGTACTTCTTCGCCAGCTCGGCGATCTTGTCGCCCTGGGCCAGGATCTCCTCGATCTGGCCGGGCAGCCGGCGCAGGCCCTCGCAGATGCGGCGGCCGTCGGCGGGCGACAGGTCGTGCACGCGGCCGAAGTGCACCGCGAGCAGCGCGAACGCCAGCGACGTGGAGGTGAACGCCTTGGTCGAGGCCACCGACACCTCGGGCCCGGCGTGCAGGTAGACGCCGCCGTCGACCTCGCGGGCGATGGCGCTGCCGACGGCGTTGACGATGCCGATCACCCGGCCGCCCTTGCGCTTGAGCTCCTGCACCGCGGCCAGGGTGTCGTACGTCTCGCCCGACTGGCTGATCGCCACGTACAGCGTGTCGGGGTCGACCACCGGGTTGCGGTAGCGGAACTCGCTGGCCGGCTCGGCGTCGGCCGGGATGCGGGCCAGCTCCTCGATGAGCTGGGCGCCGATCTGGCCGGAGTAGTAGGCCGAACCACAGCCGATGATCTTCACCCGGCGGAAGGAGCGGGTCTCCCGGGCGTCCATGTTCAGGCCGCCGAGGTGGGCGATGTGGAAGCGCTCGTCCAGACGGCCGCGCAGCGTGCGCGAGACCGTCTCGGGCTGCTCGGAGATCTCCTTGAGCAGGTAGTGCTCGTAGCCGCCCGTGTCGTAGTGGCCGGCGTCCCAGTCGACGGTCAGCGGCTCCTTGGCGGTCTCGCGGGCGTCGCTGGCGAAGGTGTGGAAGCCGTCGGCCTTGAGCACGGCCAGCTCGCCGTCCTCCAGGTGCACCACCTGGCGGGTGTAGCGGACCAGCGCCGACACGTCGGAGGCGGCGAACATCTCCTTCTCGCCGATGCCGAGCACGATCGGGCTGCCGTTGCGCGCCACGACGACCTCGCCGGACCGCTCGGCGTCGATGACGGCGATGCCGTACGTGCCGACGACGCTCTTGAGCGCCTTGCGCACGGCCTCCTCCAGCGACTCGGTCTCCTGGACGGTGCGGGCGATCAGGTGGGCGAGCACCTCGGTGTCGGTCTCGGAGAGGAAGACGGCGCCGTCGGCGGTCAGCTTGGCGCGCAGCTCGTCGGCGTTCTCGATGATGCCGTTGTGCACGACGGCGATGCGCTCGTCCGCCGACAGGTGCGGGTGGGCGTTGACGTCACTGGGCACGCCGTGGGTGGCCCACCGCGTGTGGCCGATGCCGAGGCCGCCCTTGAACCGGGCCGGCATGACCTTGGCCAGGTCGGCCACCCGGCCCTTGACCTTGCGTACCTTCAGCCCCTTGCTGGACACCACGACTCCGGCCGAGTCATAGCCGCGGTACTCCAGCCGCTGCAGCCCCTCCAGCAGGATCGGGGCAGCGTCCTTGGGCCCGATATAGGCGACGATTCCGCACATCCGGGGTTCTCCTCTTCCGTGAACGATGGTGATGTCCGCGACACGGGACATGGGACAGGTGGCAGGGGACCGCAGGTCGCTCATCCGTAGACGATGCGACGCAACTGGCGCAGGGACAGGTCGGGCGCCGCCACCCGGCGGGCCCGGAGCTCGGCGGCGACCCGGGGGAAGATCTCGTCGTTGGTGAGGCCACGGCCCTTCAGCTCGGCGTGGCGCCGCCGGACGAACTCCTCGACCGGCTCCGAGAAGTACGACAGCACGTCGGCCACCACACGGGCCGCCTCGCCGGGACCTAACCCGCTGGTCCTGGTGAGGTGCGCGATGAGCTCCTCATGGGGATGCCGCGTCGTGGACACAGACGAGGACACTACGCACAAGTGACTGGACACGCCAACATCCTGCCCGCAATCGGGCAGGAATCGCGCGGTGGACCCACTTCGCCGCGTCGGACGGCGGCCGACGCACCGGCGCACCGCCCTTCCCTTCTCGACCTGACTACGGACAGTAGTCTGACGGAACCGATCCGTGGGGGGGTTGCCATGCTGCAGTGGGTCGTCGCCGGTCTCGCCGCCGGTGCTCTGGTGGGGCCGGTCCAGGACCACGGCCGCCAGGGAGACTTCGCCGAGGCGGCGCGGGAGTACGGGGTTCCGGTGAGCGTCCTGCTCGGCGTGTCCTACCTGCAGTCGCGCTGGGACACCCACGACGGCCGGCCCAGCACGGACGGCGGGTACGGCCCGATGCACCTCGTGGACCTGGAGACGGCCGCGCACCCACAGCCCCGGCGCCACGGCGGCGGGCACGACGGGCACAAGGGCCACGACGGGCACGAGGGACACGGCGGGGACGCCCGGGGGGACGGCGCCAGGCCGACGCCGGAGCGGCCGGAGGCGGAGCGGCCGGAGGCGGCCTCCGACCCGTCCGCCGGCCACCGGGGCGGCACCGCCGGGGCGCCCGCGCCGTGGGAGGCCGACGTCACGGGGCCGTCACTCGGGCGCGCGGCGCGGCTGAGCGGGCTTCCCGCCGAACGGCTGCGCACCGACCCGGCCGCGAACATCCGGGGCGGGGCCGCGCTCCTCGCCGCCTACCAGGCGCACCCCACCGGCGATCCGGCCGGCTGGTACCAGGCGGTCGCCCGCTACTCGGGCGCGCGCGACCCGTTCACCGCCAGAAGCTTCGCCGACGAGGTGTTCGCGGTGATCCGGGAGGGCGCCGCCCGCCGGACCGACGACGGCTTCGCGGTGCGGCTCACCCCGGCCCCCGGCCTGCGCCCACCGGCCGCGCCCCCGCTGCGCAGGGCACAGGGCGCCGAGTGCCCGGCCACGCTGGCGTGCGAGTGGATGCCCGCCGCCTACAAGCGGACCGGCCCGGGCGACTACGGCAACCACGACCGGATCGCGGGCGAGCGGCGCGTGGACTACATCGTCATCCACGACACCGAGGGCGGCTACGACGGCATCAAGTCGATGGTGGCCGACCCCGACTACGTGAGCTGGCACTACACGGTCCGCTCCCGCGACGGCCACGTCGCCCAGCACGTGCGCACGAAGGACGTCGCCTGGCACGCCGGCAACTGGGACGTCAACACCCGCTCGATCGGCGTCGAGCACGAGGGCTACCTCGCCAGGGGCGGCACCTGGTACACCGAGGCGATGTACCGGGCCTCGGCCCGGCTCGTGCGACACCTCGCCGACCTCCACGACATCCCGCTCGACCGGGCGCACATCCTCGGGCACGACAACGTGCCGGGCACCACGCCGCAGACGCTGCCGGGCATGCACGACGACCCCGGCCCCTACTGGGACTGGGCCCACTACTTCGACCTGATGGGCAGCCCCCTGCGCGGCGACGGCGACCCTGCGCAGGACGGCCCCGCACAGGACGGCCGGGACCTCGCGCGCCGGTACGCCGCTCCCCCGGGCCCCGGCAAGGCACGGGCGGCGCGACGGACCGCCGTGCGGACCGGACGCGACGACGGGGACACCCCCGCGTCGGTCGTCATCCTGCCCGACTACGGGGCGAACCAGCCACGGTTCACCGGCTGCGTCAAGGCGCACCCGGCCAGGGCGTGCGAGCCGCACGGCGCCTCGACGGTGTGGCTGCGCACGGAGCCGCGCGAGGACGCCCCGCTGGTCGACGACGTCGGCAAGCGGGTGGGCAAGCCGAGCACGTCCAGCGTGTACGACCACAGCGCGCGGGTCTCCACCGGGCAGCGGTTCGCCGTGGCCGGCGCCCGTGGCGACTGGACCGCCATCTGGTACCTCGGCCGCCGGGCGTGGTTCCACAACCCGCCGGAGGGCCCCGCCGCCGTGCCGGCCGGAGGGCCGGTGGTCATGCCGCTGCGCGACGACGTCAAGGTGTACGGCCGCGCCTTCCCCGGCCGGCCCGCCTACCGCGGCACCGGGGTCGACTTCCAGGAGCGGGTGCCCCTGCCGTACGTCATCCGCTCCGGTCAGGCGTACGCGCTCGGGCACACGGTGCGCAGTTCCTACCTGTCGGCCGGCTCGTTCGACCCGGACCGGCACGTCACGGTCACCGGCGAGCAGCGCTACCACCAGATCCAGCTCGGCCACCGGGTCGTGTACGTCAAGGCCAAGGACGTCCGGGTGATCCGCTGACGATTCGGGTCACGAATTTCCGCCCACCCCCCGTTTGCTGCGCACGGGCACTCCGCGGAGACGATATGGTTTTCCCGTGGCCCGGCGATCGCCGGGAGCACGCGGAAGTGGCTCAGTGGTAGAGCATCACCTTGCCAAGGTGAGGGTCGCGGGTTCGAATCCCGTCTTCCGCTCGGAGCGCGAGACTCCATGGTGGAGTGGCCGAGAGGCGAGGCAGCGGCCTGCAAAGCCGTCCACACGGGTTCAAATCCCGTCTCCACCTCGGCTTGTCGGCGGGCCCTTCCAGGATCCGCTAAAGTAAAGTGCGGCGCCACGCGGAAGTGGCTCAGTGGTAGAGCATCACCTTGCCAAGGTGAGGGTCGCGGGTTCGAATCCCGTCTTCCGCTCTGAGTGACAACTCAACAAGGACGATTAGCTCAGCGGGAGAGCGCTTCCCTGACACGGAAGAGGTCACTGGTTCAATCCCAGTATCGTCCACCATCACCCAGGCCCAGCTCGCGGCAACCCCGCGCGGCTGGGCTTTCGTGTTGCCGGGGCCCGAACCGCGATCGGGAAGTTCGTGTCGCCGCCGAGGTGAGCCCGCCCGTCGCCGGGGCACAGGAATGCGGGTGGGTTCGGCGGGCGAGGTTCGCGGGCGGGCGAGCCGTCCACCGGCAAGGAGCCTGCGCTCCGGCCTGAGGGCCGGTCCGGGCGGCGAAGGTCGAGAAAGGAGGTGGGCGCGATCACGGGCGATCACTACTCTGGGTGGTCCTGTGGAGGACTCTCGGGTGGGACGGGTGACGCGGTGACGATCAACGCTGAGGTGCAGATCACTGACTTGAAGCTCAATGATCACGCGTGTCTGACCTTCGGCGAGCCGGAAGAGCTGCTCGACCTGACCGCGGCGTACGTCCGTGACGGACTGTCCGGCGGGCTGCGGGTAGTGTGGCTGTGTGAGGAGCCGCAGGGGGCGCTGACCGAGCTCGACCGCCGGGGGGTGGCCGTGCGGTCCGCCACCGCGGCGGGGAGCATGGACGTGGTGGCCTCCCAGGACGGGCTGCTGTCCGGGCCGTCGTTCACGGTGGCGCACGCGATGGAGTGGCTGCACCGGCAGCGGGAGCTGACCTCGCGCGGGGGCTACGCCGGCCTGCGGGTGGCGCTCGACATGGGGTGGGCGCTGCGGCCGATCAGCGGGATCGAGCAGTTGCCGGCATTCGAGGAGGAGATCGCGACGGCGTTGTCGGACACCGGTGTGTCGGTGTTGTGCCAGTACGACCGTGATCGGTTCGACCCGGTCACGCTGGCGTCGGTGGCCTCCTTCCACACCCGTTCGGTGACCGCGGCGACCTACCACAGCGATCCGCTGTTGCGCATCTGCCGTCAGTACGCGCCACCGGGGGTCCGGCTGGCCGGCCAACTCGACCGGACGGCCGAGGACTCCCTGGCGCTGGCCCTGTCCGAGGCGATCCGGGTGGACGGCGACATCACGATCAACATGTCCGAGCTTTCCTTCATCGACCTGTCGTGCACGCGGATGATCCTGGACGCGGCGCGCAGCATGGCTGCCGACCGTTCGGTGGCGCTACGGTGCGGCCCCCCGATCGCCTCCAGGTTCGTCCTGCTGGGCGCCGGTGGCGTTCCCGGAGTCAGACTGGTGACCGGTCATGGCGGGTGAGGGGCCCGTGGGCGGCCCGCCGACCGCCTCGGGAGTGCCGGCCCGTTCCGGCCCGGCACCGGCCGAACCACTGCTGGAGCAGCCCTTCGACGGCGACTCGCTGTACGCGCTGCGGGCCACGCTGGAGGCGCACGCCTCGCAGGCCGGGTTCCCCGACGGGCGGGTCATGGACCTGGTCATGACCGTGCACGAACTGGCCACGAACGCGGTCCTGCACGGCGCGGGACGCGGGACGGTGCGGCTCTGGCGCGTGGGCGGCACGCTGCGCTGCGAGGTCCGCGACGCGGGCCCGTCCGCGGCCGACCCGCGCGCCGGCACGGGCACGGACGACGGCACCGGCCACATCGTGGGCGGCGGCCCACGCGATGGCGCGGACCCCGGCTCGATCGACAGCGCGGGTGAAGGCACCGGCGGCGGCGCGGGTGACCGGTGGCCGGTCCGGCACGGGCACGGGCTGTGGATCGCGCGCTACCTGACCGACGGGTTCACGCTCGCCACCGGGCCCGACGGGACCGTCGCCACCGTCGACTTCACCGTGCCCGCCGGCCCGGCGGGCGACTCGCCGTTCGCTCTCGGACGGCACGAACGCGGCTCGTACGTCCTGCTCGAACTCACCGGCACCCTGAGCGAGCAGGCCGCCGAGCAGGTCACCACCGTGGTGGGCGACATCGTGGCCGGCGACCGGGCACGGCCGCGGCTGGTGCTCGACCTGAGCGGGGTGACGTTCTGGGACGCGGTGGGCGTCGCCGCGCTGATCACGGCGAAGCAGCGGGTCGAGGCCGCCTCCGGGGCGCTGGTCCTCACCGGGCTCACCGCCGGGTTCCGGCAGCGACTGGACGCCCTGAGCCCCACCCCGTTCACCGTGTACGACGACCGGCACCAGGCCGACCACCACTTCCGGACCCCACCCGGCTCCTGACACCGCCGGCCCTGGCACGCCTCGCGGCCCGGGCCGGTGGAGCCTGTGGTGGAGCCGGATCATCCGTCGGGCAGGACGCGCCGGACGACCCACACACCGCATCTGTGACGTGACCGGAGACGGGGGCGAACGCCCTACCCGCCGGGGAGACGGGCTCGGTCGAGTTCGTCGCGAAGGGCCCGCTTGGCCCTGTGCGCGGCGCGCAGTGTCGTCAGGTGCGCCTGGAAGTCGTCGGTGCGCCCGCACCTGCCGGCCACGGACTCGGACTCGGCCAGCAGGCCCGCCGCCTCCCGGTAGGCCGACCGGTTCCGCTGCTCGATCAGTCGTTCGGCGACCTGCCACAGGACCGGCAGGGCGTCGGCCGGATGTGTCGCCGCGCGGGCCCTGGCCACCCGGAGCAACAGGTCCTGGCGGCAGTCCCCCTGCCGCGCGGCCTGCCATGCGCCGTCGGCGTCCCCCTCCCACAGCAGGATCTCCACCAGGGCCGAGGGCCCGGCACCCCGCGGGCGTCCGACGCCGTCGCGGGCCTCGGCGGCGGGCCGGTCGGTCAGCAGGTCCAGCGCCCGGTCCCGCCACATGGTGGAGTCCTCGGCGGTGGCGGCGCGTAACGCCTGGTAGGCCGTCAACGTCGGAGCCGCCTCGAAGTTCGCCCACAGCAGCTCGGCCGCCTCGGCGCGGCGACCGAGACGCAGCAGGCACTCGGCGCCCAGGGCGCGCAGCCCTTCGCCGTGCCTGCCGCCCGGCCAGTCGTCGTCGCCGGTGTCGTCCAGGCCGCGCCGGATCCAGTGCAGCGCCTCCTCGGGCCTGGCGTCGGCGGCCAGCGTCTGCGCCACCCGCAGCATGTCGTAGGCGGATCCGGCGTCCCGCGCGAGGACCTCGACCAGCGCGTCGGTGCCACCCTCGCAGGCGGCCAGCCTCTCCATCAGATGAGTGACGGTGAAGCGGTTGCTGTCGTATCTGCCCGGCCGCTTGGGCGGCAGCGCCTGCCAGGCCGCCTCCACCCGCTGCCGGTAGCGGGCCATGCCCGCCTCGCCGAGGACCTCGGCGTAGTCGGGCATGGCGTCGAGGAACACCTCGTACTCGCTGGCCAGCGCCGTGTCCACCAGCCGGTCCGCGAGAGCCTCCGGGTCGGGGCGGCCGGCCCTGCAGGCGTCGAGATGGACGCGTTCCGCCGCGGCGAGCGCGTCGCCCAACTCTCCGTCGGAGTCGTCCACGTAGCCCGCCGCGTCCTCGATCAGCCCCATCGCGTACTCGGCCAGGGTCACCGCCTGATCGGCGAAGCCTTCACCGATCAGCTCGGCCACCTCGCCCAGCACGTCCTCGATGCGGCCGAGGCCACCGTAGGGGACGTGCTCGTCGAGCTCGATCGCGTCCTCCAGCCGGCGGCGCAGGACCCGGTCGTCGAAGGCATGGCGGGGGTCGGCGCCCGCCGCCACCTCCAACCGTGCCCGCAGCAGCGGATCGGCCCGCGCGACACGCAGCAGCTCGGCGGCCAGCCAGCGCGTGTCCTGCCGGTGGAGGAAGTCACGCAGCGCCGCGTCGGTGACCTTCGCCGGGACACCGGCCGGCGCGGGCGTCGGCTCCTCGCTCGCCAGCCAGGCCAGCCCGGCCGCGACGCAGTGCTTGCAGAACATCCCGTCGGCGCCGTACGGGCAGCTGCACTCCCCCTCCAGACCCGCCGCTGTCACGCGCAGCCGCACCCGGTAGGGACGGGTGCCGTCCACCGTCGCCGTCACCGACGTGCCGTCGACGGCCATCCTTCGCACCACCCCTTGCGCGAAGTAGGCCTTGCCACGGTCGAACGAACGCCCGTCCGCGCAGTGCCGGATCAGCTCCTCACTCACCACGACTCTCGCCATGCCAGGCATCCTCCCGCGTTCCCGCGCAGGCGCAACCCGGTTCGGGATCAGTCGTCGGCGAGGACGCGCTGGGCGACGGCGAAGGCGGCGTTGGCGGCCGGGACCCCGCAGTAGATCGCCGTCTGCAGCAACACCTCACCGATCTCGTCCGGGGTGAGGCCGTTGCGCAGCGCCGCCCGGACGTGCATGGCCAGCTCGTCCAGGTGACCGCGGGCGGCGAGGGCGGTGAGGGTGACGCAGCTGCGGGTGCGGCGGTCGAGGCCGGGGCGGTTCCAGATCTCGTCCCAGGCGTAGCGGGTGATGAGGTGCTGGAAGTCGTGGGTGAAGCCGGTGGTGGTGGCGACCGCCCGGTCCACGTGGTCGTCGCCCAGCACCTGGCGCCGCGTCTTCATCCCGGCCGCCCAGCTCTCCTCCCGGCTCCGATCCTCCCGGCGGCGATTCTCCCGGCCCTGCTCCTCCCGGTCCTGCTCCTCCCGGTCGCGGGCCGGACGGTTGCGGGCCGGACGGTCGCGGTCCGGACGGTCGCGGTCCGGACGGTCGCGGTCCGGACGGTCGCGGTCCCGAGGGTCGCTCTCTGGGCGGTCCCCGGGCTCAAGGCGGCGCAGGTGGCCGGTGATCGCCAGGGTGACGGCGTCCGCGCGTTCCACGTTGGCCAGGTGGGCGGCGTGCGGGACGACCGTGAGTTGGGCGTCCGGGATGCCGCCGGCGAGGACGAGGGCCTGCTCCAGCGTGGTCGCGGGGTCCTCCGCTCCGGCCACGACCAGGGTGGGGACGGTGATCGCGGGCAGGCTGCGGGTGAGGTCGCAGGCGGCGAGCGCCTCGCAGCAGGCCGCGTACGACTCGGCGTCCACCCCGGCCGGCATGTCCAGCACCCAGCCGCCGTCGAAACCCGGGGTGAACCAGCGGGGCCCGAGCACCGGGGCGAGGGCCGCCACCCCTCCGGCGCGGACGGCGGCGGCCCGTTCCCGCCAGGGCCCGGGATCGCCGAAGCGGGCGGCGGTGCAGCAGAGCACCAGGCCGCGTACCCGGCGGTGTCCCCGCGCGGCACCCGTACCGCCGGTGCCACCGCCCGTGCCGCTGGTCCTGCCGCCGTCCGTGCCACCGCCCGTGCCACTGGCCCTGCCGCCGTCCGTGCCACTGGTCGTGCCGCCGTCCGTGCCACTGGTCGTGCCGCCGTCCGCGTCACCATCTGTGGCGCCGAGCGCGCCGGCGATGGCGGTGGCGATGGCGCCGCCGAGGGAGACGCCTCCGACGACGAAGGGCTCGTCCGGCACGAGCTCCAGGACGGCCCGGGCCAGGGTGTCGATCGTGAACCCGGCGGACGCGGCCGGGGAGCCGCCGTGGCCGGGCAGGTCGTACCTGAGCACCCGCCAGGACGCGGTCAGCACGGGGAGCTGGGGCAGCCAGACGTCCATCGTGGTGCCGAGCGACGGCCCGAGGACGAGCAGCGGCCCGTCGGCGGGGCCGTCGACGCGGTGGTGCAGGGTGAGCGGTGTTGTCATGGTCCGTCCTGGTGGTGCGGTGCTGAGCGGCGTCGGGGTCTCCGGTGCTCGGTGCCGGACAGGCGTCGGTAGCGCCCCGTGCGCGGTGTCGGAGTGGGTGTCACGGGCACCGGTCGTGGTAGGCGGCGAGGACGCGGTCGACGAGTTCGCGGGCGGCGCCGAGGTAGGCGGACGGGTCGAGCAGTTCGTCCGGGGCTCGGAGCGGGTCATCGCCGCGCAGCATTTCGGCCAGTTCGTCTTTCGGCAGGTGTGCGGCCAGGCGTTCGGAGACGACGCGACCGCCGGTGAGGGCGAGGTTCGCGCGCATCCGCTCGGGGAACACCCGCAGGCCCGCCAGCAGCTCGGCGGCCGTTTCGGCGGCGCCGCCGGTCAGCCGCAGGCACTCGCGCAGGGGCGCCCATTCCGCCTGCCACGCCCCGGCGGCGCGCTCGTGCTCGCCGGCGCGGCCCAGCAACTGGGCGTACACCGGCACCTGGATCGCGGCCGAGCGGATCAGCACGGACCGGGCGGGGTTGCGCTTGTGCGGCATGGCCGACGAAGCACCGGGGGTGGCCTCGGCGACCTCGCCCACCTCCGTCTGGGCCAGCAGGATGACGTCCGTCGCCACCTTGCCGAGCGCTTCGGCGGTGCCCGCGAGGGCGGCTCCCAGCTCGCCGACCACCGCCCGGTCGGTGTGCCAGGGCACCAGCGGTGCGGCCAGCCCCAGTTCCTGGGCGTACAGGTCCACGAGGGCGAGGGCCAGCGCCTGCGGCACGCGCACGCCACCCGCCCCGGTCCCACCCGCCCCGGTCCCACTGGTCTCGGTGCCGCCGGTCCCGGTGCTGACTGTTTCGGTGCTGACTGTTTCGGTGCCGGCTGTCTCGACGAGGGCTGCGAGCGTGCCGGCTGCGCCGCCGAGCTGGGCGGGCAGCCGGAGGGCCAGCAGCCGGTCTCGGGCGTGCAGCAGTCCGGCCAGCCAGCCGGCCGCCTTCAGGCCGAACGTCGTGGGGGCGGCCTGCTGCCCGAGGGTGCGGGCGGCCATCACGGTGTCGCGGTGCCGGTCCGCGAGCGCGGCCAGCGGGCGCATCGCCGCCTCCAGAAAGGCCGTGATCGCGGTCACCGCGCGGGAGGCGACCAGCATGGCGGCGCTGTCGACGATGTCCTGGCTGGTCGCGCCCTTGTGCACGTGGGCGGCGGCCTCGGGTGCCGTGGCTCGCAGGGCGGCGCGCAGGTCGGCGACCAGGGGGACCACCGGGGTGGCCGAGTCACGGGCGCGGCGGGCCAGGCCCGAGGGGTCCACGGTGAGGTCCGCCGCCGCCCGGGTGATGAGCGTCGCGGCCCGTTCGGGGATGAGGCCGGCGCGGGCCTCGGCGCGGGCGAGGGCCGCCTCGGCGTCCAGCATGGCGCGCACCCACGCCGCGTCGGACGTGAGCCGCTCCACGCGGGTGCCCGCGCGCACCGGGGCGAGCAGCCCGCCGTCCGGGGCGCGATCGTCGGCGGCCCCGCCGAACGCCTCACCGGACACGCCGCCGGGCGTTCCGGCCGGAGTGTGGTCAGAAGTCAAGGAAGACCGTCTCCCCCTCCCCCTGCAGCCGCACGTCGAATTGGTAGGCGTCGCCCGAGCGGGTGTCGAGCGGGGTGGCGAGCAGGGTGGCGCGCCGCGCGGGGTCGAGGCCGTCGAGCAGCGGGTCGGGCACGTCGGCCAGGTAGACGCGGGTGAGCACCGACCGCAGCAGCCCGCGGGCGAAGATCTGCAGCGACAGGTACGGCCCGGCAGGCGGCGCCGTGCGGAACCGGTACGTGCCGTCGGGCGCCGTGGCGCACCGGCCGAACCCCGAGACCCCGCCGTCGCCGCGCCGCAGCGCGCCCCGGTCGCCGGTCCGGCCGAGCCACAGCTCCAGCAGCGCGTCGGGCACCGGGTCGCCCGCCCCGTCGAGCACCCGCCCCTCCAGGGTGATGGCGCCGGGGTGACCGGGCGGCACGAGTTCCCAGTCATGCGGGTACGGCAGCGCGTGGGCGAAGAACGGCCCGACGGTCTGCGACGGTGTGATGGTCATGGGTTCTCCACGGGCGTACGGCCGAGCACGATGTCGAAGGTGTACCCCAGCGCCCACTCCGGCTCGGTCACGTCGAGTGAGAAGGACGAGACGAGCCGTTCGCGGGCGGCGGCGTCGGGGATGGACTGCATGACCGGGTCGAACGGAATGAGGGGGTCGCCCGGGAAGTACATCTGGGTGACGAGCCGCTGGGTGAACGCCGTCCCGAACACGGAGAAGTGAAGGTGGGCGGGCCGCCAGGCGTTGGGGTGGTTGCGCCAGGGGTAGGCGCCGGGCTTGACGCTGACGAACCGGTAGCGGCCCTCGTCGTCGGTGAGGCAGCGGCCGGCGCCGGTGAAGTTGGGATCCAGCGGGGCCGGGTGCCGGTCGAGGTCGTGCGCGTACCGGCCGGCCGAGTTGGCCTGCCACAGCTCCAGCAGCGTGCCGCGCAGCGGCCGGCCGGTGTCGTCGAGGACGCGGCCGGTGACGATGATGCGCTCGCCGATCGGCTCGCCCGCGTGCCCGCGGGTCAGGTCGGCGTCGAGCTCGCCGACCTCCTCGTGCCCGAAGACGGGGCTGGTCAGCTCGATCGTGTCGGGGTCGGCCCGGAACGGCACCGGCGGCTGGGAGGGGGCCCGCAGGATCGTGCTGCGGTAGCCGGGGCTCAGGTAGGGCGGGTGCGGGGCGGTCATGTCGGTCCTCGGTGGTGGCGTGATGGGACGGGGGTCAGGGTCGTCACGGCAGGCCCACGTAGTTCTCCGCCAGGGTCGTCGCCGCCGCCTCCGAGGAGGTGACGTGGTCGAGGTGGGACACCTGCAGCCGCCGGCCGTAGTCGTCGTCGGTGTCGAAGGTGTGCAGCAGGGTCGTCATCCACCAGGAGAAGTGCTGCGCCCGCCACACCCGCTTCAGGCACGCCCGCGAGTAGCCGTCGAGCAGGTCGGCCGAGCCCGTCGCGAAGAAGCTGTCGAGCGCCTCGGTCAGCACGCGCACGTCGGCGACGGCCAGGTTGAGCCCCTTGGCGCCGGTGGGCGGCACGATGTGGGCGGCGTCGCCGGCGAGGTAGAGCCTGCCGTACTGCATGGGTTCGGTGACGAACCCGCGCATCGGCGTGACGCTCTTCTCGAAGATCTCGCCGGTGGCCAGGGTGAAGCCGGGCACGGTCTCCAGCCGGGTCTTCAGCTCGGCCCAGATCCGCTCGTCCGGCCAGTCGCCGGGGTCGGTGCCGGGCGGCACCTGCAGGTAGAAGCGGCTGATCTCGGGCGAGCGCATGCTGTGCAGGGCGAAGCCGCGCTCGCTCCTGGCGTAGACGAGTTCGTCCGCCGAGGGCGCGACCCGGGCGAGGACGCCGAGCCAGGCGAAGGGGTAGGCGCGCTCGTAGACGGTCAGCACGCCGTCGGGGACGGACGGCCGTGACACGCCGTGGAAGCCGTCACAGCCGGCGATGACGTCGCAGTCGAGCCGCTCGCCGTCGCCGAAGGTCAGGTAGGGGCGCTCCCGCAGCGAGTGCAGCGCCACGTCGTCGACCTCGAACCGGATGTCGCCGCCCGCCTCGATCCTGGCGGCGATGAGGTCCTTGACGACCTCCTGCTGCCCGTACACGGTGATGGACCTGCCCGGTACGAGCTTGTCGAACGCGATGCGGTGGCTCTCGGCGCCGTACCGGAGCTCGATGCCCTGGTGCGGCAGCCCCTCGCGCAGCAGCCTGTCGCCGACGCCCGCCCGCACCAGCGTGTCGACCGTGCCCTGCTCCAGGACGCCGGCGCGCACGCGCCGTTCGACGTGCTCCCGGCTGTGTTTCTCCAGGACCACGGAGGAGATGCCGCGCTGGTGGAGCAGGTGAGACAGGAGCAGGCCCGCTGGGCCCGCCCCGATGATCCCGACCTGAGTTCGCATGGGGCCAGCATCCCGCCCGGCGGCGGCCGCGCCGAGGCGCCTCTTCCGCTGAGTGGAAGACAGGGGGCAGGATGGGGCGCATGGCCGGTGGAGCGCGGGAGGGCGGGCGTTCGGTGACGTCCAAGGTGCTCGCCATCCTGGGCGCGTTCGACTCCGCCCATCAGCAGCTCACGCTGAGCGACCTGGCGCGCCGCAGCGGGGTGGCGCTGAGCACGGCGCACCGGCTGGTGGCGGAGCTGGAGGGGTGGCAGGCGCTCAGCCGCACGCCCGACGGCCGGCTGCGGATCGGGATGCGGCTGTGGGAGCTGGGCCAGCTCGCGCCCGCCCGGCTGCAGGACGTGGCCCATCCATGGCTGCAGGAGGTGTTCGCGAGCACCGGGGAGAACGTCCATCTGGCCGTCCGCGACGGCCTGGAGGTGCTGTACGTGGACAAGGTGCACGGCCGGCGGGCCGTGCCGATCGTGTCCCGGACCGGCGGGCGGCTGCCGATGCACCCGACCGGGGTGGGCAAGGCGCTGCTGGCCTACGAGCCCGACTGGTTCGTGCAGGCGTATCTGGCGCGCAAGCTGGAACGGCCGACCCCGCACACGATCACCGAGCCGGGCCGGCTGGCGCGCGAGCTGGCCGCCGTGCGGGCCCAGGGCTACGCGCTGACGTACGAGGAGATGACGCTCGGGAGCTGCTCGGCCGCCGCGCCGGTGCTGGTGGACGGGCGGCCGGTCGCCGCGCTGGGCATCGTGATCGCCTCCCGGCGGGCCCGCGAGCTGCACCGGCTGGTCGAGCCGCTGCGCGGGGCGGCGGAGCAGATCGCGCGGGCCGCCCGCGAGGGGGTGGAGCCGGTGGCCCGGCAGTGAGGTCGCTTGCCGGGGTCGTCAGGGCACGTTACGGTGCTTCGGCAAGCGCTTTCCATTGGAGGCTCCGTCCCGTGCCGTCCCCGCTCCGCGTCGCCGTCGTCGGCGGCGGGCAGATCGCCCGACACGCCCACCTGCCCCTCTTCCGCGAGCTGGCCGAGGAGGTGGAGGTGGTGGCCGTCGTGGACGCGACGGAGGAGCTGGCCCGGGCGTTCGCCGACGAGTTCGGGCTGGCGCACGCCTCGGCCGACCTCGACCGGACGCTCGCCGAGGTGCGGCCGGGCCTGGTCGTCATCACCAGCCCGCCCGCGCTGCACAGCGCGCAGGCGGTGGCCGCGCTGCGGGCCGGCGCGTGGGTGTGGTGCGAGAAGCCGCCGTGCCTGTCGCTGGCCGAGTACGACGCGATGCTCGCCGCCGAGCGGGAGGGCGGGCCGTTCGCGGCGATCGTCTTCCAGCAGCGGTTCGGCTCCAGCTCCCAGCACCTGCGGCGGCTGATCGCCGAGGGCGCGCTCGGCGACCCGTACGTGGCGCACTGCCAGACGACCTGGTTCCGCGACGACGCCTACTACGCCGTGCCGTGGCGCGGGCGCTGGGAGAGCGAGGGCGGCGGGCCGGCGATGGGGCTCGGCATCCACCAGATGGACCTGATGCTGGAGCTGCTCGGCGACTGGAGCGAGGTGCGGGCGATGGCGGCCCGGCTGGCCCGCGACGTGGAGACCGACGACGTCACCACGGCCCTGGTCCGCTTCTCCTCGGGCGCGCTGGCCACTGTGGTCAACAGCGCCCTGTCGCCGCGCCAGGTGAGCCACCTGCGCATCGACCTGGCCGGCGCGACGCTGGAGCTGACCCACCTGTACGGCTACTCCAACGCCGACTGGACCTACACCCCGGCCCGGGACGCGGCCGAGATCGCCTGGCCGCCGCCGGAGGACGTGCCCAGCTCGCACGCGGCCCAGTTGCGCGGCCTGCTCGACGACCTGCGGGCCGGCCGGCGACCGCGGGGCAGCGGCGAGGACGGGCGGCGCTCGCTGGAGCTGGTCACCGCGATGTACAAGGCGGCGCTGACCGGCCGGACGGTCCGCGCGGGCGAGATCGGGCCGGGTGACCCGTTCTACCGCAGCCTGCACGGCGACACCCCCGGGTGGCAGCCCGCCTGAGCGGCCGAGGCCGCCTGCCAGGCACGTTATCGCGCCGTTATCGAATGGGTGTACGGTCCCCTCGTTGTCACTGAACAAGCTGTTCAGTAGAGGCGATCAAGGGGTTCGATGGCCGAGTCGGAGACCGCACGTCTGGGCGCCCGCATCCGGGCATACCGGACCATGCGCCGGCTGACCGTGCGCGCGCTCGCCGGCGCGGCCCAGGCCAGTCCCAGCTTCATCAGCCAGCTCGAACGCGGGCAGACCAGCGCGAGCGTGGGGATGCTGCGCCGGATCGCGCAGGCACTCGGCCTGACGGTGGCCGAGCTGTTCAGCGACGACGCCGAGGTGGGCCACCGGGTGGTGCGCCGCGCTGAGCGTCCCGCCCTGCCCGCCGGACCCGGCGCGCGCAAGTTCCTCGTCTCCCAGCGCCCGCTGCGCGACGTGGAGGTGTACGCCGGCGAGCTCGATCCTGGCGCCTCCACCGGAGACGAGCCGTACACGCACGGCGACTCCCAGGAGATCTTCCTGGTGCTGCGCGGCAGGGTCGCGGTCTGGCTCGGCCCGCCCGGCGAGGCCGAGCCGCACGCGCTGGGGCCGGGAGACAGCGTCGAGTACCGCACCTCCGTCCCCCACCGGGCGGTCAACGACGGCGACGAGACAGCCGAGGTGCTGTGGGTGGTCAGCCCGCCGACACCTTAGTCTTTTGTCCTATTTCGTACGCTTTTCCGATGAACCGGATGGGGAAGGTTCCTGACGTGACACGAGGCATCCCGCTGAGCGGGGACTTCGCCAATGGCGGGGTCTCCTTCTGGTACCGGCAGATCGGCCTGCCGGACCGGCGGCCGGCGCTTCCGGGCTCCCGCGCGTACGACGTGGCCATCGTCGGCGGCGGCTACACCGGCCTGTGGACGGCCTACTACCTGAAGAAGGCCGACCCCGGCCTGCGCGTGGCGGTGCTGGAGAAGGAGTTCGCCGGGTTCGGGGCGTCGGGCCGCAACGGCGGCTGGCTTTCGGCCGAGTTCGCCGGCTCGCGCGAGCGGCACGCCAAGGCGCGCGGCCGGCAGGCCATGATCGACCTGCAGCACGCGATGTTCGGCGCGGTGGACGAGGTCATCGACGTCGTCCGGCAGGAGGGCGTCGACGCCGACGTGCACAAGGGCGGCGTGCTGCACGTCGCCACCAACCCGGCGCAGCGCCGCCGGCTGCGCGCCGAGGTGGCCGACCTGCGCGCCTGGGGCTACGGCGAGGACGACATGCGGCTCCTGGGCCGCGACGAGCAGCGGGAGCGCCTGCAGGTCGCGGGCGCGCTGGAGGCCGCCTACTCCCCGCACTGCGCCCGCGTCCAGCCGGCCAAGCTCGCCGTCGGGCTGGCCCGGGTCGTGGCCGGACTGGGGGTGGACGTCTTCGAGGACACCACCGTGACCGAGATCCGCCCGCGCGGGAACGGCCGGCCCGCCGAGGCCGTCACCACGCGGGGCGTCGTGTCGGCCGAGTACGTCATCCGGGCCACCGAGGGGTTCACCGCGGGCCTGGCCGGGCAGCGCCGCCAGTGGCTGCCGATGAACAGCTCCATGATCGTCACCGAGCCGCTGCCCGCCGAGGTGTGGAAGCACATCGGCTGGGCGCAGAGCGAACTGCTCGGCGACACCGCCCACGCCTACGTCTACGCCCAGCGCACCGCCGACGACCGCATCGCGATCGGCGGGCGCGGCGTGCCGTACCGGTTCGGCTCGCGGACCGACCGCCGGGGCGCCACCCAGGCGTCCACGGTCGCGCTGCTGTGGCGGATGCTGGTCAAGCTGTTCCCGGCGGCGGCGGACGCGCGGGTGCAGCACTCGTGGTGCGGGGTGCTCGGAGTGCCGCGCGACTGGTGCTCGACCGTGCACCTCGACCACGCCACCGGGCTCGGCTGGGCGGGCGGCTACGTGGGCAGCGGCGTGACCACCACCAACCTGGCCGGGCGCACCCTGCGCGACCTGGTGCTGCGGCGCGACACCGCGCTGACCGCGCTGCCATGGGTGGGCCGCCAGGTGCGCCAGTGGGAGCCGGAGCCGCTGCGGTGGGCCGGGGTGCGGCTCATCTACACGCTGTACCGGGCGGCCGACCGGCACGAGAACGACCGGGGCACGACGACCTCGGCCTACGCCCGCCTGGCCGACCTCATCTCGGGCCGCTGACAGCCGCTCCGGCGGCCTCCGGGTGCCTGAGGCGTACCGGCGTGCACAGGGCGGCGGCCGCGAGGAGCAGGCAGCAGCAGCCCGCGAACACGAACACCGCACTCGTGCCGAACCGCGCCGCGCCCCATCCCAGGGCCGCGGCGCCGACCGGGCCGAGCGAGAAGTGGATGGTCCAGAACGCCGAGGTGACCCGGCCGAGCAGGTGGTCGGGGGTCACCTGCTGGCGCAGCGACATCGAGCAGATCCCGGCGACGCTGACGCAGGCGAGGTAGCCGGCCATCGCCACGGCCACCCCCCACACGCCGCCGGTGAAGCCGATGGCGATGATGGCGAGCCCGCCCACGGTCTGGGCGCCGATCCAGGTGGGCCCGAACCCGGCCCGCTTGCGCACCCGCGCCACCACGAGCGAGCCGATCATCGTGCCGACGGCGGCGCCGCCGAGGACCCCGCCGATGACCGCGTCGGACTGGCCCAGGTCGTGCTTGAGCCGGAAGATCACGATGTCGGTGAGCCCGAGCGTCAGGAAGATGAAGAACGACAGCAGGACCGTCAGCACGCGCAGCACCGGGTGCCGCCACAGGAACACGGCCCCGGCCACCAGGTCGCGCCAGGACCGCTCCCCCGCCTGCCCGGCGGCGGGCGCGTGGCGGGGAATGCGGACCAGGTAGACGCCGATCGCGGACACCGCGAAGCTGCCGGCGTTGACGGCGATCGCCGCGCTCGCCCCCCACACGCCCGCGACCACGCCGGCCAGCATCGGGCCGAGGATGCCCGCCGCGGCGGCGGTCGCGTAGAGCCGGCCGTTGGCCTCGGTGACGTGCCGGTCACCGACGAGGCTGCGGACCGTGGAGACGTAGGTGACCTGGAAGAGCATGCCGACGGCCGCGGCGAGCGGCAGCACCGCGTACAGCAGCCAGATGTGCGGGCCGGTGAGCCAGGCCAGCGGGATCAGCGCGTAGAGGACGCACCGGGCGAGGTCGCAGCCGATGAGCAGCCGGCGCCGGTCGAACCTGTCGACGAGCACCCCGGCGAAGACGCCCGCGGCCACCGACGCCGCGCCGGACACGCCGGTGAGCAGGCCCATCTGGGCGACGGAGCCCGTGGTGTGGAGGATGAGCAGGGGGACGGCGATGAGCGCGAACGAGTCGCCGGCCACCGAGAGGGTCTGCGCCGCCCAGAAGATCGAGAAGTTGCGGTCGCGCCACAGCGAACGGGCGCTGCCGGGCGGGGTGTCGGTGGGCGGGGTGTCGGTGGGCGGGGTGTCGGTGGGCGGGGTGTCGGTGGGCGAAGTGCCCGGGTCCTCCGGCGGGTTCTCGGGTGGGGGACTCTGGGCCGGTTGGTCGGTGCGTGTCTCTTCCGTCACTGGCGCCCCTTCGTCCCTCGTATGCCGCCGATCATCGTGGGTGTCCGGGTGGCCGCGCGTCAATCGATTAACCCGACCGCGTAGTACCTGAGAGCCAGGCCGCAGGTGGGGCCCGCGGCGGGACGCCGGTGACAAGGCGTGATCCCTAGCTTGGCCATCACGACCACCTCCGGTACGGAAGGACCCCACCGATGGCGCCCCGGCCGCGCGACGCCTCCCGCGCTCCCCTCCCTCCCACGGCTCACCCCACGGCCCCCGAAGGCCCGTCGCAGGAGGGTCGCACGACCGGCGAACAGCCCCCGGGCGGCCCTGCCGAGCGAGGCCGGTCGCGGGGCGGTGAACCGAGGCGGGGAGCGGCGCGGCCGGGGCGGCTGCGGCGGGCGCTGCTGTGCGTGCTCGTCACCGCGTCGGTGGTCGTGCCGGTGTCGGGGGCGGCCAAGCCCCCGGCCGTGCCCGCCCCCGTTCCGGCCCCCGTGAGGCCGCTGCGTACCGCCACGCAGGCCGCGCTCGCCGAGCGGTACGCCGCCTCCCGCGCGGCCATCGCGGACGCGGAGCGGATGGCCGCCGAACACGGTCACCTGCGGCGGGCCGGCTCTCTGCGCGCCATGGCCGGCCCGTCGCGCGCCTTGCTGTCCTTCGACGGCCGCGACGGGGGCCGTACCGTCGAGGTGTTCGGCGACCTGGCGCGGGCCGGGCGGATCGCCGTCCTGGTCCCCGGCACGGACACCGATCTCGACCGGTACGGCCGCCTGCACGGGGGCGCGGCCTCGCTCCAGCGGGAGTTACGGGAGCGCGGCGGGGACGGCGCGTCCGTCGTCGTCGCGTGGCTGGGGTACCGGACGCCGAGCCTGTTCGGTCCGGAGGTGCTGACCTCGGGACGCGCCGCCGAGGCCGCGCCGGGGCTGCGCCGTTTCGTGCGTGAGCTTCGCGCGCTGCGGCCGGCCGCCCGGATCTCCCTCG
This sequence comes from Nonomuraea muscovyensis, assembly GCF_014207745.1. Taxonomy (NCBI): domain Bacteria; kingdom Bacillati; phylum Actinomycetota; class Actinomycetes; order Streptosporangiales; family Streptosporangiaceae; genus Nonomuraea; species Nonomuraea muscovyensis. Next base: position 2,029,212 of record NZ_JACHJB010000002.1, read on the forward strand.
TGTGCCACTCCTACGGGTCCGTGGTGTGCGCCCGGGTGGCGTCGGAGCCGGGGGTCTCGGACGTCGTCCTGTACGGCAGCCCGGGCACCGGCGTGGACCACGTCGCCGGGCTGGGGACCCGGGCCACCGTGTGGACGGGCCGGGCCACGGGCGACTGGGTCTCGGCCGTGCCGCACACGCGGGTGCGGCTGCCCTTCACCACCTTGGGGTTCGGGACGGACCCGGTGTCCCCGGAGTTCGGTGCCCGGGTGTTCGCGGCGGGCGACGGCGGCCACAGCGACTACCTGAGGCCCGGTTCCGTGGCGCTGGAGAACGTCGCCCGGATCATCCTGGAAGCACCGCCCGTCGCGGCAGGCCACCGTGGCTGACCCGCGCGCGATCCCCGGCGCGCGCGGGGAGAGGACGCGCCGGGACGCCGGCGCGCTCCGGGCGCTCGGCCGGGACGCCGTCCGGCGGATCGAGGCGGCCACCCCGGCGGACCGGGACCGGGGGCTGGACGCGCTGCGCGCGCTGGCGATCGGCGGGGTGGTGCTGGGGCACTGGCTGGTGACCGCGCTGGTCGCCGACAGCGGCACGGTGCGGGCCGCCAGCCCGCTGCGCCACCTGCCGCAGCTCGCCCCCGTCTCGTGGGTGTTCCAGACGCTGGCCGTGTTCTTCCTGGTGGGCGGCTGGGTGGGGGCGCGCGGGCAGGCCGCCGCCCGGGCCGGGGGCCAGACGTACGGGCGGTGGCTGCGCGACCGGACCGTGCGGCTGTTCCGGCCGGTCGCCGCCGTGCTGGTGGTGTGGGCGGTGGCGGCCGGCGCGATGCTCGTGTCGGGGGCCGGGCTGGACAGCGTGCGGGCGCTGGTCAAGCTGGTGCTGTCGCCGCTGTGGTTCCTGGTGGTCTTCGCGGTGCTGACGGCCGTGACTCCGCTGGCGCGCAGGCTGCACCCCGCGGTGCCGCCGGTCGTGGTGGCGTGCGTCGATGTGGCGCGGTTCGGCCTGGGCGGGCCGGAATGGCTCGGCTGGGTGAACGTCGTGGCCGGCTGGCTGGTGCCGTACTGCCTGGGCGCGGCCTGCGCCACCCGCGGCGTCCCGGCGCGTGCCACCGGGTGGGGGCTGCTCGCCGGTGGCGCCGCCGTGACGGCGGGGCTCGTCGCGTGGGGCGGGTACCCGGCCGCCATGGTCGGCGTGCCGGGCGCGGTGGTCTCGAACCTGGATCCGCCGACCCTCGCGGCCGTCACCTTCGGGCTCGCCCAGTGTGGGGCCGCCCTGCTGCTGCTCGGCCCGTTGCGGCGGTCGATGCGCCGCCCCGCCGCCTGGGCCGTCGTGGCGCTGGTGAACCTCTCCGCGATGACCGTGTTCCTCTGGCACCAGACGGCGCTGATCGCCGTCACCGCGCTCGGCCTGTTCGCGGGCGCCCCCCTGCCAGGCCTGCACACCGTCCCGGACGACGGCGGATGGGTGCTCGCCCGGCTGGCCTGGCTGCCGATGTTCGGCCTGGCGCTGCTCACCTGCTGCGCCGCGTTCGGCTGGTACGAGCGAAGCGGGGGTCGAGCCCGCCGTGGTGCGCCCGACGGCGGGGAGGGGGCCGACGGTCCGGGGCGCGGCTGACGCGCTCCCGGACTCGCCGCTGACAGACCCGCCCGAGGTGGCGTCAGCGCAGGCGGGACTCGATGGCCTCGATGATCCGTGGGCGCAGTTCGGCGGCGCGGATGACGGCGTCGACGGAGCCGACCTCGACCGCACGCCGGATGTCGTGCACGCGGTCGAACTCCGTGGCCACCTCGCCGAGCTTCTCCGCGCGGACCGACGAGCGGAGCTCGTCGAGCTCCGCGGTCAACGCGGCGCGGTCGGCGCCGGAGGCGGCCGCGACGCGGGCCTCCAGCTCCCGCACGCGCGGGTCGGCCGCGGTGCGGGCGTTGACGTCGCCGGAGAACACCACGGCGGCGGCGGGGGCGCCGCCGAGCACCGAGGCGAACGAGCCTTCCAGCGCGAGCACGGTCATGTTCGGGTTCAGCGCCTTCGAGAACACCACGAACGCGCCGCCGTGGTATCGCGAGATCACGCAGAACACGATGGGCCCGCGGAAGTTCACGATCGCACGGCCGATCTCGGCGCCGTACTCCAGTTGCAGCTTCCGCATGGACTCCGGCGAGCCGTCGAAGCCCGACAGGTTCGCCAGGACCACCAGCGGCCGGTTGCCGCTGGCCGCGTTGATCGCCCGCGCGGCCTTCTTCGACGACCGCGGGAACAGCGTGCCCGCGGTGTAGGTGTCCGGGCCGTCGGTGGGCGGGAAGCCGCGTCGCGGCACCGCCCGTGACTCGATGCCGAGCAGGCACACCGGCATGCCGCCGAGATGCACGTCCTGCACCACCGCGGTCTCCGCGTCGGCCATGCCCGCCCACCGCTCCAGCACCGGGTGGTCCTGGTCGGAGAGCGCCCGCATCACGGTCCGGATGTCGAACGGCTTCTTGCGGTCCGGGTTGGCCACCGCGGAGAAGATCTCGCCGACGGTGGTGAAGTCGCTGCCCGCCACGGCATGCGGGAAGTCGGAGATGTCGCGGTCGACGGGGTCGGTGGTCGTCGCCCGCCGCGGTGTCTCCTCGCCGGGCGCGATGTAGGTGTGGTCGTAGTGGGACATCAGCACGTCCCGCGCGGCGGTCAGGTTCGGCGCCCAGTACTGTGCCTGCCCGTTCGGGCCCATCACCCGGTCGTAGCCGCCGATGCCGAAGTTGTCCTCGGCCGACACGCCGCCGGAGAAGTCGAGCGACTGCTTGCCGGTGAGCACCATCGCCGAGTCCGGCGTCATCACCAGGATGCCCTTGGTGTGCATGAGCATCGTCGCCTCGGCGTTCCAGTAGGGCTGCGCGCCGACGTTGATGCCGGCGACCACGATGTTGATCTCGCCGCCGTCCTGGGTGAACTCGACGATCCGCTTGAGCGCCGCGGCCACCCAGTCCATGTTCTCCGTGCCCGACTCCATGGAGATCCGGGCGCCGGCGGACAGCGCGTACCACTCCAGCGGCACCCGCATGCGCTCGGCCAGGTCCAGCGCGGCGATCACGCGGCGGCACTCCGGCTCCGACAGCGCGCCGAGCGACTTGGTCGGGTCGCCGAGCAGCACGACCCTGGTGACGCCCTGCGGGTGCCGCTCGGTCGGCGTGGTGACCACGCCCGCGACGATCGCCGCGGTGTTGCGCCCCTTGGGCCGGCCGACCGGCACCAGCGCGTGGCCGTCGTCGAGGTCGTGCTCGACGAAGTCGCCGAGCAGGCCGGTCAGCTCGTACGGGTACACCGTGTTGCGGCTGCTGGCGCGCAGCACCTTCAGCCGGTAGTCGTCGAGCGGCTCGACCGGCTCGTCCGACGGCTCGCCGATGGTCAGCTCGGCTCCGCCGGTGGCGTCGAAGGAGATGCGCACGGCCATCTTGGTCAGCTCGCCGGTCGTCCTGTCGCGCTGCCGCGCGATGAACAGGATCTCCTCCAGCCCGGCGCCCACGGTCGTCGGCCGTACGCGCCCGGCGATCATCTCGATCTCCGCGCGGGTGAGGTCGCTCGGCGGCCAGACGTAGACCACGATCCTGTTGGTGTTGAAGCGCTTGTTCGAGGGTCGCCGCGCCTGCGCGCGCCGGATCGAGTCGAGACAGGTGGCGATGGTGTCCTCGGCCGTCGGCAGCGCGACCAGCCTGCCGTCGTGCTCACGCAGCTCGGTCAGGTCGCGCACCTGGGCGAAGGCGACGAGGCGGTCGTCCGACGGGTTCTCCCGCGCCACGCACTGGAAGAGGTAGACCTCCTCGTCTGACGACGGCAGCCGGGTGAGGTCGAACTTGCTCAGCCGCTCCAGCTGCATCCGCTGCGCGATGTACGGGTGCAGGCCGCGGATCAGGCGTTCCTCGGCCATCCCGGTGGCCGACGGGCGGAAGGTGAAGTGGTGGTGCATCACCGCGCCGCCGCTGCCCGCGGCGGTGACGGTGAGCCTGCGGACCCGGTCCGGCAGCGGCTGCGCGCCGACGACCTCGTGCAGCGCGGCCGCCATCGCGTCGGAGTCCTGCGGTTGGTTCTCCCAGGCGAGATAGATGTCGGCGTCGATGGCGTCCTCGCCGTCCGCCAGTTGGGCCAGCCCGCGCAGCGCGCCGCCCAGCGCCTCGAAGCTCACGGCACAGGAGACCACCCACGAGCCGGCGCGCTCGGCGACCACGAACGTGCAGCCCGCGACCTCGCTGGTGCGGACGCCGGTCAGGCCCTTGTTGCCGTAGTAGCGCCGGGTCAGCACCTCCAGCATGACCGCGTTGTCCAGGTCGTCGCGGATGAGCCGCTGGCCGAGCAGCCGTACCAGCGGCTCGGTGGTGCGCACCATCTCGGCGATGCGCTCGGCCCGGTCGGGCGCGTCCGGGTGCGCGTCCAGGTGGCGCAGGTGCTTGCGGACGTCGGCGTAGACGCGGGCGCGGTTGCGGCGCAGCAGTGGCTGGCCGAACCAGGCGAACACCACGCCGCGCGCGAGGTCAGAGACCACGGGGAAGCGGACCTGCGTCGCGGCCACCAGCCGCTCCAGCGCGAGGCCGGCGGGCTCGCGCAGCGTCTCGTCCGGCGGCGGCTCCCGCAGCCACACGCGCAGCAGAGTCGCGACGACCGCGGCGTCGGCGGCCGAGCGTTGCTGGGCGAGGAAGATCCGGAACACTGCGGCTTCGAGCTCCGGGGAGGGCTCCAGCTCGGTGACGCCGTAGTGGCCGAGCGCCTTGGCGAGCTTGGCCTGGAACGCCTCCGGCAGCCCGGCCCGCTCGACGTCGAGACTCTGCAGGTAGGTGTGGAAGTACTCGCGGGCGCTGTGCACATGGCCGTCACCGCCGCCGTCCTCGCCCGCCGGCCGGTTGCGGCTCAGCTCGGCGAGGTCGGCGAACACCTCGACGAGCCCGAGCTCCTCGGCCAGCGGCCGGTGGCCGTCCTCGGCGGCCGCGCGGCGCGCGGCGAGGTAGTCGTCGAGCACCCGGCGTTCGTCGTGCGGGTCGACGTCGAAGCCCAGCAGCAGGCCGCGCAGGTCCTCCTGGCCGCGCGTGGTGCGCTCGCGCACCGGGACCCTGTCGGGCGCGGCGGGCAGGTCCAGCTCGACGGACGCGGCGGCCGAGGCGTCGTCGGCTCCGGCGTCGTCGGCGAGCGGCTCCAGCCGCAGCAGCGGTGCGCCGGTCGCCACCTGGCTGCCCACGGACACGACGCATTCCTTGAGCCGCGCCCTGAACGGCGCCCGCAGCACCGTCTCCATCTTCATGCTCTCCAGCACCAGTACCGGCGCGCCCGCCTCGACCTCGGCGCCGACCTCCAGCGGCGTGGCGACGACCAGCGCGGGCGCGGGTGAGCGGACGACCCCGCCCTCGTCGCGGCTGACCCGGTGTGTCACACCGTCCACCTCGACCAGGTGGATCGGCCCGTGCGTGTCGGTGAGCAGGCGGTAGCGGATGCCGTTGACGGCGATCTGGCCGGTGTGCCGGTCGAAGCGGTCGAGCTCGACGTCGGCGGTGCGGACGCCGTCACCCGCTTCGACGCCGACACGGAAGCGGTGCGCGCCGACCCGCGCGACGCGCACGCGGTAGCCGGCGCCCCGCAGCTTGAGGTCCAGCGGCCGGCCGCTCTCGTGCTGGACCTGCGGGCGTCCGCCGAACGCCGTCGACAGCAGCCGCTGCCGCTCGACGCGTTCCTCCTCCTCGTACGCCTCGATGGCGGCGGCCGCCAGCGCGACGGCGGAGTGCCGGTGCGAGACGAGCCCGCCCTCGCCGCGGACGCGGTCGATCCAGCCGGTGTCCGCGCTGGCGTCGATCACCTCGGGCCGGTCGAGCAGGTCGAGCACGAAGCTCTTGTTCGTCGCGCCACCCTCGATGATCACCGTGGTCCCCGCCATCGCCCGGCGCAGCCTGCCCAGCGCCTCGTCGCGGTCGCGGCCATAGGCGATGATCTTCGCGATCATCGAGTCGAAGTCGGCGGGGATGGTGTCGCCCTCGCTGACGCCGGTGTCCACGCGGATGCCCGGCCCGGCGGGCAGGTCGAGCCGCGCGATGCGGCCCGGGGCGGGCGCGAAGTCGCGGTCGGGGTCTTCGGCGTTCAGCCGGGCCTCGACGGCGTGGCCGCGCTCGACCGGCGGCCCGCCTTCGAGCCTGCCGCCGGATGCCACCCACAGCTGCGCCTTGACCAGGTCGAACCCGGTGGTGACCTCGGTGATCGGGTGCTCGACCTGCAGGCGGGTGTTGACCTCGAGGAACGCGAACAGCCTGTCGCCGGGGTGATAGAGGAACTCGACGGTCGCCGCGCCGCGATAGCCGACCGCGACGGCCAGCCGTTCGGCCGACGCCTTGAGCTCGGCCGTCTGCACGGGGCTCAGCACCGGCGACGCCGACTCCTCGATGACCTTCTGGTTGCGCCGCTGCACCGAGCAGTCGCGGACGCCGAGCGCCCACGCGGTGCCCTCGCCGTCGGCGATCACCTGGACCTCGACGTGTCGTGCGCCGGTGACCAGGCGCTCCAGGAACACGACGCCGCTGCCGAACGCCCGTGCGGCCTCCTGGCTGGTGCGCTCGTAGGCGTCGGCGAGCTCCGCCTCGTTCGTGACCACGCGGATGCCACGCCCGCCGCCGCCCGCGGTCGCCTTCAGCATCAGCGGGTAGCCGATCCGGGCGGCCGCCGCCAGGGCGGCGTCCAGGGTCTCGACCGCACCGCGGCTCCACGGTGCGACCGGGACGCCGACCTCCTCGGCGATCAGCTTCGCGCCGATCTTGTCGCCGAGCTTGCGCATGGCCTCCGCGCTCGGTCCGACGAAGGTGACGCCGACCTCCTCGCACAGCTCCGCGAACGCCGGGTCCTCCGCGACGAAGCCCCAGCCGACCCACGCGGCGTCGGCCCCGGTCTCCACCAGAGCGCGCTCCAGCGCCTTCAGGTCGAGGTATGGGCGCGCGGACGCGGGACCGAGGTCGTAGGACAGGTCCGCTTCGCGGACGAAGGCGGCGGTGCGGTCGACGTCGGTGTGCAGGGCGACGGTCTCGATCCGGGTCCCGGTCTCCGCGGCAAGCTCCCGTACGGCGTGGATGAGCCGCATGGCGGCCTCACCACGATTGACGATGGCGACACGTCTGAACACCCGACCGAGCCCTCCTGTAGACCAACGATGTGCGCGCCCGGGACACGGCGGCCCCCTGCAGTGTTCACCTTTCCGTCTCTTGGCCGGCAACGGGATGTCGTTGTCAGCGCACGCTGGGCGGCTCCAATTGTGGAAAACGACCAAAAGCGGTCGGCCGCCCGCCTCCGACCGGGCCGTGGCGAACGTCCCCTCCCCCGAGGCCGGCGCCCGGCGGGGTCCCGCCGGCCGGCTGCTGCTCGACAGGGTTGGCCGGGCGCGGCCCCGAGGGGCTCGCTCAGCCGTCGCGCCATGGGTCGTAGTCGGCCTCCAGCGGCTCCTGCCCCGGGCGCTCCGCCTCGGGCACATGCTGGAGGTTGACGCGGATCCGATACCAGACGCTGCTGCGGCCGCGCATCCCGTCGACCAGCACGTCGGCGGGCTGCAGGCAGGCCGCCACCTCGGGGTGGCGGGCCTTCCACCGCTCGAGGCCGGCCATCGCCTCGTCCTTGTGCTGGGCGCGGGCGATCTCGATGACGGGCAGCGCCTGCCGGCGACGGCCCGTGCCCTTGGGCGGCTTGGGGGCGGGCCCGAGCGCCTCGGCCAGCTCCAGCAGCCCGTCGAGGGAGCCGGCGTGCAGATCGACGTCCTCCCACGGGTCGCCGGCCTCGGCCAGCCGCTTGGGCACGGTGTCGATGGTGAACGACTCCGGACGGCAGCCCGGCACCTCGTCCCAGGCCAGCGGGGTGGACACGCGGGCGTCGGGCACCGCGCGGACGGAGTAGGCGGAGGCGACGGTGCGGTCGTAGGCGTTCTGGTTGAAGTCGACGAACACGCCGTGCCGCTCCTCCTTCCACCAGCGGCTGGTGGCCAGCTCGGGCGCCCGGCGCTCGACCTCGCGGGCGACCGCCTCGGCGGCCTTGCGCACCTGGGCGAACGGCCAGCGCGGCTCGATCCGGGCGTAGACATGGAACCCGCGCGACCCGGACGTCTTGGGCCAGGCGGTCAGGCCGTGGTCGGCGAGGACCTCCCGCGCGACCTGCGCGGTGCGCAGCACGTCGGGCCACTCCACCCCCGGCACCGGGTCGAGGTCGATCCGCAGCTCGTCGGGATGGGCGAGGTCGGCGGCGCGCACCGGGTGCGGGTTGAGGTCGACGCACCCCAGGTTGACCACCCACACGAGCTGCGCCAGGTCGCGGACGACGACCTCCTCGGCGCCGAGCCCGGACCGGTAGCGCAGCTCGGCCACCTCGATCCAGTCGGGCCGCTTGGCGGGCGCCCGCTTCTGGAAGAACGCCTCCTCCTCGATGCCGTGGACGAACCTCTTGAGGATCATCGGCCGGTCCGCCACCCCGCGCAGCGCCCCGCCGGCCACGGCCTGGTAGTAGCGGATCAGGTCGAGCTTGGTGTGACCACTCCGGGGGAAGATCACCTTGTCGGGGTTGGTGACGCGGACCAGCCGCCCCGCGACCTCGATGTCGGGCATGCGCCCACCCTACGCGGCGCCTCCGACAATCCTCCGGACCTGCGCCGCGGCCCGACCACGGTTCAGAACGCGCCGTGGCGGCCCTCCCCCGCGGCGAACCGGGCGGCGCCGCCCGCCGCGCCCGGCAGGGACCGCAGGCCGTGGCGCAGCTCGTTGCGCAGCGCCGCCTCCTCGTCCAGACCCTCCTGCTCCAGCACCGACATCCGGTCGCCGCGCAGGCACTCCTGCGGGAAGCGGGCCAGCTCGCGGGCCAGTTGCTCGGCGTGCCGCCGCGCCGTGCCGGCGGGCACGACGCGGTTGGCCAGGCCCATGTCGTACGCCTCGGCCGCGCCGACCGGCCTGCCGGTGAGGACGAGGTCCATGGCGCGGGACACGCCGACGAGCCGGGGCAGCCGTACGGTGCCGCCGTCGATCAGCGGCACGCCCCAGCGGCGGCAGAACACGCCGAACACCGCGTCCTCCTCCACCACCCGCAGGTCGCACCAGAGGGCCAGCTCCAGCCCGCCCGCCACGGCGTGCCCGGCGACGGCGGCGATGACCGGTTTGGACAGCCGCATCCTGGTCGGGCCCATCGGTCCGTCGCCGTCCTCGCCGACGTGGTTGTCGAGCGCCTTGAGGTCGGCGCCCGCGCAGAACGTGCCGCCCTCGCCCCACAGCACCGCCACGCGGGCGTCGGAGGCGTCGAACTCCCCGAAGGCCGCGGCCAGCGCGCCGGCCGTCGCGCGGTCGACCGCGTTGCGCGCCTGCGGCCTGCTCAGCACGACGGTCGTGACCGGCCCGTCCCGTTCGACCCGTACGGTCATGCTCACCCTCCCGGTGCCCGGGCGAAACCCGGTTGCGCGGCGGCCGCGCGCTTGTCCATGCTCTGCGGAGGCGGGGTCTCCTCGAAGGTATCTGATGATCGGCGCGGGGCAGCTCACAGGGCGACGCCGAAGACCACCCGCTTGTCCCTGAACTCGGTGACGCTCCACAGGCGGCCGTCCCGCACGGTCAGGTCCTCGGGGCCGATCGGGAAGGGGCGGGTGGTCGCGTCGCCGTCGCCCTGGACGATGAGCTTGCCGTTGGTGCGGGCGTCGGCGGCCTGGCTGAGGTACCAGGTGCCGCCCGACGACAGCGCGCCCTGGATCTTGGCGTGGCCCAGGACGTGGGCGTCGCGCGGGGTGCCGTCGGCGAGGGTGCCGTCCTCCGCCAGGTCCCACCGGACCACCAGGCGGTCGCGGCTCGTGTCGGCGTACTCGCCGGAGATGAGGGTGTGCGGGGTGGTGGTGCGGTCGATCGCGGCGAAGGAGAGGCGCGGCCCCCGCTGGGCGAGCCGCCAGGCGTCGGTCTGCGGGATGACGTAGCGGTAGCCGAAGGCGTGCAGCCGCCCGCCGTGGCGGCCGACCCGGGCCGGGTCGCCGAGGTCCTGCTGCGCGGTGCGCAGGTCGAGGATGTTGCGGGTGTCGAAGACGCGCAGGCCCCGGAAGGTGTCGGCCACGTACAGCAGGTCTCCGTACCAGGCGACGCCGCCGGCGTGGATGTCTATCGGCCCGTACGACCCGTCCGGCCTGGCCTCGACCAGCAGCGCGTGCTGGTACTTCAGGGTCCGGGGGCTCAGGAACGTCACCCGGACGCCGCGCTCGGCCGCCGGCGGCTCCGGTTTGAAGTACCAGCTGACCACGAACACCGGCACGCCCGCCGAGCCGGAGTCCTCGTCCCCCGTCAGGCCCTGCGGGTACCAGTCGGGGGTGTCCTGGTCCTTGGGGTCGAAGGCGTACCACTCGGCCGGCCGGGGCCGCATCGTGCCCAGTGCGGCCGTCGCGCCCCTGCGCACCGCGGTCCGGTTGCCCCGGGCCAGCACGGTCGCCACGCCGACGGCGCCGATCTCGGAGGCGAGCTTGGCCGCACCCTCCGGCAGGGTCCCCGTCGCCCGCTGTAACACGTAGCCGGCCTTGTCCGCCGGAACCATCCCCGTCGCTGCCATCTCGCCCTCACTATCCGTCATGGTGGAGAGTCTGACGGTTCCGGAGCGGCGATTGTTGCGTCTATGGCCACAGGTGTACGGGAAGCCCGGAAAGGGCATGCTCGCGGTACTCGCGGACGAGCCGCTCGGAGTCGCCGCCGAAGCGGGCGAGCGCCTCGCGCTGCCAGACCGCCCCGGTACGGCGCAACCGGGTCCGCTCGCGGATGATGTCCAGGGCGGTGTCCACGTCGTCGGGCACCACCCCGGCCGCCAGCAGAGCCGCCCGCGCCTCGGGCAGCAGCCAGAGCACCAGGTCGGTCGCCGGCAGCTCGCCGTCCATGCCGGGCCATGACAGCTTGGCGTCCAGGCCGTGCATGGCGGCCCGGTAGAAGTTCTGGTAGGTCTCGCCGAAGCGGTAGCCGGTCAGGTCACGCTCGGCCTGCGACAGCGTCAGCCCGAGCAGGAACGCCGTGTTGGCCGTCATGTCGGCGCAGGTCGGGCCGGCGGGCAGGGCCCGCATCTCGATCCGCAGGTGGCCACCGCCGGCCGGGTCGTAGACGGGCCGGTTCCACTGCCACACGGTGCCCTGGTGCAGCCGCAGCTCCGGCACGTCCCGCGGGTCGTCGCTCTCCCTCAGGTCGGGCATGATCGGGTCGTAGTCGCGCACGTACCTCTCGAACAGCTCGTACGCCCCCTCCCGCACCCAGTCCGACCCGAACGTGACCCGCCCGTCCTTGCGATAGCGGCGCTCGACGTCGCGGTCGTCGGCCGCCTCCTCCATGAGGGCGATCCGCGTCTCCTCCCACAGCCGCCGGCCCAGGAAGAACGGCGAGTTGCCGCAGACGGCCAGCACCGGCCCGGTGGCGAGCTGCGCGGCGTTGAACAGCCGGGCGAACCGCTCGGGCGGGGTGCGCAGGTGCACCTGCCAGGAGGTGTTGGCCGCCTCCAGGATCACGTCCTCGACGGACAGCTCCAGATCCTCGATCTTGACGAGGAACGGTTCGAGCCGCAGCCGCCGGAAACCCCGGCTCATGGCCCGGTAGCGGTTCTGGTCGCTGATGGCCTCCTTGGTGAAGTCACCGGTGCCGAGCGAGGGCAGGATCCCGATGGGCACCGCCCCGCCGCCCGCCACCGCCGCGTCCACCCGGGTCAGCGCCTCCTGGACCTCCGCTCCGAGGAGCTGGAACGGCCGGCCGGCCAGCGGCACCGGGGTCAGGTTGACCTCCAGGTTGTAGCGGCCGAGCTCGAGCACCACGCGCGGGTCGCCGAGCGCCTCGCGCACCTCCGCGTTGCGCGGCAGCGGCCGGCCCGCCGCGTCGACGAGCACCAGCTCCAGCTCCGCGCCGATCGTCGTGGGCCCCTGGCCGAACCCGGGCTCGGCCAGCAGCGCGCGCAGCGTGCCCAGCTGCTCGTGGAGCCGCTCCCCGAAGCGGGTGTACTCCGCCTCGGTGAACCGCTCCTTGTCCAGATCTTGTCCCATGCCCCCCTTACTGTCCGGACGGGCGGCCTCCACACCTCACCAGCCGACGGACCCGTCGTCCTGGAGGTACGCGCCGGTCGGACCGTCCGCGTCGAGGGTGGCGAGCCGGACGGCGACGGCCGCCCCCTGCTCGGGTGTGCGCGGCCCCGTGTGCCCGTTCAGGTCGGTCGCGCAGTAGCCGGGATTGGCGGCGTTCACCTTGATCGGGGTGCCCGCGAGCTCCTTGGCGTAGCACACGGTGACCATGTTGAGCGCCGTCTTGGAGGAGTTGTAGGCCAGGAGGTTGTGCGCGTAAAAGGGGGTGTCCGGGTCGAGCGCGAGGCTGATCGAGCCCAGCTCGCTCGACATGTTGACGATCCGGCCCGCCGGCGACCTGCGCAGCAGCGGCAGCATCGCGTTGGTCACGGTGACCACGCCGAAGACGTTCGTCTCGTACGTCTCCCGCAGCGTGGCGGCCGGGGTGGCGCTCGGCCGGATGTCGTCCTGGGGCACCGCGATGCCGGCGTTGTTGACCAGGATGTCCAGGCTGCCGTACTCGTCCTCGATCCACTTGGCGGCCGACCGCACGCTCTCCTCGTCCCTCACGTCGATCGGCACGAACGGCCGGCCGAGCCGCTCGGCGGCGACGCGCCCGCGCTCCTCGTCACGCGCTCCCACGATGGCGGTGACGCCCCGCTCGGCCAGCAGCCGCGCGATCTCGAATCCGATGCCCTTGTTGGCGCCCGTGATGAGCGCCGTCTTCGTCGTCATGCCTGCCACGCTGCCCCCGCCGCGGGCGGAGCAACAGAGACCCGGCGAGTCTGGTACCGGCGATACCACCCACGCCGCGGCCACGCCGCCGAGACGTCGCCGAAGATGGAGGTATGAACCGCGACCAGCTCGCCGCCTTCCTGCGATCCCGCCGCGACCGGATCACCCCGCTGGAGGTGGGGCTGCCGGCCGGGGAGCGGCGGCGCGCCCCCGGCCTGCGCAGGCAGGAGGTGGCGCAGCTCGCGGGCATGTCGGTCGACTACTACATCCGGCTGGAGCAGGGCCGCGGCCCGCACCCGTCACGCCAGGTGCTCAACGCGCTGGCCAGGGCCCTCATGCTGAGCCAGGACGAGCGGGCCCACCTGTTCCACCTGGCCGGGCAGCCGCCCGACCGGCCGGCCCGCAGGGGCGACGTGCCCGGGCCCATCCGGCACCTGATCGGCTACCTGGAGGAGGTCCCGGCCTACGTGCTGGACGCGGCCTACAACGTCCTCGCCTGGAACCCGCTGGGCGAGGCCCTCCTCGGCGACCTGGCCGGCCTGCCGCCCCACAGGCGCAACATCATCCGGCGGGTGTTCGCCGCCCAGGACATGGCCGACCTGCTCGGCGACGAGGACAGGAGCGCCTTCGCCCGCGTGTCGGTCGCCGACCTGCGCGCCGCCGCCGGCCGCTACCCGGACGATCCCGAGATCCAGGCGCTGGTGGCCGAGATGCTGGCGCTCAGCCCGGAGTTCGCCGAGCTGTGGCATCTGCACGAGGTCGGCGTCCGCCGGTCGCAGCGCAAGCGGGTCACGCATCCCGTGGTCGGGACCATCGACCTGGTGTGCCAGATGCTGCCGGTGCCCGACCGCGAGGACCTGCATCTCGTCCTCTACACGGCCGAACCGGGCTCCCCTGCCCACCGGGCCTTGCGCGAGCTGCGGGAGCTGACTCTAAGCTCGTGAGATGCGAGCCGTTGCCTTTGACCTGTTCGGTGGGGAGCTCGACCTGCGCGAGCTGCCCGATCCGTCGCCCGCGCCCCACGGGGCGGTGATCAGAGTCGAGGCGACCGGGCTGTGCCGCAGCGACTGGCACGGCTGGCAGGGCCACGACCCCGACATCCGGTCCCTGCCGCACGTTCCCGGCCACGAGTTCGCCGGGGTGGTGGAGGCGGTGGGCCCCGACGTGCGCGGCTGGTTGCCGGGCGCGCGCGTGACCGTTCCGTTCGTGTGCGCGTGCGGGACGTGCGCGGCCTGTGCCGCCGGTGAGCAGCAGGTGTGCGAGCGGCAGACGCAGCCGGGCTTCTCCCACTGGGGGTCGTTCGCCGAGTTCGTGGCCGTCGACCACGCCGACGTCAACCTGGTCGCCGTGCCCGAGGACATGACGTACGCCACCGCCGCCTCGCTGGGCTGCCGCTTCGCGACGGCGTTCCGGGCCGTCGCGCAGGTCGGCGAGGTACGGCCGGGCGAGTGGGTGGCCGTGCACGGCTGCGGCGGGGTGGGCCTGTCGGCGGTGATGATCGCTTCGGCGGCGGGGGCGCGGGTGGTGGCGGTGGACGTCAGCGCCGAGGCCCTGCACCTGGCCGAACGGATGGGCGCCACGCACTTCGTCGACGGCTCGGCGGGCGACGCGGCGGCCCAGGTCAGGGAGCTGACCAGGGGCGGCGCCCACGTGTCGCTCGACGCGCTGGGCAGCCCGCAGACGTGCGCCGCCTCCGTCGACAGCCTGCGCCGCAGGGGCCGCCACGTGCAGGTGGGGCTGCTGCCCGGCGAGGCGACGCCGGTGCCGATGGGCCGGGTGATCGGGCACGAGCTGCGGCTGCTGGGCAGCCACGGCATGGCGGCCCACGACTACCCGCCGATGATGGAGATGATCCGGGCCGGCATCCTGCATCCCGAGCAGCTCGTCACCCGCACGATCGGGCTCGGCGACGCGGGCAAGGCGCTGGCCTCGATCGGGTCCGTCCCCGGCGTCACCATGATCGCGCCTCACGTCCCGCTCTGAGACAGGTGTGCGGGAGGCCGCCCGGGTCACGATGGCGACGAACGGCGTCGGTGCGCCCGCCAAACAGACGTACGGGTCCGAACTGGTCGTGATCGCGGTCGGTCATAGGGTGGATTCATGGACTACACACGACTTGGCGCCACCGGACTTCAGGTCTCCCGCATCTGCCTGGGCATGATGAGCTACGGCGATCCGGACCGCCAGCGGTGGGCGTTGCCGCAGGAGCGGGCGGAGCCGATCGTCCGTCGTGCGGCCGAGGCCGGGGTGACGTTCTTCGACACCGCCGACGTCTACAGTGCCGGGCAGAGCGAGGTCGTGACCGGCGACGTGCTGCGCGCGATCTTCCCCCGGCGCGAGGACTACGTGCTGGCCACGAAGGTCTACTTCCCGATGGGCGAGGGCCGCAACGACCGCGGCCTGTCGCGCAAGCACATCCACGCCGCGATCGACGCCTCGCTGCGGCGGCTCGGCACCGACTACGTGGACCTCTACCAGATCCACCGGTGGGACGACCACACGCCCATCGAGGAGACCATGGAGGCGCTGCACGAGGTGGTCAAGGCGGGCAAGGCCCGCTACCTGGGCGCCTCGTCGATGTGGGCGTGGCAGTTCGCCAAGGCCCAGCACGTGGCCCAGGCCAACGGCTGGACGCGGTTCACGGCGATGCAGCCGCACTACAACCTGCTCTACCGGGAGGAGGAGCGGGAGATGCTGCCGCTCTGCGCCGACCAGGGCGTGGGCGTGATCCCGTGGAGCCCGCTGGCGCGCGGCGTGCTGGCCCGCGCCGGCTCGTCCGGCTCGACCACCCGGACCGGCTCGGACCCGCGCATCGACGCCCTGTACGAGCCGGAGAACGACCGGGTCATCGTGGACCGGCTCGCCGAGCTGGCGCGCGAGCGCGAGCTGCCGGCGGCGCAGGTCGCGCTGGCCTGGTTGCTCCACCAGCCGACGGTGACGGCCCCGATCGTGGGCGCCACCAGGGACGGCCACGTGGACGACGCGGTGGCGGCGGTGTCGGTGAGCCTGTCGGACAAGGAGCTGGCCTTCCTCGCCGAGCCGTACCGGCCGCGCGAGGTCCGCTTCTGACGGCCGCCGGACCGTGCGCCCGTCGGTGCTCCGGACCGTGCGCCCGTCGGTGCGCCGGTCCGGCGGGAAGTGTCGGTGGGGCCTTCTAAGCTTGCCTCATGGCACGGGCAAACGAGCAGGCCGCGGCGGCGCTGCAGGAATACGCGGAGCTGTTCGCGCTGACCGGGGGCGACGCCTTCCGGGTGCGCAGTTACCAGAAGGCGGCCAAGGCGATCGCCGGCCACCCGGAGGACATCTCGACGACGGAGGTCCGCGCCGTCCCCGGCGTCGGCGAGGCGATCGCCAAGAAGATGGAGGAGTTCCTGCAGCGCGGGAGCTTCCGTCAGCTCGACGACCTGCGCGGCCGGGTGCCCGACGGGGTGCGGCGGCTGACCCGGGTGCCGTCGCTCGGCCCGAAGACGGCCATCATGCTGTTCGAGGACTTCGGCATCGACTCCCCCGCCGCGCTGGGCGAGGCCATCGCGGCGGGGCGCCTCGCCGGGGTCAAGGGGCTCGGCCCCAAGACCCTGGCCAACCTCGCCAAGGGCGTCGAGCAGCTTGAGCAGTCGGGCCGCAGGGTGCACATCGGGGTGGCCATGGCGCTGGCCGAGCAGGTGATGGCGTCGCTGACGGCCGAGCGCGTCGCCCACGCCGGTTCGCTGCGCCGGATGAAGGACACGATCGGCGACATCGACATCCTGGCCGTGGCGCCGGTGTCCGTCATGGAGGAGTTCCGGGCGCAGCCGTACGTCGCGGAGGTCATCGCGGCCGGCGACAAGAAGACGTCCGTGCGCACCACGTCCGGGGTCCAGGTCGACCTGCGCGTGGTGCCCGCCGAGTCGTGGGGCGCGGCGATGCAGTACTTCACGGGTTCCAAGGAGCACAACGTCGCGATCCGCGAGATGGCGGTCAAGAAGGGCTGGAAGCTGTCGGAGTACGGCCTGTTCGAGGGTGAGCGGGTGATCGCCGCCGAGTCCGAGGAGGACATCTACGCCGCGCTCGGCATGCAGTTCGTGCCGCCGCCGCTGCGGGAGGACGGAGGCGAGGTGCGGGCGGCGCTGCGCGGCGAGCTGCCCGAGCTGGTCCGGCTGGAGGACCTGCGCGGCGACCTGCACACGCACACCGACCTCACCGACGGCATCGCGTCGCTGGAGGACATGGTGGCGGCGGCCCACGCCCGCGGCTACTCCTACTACGCGGTCACCGATCATGCCCCCGACCTGACCATGCAGCGCATGACCCTCGACAAGGCGCTGGAGCAGCGCGATCGGCTCGCCAAGCTGCAGCAGGGCTACCCGGGCATGCGCCTGCTGCACGGCACGGAGCTCAACATCGCGCCCGACGGCTCGGTCGACTGGCCGGCCGAGGTCCTGCGAGGGTTCGACGTGTGCGTCGCCTCGGTCCACTCGCACTTCGGCATGTCCCGCGACGAGATGACCCGCCGGTTCATCACGGCCTGCGACAACCCCTACGTCGACGTCATCGGCCACCCCACCACCCGCAAGATCGGCAAGCGGGAGCCGGTGGACGCCGACTGGGACGCCGTCTTCCGCGCCGCCGCGCGCACCGGCACGGTCATGGAGATCGACTCCTACCCCGACCGCTCCGACCTGCCCGCCGACCTGGTGCGGCTGGCCAAGCACCACGGGGTCAAGTTCTCGATCGACAGCGACTCCCATGCCATCCCCCACCTGGCCCACCAGCGCTACGGCGTCGGCATCGCCCAGCGGGCCTGGCTGACCACCGACGACGTCGTCAACACCTGGCCGCTGGAGCGCCTGCAGGCGTTCCTCCGCCCCTGACCCGGCGCCGCAGGAGCCCTCACCCGCCTCCGCGGGTGAGGGCCGCCGGCTCGCTTCACCGGCGGTCGCGCGCGACGTGGCCACCCGCAGGTGTGCCGTCCGAGCACGGGAGACGGCTCGCGGCGCCGGACACAGGCGGGCCGCTCACTCGTCGGCGACGAGCACGCCCATCGACCGGGCCGTGCCCGCGACCTGCCGCATCGCCGCCTCCACGTCACCGGTGTTGAGGTCGGGCAGCTTGCGCTCGGCGATCTCACGCAACTGCTCCCGTGACAGCTTCGCCACGCTCTCCGTCCCCGGCCGGGCCGCGCCGCGCACCAGCCCGAGGCTCTTGCGGATGAGGTATGCCGTGGGCGGCGTCTTGAGGCGCAGCGCGTACGTGCGGTCCTCGAAGACGGTCACCACGACGGGCACGATGTCGCCGCGCTGGGCGGCCGTGGCCGCGTCGTAGTCGAGCTTGAGCTGCCGCGTGTTGATGCCGGCCGGGCCCAGCATCTTGCCGATGTCGGTCATCGCCGCGTTGCCGCCCTCCAGTTCCAGGGTGACCTCGCGGGCGATCTTCTTCTGGTTCGTCATGCGGCGGACGCTAGAACCTCACGCCACGGCAGGGTCAAACTGCTTTTTCCCGCGGCATCGATGCCGGGCTGGCCAGGCGAGCCACCGCTGTGAGTGTGGTCGATCTCCGCCGTCTCGTGACTGTCTCTGCCGGCCGGGATGTGGCGGCAGCCGGCCACCAGTGGGACTTCCCCGTCACCGTGACCTTCACCTGCACCGTCGTCGACCCCGCCGCGGTCGTACACGCGCGTCACACCGACGCCGTCCGCGATGTTCACCGCTTCCTCGCTCAAGACCTCGGAGCCCTGCCGGATGGCGTCTATGCTCCCGGCGAGGAGCAGGGACTCCGTCAGGCTGTCACCACGTGGCTCGAAGCGCGGGCAACCGACTACTGGATCGCCGGGATGGACGTGATCTTCGCCGGCGTGGACGTGGGACCCGCATACATGCAGGAGGCCTGACCTTCGTGGGTCGGCGCGCTGCCGGCACTCCGGCTCGCGACAAGAGCGCGGGGTGTCCGGGCGAGCTGTTCCGGGCTGCATGCCGGCGTGTGGGATAATCATGAGTACGGAGCCCTCTCGGCCCTGGCGCGGTCAGCCCAGGCGAGAGGGTTTTTTCATGCCCGCACCGCGACTGACGCGTCCTGCGCCGGCGATCCTCACCATCAAGGAGTGCTCGATGAAGCTCGGTTTGACCTGCCCTCGTTACACCTGGCCCGGCGGTGACGCCGCCATCGCCGAGCGGTTCGCCACCGTCGCCCGAGGCGCCGACGAGGCGGGGCTGCACAGCTTGTGGGTGATGGACCACCTCTTCCAGATCCCCAATTTCGGCTCCGTGACCGATCCGATGCTGGAGGCGTACGGCGCGCTGTCGTACGCCGCCGCCCTCACCCGGCGCGTCACCCTGGGCGCCCTGGTGACCTGTGCCGTCCATCGCGAACCCGGCCTGCTGGTGAAGCAGGTCAGCACCCTCGACGCGCTCTCCGGCGGCCGAGCCGTGCTCGGCATCGGAGCCGGATGGTTCGAGGAGGAATCGCGGGGGCTCGGCCTGCGCTTCCCGTCGCCGGCGGAGCGGTTCGAGCGGCTGGAGGAGACCCTCCAGATCGCCCGGCAGATGTGGAGCGACGAGGACAAGCCGTACGAGGGCCGGCACTACCGGCTGGAACGGACCCTCAACGCGCCGCAGGCGCTCCCGCCGATCCTGATCGGCGGGAGCGGGGAGACGAAGACGCTCCGGCTCGTCGCCGAGTACGCCGACGCCTGCAACTTCCTGAACGGCGCCGACGTGCGGCACAAGCTCAGCGTGCTACGCGCGCACTGCGAACGGCTCGGACGGCCGTACGAGGCGATAGAGAAGACTCTCCACATGCGCATCCCGGCCGGTCAGAGCGTCGAGGAGAGCGTCCGGCGCTGCGCCGAACTGGCCGCCCAGGGTATCGACCACGTCATCGTCGCAGTTCCCGACGCCGCGGCCGAGTCCGCGCTGGAGCATCTCGCGACCCTGGCTGACCGGGTCGCCCCCATCACCCCGGCCGGCCGCTGACCGAGGACGTGGGCGAGGAGTAACCGGAGCGGCCTGGCACCACTCCGGGCCAAGCGCTTCCGCGCCAAGCGGGTCCGCGCCGAAAGGGGGTCCGTGCTGAGCGAGTCCGTGCCGAACGGCCCCGACCCCGCCGGTTCGGGCCCGCCACTTCCGGCCTGCCAGTGTGGCCGCGCTCGCCCTGCGGGTCGGGCGCGAGGACGATGACGCGTGGGCGCATCGGTCGCACCAGGCCCGCGAGCGCTCTCGAGCGGGTATGGCCGGCGCCTGAGCGGCCGAGCCGGCTGCGGTGGTGGCGTTACTTCCCCTTCCACCGGACAGCCGCGTAGAACTGCGCCGCCGCAGCCCTGCAGCTTGGCTTCAGGTGTGCCTTCATGCCGCCACACGTCCTGAGCATGTCCTGGAGGAGCGCCTGGTCGACGCCCTTGCGGTAAGTGTCGTTCCACCTCTTGGTGCTGACCAGGTCCTTGAGGTTGCGGTAGCCGAAGTCGTGCCGCATGCACGGAATCGCGAAGATCTTCGCCCAGGATTCGACGCTCGGTATTTTCCCGGCGTCCTTCACTGAGCAACCGTCGCTGTTCCAGCTGAAGTTGTACTGCTTGACGGAGTCCTTGTTCCTGTTCGCTCGGAATTTTGCCCACGCCCAGAAGCTGTCCTCCGTCGGCAACGTGAGCTGGACTGCCACGGCCAGCTTCTTCGCCTTACTCGGCTCCGCGTTCGCCACTGCCGGAGCACTGATCAGAGTTAGCACCGCCGCGGTGCCCACGAGCCCGCTCGCGATGACCCTCGTCCTTTTCACAGCCGTCCCTTTCTCTGGGTGGAATCGGCCATCAGATTGGCGGCACGTGACGGGGCAGGACAACTGATCATGGGCCCGACGGCGCGCGAACATACTGCCGACATACCGGGAGGGAGAGGGGCAGCGGGCAACCTTCCAGAGGCCGAAATTTCGTGACTCTGGGGACAACGTCTGGAGTCGCCGGTCAAGTCGTAACGGAAGGCACGAGCCATGACCGCACCTGGCGGCCGCCACGCTGTCCGGGATGGCCACCGCCGCCCAGACCGCCATCAACCCGATGCGCGACGACGGCGAGGCCGCCGACGTCAGCCAGGCGCCGGTCAGGGCAGCGGCCGCGCTGCAGGAGGCCGCCAAGGAGACCCACAGCCTGCGCGCGATGGGCGAGCTGACGACCATGACCGACTGGCAGCGCCCGGTCGCCCCTGATCGTGCCTGGGGCGGCAGGGCCGGCACCACCGCGCCGGTCAGATGCCGTCCGCGACGGTTCCGAGATACGCCAGAAATCCGCCACAGCGATCCGGAAGAGGTCGTCGGTGCTGCTCAGGGGTAGTGCCGGGGGGTTGTGGCGGTCTGGCGTCAGCTCGGGTCGTCCGTGAGGGGCTGGTCACAACGCGGTCTCCTGCGGGGTTCGCGTTGTGCGGGCGTGGGGCGCGGGGTTGCCGTGGCGGGCGGTACGGCGGGCTCCGACCAGCAGCAGAATGTTCGCGAGCAGGAGGATCGGCCAAGGCGTGGCCACGAGGACCACGGCGCCGACCACGGTCCAGACCCCCAGCGTCCAGGCGACGAACGGCGGTGGCGTGATGCGGCGGCGGTCCAGCCACAGCACGATCAGGCCGACCACGACGAGGGGCACGCCGAAGCTGGCCACACTCAGCCAGTACGCGCTGTTCGCGGGGCTCATCGCGGCGAGGTCGTCCCCCCACAGTCCTCCGCTGAACCACGTCCCGGCGTGGCTCGCGGCCTTCTCCACCGTCAGCGCACCAACCGTGTGCGCGGCTCCGAACAGCGTGATGAGCCAACCAGCCCACTTGATCATTTGAACTCTCCATTCTCTTCGCGGAACCGCGTGGCTCCGTCGAGGTTGTCGGCGTGACCGTGGTCCCGCCACGCGCGTTCCCATTGCCGGGTCATCGCCGGGTAGACGACCAGGTACCGGAACGGGCTGATCGCGGCCATGTACAGCCGTCCGAACAGGCCGTTGGGTTTGACCAGGGCCGCCATCCGCAGCTCGTGGTCGCCGTTGTCGGTGGGGACCCACCCGAGGTGGCAGACGGTGTGAACGGTCTCGTTCGCCAGTTCCATGGCGAACTCGTCGCCGAGCTCGTAGAGGTTGGTGAACGGGATGCCGTCGAAGTCCGGGCTGAGCGGCTCCAGACGCAGGTCGGGCGGCAGGCGCTCGCGCAGTGACCGCACCCGCCCGCCGACGCCCTGCCGGGGATCATCCCAGCCGAACAGGGCACCCAGCTTCCAGCGCACGGCGAACAGGAGCCGCGTCGGCAAGGACTGCCCGGCGGGTCCGGCGGTCGCTCGCAGCGCGGCGAGCATGGCGGGGAAGTCGTCCGGTCCGGCGCCGGGTGTGCGGAACGCCCACACGTCCTCCACCCGGAAGTCGGGCGTGATCTCGTGGATTCGCCACGGGCGGCTGGTGTGCTCGGTGCCGGGAAGTCTCCTGGTCATGGTCGGCCTCCCCGTCACCGCGACGGGAAGCGGTGGGTCTGGCGGGGCTTGACCTCCCGCTCGTTGCAGCCGTCGGGCACCGCGCCCAGCTCGCGGCCGGCGAACTCCTCGGCGTGCTCGGGAGCCGGGTTTGGGAAGGCGACGAAACCGAATGACACGACTACTGTCCCCTCTGTTGTTATACGGTGACGTATAGATTGAGGCTAGACCGGTTATACGGCTCCGTACAACGGATGGAAAGGGTGAGGTGGGTCATACGATGGGCGCGTTGCGCACACCGCGCGAAACCTGGGTCGAGGAGGGGCTGCGGGCACTGGCCGAGGGTGGTGTGGACGCGGTGCGCGTCGAATCCCTGGCCAAGGCGCTCGGCGTGACCAAGGGCGGCTTCTACGGCTACTTCGCCGACCGCGACGCGCTGCTGACGGAGATGCTGGACACCTGGGAGCGCGAGAGCGTCGACGACGTCCTCGACCGGGTCGAGCGGGAGGGCGGCGACGTGCTGGACAAGGTCCGGCTGGCCGGGCAGCTCACCTTCGCCGGCGACCGCCTGCTCCCCATCGACCTGGCCATCCGCGACTGGGCCCGCCGCGACCAGGCCGTCGCCGAGCGCCTACGCCGCGTGGACAACCGGCGCATGCAGCTGCTGCGCGACGCGATCAGCACGTTCTGCCCCGACCCCGACGAGGTCGAGGCCCGCAGCCTGCTTGCCTTCGGCGCGGCCATCGGCAGCCACTTGATCGCCGCCGACCACCCCGGCCGCACCCGCGCCCAGGTCATCGCCCGCGCCGGCGACCTCATCCTCAACCGCCCACCCAGCAACCCGAGGTACCGATAGGCGCCTACCTGGCGCACATCCGCACCGATCGGCCGGGCGCGGCGCCGCGAAGGACACCAGCAGGAGGAACGGCCACATGCCCGCCGTGGCCGGTCGGCCGCCGCGCGGCGACGGCAGCCAGGATGGCGAGGAGGCGGAACATCGGCTAGGACCGATCGAGCAGGCGAGTCCGGGAGGACAACGCCGACACCCCCGCGATCAGGTACGGCCAGTCGACCAGCTCCAGGGTGCTGGAGCAGTTGTGCGGCGCGTCGGACAGGAGCCAGGCGGCGGGCTCGAACAGTGCGGGCACCAGCAGCACCAGGCCGCAGAGCGGCGCGGCCCGATACCCGGAGAGCACGGCGCCGATCGCGGCGGCCGAGACCCAGCAGTAGAGGCCGTGGGCGGTGTCGAGGTGGTAGAAGGCCAGCGCCCAGGTCCCCTTCGTGTCCGCGTAGCAGCCGACGTCGCTGGTGGGGGTGTTCCTGGCCAGGGTCTGGACGAGCGCGAGCAGCACGACCGCGCTCCAGATGACCGCCCGTGGCCATGGCACCCGCTGCTCCGGGCGGGTCCGCAGGAATGCGGCGACGGCGATCGCCTGGCAGGCCAGTATGGAGCCGAACTGCGGGCCGAAGCCGCCGGTTCCGGAGGCGACGAGGGTCGACACGGTGAGCACCAGCACAACGGCCGCGGCGATCGCGCCGACCTTGGGAAGCCACCGCGGCCTCCAGAGCGCGAGGAACGCCAGCAGGACCGGCAGGTAGTCGGTGGCGTAGCCGTGGGCCACCCCGATCGCGAGCTCCAGCGGATCCGGCTGTGGCGGCTCGTGGCCGAACCAGCCGAAGCTGCGGAGCATCAGGACGGATAAGAAGGTCGGCGCGGTGGCCGCCAGGATGGCCAGGAGACGGAACATCGGCAGCCTCTCGCGCGAAGTTGATCAGCGGCGAGCGTACCGAACCGCCACGACAAGATGATCTCGAAGCGCACGGTCTGGAAGTGCTCCGGGCCGGGAGGTAGACGGGTGGGTGCCGGCCGTCGAGCTCGATGCCGGCCAACCACGCCGGCTCCCGTGCGGGCAGGCCTCATCTACCAGTCCCGCCGCCCAGGCTCCAGGCGATCCGGCTGCACCCTGGGCCGGGCGGGTACGTACAGGTGGTGGGGGTTCGGATGGGTGGGAGTCGCCTGTCGTGGGCTGGACGCCGTGGTGTCAGTTGGGGCACCCCCGGCGGGGTGTTCGCTGGCGGGGAGATCAGTGCGGTTCCGGTGGACAGCCGGGCCGCGCTGCCGCCTGTTCGTGCGGAGAGTGGCGGAGATGGTCTGGCCCGGGGAGATCGAGACGGGCGGACCGGTCGTGGTGGGAGGTGGATCGGCGGGCACCGCTGTGATTACATGGATTTCAAGTAGGAAATAGAGGAGGATCCATGAAGCAGGTCACGGCGGCCATCGTCAAGCCGCTGCCGGATCACCTGTTCATCCGGCACGACGGCAGCGCGGAGATGCGCTGGGAGGCCATGGCCGGGCTCGGGTACCACACGCCGATCGACCGCTTCTTCGTACGCAACCACACCTCCACCCCGTTGATCGACGCCCACACCTGGCGGCTGCGCCTGCACGGACCGGGAGTGCGATGTCCGGCCGTGTACGACTACGCCAGCCTGCGGGCCATGCCGACACGGACGATCGACGCCGCGATCGAGTGCACCGGGAACGGCCGGCGCTTCTACGAGACGCAGCAGCACGACCCGACCCCCGGCACCCCGTGGGGGCTCGGCGCGATCGGGGTGGCGCGCTGGCGCGGGGTGCCCCTGGCGTATCTGCTGAGGCAGGCCGGCATCCGGCCGGAGGCCGTGGACGTGGTGGCCCGCGGGCTCGACGCGCCGTTCGAGGACCACGGTCACGTCCGCCGCCCGCTGCCCGTGGCCAAGGCCCTGGACGACGTTCTCGTCGCCTACGAGATGAACGGCCGGCCGCTGCCGCCCGACCACGGATTCCCGGCTCGCCTCGTGGTGCCGGGCTGGGCGGGAATAGCGTCGATCAAATGGCTCGGCGATCTCGACGTGACCACGTCCGAAGCCGCCACGCCGTGGAACACCGTCTTCTACCGCGATATCACCGTGCAGCCGGTGAAAAGCGCTTTCGAACTCGCCTGGGATTCCACTCTGGTCGCCGGGCGCTCGTACGTGCTGCGCGGCAGGTCATGGTCCGGACGCGGACATATCGTGAACGTGGAGGTCAGCTTCGACGGCGGGGTCACCTGGCACCAGCCGGAGCAGCGCGGACGACACCTGGTCGGGGCCTGGGCGCGCTGGCACGTCAACTGGGTGCCGCGGCGCCCGGGGCCGCACGTGCTCATGGCGCGGGCCACCGACGAGACCGGCGCCACGCAGCCGCTGGTCACGCCGCGCCATCCACTCGGCTACGACTTCGACGCGGTCGTCCGGCATCCCGTTCAGGTCGTCGAATGGTAGAGAATCACCACGGTCCAGGGCTTGGACACGCAGCGGAAGAATAGTTTCCGCAGAGGTGTGGAATTCATCTGGAGGTCCCCCGCCGAAACCTTACTGAAATGGTCGCGTGTGATGCTGACGGCACACCCACCCAGGGGGAGCGAATGCGCCAGCTGACCGCGCTCGACGCCCAGTTCCTCGATGTCGAGTGCGCGACGACGGCCGCTCACGTGGCGGGCCTCGCGATCCTCGACCCCGCGGACGGTTCCGTCAGCCGGGAGGCGCTGGCCGATCTGCTGCGGGAACGCATCCACCTGTCCCCCGCGCTGACCCACCGGCTGGCGCCGGTGCCGCTGGGCCTCGACCGTCCGTACTGGGTCGCCGAGCCGGCGCCCGACATCGACGACCACCTGTTCGAGACGGTCCTGCCGGCTCCGGGAGACCGGCGGCAACTCACCGATGAGGTGGCCCGCATCCACGCCCGCCACCTGGACCGGACGCGCCCCCTGTGGGAGATGCACCTCATCCGCGGGCTGGCCGACGGCCTGGTCGCCGTCTACACGAAGGTGCACCACGCGGCGATCGACGGCGTCTCGGGCGCCGAGACACTCGCCGCCCTCCTGGACCTCACCCCCATACCCCGCCACCCCGCTCCTCCGCCCACGAGCTCCGGCCACCAGCGGGAGACGCCCGCCGACACGGCTTCGGCCGGGCTGGGCGAACTGTGTTCCAGGATGGTCGGCGGGCGGCCGGCAGCTGAGCGGCTGACGACCGGCATCGCGGCGGACAGGCCGGCCGCAGGGACCGATGAGCTGGTCGATGCACCGGCCGCAGGGACCGGCGAGCTGGTCGATGCACCGGCCGCCGGGACCGATGAGAGGGGTGGGGGGCTTCCTGGGTGGGGCGGAATGTTGCTGGGGGCCGTCGTGCGGTCGGCGACGTACCCCGTGCGGGCCGCGGCGGCGGCCGTGCGCGCGGCCGGTGACCTGGACGCGATCCCGCTCGCCTGCGCGATCCCCGGTGCCGGGCTGATCGCGAAGGCGGCCAGGACGGTGACGCGGGATCCGCACCGGCGTCCCGAACTGCCCCGGCTGGCGGCTCCACGCACGCCGCTGAACGGGCCGATCAGCGGCGGGCGGCACCTGGCGATCGGCTCGGTGCCGCTGAAGGACGTCAGGAAGGTGGCGCGCGCCCACGGCGTGAGCGTCAACGACGTCGTCATGACGCTGTGCACCACGGCCCTGCGGTCGTGGCTGGCGGAGCGGGACGCGCTGCCGGACGAGCCGCTCGTGGTCGCCGTCCCGGTCGCGGTCCGCAAGGGCGCCGCCGGGGAGACGGTCGGCAACCAGATCTCCGCGATGGTCGCTCCGCTGCCCACGAACGTCGCCGACCCGGTCGAACGCCTGCGGCGGATGGGCGCGACGATGCGCGCCGCCAAGCGCCGCTTCGCGCTCGCCCCGGCCGGCTGGCTGGGCGATCTGTGCTCGCTGTTGCCCGCGCCGGTCACCACGCTCGCGACTCCGGCGATCTTCCGGCTGGCGTCGGTGGCGTTCCCGCCCATCAACCTGATCATCAGCAACGTCCCGGGACCGCAGTTCCCGCTGTACCTGTGCGGGGGCCGGGTCCTGTCGTACTACCCGCTGTCGGTGCTGACCGACCTGACCGGCGGCGTGAACATCACCTGCTTCTCCTACGACGGCATGCTCGACTTCGGCGTCGTGGCCTGCCCGGAGCGGATGGACGACGTGTGGGGCCTGCTCGGCCACCTCCAGCGGGCGCTCGACGAGCTGCCCGACGAGGAGGACGTGGGCGGCTAGGCGAGCGAGTGGGCGATCAGCTCGGCGACGGCGTCGGGGTCGAGCTGGTGGCCGGTGAGCTGGCAGAGGTTCTCCTGGTAGAGCAGGACGGCGGCGAACGTGGCCGCAGCGACCTCCAGCCGGGCGGCGTCCCCGCGGGTGCCCGGCAGCGCGAGCTCCAGCGCGAACCTGGCCCGGCGGATCAGCTCGCCGTTGAGGCGGCCGAGCCGTTCGCTGACCGAGCCGTGCGTGTCGGCCTCGCGGAACAGGATGCGCCGCATCGCCGGTGAGGCGCGCAACGGCAGCCGGCGGGACAGCCGGGACAGCGTGCCGGCGGGGTCGCCGGGCACGGCCTCCACCTCGCGCCCCTCCTCGACCAGCGTGCGCTCGGCGACGAGGGCGACCAGCACGTCGATCTTGCGCGGGAAGTAGTGGAACACCAGGCCCTTGGGCACCCTGGCCAGCCTGGCGATGACCGCGGTCGGGGTGGCCTGGTAGCCGCCCCCGGCGAACAGCTCCTCCGCCGCGTCCAGGATGCGCGTGCGCGCGTCGCCGCTCCCCACAGCGGCACCATAGCCCGCAGGCACCGGAGGGACCATCCCGCCGACGCCAGTCCCCGCTGTCCCCCACGGACCGTCCCGCCGCCGTTCCCTCCTTTACGGCAGAGCACGGGAGGGCCCACCCGCCGACCGTGGCCGGTCTCCGTCCAGGGGCACGCTCCTCCGGCTCCCCGGCGGAGCGCCGTGACGCGCGCACCGTGGGCCCCGTGGCGTGCACACCGCGGGCCCGGTGCGGCGGCGGGCCGGAGTCAGCGGGTGCGGTTCACCAGGGTGAGGCAGAGGGCGCGCAGGGTCGTGGCGGACGGCAGGCAGGCGTCGAGGGCGGCCATGGCCGTCGCCACCCGCCGGTCCGCCAGCTCCACCGCGAACGCCCGGCCGCCCGCCTGCTCGACGAGGCGGGCGGCCCGGCGTGCCGGCTCGTCGTCGGTGGAGCCGGTGGCGCCGGAGACGAGCAGGTCGGTCAGGTCGCCCGCGGCCGGCCCCCCGGCGGCCAGGGCGGCCAGCACCGGGAGGGTCTTCTTGCCGCGGCGCAGGTCGCTGTGGACGGGCTTGCCCGTGACGTTCGGGTCGCCCCAGATGCCGAGCAGGTCGTCGGCGATCTGGAAGGCCACCCCCAGGTCGAGCCCCACCTGGTAGACCTGGTCGGCCTGCGCGGCGGTGCCGCCGCCGAGCGTGACGCCCACGGCGGCGGCGCAGCCGAGCAGGGCGCCGGTCTTGCGGGCGGCCATCGCGCAGTATTCGTCGAGGGTGACGGCGGCCCGGCCGGTCCACGGGCGGTCCTCGAACGCCATGTCCTCCGTCTGGCCGTTCACCAGCTCCACCAGCGCCGCGGACAGCCGGGCCATCGCGGGTCCGTTGCCGGTTTCCGCGAGCCGACTGATCGCCAGGGCCAGCAGGGCGTCGCCGGTGAGCACCGCCGGGCCGACGCCGAACGCCTTCCACACCGAGTCGCGGTGTCTGCGCTGCTCGTCGTGGTCGATGATGTCGTCGTGCACCAGCGAGAAGGCGTGCACCAGCTCGACGGCCAGCGCGCCGGGCACGGCCTGTTCGGGGGCGCCGCCCACGGCCTCGGCGCAGAGCACGGCCAGGGCGGGGCGCAGGGCCTTGCCACCCCGCTCGCCGGCGGGTGTGCCGTCGGCCTCGGTCCAGCCGAGCGAGAAGGCCGCCATGTCGCCACCCCACGGGTGCAGGCTCGCGACAGCGTCACGCAGAGCGGGCTCGAGCAGCCTCCGCACCCGGGCGAGGGTTTCGGTCAGGGGAGGTGTCAAGTCATCACGTCCGGACGGCGGAAGCAAGTACGGCGGAGGGATGGACGGCCATCGATCCTCCCACCTACGGTCAGGGCACGTAAGCCCTTCTTGATCATATATGCAGTGTCATGTGATACTTGACCACCAATGTTACGTATGTCCCGAGGAAACGCCTCTTCGGACGTCCGATGCATGAGTCGTCAACCCACACGTCCCGTCCGAATTGGGGATCGCCGCCATGCAGCCTGCCACCGGCGCTACCGTGACACAGCCTCATGTCTTCCCGTTCTACCGCGCCCTGCCACGTCTCGTGAAGGACCCTGTCACCGAGCTGGCGAGGATGGGCACCGAAGCCGGCGGCCGGGTCGTCCGGCTCGACATCGGTCCTTTCCGCCCTTACCTGGTCTCCCATCCCGACCATGTCCAGCAGGTCCTGAAGACCGAATGGTCCAACTTCGTGCGGGAGGGCATGTTCTGGCGGCCGCTGCGGCGGGTGCTCGGCCACAGCGTCTTCAGCGAGGGCGACCCCTGGGAGTCGAGCAGGAAGATCCTCAAGCCGCTGTTCACGGCCAAGTACACCGCCTCGCTGGGCGAGTCCCTGGCCGACATCATCGCCGAGAGCATGGACGAGCTCGACGAGCACGCGCGGACCGGCCGGCCGGTCGACGGCGGCTACCAGATGATGACGATCACCAACCAGGCCGTCGTCCAGGTGCTCTTCGGCGGCCACATCTCCCGCGACACCGCCGAGCGGCTCATCCCGGAGTTCGCCACCTGCGCCACGTCGATCCACTTCCGGCTGCTGCTGCCCTTCGCCCCGTACTCCGTCAGGGTGCCCGGTGACCGCAGGTTCCTGGCCGCCGTGAAGAAGATCGACGACATCGTCCTGCCGATCATCGAGCGGACCGGCGCCGAGGCGGACACCGGCGCCAAGGAGGTCGTCTCGGCGCTGATGCGGGCCCGCGTCGGGCAGGACGGCCGGGCGGACGTGGGGCAGATCCGCGACGACCTGGTCAACGTCTACGGCGCGGCCACCGAGACCACGGCGATGTCGCTGACCTGGCTGTGGGCCGTGCTGCACGAGAACCCCGAGGTCAACGACAGGCTGCACCAGGAGATCGACGACGTGGTGGGCGACGGCCCGGTCCGGCCCGCGCACGTGCCCCGGCTCACCTTCCTGCGCATGGTCCTGCAGGAGGTGCTGCGCGTCCATCCGCCCGGCTGGATCATCCCCCGGCAGGCCGTGGCGGACACCGAGATCGGCGGGGTCCGGATCAAGGCGGGCTCGCAGGTGCTGGTCAGCCCCTACACGACGCACCGGCTGCCGGAGTTCTGGGACCGGCCGCACGAGTTCGACCCGGAACGCTGGTCACCCGAACGCGAGGAGCGCCGCCACCCGTTCGCCTTCCTCCCCTTCGGCGGCGGCCCGCACGTCTGCCTCGGCCGGCACCTGTACTACCTGGAGGCCCCGCTGGTGATCGCCAACGTCCTGAGCAGGTACCGCCAGGTGCTCACCAACCCGCAGCGGCTCACCCCCGTCCCCGGGGCGTCGGTGCGGCCGAAGGAGAAGCTCATGCTCCGGCTGACGCCGAAGCGGCCCGCGGCGGGGCTCGCATGACCGTCGGGGAGGTCGCCGCCCGGGACGCCGAGGACCTGGTGGCGGCCGCGAACGAGCTGGTGACCGGCATGATGTTCCGGCCCTGGGGGCACGTCTCGGTGTCGGTCTACGAGACGGGCCGGCTGGTCTCGCTGGCTCCCTGGCTGGCGGGGCACCCCGAGCGGCTCGGCTACCTGCTGGCCACGCAGGGACCCGACGGCATGTGGGGAGCTCCCGACGGGTACGGGCTCGTGCCCACGCTGAGCGCCACCGAGGCCATCCTCGCGGCGCTGCGCCGCGGCGACCCGGACACGGCCCCCGACGCCCTGCGGGAAGCGGCGGGGCGCGGCCTGCGCGCGCTGGCCCCCTGCCTGGCGGGCGACGCCGGCCTGCCCGACATGCCGGCGATCGAGCACATCGTGCCCTCGCTCGTCACCCTCATCAACCGGCACGCGGCCGGCCTGCCCGAGGTCGAGCCGCTGCCGCTGCCCGAGGGGATGCGACACGACACTCTCGACCTGATCAGGGCGAGAGTGTCGTCCGGGGCGGAGGTGCCGGAGAAGCTGCTGCACGCGCTGGAGATCGCCGGCCCGGCCGCCGCGGGCGCGCCCGCGATCGTGCCGACGCCCATCGGCACCGTCGGGGCCTCACCGGCGGCGACGGCGGCCTGGCTGGGTGACCCGGCGGCGCGCGACCCGCACGAGCCGGCCCGCGCCCACCTGGAGGCGGTCGTCAGCAGGCACGGCGGCCCGGTGCCCGTCGGCCTGCCCATCACGGTGTTCGAGCGGGGCTGGGTGCTGAGCTGGCTGCTGCGCGCCGGGGTGAGCGTCGACGTGCCGCCGGAGATGGTGGCGGACCTCAGGGCCGCGATCGGCCCCACCGGGGCCGCCGCCGGGCCGGGCCTGCCCGCCGACGCCGACACGACGTCGGTGGCGCTGTACGCGCTGGCGCTGCTCGGCGTGCCGTACGAGCCGGACAGCCTGTGGGCCTTCCACACCGGCACCCACTTCTCCACGTGGCCGGGCGAGGAGGGCAGGTCGGTCAGCGTCAACGCGCACGTGCTCGACGCCTTCGGCCGGTACGTGGCCTGCCGGCCGGAGGCCGGGGCCCGCTACGGCCAGGCCGTCGCCGACATCGCGGCCTGGATCAGGGATCGGCAGGAGCCGGACGGGAGCTGGGCCGACCGGTGGCACGCCTCGCCGTACTACGCGGCGGCGAGCTGCGCGCTGGCGCTCGACGAGTTCGGCGGCGAGGTGTCGGCCGGCGCGGTGCGCGCGACCGTCGACTGGGTGCTGGCCACGCAGCGGCCGGACGGCTCCTGGGGACGCTGGGCGGCCACCGCGGAGGAGACCGCGTACGCGATGCAGGTCCTGCTGCTGACCCGGTGGCGGAGCGATCCACGGGCCACGCGGGCGGTGAGCCGCGGTCTGGCCTGTCTGCGGCGCTCGGCCGGCGAGGAGCATCCCGCCCTCTGGCACGACAAGGACCTGTACGCGCCGATCGCCGTGGTCCGGGCCGCGATCATCGCCGCGGCGCACCTCGCCCGGCGGACCTAGCCGTCCGCCGGGCGGGGGCCGCTACCGGCCGTCGTGGGCCTGCGCGTCGCCGGTCAGCTCGCGCACGCTGTAGGCGTGGGTGTCGCGGGCGAGGTACCAGCGGCCGTTGAACGACACGCTCCTGAGCTGCCCGTCGGCGATCTCCGCCAGTTCGGCGGGGAGCTCGGCCAGCGCCGCCCGGAAGGCCGCGTCGAGCTCGTCGATGTGGCCGGTGACCCGCTCCACCGCCTCGGCGGCGCTCATGCCGCGGCGTTGCAGGATGCCGATGGAGTTGGGCTTGCCCTCGGCCTTCTCCCGCTCGAAGGTCCTGAGATCGTTGGCCAGCCGCATGCAGGACGCGCCGAGGTGGGTGGCGGGCTCGATCACGGCCCAGTGCCCCGGGTCGGCCGGCTCCGGCCCGCGGACGGCCAGCGCGGCGGCCCACCAGGTGGGGTAGAGGATGGTGAGCAGGCCGCAGTCCAGGTAGTCGGCGTACGACGGCCACTCCTGTGCTCCGGCCGCCCAGGCCCGCTCGCGGGCCATCGCCGCGCCCGCGAGCTCCAACCGGCGGGCGAGCACCCCCGCGTGGGCCGCCGCGCCCCGATAGGTGTGGAACCGGGCGCACCATCCCGCCCAGGCGGCCAGGACCTGGCCCACCGGCCCGTCGGCGGTCTCCGGCGCGGCCGGCTCGCCCGCGGCGCCCACGCACAGCCGCTCCACGAACGCCGCGAACTCGTCGGCGGACCACTCCCCCGCGATGCCGTCGGCGATGTCGTCGACGCCGAACAGGATCGCGGTCAGCGCCCCGAGGTCCGCGATCTGGTCACGGCCGGCCTCGGGGAAGGTCGCCGCGGCCGACAGGCAGCTGAACGCGAGCCTGCTGGCCGAGCTCTCGCCGTCGGCGTACAGGACCGGGTAGGGGCGCAGCAGCCCGGCGGCTTCCGGCACGGCGTCCAGCGCGGCTCTCAGGACGGCGCCGCGGCTCGCCTCGGGCACACCGGCGAGCTGGTGGGAGCCCTTCAGCAGGTTGTCGGCGAGGTCGTTGCGGATGGCGAAGTAACTCTGGGGGTTCGGACCGGTCACGCGGCGACCTTATCTCCGCCCGTATCTCCGTTTCGCCCAAAACAACCGACAAAAGGTATAACTCGCCAGAAATGCTATGAGTCAACTTGAGTGAAGATCGCGCACTTGCTATGGTCCCCAGGTTGTCAGCGCCCGGTATGCCCACTGCAGGACCTGGTGGTCGCCACTTCAATGACGTCGCAGGGTAGGTACGATGCGCCCCCGCAATTCACGGCTGCGGACCAAGATCACAGCTCTGCTTCTCTCCCTGACGGCGCTGTGGGCGTTCGCCGCCTGGGTGACCTTACGCGACGGCGTCAACCTCCTCTGGGTTCAGCAGGTCGACGGACACGTGATCAGCCCCAGCGAGACGGTGCTGGTCGAGCTCCAGCGCGAGCGCAGGACCACGATGGTCCGCCTGGGTGACAGCAGCCCCCGGTCCCGCAAGCTCATGCAGGACCAGCGCAAGCGCTCCGACCAGGTCAAGGCCGCGTTCGAGGAGTCGACACGGGCCTGGATCGTCGACTGGGCCGTCGACGACGAAGGGGACGAGCGGCTCGCCCAGGTGTTCAAGCGGCTGGACGGCCTGCGGGCCGTCCGCACCTCCATCGACGCGGGGCAGATGACCCGCCTGCAGGCGAGCAAGGCGTACGCGGACGTCATCGACTCGATCTACAGCATGTACGGCGCGATGGCGACCGTGGACGACAAGACGGTCGCCCAGGACGTGCGCACGCTGCTGCAGCTCAGCCGGGCACAGGAGGTGCTCTCCCGGGAGGACTCCCTGCTGGCCGGTGCGCTGGCCGAGGGACGGCTGACCGTCGAGGAGCACAAGCGGTTCGCCGAGACCGTGGGCGCCTGGCGGATCCTCGCCGAGCACGCCGCGGCCGAGCTGCCGCACGAGGACCAGGTCGCCTACAACTCGCTCATGCAGGGCGGCGCGTTCACCCGGCTGACCAACCTCGAGACGCTGCTCGCGGACTTCGGGGGCGACCTCGAGGGGATCCCGTTCGGCGCGGAGCAGTGGAAGGCGGCCACGGAACGCGCCTCGGCCGAGCTCAACGCCTTCGTCTTCGACGCCGGCGACCGCGTCGTGGAACGCGTCGAGCCCGTCGCCGTGGGCGTCGTCGTCCGGCTGGTGCTCATGGGCGGCCTCGGTCTGCTGGCCGTCATCGCCTCGATCGTCCTGTCGATCACCACGACCCGCCGGCTGCTCGCCCAGTTGCAGAAGCTGCGCGACGCCGCGCACGAGCTGTCCGACGAGCGGCTGCCGGGCGTCGTGGAGCGGATCGGCCGCGGCGAGACCGTGGACGTCGCCGTCGAGGCGCCGGCCCTGCAGTTCGGCGACGACGAGATCGGGCAGGTCGGCCAGGCGTTCAACACGGTCCAGGAGACCGCCATCCGCGTCGCCGTCGAGCAGGCCGCGCTGCGCCGCAGCATCCGCGACATCCTGCTCAGCCTGGCCCGGCGCACCCAGGGGCTGGTGCACCGCCAGCTCACCGTGCTCGACGTGATGGAGCGGCGCGAGACCGACCCCGAGGAGCTGAAGGAGCTCTTCCGCCTCGACCACCTGGCCATCCGGATGCGGCGCAACGCCGAGAACCTCATCGTGCTGTCCGGCTCCTCCCCCGCCCGCACCTGGCGCCGCTCGGTGCCGATGGTGGACGTGGTCCGCGGCGCGCTGGCGGAGGTCGAGGACTACACCCGGGTCGACCTGATGCCGATGGGCGACGTGGTGCTGGTCGGCCGGGCCGTCGGCGACGTCATCCACCTGCTGGCCGAGGTGATCGAGAACGCGGTGTCGTTCTCCCCTCCCTACACGACCGTGCAGGTGAGCGGGCAGCTCGTGGCCAACGGCTACGTCATCGAGGTCGAGGACCGCGGCCTCGGCATGAAGCCCGAGGACCTGGCCGCCGCCAACGAGCGCATCGCCGACCCGCCGGAGTTCCGCATCACCGGCACCGCGCGGCTCGGCCTGTACGTGGTGAGCCGGCTGGCCGAGCGGCACGGCATCCACGTGGTGCTCAAGCAGTCGCCGTACGGGGGCACCACGGTCGTCGTCCTGCTGCCGCAGGAGCTGGTGGAGATCGACGACAGCCGTCCGGACCCCGACGACCGGCCACCGGCGCGCCTGCCGCAGCGGCAGAGCAGTGCCACGAACGCCGGCCCGAGCACCGGGCTGAGCGCGGTGGCCACGGCGGCCCGGCCGGCCGCCGCGGAGAACGTCCGCTCGCTCAGGGTCGCCTCGGCCCGCCGCGCGCTGGCCCTGCGGTCGGAGGAGCTCGACGGCCCGCGCGAGCCCGCCGACGCCCACGACCGCACCGCGCCCCACCTGCCCGCCGAACTCCGCCAGCCCACGGAGGCCCGTGAGCCCGCCGAGGCCCGTGAGCCCGGCGAACGGGGTGGGTCCGAGGCGGCCCCCGAGGAGCGGGCGACGCCGGAACGCCGGCAGGCGCCCACCGAGTTCACGCCGTCGGGGCTGCCCTTCCGGGTGCCCCAGGCGAACCTGAACCCCGCCCTGAGGGCGGAGCCACCCGACGTGTCGACCGTCGACGAGGAGGACGATGACGAGCGATCCCCGGAGGAGATTCGAGCCATGATGGGATCCCTGCAGTCGGGCACCCGCCTGGGCAGGTCCGAGGCCGCCAAGCTCATGGATGACCAGCGACCGGGAGGCGACGGGTGACACCGGCTTCGGGCACGGACCTCAACTGGCTGCTCGACGACCTCGTCGGCCGGGTCAACGACGCCGAGCACGCCATCGTGCTGTCGTCCGACGGGCTGCTGATGGCCTCCTCCGAGGGGCTGGAGCGAACCGACGGCGAGCACCTTTCGGCGGTGGCCTCCGGGCTGCAGAGCCTGGCGAAGGGGGTCTCCGAGCGTGTGGGCGGGGGCGCCATCCGGCAGACGGTCGTGGAGTGGAAGTCACGCTTCCTCATCGTGACCTTCGCGGGCGAGCGGGCCTGCCTGGCCGTGCTGTGCGGCCAGGGCGCCGACATCGGCCTGATCGCCTACGAGATGGCCATGCTGGTCGCGCGCGTCGGCCAGTACCTCACCTCGGCCGCGCGCACCGGCGAGGCCGTCGCCGGGAGCGACCGGTGACCAGAACGGACGAGCCGACGGACGAGCACTGGGTCGATCCCGAGATCATCCGTCCCTACGTCGTGACGCGGGGGCGCACCCAGCCGGTGCACGGGAAGTTCGACCTCATCTCCATGGCCCTGGCCGTGGGACCCTCGCCCGGCCCCGACGCCGGGCTCGACCCCGAACATCTGCAGATCCTCCAGCTCTGCCGCGAACCGAAGTCGGTCGCGGAGATCGCCGCGTACCTGGACCTGCCCGCGGGCACGATCCGGGTTCTCCTCGGCGACCTGTTCGACAAGCAACTCGTCTCGGCTCAGGAGCCGCAATCCGAGGTGGACATGCGTGACATGAACATGTACAGGGCGGTGCTCGATGGTCTTCGATCGCTCTGAGCGCCCCCGCC
Source organism: Nonomuraea muscovyensis (assembly GCF_014207745.1). Classification (NCBI taxonomy): domain Bacteria; kingdom Bacillati; phylum Actinomycetota; class Actinomycetes; order Streptosporangiales; family Streptosporangiaceae; genus Nonomuraea; species Nonomuraea muscovyensis. Next base: position 2,065,913 of record NZ_JACHJB010000002.1, read on the forward strand.
TGCCCAGGGCGATCAAGATCCTGATCGCGGGTGGTTTCGGGGCCGGGAAGACCACGATGGTCGCCTCGGTCTCCGAGACCAGGCCGCTGCGGACCGAGGAGATCCTCACCGACCGCGGCATCGGCGTCGACGACCTCACCTCGGTGGAGGCCAAGCGCACCACCACCGTGGCGATGGACTTCGGCCGCATCACCCTCACCAACGACTACGTCCTGTACCTGTTCGGCACGCCGGGCCAGGAGCGGTTCTGGTTCGTCTGGGACGAACTGGCCGAGGGCGCGCTGGGCGCGGTCATCCTGGCCGACACCCGCCGCCTGGCCGACTGCTTCCCCTCGGTCGACTACTTCGAGCGGCGCGGCACCCCGTTCGTGGTGGCCGTCAACTGCTTCGAGGGGTCGCCGACGTTCGAGCTGGACGAGGTACGGCTGGCGCTCCAGCTCGATCCGTCCATCCCGATCGTCCTGTGCGACGCGCGCAAGCGCGACTCCAGCCGGGAGGTGCTCATCACGCTGGTGAAGCACTCGGCCCGGCTGCGCGCCGAACCCGTCGGCACCTGAGCGCACGCGAAGAGGGGCCCGGCCGGACGGCCGGGCCCCTCTCAGTCGCGGCGGATCAGTGCTTGACCGCCTTCTCGGCGCCGACGCCGGTGAGCGAGCGGACCTCGATCTCGGCGTACTTGGCGGCGTTGTACTCCTTGCTCATGATCGTGCCGAGCCAGCCGCACAGGAAGCCGAGCGGGATCGAGATGATGCCGGGGTTGCTCAGCGGGAACCAGGCGAAGTCGGCGTCCTTGAACAGGGCCGTCGCCGAACCGGACACCACGGGCGAGAAGATGACCAGCACCAGGGCGGAGACGAGGCCGCCGTAGATGGAGGCGACCGCGCCGGCCGTGTTGAACCGCTTCCAGAACAGGCTGTAGAGGATCGCGGGCAGGTTGCCCGAGGCTGCCACGGCGAACGCCAGCGCCACCAGGAAGGCGACGTTCTGGCCCTGCGCCAGGATGCCGAGGCCGATCGAGACGGCGCCGATGACGAACGCCGACACCCGGGCCACCAGCACCTCCTCGCGCTCGGTGACGTTGCCGCGCTTGAAGACGTGCGCGTACAGGTCGTGCGCGAAGCTGGAGGAGGAGGCGAGCGTGAGACCCGCGACGACGGCCAGGATCGTGGCGAAGGCGACCGCGCCGATCAGGGCCAGCAGGACCGTGCCGCCGACGTCGCCGAGGAACGTCTTGCCGATGGCCTCGGCGAGCAGCGGCGCTGCCGTGTTGCCCGCCTTGTCCGCGGCGGCGATCGTCTTGCTGCCGACCAGGGCCGCGGCGCCGAAGCCGAGGACGAGGGTGAGCAGGTAGAAGGTGCCGATGATGCCGATGCCCCACAGCACCGACTTGCGGGCGTCCTTGGCGGTCGGCACGGTGTAGAAACGGATGAGGATGTGCGGCAGGCCGGCCGTGCCGAGCACGAGCGCCATGCCGAGGCTGATCAGGTCGATCTTGCCGGCCAGGCCCTGCGCCTCGGTGCCGTACTTGCCGCCGGGGCTGAGGAACTGCTCCGGCTTGGCGCTCTGCGCGGCGGCCTCGCCCAGCAGGCTCGACAGGTTGAAGCCGAAGTGGGCCAGCACGAGGACGGTGATCAGCGCGGCACCGCCCATGAGCAGCACGGCCTTGACGATCTGCACCCAGGTGGTGCCCTTCATGCCGCCGAAGACCACGTACACGATCATGAGGGCGCCGACGCCGACGATCGTCCACGCCTTGCCCGCCGGGGAGGTGACGCCGAGCAGCAGGCCCACCAGGGCGCCGGCGCCGACCATCTGGGCGAGCAGGTAGAAGATGCTCACCGTGATCGTGGACACGCCGGCGGCGGTCCGGACCGGGCGCGGGCTCATCCGGAACGCCAGCACGTCCGCCATGGTGAACTTGCCGGAGTTGCGCATCAGCTCGGCGACCAGCAGCAGCGCGACCAGCCACGCCACCAGGAAGCCGATGGAGTACAGGAACCCGTCGTAGCCCGACAGGGCGATGATGCCGGCGATGCCGAGGAAGGACGCGGCCGACATGTAGTCGCCGCCGATCGCCAGGCCGTTCTGCGCGCCGCTGAAGGAGCGTCCTCCGGCGTAGTAGTCGGCCGCCGTCTTGGTCTGCCGGCTCGCCCAGAACGTGATCACCAGCGTCAGGGCGACGAAGGCGAGGAAGAGGATGGCGGAAAGGGCTTGCGAGCTCATCGGGTCCTCTCCTCGACCTCGTGGCGGAGCTTGTCGGCGATGGGGTCGAGCTTCTTCTCGGCGTGCCTGGCGTACGCCCAGGCGATCCAGAACGTCGAGACGAACTGGAGCAGGCCGAACACCAGTGCCACGTTGATGTTGCCGACCAGCTTGATCGACATGAAGTCACGCGCCCAGCCGGACAGCACCACGTAGAGCAGGTACCACGCCAGGAACGCCACGGTCATCGGGAACGTCCACCGGCGGAAACGGCGCTTCAGCTCCTGGAACTCACTGCTGCGCTGCACTTCCTCATAAACGGACGCGTCATGTTCTTGAGTCGTCACGAGACCCTCCACTGTGATGCGGATCACGCACACGGTAAGAGGGCAACCTACCCGCAGGGGAGGGTGTAAGCGCGGTGGTTCGGTGAGCCGCCGCGCTCCGGCGGCCAGTTGTGCCCGGCTTGCGATGAATGGTGCCATTCACACGACGAACGGTCGCGGGCGTCCGTTCGCCGAGGTCGGCGCGTCGCCGAGATTTTGTCAGCCCTTGACCGCACCCGCCGTGAGTCCTTCGACGATGTAGCGCCGGATGGCGGCGAACAGGATCAGGGTGGGGATCACGGAGACGACGGTCGCGGCCGCCATCGAGCCCCAGTCGATGTCGTACTGGGTGATGAAGGAGTTCATCGCGACGGGGATCGTCTTGGCGTCCTCGCTGTCGATGAACGTGATGGCCAGGAACAGCTCGTTCCAGCACTGCACGAACGCGAAGATGAAGGTGGCGGCGATGCCCGGCAGCATGACCGGGATGACGACGCGCACCATCGCGGCCAGCCGCGACGCCCCGTCCACCTGCGCGGCCTCCTCCAGCGCCACGGGAATCCGCTCGTAGAAGCCGCGCATGATGATCGTGGAGAACGGCACGAGCATGGCGACGTACACGAGCATGAGCCCGGCGAGCCGGTTGAGCAGGTCGAAGTCGGACATCAGCAGGTAGAGCGGGCCGAGAGCGATGAACAGCGGGATCATCTGGGTGACCAGGTAGGCCAGCATCAGCGCGCCCCGGCCGGGGAAGGAGAAGCGGGCCAGGACGTAGCCGCCGAGCACGCCGGTCACCGTCACCGCCCCGGCCGCCACCAGCGAGACCACGAGGCTGTTGAGCAGGTAGGTGCCGAAGTCGGCGAAGGAGAACAGCTCCTCGTAGTGCTCGAAGGTGACCTCGCCCGGCCAGTACCTGAGCGGCATCGAGAAGATCTCCGCCTTGGGCTTGAGCGAGGTGACGACGATCCAGTAGAGCGGGAAGAGCGTGATCAGCAGCCAGACGCCGAGCACGACGGCCTTGGCCAGACGCCTCATCGTGACCTCTCGAAGCGGGTGACGTTCAGGTAGAAGACGCTGAAGGACAGCAGCAGGCCGAGCACCAGCAGCCCGACCGCGCCCGCCCGGCCGTAGTCGCCGCCGATGACCTGCTGGATGAGGAACGTGGTGACGATGTCGGTGCCGCCGGCCGGGCCGCCGCCGGTCATGGCGTAGATCAGATCGGGGAAGTTGAGGATCCAGATGATCCGCAGCAGCACGATGAGCGCCAGCGTGGGCCGGATGTGCGGCAGCGTGACGTGCCAGAACTGCCGCAGCCGGGAGGCGCCGTCCACCGACGCCGCCTCGTACAGCTCGCCGGGCACCGACTGCAGCGCCGCCATGATCATGATGGCGAAGAACGTGACGCCGTACCAGACGTTGGCGACGATGACCGAGGTCATCGCCCAGCCGGGCGAGGCCAGGAAACCGATCCGCTCGTCGATGATCCCGGCCTTCAGCAGCAGGTCGTTGACCACGCCGAACTGCCCGTTGAACATCCACCGCCACAGCAGCCCGATCAGGAAGCCGGACATGGCCCACGGGAAGAACACCCACGCCTGGTAGAGGCCCCGGCCCCGGAACTGGCGCCGCAGCAGCAGCGCCAGCCCGAAGCCGAGGAAGAACTGGAAGAACAGCGACACGACCACCCACGTGCCGGTGTTGCGCAGCGCCGTCCAGAAGCGGTCCTCGGCCAGCACCGACCGGAAGTTCTCCAGCCCCACGAAGGGCGTGGAGGTCAGGTCGAACAGGTTGTAGCGCTGGAAGGCGATGACGGCGCCGCGGATCATCGGGTAGTAGGTGAACACCACCACGAAGATCACGCCTGGCAGCAGGCACAGGGCGATGAACCTGGCCTTGCGGGCGGTGAACGCCGGTCTGGCGACCGAGCTCATGACACCTTCCTGCCCTGGTCGGCCCAGAACGCGTCCCATGACGTGAGCACCTCGGCGACGGTCTTCTTGCCGGTGATGAGCGCCTGGACGTCACGGTCGGAGTCGACGTTGAACTGGCTCCAGCCCGGGTAGTCCACCGGCCGGATGGTGATCACCTGCTGCGGGTCCTGCTGGGCCTCCAGGTAGGCCTTCCAGGCGCCCTGGGAGAACTGCGGGTCGTTCTGCGCCTGCTTGGAGATCGGGATGAGCGAGTTGCCCTTGGCGAAGGCGATGCTCTGCTTGGACTCCGACAGGAACTGCACCAGCTTGACCGCCTCCTTCTGGTGCTTGCTGAAGGAGGTGACGCCCCAGCCGGCGTACCCGACCGGCTGGAAGGCGTAGCCCGTGGGCCCCTTGGGGATGGGGGCGGTGGACCAGGCCTTGACGCCGCTCTCCTCCACCGTCTTGATCACCTCCGGGTCCTGGATGAGCATGCCGGTGACGCCGGAGGTGAAGCCCTGGACCATCTCGGGGTAGCCCCAGGAGACGGAGTCGGGCGGCGAGGCCTCCTTGAAGATCTTCACGTACAGGTCGAGCGCCTGGGCGGCCTCGGGGGTGGCGAAGATGGTCCGCTTGTCCTTGAGGAAGAACGACTTCTCCGGGTCGAGAGCTTCGCCGTTGTACGCGCTGATCATCATGACCGCGTAGTCGGCGCCGCCCTTGCCGCCCCGGAAGGAGTAGCCGAAGCGGTCGCCCGAGGTCATCCTCTTGCCGGCCTCGTACAGCTCCTGCCAGGTCTTCGGGGGCTGGGTCAGCCCCCAGTCGGTGCGGTGGAACAGCGTCCGCTGGTAGAAGCCGTAGGGGATGAGGTACGGCTTGCCGCCGACCTCGACGGTCTTCTTCTTGGCCAGGTCCGTGAGGTCGGCCCAGCCGGGCCAGGCGTCGGTCGGCAGTTCGGCCAGCCAGCCGTTGTTGGAGAAGGACTTGGCCGTGTGGTCGCGGACCTCCAGCACGTCCAGGTCCTTCTTCGTCTGCAGGATCTGCGTGATCTTCTGGTCGGCGCTGTCCAGCGGCGGCGAGACCAGCTCGACCGAGACGCCGGGGTTCGCCTTCTCGAAGTCGGCGATCAGGGTCTTGATCAGCTTGGTCCGCTCGGGGCTGGTCAGGCTCTCTATCATGCGCAGCCGTACCTCACCGGAGGAACCGGAGTCGGAGCCGCAGCCCGCGAGGGCCAGCGTTGCGGCGGCGAGCAGAGCCGTGGGTGCCGCCAGGCGTGATGATCTCATGTGTGCCTCCGTGCGAGGTAAGACAGCGCTGTCAGTCACGCTAGGCGACCGACCCCCTCCAGCGCTAGACCGAGGTCCTTGATCAACGTCTCCGCCGCCTCCAGTCCGACCGACAGCCGGACGAGTCCGACCGGGATGCCCATGGTGGCGCGGACGCTCTCCTTGGTGGTCAGGGCGGGCGCGTTCACCAGGCTCTCGAACCCACCCCACGACACCCCGATCCGGAAGTGTCGAAGCAGATCCAGGAACGCGGCCACGTCCTGCCGCGACTCCGTGTCCAGCTCCACGCTGAAGAGGCTGGAGAACCCCGACATCTGCTGCAGCGCCACGGCGTGCCCCGGATGCGAGGCCAGCCCCGGATGGTTGACCCGCCGCACCGCCGGGTGGTCGGCCAGGAACTCGGCGACGGCCAGCCCGCGTTCCTGGTGCGCGGCCATCCGGACGGGCAGCGTGCGCAGCCCCTTGATCACCTTGGCGGCGTCGTGCGGGGACATGGCGGCGCCGTAGAGCTGGTATTCGGTCAGCGCCAGCGGCCTGATCAGCCGCGACGGCCCGACCACGACGCCGCCGACCAGGTCGCTGTGGCCGCCCACGTACTTCGACAGGGAGTGCACGACCAGGTCGACGCCCATGGTCAGCGGCTTCTGGAAGATCGGCGTGGACCAGGTGTTGTCCATGACCGTCACCAGCCCGTGCCGCGCCGCCCAGGCGGTCACCGCCGGAATGTCGAAGACCTCGTAGCGCATGTAGGAGGGGGATTCGAAGTAGAGTAGGCGCGTGCTCTCCCTGATAGCGCTGTCACACGCCTGGAGACTGTCGACGTGCGTATGCGTGACCCCGTACTTCTCCAGATAACGCAGGAACTGGGTCGTCGGCCCGTAGACGGCGCCCAGCACCAGCACATGGTCCCCCGCCGACACCAGCGAGGAGATGGTCGCGGAGATCGCGCCCATCCCCGACCCGAAACACTTGGCCCGCTCACCCCGCTCCAGCGCGGCGAGCTTGCGCTGGGCGAGATCCACCGTCGGGTTGGTGCCCCGCCAGTAGACGTAGCGTTCGTCCTCGTTCCTGATGGCCTCGCCCAGTTCCTCCGCCGTCGCGAACGCGAACAGGGAGTTCTCGAAGATCGGGGGGTTGACCGCGCCCAGCATCCAGGGCTCGTCCTCACCCAGACGGCCACAGATCCACTCATCGTCCATGAGGGCAGACTATGACAGTGCGCAAGCCGACCATGGCCGACGTGGCCCGTCACGCCGGAGTGAGCCTGAAGACGGTCTCGCGGGTGGTCAACCAGGAGCCACACGTCAGCGCCTCGGTGCAGCAGCGGGTGCACGCGGCGATCAGCGCGCTGGGCTTCCGCCGCAACGAGGCGGCCAGCCGGCTGGCGCGCGGGGCGACCATGCTGACGATCGGGCTCATCATGGAGAACATCTCCAACGAGTTCTACTCCCGGCTCGCCGCCGCGGTGGAGGCGGCGGCCGGCGAGCACGAGGCGCTGGTGGTGTTCGGCTCGTACGAGGAACGGCCCGAGCGGGAGCGGATGCTGATCGAGTCGATGTACGGCAGGGGCGTCGACTCGCTGATCATCGTGCCGTCGGCGGCCGACCACGGCTGGCTGGCCGAGCACCCGGGGCTCACCACGGTCTTCGTCGACCGCGTCCCGGCCGGGCTCGACCGGGCCGACGTGGTGGCCCTCGACGACGTGCGCGGCGGCCTCATGGCGACCGAGCACCTGCTCGCCCGGGGCCACCGCCGCATCGCGCTCATCTCCGACGACGACGAGCTCAGCTCCGTGCACGACCGCGCCGCCGGCTACCGGTCCGCGCTGCGGGCCGCCGGGGTGCCGGTGGACGAGTCGCTGGTCGTGCGCGGCGTCTTCGACCCGTGGCGGGCCGGCCACGAGGTCACCCGGCTGCTCTCCCAGCCCGACCCGCCCACCGCGTTCTTCGCCACCAACAACCGGGCCGCGATCGGCATCCTGCAGGCGCTGCGCGAGCGCCCCGAGCGGCCAGCGTACGTGGGCTTCGACGACTTCGCGCTGGCCGACGTGTTCAACCCGGGGGTGACGGTGGTGCGCTACGACGTGCGGCGCCTGGCGCGCAGCGCGGTGGACCTCCTGCTCGGCTCCGCGCCGGAGCCCCGCCTGGTCCGTGTCCCGGTCGAACTGGTCGCCCGCGGCTCCGGCGAACTGCCCCCTCCCTAGCCGGGCTCAGGCCGGGTGGGCTGCGACGGGGCGTCGGGCAGGGCATGATGGGGCGCGATGAATGGTCATTTATCCCCTGACGTGACCGGCGCGCAGCGGCGTGTCATCGGCCCGTACATGCTCGACCGCCGGCTCGGCTCCGGCGGGATGGGCATCGTGTACCTCGCGCACGACGGCGCGGGGCGGCAGGTGGCGCTGAAGGTCATGCGGCCGGAGCTCGCCGCGCGCGAGGAGTTCCGGCAGCGGTTCCGCAAGGAGGCCGAGGCGGCGCGGAAGGTGGCCCGGTTCTGCACCGCGGCCGTCCTCGACGTGGGCCTGGACGGCGACCAGGCGTTCATCGCGACCGAGTACATCGACGGTCCCGACCTGTCGGCCGTGGTGGAGGCGCAGGGCCCCATGACGGGCTCGACGCTGGAGGCGCTGGCCGTCGGGGTGGCCACCGCGCTGTCCGCCATCCACGAGGCGGGGGTCGTGCACCGGGACCTCAAACCGTCGAACATCCTGCTCGCCCCGGTCGGCCCGCGGGTCATCGACTTCGGGATCGCGCAGCTCGCCGACACGCTGGGCGGCGACACCGGGGTGGTCATCGGCACGCTGCCGTACATGTCGCCGGAGCAGGGCCGCGGCGAGCGGGTCACGACGGCGGCCGACGTGTTCGCGTGGGGCTGTGTGGTGACCTACGCCGCCACCGGCCGGCCGCCCTTCCCGGGCGGCGGCGACGCCGAGATCCTCTACCGCGTCGCCCATCACGTGCCGCGCCTGGACGGCCTCGACGAGCGGCTGCGTCCCCTCGTCGAGCAGGCGCTGGACAAGGACCCCGCCCGGCGTCCCACGGCCCAGCAGCTCCTCGACCGACTCCTGGGCCGGGAGCGGGTGACCGCCGAGGCCGCGACGCGGCTGGTGAGCGACGGCTGGGGCCTCGCCGGTCCGGCCCCCGCCGCCCCGCAGCCGCGCCCCCGCCGGTGGCTGGTGCCGGTGCTGGCCGCGATCACGGCGCTCGCCGTCTCGGTGGCCGTGCTGGCGCTGACGCTGGGTCGCCCCGACCGGCCCGACGGCGCCGCCCTGGCGGGCCGCGATCTCCAGATCGACGGCGTCAAGCTGCACGTGAAGGTCCTCTCGCTGACCCGCAAGGGCCGGACCGTCGTCCTGCAGTGGTCGGTACGCAACGACGGCGCGAGCGAGTGGGACCAGTGGACGGCGTTCGGCACCGGGCCGCTGACACGTGGCAGTACAACAGCACCGCGGGCGTGACGGTGGTGGACCCGGCGACCGGGAGGACGTACGGGCCGGTGACCGAGGGCGACAAGTGCTCGTGCAGCCCCACCAAGGGGAAACTGCGTCCGGGCGACACCGCCCCCTACTTCTCGGTGTTCGCCGGGATCCCCGAGGACGCCGACCAGCTCGGGGTGCAGATCCCCAGCGTCGGCCTGTTCGCCGACGTTCCAGTTGCCTAGCACGCTCTCTTGGACGGCCCACCAGGACGGCCCGCTAGGAGGAGCGGGGCCGCCAGTCGCCGCGGTCGAGGGTGAGGTCCTCGGGGGTGTGCAGCCGGACCATGGTCCTGGCCACGCCCGCCGGGACACGGTGCGGGGTGACGAACGACACCGCGATCATCACCGTGAACGCGATCGGCACCGTCCAGGCGGCCGGCTGGGCCAGCAGCGCGTTCGCCAGTCCCTCGTACGGCCCGCCGACGATCGTGACCAGCACCGCGGCGCAGGCCAGCCCGCCGCCCACGAACAGCCCGGCCAGCGCGCCCGTGGTGCTGAGCCGCCGCCACCAGATGCCGAGCACCAGCAGCGGGCAGAACGACGACGCCGCCACCGCGAACGCCAGCCCCACCACGTCGGCCACCGGCAGCGCACGGGCCCACAGGGCCAGCACCAGAGGAACGATCACGGCCAGCACCGTCGCGACGCGGAACGAGCGCACCCCGCCCCGGAGCAGATCCTGGGCGATCACCCCGGCCACCGACACGGTCAGCCCCGACGAGGTCGACAGGAACGCGGCGAACGCCCCGGCCGTGACCAGCGCCGTCAGCAGCTCGCCGAGGGTGCCGCCGACCATCCGGCCCGGCAGGGTCAGCACGACGGCGTCGGTGCGGACCAGGTCGGGGACGTACAGCCGGCCCAGCCAGCCGTACAGGGCGGGCAGCAGGTAGAAGGCGCCGAGCAGCGACAGCACCACCAGCGTCGTGCGGCGGGCGGCCCGGCCGTCCGGGTTGGTGTAGAACCGCACCAGCACGTGCGGCAGTCCCATGGTGCCGAGGAACGTCGCGAGGATGAGCGAGTACGTCGAGTACAGCCCGTACTCCCTGGGCCCGGTCAGCGGCACCTGCCAGCCGGCCGCGTCCTGCGGGCCGAGGGCGGGCGCGCCGTCGGCCTGCCACGCCATCAGCAGGAACACCAGGGGCACCGCCAGCGCGGTCAGCTTCAGCCAGTACTGGAACGCCTGCACGAACGTGATCGACCGCATGCCGCCGGACAGCACGTTCACCGCGACCACCACGCCCACCAGCAGCCCGCCGGCCCACGGCGGGGCTCCGGTGATCTCCCGCAGCACCAGGCCCGCGCTCTGGAACTGCGGCATGAGGTACAGCCAGCCGATGAGCACCACCAGGACGCTCGCCGTGCGGCGCACGGTCATCGACTCCAGCCGGGCCTCGGCGAAGTCGGGCAGCGTGTACGCCCCGGAGCGCCGCAACGGCGCCGACACCAGCACGAGCAGCACGAGGTAGCCGCCGGTCCAGCCGACGGGCAGCCACAGCATGTCGGCGCCGAAGGACAGGATGAGCCCGGCCACGCCGAGGAACGAGGCCGCCGACAGATACTCGCCGCCGATGGCGGAGGCGTTCCACAGCGGGCTCACGGTGCGGGAGGCGACGTAGAAGTCGGAGGTGGTGCGGGAGACGCGGATGCCGAACGCGCCGACGAGCACGGCCGCGACGACCACGATGAGCACCGCGGTGAGGCTCACCGGGGCCGCCCGCGCAGGGTCGTGGTGCCCGTCACCGGCGCTCGACCAGGTCGGCGAAGTGGCGTTCGTTGCGCTCGGCCTGGCGGACGTACAGCCAGGCGCCGGCGACGAAGGCGGGGTAGATGAGCCCGCCGAGCACCGCCCACGGCAGCGGGATCCCGAGCAGCTCGGCCTCGCGCAGCCGCGGGATGAGCAGGAACAGCAGCGGCAGCCCGCCGACCACGCAGCCCAGCACCGTGCAGACGAACATCGCCAGCCGGAACTGGGTGCGCAGCAGGGAGCGCATGTACACCTCGCCGAGGTGCGTCTGCTCGTCGATCTCGCGGGTGGCGGGATAGCGGGGCCGGCGGGCCGCGGCCGTGCGGGGGCTGGTCACGGCCACCCGTCGGGCCTGGTCGGCCCGCCGCGTCTGGTCGTGCCGGCGGGGCAGATCCACCCGGCGCGGCCCCTCCCCCCGGCGCGGGCCGGTGGGCGTCGCGGGCGGGTCGTCCCGGCGGGGCGGGTCCGCGGTCACTCGGGGCGGCCCTTCCGGGCGCGCCGGACGAGGAGGTCGCGCAGCTCGCGCGTGTGGCGGCGGCTGACGGGGATCTCCGTCCGGCCCACCCGCACCACGCACCGGCCCGAGTCGATGTGCAGCTCCTCGATGTGCTTGACGGCCACCAGGTGGCTGCGGTGCACGCGGACGAAGCCGGCCGACGCCCACCGCTCCTCCAGGGTGGCGAGCGGGATGCGCACCAGGTGGGTGCCCGTGGCCGTGTGCAGGCGGGCGTAGTCGCCCTGCGCCTCCACGTAGACGACGTCGGCGCTGGAGACGAACCTCGTCACCCCGCCCAGCTCGACGGGGATCGTGTCGGACTCCCCCGCGTCCACGGGCACGTCGGCGGAGGCGGCGACCCGCCGGATGGCCTCGGCCAGCCGCTCCGGGCGGACCGGCTTGAGCAGGTAGTCCTCGGCCTTGATCTCGAAGGCGTCGACGGCGTGCTCCTCGTACGCGGTGACGAACACGACGCGTGGCGGGTTGGCGAACCGCGACAGCAACCGGCCGAGCACGACCCCGTCCAGGCCGCGCATGCGGATGTCGAGGAAGACGGCGTCGATCGGCCGTCCCTCGGCGATGGCGCGGTCCAGCAGCCGCAGTGCCGCGGCACCGTCCCGAGCGGTCGCCACGTCGCCGATGCGGGGGTCGGCGCGCAGCAGGTACGACAGGTCTTCCAGCGCGGGAAGCTCGTCATCGACCGCCAGCACACGAAGTTGCGCCATAGACAGTGATAAAACCGACAACAGAGCGTACGGTCAACGGGCCGAGACGCCGGGGTGATACTTCGGCAACCTGACGTTGACTTTCGTGCCCGCCCCGGGCGCGGTCTCGACCACGAGCCCGTACTCGTCGCCGTACACCTGGCGCAGCCGCTCGTCCACGTTGGCGAGCCCGACGCCGCCCGCCGGGGTGATCTCACCGGCGAGGATGCGGCGCAGCCGGTCGGGGTCCATGCCGAGCCCGTCGTCCTCGACGCTGATGCCGCACTCGGCGCCGGTGTCCTCGGCGAGGATCGTGATGCGGCCGACGCCGTCCTTGCTCTCCAGACCGTGCTGGACGGCGTTCTCGACCAGCGGTTGCAGGCACAGGAACGGCACGGCGACGGGCAGCACCTCGGGGGCGATGCGCAGCGTGACCTGGAGCTGGTCGCCGAAACGGGCGCGCTCCAGGGTGAGGTAGCGGTCGATGGAGCGTAGTTCCTCGGCCAGGGTGGTGAACTCGCCGTGCCTGCGGAAGGAGTAGCGGGTGAAGTCGGCGAACTCCAGCAGCAGCTCGCGGGCCCGTTCGGGGTCGGTGCGGACGAACGAGGCGATCGTGGTGAGCGAGTTGTAGATGAAGTGCGGCGAGATCTGCGCGCGCAGCGCCCGCACCTCGGCCTCCATGAGCAGCGTGCGTGAGCGGTCCAGCTCGGCCAGCCGGAGCTGCGAGTCGACCCATCCGGCCACCTCCTGGGCGGCCCTGACCAGCCCGGCGGAGGCGTGCTGGCCGTAGGCGGCGAGGGTGCCGACGACCCGGTCGTCGGTGGTGAGCGGCACCACGACGACGTGCCGGACCGGGCATTCGAGCAGGTCGCAGTCGAGGGCGAGGACCTGGGTGCGGCCGTCCTTCAGGGTGGCCCGCGCGTGCTCGAACGCCTGGCCGGCGTGGTGCTCTCCCGCGCCGTCGTACACGAGCAGCCGTTCGCTGTCGGTGACGGCCAGCGCGGACGAGCCGAGCAGCGTGCGCAGGTGCCGGGACGCCTTCTGCGCGCCTTCGGCGGTCAGCCCCGCCCGCAGCGGCGGGCCGGCGAGGGAGGCGGTGTGCAGGGTCTCGAACGTGGCGCGCTCGGCCGGGCTGGTGCCGAGCTCGCGGCGGCCCCGCACGAGACGCCACAGGACGAACGCGGGAACGCCGACGAGCACCGCGACCACGGCCACGCCGACGACGTACTGCACTTCCACACCGCCGGAGCCTACGCCCCCTCCAGCGCCTCGGCGACGGCGGCGGCGCAGGCGCGGGCCTCCTCGTCGGAGGCGTACCTGGTGCGCGGCCAGAAGAAGCCGCGCAGGCCGTCCTTGCGGTTGCGCGGCACCACGTGCACGTGCAGGTGCGGGACGCTCTGGCTGACCCGGTTGTTCATCGCCACGAACGTGCCGGCCGCGGCCATGGCCCGTTCGACCGCCCGCGCCATCGCCTGCACCCGCTCGAAGAACGGCCCCACGTCGGCCAGGTCGGCCAGCGTCTCGGTGTGCCGCCGCGGCACCACCAGCACGTGCCCCTTGAACAGCGGCCGGCTGTCGAGGAAGGAGACGGCCACCTCGTCGGCGTGGACCACGAACGCGGGCCGCTCCCCCGCGACGATCTCGCAGAACAGGTCGGTGCTCACCGGCCGAACCCTACCCGCGGGCACGCGCGGCGAAGGCGGTCCAGCTCGTCATGTTCGGCGCGGACCAGGTGTCGGGCGCGTGCAGGAAGTGCTCGCCGACGTGCCGGGCGAGCCGTTCGGGCACCTCTGCCGTCTTGCCGCCCCGGCAGTGGTAGACCAGCGCCCCCTCGCGCTGGCCCATCGCCATCCACGGCAGCCAGGGCGAGACGCGGCACCAGGAGAACGCGCACGGCACGGACGCCGCGCCCGACTCCAGATCGCGGGCGCTGACGAAGAACTGGAACAGTTCCATCGCCCGGTAGGTGTCGCCGGCCGAGTGGTCGGGGTAGTCGGCGACCTTCAGCGGCGACGGGTAGGCCAGGCGGACGTCCACGTTGAACACCACCTGCTCGCCGACCGCCGTGACCGGCACCGGATGCCCGCCGAGGCGCTGGTTGACGGGGTCGTTGAAGACGTGCTGGACCTCCACGGCGGTGCCGGTGAACGGGTTGTCCCAGACGTCGATGATCTCCCGGGTGACCGGGTCGAGGTAGGCGGCGGCCTCGCGGGCGAGGAGCCGCCAGCCGTCGTCGGCCTGTACGGCCCTGGCCACGTTGACGCCCTCGAAGCCGAACAGGTGGTGCGGGCCGTCGTCGCGCCGCCAGCCGTACACGTCGCCGGTCCACCAGGAGATCGTCTCTGCGCCGTCGTCGGATGCGCGCACCCGGATGAAGTCCATGGAGGCAGCCTGGCCGAGCGGGGCGCGACGATCAAGGGTTCAGCGCACGATCACCTCGAAGACCGCCTCGCCGGACAGTCGCCTGCTCTCCGCGGTGGCCGGAGCCGTGGCGGTGCCGCAGCGCCAGCAGTCGTGGAGCCGGATGCGGGTCCGGCCGGGATGTTTGGCGTTGAAGACGAAGTAGCTGGTGCCCTCGTCCTCGCTGCGCCGCTCCTCGCTGATGTAGGAGGCGACCTTCATGTCGGGCACGGCGACCAGGGTCCACTGGTCGCCGGCCGCCGGGTCGTCGGGGACGGCGAGGGAGAACCGCTGGCCGGAGCGCAGCTCGGCGGTGACGGTGGCGCCCTTGGCGCCCCGGACGACGGCGCCCAGGTCGCTGACCGCCGAGCCGCCTCCGCACGAGGTCACGCCACAGGCCAGCAACACGGTCAGCAGCACTGAGGGCAGCACGGACGGCAGCGCGGAGGGCGGCGCAGAGGGCGGCGCAGAGGGCGGCACCGTCGGCAGCCCGGCCGGCGTCCCCGACGCGGCCTTCGCGGTGGCCGTCGCGCGTGTCATTTGGGCAGGTTATCGGGCTCCGGCTCGTCCCGGGGAACGGCGTACGGTTCGCTGTCCGGGGGTTTGCCTTCGGCGATGGCCCGCTCCCTGACCAGTTCGGCGTCGAGTTCGGCGCCGAGCAGCAGGGCCATATTGGACAGCCACAGCCAGACCAGGAAGACCACGACGGCCGCCAGCGTGCCGTAGGTCTTGTTGTACGAGCCGAACTGGCTGACGTACAGGGCGAACCCCGCCGAGACGATCACCCACAGGGCGACGGCGAGCAGCCCGCCGGGGGTGATCCAGCGCATGCCGGGCTGGCGCACGTTGGGCGCCGCCCAGTACAGCACCATGATCAGCCCGGCGGCGATGAGCGCGAGGACGGGCCATTTGAGCACGTTCCAGGCGGTCACCACGGTGTCGCCCAGGCCGAGGAGGCGGCCCGCGAGGTCGGCCAGCCGGCCGGTGAGCGTGACCGCGATCGCTCCGACGGCCAGCAGCACCGTCACCAGGATCGTCAGGCCGACCTTCAGCGGGGTGGTCTTCCAGAACGGGCGGCCTTCCTCGATGTCGTAGATCTCGTTGCCGGCCCGGATGAACGCGCCGACGTAGCCGGAGGCCGACCAGAGGGCCACGGCGACGCCGGCGATCGCGAGCAGGCCGGCCGAGCCGGTGCCGCGCTGGACGCCCGCGAGGCCCTGCGTCAGCAGGTCGCGCACCTCGGCGGGCGCCAGTACGGCCAGGTGGCCGATCAGCATGGCGGTGTCGTCGTGGCCTAGCAGGCCGAACAGCGACACCAGCACGATCATCGCCGGGAAGATCGACAGCACCGCGTAGTAGGTGAGCGCGGCGGCGAGGTCGGGGACGCGGTCGTCCCTGAACTCGGCGAGCGTGCGCTTCAGCACGCTCCACCAGGCTCGGCGCGGCAGGTCGGCGGGGGTGTCCGGCGAGGCCAACGGGCTACCGCCTCCTGAGGCGCCTGGCCGGCCGGACGGTACGGCGGGCCCTGATCCGGCGGAAGACGAGGACGCCGAGCGCCCCCGCCGCCGCCAGCAGCAGGACGGGGCGCTTGCGGGCCTCGGCGGTGACCTTGTCGGCCGCGTCCTTCACCTGCTCGGGGGTGGCCTCGCGGACCTTGCCGGCGACCTCGCTCGCCCTGCCCTTCGCGGTGCCCGCGACCTCGGCGGTCCTGCCCTTGACGGTGCCCGCGACCTCCGCGGCCCTGCCCTTGACGGTCTCGGCCGCCTCGCTCGCCCTGGCCTTCACGTCGGCCTTGTGGGCGAGGGCCGCCACGGTGTCGCCCATGTCCTCGCGGGTCTCCTGGATGCGGTTACGCACGTGTTCCTCCTCGTCGGTGTGGGTGTCCCCGTGCCGGGACGGCGCCGCGCGCCGGTCGCGACCGGGACGGGGGTTCCCGGAGCGGGCGCCGCCCGGGTCACCGGTGTGGGTGTCGCCCGTGTGGGTGTCGCCCGCGTGGGTCTGCGAGCGGGCCTCGCCCTCCCGGTCCTCGATCAGCGCGGTGCGCTCGTCCGGCAGCGGGGGTTCGGGGTCGAAGACCTCGTGCTCGTCACGTTCGGCCTCGGCCCGCAGCGCGTTCTCCTCAGCGCCGGGCCGGGTCTGGGGGACGTTGATGGACTCGTGGTCGGTCGGCGCCCCCACCGTCGAGCGGTGGGCGCCGACCTGCCCGGCGTGCTGCTTGCTGAACCCGGGATCCGTCTCACTCATCGCCGTACGCTCTCCTTGACCACGTCGATGTCGGCCTTGACGCTGGCGATCGCCTCGCTGGGCACCGGCGGCGTGGCCTGCCTGACCTGTTTGCGGCCGATGAGGCCGATCACGGCGGCGACGACGAACAGCACGACGGCCACGATCGCCGCGGCCGCCCAGGCGGGCATGACCTGCGACAGCAGCAGGACGACGGCCGCCACGAGCGTGGCGCCGCCGAAGAACGCGAGCAGGCCGGCCGTCCCGAACAGGCCGGCGCCGAACCCGGCGCGTCTGCCCTTGCGCGTGAGCTCCAGCCGCGCCAGCCGCAACTCGTCCCTGACGAGCCGGGAGACCTGCTCGGCCAGATCGTTGACAAGCCTGTGGGTGTCGTTCACGTCGTCACCTCCCTCTGGTGAGGAAGGCGACTACCCAGCCAGCCGGGCTTCTATCACCGGTCCGTCAACGCTTGCGGGCCGCCCGCAGGAGCAGGTCGAGCACCGACAGGACCGGCGACTTCTCCGTCTCGCACCAGGCGTCGGGCTTGCGGGGAGCGCTCCACGGGGACGGGTGCTCGCACGAGGGGGCCTGCGGCCTGGGTCGCTCGCACCACGATCCGGGAGGGTTCATGCCTCCACTGTACGCGCCGGGCGGTCAGCGGTCCTCGAACGAGGACGGCACCATCACCCGGACTCCGTTGGGCACCACGCGCAGCCGGATCGGCGTGCGCAGCCGTACCTCGCCGTCGACGTCGGCCGCCATCGGCGGGTCGGTCTCCAGCAGCATCTCGCGGCCCGTCACGAACGGCCCGCCCGCCAGGCTGCGCCACCGGCCCGTGGTCGCCCGCGCCAGCGTCTCGACGAGCAGCCGCAGCTTCTTGCCGGAGCCGAGCTGGTAGGCGACGAGCAGGCCGTTGTCGATGCTGATGTCTTTGGCGACCTGCCAGCCGCCGTGGAAGCGGCCGTTGGCGATGTTGAGCTGGTGGGTGAGCAGCTCGTGGCGCTGCCCGTCGACGGTGATGACGGCGCGGAAGGGCCGGTGACCGGGCAGGATCGTCAGCGCGGTGAGCGGGTAGGCGGGGCGGCCGAGCACCCGCTTGAGCCACGGTTTGACCGTGCCGGCCACCTCGACCGACACGCCGAAGCTGGCCAGGTTGGCGAACGGCCGGTCGTCGGCCATGCCGAGGTCGATGTCGGCGACCTTGCCGGTGGCGAACACGCGGATCGCGCCGGGCAGGTCGAGCGGCAGGCCGAGGCTGCGCGCGAAGTTGTTGGTGGTGCCGAGCGGCAGCACGCCGAGCGCCACGTCGCGGTGGGCGACGTGGCGCACGGCCGAGGACAGGGTGCCGTCGCCGCCCCCCACGATGAGCAGGTCGGGGCCGGTGGCGAGGGCGGTGTCGAGCAGCTCGCGCAGCCGCTTGGGGTTGTAGACGCCGATCTCCGCCAGCGGCTCGAAGCCGAGGGCGTGGATCTGCTCGATCACCTCGAAGTAGTGGCGCCTGCCGCGGCGTGAGCGCGTGTTGATCACCAACGCCACCCGGCGGTCCGTGCGGATCGCCTCAGTGTGCTCGGCCTTGGTGCGTAGTGCGCTCATGGTCATCAATCGTAGGCGCACAACCCGCTACCTGAGGCCGACCGATGAACGCGGCCGACCCTAGGTGCACAACCCGCGGCCTGAGGCCGACCGCTGAACGACGGCCGGCCTCAGGTCGCTCGTGGCCGCCGGTTACTTCTTGGGCGGGATGACCTGGACGACGGCGCCCAGGTTGCCCGGGAGCGGGCTGATCAGCTTGAACTGGACGCCCAGCGCCTTGCCCTCGTCGCCGGGGTTTCCGGTGCCGAGCTTGTGTCCGCCGCCGACGTCCGTGCCGTACAGCTCGGTGGCCGGGGTGCCGTCGACGTGCACGACGCGGGTGCTGTACGGCTGGTCGCCCTTCGACGGCACCACCACGGAGGCGTCGAAGTCGCGGTAGTACAGCGTGTCGTCCTGCACCTCGAAGCCGGGGTACCAGGTCTTGGCGTCGGTGAAGTTCGGCACACCCTTGAGCGCCTTGACGTCCGTGCAGTACTCGCTGAACGGCTCGTCGGGCGCCTCCAGGCACTCCTTGAACGGGTACGTCCTGGTGAACGAGAACGCCGCGTTGGAGGTCTGCGAGCGGCCCTCCATGTTCTTGTGCCGGGTCGGGTCCCTCTCGGCCGCGGTGCCGGTGCGGCGCAGCGGCTCGTAGTGCGAGTCGACCAGCAGGAGGCTGCCCTTGGAGCCGATGCTCGGCGGGAGCTGCAGGTTGGGCACGAGGGAGTTGTTGGTGTAGGTCGAGTCGCGGTACCAGACGAGCAGGCCGGGGGCGTTGTACTTGACTTTCTCGACCTTCCAGGCGCCGTCACGCGAGTAGGTGGTGTCGTAGGCGTACTGCAGGCCCTTGTCGAAGCCGTCGAAGTTGCGCCACTCGGCCAGGTAGAAGCGGGAGATCTCGCGGAAGCCGTTGTTGATCGTCCAGCCCTGGCCGCTGGTGTTGGTGAAGGTGCCGCCGGTGGCCTTCCAGCCGTTGGCGCCGCCCTCGACGTCGTCGCTCCACACGGTGTCGGCGCCGTTGGTGAGCTGGAAGTCGTCGGCGTGCCAGCCGCGCGGGGTGAAGGCGGCGTCGGTGTTGTACGTCAGGCGCAGCTTGACGGTCTGGCCGGCGAACGGGGTGAGGTTCACGTAGTCGTGCCGCCAGCCGTCCGTGTTGCCGGTGAGCCCGTACTTCTTGTTGCCGAACGTGGCGAGGTTCTTGTTCGGGTCGGGGTAGCCGTCGGGCGTGGTGACCTCGTTGCCCGCCTCGTCGTGGACCTTCTGCTGGGCCCAGGTCTGGCCGCCGTCGGTGGACACCTCGACGAAGCCGAAGTCCCAGTCCTGCTCGATCTCGTAGTTGTTCCACATCCAGAAGCGGACGTCGGTGCCGGCGGGCACCGGTACGTCGCGGCTGAGCGTGATGTTGGCCCACTCCTGGTCCATGCCGGACCACCAGGTGCCGGTGCCGCTGTGCGGGTCGATCATCTTCAGCGGCTCGGAGGCCAGGTTGACCCGGACGCCGTCCTGGGTGAGCTTCGGCGTGCGCGACGACTGGCCGACCGTGACGAGCCTGGCGGCGTCGCCCGGGTCGAACACCTTCGGGTTGGCCCAGCCGAGCACCCACTTGTCCCACAGGCCCATGTGGGTGGGCATCGACTGGAAGATCGGGCCGGAGTGGGAGCCGCTGGACATCAGGTCCCAGAAGTCCACGGCGGAGCTGGCCGAGCCGGAGGTGTCGTACAGGTCGGGCAGGCCGAGGTCGTGGCCGTACTCGTGGGCGAAGACGCCGACGCCGGAGTCCTCGGGCTGCACGATGTAGTTGGAGATCTTGAAGTCGGCGCCCGGCACCTTGTAGCCGCCGGCGACCGCGCTGGAGTGGGCCCAGATGGCGTAGGTGCCCTCGGCGCCGCCGTCGGCCGACTTGTCCTTGCCGGCGTGCACGAGGACGAGGTGGTCGATCACGCCGTCGGGCTCGGCGTAGTCACCGTCGCCGTCGGCGTCGGAGACGTCCTCGAGGTCGTAGTCGGCCCACGGGAAGCCGGGCTGCGTCTGGGCGAGGACGTTGACCGCGTCGATGGCGAGCTGGCCGGCGCCGAGCGGGTTGTCGGGGTGGCCGGACATGTCCTGCGGGGCGCCGCCGCAGGCCGCCGCGCCGTACCAGGCCTCGGAGTGCGGGACCTTGAGCCAGCCGGCCGCCGAGCCGGTGACGGAGTAGGCGCCCTTGGACATCTCCTCGTACATCTTCTTCAGCGTGTGGCCGGAGATGTCGATGCCGGGCCTGCCGTCGCGGGGGTCCTTCAGGTCGGGGCGGACCCGCTCGGTGATGCCGGTGTCGGTGTAGAGCATCTTGTTGAAGTGCTCGGTGCTGAAGTCCTTGACCCAGAAGGAGTTGTTGTCCTTCTTCGGCAGCGTGGCCGGGTCCGGGATGTTGTTGTGCAGGGGGCCGTTCAGCCTGGTGCCGACCGGCTCGACGACACAGTCGTCGGGGGCGCTGTCGACGGTTCGCGGCCGGTTGAAGCCGGAGAAGTCGTCGTTGGCGTTCTCGTTGAACTCGACCAGCAGCGTGAGCAGCTTGGCGGTCTTGGTCTGCTTGGCCTTCTTGAAGATGAACTCGGCGGGGTTGGTGCCCGTCCTGATGGCCTCGGCCTCGCGGCCGGCCAGGACCCTGGCGGCGGCCGGGTTGCCGCTGGCGAACTTGCGGTCGTACTCCTGCGCCGGGTTCTTCGCCCGGGCCCGCGCGCCGGGGACTGCCGGCTCCTTCGGGTCGGGCTCCACACGGGGCGGGGCGTAGTTGATGTAGTAGTCGGACGCGCTGGGCTCGTACCGTGCCACGGACTCCTCTGCGGCGGACGAGGCCGCCGAGGGGACGGTGAGGGCGGCGGCCAGGAGCGCAGCCGCCGGTATCACTGCTAACAGGCGTTTCGTGCTGGGCACAGGGGGACCCTCTCTGCCCGGGATCGCCGGGCCGTGACCATGGGGTGTGCGATGTCCGGACGGTAGAGGGTCAGTAAAGCGGGCGTAAAGGCCGTAGTGGAGACGTAACGTATTTGCGATCTATGTCCGATTCCGGTCAGGCGGCCATCCATATTCCGGACCGCTTCCTCCTCAGGGGCCCGCGTCTTCTATCCTGCGTAGGCGACCCGATCCGAGGAGAAAGATCACGTGAACGCTCAGCGCGACTACGCCGACCTCGTCCAGCGTGGGCTCACGCTCGACCTGACCCGTGGCAAGCCGTCACCGCGCCAGCTCGATCTCTCCGACGACCTGCTCAAACTGCCGACGTCCTACCGCACGGCCGACGGCACCGACGGGCGCAACTACGGCGGCCTGCAGGGCCTGCCCGAGCTGCGCGAGCTGTTCGGCCCGCTGCTGCAGGTGCCCGCGGCGCAGCTCGTCGTCGGCGGCAACTCCAGCCTCACGATGATGCACGACACGATCGTGCACGCCCTGCTCAGCCCGCTGCCCGGGGGCGCGCGCCGCTGGGTGGAGGAGCCGGAGGTCACCTTCCTGTGCCCGGTGCCGGGCTACGACCGCCACTTCACCATCTGCGAGCGCTTCGGCATCAAGATGGTGGCGGTCCCGATGGGCGCCGACGGCCCCGACATGGACGTGGTGGAGCGGCTCGTCGCCGCCGACCCCACGGTCAAGGGCATCTGGTGCGTGCCGAAGTACAGCAACCCGTCGGGCATCGTCTACAGCGACGAGACCGTGCGCCGGCTGGCCGCCATGCCGACCGCCGCGCCCGACTTCCGCATCTTCTGGGACAACGCCTACGCGGTGCACCACCTGACCGGTGACCCGGCCGAGCTCGCCGACGTGCTGGCCCTGGCCGCCGAGCACGGCAACCCCGACCGGGTGTTCGTCTACGGCTCCACCTCCAAGGTGACGCTGGCGGGCTCCGGTGTGGCGTTCTTCGGCTCGTCGCCGGCCAACGTCGAGTGGTTCCTGGCCAACACCGCCAAGCAGTCCATCGGCCCCGACAAGATCAACCAGTTGCGGCACGTGGAGTTCCTGCGCGACGCCGACGGCGTGGCCGCCCACATGCGGCGGCACGCCGAGCTGATCTGGCCGAAGTTCGAGCTGGTCGACCGGGTGCTGGCCAAGGAGCTGGGCGGCCTGGCCACCTGGACCAGCCCGAAGGGCGGCTACTTCATCAGCCTGGAGGTCCCGCACGCCGCCGAGGTGGTGGCCAAGGCCAAGGCGGCCGGCATCGCGCTCACCCCGGCGGGCGCCACCCACCCCTACGGCCAGGACCCCGACGACCGCGTGATCCGCATCGCGCCCACCTTCCCCGACCTGGAGGAGCTGGAGCAGGCCATCGCCGGCCTCGCCGTGTGCGTCCGGCTGGTCGCGGAGGAGCGCGGCTGAGGCCGCCCTCGACCGACGCCGCGGCGCGGCACGCACCTCCGTGCGTGCCGCGCCGCGGCGCTTCACGGTCGACGCTTTCCGGTCGGCGCGGCCGCTGCCGAGGCCCTGTCAGACGACCCGGCCGCCCCTGAAACCGAAGATGTACTCCCGCGTCTCGCTCGGGTGGAACGAGACGTCCACGCCCGGCTCGAAGGCGACGTTGTCCCTCGGGCAGTAGCAGAGCTTCTCCCACACCTTGAGCGCCTGCTCGCGGGCCGGGGCCTCGGCGAGGTCGCGCTTGCGCGCGCCGTACGAGCCGAGGACCTGCAGCAGCCCGAACCCCCAGAACAACCCGGTCAGGCAGAACGGCGCGAGCAGCACCTCTCCCCAGCCGGAGTCCTTGCCCATCGCGATCACCAGCGCCACCACGAGGTGCGCCAGGGCGGCGACCCCGAGCAGGACGTAGCCCTGGTTGCGCGACCAGGGCGTGTAGTGCCGGCTGGGGAACGACAGCCAGACCGCGAGCTGGGTGCGGCTCATCACGTGCTTCGAGGCGCCGAGCGTGGCCGCCATCGGCAGGTCGGCGACCTCGCGCTGGCCGGGCAGCCGCACCCGGCCGATCCGGTACGTGGTCCCCGCCGCCACCGCCCCAGGAACGGAGATCACCTGGTCAGCCTCGGAACACACGGGACACGTCACTTTCACCCGGGCAGTCTGGCCTTAAGCCTCGATACAAGCAAACCGTATGGTTCTTCATGTGAGACCCATAGATGCCTTGGTGAGGGCCCTTCCCGAGGGCCGCGTCCTGACCGACCCCGACGTCGTCGACTCCTACGCCCGCGACCGCACGTTCGTCGAACCGGGCAAGCCGCTGGGCGTGGTGCTCGCCGCCTCGCGCGACGACGTGGTGGCCACGCTGCGCTGGGCGAGCGAGCACCGGGTGCCGGTCGTGCCGCGCGGCGCGGGCACCGGCCTGGCGGGCGCGTCCACGGCCGGTGACGGCTCGGTCGTCCTGTCGCTGCACCGGATGACCGCGATCAAGGAGCTCTCCCCCGCCGACGAGATCGCCGTGGTCGAGCCCGGCGTGATCACCGCGGACCTCGACCGGGCCGCACGGGAGCACGGGCTCATGTACGCCCCCGACCCGTCGTCGTACGAGATCTCCACGATCGGCGGCAACCTGGCGACGAACGCGGGCGGGCTGCGCTGCGTGAAGTACGGCGTCACCCGCGACTCCGCGCTCGGCCTGGAGGTCGTGCTGGCCGACGGCCGGATCCTGCAGACCGGCCGCCGCACGATGAAGGGCGTCACCGGCTACGACCTGACCGGCCTGTTCGTCGGCTCGGAGGGCACGCTGGGCGTGATCACCTCGGCGACCGTGCGGCTGCGCAGGGCCCCGGCGGTGCCGCCTGCCACGTTCGCGGCGGAGTTCGGCTCGCTGCGCGACGCGGGCGCGGCGGTGGCCGCGATCATGGCTGCGGGCTGCCAGCCGTCGCTGATGGAGCTGCTCGACCGCGCCACGCTGGAGGCGATCGACGACTGGCGCAACATCGGCCTGGAGCCGGGCACCAACGCCATGCTCATCGGCCAGTCCGACGCCGCCGACGGCCAGGTCGTGGCCGAGCGGATGGAGCGGCTGTGCGTGGACAACGGCGCCTCGTTCGTGGCCGTCTCCTCCAGCCCGCAGGAGACCGAGGAGCTGATCGGCGTGCGCCGGATGGCCTACGACGCCAAGGAGCGTCTCGGCGCCTGCCTGGTCGAGGACGTGTGCGTGCCCCGCTCGGTGCTGCCCGACATGATCACCGCGATCGAGGCGGCCGCTGCCCGCCACGACGTGAAGATCTGCACGGTGGCGCACGCCGGTGACGGCAACCTGCATCCGGTCTTCATCTTCGAACGCGGCCTGCCCGAGCCGCCCGCGAACGTGTGGGCCGCGGCCGACGACGTCTTCACGCACGCCCTGGAGCTCGGCGGCACGCTGACCGGGGAGCACGGCGTCGGCGTGCTCAAGCGGCGCTGGCTCGCTCTGGAGTCGGGTCCGGTGGCCCAGGAGGTGCAGCAGGGCATCAAGGCGGTGTTCGACCCGCTCGGCATCCTGAATCCGGGCAAGGCCATCTGACCTCACAGGGCGTGACGACCGGCGGACCGGTGAACACGGTCCGCACAGGACGACTGACGCGAGACAACAAAACGTGAAAGATACGTCACGTCAGGCCCACGTACTAAGCATCACGCTGGTAGCGTTCTGCCCCAGTTGTCGAGTTTTATGCATGCGTCTTGGGGGTCCGACGTGAATCAACACCAGCCGTTGGCGGCGGACGATCCGCGACGGCTGGGGGCCTACGAGCTCCTCGGCCGGCTGGGGGAAGGCGGGCAGGGCGTCGTATACCTGGGCCGCAGCGACTCCGGCGAGCAGGTCGCCGTCAAACTGCTCCACCACGCCGCCGTGGCCGATCCGGAGGCGAGAACCCGGTTCCTGCGCGAGGTGTCGGTGGCGCAGCGGGTCGCCCGGTTCTGCACCGCCCCGGTGCTCCACGCGGACCTGGAGGGCAGCCGGCCGTACATCGTGAGCGAGTTCGTCCCGGGCCCCTCGCTGCGCGAGCTGGTCATCAACGAGGGCCCGCGCCGGGGGGCGGCGCTGGAGCGGCTCGCGATCAGCACCGCGACGGCGCTCGCGGCGATCCACCGGGCCGGAATCCTGCACCGCGACCTCAAGCCCGCCAACGTGCTCATGGGCCCCGAGGGTCCGGTCGTGATCGACTTCGGCATCGCCCGCGCGCTGGACTCGCCCGGCGCCACGGCCACCGGTATGGCCATGGGCACGCCGTCGTACCTGGCGCCCGAGCAGCTCAGCGGCGGCGTGGTCTCCGAGGCGGCCGACGTGTTCGCCTGGGGCGTCACCATGGTGTTCGCCGCCACGGGCAAGCCGGCGTTCGGCGCCGACTCCATTCCCGTGGTCATGAACCGCATCCTGAACGAGGAGCCGCAGCTCGGCGGGATGGACGGCGCGATCGGCGAGCTGGTGGGGGCCTGCCTGTCGAAGGACCCGGCGGTGCGGCCCACGGCGGACGAGCTGGTCGTGCGGCTCACCGGGCAGCCGGCGCCCAACGTGGCCGTCGAGCCGGTCACCGGCCAGCGCCTCGTCCCCTTCCCCGCTTCCCAGCAGGGGGCCACCGGTCCCCAGCAGGCGAGCGCACCCCAGTCCGGCCCCCACGGCACCGGTCCTCAGGGCACCGGTCCTCAGGGGCCTTTCGGTGCCGGTCCGCAGGCCGCCGCTCCGCCCCCCGGGTTCGCGGGCGGCCCGGCGCAGCCCGGCCCCCAGCCCGCGGGCGGCCCGCAGACCGGACACCACCTGCAGAACGTCCCGTACGCCGGGAGCGCCCAGCCGGGCGGCCCGCAGCAGGGCGGCATGCACCCTGGTGCTCCTCAGCAGGGTGGGCCCCAACAGGGTGGGCCCCAGCAGAGCGGCCCGCAGATCAGCGGGCCGCAGCAGGGTGGGCCCCAGCAGGACGGTTCGCAGGCCGGGCAGCCCGGTCGCCGCTTCGGCGCGCCCGCGCCCGGCCAGGCCGGTCCCATGGCTGCCGGGGCGGCCGGAGCGCCCGCCGGCCAACCGGGACCGGGCGCGGCGGCGCCCGGTGGCCAGGCCCCGGGCCGGGGCGCTCCCCCGCACGCAGTCCCCGGCCAGCGTCAGCCGGGCGGTCAGGCCCCCGGTCGGCCGGCCACGCCCGCCGACGGCGCCGCCGCGAAGCAGCGGCGCACGCTCACGTTCGCCCTGTCCGGCGCCGCGGCGGCGGCCCTGCTGGTGGTCGGCGGCGCGGTCGTGGTCAACGCCAACAGCGGCAAGACCGCGGTCGTGCGGCAGGTGAACAACGCCTCGCGGGCCACCCCCGACAGCGCGGCCAGCGGCCGGCCCACCGAGCAGCCGGCGGTCGACCCGACCATCCTGCCGACGCTGGAGACCGTGGGCCCGCCGGAGCTGGAGGACGCCGAGGAGCCCAAGGTCGACAAGCCCAAGGAGCTCGACCCGCTCCAGAGCATGCCGGCGGAGAGCAACCAGCAGACGGACCAGATCACCGTTCCCACCACCGCCCCGACGGCCAAGCCCGCGACGAAGAAGCCCGCGACCAAACGGCCGGACCCGAAGCCGACCGAGTCGAAGCAGCCGGACGACAGCGTGGACCCCGAGGCCGAGCCCACCGACAGGCCGACCCCGGGCCCGACCAGGGAGCTTCCCGCGTCCCCGAAGCCCACGGTCAAGCCGACCGTCAAGCCCACGGTCAAGCCGACCACGAAGCCCGCGCCCAAGCCGAACCCCTACACCGCCACCCAGGTGTGCGGTGCGGGCTACAAGGTGGTCGGGAGCCACACGCTCGGCAGCAACGCGACCATCTTCCTGCTCTACAACACGGGCGCGGGCAAGAACTGCGTGGTCACGATGTCGAAGCTGGTGCATCCGGGCAAGGTGCAGATGAACGCCATCCTCCAGGTCAAGGGTGGATCCAGCGGCAGCAACCCGGGCAAGTTCACCGCCTACGCCGGACCGGTCCGGTTGCCGGCGAAGCAGAAGTGCGTCATCTGGGGCGGTAGCTGGGGCTCCCTGTCCTGGAAGTCCGGCTGGAGCCACTGCGGCTGACCTTCCCGCCCGGCAAAGCCCTTCGCGACCCACCCGGTCGCGAAGGGCTTTCTCGTTACCGGCCGCTCACCGACGGCCTCCTCGGGCCGCTCCAGGCGAGCCACTTCGCCCCCCGGCCGGTCACGCGAGCCGCTCGCCCCCTTCCAGTCACGCGAGCCCACTCGCCCCCCTTCCGGTCGCGGGAGCGGCTCGCCCTCTTCCGGTCGCGGGAAGCCTTTCGTTCTCGGGCCGGCGCGGCTAGGCTGGTTGACGTGATCGTCAAGTCGGATCCGTTGACCGCACGCGGGCGGCGGACCAGGGCGGCGCTGGTGCAGGCCGGCCGGGAGGCGTTCGACGAGCACGGGTACGAGGCCGTGCGGGTGGACGACGTCTGCGCCCGTGCCCGGGTCTCGCACGGCACCTTCTACACCTACTTCGACTCCAAGGAGGCGCTGTTCCGCGAGGTCGCCGCGGCGGTGGTGGGCGAGATGTTCACCGCGAGCCTCGTCGGCCCGGCCGTCCCCGACGACCCGTACTCCCGCATCGAGGCGGCCAACCGCCTCTACCTGCGGGCCTGGGCCGCCAACTCGCGGCTGATCCGCATGCTGGAGCAGGCGGCCGCCGCCGAGGAGGGCTTCCGCGACCTGCTGCTGGAGCTGCGCGAGGTGTTCGTACGGCGGGGCGCGGAGGGGCTGCGGCGGCTGCAGGAGCAAGGACTGGCCGATCCCGCGCTCGACCCCCGGCTGACCGCCGTCATGCTCGGCGGCATGGTGGAGCACTTCGCGCACGTCTGGCTCGACCTGGGCGAGCAGGCCGACGAGCGGACGGCCGTCGACCTGCTGACCACGCTGTGGGCGCGGGCCATCGGATTGACGCAGGCGTCAACTACGTCCCCCGTGGAGGGCGAGTGATCACGAGCAGGCTGGACCCACGCGACCCCGTGCACCTCCAACGCCGCGCGGCCATGCTGGACAAGCTGGCCGGCCTGGAGGCCGAGCACGCCAAGGCCGTCGCGGGCGGCGGCGAGAAGTACGTGTCCCGGCACCGCGCCCGCGGCAAGCTGCTGGCCAGGGAGCGGATCGAGCTGCTGGTCGATCCCGACTCGCCGTTCCTGGAGCTGTCGCCGCTCGCCGCCTGGGGCAGCGACTTCCCGGTGGGCGCGAGCGTGGTGACGGGGATCGGGGTGATCGAGGGCGTCGAGTGCGTGATCTGCGCCAACGACCCCACCGTGCGGGGCGGCGCCTCCAACCCGTGGACCCTGCGTAAGACGCTCCGGGCCGCCGACATCGCCTTCGCCAACCGCCTGCCGTTCGTCAACCTCGTCGAGAGCGGGGGTGCGGACCTGCCGACGCAGAAGGAGATCTTCATCCCGGGCGGGCGGGTGTTCCGCGATCTGACGCGGCTGTCGGCGGCGGGCATCCCGACGATCGCCCTGGTGTTCGGCAACTCGACGGCGGGCGGCGCGTACGTGCCGGGGATGAGCGACCACGTGGTGATGGTGCGCGAGCGCGCCAAGGTGTTCCTGGGCGGCCCGCCCCTGGTGAAGATGGCGACCGGCGAGGAGTCCGACGACGAGTCGCTGGGCGGGGCCGAGATGCACGCCCGCACCAGCGGTCTGGCCGACCACCTGGCGCAGGACGAGCACGACGCGCTGCGGATCGGCCGGGGCGTCGTCCGCTCGCTCGGCTGGCGCAAGCTGGGTGTCCGGCCGGGCCCCGCGCGGGAGCCGGCCTACCCTGCCGACGAGTTGCTCGGGATCGTGCCCGAGGACCTGAAGATCCCGTTCGACCCGCGCGAGGTGATCGCGCGGATCGTGGACGGCAGCGAGTTCGAGGAGTTCAAGCCGCTCTTCGGGGAGTCGCTGGTGACCGGCTGGGCACGCCTGCACGGCTACCCGGTCGGCATCCTGGCCAACGCCCGGGGCGTGCTGTTCAGCGCCGAGTCGCAGAAGGCGACGCAGTTCATCCAGCTCGCGGACAAGTCGCGCACGCCGCTGCTGTTCCTGCAGAACACCACCGGCTACATGGTCGGCAAGGAGTACGAGCAGGGCGGCATCATCAAGCACGGCGCGATGATGATCAACGCGGTGTCCAACTCGTCGGTGCCGCACCTGACCGTGGTGATGGGCGCCTCCTACGGCGCGGGCAACTACGGCATGTGCGGGCGGGCCTACGACCCGCGATTCCTGTTCAGCTGGCCGAGCGCGAAGTCGGCGGTGATGGGGCCGGCGCAACTCGCCGGTGTGCTGTCGATCATGGGCCGCGCCTCGGCCGCCGCGCGGGGTCAGGTGTACGACGAGGAGGCCGACGCGGCGATGCGGGCGATGGTGGAGGCGCAGATCGAGGCCGAGTCGCTGCCGTTCTTCCTGTCGGGGCGGTTGTACGACGACGGGGTGATCGACCCGCGCGACACCCGCACCGTCCTGGGGCTGTGCCTGTCGGCGATCAACAACGCTCCGGTGCCGGAGCCCGCGGGATACGGGGTGTTCCGGCCGTGATCACACGCTTGCTGGTGGCCAACCGGGGGGAGATCGCGCGGCGGATCTTCCGGACCTGCCGCGAACTGGGCGTCGAGACGGTCGCGGTCTTCTCCGACGCCGACGCCCGTGCGCCGCACGTGGCCGAGGCCGACCACGCGGTACGGCTGAGCGGGGTGCGCCCGGCGGAGACGTATCTCGACGTGGACCGCGTGGTGGCGGCGTGCCGGACGGCGGGGGCCGACGCGGTGCATCCCGGGTACGGGTTCCTGTCGGAGAACGCGGGGTTCGCGCGGGCCGTGCTGGAGGCGGGGCTGGTGTGGGTCGGGCCGCCACCGGAGGCGATCGCGGCCATGGGGTCGAAGGTCGCGGCGAAGCGGCTGATGGCCGAGGCGGGCGTCCCCGTCCTGCCGTCGCTGGAGCTGGACGGGACGCGTGACGGGACACCGGCCGGGTCGTGGGACGGGACCCGCGACGGGGTCCTCCCGGCGGGCTGGGCGTACCCGGTGCTGGTGAAGGCGTCCGCCGGTGGCGGCGGGCGGGGCATGCGGGTGGTGCGGGCCGCCGAGGACCTGGCGCGGGAGGTGGCCTCGGCGCGGCATGAGGCGCAGGCGGCGTTCGGCGACGGCACCGTGTTCATCGAGCCGCTGCTCGACCGGGCCCGGCACGTCGAGGTGCAGCTCCTCGCCGACGGGCACGGGATGGTGTGGGCGCTCGGCGAGCGCGAGTGCAGTGTGCAGCGGCGCCACCAGAAGGTCGTGGAGGAGTGCCCGTCGCCGGGGATCGGCGAGGAGACCCGGTCCCTGCTGCGGGAGGCGGCGGTCCGGGCCGCCCGCGCGATCGGGTACGTGGGCGCGGGGACGGTCGAGTTCCTGGTGCGGGGCGAGCGGGTGGCGTTCCTGGAGATGAACACCCGCCTGCAGGTCGAGCACCCGGTGACCGAGCTGGTGCACGGGGTGGACCTCGTCAGGCTCCAGCTCGCGGTCGCCGAGGGGGCCGCCCTGGAGGGCGAGCCGCCCGGGCCGCGCGGGCACGCGGTGGAGGCCCGGCTGTACGCCGAGGACCGCGACTACCTGCCCCGGACGGGGGTGCTGCGGCGCTTCGAGATCACGGGGGACGTGCGGGTGGACTCCGGGGTGGAGTCGGGGTCGGAGGTCTCACCGCACTACGACGCGATGCTGGCCAAGGTGGTCGCCCACGGGACGACCCGCGCGGAGGCGGTCAGGAAGCTCACGGCCGCGCTGCGGCGCGCCCGGCTGCACGGCGTCACCACCAACCGCGACCTGCTTCTCGACATCCTGACAAGTCCGGACTTTCAGGCGGGCGAGACCCACATCGCCTTCCTGGACGACCACCGCGCCACCCTCGCCCGCCCGGAACGGGCCGGGCCGGGCGCGGACACCCCGGCGACCGGTGGGCCGAGCCCGGACGCCGAACCCACCGACCCCTCCGGGCCTGGCGCGAACGGGCCCGAGACGAACGGGGCCGAGACGGACGGGGGGGTGGCGTTGCCGGTGCTGGCGGCGGGGCTGGCCATGGCGGCGGAGCGGCGGCGGGCGGCGCCGGTGCTGGGCAGCCTGCCCTCCGGCTGGCGCAACGTCCGGTCGCAACCGCTGCGGGCCAGGTTCGCCGAGGCGGAGGTCGTCTACCAGCCGCTCCCCGCCGGGGTGACGGTGGTCGTCGCCGAGCCCGACCGGGTGGTGCTGGAGCGCGACGGCCTCCGGCAGGCGTTCGACGTCGCGTTGTACGGCGACAAGGTGTACGTCGACTCACCCGGCGGCTGCACGGAGTTGACCCCCGTGCCGGCGCTGCCCGAGCCCACGGAGCGGGTGGCCCCCGGGTCGTTGCTCGCCCCCATGCCCGGGAGCGTCCTGCGCGTCGAGGTGCGGCAGGGCGAACGGGTGGCCAAGGGGCAGCCGGTCCTGGTGCTGGAGGCCATGAAGATGGAGCATCGGATCGCCGCGCCCGCCGCCGGTGTCGTCTCCGGCGTCCACGTCGAGGAGGGGCGGCAGGTGCGGGCGGGAGCGGTGCTGGCGGTCATCCAGGAGATCGCCGAGGAGATCACTCAGGAGGGGGACTCATGACCCGGCTGGTCCACAAGGAGCTCGCGAACGGCGTCGCGACGATCACACTCGACTCGCCGCCGAACCGCAACGCGCTGTCCGTGCGGCTGCTCGCGGACCTGGAGGACCGGCTCGGCTGGGCGCTGGCGGAGCCCGAGGCGCGGGTGATCGTGCTGACCGGCACCGGCCCGGTGTTCTGCTCGGGCGCCGACCTCAAGGAGCAGCGGGTCGAGCGTGCCTCGGGCGCCGCGGACGCTCCGGTGACCGCGTCGTTCCCGGAGATCCTCGCGCTGCTCTGGGAGAGCCCGAAGCCGGTCATCTGCCGCCTCAACGGCACGGCGCGGGCGGGCGGGCTGGGCCTGGTCGCCGCCTGCGACTTCGCGATCGCGCCGGAGACGGCCTCGTTCGCCTTCACGGAGGTCCGGCTCGGCGTCGTGCCCGCCATGATCGCGGTGCCGGTGCTGCGCCGGCTGCATTCGCGGGCCGCGGCCGAGTACTTCCTGACCGGCGAGGTGTTCGACGCCTCCCGGGCCGTGGAGATCGGCCTGCTCACGCGGGCCGTGCCCGAGGAGGAGCTGGACGCGACGGTCGCCCGCTACGCCGGCATGCTCGTCAGGGGCGGTCCGGAGTCGCTGGCCATCACCAAGCGGCTGGTCAGGGACCTGCCGGGCGTCTCGTTCGAGGAGGGGCTGCGGCGGATGGCGGCCCTGTCCGCGCAGCGCTTCACCTCGGAGGAGGGCCAGGAGGGCATCGCGGCGTTCATGGCCAAGCGGCCGCCCGCGTGGGTGCCGCCGGGCGAGCGGACGCCCTGATGCTGCGCGTCGCCAACTGCAGCGGCTTCTACGGCGACCGGCTCTCGGCGGCCCGCGAGATGGTCGAGGGCGGCCCGATCGACGTGCTGACCGGCGACTGGCTGGCGGAGCTGACCATGCTCATCCTGGCCGGCAACCGGCTCAAGGGGCGTCCCGGCTACGCTCCGACGTTCCTGCGGCAGTTGGAGGACGTCCTCGGCCCGTGCCTCGACCGGGGCATCCGGATCGTCGCGAACGCGGGCGGCCTCGACCCCGCCGGCTGCGCGGAGGCCGTGCACGAGCTGGCGACCCGGCTCGGCCTGTCGCCCCGGGTCGCGTACGTGACCGGCGACGACCTGACCGGCCGCGGCCTCGACCTCGACCTGACGAACGCCGACACCGGCGAGCGCCTGTCGGCGACCCCGCTGACGGCCAACGCCTATCTGGGCGGCCGCCCGATCGCCACCGCCCTCGCGGCGGGCGCCGACGTGGTGGTGACCGGCCGGGTCACCGACGCCGCCCTGGTGACGGGGCCCGGCATGTGGCGGTACGGCTGGGGGCCCGGCGACCTCGACGCGCTGGCCGGCTCGGTGGTGGCCGGGCATGTCATCGAGTGCGGCTGCCAGGCCACGGGCGGCAACTACGCGTTCTTCCGGGACGTGCCGGACCTGGCGCACTGCGGGTTCCCGATCGCCGAGCTGCACGCCGACGGCTCGTCGGTCATCACCAAGCATCCGGGCACGGGTGGGCTGGTCTCGACCGGCACGGTCACGGCGCAGCTCGTGTACGAGATCGCCGGACCCCGCTACCCGGGCCCCGACGTGGTGGCGCGCTTCGACACCATCGTCCTGTCCGACGACGGCCCCGACCGGGTCCGCGTCTCGGGTGTCCGGGGCGAGCCGCCGCCCGGCACGCTCAAG
Organism: Nonomuraea muscovyensis; assembly: GCF_014207745.1. NCBI lineage: Bacteria > Bacillati > Actinomycetota > Actinomycetes > Streptosporangiales > Streptosporangiaceae > Nonomuraea > Nonomuraea muscovyensis. The sequence goes on from NZ_JACHJB010000002.1 coordinate 2,099,438, forward strand.
GTGGCGGTCAACTACCTGGGCGGCTACCGCAACGCGATGACGCTGGTGCTGACCGGCCTCGACGTCGAGGCGAAGGCCCGGCTGGCGGAGGAGGCGATCTGGGCGCGGGTGCCGCGGGAGTCGTTCGACGAGGTGGACGTGACGCTGACCGGCGGCGGGCTGCTGCGGATCACCGTCATGGACGCCGACCCGCGCCGGGTGGGCCGGGCCTTCTCCGCGGCGGTGGTGGAGACGGGGTTGGCCAGCTACCCCGGCTTCCACACCCTCACCCCGCCGGGGGACGCCTCTCCGTACGGGGTCTACTGGCCGGTGCTGGTCCCGGCGGACGAGGTGCGCGCGGAGGTGTTCCTCGACGGCGTCCGGCTCCCCGACCCGGACGGCGAGCACCCGGCCGGCCGCACGTCGCCCCTGCCCGACCGGCGCCGAGCCGTTCTCGCGGACCGAGCGGACACCTCGGCGGGCGAGGCGGCGGTCACGGAGAGCCGAGCGGCCGCTCCCGCGGACGGGACGGGGGTCACGGAGAGCCGAGCGGCCGCTCCTGTGTACGGGACGGGGGTCACGGAGCACCAGGCGGGTGCCACGGTGCGGGTGCCGCTGGGGCGCGTGGCGGGGGCGCGGTCCGGCGACAAGGGCGGCAACGCGAACCTGGGCGTGTGGGTGGCCACCTCCGAGCAATACTCCTGGCTCGCGGCCACCCTCACCGTGGACCGCGTGCGGGAGTTGCTGCCCGCCCTGGCCCCGCACCGGGTGGACCGGTACGAGCTGCCCAACCTCAGGGCCCTGAACTTCGTGGTCCACGGCCTGCTGGGCCGGGGCGTGGCGGCCAGCACCCGGATGGACCCGCAGGCCAAGGCCCTGGGCGAGGAGCTGCGGGCCCGGCCCGTCGAGCTGCCCGCCCACCTCCTGCCGCCGCCTACCGGGTGACCGCCTGGGGCCCGTCCAGGTAGTACACCTCCTCCCGGACGATCCGCCCGCCGGCCACCGTGCAGAGCGACATCTTCACCGTGGACTCCCGCCTGCCGGTGGGCAGGTGCGTCTCGTCGAAGGCGAACCGCACCGCGAAGCGATCGTCCGACACGAACGGCCCGTCGACCTCGACGCCGTGGATGTCGTGGTCGGCGGTCAGCCGCGCGGCGTTGTCCAGGACGGCGGGGCCCCCTCCAGCGGCGCCACCCGCACGACGTCGTCCGCGGCCAGCGCCAGGGCGTCCGCCATGACGCCGCGCCGGAACGCCCCTAGTAGGAGTCGGCGACGTCCCGCGGCGACAGGAAGTCCGCCGCGTGGTCGTGCGCCCACTCGCGGAACGTGCGGGCGGGACGGCCGGTCACCTCTTCCACGGTCGTGGTGACCGGCTCGGGCTCGGCCACGATGGAGGCCCAGTGGTCGAGCGCGCCGTCGACCATCGCGGGGTCGCCCCAGGCGGCGATCATCTCCGCGCGGGCCTCCTCCCGCGGCTGCTCGTCGAAGCGCAGCGGGCGGCCGATGACCTCGCCGATGACGCGCACCTGGTCGGCCTGGGTGAGGACCTCCGGTCCGGTGAGCACGTGGCTGCTGCCGGCGTGGCCGTCCTCGGTCAACGCCCGGAAGGCCACGGCGGCGATGTCGGCCTCGTGGATGAGCGAGCGCGCCGCACCGGCGTACGGCGCGCGCACCACGCCGCTCGACCGGATCTCCTCGGCCCAGCCGAGGGTGTTGGTGGCGAACCCGCCCGCCCGCAGGAACGTCCACTCCACCCCGGACCGCCGGACCAGCTCCTCGACCTCGCCCCACACCCCGTTCTGCGCCGCGTCGCGCCCGTCCTGCACGGAGAAGGCGGAGACATAGACGACCCGGCGCGCGTGCCGGGCGATCGCCTCGACGACGGGCTCGGCCCCGGCGGCCGAGAAGGACGGCCACAGCAGGAACACCGAGCCGACGCCCTCCAGGGCCGCCTCCACGGACTCCGGTTCGGTCAGGTCCCCGCGCACCACCTCGACGCCGCCGGGCAGGCCGGCCCGCGACGGTTCACGGGTCAGCGCCCGCACCGCGACGCCTGCCTCGGCCAGCAGGGGCACCAGATGCCTGCCGATGTTCCCCGTGGCGCCGATCACCAAGATCTTGTCTGTCGTGTTCATGCGACCATGCTCGAACTTAAACCCTTGTTGAAGTCAAGCTAGGCTCTCGGGCATGACGAACCCGTCCCCGCCGGGCAAGGAGCTCACCATCGGCGAGCTGGCCGAACGCAGCGGAGTGCCGGCCTCGGCGCTGCGCTTCTACGAGCGCCAGGGCCTCATCCACAGCCGCCGCACCGTGGGGAACCAGCGCCGCTACCACCGCTCCACGCTGCGCGTGGTCGCCTTCATCCGCGCCTCGCAGTCGGTCGGCGTCCCGCTGTCGGTGATCGGCGACGTGCTCGCCTTCCTGCCGGAGGGGGCGCACCCGACTCCGGAGTTCTGGCGGCGGGCGTCGCACTGCTGGAGCGAGGAGCTGAACGCGCGCATCGCCCGGCTGGAACGGATGCGCGACCTCTTCACCGACTGCGTCGGCTGCGGCTGCCTGTCGTTCGAGCAGTGCGCCCTGGTCAACCCCGGCGATCGCCTGGGCCAGGAGGGTGCCGGCCCGCGCCGCCTCCTCTGAGGTGCGCCAGGGGCAGCCACTGACGAACCGCGGCCACCTCCCGTGCTCGGCGGCACCGGCCTGGGCGATCTGACGACGCGCCACGGGTGGTCCAGGTGGCGGGGAGGGTGCCGTCGCGGCTGATGAGGCCACCCCTGGACAGGGCTGTCCCACCCACATCAACCGCCACAACACTGTCCTCATCCTGTCCCGTTCAGCCGCACGGGAAACCCGATCAGGCTGTCCTTATTCACCGGTGGGCGGAGTTAAATACGTTTGAGCTGGATGCGGCGGGTGCGGAAGGATGACCGCATGAAGATCCGCCGCCTCACGCTCGACGATCTCGACGCCTGCACCCGCCTGGCCGAGAGCCGCGACTGGGGCCCCGAGCGGCACAAGTGGCGGCTGCTCCTCGACGTGGGCGAGGGCTACGGCATCGACGCCCCCGACGGCGACGGGCTCGCGGCGACCAACATCCTGACCCGCTACGGCCACGACCATGCGGTGATCAGCATGGTCCTCACCGCCTCCCGCCACGCTCGCCAGGGGCTGGCCCGCAAGCTGATGGAGCACGCGCTGGCCGAGGCCGGCGAGCGCACGGTCTCGCTGCACGCCACCGACAGCGGCCGGCCGCTCTACGAGCAGCTCGGCTTCCGCACCCTGGGCCGGGTCGTCAAGCGCACCGGCGTCTTCCGCGGCGAGCCGTCCGGCCGGACGCGGACGGCCACCGCGGACGATCTGGGCACGATCCTGGCGCTCGACGCCGAGGTGTTCGGCACCGACCGCTCGGCGCTGTTGCGGCGCATGTCCGGCTTCGGCGAGCGGGTGCTGGTCGCCGAGGGTGGGTTCGGCCACTGCTGGCGCAACGACGGCAACGTCGTCATCGGCCCCGTGGTGGCCCACGACCTCGCGACCGCGCAGGCGCTGATCGGCGATCTGGCCCTGCACGTGGGCGGCGAGGTGCGGATGGACATCGACGAGGCGCAGGGCGGGCTGGTCCGGTGGGCCGAGGAGCACGGCATGGGCCGGCCGTGGGCGGTCTCGCTCATGGCGCGTGACGGACTGCCGCCCGGCGACCGGTCCCGGCAGTTCCTGCCGTTCATGCAGGCGCTCGGCTGAGCCTTCCGCGTTCACGGGAGCCTCCCTCGACTGCCGGGTGGCTCGGTGTCCCGTCATGCCTGGAGTTTCGGTTCTGTCAGCGTCACACCCCCGGCGCGCCATATATGACGGTTTTTCGCAAAACGATCGACTTTGTCCCCTAGAGACGTACAATTGCGCGCAATTGCAGACCTCATTCGGGAAGGACTGTCCATGCGCATGCGGTTCCTCGGCTCCACGTCGGAGGCGGGCGCCTGCCCCACCCTCTACGAGACCGACCGCGGCACGATCGTCGTGCAGGGCCTCCGGCTCACCGACCCCGATGCCCTGGCCGACCTGCGGGACGTCCTCGACGGTGAGGCCGCGGTCGAGGTGCCCCGCGAGCTGCTCACCGAGATCGCCCGCCGGGTGCTGCCCGACATCCCGGCAACCGCTTTCCCGACCTTGGGTTCGACACCATCCGCCACTACTTGATCACAATTGCGCGACTGCCACTGGTATGATCAACGTGAGCGGGTCTAGCCTCTTGCCGCGTGACGTCCTTTCAGCAGGCGCGCGTCGATCTCGGCACCCAGCTCCGCGCGCTGCGCGAGGCCGCCCACCTGTCGGGCAAGGACCTGGCCGAGCGGCTGCGCTGGCAGCCCTCCAAGGTCTCCCGGCTGGAGAACGCCAGGCAGACGGCGACGGAGGACGACGTCGTCGTGTGGGCGCAGGCCGTGCGGGCCTCGCCCGAGACGACGGACGAGCTGATCCGGCAGGCCATCGCGCTGCTCGAACGGCACGACGACTGGAAGCAGCGCCACCGCAGCGGCCTGGCCGCACTCCAGGAGGACATCCGCGACCTGGAGGCGCGCACCCGGCTGTTCCGGGTCTTCGAGCCGAACATCGTGGTCGGGCTGCTGCAGACCGCCGAGTACTCCCGCCACGTCTTCCGCAAGGTCAGGCGCCTCTACAGCGCCCCCGAGCAGATCGACGCGGCCGTGCGGGTCCGGATGCAGCGGCAGGAGATCCTCTACGACCGGAGCCGGACGTTCAGGTTCGTGCTGCCGGAGTCGGCGTTGCGCACCCGGCTCGCCCCGGTCGACGTCATGCGCGGCCAGCTCGACCGGCTGATCGCCGTCAGCACCCTGCCGAACGTCGAGTTCGGCGTCATCCCCTTCTCCGCCGAGCTGCCGTCGGCGCCCATCAACGGCTTCTGGATCTACAACGAGGCCATGGTCGGCGTCGCCACCATGACCAAGGACCTGGTCCTGCGCGATCCCGACGACATCGCCTTCTACACCCGCGCCTTCGACGACTACGCCAAGGCGGCGGTGTTCGACGGGGCCGGCCGGGACGTCATCCTCGGCATTCTTGACGATTACCGCAAACAATCCGCCTCTTAATCCGCGCAATTGCTTGCCCGCCTCCACAAGATCGTGCAATTCTGTCGCGAGGACGTTGCGGAGGTGACGCATGATGCTTGATACCGCGCTCAGCCTGGAGCGGTTCGCGTGGTGTGCCGGTCGTCACGCCGACCTGACGATCCAGAGCCTGGCTCTGGCGAGCGACCCGGCGTACGTGTCGGTGCGCAACCGCTTCTCGGCCACGCTCGCGGAGAGCGTCACCTGCTCCGAGGACGGCAGTTTCGTCACCTCGTGGGGCTACCGGCTCGGCACGACCGACGACGTGGAGGCCGCCGCCGCCCGCCTCGCCTTCCTCCTGGCGGCCCTGCCCGCCTGACGGCGGACCGCCCGAGGGCCGACCGGCGTTCAGCCGAGGGCCTCGGGCGAGATGCCCGCCTCCCTGGCCGCCGCGGTGCGCGCGTGGTCGAGGAGGCGGGAGCGGCTGAGCACCGTGGGGTGCAGGGTGTAGCGGATCACCAGCCCGTCGAGCATGGCGTCGATGCGCTCGGCCGCCCCCGCCGGGTCGTCGCAGGCGAACTCACCCGTCCGCGTGCCGTCGGCCAGCACCCTGGCCAGCGCGTCCAGCCAGGCAGTCTCCAGCTCCAGCATGATGCCGTTGACGGCCGGCTCGCGCAGCGCGGTGTTCCAGGCGTCGATCCACAGCAGCCAGCTCTGGTCGGACCTGGAATCCGGGATGTAGTACTGCAACACCCGGTCCAGGCGCTCCACCGCGGTGCCGGGGCCGGCGGCCAGCTCGTCGAGCCTGGCGCTCTCGATGTCGAGCGTGGCCCTGAGCATCGCGGTGATCAGCTCGTCCTTGGTGGCGAAGTGGTAGTGGATCAGCCCGCCGCTGACGTTGATGGACTTGGCGATGTCGGCGATCCGGGTGTTGGCCAGGCCGCGTTCGAGCACCACCTTGCGCGTGGCCTCGAGCAGCTCTGCCCGGCGCTGGTCGGCCTGCTCGGCTCGGGTCGTACTCCGCACCGGCCAAGCTTATCCGCCCACGGGGGGACGTTCGGGGCGAAGGACGTCACCCGGCGGCCGAGCAGTCGTAGAGGCCGTCCTGACCGGTCACGGCCGCGCAGTTCCGCTGGACCCAGGTGGTGACCTCGCTGTCGCCCCGGCCGGGACCGCCGCCGCCCGTCAGCACGTGACGCAGGCGTCCGGAGGCGACCAGGCTCTGCAGGCGGGCAACGGTCATGGCGGGGTCGCGGCCGGTGAAGCCGCCCATGGCGATGACCGGCTTGCCGGTGGCCAGGATGATGCCGGCCGCCTGCTGGGCGCTGGCGACGGCGGCGAGCCATTCGGCCGTCCCCTGGTTCGCCTCCAGGTACGCGACCAGCGCGCTGTCGGTCTCGCCGCCGAACCCGCCGGCCATCCGGCCCGGCCGGCCCGCCTCGCCCTGTCCCGGCTGGTCAGGCTGCCTCGTTCCGGGGGGCGCCTCGCGGGGAGGCGTGCCCCGCATGCCGGAGCCGCCGGGGCCGAAGCCGCCGCCCGGGGCCGAGTTCACGGCCGGGCCCGCGATCGGGTTCGTGCCGTTGACCGGCGACTGCAGCGGCGTCACCGCGTACGCGGCCGGCCCGGCGAGTCCCGCGACCAGCACCGCCGGCAGCACGCTCACGGCCAGCCTGGTCATGGTGCCCCTGCCCAGCCGGGCCAGGACGAGCCCCGCCGAGGCCAGCACGGTCGCCGCGAGGACCGTCCAGGCCAGCCACGGCACCCAGTCGGGGGTACGGCGCAGCACCGTGAACGACCAGCCGCCGGTGACCGCGACCGCCAGCGGCAGCACCCACCACCAGGCGCGGGAGTGCCGGTGGGCCCGCCACATGAGGACCGCGCCCATCCCGGTGAGCGCCGCGACGGCCGGGGCCATCGCCGTCGTGTAGTAGGGGTGGAACGTGCCGCTGGAGAAGCTGAAGACCGCGAAGTGGACGGCCAGCCAGACCCCCCACAGCAGCCACGGCGCGCCCGGTTGGCGCAGGACGGACGAGACGGGCGTCGCGGGCTCCCGGCGGGCGCGCCACCGCGACCAGGCCGCCACCGCCGCGAGGGCCGACGCCAGCGCGCAGAACGGCAGCAGCCAGGAGATCTGGCCCGCCATGGTGTCGTTGAACAGCCGCCCGGCCCCCGAGGCGCCGCCGAAGGAGGCGCCGCCGCCGAAGCCGCCGGACCCGCCGCCCTGGCCGAAGATCCGCCCGAGGCCGTTGTAGCCGATGACCAGGTCCCATACGGAGTTGTCCGTGGAGCCGCCGATGTACGGCCGGGAGTCCGCCGGCCACAGGTCCACGATCGCCATCCACCAGGCACTGGCCGCGACCAGCACCGCCCCGGCGGCCAGCAGGTGGCCCAGCCGCCTGGCGAGCGTCGTCCGCGCGCACACCAGGTACGCCGACGCGAGGGCGGGCACCGCCAGGTACGCCTGGAGCATCTTGGTGTTGAACGCCAGCCCGACGAGGAGCGCGCACAGCAGCAGCAGGCGGGGCCGGCCGGCGCGCAGCGCCTCCAGGCAGCACCAACCGGCCGCCACGAGCAGCAGGACGAGGAGCGTGTCGGGGTTGTTGTCCCGGTTGATCGCCACGGTGATGGGCGTCAGGGTCATGACGACGGCCGCCACCAGCGCCGCGACGTGCGCGTGCCGGCCGGTGCCGAGACCGCGCCGGACCGCCGAGTGGACCAGCGCGACGGTGGCCGCGCCCGCGACCGCCTGCGGGAGCAGCATGCTGTACGTGCCGTAGCCGAAGATCCGCGCCGACAGGCCCATCACCCACAGCGCCAGCGGCGGCTTGTCGACCGTGATGAACGAGCCCGCGTCGAGCGCGCCGAAGAAGAACGCCTTCCAGCTCGTGGTGCCGGACCGGACGGCGGCGGCGTAGTAGGCGTTGGCGTCGCCGCTGAGCGCCCAGGCGTACAGGGCGAACGCGGCGGCGAGCACGCCCCACAGTGCGGGACGCGACCAGCGGGGGGCGTCGCCGGAGCCGAGCAGGACCCGGCCGGCCAGCGGGGCGCGGCGGTGCGCCGGCGTGGTGAGCGTGGCGGTCATCGGCCCTGCCTCCGGTTGGGGTTGAAGACCCACACGCGCAGCAGCAGGAAGCGCACCAGGGTGGCCAGGGCGTTGGCGGCGACGACCGCGACGAGCTCCACCCCGTGGGAGACGCCGGTGGGCAGCACGGCCAGCACGCCGGTGGTGAGAGCCAGCCCGACGAGGAAGGCGATCAGCCCCTCGAACTGGTGCCGCAGGGCCCGGGCCGAGCCGGTCACGCCGAAGGTGAAGCGGCGGTTGGCGGCGGTGTTGGCCACGGCCGTGACGAGCAGCGCCACCGCGTTGGCCGTCAGGGCGGGCAGCGCCTGCCGCAGCAGCGAGAACAGCGCCAGGTAGGCCACGGTGCTGACCACCCCCACGACGGCGAACCTGGGGAGCTGCCTGGCCATGCCGCGCGGCAGCCGCGCCTCCCGCACCCGGGAGGGCACGGGCAGGCGGACCGCTCCCCACAGCGTCCTGCGGGCGACCCTGGCCATGCCGCGCAGGTCGTCCAGGGCGGTCTGGACGATGTCGACGCGGCTGTCGGGGTCGTCCACCCAGTCGACGGGCACCTCGTGGATGCGCAGCCCGGCGCCTTCGGCGAGCAGCAGCAGCTCGGTGTCGAAGAACCACTGCTCGTCCTCCACCGCGGGCAGCAGGGCCTGGGCGACCTCTGTGCGCACGGCCTTGAACCCGCACTGGGCGTCGGAGAAGCGCGCCCCCATCAGCGAGCGGAGCAACAGGTTGTAGGAGCGGGAGATGAACTCCCGCTTGGGCCCGCGCACCACCCGCGACGTCCTGGCCAGCCGGGTGCCGATCGCCAGGTCGCTGTGACCCGACAGCAGGGGCGCGACCAGCGGCAGGAACGCGTCGAGGTCGGTGGACAGGTCGACGTCCATGTAGCTGACGACGTCCGCCTCGCTGGCCGCCCAGACGTGCCGCAACGCCCTGCCCCGGCCCTTGGCGTCGAGGTGGACGGCCCGTACGTGCGGCAGCTCCGCGGCGAGCCCTCTGGCCAGGGGCCAGGTGCCGTCGGAGCTGGCGTTGTCCGCGATCGTGATGCGGAAGCCGTACGGGAACGTGCCGGCGAGGTAGTCGTGCAGCCGGGTGACGCTCTCCCGCAGCGCCTGCTGCTCGTTGTGGACGGGGACGACCACCTCGACCAGGCGCGTCTTCACTGTTGTCTCCATGCCCCATAGTTCAGGGGTTCAGGATTTAAGTGGACTTACTCGTTTCTGAGGGCAGGATGAGATTTGCCCGGCAATGTGATCGTAGCGACGATACCGCCGCCCTGCGCGTTGGCCAGGCGCACCTCTCCCCCGGACTCGGTCACGGCCTGCGCCACGATCGCCAGCCCGAGCCCCGAGCCGGGCAGGCCGCGCGCCGTCGAGGAGCGCCAGAAGCGGTCGAAGACGTGCGGCAGCTCCTCCTCGGGGATGCCGGGCCCCTGGTCGCGCACGGTCAGCACGCCGCCGTGCAGGGCCACGTCGACCTGGCCGGGGCCGAACTTGGCGGCGTTGTCGATGAGGTTGAGCACGGCGCGTTCCAGGGAGGCGGCGCCGCCGACGACGTACCAGGGGTCGAGGTCGGTGGCGACCTCGGCGCCGCGCAGCCGGGCCCGGTCGACGGCGGCCCGGACGACGTCGTGCAGCGCCAGCTCGACGTGCGGCTCGTGGTCGGTGTCGCCGCGGGCGAGCTGCAGCAGGTCGCCGACCAGCGTGGACAGCTCGGCGAACTGCGCCTTCACGTTGACCAGCAGGCGCTGCTTGGCGGCCGGGTCGAGGCTGCGGCCGGTCTGCTCGCTGCGCAGCAGCAGGTCGATGTTGGTGCGCAGGGTGGTCAGGGGGGTGCGCAGCTCGTGGCCGGCGTCGGCGACGAGCTGCTGCTGGCGTTCGCGCGAGCCGGCCAGGGCGGCGGTCATGGCGTTGAACGACGAGCTGAGGCGGGCGATCTCGTCCGTGCCGGCGAGCGGGATGCGGATGGTGAGGTCCTCGGTCTGCGCGATGTGCTCGACGGCCCGGGTGAGCCGGCCGACCGGCGCCAGCGCGGTGTGTGAGACGGCCCGCCCGGCCAGGGCCGCGCCGAGCACGCCGAGGGCGGCGACCGCGCCCAGCAGCAGGGCGACCATGTTGAGGGTGTCCTGGAGCTTGTCGAGCCGTCGCGCCTTCATCCGGGCCATGCCGGGCCCGACCCCTTCGACGTAGACGAGCACCGGGGTGCCGTCGGTGGTCGCGCCGGTGTAGACGTGGTCGCCGCCGTACGCCGCGATGCGCCGGTCCTCGCCCCTGACGACGATGGGCGGGCCCAGGTGGCAGGTGGGGCGGCCGTCGCTGAAGACGAGCTGGTTGATCTCCGGTGGCTGGAAGTCGCCGGCGATCCGCTCGTCGGTCGTGCAGTGGGAGCCGACGTACTCGAGGTCCTTCTTCCGCTGGTACGGCGAGTCACCCGGGTCGGGCCGCAGGTCGCGGCTCATCTGGTCGTACATCTGCTGGCGGACGATCATGTAGCAGGCGCCGGAGCTGATCGCCACGGCCAGTGCCACGGCCACCGACACCAGCAGCGTCAGCCGCGAGCGCAGGCTGCCCCGTCTCACGGCGCCGCCCGCAGCACGTATCCGACCCCGCGCACGGTGTGGATCACCCGGGGCTCCCCGCCGGCCTCGGTCTTGCGCCGCAGGTACATCACGTACACGTCCAGCGAATTGGACGCCGGCTCGAAGTCGAACCCCCACACCTCGCCGAGGATCTGCTCGCGCGTCAGCACCTGGCGCGGGTGCGTCAGGAACAGCTCCATCAGCAGGTACTCGGTGCGGGTCAGGTCGAGCACCCGCTCGCCGCGCGTGACCTCGCGGGTGGCCGGGTCCATGCGCAGCTCGCCGTAGGTCAGGGCGTCGTCCGCGGGCGTGTCCCGCAGGGCGCTGCGCCGCAGCAGGGCGCGCACCCGGGCCAGCAGCTCGTCCAGCTCGAACGGCTTGACCAGGTAGTCGTCGGCGCCCGCGTCGAGACCGGAGACCCGGTCGCCCACCGCGTCGCGGGCCGTCAGCATGAGGACGGGCACGTGGTTGGCCGAGGCGCGCAGCCGACGGCAGGCGGTCAGCCCGTCGAGCCGGGGCATCATCACGTCGAGCAGCACGACGTCGTACGGCTCGCGGGCCAGCTCGTCGAGCGCGGCCTGCCCGTCGTTGGCGGTGACGACCCGGTAGCCCTCGAACTCCAGGCTCGACTGCAGCGCCTCGCGCAGCGCGGGCTCGTCGTCCACCACCAGCAGGCGTGCCACTTCACTCATGCTGCACAAGGTAGGCCCTCAAGATGAGAGCCCGATGAGTCGTCACGGCCGTCGGCTGCGCGACAGCAGCGCCATGGCGGCGTTGTGGCCGGGGATGCCGCTGACGCCGCCGCCTCTGCGGGCGCCGGCGCCGCACAGCAGGATCCGCTCGTGCTCGGTCTCGACGCCCCAGCCGCCCTCGTCGGCGTACGGCCAGGCGAGGTCGCGGTGGAAGATGTGGCCGCCGGGCAGGCCGGCCTCCGTCTCCAGGTCGACCGGGGTCTTGGCCTCGACGCAGGGCGTGCCGTCGGGGGCGCGCAGCACGCAGTCCTCGAGGGGTTCGGCCAGCACCTGGTCGATCGAGGCGAACGTGGCGCGCAGCGCCTCGGCCCGCGCCCGCTCCGGATCGGCGCGGAACAGCCGGGCGGGCATGTGCAGGCCGAACAGCGTCATCGTCTCCGCCCGGCCGCGCAGGTCGGGGCCCAGGATGGACGGGTCGGTCAGTGAGTGGCAGTAGACCTCCGCGGGCGGCAGGTCGGGGATCAGGCCGCGGGCCGCCTGCTCGTAGGCGCGGGCGAGCTGGTCGCGGCCCTCGTTGATGTGGAACGTGCCGCTGAAGGCCGCTCTCGGGTCCACGGCCGGGTCCTTCAGGCGGGGCAGCCGCGACAGCACCATGTTGACCTTGAGCTGCGCGCCCTCCGGCGCCGTTGCGGGACGGCCGAGCAGCCGGTCGAGTACGGCGGGCGGCAGGTTGGCCAGCACGTGCCCGCCCGTGACGGTGTGCTCCCCTGCGCCGGGCCGCCCCGACGTGCGGAAGGTCACCTCGCCGGACGGAGCGATGCCGACGATCTCGGCGCCGGTCACGATCTCCGCCCCGGCCCGCCTGGCCGCCGCCTCGATCGCGCCGGAGACGGCGCCCATGCCGCCCACGGGGACGTTCCACTCGCCGGTGCCGTCGCCGATGACGTGGTAGAGGAAGCACCGGTTGGCCAGCAGGTCGGTGGCCGGGTCGGCGAACGTGCCGATCAGCGCGTCGGTCAGCACCACCCCGCGCACCGTGTCGTCGCCGAACCGCTCGTCCACCACCTCGCCGATGGGCCGCCGGAACAGGTCGCGCCACGCCTCCGGCCCGACCAGGCGCTCGATGTCGCGGGCGGGGCGCAGCGGCTCCAGCAGCGTCGGCGCCAGCGCCCGGGCCACCCGCCCGACCAGGTCGTAGAAGTCCTGCCACGCCTGGTGGTCGGTCTCCGCCCCGGTGACCTCGCGGAACGAGGCCGCCGTCCGCGTCGCGTCGCCGTTGTCGACGAGCAGGCCGGTGCGGCCCTTGGGCGTGTAGGAGGCGTAGCGGCGGCGGCGCAGCTCCAGGCCGAGGCCCAGGTCCTGGGCGATCTTCGTCGGGAGGAGGCTGACGAGGTAGGAGTAGCGCGACAGCCGTACGTCCACGCCCGGGAAGGCGCGGGTGGAGATGGCCAGGCCACCGGCGTGGCCGAGCCGTTCCAGGACGAGGACCTTCCGGCCGGCGCGCGCCAGGTAGGCGGCGGCGACGAGCCCGTTGTGCCCGCCCCCGGCGACGACGACGTCATACCCGCTCATAGCGGCACCTTACGGGCACGCGAGGGGACCCGGCGACCGGGCCGGTCAGCGGGCCGGTCAGCGAGGGCGGGGCCGGTCAGCGGGAGCGGGGGGCGGTCAGGCCGGGGTGGCGATGGCGAGCAGGGTGGCGGCCGGGCCGGTGAGGGGGCGGCCGCGCCGCCACACCGCGCGCAGGCTCCTGGCCAGGTCCACCCCGGCCAGCGGCACCTCCACCAGCCGCCCGGTGGCCAGCTCGGCCTCGACGGCGTACCCGCTGAGCACCGCGGGCGCCACGCCCGCCTGGGCCGCCCCCTTGACGGCCGAGTTGGACCCGAGCTCCAGTCGCGGGCGGGCCTGCCGCAGCCCCGCGAACGCCACGTCCAAGGTCACCCTGGTGCCCGAGCCGGGCTCGCGGACGACCAGCGGGGTGGCGGCCAGCTCGGCGCCCCGCAGCGCCGTACGGCGGCGCGCCCACGCGTGGCCGGGCGCCACGACCACCACCAGCCGGTCCGTGCCCACGACGCGGCGGGCCAGCCCGTCGGGCACGCTCGGCCCCTCCACGAACCCCAGCTCCACCTCCCCCGCCAGCACCCGGGCTGCCACGTCCGCGGAGTTGACCACGTCCAGTCCCACCTGGACGCCGGGCTCGCGGTGCTGCAGTTCGCCCAGCCAGCGCGGCACCAGGTACTCCGCCACCGTCATGCTGGCCGCCACCCGCAGGTGCGCGGCGCCGCGGTGCCGGACGGCCTCGGCGGCGCGCGTCAGCTCGTGGGCGGCGGCGAGGACCTGCGCCGCCCAGCCCGCCACCATCTTGCCCTCGGCGGTGAGGGTGGAGCCGCGCGGCGTGCGTTCCAGCAGCGGCAGTCCGAGGCGGCGCTCCAGCAGCGCGATGCGCTTGCTGGCGGAGGGCTGCGCGATGCCGGCCGCCCGGGCGGCCTGGCCGAGGCTGCCCAGCTCGCCCACGTCGACCAGGAGCTGGAGGGAGACGAGGTCGGGCAGCGGGCTCATAGCCCCAGGCTATGACCTCACAGGCAACCGGTGGCTACCGGCCCCTCCCGGCGCCGCGAAGACTGGGGGCATGCTCCTGCCCGGCCTGGCCACGACCGCGCTCGCGGTGGCGTTCGCCCTGGTCGTCAACCGTCTCGTCCCCGCGCTCAGCCCTGCCGTGGTGGCGGTGGCGGCGGGGGCGCTCCTGGCGAACCTGGGCGGCGCCGGTCCCCGGCTGCGTCCCGGGCTGGCGTTCGTGGCCCGCCGGGTGCTGCGGACCGCGATCGTGCTGCTCGGCCTGCAGATCGCGGTGCCGCAGGTGCTGGCGCTGGGCTGGCCGACGGTGGCGGTCGTGGTGACGGCCACCGGGCTGACGTTCGCGCTGACGCCGCTGATCGGCCGGCGCCTCGGGTTACCGCCCGGCACGTCGCTGCTCGTCGCCACCGGGGTGTCCATCTGCGGCGCCGCCGCCATCGCCGCCATGCACGACGCCACCCGCGCCCCCGGACGTCCCGTCGCCACGGACGACGCCACCCCCTCCCCCGGTCCCGGCGGGCGGCCCGTCACCACGGACGACGACGCCGCGGCGGCGCTCGGCGTGGTGGTCCTGTACGGGAGCGCCGCCATCGTGGCCGTGCCACTGGTGGCGTCCTGGCTGGGGCTGTCCCCGGCCCAGCTCGGGGTGTGGGCGGGGGCGGCGGTGCACGAGGTGGCCCAGGTGGCGGCGATCGGGTCGGCCTCGGGCGTGCTGGCCACCGCGATCACCGTGAAGCTCGGCCGCGTCCTGCTGCTCGCGCCCATCGTCGCCCTCACCACGGCAGCACCCGCACCGGCGTCCACGCCGTCGCCGGTCTCCGGGGGCGGCGCCGGCGCACCCGGGGGCGTCCCGTCCTCCCCCGCCGGTGGTTCCCGGGGGCGCCCGCCGGTGCTGCCGCTGTTCGTGGCGGGCTTCCTGGTGGCGGTCGCCCTGCGCAGCCTCGGCCTCGTGCCGTCCCCGGTGACGGCGTTCCTCCCGGACGTCACCACCGTGCTCATGGCCGCCGCGCTGTTCGCCCTGGGCACCGGCATCGACGCCCGCAAGCTGGCCCGGGGCGGGCGCGTGCTGCTGCTGGGCGGCATCTCGACGGGCCTGCTCGCCGTCGTCTCGCTGGCCGGCGTCGCGCTCCTGCCCTGATCCAGGACGTACGCCCCGGCAGCCGAGCGAACCAGGTGAAATACACTGACGTGCGCTTCACCGCCGGACCCAGAGACGTACGAGGAGCATCAGAACCACATGCACAGCACCACCACGCCCCTGCTCCAGCCGTCCGACGAGGTGGCCGAGGCGCTCGCCGCCGGCGCGCCCGTCGTGGCGCTGGAGTCCACGATCATCTCCCACGGGCTGCCGCAGCCGCGCAACCTGGAGGTCGCCCGGGAGCTGGAGGGGATCGTCCGGGAGGCGGGCGCCGTGCCGGCCACGATCGCGGTGCTCGACGGCGTGGCCCGCGTCGGCCTGGACGAGGCCGAGCTGGAGCGCATCGCGACCGAGCCCGGCCTGCGCAAGCTCGGGCAGCGCGACCTGCCCGTGGCCGCCGCGCTGAAGGCGAGCGGCGCGACGACCGTGTCGGCCACGTCGTTCCTGGCCGCTCGGGCGGGCATCCGGATCTTCGCCACGGGCGGGCTCGGCGGCGTGCACCGCGGCTGGACCGAGGAGCAGGACGAGTCGGCCGACCTCGACACGCTGGCCCGGACGCGGATCACCGTGGTGTGCGCGGGCGTGAAGTCGATCCTCGACGTCCGGGCGACGCTGCAGCGCCTGGAGACCCGCGGCGTCACCGTGGCGGGCTACCGCACCGACACCTTCCCCGGCTTCTACCTGCACTCCTCCGGCGAGCCGGTCGACTGGCGGATCGAGACGCCCGAGCAGGCCGCGGCGATCATGCGCGGCCAGGACGCGCTCGGTGGCCAGGAGACCGCGCTGATCGTCGCCAACCCGGTTCCGGCCGAGCTGCAGCTCGACCCGGCCCTGCACGACCGGGTGCTGGCGGAGGCGCTGGCCGCGGCCGACCGCGACGGCGTCACGGGCCAGGCGATCACGCCGTTCCTGCTGGGCTACCTCGTGCGCGGCACCGGCGGCGCCTCCCTGGAGGCCAATTTGGCGGCCGTGCGCGGCAACACCGCGCTCGCCGCCCGGATCGCGCTCGCCTGGTCGCGCCCGTGACCCACGCGGGCCCGCCCGCCGCATCCGGACTGCTGGTCGTCGGCGACGTCGTCACCGACGTGGTGGCCCTGCACGGGACCCCGCTCGCGCCCGGCACCGACACGGCGGCCGAGATCGTCCTGCGTCCCGGCGGCTCCGGCGCGAACACCGCCGCCTGGGCCGCCCATCTGGGCGGCGACGTCCGCCTGCTGGCCCGGGTCGGGCGCGACACCGGCGAGTGGCACCTCGGCGAGCTGGCCGGCACCGGGGTGCGCCCCCACCTCACCGTGGACCCCGACCGCCCGACGGCCGTGGTCATCGCCATGGTGGACGCGACGGGCGAGCGCACCATGCTCACCAACCGCGGCGCCGGCGGCCGGATCTCCCCTGACGACTGGGACGCCTCCCTGCTCGGCGGCGTCGGGCGGCTGCACCTGTCGGCGTACACGATGTTCGCCGAGCCAGGGCTGCGCCTGGCCCGGCTCGCCATCGCGCAGGCGGTCGCCGCGGGGGTGCGGGTCAGCGTCGATCCGGCCTCCACCGGACCACTGCGGGAGTTCGGCGTCGAGCGCTTCCTGGCCGAGACGGCCGCCGCCGACCTGATCATCCCCAACCTCGACGAGGCACTCCTGCTCACCGGCGCGCCGACGCCCGAGCGCGCCGCCGAGATCCTCGGCGACAGGTACGGCGCGGCGGTGGTCAAGCTGGGACCCCAGGGCGCGCTGGCGGCCACCGGAGGCCGGGTCGTGGCTACCGTGGAGGGGGTCCGCACCGAGGTCGTGGACACCACGGGAGCGGGTGACGCCTTCGCGGCGGGATACCTCACCGCGTCTCTCGACGGCGCCGGCGAGGAGGCCGCCCTGCGGGCCGGTTGCCGGGCGGGAGCCGCGTGTGTGGCCCTCGTGGGCGGTCGGCCACGGTACGGTTTGGAAGTGAACCGTCTTTACCCTATTCACGCCGATTGATAGCTTGCCGCATAGGCCGCACCATTGACCACATGCGTATCGCCTAGTAACGCGGCTCACTCTGGGGAGGATAAGGTCCGCCGATGGACGTCGAGTCATCGATCTGCCTGAGCGACCTGGTCCCTGCCCTGCGCTGGAGTAGACCCCAGCAGATCGCGGAGTCCCTGGGCGACCCGCGGCTGCCGGCCGCCTGGTGGTCGTCGGTGGCCCTCCAGCGAGCGCTCGGCACGATCGGGCTCGACTGGATCTGCGAACGGCTCGCCCGGCTGGCCGCCGCCCGCTGGGACCACATCCCGCTGGCCGACCTGCTTCCGGCGCTGACCGTCCACCACGTCGATCCGGCGCTGCCCGGCTGGCCCGACGCCACCCGCACGGCGGTCGCCGGGCTGGGCGGCTGGCGCCGGCTGCGCCGCCTGACCCCCGCCGACCTGGCCACGCCGTCGGCGACACCCGACGTGGTGATGGGCGCGGTCTTCCGCGAGGTGCTGGGCCGGTTGGAGGC
Source organism: Nonomuraea muscovyensis (assembly GCF_014207745.1). Classification (NCBI taxonomy): domain Bacteria; kingdom Bacillati; phylum Actinomycetota; class Actinomycetes; order Streptosporangiales; family Streptosporangiaceae; genus Nonomuraea; species Nonomuraea muscovyensis. Next base: position 2,117,004 of record NZ_JACHJB010000002.1, read on the forward strand.
GTCCCGTACGGGGCCCCGGACGACCGCGCAGGCCGCGCATCCGGAGGTCACCCGCCCCTTGCAGCGCGGCACCGTACCCGGGCAGCGGGAGGCCGAGGGCGAGTCCCAGCGGCAGACCGGCGGCTTCCCGGCCGTCCCGCCCGGCGCGTCCCCGCAGACCCCTCAGAGCACCGGCCCGCACCCCGGCGGCACCTTTCCCACCGCCGCGCAGGACGGCCCCTCGCCCGCCTCCCAGCAGAGCGGCCCCTTTCCGGCGGCCCCCGCGGGCCCGGAGCAACGACAGACCGGCTCGTTCCCCCCGGCACAGCCGGGGGGCACAGGTTCCTTCCCCGCCGTGCAACCGGGAGGCACAGGCCCCTTCCCGGCCCCGCAACCGGGAGGCCCGGCCGTGCAGCCGGGCGGCACAGGTTCCTTCCCGGCCGTCCAGCCCGGAGGCCCTGCCTCGCAGCCGGGCAACACGGGTTCCTTTCCGGCCCCGGACGAGAGCGGCGGCGGGCAGCGCCAGACCGGCTCGTTCCCGGCGCAGCCCGGCGGCCTGCCGCAGCGGCCGAGCGGCCCCCCGCCGAGCCCTCTGACCGCGCCCGGCGGCGCGGCCCACCCCGGCCCCTTCCCGGGCGGCCCCCAGACGGGCCCGCAGCCCGGCGTGGGCGGCCCCGGCGCCAACGGCGCGGCCCCCGGTCAACCGCTTCCCGGTCGCCCTGCGGGGGCGGCTCCCGGGGGGATCCCTGCCGTCCCCGGCTCGGCCCCCCAGCCCGCCTCCCTTCCCGGGGGCGAGCACCCCGCCCCTGTCCCCGGCTCGGGGGGCTCCGCGCCCTCCGACACCGACCACGCGATGGTCCGGGTGGTGGACGGCCTCTTCCGCGCCCTGGACAAGCTCGAACTCGCCGTCGCCGTGCACCGGCTGTTCGCCGAGGACCCGGTCAGCCTGCGCACCCTCGCGCACAAGATGCTCGTCGACCGCGACGCGCTCTCCCAGGCGCAGCGCACGGCGGAGGAACGCGTCCTGCAGTGGCTGCGCTCGTCGGAGTCGGCACCGGTGACCGGCCACATGTTCCGGCTGACCGAATGGCTCGGCGCCGCCGCCACCCAGGAGCAGCTGATCGGCGCCGACCCGGCCCACCCGGTGATGGTGCCCTCGCTGCGCACCCCACTGTGGCGGGTCCTCGTCACGCTCATGCCCGACCGCCGTCTGCAGGACGGCTGGCTGGTCGTCGGCGACATCCAGCGCCTGCAGGCCCGTACGCGGCAGCTCCTGGCCTCCCGCGCGGGCGACACGGACGTGGTGGAGCTCATGACCGAGCTGGGCATCCGGGCCCACTCCGCCCAGGCGTGGCTCGACGCCCTGCCGGCGGAGGCCCCGGCCAACGCCCCGGCGCCCTCCGCGCCGTCCCCGGCGCAGCCGCTCCCCCGGCGCACCCCCGGAGCCAACGGCCACCACCACCGCGGCGGCCAGCCGATCCCCGCCGCGGCGGCCGGCTCCATCGACCCGTCGGCGGCGCTCGCCACACTCTCGGCGCTGTCGGGCGGGCGTTCACCGGCGCTGGCCGGCGCCCCGGCCACGCCGCGCCCGCCGATCCCCGGCCCGTCGTCGGACCCGCGCCGCTGGCAGCGCATCGAGGTGACGCCCGAGCACCTGCGCGGCGGCCCGGTCCCCGTGCCCGAGGGGTACGCCGCGCAGCTCGGCATGCGTCCCGGCACCCTCCTGTCGGTGACGGGCCCCGGCGACAACGCCATCGTGCTGGTCTGGCAGGGGCACCAGCCGGTCTTCGACTCGCTCCAGCCGGTCCTGATGCGCCTCAACGCCCGCCCGGGCGACCAGGTGTACGTCACGGTCGACGGCTACCGCCTGGAGGCCCAGCTCACCGGCTGACCCGCCCGTCCGTCCCGGCGACGGCCACGCCGTCACCGGGACACCCGTCACCGCGCGAAGGGATCGCCGGGCGGACCAGGTCCCGAGATCGCCCGCGGCTACGGGTGCCGGGCCGAACGGCTCAGCAGGGTCGTGGCGATGGTGACCTGGGCCGGTTCGAGGGCGGTCCTGCCGTCCTCGATGTCCCACAGCGCGTTCTGCAGGACGCGGCCGAGCGTCCAGCCCGTCGCCCGCTGCCGGTCCAGGCCGACGACCTCGGTCAGCACGTCGAACCGGCGGAGCACCGTGCCCGAGACGTCGCCCGACGCCGTCACCGCGTCCCACCGGTCGTCCAGTGCCGGCAGCAGCTCGAACCCGGGGTCGCCGGCCAGCGGCTCGGGGTCGATGGCCAGCCACGGTTCCCGTTCACCGGCGAGGACGTTGTCGTCGTGCAGGTCCCAGTGCAGCAGGCGGTCGCCTGGCTCGCCCACCAGCTCGGCGACGGCGGACGCGCAGGTGAGCACCAGCCGCCGCTCGGCGGGATCGCGCAGCGCCGGCACCGCCGACGGGGCCTGGTCGAGCATGGCGGCGGCGACGCCGGACAGCGGCCGCACGCCCTCGGGCGCGGCAACCGAGGTCAACCGCGCCATCAGCTCGGCCAGGATCAGCACGGCGGCGTGGTCGTCCGCCACCGAGGACAGGGGCCGGGAGGCGTCGAGCCGTTCCAGCAACTGGGTGCCGCTCTCCTCGTCGTGGTCGAGCAGGCGCACGATGCCCTCGCCCCGCCACGCCAGCAGGCCGGTCACGACGCCTGCGGTCTCCTCGCGGGGCTGCTGGAGCTTGAGCACGGCGGGCGTGCCGTCGGCCCGGCGTACGGGCAGGACGAGCGAGGCCATGCCGTGCGCGACGGGGCCGTCGGGCCGCAACTCCCAGCGCTCCAGGAATCCGGCGCCGAGCCGGGGCAGCCCGGCGAGCCAGGCGCGCGCCTCGGCGCCGTTCGCGCCGTAGGACGCGGCGAACGCGTCGGGGACGTCGAAGGGAGTCGACGTGTTCATGCGAGAGATCTCCTTCGTCAGGGCCTTCAGGTGATGGGCGGACGAAGGAGCCAGGGAGGTGCCCGGCTCGCGGGCAGGCGTCAAACCATACCCCTGACCCTAACCGAACCCGATCATCACAGCCCCACACCCCACACAGACCACGTCCGGGCGGCCCGGCCGGCGGCGGGGGCCGGAGCCCTCCGGCGCCGCCGGGGCGGGTCACTATCGTCAGGGCGACGACGATCGGGCCGTACTACGCTGATTCACGTGGCACACCTGCGCATTGCCTTGGCACAGACCAACCCGGTCGTCGGCGACCTGGCGGCCAACTCCGCCAAGCTGCTGGACTGGACGCGCCAGGCCGCCGCCGGCGGCGCGCACCTGGTTCTGTTCACCGAGATGTTCCTCACCGGCTATCCCGTGGAAGACCTGGCACTGCGCTCCTCCTTCGTGGACGCCTCGATCGCCACGCTGGAGCAGGTGGCCGCCCGGCTGGCCGGGGAGGGGCTCGGCGAGCTCCCCGTGGTCGTCGGCTCCATGGACCGGGCCGGCCTCGCACCGCGCGCCGGCCGGCCCGAGGGCGCGCCGCTCGACGCCGTGGCCCTGCTCCACCGGGGCAGGGTCGTCACCCGTACGGCCAAGCACCACCTGCAGAACTACGGGGTCTTCGACGAGTTCCGCTACTTCGTCCCCGGCGACCGGCTGCCCGTCTTCAGGCTGCACGGCGTCGACGTGGCCATCGCGGTCTGCGAGGACCTGTGGCAGGACGGCGGGCCCGTGGCGGTGGTCGGCAAGGCGGGCGCCGGGCTGCTGGTCGTGCCGAACGCCTCGCCGTACGAGCGGGAGAAGGCCGACGTCCGGCTGGAGCTCGTGGCCCGGCGGGCGCGGGAGGCGGGCTGCGCGCTGGCCTACGTCAACCAGGTGGGCGGGCAGGACGAGCTGGTCTTCGACGGCGGCTCGATCGTGGTCGGCGCCGACGGCGAGCTCGTCGCGCGGGCCGGGCAGTTCCGCGAGGAGTTGCTGCTGGTGGACCTCGACCTGCCGGTCGCCGACCGGGAGCCGGGCAGGACGGCCCACGACGCGGGCGACGGCTCGACGATCACCGTGGACCGGTTCGTGCTCTCCGGCGAGCCCGTGACGATCGACGCGCCCGTCACGCCCTCGATCGCGCCGCGGCTGGACGATATGGCCGAGGTCTATGCGGCGCTGGTGCTGGGCGTGCGCGACTACGTGGCCAAGAACGGCTTCGAGTCGGTCATCCTGGCCCTTTCGGGAGGCATCGACTCGGCCCTGACCGCCACCATCGCCTCCGACGCCATCGGCCCCGAGCGGGTCCACGTCGTGATGATGCCCTCCCGCCACTCCTCCGAGCACTCCGTCACCGACGCCGAGGAACTGGTGCGCCGCCAGGGCGTCAACTCGCTCCTGGTGCCGATCGACGGCATCGTCACCGCCTTCGAGAAGGAGATCGAGCTCACCGGGACGGCGGCGGAGAACATCCAGGCCCGGGTGCGCGGCACGGTGCTGATGGGGCTCTCCAACGCGCACGGGCACCTGGTGCTCACCACCGGGAACAAGAGCGAGCTGGCCACCGGCTACTCCACCCTCTACGGCGACTCGGCGGGCGGCTTCGCGCCGATCAAGGACGTGCCCAAGACCATGGTCCGGGAGCTGTCGCGCTGGCGCAACGCCCACACCGACGGCTGGTTCCGCATGGACGTCGCCCGGCCCATCCCGGCGAACTCCATCACCAAGGAGCCCAGCGCCGAGCTCCGCCCCGGCCAGTGCGACACCGACTCGCTGCCACCGTACGAGGTGCTGGACCGGCTGCTGGACGACCACGTCGAGAAGGACCTGGGCTCGGCCGAGCTGGTCGCCGCCGGCCACGACCCCGACCTGGTGGCGCACGTCGTCAGCCTGGTGGACCCGGCCGAGCACAAGCGGCGCCAGTACCCGCCCGGCCCCAAGATCACCTCGAAGCACTTCGGCCGGGACCGCCGCCTGCCCATCACCAGCCACCGGCACGAGACCACCTGATGGGGTGGCCACGAACGTTCACCGGGTCCGCTGAGGCATCGGCCGGGCGATGCGCGATGGCGGGCTGATCGGTCACCCTCGACAGGCACGGGTTGTGGGCCAGGTCGCCAACGGGCCCAGCCACATCGCCCTGGCGGTCACCGCCGACGGCGAACGCGACATCCTCGGGTTGCGGGCCGGCGACGGTGGCGAGGGCGCCAAGTTCTGGCTGCATGTGCTGACATCCAGCTTGCACAACGGCCCGATCTTCACAGTACCAACCGCGCCCGCCAGGCCAGTTTCGAGGAGCCGCCGCCGACTGCGTGAGCTGATCACGCTCGCGATCGGACAGGATGATCTGAACCGCCTGAGGACCAGACCGCGCCATCACGCGGTGCATGTCCGCTGTACTCCGGCCGAACGCCGGGGAGGGCCGCCGCGAGCAGCGCGCCGGCGCCCGCGATGACAAAGATTTCCCACGCCCTACCGGCTGCCCCCGTCACTGCGGGCAAATCATCCGTTTCCCGCCGAATGTCCTAGGGATGATCAAGAATGGCGTGCCATGGGATGGATCGGGATCGCGACGGGCCACGAGCTCACCGTCGAAGGGACGCGGCGGCCGGTGCTCGCCTGCCGGACGGCCGCGGGCCGCGTGCTGGCCAAGGTGCCCGCCAACGTCAGGAAGGATCCGACCGCGGTACGGCTCACCGCCCTCCGTGACCGGCTCGGCGAGCACGCGCGGGCGGTGCACGACCAGGTCGAGTCCTGGATGGTGCGGTCGCTGCCCATCCCGGCCGTGGTGTTCGCGGCCGTGTGGGACGACCCGGTGTGGCGCGAGACGCTCGCCGACCTGGTCATCGCCCCGATCGTCGACGGCGCGCCCGACCTCGGCCGCTGCGCGCTCCTGCGCGAGGGCGCGTGGACGGGCGCGGACGCCTTCGCGATCCCGCACCCGCTGCTGCTCGGCGACGAGCTGCCCATCTGGCGGGGACGGAACCTCACGCAGGTTGTTGAGCAGGTACGCCGCGAGGTGTGGACGCGTCCCGCGAGCATGGACCGTACGTTCGGCGTGGTCGACACCTTCGGATACATGGACGCCCGGTACGAGAGCGGCGCCGCGTTCGAGCGCCGCGTGCACGAGCTGGGCGGGCGCATCAAAGGGGACAGGGCGCGGTTCACCGTGCACGCGCCCGAGCCGCTCGGCATCGAGATCGACCTGCACTGGAGCGGGCCGATGAGCCCGGCCTACCTGGCGTGGCTGAGCTTCACCGCGGGCGGCCGGGAGATCGGCGACATCGCCTGGTCCGAGGGCGTCCGCATTCTCATGGCTCTGTACGCGGACCGCACCGTGGACGAGACGGAGCCGGTGGTGGAGGCAGCCAAGGCGTACTCCCACTACTGCGACACCCACCAAGGCGAGCCCGGCACCGTGGTGCCCTCCTGCATCACCGGCCCGACGCGCGACGTGCTGCTGCGCGCCGGGGCGGTGCTACCGGGCACGCCCGCCGGCTCCGACGAGGACACGTGCGTCGCCGTCCGCTACGAGCACTCCGTCCTGGACGAGCCGGTCGTCGAACTCGTCCGGCGCGCGGCCGTCGACGGGGACAAGGCCGAGAAGTCGCTGTACGACCTGGACCCGGTGGCGGAGACCGGCGTCGGCACCGTGCACGCGGGCCCGCTCGGCTTCCTCGCCTCCGCCCTGCGCCGGTACCCGGCGCACCGTGCCCGCATCCTGGCCGCGCACACCGACCTGCGGGCCGCCCGCGCCCTGGCCGCCCGCAAGCCCGGCCTCGCGCGCACCGCGCTCACCCGTACCGGCGACGACCTGGAGACGTACGCACCCGAGCTGCTGCCGCCGTTCTACGAGGAGTGCGCGCGGATCCTGGCCGCCGCGGGCAGCGCCCGCTTCGCCGCCGCCTTCTTCGAGAGGGCCCGCGCCGCCGAGGACGCGCACGCGCTGCCGGTCGACGAGGCCGCGCTCGTCGCGGCGCACCTCACCGCGGGACCGGACGCCGCCGGAACGGCCACGCTCAAAATGCACGGCAAGCGGCTCGCCGCCCGCCATCCCGCCCCCGGCGCGTACCGCTGGCACCGCAGCCTGCTCACCGAGTGGTGCGAGGAAGCCCCGGACGGCGCGGACGGCGCGCTGGCCCTGGCCGACGGCTGGGCGGCGCTGGCGAAGGCCGCCGGGCACGCGCTCGGCGGGCCCGAGGACGAACGCGCCGTACGGGCCCTGCTGAAGAGCGGCTGCATGGAGTCGGCACCGCAGGCCCTCTGGAAGTTCGTCCTTCCGTTGCTCGGCCCGATGGCACGGGCGGACGCGGGCATCGGCCGCGCGCTCCTCGACATCCTGCCGCTGCCCGCCAAGGACACCCCCAAGGCGAAGAGCGCGGCAGTGTCGCTCCTCCTCGGCAACCTCGCGGGCGCGGGCCTGACCGCCCCGTTCACCACGTCCCCCGGGCTGGCTGGGGCGGTGGCGAAGAACTGGCTCGGCCGCTTCCTGAAACTGTACGCGGGGCTCGCACTCCCCGTCGCCGGTCTCGGCGACCTCCTGCACGACGCCGGTACGCGGCTGCGCGCGGAGGGCCTCACCTGCGACGACCACGAGGCGGTGCTGGGAGTGGACGAGGACGAGGTCAACCGCTGGGAGGAGACCGCCGCCGACCTCCCGCTCCTCGATCTCCTCCTGGACCGCGGCGTCCCGCTCGCGCGGCCCCGGCTGCTGCACACGTTCAAGCTGTACGACCGGCTCGCGTCCGGAGCGGGCACCGACCTGGCCGCCGTTGCCGCCGACCCGGACTGGGCTCCGCTGCTGCGCGACGCGATCGTGGGCAACGTGACCAACCAGCTCAACGTCACCGAGCCCGCCGTCCCGAAGCAGACCGCCCCCGAGACCGTACGGGCCCTGACCGCGACACCGGGAACGGCGCAGATTGTCGCCGCCATCCTGGCCGAGCATGCCGAGCGGGTCCCCATCCAAGGGCTCCCGGACGCGCACGCCGCCCTGTGCGACGCCGAGCGGTTCACCATCGCCGGAGTCCCCGGCCTCCTCCTCGACAGCGTCCGGACGATCGCGACCGGGACGGACCCGGCCCGCGCCCTCGCCACTACGCTGAGCGGCGGTGTCCTCGACGAGCTGGAGTTGCCCGCCTTCGTCCCCGGCCACGTCAACACCATCACCGACTACCTGGAAGAGAGTGGCACCGACCTGCTCCTGATCGAGTCCGGCCGGCTCTGGGAGCACAAGTTCCGCGCCTCCGTCGTCACACCGGATGGAGTCGGCCCGTCCCACGGCTTCGGCACGTACGAGTCCGTCTCCAGCCGGTCCCACGAACGGACCGAGGCGCGCGACCTCTACGACCGCTGCCTGATCGCCGTGAACGGCCGGGTGACCGTACTGGACCACGGCGGCCCGCACTGCCCGCACGGCAGCGCGCACCCCGCCGCCCGCCGCGTCGTACCGGCCGACGGCGAACGGGTCGCCTTCCCCGGTGGCGCCGAGGCCACCGTGTGGCGCGGCCAGGGGCGGATCATCGAGCTGCGGGACCCGGCCGGGCGGACCATCGGCCGCTACGTCCGCGGCTGGGGCAGGGTGCCCGAGCACAACGGCGCCGAGAACATCAGCACGGTCGAGCACCACCGCTACGCGTCCGGGACCCACCTGGTCGCGCCTCCCGGCCGGTGGTCGGCGATGCGGCCGCGCGACCTCGAAGGATCCAGGGCGCTGCGCGCCGTCGACGAGAAGAAGGCGCAGGCCCTGATCGACGTCGCGGACGCCGCGCTCGCCGCCGGCCTCATGCGGGTGCTGGACCCCGAGAGCGGTTACTCGGAGAAGGACGCCGCCCGCGACGAGCTGGCGGGACGGCTCCGCCCGCTCCTGCCGGAGATCGCCGACGAGTCGCTCTGGAAGGGCGTCACGTTCCTGGTGTGGACGGCCGTCGAGTGCCGCGAGCGCGCGTTCGCCCTGCTGGAACGTCTGGCGCTGACCCCGCCGCCCCACCTGCGGCGCCCGGCGCCCGCCTCCGCGGCACCCACCGTCCCGTCCGAGAAGTCCCCCGAGCCGGACGATCCGGGGCCCGAGTCCGCGTACGAGAGGATCGTCCACTTCACCCGTGCCGCCGTCGACATCCCGTATGATAAGAAGATCGCGATCTTCCACGCCCCCGCCGTCAAGGGGGTCGAGAACACGCTGGGCCGCCTCGGCGCCGCCGTCCTGGAGGCCGCATGGAGCAACGGCGGCGGGCGCGCGCAGCTTCTGGAACTGGCCGCCGTCCCCGAACTCCTCCGTACCGACGGCACCTGGCACGTCGCCCGGCTGCGCCCGGAGTACGACCTCGGGCAGATCCGCTCGGGCCACGGCCCCATCGCGGCCGCCGCCGTCGCCGACTACGAGCAGGTGGGGCACGGGTACGCGGTCACGGCGCTCCTCTACACCCCGGACGGCCCCGACCCGCTCCTGTTCACCCGCAACCGCGCCGTCGAGCTGCGGACCTGCCGAGGCTGGGGCGACCCGGACCGGCTCCGACGGGCGCTCGACCTGATCTCCGAGAACGGCCCGCCGCCCGTGGACCGGGAGGCGACCGTACGGGCGTTCGCCGAGGCCACCGGCCTGTCACCGGCCCAGTGCCTGATCCTGCTGTCCACCTCGGCCCGCACGCTCTCCTGGCCGGACGGCTGGGCGCGGGGCCGCGTCGCCGCCTTCCGCAAGGACGACGCCGCCCGCGCCCGCGAACTCGACCTGACCGAGATCGAACTGCGCATCGCCGCGCTCTCCCTGGAGTCGCTCACCACCACCGACGAGGCCGTCGAAGTCGTCGAGCTGCTCATGCCCGACGACCCCGCCGACCTCTGGTGTACGGGCCCCGACCTGGACCGGGCGGTCGCGTGCTGGACGGAACGCCACCCGAGGCTCACCCCGCTCACCACCGAGCAGTGGGTCACTCTCGCCTCCGGCGCCGAGGACGCCCTGGAGGCACTGATCGCCCTGCTCGGCGATCGTCCGTCCGTACCGCCGCTGGGTCACGTCGCCCGCGCTGCGAGGCTCCTGGCCGATCGCCTGCCCAAGGACCACCCCGCCCGTACGACCGCCGCCGCCCGCCTGCGTAACCTGCACGAGCACGTCACCAGCCCGGACACGACCCTGCCCATCGCCGCCGGGGTCACCTCGGTCACCGCCCTGGAACGAGCCGCCGGAGCGATCGCGGCCCACCTCCCGGAGAGCAGGCTCGCCATCGGCGAAGCCCTCACCCTGGACCCCGCCGGAGACGGCTACCGCGTCCACCTCCGCCCGTCCCGCTGGTCCGACCTGGACGCGCTGGCCGCGGCCCTCCGCCGCGGCGGCGCCACCGATGTCGCCCTGGTCATGGAGGACCTGCGCTTCCTCCGTTCGTCCGAGCCACTGGAGGCCGCGGCCCGGCTGTAGTGACGTTCCCGAGGTGCGCGGGTGGTGGCAGGCGATCCAGTGGTCCCGGGCCGGCACCCGCATCCGGGGTTCCTCGTCCGCGCGAAAGGTCGCCGCCCTGCGCGGCGGGCACGCCGGTCTCGCCACGGCGCAGACGCCTTTCTGGCCAACCCCGCGCACGGCCACCCCCGCGCACGGCCAACCCCAACATCCACCGCGCCGACACCTCAGCCCTCGATCGCGTCATTGCCCTGCTCGGTCGCGAACGGCCGCTGGCCGAGATCACCGCCGCCGAGATCGGCCCCACGCCCGCCGAGCTGTGGGGGCAAACCAGGCGCCGAAGCCGTCGCGGCGGTCACCAGCCACCTCGACCCACCGCCTCGTACCCCCACTGACCAGCTCCTTCTCCTGAACGAGCCGACCTGCCCCCTTTCAGGCGTACTTGGGCCGCCTCCCATCATCGGCCTGGAGTACAGGCGTTCACATCAGCAGTTCTCGGCCGACGATGCGCAGAATTGGACCTCGGGGTAGCGCGGGGATGGCTTGTCCAGCAGGGGCTGCGGCTTGCCGCGCAGGTGCAGGTCGAAGAAGGCGGCGACGTACTCGCGGGTGATGTCCATCGAGCGGGTTTCCTTCAGGCCGCCGCCGAGGTCCACGCCGAGCTGCTGGAGCAGCATGTCGTAGTCGGTGAAGGACGGGTGCAGCGCCCCCTTCACCACCAGCCAGCGTTTCCACCCGGTCAGCTGCTCCCAGTCACGTTTCCAGGTGCTGTCGTCTGAGGGGGCGTTCGATCTGGACGAGTACGTCTACGGAGCCCTGCGCTCCGGCGCCACCGGGTTCCTGCTCAAGGACGTTCGTGTCGCTGTCGACGGTCAAGACGCACCTGGGCAGCATCTTCGCCACACTCGGTGTCAGGAATCGGGTGGGGATCGCAGCTTGGGCGTGGGAATCCGGCGTGGTGAGCTGAGCAACGGAGGGGTTGCCGGGATACAACCTCAGCCCATGGCCCAGGGGGAGAACACCGCGGGCCGGAAGGACGCCGCCGCCCAGTAGTACTTTGTCAGTTCGGGATCTTTGTGAGGCTAGGCGTCGCTGTCGAAGAGGTGCAGCCGGTGGGCGGTGGCGGCGGCCTCGCCTCGGGAGGCGGCGCCGAGCTTGGCCAGGATGTTGGAGACGTGCACGCTGACGGTCTTGACCGCGATGAACAGCTCGCCGGCGATCTCCCGGTTGCTCCGCCCGTCGGCCACCAGCCGCAGCACCTCCCGCTCCCGCGCCGTCAGCCCCAGCGGCGGCGCATCGGGGACCGCCTCCGGCGCCCCGTCGGTGCCCGGACCACCCCCGGCGACGATCCTGGCGCGCCTGGCCGTGCCGTCGAGCTCGGCGACCAGCGGCGCCGCGCCGAGCCGGTCGGCGAGCTCCCGGGAGCGGGCCAGCCGGTCGGCCGCCTGCTGCCGGTCGCCCAGCGCGAGGGCCGCGTGCGCGGCGGCCGCCAGCGCGCGGGCCTCGGAGTAGGGCTGCCGGAGCGCCGCCCAGGCCGCCGCCGCCTCGTCCCACGCCATGAGCCGCCCCGCCGCGACATCCCCAGGCCCCGGCCCCGAAGCCTCGACCCCGGACCGCGGCCCCGCGTGGACACCGTCCCCGACGTCGAGCGGCACCGCCTGAAGCGGCACCGCCTGAAGTGGCACCGCCTGAAGCGACCCGGCGGCGAGGGCGAGCGGCGCCCCCGGCCCGGCGCCGGCCGCCGCCGCGGGCCACGTCAGGGCGGTGAAGGTCAGCCACTGGGCGCGCTGCAGGTCGCCCTCCACCCCGAGCCGCCGCGCCGGCGGCCACAGCTCCGGCAGCAGCGGCTCGCCCAGTTGGGCGAACGCCACCAGCGCCGGCCACGAGTAGCGCGCGCTGACCATGAAGTCCTGCTCGCGCAGCGTGCGCTCGGCCGCCTCCCGCGCCTCGTCCACGCGGCCCCGGGCGACCAGCAGCGCGACCTCCCGGCAGGCGTGCGGCAGGAGGTTCTGGGCACGGAAGGCGCCGCGCGACAGGATGCGGCGGGCGGTCTCGTGGAGCTCCTCCGCCCGGTCGAGCTGCCCGCGGGCCAGCGCGATGTCGGTGGCGAACCCCTGCAGGCTCGCCTGGGTGGGCGGCGGCGGGACGTGGTCGAGGGCCCGGTCGATGACCTCCAGCGCCTCGTCCCAGCGACCGAGCGACACCAGCGGCTCGGCGAGGTTGATCGCCAGGAAGGTGCCCGAGGTGCGCACCAGGCCCTGCCGTTCGGCTTCGGCGATGCCCTCGCGCGCCACCCCGGCCGCCCTCTCGTGCCGGCCGGCGCCCTCCAGCACGTCGGACTCGGAGATGGCGCTGCCCATGAGGGCGTTGGGGTCGCCGGCGGCCAGCGCGAGCCGCCGCACCTCGGCGAAGGCGCCCAGCTCCTCGTCGATCCGGGAGAACCGCTGGCACAGCCCCCAGGTCAGCGCGATGAGGGCGTTGGCCTCGACGGCGGGCTCCCCTGCCTGGCGGGCCAGCTCGATGGCGCGCTGGGCGGTGGCGATCCGCTCGTGCCACACGTCGGGGTCGTGCAGCACCCGCGCGAGGTTCTCCAGCACCTGGGCGCGCAGCTTGAGCGGCCCGCCGTCGGCCATCAGGGCGGCGGCCTGCCGCAGGTCGTCGAGGTAGCCGAACCTGCCGAGCGAGTAGCGGATCGCGCCGCGCCGGCGCAGCAGGCGGGCGGCCCTGATCGGGTCGGCGTCGGGGTCGACCTCGGCCATCGCGGCACCGGCCAGGGCGATGCCGCGCTCGAACTCGCCCGCCAGGTGGGCGACCGTGGCGGCCTGCCCCAGCACGTCGACGTGCGCGCACCCGATGCGCGCCGCCGCGTCGGGCACCTGACTCCACAGCTCCAGCACCCGGGACAGCATCCGCAGCTGCTCACCATAGGCGGCTGACCTGCGCGCGGCGGCGGCGGCCTTCCAGGCGCTGACGAGCGCCGAGGTGGCGTCGTGGGCGGCGTGCCAGTGGTGGGCCAGCTCGATCGCGCCGCGCGGCTCGGGCAGCAGGGACGGGTGGCGTTCGATGGCCTCGGCGAAGCGGGTGTGCAGGCGGGTGTGCTCGCCCGGCAGCAGGTCGTCGTGGAGGGCTTCGCGGATGAGCGCGTGGCGGAACGCGTAGCCCTCGCCGTCGACCACGAGGACGTTGCCGGCGACCGCGGGGCGCAGCGCCTGGGACAGGGCTCCGTCGTCGAGGCCGCTGACGGCGGTGAGCAGGGCGTGCTCGATGCGCTGGCCTCCCGCGCTGGCCACGCGCAGCAGCTCCTGGGTCTCCTCGGGCAGCCGCTCGACCTTGGCGAGCAGCAGGTCGCGCAGCGACTCGGGCAGCGTGTCGCCGCCGGTCTCGCCCAGCAGCACCTCGACGAACAGCGGGTTGCCCTCGCTGCGCTCGTAGATCAGCTCGATGTCGGCGGCGGACGGCTCGCGGTCGAGGATGCCGGTCGCCTGCGCGACCACCTCGCGGCGGGTGAGCCGGCGCAGCTCCAGCCTGCTCACCCAGCCGACCCGCCCAAGCTCGGCGAGCAGCGGGCGCAGCGGGTGGGTGCGGTGCAGCTCGTCGGACCGGTAGGTGACGAGGATCAGCAGCCGCGCGTCGGAGCGCTGGTAGCGCACCAGGAACGACAGCAGGTCGCGGGTCGAGCGGTCGGCCCAGTGGGCGTCCTCGATGACGAGCACCGTCGGCTGGTCCTCGGCGAGCCGCTCCAGCAGGCCGAGCATCTGCTCGAACAGCCGGGCGCGCGCCTCGGGGCCGTCCTTGTCGGGCTCGCCGAACTCCGGCAGCAGCCGGGCGAGCCCCCGGGTGTGGCCGCCCGGCACGAGCGCGGTGACGCCGTCACGGCCGCGGCCGCGCACCAGGCCGCGCAGGACGGCGCTGAACGGCGCGAACGGCAGGCCGTCGGTGCCGAGCTCCAGGCAGCCGCCGACGAGCACCAGGACGCCGTCGGCGCGCTGCTCGAACTCGTGGACCAGCCGAGTCTTGCCGACGCCGGCCTCCCCGCCGACGAGCACGGTGGCGGCGGCGCCCGCCCGCGCGCGGGCCAGCGCCTCGCCGAGCGCGGCCAGCTCGCCGCCCCGGCCGGCGAACACCGGGCTCACCATGTGCGTCGTCACGCCCACAAGGATGCCATCCGGCCCCGACAGGATCGGCCGCGCCCGATGGCGTACGGGTTACGCGCGGGAGTCCGGGCGTGATACCTCCGCCCCGAAATCGGCGCGACCGGCCGCGGCGGGGTTCGGTAGCGTGCCCGCGTGACCCAGATCAAGGTGGTGTACACGAAGTACGGCGGCGCGCTGCACTGGAACCATCCCGGCACGCTCCTCGGCGAGGACGACCACGGCGCCTGGGTGTCGGTCCCCGCCGGCACGCTCGCCAGCAAGGGCGCGGAGCCGCCGGTCCCCTGGGAGACGGCGATCGTCATGCTGTTCCCCCGCGACGGCTGGTGGACGGCCACGTTCCACACGCCGCCGCACCCGTTCGAGGTGTACGTGGACGTCACGACGGTCCCGCTGTGGCGTGGCGGCGAGGTCACCATGGTCGACCTGGACCTCGACGTGATCCTGATGCGCGACGGCAGGCTGCTGCTCGACGACGAGGACGAGTTCGCCGAGCATCAGGTCACCCTCGGCTACCCGGCCGACGTGGTGGCCCGGGCGCAGGAGACGGCCCGCCGGCTGCTGGCCGCCGTCGGGCACCGTGAGACCCCCTTCGACGGCGCCCACGTCCTCTGGTTCGACCGCGCCCTGCCGGGGTCACCGTCCGGGGCTTGTCCGCGGGGCGGTCCGGTTTCATCCTGAAGGCGTGACGACAGCGCCCCCCGGGGATGACGGCGGGGTGGACGAGGGCCCGGCGGAGGGCCCCTCGTCCGCCGCGGACTCGCAGCAGGCGAGCCGGACGCCCGCCGACGACGACATCTCGGCGGGATGGATCCTGGGCGGCCTCGCCGGATGGTTCATCGTCGTCGCTCCCGGCCTCATCGGCCTCGTGGCGGGGCTGACGGGTACGCCCTCCGAAGGCCCGGCGTTGGACCAGCTGCTGGACCGTTACTACTGGTGGGTCGCTCTCGGACTCCCGGCAGGCATCGTGGTCGTCGGCGGATCGGTGTGGGGGGTGACCAGCGGGGTCTCGTCGCTGCTGGCCCGGCGCAGGAACCGCGTCAGACGCCGTGAGCTCGTCCTGACCGAACGGGCGAAGGGCCTGCAGAACATGGTCCGCGAGGCGCAGATCGTCTCACGCGACCTGGAGCGCTATCTCGAGGAGCGGCTGGACGCGCTGCAGCAGCTCAGCGCGCAGGTGGACCACCAGGAACGGCTGGCCTCCCTGTCCCCCGAACAGGTCGAGGCCCTCAACACCGCGCTGCGCCGCCAGTTCGCGGGCCACCGGCGTTCGGGCCTCGTCCAGCAGGTCGTCTTCCTCGTCCTGGCGTTCGTGCTCGGGTTCGTCGTCAACTGGCTCTCCGAGCCGGTGCTGGCCCAGCTGAGCCGCTGGTGGTCCGCCTAGCGGGACGGGTCAGAGGTCGCCGAGGCCGAGCTGGCGGGCGATGAGCATGCGCTGGACCTCGCTGGTGCCCTCGCCGATCTCCAGGATCTTGGCGTCGCGGTAGAAGCGGCCGACCGCGAACTCGTTCATGAACCCGTAGCCGCCGAAGATCTGCGTCGCGTCACGCGCGTTGTCCATGGCGGCGTTGGAGGAGACGAGCTTGGCGATGGCCGCCTCCTTCTTGAACGCCTGCCCGGCCACCAGCTTCTCGGCCGCGTGGTAGTAGGCCAGGCGGGCGGTGTGGGCGCGGGCCTCCATGTCGGCGATCTTGAACTGGATGGCCTGGTAGTGGCCGATCGGGTGGCCGAACGCCTTGCGGTCCCTGACGTAGCGCACGCACTCGTCCACGCAGCCCTGCGCCAGGCCGACGCCCAGGGCGGCGATCGCGACGCGGCCCTCGTCGAGGGTCCGCAGGAACTGCGCGTAGCCGCGGCCGCGCTCGCCCAGCAGATGGGCGGCGGGCACGCGGCAGTCGGCGAAGGACAGCTCCCTGGTGTCGGAGGCGTTCCAGCCGACCTTGGAGTACTTCTTCGACACCGTGAAGCCCGGGGTGCCGCTCGGCACCAGGATCGTGGAGATCTCCCGGTCGCCGGTGAGCGCGGCCACGGCGACCACGCCGGTGATGTCGGTGCCGGAGTTGGTGATGAACGCCTTCGTCCCGTTGATCACCCACTCGTCGCCGTCCAGCACGGCCGTGGTGCGCATGCCGCCGGGCACGTCGGAGCCGCCGCCGGGCTCGGTCAGGCCGAAGGCGCCCAGCAGTTCGCCCGTGGCCAGCCGGGGCAGCCACTCCTCGCGCTGGGCCGGCGTGCCGTAGCGGTAGATCGGCATCGCGCCGAGCGACACGGCGGCCTCCAGCGTGATCGCCACGCTGGAGTCGACGCGGGCCAGTTCCTCCAGGGCCAGGCAGAGCGCGAAGTAGTCGCCGCCCATGCCGCCGTACTCCTCGGGCAGCGGCAGCCCGAACAGGCCCATCGCGCCCATCTGCCGCACGATGTCGTACGGGAACTCCTCGCGCTCGTAGTAGTCGCCGATCACGGGGGCGACGACGTCGCGGGCGAACGCCTCGACGGTCTTGCGCAGCTCTTCGTACTCGGAGGTGAGCATGGGTGGTCAGCCTTTCGACAGGGCCTGGACGACGCGGGACGGGCTGGGGCGGCCGAGCAGGCCGGCCAGCCAGGTGCTGGTGGCCACGAGCCTGTCGAGGTCGAGGCCGGTCTCGATGCCCAGGCCGTGCAGCATCCAGACGAGGTCTTCGGTGGCGAGGTTGCCGGTGGCCGACTCGGCGTACGGGCAGCCGCCGATGCCGCCCGTGGAGGCGTCGACGGTGGTGACGCCCGCCTGGAGCGCGGCCAGCGTGTTGGCGAGGGCCTGGCCGTAGGTGTCGTGGAAGTGCACGGCGAGCCGGTCGGTGGCGTCGAACGCCTCGATCAGCTCGGTCACGTGGCCCGGCGTGGCGACGCCGATGGTGTCGCCGAGCGACAGCTCGTAGCAGCCGAGCCCGAGCAGGCGCCGCCCGACGGAGACCACCTGGGATACGGGCGTCGGCCCTTCCCACGGGTCGCCGAAGCACATCGACACGTACGCCCGGACCCGCACCCCCGCCTCCAGCGCGCGGGCCACGACCGGCTCGAACATGTCGAACTGGCTCTCCAGGCTGCGGTTGAGGTTCTTGGCGGCGAACGTCTCGGTGGCGCTGGCGAACACCGCGATCTCGGCCACGCCGTGCGCCAGCGCCCGGTCCAGGCCGCGCTCGTTCGGCACGAGGACCGGGTAGCGCACGCCCGGCCTGCGGTCGAGCCGGCCGAGCAGCTCGTCGGCGTCGGCGAGCTGCGGCACCCACCGGGGGTGGACGAAGCTGGTCGCCTCGATCACCTTGTGCCCGGCGTCGGCCAGGCGGGAGATGAACTCCGCCTTCACCTCGGCGGGCACGGTCGCCGGCTCGTTCTGCAGGCCGTCGCGCGGGCCGACCTCGTAGACCGTGACGTGCTGCGGGAGCCCTTCCATCGGGTACGGGCGGCGCATCTCAGCCCTCCTCTCCGGTGCCGGCGGGGATGGTGCCGGCGGGGGTGACGGCGGCGGGGGTGACGACGGCGAGGACGGCGTCCATGTCGACCGGCCGGCCCGCCTGGACGAGCAGCTCGGCGACCACGCCGGCGACCGGCGCGGTGACGGTGTGCTCCATCTTCATCGCCTCCACGATGAGCAGCGGCTGTCCCTCGTCCACCCGGTCGCCCGCCTGGGCCTTGACCACGAGGACGGTGCCGGGCATGGGGCTGCGCACCACGCCGTCGCCCGCCCCGGCCGCGCCGGGCCGATCGCCCGGGTCGCCGATGAGGTGGCGGGTGACGGCCCAGGCCGCACCGTCCCTGCCGAGCCAGAGCGTGTCGCCGTGACGGACCCGGTCGTACTGCGTGGTGCGGCCGGCGAGGGTGACGGCCAGGAGGGAGCCGTCCTGCCGGATCCGGGCGGGAACGGGCGGATCCGCCGGTTGGCCGCTGAGCGCCGGGTCCGTGGCCGACACGCCGGAGGCGGCGGCGTCCCCGAGGACGCGTACCTCGGCCGTGCGGTGCGGCAGGCCGCGTACCTGGACGGCGTGCACGCCGTCGCGGGTCTCCAGCCGCCACGTCGTCCATGCCGGCGCCCCGACCCGCCAGCCGTCGGTGACCTCCCACGGGTCGCCGCCCTGGGGCAGCGCGTGGAAGACGAGGGCGGCGGCGGCCAGTACCTCGCGGGGCACCTGCGTGCCCGGGACGAGGTCGGGCAGGATCCGCTCGACCAGCCCGGTGTCCAGCTCGCCCGCCCGCACCGCCGGGTGGGCGAGGAGGGCGCGCAGGAACGGGATGTTCGTGGTGACGCCGAGCACGGCGGTGTCGGCGAGGGCCCGGTCGAGGCGGCGCAGCGCCGCCTCCCGGGTGGGCGCCCAGGCGATCACCTTGGCCAGCATGGGGTCGAACTCGCTGCCCACGACCCCGCCCTCGGCCACCCCGGAGTCGACGCGGACGCCGGGCTCGGCCGTGGCCGCGCCGGCCGGCTCGCGCAGCGCGAGGATCCGGCCGCCTGTCGGCAGGAATCCGCGGGCCGGGTCCTCGGCGTAGACGCGCGCCTCCGCCGCGTGCCCGGTCAGCCGCACGTCGTCCTGGGCGAACGGCAGCGGCTCGCCCGCCGCGACCCGGAGCTGCAGCTCCACCAGGTCGAGGCCGGTGACGAGCTCGGTGACCGGATGCTCCACCTGCAGGCGGGTGTTCATCTCCATGAAGTGGTGGGCGCCGGTCGTGCCGTCGACGATGAACTCGACCGTGCCCGCCCCCGTGTAGCCGACGGCGCGGGCCGCCTCCACCGCCGCGGCGCCCATCCGGGCGCGTGTCTCCTCGGTCACGAACGGCGATGGGGCCTCCTCGACGATCTTCTGGTGCCGTCGTTGCAGGCTGCACTCGCGTTCGCCGAGGTGGACGGCGTTGCCGTGGGCGTCGGCCAGCACCTGGATCTCGATGTGCCGGGGGTCGGCGACGTAGCGCTCGATGAGCAGCGTGCCGTCGCCGAACGCGGCCAGGGCCGTGCGGCGGGCCGACTCCAGCGCCGCGGGCAGCTCGGCGGCTGCGCGGACCAGCACCATCCCCTTGCCGCCGCCTCCCGCCGAGGGCTTGATCAGGGCGGGGAAGTCGGTCCACGACGCGAGGGAGTCGCCGGGCTCGGCGCCGCCGGGCACGACCGGGACGCCGGCGGCCGACACGGTGGCCTTGGCGCGGATCTTGTCGCCCATCGCCTCGATCGCCTCGGGCGGCGGGCCGACGAACACCAGCCCGGCCTCGGCGCAGCGGCGGGCGAACGCCGCGTTCTCGGCGAGGAACCCGTAGCCGGGGTGGACGGCCTGCGCTTCGGCGGCGTGGGCTGCCGCCACGATCGCCTCGATGTCCAGATATTTCGGGATCTGGAGGGACAGGTCGGCGTCGCGGACGTGCCGCGCGTCGGCGTCGGCGGCCGTGTGCACGGCCACCGCGGTGATGCCGAGCCGGCGCAGGGTGCGGATGATCCGGACGGCGATCTCGCCCCGGTTGGCGACGAGCACGGTGTCGAACATCGAAGGAGCCATGATCGCGTCACATCCGGAAAACGCCGTAGCGGACAGGCGGGAGCGGGGCGTTGGCCGCCGCGGAGAGGGCCAGGCCGAGGACGGTGCGGGTGTCGAGGGGGTCGATGACGCCGTCGTCCCAGAGCCGGGCGGTGGAGTAGTAGGGGTTGCCCTGGCGCTCGTACTGGGCGCGGATCGCGTCGGCGTCCGCGTCACCGACCGTGGTGAGCACGTTGGCCGCCTGCTCGCCGCCCATGACCGAGATGCGGGCGTTCGGCCACATCCACAGGAACCGGGGTGCGTACGCCCGCCCGGCCATGGCGTAGTTGCCCGCGCCGAACGACCCGCCGATGACCACGGTGAACTTGGGCACCCTGGCGCAGGAGACCGCCGTGACCATCTTGGCGCCGTGCTTGGCGATGCCGCCCGCCTCGTACGCCTTGCCGACCATGAAACCGCTGATGTTCTGCAGGAACACCAGCGGGATGCCCCGCTGGTCGCACAGCTCGATGAAGTGGGCCCCCTTCATCGCCGACTCACTGAACAGGATGCCGTTGTTGGCGACGACGCCGACCGGGTGGCCGTGCAGGTGGGCGAAGCCGGTGACGAGCGTCGGACCGTACTCGGCCTTGAACTCCAGGAACCGCGAGCCGTCCACGAGCCGGGCGATCACCTCGCGCACGTCGTACGGCAGGCGGGTGTCGGCGGGGACGATGCCGTAGAGGTCGCGCGGGTCGTGGCGCGGCTCCTCGGGCGCGGCCGTCTCCCACGGCCGCGGGGGGCGCGGCGCGAGGGTGGAGACGATGTCGCGGACGATGGCCAGCGCGTGCGCGTCGTCCTCGGCCAGGTGGTCGGTGACGCCGCTGACCCGGGCGTGCAGGTCGCCGCCGCCGAGCTCCTCGGCCGTGACCTCCTCGCCGGTGGCGGCCTTCACCAGCGGCGGACCGCCGAGGAAGATGGTGCCCTGGCCGCGCACGATGACGGCCTCGTCGCTCATGGCGGGCACGTACGCGCCGCCGGCCGTGCACGAGCCGAGGACGGCGGCGATCTGCGGGATGCCGGCCGCGCTCATCGTGGCCTGGTTGTAGAAGATGCGGCCGAAGTGGTCGCGGTCCGGGAACACCTCGTCCTGCCTGGGCAGGAACGCGCCGCCGGAGTCGACGAGGTAGACGCACGGCAGGTGGTTGTGCAGCGCCACCTCCTGTGCGCGCAGGTGCTTCTTGACGGTGACCGGGTAGTAGGTGCCGCCCTTGACGGTGGCGTCGTTGGCCACGATCACGCACTCGCGCCCGGAGACCCGGCCGACCCCGGTGATGATCCCGGCGGCGGGCGCCTGGTCGTCGTAGAGGCCGTTCGCGGCCAGCGGCGACAGCTCCAGGAAGCGCGAGCCAGGGTCGAGCAGGCCGTCCACCCGGTCGCGCGGCAGCAGCTTGCCGCGCTCGACGTGGCGGCGGCGCGACCGCTCGGGGCCGCCGAGGGCGGCCGCGGCGAGCCGGTCGAGCAGCTCGGCGACGAGGCGCTCGTTGTGCTCGGCGTTGCGCTTGAAGGTCTCGCCGCCGGGGTCGGCGGACGACTTCAGCACGGGCCAGTCGCTCATGACTCCCCTCTCACCATGCGGACGATGTTAGTCATCATTAACGTAACCGTCTACCATGTGAGACCGTGACGACTGCCCGGACCCCTACCCGCAACCGCGGCAACAGGCGCGGGGAGATCCTCGCCGCCGCCGCGACGCTGTTCGCCGCCCGCGGCTTCCACGGTGTCTCGATCGAGGACATCGGGGCCGCCGTCGGCGTCTCCGGGCCGGCGCTCTACCGGCACTTCAGCGGCAAGGAGGCGCTGCTGGCCGAGATGCTGCTCGACGTCAGCTCCCGGCTGCGCGAGTCCGCCGTGGCCGTCGTCACCCCCCAGCCGGGCCCCGAGGAGGCGTTGGACGCGCTGCTCGACGTCCAGATCACCTTCGCCCTGGACCAGCCGGCGCTGATCACCGTGCACGACCGGGAGCTGGGCAACGTGCCGGAGCCGCAGCGGCGGCAGATCAGGCGGCTGCAGCGGCTCTACGTCGAGGAATGGGTGACCGTGCTGGCCGAGCTGCATCCGGCCTGCCCGCCGCCCCGGCTGCGGGCGGCGACGCACGCGGTGTTCGGGCTGCTCAACTCGACGCCGCACAGCGCGGGCGAGCTGTCACCGCAGGCGATGCGCCCGCTGCTGCACGCCATGGCGCGGGCCGCGATCGCCGCCTCGGCCGCCTCCGGCTGACGGCGGGCGCCGGACCGCCCGGCTTCCCCCCGGTTAACGTCCACTAACACTGATGCCCGGCCTTGCTGCCTCCATTATCTAGATATATCGTCACACTATCTCGATAGTTGGAGGCCGACGAGATGCACGATCCCCACGGCCACGGCGCTCCCCCGGCGCCCCCTCCCGGAGCGGAGGGCCAGGCCCCCCGGGTGCGGCGGGGCGACGTGCGGTCCGCGCTGCTGAGCCTGCTCGCCGAGGGGCCCGCGAACGGCTACCGGATGATCCAGGAGGTCGACGTCCGCAGCCGCGGCGTGTGGCGGCCCAGCCCCGGCTCGGTCTACCCCGCGCTCCAGCAGCTCGAGGACGAGGGTCTGGTCACGGGTGACGAGTCGGGCGGCAGCCGTACGTACCGGCTCACCGAACAGGGCCGGGAGCACGCCGCCCGGCACCGCGGCGACCCCGCCCCGTGGGACGAGGTGGCCCGCACCATCCCCGAGGACCGGCACGAGTTGCGGCAGCTGTGGGGCCAGCTCGGCGAGGCGTTCGTGCTGCTGACCCACACGGCCAACGACCGGCAGGTCGCCGAGGCCAAACGACTGCTGCGCGAGACGCGCAGGTCGTTCTTCCACATCCTGGCGGAGGACTGAATGGGTGAACAGGCGGCGGTAACCGTCCGCGACCTGACCAAGACCTACGGCAAGGTCGATGCCGTCAAGGGCGTGAGCTTCGAGGTGGCGCCGGGCGAGGTGTTCGGCTTCCTCGGCCCGAACGGCGCCGGCAAGACCACGACGATCGGGATGCTGTGCACGCTGGTGGAGCCCACCGGTGGCAGCGCGACGGTCGCCGGCCACGACGTGGTGACCCGGCGCGACGAGGTGCGCCGCAACATCGGGCTGGTGTTCCAGGACCCGACGCTTGACGGCTACCTGAGCGCCGAGCAGAACCTCCGCTTCCACGCCGAGCTGTATGGCGTGCCCAGGAGCGTGATGGGCGAGCGCATCAGGTGGGTGATGGAGATGGTCGCGCTCTGGGACCGCAAGGACGCCAAGGTCATGACGTTCTCCGGCGGCATGAAGCGGCGGCTGGAGATCGCCCGGGGCCTGCTGCACTCCCCCAGGGTGCTCTTCCTCGACGAGCCGACCGTCGGCCTCGACCCGCAGACACGCGCGGCCATCTGGGGCTACATCAACGAGCTGCGGCGCACCGAGGACATCACGATCTTCATGACGACCCACTACATGGACGAGGCCGAGTACTGCGACCGGATCGCGATCATCGACCACGGCGAGATCGTCGTGATCGACTCGCCGGAGGAGCTGAAGGCCGGCGTCGGGGAGGACCGCGTGCAGATCCACACCGGTGACGACACCGCGGCGATCGAGGCGCTGCGGGACAGGTTCGGGATCGAGGCGGCGGTGCGGGAGGGCGCGGTGACGTTCGCCGTGGCGTCCGGCGAGCGGTTCGTGCCGCGGCTGTTCGCCGAGCTGGGCATGCCGATCACCTCGGTGAGCGTGTCGCGGCCCTCGCTCGACGACGTGTTCATGGCCCACACCGGTTCCACGATCCGCGACGCCGAGTCCGGCGACGGCATGGCGTGGATGCGCACGATGGCGAGGAGGTAGCGATGGCGGAACGGACCGACGGCACGGGCGCGGCCACCACGGAGGCGACCGCGGCAGCGGCCACGGGTGCGGCCATGGGTGCGGCCCCTGGGCCGCGGCCGGTCGGGGTGCGGGTGGCGGCGCGCGGCCCGGCGCACGACCTCCGGGCGGTCAAGGTGGTGCTGCACCGGGAGATGCTGCGCTTCGTCAACGACCGCACGCGCATGGCCTCCATGCTGCTGCAGCCGGTGCTCTGGCTGTTCGTCATGGGGACCGGGCTGGGCTCGCTCGTGAAGAACTCGATCCCCGGCGTCGACTTCCGGACCTTCATGTACCCGGGGATGATCTCCATGACGGTGATCATGACGGGCATGTTCTCGGCCGGCTCGATCGTGTGGGACCGCGAGTTCGGATTCCTGCGCGAGATGCTGGTCGCGCCGGTCTCGCGCGGGGCCATCGTGGTGGGCAAGTGCCTCGGCGGCGCGCTGGTCGCCACCGGGCAGGGCGTCGTCATCCTGGCCATGGCGGGACTGGTGGGCGTGCCGTACGCGCCGTCGCTGATGCTGACGCTGCTGGCCGAGATGTTCCTGGCCGCCTTCACGATCACCGCCTTCGGCGTGACGCTGGCCGCCCGGATGCGGAACATGCAGACGTTCTTCGGGCTGATGCAGATGGCGATCATGCCGATGATGTTCTTGTCAGGGGCGATGTTCCCGCTGGCCGGGCTGCCGTCGTGGCTGCACCTCCTGACCGTGGTGAACCCGATGACGTACGCCGTGGACCCGATGCGGCAGGCGGTGTTCGCCCACCTGGACGTCGCGCCGCAGGCCGAGGCGGTGCTCAACCCGGGGGTCCGGTGGGGCTCCTTCGAGGTGCCGGTGGCCCTGGAGGCGGGCCTGGTGGCGGCGCTCGGGGCGGTGCTGCTGGGGGTCGCGATCGCACAGTTCAAGCGGGCGGACTGACAGGGGCACACATTTTCGAACTCGGTGTGCGACGAGGTGACTACGTGCTGTAGTTTTCTCTTGCTGCAGGCGTACATCCCCCCTGAAAGGAACGCCCAATGCTTGACCTCGAAGCGGAAGTCATCGACCTGAAGACTCGGGTCGCGGCTCTCGAGACGAATAGCCTGAGTGGCATGCCTGGCATCACCGTCGCCGAACGGTTCACCTCTCTGCACGACCGCGTCGACACCGTGGGGAGGAACATCACCGACCGGCTCGACCGGCGCTTCACCATGCTGGACGGCCGGATCACCGACACGCGTGCCGAGATGACACGCGGCTTCCAGCGGATCGACGGCCGGTTCGAGAAGGTGGAGCACCGGCTCGTCCAGATGGACGGCCGGTTCGAGAAGGTGGAGCACCGCCTCGACCAGATGGACGCCCGGTTCGAGAAGGTCGAACAGCGCCTCGACCAGATGGACGCCCGGTTCGAGAAGATAGAGCAGCGCCTCGACCGGATCGACGCGCGGTTCGAACAGATCGACACACGGTTCGAGCAGATCGACGCGCAGTTCGAGCGGATCGACACACGGTTCGCGCAGATCGACGCGCAGTTCGAGCGGATCGACGCGCGGTTCGAGAAGGTCGAGGGTGACATCGCCGGGCTCAAGAGCGACGTCGCCGATCTCAAGACCGGGATGAGCGACATCAAGTCCATGCTCATCAGCCTGGGAGCCAAGGTGCCCGCGCAGGCCTGACGCGTGACAGAGGCCCGGGACGCCGTCCCGGGCCTCTGTGCTGTGCGGGGTGGTTACCGCTTGACGCGGACGTAGTCCGTGCGGCTGTGGTCGCCGTTGGTGTCGTCGTCACCGCGGAAGACGAACTTCCAGGTGCCCGACCTCGACGCCTTGGTCTTGGTCCCCAGCTTGCCGTCGTCGTTCGACCAGGTGGTCTTCACGTACTTCCACGTACGCGTCCCGGCGGCCTTGAACCAGAGCTGGACCTTGCCCTCGTACCCCTCCCAGGCGCCTTCGTCGTCCACCTGCAGCCAGCCCTTGAACCTCAGGTACTTGCCGCGCTTGACGGGCTCCGGTGAGGCGTTGAAGGAGATGACGCGGGTGTCGGCCTTGGCCGGCGGGGCGGGCGTGACGACGCGCACCCAGTCGGAGCCGCTGCTGGTGCCGTCGACGCCCCGGGTGCCCCGGTACACCGCGCGCCACCAGCCCGACTCCTGGGCGGTGGCCGACGCCCAGAAACGGCCGTCGCGGCCGGTCACGTCACCGGTGACGCGCTCCCACCGGCTGGAGCCGGTGGCCTTGAAGAGGATGTCGACCCGCTGGCCGGGCAGGGCGTGCCCGCCGTCGACCTGCAGGGTGCCGGAGAGGCGGAGCCGATCGCCCTTGTCGATCGGCTCGGGGCGGGCGTCGAAGCCGGTGATCCGGCTGTCGCGGTCGCCGCGCCTGACGTCGACCCGGTCGGTGTCGCTGACGGAGCCGCGGGCGGCGGCGTTGCCGGCGAACTCGGCCCGCCACCAGCCGGTGGCCTCGGCCTTCACCCGGGCGCCGAACCAGCCGCCGCGGCCGGTCTCGACCTTGGCGACGTGCCGGTAGGCGTCGGTGCCCTTCTCGCGGAAGGTCAGGGTGACGGTCTGGCCGTCATAGCCCCTGCCCTCGGCGAGGAGGCGGCCGGACAGGCGCAGGCGCTCGCCCCGGACGACGCTGTCGGGGTCGGCGTCGAAGTCGGCGACCTTGGTGTCGAGGGCCTTCCTGACCTCGAACGTGCCGTTGGCGGACTTCTCACCGTCGCCGTGGGCGATGGCGAGCAGGTTCCACCTGCCGGCGTCCTTGGCGTCGAAGGTCCTGGTGCCGGTCCACTTGGTCCACTGGCCGTGGGGGGACGGCTTGAGCTCGACGGGGGTGCCGACGCTCATCTGGCCGGGGGCCTTGAGCTGGAGCTCGGCCTTGCCGGCGGCCTTGGTGGTGAAGGTGAACGTCGCCGTGACGGGCTTGTCGAAGACGACGGGCGACGCGGGACTCACGCTCACCTTCGAGATGCTCGGCGCCTGGGCCGCCGACGCGGGCGGCGCCATGACGAGTGTCGCGGCGCCCATCGCGATGGCGATGGCGGCCGCGTGCGTGCGTTGTAACATTCCGGGTTCCTTTCAGCAGACCCCAGTGGTTCAACGCGGCAGTGAGGGTGCCACGTAATACACCCCAGTAGACGCCAAAATCCCCCTAAAGGTTCAGAATTCTGACAAGTTGCCATGGAACTGGGTTAATCGGACCGGTCCAGAACATGTCCGCGCCGACGGGGAGACGCGGGCGGTTCCAGGAGGACATAATCGGGCTTGTGGCGCGCGACACAGTTGAGACTCACTTCATCCAGGCGGTCACGACGCTGGAGGCGGGCGCGGCCCGTGATCCCGGCCGTCCTCTTCGCGAAGGAGGGCCGCTGACCGGCGACTTGTGCCGCACGCTGTTCCAGCGCCAGACGGACAGCCGGCTGCTCGACATCGCGGCCCGCTGGCTGCGGGGGCAGGGCGAGGGTTTCTACACGATCGGCTCGGCCGGCCACGAGGGCAACGCCGCCGTCGCCGCCGCGTTGCGGCCCACCGATCCGGCGCTGCTGCACTACCGTTCGGGCGCGTTCTACCTGACGCGCTCGGAGCAGGCCGGGCGGCTGCCCGACGAGGGGCTGCGCGACGTGCTGATGGGCCTGGCGGCCTCGACCGAGGAGCCGATCGCGGGCGGCCGGCACAAGGTGTTCGGCCACCCCGACCTGGCGGTCATCCCGCAGACCTCGACGATCGCCAGCCACCTGCCGCGCGCGGTGGGCGTGGCCTTCGCCATCGAGCGGGCCCGCGCGCTGGACCTCAGGTCGCCCTGGCCCCGCGACGCGGTCGTGGTCTGCAGCTTCGGCGACGCCTCGGTCAACCACGCGACGGCGCTGACCGGTCTCAACACCGCCGCCTACGCCACCTACCAGGGGCAGGCGATGCCGATCCTGTTCGTGTGCGAGGACAACGGCATCGGCATCAGCGTGCGCACCCCCAGGGGCTGGGTGGAGGCGGCTGCCCGGCGGCCGGGCATCGAGTACTTCTCCGCCGACGGCTGCGACCTCGCCGACTCCTACGCCGCGGCCGTGCGGGCCGTGGAGCACGTGCGCACGCGCCGCTCCCCCGCGTTCCTGCACCTGTCGACCGTCCGGCTGATGGGGCACGCCGGCTCCGACGTCGAGTCGGCCTACCGCACGCAGCGGGAGCTGCGCGCGGATCTGGAACGCGACCCGCTGGTGGGCACCGCCCGCATGCTCGTGGCGGCCGGGCTGATCACGCCGGAGGAGCTGCTGCGCTCCTACGAGTCGGCGCGTGAGCACGTGCTGCGCCTGGCCCTGGAGTCCACCCGCCGGCCCCGGCTGGGCTCGGCCGAGGAGGTCATGCGGCCGCTGGCGCCCAGGCGACCCGACATGATCGCCAAGATCGCCCCCGTCGCCGCCGAGGCCGCGGTCAGGGAGAAGGCGTTCGCCGGGTCCCTGCCCGAGGCCGACAAGCCGATGACGCTCTCCCAGTCGATCAACCGCACGCTGGCCGACGCCATGGCGGTCCACCCGGAGATGATGGTCTTCGGCGAGGACGTGGCCAAGAAGGGCGGCGTCTACGGGGTGACGCGGGGCCTGCAGAAGAGGTTCGGCCCGGGGCGCGTCTTCGACACCCACCTCGACGAGCAGGCGATCCTCGGGCTGGCGCTCGGCTCGGCGGTGTCCGGCATGCTGCCGGTGCCGGAGATCCAGTACCTGGCCTACCTGCACAACGCGCTCGACCAGATCCGCGGCGAGGCGGCCACGCAGCGGTTCTTCTCGCAGGGCGCGTACGTCAACCCGATGGTGGTCAGGGTGGCCGGCTACGCCTACCAGAAGGGGTTCGGCGGCCACTTCCACAACGACAACGCCGTCGGTGCGCTGCGCGACATCCCGGGCGTGGTCATCGCCTCGCCGGCGCGGCCCGACGACGCCGCGGCGATGCTGCGCACCTGCCTGGCCGCCGCCCGCACCGAGGGGTCGGTCTGCGTGTTCCTGGAGCCGATCGCGCTCTACAACACCAAGGACCTGTTCGAGGAAGGCGACGGCGGCTGGCTGGCGCCGTACGTGCCGCCCGCGCGCTGGAGCGAGACGCACGTGCCGATCGGGCGGGCGCGCTCCTACGGCGACGGGCGCGACCTGACGATCGTGACCTTCGGCAACGGGCTGCGGATGAGCCTGCGTGCCGCCGTCCGGCTCACCCAGGAGGGCTACGGCTGCCGGGTGCTCGACCTGCGCTGGCTGTCGCCGCTGCCGGTGGACGACCTGATCCGGGCGGCGGAGCTGACCGGCAAGGTGCTGGTCGCCGACGAGACACGGCGCACCGGCGGGGTCTCCGAGGGGGTCATGACCGAGCTGCTCGACGCGGGCTTCTCCGGGCAGATCGCCCGGGTGACGTCGTCCGACAGCTTCGTGCCGCTGGGCGAGGCCGCACACCACGTGCTGTTGTCGGAGGACGAGATCGAGCAGGCCGCCCGCAAGCTGCTCGGGTGAGGCTCATGCCCGCCGCGCACGGGGGTGCGGAGGCGTTCGTGATGGTGACTGCATCTGTTAACAGGGCGGAAACACTGGTAGTTTAGGGAGCGCTCCCAATAGATCTTGGGCGAGGTGCATCGTGACCGATCTGCCCACGCTCGCGCAGGTAGCAGCGGAGGCCGGCGTCTCCCCCGCGACGGCTTCGCGGGTCTTGACTGGCACGGTCAGGGTCAGCACGTCGACCCGCCGTCAGGTCTACGACGCCATGTCCCGGCTGGGCTACGTGCGGCACCGCGCGCCGCGCGGGACGCCCGCCCGGCGGACGGCCGGCGGCGTGGCCGTGGTGATCTGCGACCATCTCCACCGGCTGTTCTCCGACCCCTATTACGCCAGGTTCCTGTCCGCTGCCGGCGACGTGCTGGCGGAGCTGGGCCTGCCGCTCATGGTGATGACCGTGCCGCCGGCCGATCCGGTCTCGCTGCCCGTCCTCACCGGCTCGGCCGACGGGGTGCTGCTGATCGCGGCACGCGAGCGGCATCCGCTGGCGATCACGCTGTCGACGTCCGGCGTGCCGGTGCGCGGCATCGGCCGCCCGCCCGACGACGTGAAGGTGCCCTACGCCGACGTGGACAACCGCGACGGCGCCCGGCAGGCGGCCGAGTATCTGATGCTGGCCGGCCGGCGGATGATCGGCATGATCGCCGGTCCGCCGACGCTGCCCGCGGCGCAGGACCGGCTGGAGGGGTTCGTCGCCGCCCTGCGCGAGGTGGGGCTGCCCGACCCGCCCGTGGCGTACGGCGACTTCGGCCTGCCGTCGGGCACGCACGCGATGCAGTGGCTGCTGCGGCGTGCGCCCGGGCTGGACGCGGTGTTCTGCGCCTCCGACCTGATGGCGGCCGGCGCGATGCACGCGCTGGCGCGGGCCGGACGCCGGGTGCCGGACGACGTCGCGGTGATCGGGTTCGACGACGCCCCGGTGGCACGGCGGGTCACCCCGGCGCTGACGACCGTCCGTCAGCCGGTGGAGGAACTGGCCTCGATCGCCCTGCGGCTGCTGCTGTCCGGCACCGTCTCGGTCAACCCGATCCTGCCCGCGGAGCTGATCGTCCGTGACTCAGCATGAGCCGGGTGACGTTCTGGCGCGCAGGTACGTGCTGCTGGAGCGCATCGCCGCGGGCGGCACGTCGGTGCTGTGGCGGGCGCACGACCGGGCGCTGGAGCGGCTCGTCGCGGTGAAGGTGCTGCAGGAGGAGCGCGAGCTCGCCCGCAAGGAGGCGAGGACGACCGCCCGCCTGGCCCATCCGGACGCGATCGAGGTCTACGACTACGGCGAGACGGTGACGTCGCACGGCCGGGTGGCGGCGTTCGTGGTGCTGCGGCTGCTCGACGGGGTGCCGCTGGCCGAGCGGCTGATGCGGGGGCCGCTGCCGTGGCGGGAGGCGGCGGCGACGGCCGCCCGGGTGGCTCGGGTCCTGGAGGCCGCGCACGGTCAGGGCATCGTGCACCGCGACGTCTCGGCCGAGAACGTGCTGCTGACCGCGTCCGGCCCGAAGCTGCTGGACTTCGGCATCGCCGCCGTGACCGGCGACCCCGACGACGAGCGGGGCACGCCGCCGTACGTCTCACCCGAACGGCTCGCGGGCGCGCCCGTGCACCCTGCGGCCGACGTGTACGCGCTGGGCGTGCTGTTCTTCCAGATGCTGACCGGTGTCCTGCCGTACCCGGAGACCACCTGGGAACAGGTGGAGACGGCGCGCAGGACGGCGCCGGGCCCGCGGCCGGCGGGGGTGCCGCACGAGCTGGCGGTGCTGTGCCGGCGCTGCCTCGACCCGGTTCCGGCGGCGCGGCCCGGCGCCGGGGAGGTGGCGGGCGAGCTCACGCGGGCGCTGGCCAGGGCGCGGCTCGGCCGCGGGCTGCGGCGCGGGGCGGCGGCCGTGGCGCTGGCGGCGTTCGGCGGGATGGCGCTGTGGCTCGGCCCGCCCGAGATGCCGCCGCGCGAGGGCGGGGACCGGTCCCCGGCGGTGGCCGACGGCCGAACCCCGGTGGAGGCCGCCACGCCCTCGCCGTCAGGTGCCGGGAAACCTGGGGTGGCCGACGGCCGGACCCCGGCGGAGGTCCGGCCACGGCCCCGGCGGACGGCCGCCGACCTCCCCGCCGCGGCTCCCCTGGCCTCGGCCTCCCCCCGCTACGCGCTCGGGTCGCGGTCGCTGCCGCAGGCCGTGGACCGCTTCCGCGGCGAGCTCGCCGCGGGCGCGGCCACCGGCCGGATCCGGTCCGACGTGGCGCTGGACCTGCGGCAGTCGCTGGCACACGCGACGTCGTCCCGTGAGGTCGCCGAGGTACGGCGCAAGCTGGGCGTCCGGCTGCGCGAGGGGGCGGTCGAGCCGGGGCTGCGCGGCGATCTCGACGCGCTGCTCGCCGAGATCGCCACCGCCTTCCGGCACGCCTGAGGACGTCCCCCGAGGCCGCTGACCTCAGGGGACGAATGTTCAGGGCGCCGTCGCGCAGGAGTAACCGATGGGGGCGGACGTGTCGCCGGTCGGGTGGCCGGCCTGGAAGCCGAAGGTGGTGGCGGCGTCCGGAGCCAGCCTGCCGTTGTAGGCGAGGTTGCGGGCGGTGACGGTCTGCCCGCTCACCGACACGGCGGCGTTCCACGAACCGGTGACGGTGTGTCCGGCCGGCAGCGTGAACGTCACCGTCCACCCGGTGGTGGCCGAGTCTCCGGTGTTGGTCACGGTGACGGGCTGGACGACGTAGCCGGAGCCCCACCGGCTCTGCACCGTGGCGGTGGCGGTGCAGCCGTCGCCTCCGGAGCCGCCGGTCGTGGTGAGGGTGACCGTGTTCGACACCGGCGAGGTGTTGCCGGCGGCGTCACGGGCCCGGACCTGGAACCGGTACGTGGTGCTCGGTGACAGCCCGGTGGCGGTGAACCGGGTCGTCGCCGACGTGCCGGCCACGGCGAACGACCCGGTGGCGGCGGCCCGCAGCACGTCGTAGCCGGTCACGCCGGTGTCGTCGGTGGACGCCGTCCACGACAGCGCGGCCTGGCTCGCCGTCACGCCCGAGGCGGCGAGGTTCGCCGGGGCCGTGGGCGGGCCGGTGTCGGACCCGCCGCCGTAGATCGTGGCCTCGCGGGCGGTCGCCCGGACGCCGTCGGCTCCGTTGAACAGCCGCTCGCCCCACGGGGTGAGCCGGGCCGGGTCGAACGAGGTGACCTGGTCGAGGTACTCGACGCCGCCGCCGTTGCCGCTCCACGACCAGCCGAGGTAGCCGAGGCCGCGGCTTCGCGCCTGGGCGAGGATGGTGTCCTCGTCGGGGTCGCCGTCGGAGTGCAGGTGCCCGAACTCCCCGATCACCAGGGGCAGCCCGGCCGTGCGGAAGGCGTCCAGGTAGGCGGTGATCTCGGCGGCCGTGTCGTACACGCCGTACATGTGGACGGAGAAGACGACGTTGCGGCGCGGGTCCGCCGCCAGCACCGTGGCCGCGTTGTCGCGCATCACGCCCTGCCAGTCCTGACCCCAGTTGGGGGCGTCGACCATGACGAGGTGCTCGAAGCCGGCCTCGCGCAGCCGGGTGACGGCCGCGGACGTGGCCTGGGTCCAGCCGGGCGTGACGGCGTTGTTGCCGAACGGCTCGTTGCCGATGTTGACGACGACGTGGTTCTCCTGGCCGGTCAGCACGCTCTTGAGGCCGATCCAGTAGGTGACGGCCTGATCGAGGGTGTAGGCGCCGCTCTGCTCGCCGTAGCCGGTGGTGTCGTGGTTCTCCAGGACGCAGATCAGCCGGTTCTGCTTGCACAGGGCGATGACGCCGGCCACGTCGTCGGCGGTGTTGGGGGTCCAGCGGCCGCCGCTGAGCACGACGCGGACGGCGTTGGCGCCGGCCGCCTTGATGGCGGCGAAGGAGCTCGTCCGGGACGCGTACCAGGTGTGGGCGTGGTTGGTGCCGCGCATGACGAAGGGGCTGCCGTTGGCTTCGAGGATCTGGGTCCCGCTGACCCGCAGCCCGGTCGCGGCGGACGCGGGCTGCGGGACCAGCGACAGGGCCGCGAGAAGGGTGAGGAGTGCGGCGATTCTCATGCTCATCCGTGCGGTCATCCGTTCGGTCATCCGTTCGGGAAGAGGGTGCCGTAGTCGGCCGCCGCCATGGCGACGTCGGCCTGCGCCCAGAAGCGGTGGTAGGTGAACGTCGGCGCCGGGCCGCCGTCCAGGTAGTCCTGGACCTTGTCCCAGTCGGGGTCGTCCTTGTAGAAGGAGCGGATGTCGAGGAACGTCTTGCCGGCGCTGATCGCGTCGCCGTTGGGCATGGTGCCGGTGTAGGCGGGCGGGATGTACAGGCCGGTGTTCGCGGCGTCGTCGTGGGGGTCGTCGAAGCGGTTGTAGTCCGCGCGGGTCTCGCTCACTCCGACGCCCTTGGCGTCCTTGTTGGCGAGCATGCCGTCGATGAGGCTCTTGGCCCCGGCCTTGGCGGCGGCGCTGCCGGACTTGGCGGCGTACCAGGTGAGGGTGCGGGCGTAGGCGGCGGCCGCGCCGACGTCGGTGGTGTGGTTGACCACGGCGACGTGCAGGCCGGGGTTGGGTCCCGGGCCGTCGGGGCCGCCGCTGTAGCTGGCGGCGGGGGCGCCGGACCAGGTCATGTCGTTGGGGATGCGGTAGGTGTTGCCCGGCCCGAAGGTGGTGTTGGCCAGCGCCCACGGCACCCACTTGTCGAGGACGGCCTTGGCCTTGGCGTCTCCGGTGACGTAGTAGTACTCGGCGACGCGCTCCAGCGACCACACCTGGAAGCCGAACCACCTGTTGCTCGGCGGGTCGTGGTAGACGGGCTGGTGGTCGTAGGCCCAGCCGTGGAAGGTGGGGGTGCCGGCCGGGGGCTGCTCGTAGTTGCCGTTCCAGCTGTTGGTGGCGCCGCCGGCGATGCCGCCCTCGGCGGACTGGAGCCACAGGTAGGAGTCGAGCTGGCGTTGCAGGCTCGTCTGCCAGTCGGAGGCGGCGGTCGGCGACCGCGGGCGCAACGCGGAGGGCCCGGCGGGGGACAGCACCCAGGCCGCGAACGGGTTCTGGTAGCCCTGGTGCCAGGAACTGGAGCCGACCCGCCACGCCCAGGAACCGCCGGTGTCGCCGCCCCAGGCGTAGTACCAGGTCAGCATGTAGGAGGAACTGCTCTTGCCGGTGCCCGCCTGGCACGAGGTGGAGGTGCAGCCGGGGTTCTTGAAGTACTTGTCGTAGAAGGCGTACCGAAGGTAGTCGCCCATCTTGGCGGCCTTGGCCAGGGTGGAGGTGATCTGCGACTGCTTGCCCTGCGCGGTGGCCCAGGTCAGCGCCCAGTAGGCGACCTGGACGGCGCGCGCGTCGGCGTCGGGGGCGTTGGTGTAGCGCCACTGGTTGGCGCCGCCGCCCTGGATGAACAGCGGCGGGTAGCCGGCGCCGGACTGGCCGAAGCGGCCGGTTTCACAGGACGGGTGGGCGACGGTCTCCCAGGCCGACTCCTGCGGGCCGCGCTGGAAGGTGTTGATGTAGGTGACGCGCTTGGTGTTGTCGCCGCACTCGGTCAGGTTGGCGCCGCGGCCGGTGCCGTAGCCGTAGACGTCGTCCACGTCGAGCAGCCAGTGCATGCCGTAGACGTCACGGGTGCCGTACGTGCTCTGCAGCTCGTTGGCCAGGGGGTCCTGGCCGACGGGGACACTGGTGCTGAGCGGCACCGGGTACTGGCTGGGGCGGGGCCGTTCGGGGGCGTAGTCGGCGGGGTCGCCCGGGTTGTAGGAGGCGTTACCGGGCTGCCCGGCGGCGGACGGGATGATGTACTGCTCCATCACGTTCCAGGCGTTGTTGAACGGCGCCCAGTTGCCGGTGACCCTGCCGTACTGCGCCTCCAGCCAGAGCCAGAAGCTGAACGCCTCGGAGGTGGTCTCGTGGCCGTGGTCGGGCGCCTCGACGATGAGGGTCTCGATGGAGTGGTACGGGATGCCCTCCGGTGAGAAGTAGCCGTTGGCCGGGTCCTTGAGCTTGTTGTACTGGGTGGTGAACTCCGTCAGGTAGGTGTTCTGCGGCACGTCGTTGTCGGTCTCGGTGGCGGTGACGGTGACGCTGGTCAGGCCGGTGGCGGCGACGGTGATGGGCCGGCTGCCGTTGGTGGTGTCGGCGTCTTCGGCGGCTGTGACGGTGACGTTCTGGGTGGTGTTCCAGTTGGTGGGGGTGAAGGTGAGGTTCGCGCCGCTGGTGAGGGTGAGGTTGGTGTCGCCGCTGCCGGCTGTGGAGGTGACGGTGATGTTGGAGGTGGGCTGTGTCGCGAGGCGGACGGCGTAGGTGGCGTTGCCGCCTTCGGGGACGCTCAGCGACGTCGGGGTGACCTGGAGGGCCTGCTGGCCGGGGTTGCCGGTGCCGCCGTCGCAGGTGACGCCGTTGATGGCGAAGGAGGTGGGGTTGGTGTTGGTGCCGGTGTAGGTGCCGTTGAAGCCGATGCTCCACTGGGCGCCGGTGGCTTGGGTGCCGTTGTAGGACAGGCTCGCGGCGGTGACGTCCTTGCCGGACTGTGTCCAGGTGGCCGACCAGCCGTTGGTGACCTGCTGGGTGCCCGGCCAGGTGTAGGTCAGCCGCCAGTTCGTCAACGGGTCGCCGGTGTTGGTGATGGTGACGTTGGCGCCGAAGCCGCCGCCGCCCTCCCATGACTTCACGTACGTCACGGAGCAGGCGACGGCGGCATGCGCCACACCGACGAGTGCTGTGGACAGGCTCAGCAGCAGGACGGCGAGCGCGGTGAGGAAGCGGTGTCTCATGAAGGTCCTCTCGGACGGAGGTGGGAGCGCTCCCATATGCTGGGGTTACGTGGATGGTAGGCGGGCGCCCTCGACCCGCCCAGGCGGCCTCCCGGGGCGGCCATGACGCTCCTGGTGACGCCCTTTCGGCCGGTGAAAGTTTCATCCGTCTCATGCGGATTCGGGGCACCGGCTCACCGCGGTCTGTACAGAGCTGTGAATCCGGGCTATGGATGGGAGCGCTCCCACTCTCCTGAGAGGAAACCCCCCACATGAGACACCGCCTTCTCGTCGTGGTCACGGCCCTGTTGGCAGGGCTGGCCATGGCGCTGACGTCGGCTCCGGCAGCACAGGCCGCGGTGGCCTGTTCCGTCACCTACAGCAAGGCCTGGGAGGGCGGCGGCGGCTTCGGCGCCAACGTCACCATCACCAACACCGGCGACCCGTTGACGAACTGGCGGCTGACCTACACCTGGCCGGGCACCCAGCAGGTCACCAACGGCTGGTCGGCCACCTGGACACAGTCCGGCAAGGACGTCACCGCCGCGAGCCTGTCCTACAACGGCACCCAAGCCACCGGCGCCCAGTGGAGCATCGGCTTCAACGGCACCTACACCGGCACCAACACCAACCCCACCTCCTTCGCCATCAACGGCGTCACCTGCGACGGCGGCACCGGCAACCCCGGCCAGCAGGCCCTCCAGGTCACCCCGACGTCGCTGAGCGTCCCCGAAGGCGGCAACGCCACCTACGCCGTCCGCCTCGCGACACAGCCCACCTCCAACATCACCGTCACCTCCACAGCCGGCAGCGGCGACACCAACCTCACCCTCACCAGCGGCGCGAACCTCACCTTCACCCCCACCAACTGGAACACCACCCAGAACGTCACCGTCACCGCCGCCGAGGACGCCGACACCACCAACGGCAGCCGGCCCATCACCGTCGCCGCCACCGGCCTGACCAGCGTCACCGTCACCGCCACCGAGACCGACAACGACAGCGGCGGCGGGGACGGCCACGTGGACAACCCGTACGCGGGGGCCACCGGCTACGTCAACGCCGACTGGTCGGCCAAGGCCGCGGCCGAGCCGGGCGGCCAGGCCGTGGCGAACGTCTCGACCGGCGTGTGGATGGACCGCATCGCCGCCATCAACGGCACCTCCGGCGCCCGCGGCCTGCGCGCCCACCTGGACGCCGCCGTCACCCAGGACGCCGCCAACGGCAGCGCGCCGCTGACGATCCAGATCGTCGTCTACAACCTGCCCAACCGCGACTGCTCTGCGCTGGCCTCGAACGGCGAGCTCCTCATCGCCCAGAATGGCCTCAACAGGTACAAGACCGAGTACATCGATCCGATCGCGCAGATCATGAACGACCCCGAGTACGCGGCCCTGCGCATCGTGACGATCATCGAGATCGACTCGCTGCCCAACCTGATCACCAACCTGAACGTGGCCAAGTGCCAGGAGGCGCAGACCTCGGGCGCGTACGTGCAGGGCGTCCAGTACGCGCTGAACAAGCTGCACGCGATCCCGAACGTCTACACCTACGTCGACGCCGCCCACCACGGCTGGATCGGCTGGAACACCAACTTCGGCCCGACCGCCGACCTGATCGCCTCCACCGCCCGTGGCACCACCGCCGGGTACGCCAGCATCGACGGCTTCATCACCAACACGGCCAACTACTCCGCGTTGACCGAGCCGTACTTCACCACCTCCACCACGGTCAACGGCACGACGGTGCGGCAGTCGCGGTGGATCGACTGGAACGACTACGTCGACGAGCTGAGCTTCGCCCAGGCGTTCCGCCAGGAACTGGTCAGGAAGGGCTTCCCC
Organism: Nonomuraea muscovyensis; assembly: GCF_014207745.1. Classification (NCBI taxonomy): domain Bacteria; kingdom Bacillati; phylum Actinomycetota; class Actinomycetes; order Streptosporangiales; family Streptosporangiaceae; genus Nonomuraea; species Nonomuraea muscovyensis. The sequence continues at coordinate 2,154,879 of NZ_JACHJB010000002.1, forward strand.
AGCACGATCGGCATGCTCATCGACACCTCGCGCAACGGCTGGGGCGGCGCGGCCCGGCCGACCGGCCCGAGCACGTCCACCGACCTGAACACCTTCGTCGACCAGTCGCGCGTCGACCGGCGCATCCACGCCGGCAACTGGTGCAACCAGAGTGGCGCCGGCCTCGGCGAGCGGCCGCGCGCGAACCCGGCCCCGGGCCTGGACGCCTACGTCTGGATCAAGCCGCCGGGTGAGTCCGACGGGTCGAGCCGGCAGATCGACAACGACGAGGGCAAGGGCTTCGACCGGATGTGCGACCCCACGTACACCGGCAACGAGCGCAACGGCAACAACATGAGCGGGGCGCTGCCCGACGCGCCGCTGTCCGGCCACTGGTTCTCGGCCCAGTTCCGGCAGTTGCTGCAGAACGCGAACCCGCCGCTGTAACACTGCTCCTGCAGGACGTACGGCCCCAGCCCGGAATCCCGCGGGCTGGGGCCGTACCTGTGCGGCGCGGAGGGCGTGAAAGTGATCCGGCGGATCGGGAGATACGAGGTGTCCGCTTGATCGCGTCCGGAGGGTGGAGATGACGGGGGAAGCATCGTGACGGCGCTGCCGTGGGCCGCGGAGGAAACCGGCCGTGCCCTGCCGCCCGCCGTGCCCGCCGTGGGCCGGGCGGAGGGCTGCCTGGAGGACGCTGAGGCGTTCGGGGCGGTGTTCGACGCCTACTTCGGCGAGATCCACGGCTACGTCGCCCAGCGGCTCGGCCCGGACCACGCCGAGGACGTCGTCGCCGACACCTTCCTCATCGCCTTCCGCAAGCGGGCGCAGTACGACCCGGCCAGGGCCGGCGTGCGGACCTGGCTGTACGGCATCGCCACGAAGCTGGTCGGCAGGCACCGCCGCCTGGAGGCGCGCACGCTGCGCGCGCTCGGCCGCTACGGCGTGGACGCCGACGCCCCCGGGCCGGAGGACGGCGTGGCGGTACGGGTGAGCGCGCAGAGCCTGCGCCCCAGCCTCGCGGCGGCCCTGGCCGGCCTCCACCAGCGCGATCGGGACGTGGTGCTGCTGGTCGCGCTGGCCGGGCTGAGTCACGAGGAGGTCGCCACGGCGCTGGGCATCCCCTACGGCACGGTCGGCTCGCGGCTGAACAGGGCGCGGCGCAAGCTGCGCGCGTCGCTGGGCGGGGCCGACCCGATGCGGGTCCTGGAGGAGGCCGACCATGGATGAGCTGGAGCGGGTGCGCGAGCTGTACGGCGAGCCGCCACGGCCTGACCCGGCGTTCGAGGCGCGGGTGCGGGCGCGGCTGGCGGGCAGGAGCACCCGCCGACGCCGGCTGTCGTGGGCGGTGCCGCTGGCGGGCGCGGTCGCCTCGCTGGCCGCCGTGCTGATCACGTACGGCGTCGTCGGCGGGGCGGGCACGGTCCGCGATCCCGGGCCGGGCGTCGCCGCCGGGCGCGACCCGGCGGCCGGCAGGTCGGTGCTGCTGACGGCCGCGACCTCGGCGGCGGCGGAGGCCACGCCGCGCGGCGCGTACTGGCGCGTCACGCGGCGGAGCGACCCGGGGAAGGTCACCACCCTGTGGGCGTCGCGCGACGGCCGCGCCTGGACGGCCGGGCCGGCCACCGGCACGGCGCCCAGGCCCGTCGCGAAGCCGTTCACCATGGCGGGCCGGCCGCTGACGCTGCGCGACATCGAGGGGTTGCCCGCCGAGCCGGGCGCGCTCAAGCGCCGGGTGGCGGCGCTGCTGCCGCCCGGCTCCGGCGACGGGACGCTGGCCGACGCGGTGAGCGGGCTGCTGTGGAGCAAGCCCTCGCCGCCCGCCGTCCGGGCGGCCGCCTACCGGCTGCTCGCCGACCTGCCGAACGTCCGCTACCTGGGTCCCGGCGACGATCCCACCGGGCGGCGGGGCCAGGTGTTCGCGTTCACGCTCGACGCCACGGGCGTGGAGCGGATCCTGACCGTCGACCCGGCCAGCTCGCAGGTGCTGTCCAGCGCCGACCACGCCGCCGGGGGGAAGCACGCCCGCGGCGGGGGTGGCGCCGGCACGCCCGCCAACCGGGTCGAGGTCGTCCTGACGGCCGGCTGGACCGACGAGGGGCCCGCCACGCCATGACCCCTCCACGCCATGACCCCGGCGCACCGTGGACGGGGTGCCCGTGCCGGTGCCGCCGCTCGGCGGTCAGAGCCAGTCGCGGCGCTTGAAGACGAGGTAGAGGGTCAGGCAGACGATCCCCATGAGCAGGATCGCGAACGGGTAGCCCCACGCCCAGTGGGTCTCCGGCATGTGGTCGAAGTTCATCCCGTAGATGGTCCCGACCAGCGTCGGCGCGAACAGGATGGCCGCCCAGGCGGAGATCTTCTTGACCTCCTCGCCCTGCCGGATGCTGGCCTCGGTCATCTTGGCCATCTCGGCGTTCTGCGCCTGGGTGACCAGTGTCGAGTTGATGACGAGGATGTCCTGCAGCATCTGGCGGAAGGCGGCGACCCGCTCGTTCACGGTGATGGCGTGGTCGGCCACGTCGCGCAGGTAGGTCTGCAGCTCCTCGTTGGAGCCGTACTTCTGCGCCCCCGCGATGAAGCCGTCGATCATCCGCACCAGCGGCGCGGTGGCCCGCTGGAACTCGATCACCTCGCCCGACAGCTCGTAGACCCGCCGCGAGACCGACGGGTCGCCGCCGAACACCTGCACCTCGATCTCCTCCAGGTCCTTCTGCAGGCCGGCCACGACCGGGGCGTAGCCGTCGACCACGGCGTCGAGGATGGCGTACAGCACGGCCTGGGGGCCCTGGCGCAGCAGCTCCGGGTCCGACTCCATGCGCTTGCGCACGACCTGCAGGTCCGGCGCCTCCGCGTGCCGTACGGTGATCACGTAGTTGGGGCCGACGAAGACGTGCAGCTCGCCGAAGGCGACCTCCTCGACGTCGTCGAGGTAGCGGGCGGCGCGCAGCACCACGAACAGCATGTCGCCGTAGCGGTCGGCCTTGGGCCGCTGCGAGCCGACGATGGCGTCCTCCAGCGCCAGCTCGTGCAGCTCGAACTCCTCGGCGAGCTTGACCAGCTCCCATTCCTTGGGCCGGTAGAGGCCGATCCAGGCCAGGCTGTCGGGCATCTGCTTGAGCCGCTGGAAGGCGTCGGCGAGCGAGCCGGGGTTGTCCACGCGCTGGCCGTCGCAGTAGATCGCGTTGTCGATCACCGTGGGGCGGTAGGGCGGTTCCTCGGGCGCGCGGGGGTCCATGGACTGCTCGGGCGCCTCCTCACGCGTGGTGGAGTCGCGCCTGAAGCTTCTCATCCGTGCCATGCCGTTCCTCTTCGCGATGGCCGTACGGTCTCCCGCCACGTCAGCATCCACTTTCTACCAGATCGTCCTCGGCGTCCTCGGTGAGCATCACCTGCCCCGGTAGCCGGCCGCCAAGCTTCCCGTTGGGCCGGACGCGGCCGGGGCTTTACCTGGATAGGGTCTTTCTCGATGGAAGAGCTCTGGGCCACCCTCATCGAGGCCCAGCCCGACCCCTCCCCCTGGGTCGTGCTGGGGTCCGCCTTGGCGGCGCTGGCGATCGTGTCGTTCAGGACCTCGTGGCACCTGTCCCGCGGCCTGATCACGATCGCCCACGAAGGGGGCCACGCCCTGGCGGCGCTGCTCACGCGGCGCAAGCTGGAGGGCATCCGCCTGCACTCCGACACCTCCGGCGTGACCCTGACCAGGGGCCGGCCCAACGGGCCCGGCATGGTGCTGACCGCGCTCGCCGGTTACGTCGCCCCCTCCCTGCTGGGGCTGGCCGCCGCGTGGCTGACCGAGCAGGGGCGCATCACGCTGCTGATCTGGACCGTGCTGCTGTTCCTCGTCTGCATGCTGCTGCTGATCCGCAACGTGTACGGCGCGCTCATCCTGCTGGCGACGGGCGGGGCGGTGTTCGCCCTGTCGATGTACGCGCCGGACGACGTGCAGCAGGCCGTGGCCCTGGTGGCGGTGTGGTTCCTGCTGTTCGGCGGGGTGCGGCCGATCATCGAGCTGCAGCGCAAGCGACGGCTGCGGCAGGCGCGCGACTCCGACGCCGACCAGCTCGCCCGGCTGACGATCCTGCCCGGCGGCTTCTACGTCCTGTTCTTCCTGCTGGTGGCCTGCGCCTCCGTGGTCGCCGGCGGCTACCTGATGAACCCGCTGCCCTAGCCGGCCAGGAACCTCCGCACGTCCTCGACCTCCGCCGCCAGCGGGCCGGCCGGGATCTCGCCGAAGGGCGAGACGGTGACCTCCGCGCCCTTGCGCGTCCAGACGCCCGCCGCCAGGCCGTCGACCAGCACGACGGGCCGCAGGATGCCACCGCCCGGGAACACCGTGCGGGCGTGCCCGGCCGGCACCACCGGGTCCCTGCTCCGCCAGCCGAGCAGATACTCGTCGAACGCCGGCAGGAGCCGGACCAGGGGCGCCCGTACCGGGTCGGGCGGCGCCGAGGGCGCGCTCAGCCGCCAGGCGGTGCGGGCCGCGCCCAGCGGCAGGCCCGACCAGGCGGCCAGGTCCTCCGGGGTGGCCGGGTGGTGGGCGCGGCGGTAGCGCAGCGCCAGCTCGCGCAGCGCCCGCTCCCGGTCCGGCTCGGGCCGGACGGGCGCGCCGAGCCAGTCGGCGGCGTGCACGTACGTCGGCTTGCCGGCACGCGACGGGCCGAGCACGGCCAGGCCGTGGAACGCGGCCAGGGCGACCAGGTGCACCACGCCCTGACCGCGCGCCCGGCCGCCCAGCCGGTCCTCCAGCTCGGCCTTGGTGAGCGGGCCCTGACCGGCCAGCGCGCCGTCGATCAGAGCCGGCAGGTCGTCGCCGGTGACACCTTCCTCGGCCAGGCGGCGCCGGGCGGCGGTGTCGCTTCTGGTCAGGGCGTGCACCCACGGCAGGTCGTCGACGTGGGTGAAGTGCAGGGTGCCGCGGAACCCCCAGGTGCGGACGATCTCGCGGCCCGCCCAGGCCGCCTCCACCTCGGCCAGGGTGAGCGTGGCCGAGCGGGCGCGCAGGCCGAGGCAGGCGGCGGTGACGTCCTGCGCCTGGACGGCGAGCAGGTGGCGGACGACCTCGCCGGTGCCCGGACCGGGTGGGCGGTGCAGCAGCTGCGCCTCGACACTTCTCATGCACCGCATCCTCCCGCAGTCCGGGCGGGCGCGTGATCAGCCGGTGGGGAAGTCGTCCGGGGTGCGGATGCGGGCGCGCATGTACACGCCCGACTCGTTGAGCACGCCCGTGCCCGCGTAGGTGCCGCCGCCGCAGGTGCCGGGCCTGAACGCGGCGCTGCTCTCCGGGGCGTCGGAGTACGTCCAGTTGGCGTAGCTGATCTTGTGCTGGTCGAGCAGGTTCAGCCAGGCGGTCGTACTGGCCAGGTCGACCGTGCCGCCCCCGGTGTAGGTGACGGTGCCGAACTCGCTGACGAACAGCGGCAGCCTCGTGGCCGCCCGGGCGACCACCTGGCGGTAGGCGTCCGTGTGGGAGGCGGCGTAGAAGTGGAACGCGTACATGACGTTGGTGGCGTCGACCGGGTCGGCGACGACCTCGCTCTCGTTGCCGCCCTCGGAGACGCCCAGCGAGGACCAGGCGCGGGTGCCGACGATGACCACGGCGTCCGGGTCGTTGGCGCGGATCACGGGGATGACCTGCTCGGCGTAGCTCTTGATCGTCGCCCAGCTCACCCCGTTGGGCTCGTTGGCGATCTCGTAGATGACGTTGTCCTTGGCCGCGTTGCGGGCGGAGACGGCGGCGAAGAAGGTCCGGGCGCGGTCGAGGTTGTAGGTGGGGTCGCCGGGGGTCAGCGTGTGGAAGTCGACGACGGCGTACATCCCTCGCTCCTCGGCCATGTCCACCAGGTTGTTGACCTGCCCGGTGAACGCCGCCGGATTCGTCTCGTACCCGCCCTCCTGGACGTACATGGAAATCCTGAACAGGTCGGACTTCCAGTCGTCGGCGAGGGCGTCGAGAGCGGCGCCGTCGTAGCAGTCGGCGAACCACTGCAGGCCGTGCGAGCTCATGCCGCGCAGCTGGATGGGGCGGCCGTACTGGTTGCACAGGTTGACGCCGCAGACCCGCAGCCGGCCGTTGACCTCGACGGGGGTGCCGCCGGGCGTCGGGGTCGGGGTCGGGGTCGGGGTCGGGACGACGGTGCCGGTGCAGGTGACGCCGTTCAGGGCGAACGACGCGGGTGAGGGGTTGGCGCCGGTGTGGGCGCCGTTGAAGCCGATCGTCGTGGAGGCGCCCGTGCCGATCCGGTCGTTGTGGCCGGCGCTGCGGGCGGTGACGGCGGAGCCGGTCTGGCCGTACGTCGCCGACCAGCCGTGCGTCACCTTCTGGCCGGAGTCCGGGAAGGTGAAGCCGAGGCTCCAGCCGTCGACCGGGTCGCCCAGGTTCCTGATCGTGATGGTGGCGGTGAAGCCGTCCTGCCAGGTGTTCGTCGTGTAGGTGACCGCGCAGCCGGGGGCGGCCAGGGCGGTGCCGGCGGGCGCCGTCACCACGCCCGCGGCGGTGAGTGCGGCGATCGCGCCGATCGCGAGGAGGTCACGTCCGCGGCGGGGACGCGGGAAGAGCTTCACGGCGGTGGCCTTTCGTGTCCCGGTGGGGCCGGTGGGATGGACCGTGCGGTGCAGCGGGGCCGTACGGGTCCGCGGCAACGTACCAACGCGGGTGACATGAGCCCCAGCGACGCCGTCACCCGCACCGGGCCGCCCGGCGGGCCGGGGGTCGCGCAGGCACGTTCGCCCTGGTCCGGCAGGGTGATCGGCGTGCCGTACCCGCTCTGGGGAGGTGAAAGTTTCACCGCGTGCCGGGCGTCGGGGAGCGCCGTCCCCGCGGACGGCGGACGGCGCGGGCGGTGGAGCCCCGGCGGACCGCGGACGGCTCAGGGAACGCCGTCCGAGCGGGCCGTGGAGGTGGCGGGCGCGCCCGGGGCGCCTGCCGGTCCTGGATTGTCGGCGCGAAGCCTTACCTTAGAGCGCGTGTCCGATCAGCCACTGACCCTCGACGCGGCCCTCACCGACGAGGCCGTCCTGTCGACCTACCGCCGGATGTTCGCCGCGCTCGCCCGCGACAGCGGTGCCGTCGTCGACGATCCCGCCCTGGTCGACATCGCCGAGACGCTGTTCGCGGCGTTCGCCGAGGCGGGCGAGGAGTGGCTGACGCACGAGCAGATGCGCTTCGCCTGCCGCGCCTACCCGGCCGACCAGTTCGACAACCGGCTGCGGGTCCTCAAGGGGCTCGGCGCGATCCGCGAGGTGTTCCCCAAGCCGCACCAGCTCCGCTACCGCGCCTCGTTCACCAGCGTCGTCGGGCTGATGTTCATCCGGCGGATGATGGACGACGGCGGCCAGTCCGAGATGCACCGGCTGCTCGCCCTCGAAGACCTCAACGTCGCCGACCCGCGCACCACGATGGAGGAGGCCAGGCAGAGCGCCGCCAACCTGGCGCGGGCGTTCCGGCTGTGGGCGCTGGAGCTGATCACGCTGACCACCGGCACGATCGAGGAGCTGCGCGAGCAGGCGCCCAAGCTGTGGGGCACTGAGGAGATCGCACGCCGGGCGCAGAGCCTGCACGGCACGATCCTGACCCGCTGGCCCGAGCTCGACCGCGTCTGCACCGACCTGCGGGCGGCCATCTACGCCTACAGCGACGCCTCCCGGCGCGCGGCCGGCCGGCTGGCCGACTCGGCGGGCACGACGCGCAACCTGACGCTGCTGCCGACCGAGACGTGGCGGACGTTCACGCAGACGGCCGGCAAGGAGCGGCTCGCGGCGGTGCTCGACGGGTTCGTGTTCGACGCGCCGGCGCCGTGGCACGATCCGGCCGCGATCGCGCGGGCCGTCGACGAGGCGCCCCGCCCGGCTCCGGCGCAGCCCACTCCCCCGCGTTCCGCCCTTCCCGACGCGGGCCCCGAGGGTTCCCTCGGCTCCTCGCCGACGGCCGCGCTGGAGCGGCTGACGGAGGTGGCCGAGTCGCTGCTGGGGTCCTCGTCCAGGGTGGCGCTGGCCGACGTGCTCGGCTCCGACTGGCCCTCGGCCCGCCGCCTGCTGGCCGACCTGACCACCGTGGACCTCCGGCCGGAGCTGCCCTACCGGCTGACGTGGTCCGACGACCTCACGATCGACCCGTCCCGCGAGCCGTCCTGGCTGTCCCACGGCCACCTGGAGCGCGCCCCGTGACCCGGCCCCCGTCCCCGGGCGGGCACCCCGCGCCCCGCCGACCGCCGCACGGACCCGGCCTCGTCACCCGTGACCGCCGCACGGGGCGCGTCGCAGTCCCTGACCGTCGTACGGACCGCATCGCAGTCCCTGACCGTCGTACGGACCGCATCGCAGTCCCTGACCGTCGTACGGACCGCGTCGCAGTCCCTGACCGTCGTACGGACCGCATCGCAGTCCCTGACCGTCGTACGGACCGCATCGCAGTCCCTGACCGTCGTACGGACCGCGTCGCAGTCCCTGACCGTCGTACGGACCGCATCGCAGTCCCTGACCGTCGTACGGACCGCATCGCAGTCCCTGACCGTCGTACGGACCGCATCGCAGTCCCTGACCGCCGCCTGGAGTGCCTCACATGACCCGCGCCGACGACGCCACCGCGCACGTGCTCGCCCGGGCGGGCGGCCCGCTCCGTCTCGGGGCGGGAGTCGCCGCCCCTGCCGGCATGCTCCGGCTCACCCGCCCCGACTCCACCGGCGAGGCGCTGCCCGTGTGGCCCGACGGGGCGACCCCGTCGCTGCTGGAGGAGTACCAGGTGGCGCCGGTCCCGGTGGAGCGCGCCGGCGAGACGCGGCGGGTCCTCGCGGCCTGCCTCAAGTGCTGCTGGACCGACCAGTCCGCGGACCCCTGGCCGGGCGACCCCGCTCCGGTGGAGCTGGTGCTCGACACCTACCGTGCGCTGATCGGGCGCACCGACGACCTCATGCGCAACTGGGCGATCGGCGCGCTGCGACGACTGCACGACTCCGCCTGGATCGTCATGGCAGACGGTCTGATCACGCTGGGGCCGCGCTGCGCCCTGTGGCCGGTGGAGTCGTACGCGCAGCTCAAGGAGCTCGTACGACGCCTCCCGGACCCGGAGCGCACAGCGCTGACCGTGGTGGCCGACGCCGACATCGTCGCCGCCGCCCGCCCGGACACGCCCGCCCCCGACCCGGCCACGCAGGCGAGCCCCGTCCTCGCCTCCTCCACCCGGCCGGACACCACCGACCACCCACCGTCCACGCCGGAACCGGACACCGCCCTTCACCGGCCGTCCACGCCCGAACCGCACACCACCCCCCACCGGCCGTCCACGCCCGAACCGCACACCACCCCCCACCGGCCGTCCACGCCTGGGCCGGACACCACCCACCGGCCGTCCACGCTTGGGCCGGACACGACCCACCGCGGACCGTCCACGGCCGGGCGCGACGTCAGCGCGGTGCGCGCACGCCTCGGTGGGCAGGCCGAGGCCGGCGCGGCCGAGTTCGACGATCTGCTGGGCGGTTACGACGAGCGGCGACGGGCCGAGCTGGTGGCGGCCTTCGTGGCGGTGGAGCATGCCGGGGAGCCCGTGCTGGAGGCCAGGTTCCTGGCCCTGCGCGACCCGGCGCTGCGGCACAGCCTGGGCGAGATGCTGGCCCGGCGCGGGCGGACGCTGATCCAGCACCGCGAACGCTGGATCTCCGGCTACGACGACCACACCGCGGCCCGGGCGGCCCGGCTGCTGGGCGACGGCGGCGACCTGCCAAGTCCCGGTGGGGCGCGTTCCGGAGGCCAGGGCCCGGGTGGGCCGGCGAGCCTGGGCGAGGCGGAGAAGGCGGTGCTGACCCTGGTGCTCGTGCACTCGGTGGCGATCCCCCGGGCGGAGGGCGTGCTGCCCGAGGACACCTGGTCGTCGCCGCACCCCACACCGGTCGACGAGCTGCGACGCCACACGCAGGTGCCGATCGGCGAGCTGGAGGCCGCTCTGCGGACGTTGCGCCATGCCGGCCTGCTGACCCAGGTGAAGGCCGGTGAGGAGGCGGGCGGCTACGTGCCGGGGCCGCAGTTCCACCGGCTCACCCCGGCAGTGAGGCGACGGCTGCAGGAGGAGCTGATCCTCGCGGCCGGCCCGCACAGCCCTCTGGCCGGCGCCGTACGCGCCCGCAGATCGGCCGAGTAGGCGAGAGATGCGACATCTGGAGACGAGTCGAAGCGGTCCGGGGTGAGCGGCCGGTAGGGGGCCGAGAGCAGGGCCGCGAAGAGGTGTCCGGCGATGGGCCGGTCAGGTGAACGACAGACGGAAGGGTAACGGGGGTTCGAGGTGTCGCAGATGGAGAACGTGGTCGGAGACCGGGTGCTGATCGCCGTGCAGGCGGTCAACATCTCGCGGTTGTCGACCCATCCGGTGCCGACCGTCCCGGGCACGCTCATCGTCGTCGCCGGGGCGGGGCCCAAGGACTCCAACGGTGCCGGCAAGTCGTCGTTCATCGCCTCGATCACGGCGTTGCTGGGAGACGAGCAGTGGCGGTTCGCCTCGGGTGCGAAGGCGGTGTCGGAGCTGCTGTTCAACGCGGAGCTGGCCAGCGGTGCGGGCGCCCGGCAGTGGGCCAGCGCCGGCCACGGCTACATCGTGGGCGTCTTCGGCCACCCCGACGTCGCCGCTGCCGGGACTCTCACCGGCGACACGAGCGGGCGGGCCGCCGAGGGGGCGCTCGGTTCCGCCGCGCGAGCGGTCGCCGGGGCTGACGCCGATGCCGGGGCCGGGGCCGGGGAGGACGGTGGCGCGCCGGGGCGGATCGGTGAGACGGTCGTCGCCGAGGGCGAGGGGGCGGGTGGGGAGCTGTTCGCGGTGCCCGACACCTCCGGTGGGGCGCTCACCGTGTGGCTCAGGGTCAACCAGGAGGCGCCGCACCTGGAGATCCGGTGGCGTGACGGGGTGCACCTGGCCGCGGCCGCGTCCGAGGCCGAGCGGGTGGCGCGGGCCGATGACATCTGGGCGTCGCTCCCCCGGTCGGCCGGGCGGCGGGACGTGGTGGCGCGTGACCTGACCAAGGTGCTGTACGGCGACCGGGTGCGCTGCGTGTCGTTCCTGTCGACGTCCGTGCGCAGCAAGGTGGCCACCAACCTGCTGTCGCAGCCGCTCAACGAGATCTCGCCGGAGCGGGTGTTCGAGGCCATCGCGGCGCTGACGGGGCTCGACTCCGAGCTGGAGCAGGAGCGTGAGGCGCGGCGCGACGAGCACGCCAAGCGGGTGCGGGCCGCGCAGGCGGGCGAGCGGCTGGCCGAGTTCGAGGCGGAGTCGAAGGCGTTGCTGGCCACGTTCGACCGGCGTGACCAGGCGCGGATCCGGCTGGCCGACGCGCTGCGGTGCTGGCGCGGCCGGCAGGCGCGCAAGCTGGCCGACGCCGCCGCGAAGGACGATGTGCTCGCCGCCGAGCTCGAACGGCACCGGCTGGCCGGCGAGGCGGCGGCTGAGGCCATCGCACTGGTCAAGGCGGAGATCTCGACGCTGCGTGAGGACACTCTCGACCGGCAGGTCGGCGAGGCGCGCAGGGAGCTGGCGGCGCTGCAGGCGCGGGCCGCCAAGCTGGAGGCCGACCGCGCGGTGGCGGAGAACACCGCCGACGAGCTGCGCGGCCGGATCCCGGCGCTGGAGGAGGCACGCAGGTTCGCCGACGGGCGGGACGTCCCGGCGGCGGAACGGGAGCTGCGCGAGGCGCGGCTGCGGCTGAACGAGGCGCTGAAGGCCCTGGGCGTGGCCGACCGGGAGGTGGCCGACGCGCAGGCGGCGCTGGACGACGCCGAGGGCGGCCCGGCCGCGGCCCAGCTCAACGTGCTGACGACCGCCGGGGTGCCCGCGACGGGGCTGCTGGACGCGCTGGACGTGGCGGAGCAGGCGCGCGACCACGCCGACGTGACGCTGCGGGGGTGGCCGCACGAGCACGCCGTGATCGTCGACGCCCGACTGCTGGGCGCCGCCGCCGAGGCCCTCGCGAAGCTGCCCGGGTCGGTGCTGGTGAGCGCCGCCGGCGTGAGCGTGGTGGGGGCGTTCGACGGGGTCGCCACGGGGCGGGAGGCGCGCATCAAGGCGGCCGAGCAGCGGCTCAACCGGGCCCGCGACGCCCAGGAGTCGGCCGCGCAGGCCGTACGGGAGGGTGAGGAGGCCGTCGCCGAGGCGCAGCGGCGGCTGGACGGCGCGCGGGCGGGCGTGCGGCTCGGCGAGGTCGAGGCACAGCTCGCCGAGCGGCGGGCCAGGCTCGCCGAGCTGGCCGGCGCGCTGGAGGAGGTCACCCCCGCCGTGGCCGAGGCCGAGCGGCAGGCGGGCGCGCTCGACTTCCGGGCCCGTACCCGCGACATGGAGATCGAACGTCTGGAGGGGCGCCGCCAGCGGCACGAGGGCGAACGCGCCCAGGCGCGCGACCAGCAGGCGCGCGTCACCGCCGAGCGGGACGCGCTCAAGCTGGCGGCGCTGGCCGCCGACTGGGGCGGCACCGTGGACGGGGCGCGCGAGTGGCTGGCGGCCCTGCCCGAGGAGGAGCGGCCGCGCACGGCCGAGGAATGGTGGCGGATCGCCGAGCGGCACTTCGACCAGGCCCTGCGTGACACGTTCCCGGAGGAGGACGCCGAGATCCCGGAGGAACTGCGGTTCCTGCTGTCGGAGCGGGGCGGGAGCACGGCGCGGGAGCAGGCGACGTTCGCGGCGGTGTGCGGGGCGCTGGCCTCCTACCTGCGGGGCCAGGAGGAGTACGAGAAGCACCAGCGGCGGCAGATCGAGGCGCAGCTCGTGTCGCGGCAGCGTGACCTGGCCGCCGCCGACAAGGGCGCGGAGGAGGCGGCGCAGTCGACGGCCGTGCACCGGGCGGCGCTCAGCGCGGCGATCAGGGCGAGGCTGACGCGGGTGGCCGAGGAGTTCGAGAAGCTCGACACCTCCTACGGCGGCTACGGGGCGACGCTGGAGTTCCCGGTGCCGCCCGCGCCGGCGGACCCGGAACAGCGCTGGCAGTGGCGGGTGACGCCCAAGTGGCGGCGTGGCGAGGGACAGGGCTACGTGCCGTACAACCGGCGGGCCAACACGGCGCTGATGGACGAGAAGGCGGTCAAGCTGGTGTGCGCGGCGGCGATCGCGTCGTCCGGTGGCGGGCACCTGTGCCTGGTGCTGGACGAGCTGGGCCGCAACCTGGGCAAGGAGCACCGGCGGGAGGCGGTGGCGCTGTTCCGCCGGATCGGCGAGACGTACGGGATCACGGTGATCGGGGCGCTGCAGGACGACATGGAGCCGTACGCGATCGACGCGTGCGGCCAGTACGTCAAGCTGCGGCGCTCGTCGGACGCGATGCCGTACAACGAGCCGCCGGTGATCGTGGGGCACGACCGGCACGCCGAGCGGGTGCGGGCGCTGGCCGCGTACGTGGAGCGCCCGGCCGCGGTGTGACGGCCTCACCCGCCGCGGGCGGCGCGGGTCACGCCCGTTCCGCCCGGCGCGGGTCAGGTTCGGGCGGCGGCCACGTCCGGCCGGGACGTCCACGCCTTCGCAATCCATTCCGGAAACAGGTGGAAGCAGGAGTTGATCAGCATGCCGCGCAGGGTGGCGTCCTTGGCGGCCAGGGTGAACAGGTTGCTCGGGCCGGGGACCGGCTCGGTGGCGTCGTAGGAGCTGATCGCGCCCACCATCGCGATCCTGCCGCCGTGACGCAGTGCGTCGATGGCCGCCACCAGGTGGTCGCCGCCGACGTGGTCGACGTAGACGTCGATGCCGTCGGGGGCGGCCTTGGCCAGTTGCTCGGTGACCGAACCGGCACGGTAGTCGATCGCGGCGTCGTAGCCGAAGTCCTGCACGAGCTTCTTCGCCTTCAGCGTCCCGCCCGCGGAACCGATCAGACGGGAGGCCCCGAGCTTGCGGGCGAGCTGCCCGGCGACGCGCGGCCCATGATGGACCCCGGTCGGCGCCGGGGTCCATCATGGCGTTTCTCAGGTGACAGTTCCCGGTTGGGCGGACAGGAGGGTCTGGGTCCAGCCGTCGGGGTCGATGGCACCCTGGCCGCCGAGATCGTCGTCTCGGCCGTCGTAGGGGTTGGCGTCGAAGTAGCCGTGCAGGGATCCCTCGGGGCGGTGGCCGTAGTAGACACCTCCGCCCGGTGAGAGCAGATGATCGAAGACCTGCCAGGTGGCGTCACGCAACTGGTAGCGCTGCCAGGAGTCGGCGCCGTTGATCTTGTAGGAGATCAGTTGTCCGGCGGCGGTGGTGCCGAGAATCCAGTCCGGCCCGGTCGTCGTGAGTGTCTTCAAGGCGAAGCCGCTGCCGATGAGGGTGTTGCCGGTGATGTCGGCCAGGGTTGGCTTCGTCTTGGTGAGGTTGTAGCGGCGTAGCACCCCGTTGGCGATGCCGTACAGGTGGCTCTTGCCGTCGTAGGCCAGCAGCTCGTGGGTGTAGCCGCTGCCGAGCAATACCGGCCGTTCGAACGTGACAGTGTCCCGGTTGGAGATGATGTCGACCCGGTACAGCTTGCCGCCGGAGTCGTCCTGGGTGACCAGCAGCGTGTTGTAGTCGAGCGTGGCCATCGCCTTGGGCTTGAACCCCAGGGAGGCGGTCGAGACCTCGGCGCCACGCGTACGCTTCGCGGTCGCCGCGTCGATCTCGGTGTACGTCAGCCGCCCGTCCGGCAGCACCCCGTACACCGACGCGGGCCCCTCAGGGGAACGTGACGGGCAGTTGAAGCTTTCGACGTTGCGCCAGGTCCTGGAGTTCGATTGACCGTAGGTGACGCCGTTGAAGGTTGGCTTGATCCGCTCGGAGCCGGCGAACCCCCAAGAGGCGTCCCCGTCTCCGTTGGCGTCGTAGGCGAGTTCGAAGTGCAGGTGCGGGTGGTCGTTGGACTCCCCTCCGGTCCTGCCGACCTTGCCGATCACCGTTCCCTGCTGCACCCTGTCTCCGGCCGAGACGCCACGGGACTGCAGATGGATGTACGTGGTGAAGTAGCCGCCACCGTGATCGATCTGTACGACGTTGCCGCCGTTCTCGTGGTAGAAGGCCTTGTCCACCCTCCCGGCGGCCGCGGCGACCAAGGTGGCGCCCTCGGTGCCGTGCTGATCGGGCTCCTTCACCATGTCGAGGGCGGGGGCGTGGCCCCAGGTGTCCAGCCGCCACTTCTGCCCGCAGGAGAAGGGGAGCTGGAGGTTCGGTGCGGCTGCGGCGGTGGCGGCGGTCGAGGTCGCGGCCAGGCCGCCGGACACGATCGTGAGGAGCAGGGCACCGCTGGCTAAGGGTCTTTTGAGCACGTCGTTACGTCCGTTTCACAGGGGGTGGGCGACATACGGAGGGATCTCCGTCGTGCCGGGTCGATGCGTACTCGAAAGTAACTTTCGGCGGTATGTCCGCGGTATGTCCGAACGACCGCGGGCGGTGGCGCGCCGTTCAAGCGTTCAAGGAGGAATCCCTGCCGGCCCGGGTGCTGGGTGTGTCGCGCCAGGGCTACTACGCCCGGGCCGCCCGGCAGCAACGCGGCCCGTTGGCGCGAGCTCGCCGCGACGCCGAGCTGACTGAGCAGATTCGCCGACCTCGCCGGGCCTCTGATGAGATCTACGGGGCGCCACGCATCCACGCTGACCTGCGGGAGTTGGATGGGGTCCGGGGAGGTTGTAAGCGGGTGGCCCGGCTGATGCTCCGCCGCTTCGGTCACCGGGACGGCCGCCGGTCAACCGGCGCGAAGAGCGGCAGCGGTTCTGGCGGCTGATCGCCGAAGGGCGCTCGAGTGAGGAGGCCGCTGTCGCGTGCGGCGTGTCGATGCCGTTGGGGCCGCGGTGGTTTCGTGAGGGTGGCGGTATGCCGCCGATCAGCCTGGAGCCGCTCTCGGGCCGCTACCTGTCGTTCGCCGAGCGCGAGGAGATCGCCGTGCTGCGCGCCAAGAAGTGCGGGGTGCGGGAGATCGCCCGCAGTCTGGGACGAGCCCCGTCGACCCGCTCCGCCGCCATTCCGCCAACGGCCAGCTCAGCCCCGCCGAATACGAACGCCGCCACGCGCACAAGAACGCCCAAGACCTCGACCATGCGTCGCCCATGCCGCCACTGTGGAGTCAGGCATCGAGGGCCGGGCCACACTGGAGGACCTCGGAAGGTACCCGGGGTCCTCCAGCGACCGTCGGTTGTTCGGTCAGCTGACGGTGGCGGGTTGGGCGGACAGAAGGGTTTGGGTCCAGCCTTCGGCGCCGACGGCGCTCTGGCTGCTGAGGTCGCCGCCCCGGCCGTCGTAGGGGTTCTGGTCAGCGTAGCGGTGGAGGGAGCCGTCGCTCCGGTGGCCGTAGTACACGCCCCCGCCGGGCGACAGGAGATGGTCGAAGACCTGCCAGGTGGTGTCGCGAAGCTGGTACCTCTGCCAGGAGCCGGGGCCGTTGATCTGGTAGGAGATCAGCTTGCCGTCGGCCGTTGTGCCGAGAATCCAGCCAGGGCCGGTCGCGGTGAGGGTCTTGAGGGTGAAGCCGTCGCCGATGGCGGAGCCGCCGCTGATGTTGTCGATCGTGGGCTTGACCGCATTGACGGTGTAGCGGCGCAGGGTCCCGTCGGCGATGCCGAACAGGTGGCCGTTGCCGTCGTAGGCGAGGAGGTCGTGGGTGTAACCGCTGCCGAGATAGACAGGCCGCTGGAAGGTGAGACTGTCACGATTGCTCTGGATATCGACCCGGTAGAGCCGGCCCTCCGGCCCCTTCTCGGTGACCAGGAGCGTATTGAAGTCCAGCGTCGCCATCGCCTTGGGGGTGAAACCCAGAGTGGCCGTGGATACAAAGGCGCCACGCGTGCGCTGTCCGGTAGCGGCATCAATGGCGGTGTAGGTCAACTTCCCGTCCGGCATCGCCCCGTAAACCGAGGCGCTCTCCACGGAGGAGGCGGCGGGGTTCTGCGCGTGGGTGAGGGTCTCCCAGCCCAGGAAGTGCGACACCCCTGCGGGTCTTTTCTGCTCGACCCACTGCTTGGCGTACGGCATGTCGTAGCCGAGTCCGTGGTGCAGGGCGTTGTAGCCGACCTCGAAGTGGTCCCCGAGGTTGCGGGTGACCTTTCCCTTGCACAGCCACGACGGGATCGTCCCGCCCAGTTGCAATTTGGCGTGGAAGTCCATCGCGAACCGCAGCCGATGCTTGGCCTTGGCGTACAGGTCGAGGCCCTGGATGCGGGCGGTCTCCGCGACGTGGGAGATGGCCGCGATGCCCCATCCGGTGTGCCAGAAGTCGCGGCACGTCTCCTGGGCCAGGCCGTCCACGAACGCGGTCTGCCCGTGCCAGTAGTCGATGATCTCGGCCTTGGTGTCGTACTTGCTGTTCGGCGGCGCCTTGGGCAGCGAGCCGTCCGTCTTCAGGTAGATGTAGGCGGGCAGCCTGCCGCGCCAGGTCGCGACAGCTCGGTCGAACGAGGCCCGGTCGTCCAGGTGCACGGCGATGCCGATGGCGGCATCCGTCATGATCAGTTCCCAGTTGCCGTTGTTGTCGGGCCTTCCGGCGATCAGGGTCGGGAGGTACACGGTGCGCAGCTTGCCGGCGAAGCGGCCGGCCTGGCTCCAGCCGCCGTAGGTGTGCTTGATGAGCTCGGCGGCGCGGGAGAAGTTGGCCCCCGCCCAGCCCGTCTGCAGCGGTGCGTTGCTCCCGGTGTGCTTGGTGATCACAGCTGACCAGGCGTCCATGATCTGGATCGCCTTCTTCGCGTAGCGGGCGTCCTTGGTCAGGTACCACTGCAGGGCGTGCGTGTAGGCCGCCATGGCATCCTCGCGCTCGTCCGAGCAGCCATTGTCGGGAATGGAATTCCCGCCGCAGTTCACCTCGGCGCGGGGCTTGGCCGTGTAGGACAGCGAGGCGTAGGAGTGACGTTGCAGTTTTCTCCAGGCGGCTCGCCACGGCTCCTTGTCCAGGTTGGCTCTGACGAAGTCGAGCTGAGCCCGGCTGACCAGGACCCCAGGATGCTTGAACACAGCAGCCTGCGCGGGTTGCGGGACAGCTAGCGCGGCGGCCACGAGCATGGCGGCAGCAACAGGACGAGCGAGACGCACGGGATTCCTTTCCCAAAGGGAACTGGCTGGACAGAGAACGGCATAGCTGGGGGTTACGGGCGGTCGGAGTCAGACGCCCTGGGAGGTGACGAAGGCGTTCGGGGCGGGCCTTCCAGCGGGTGGCCGACGTTCGCGGCCCCTCACTCCTGTGCCAATCGCAGACCACCGATCGCCCTGGACGCGACGCGGCGCGCGATCTCACGCATGCTTGTCATCACTTTCTCCCTGTGACCGCGGCACCTGGCCAACGGCGGAAGCGGCAGTCCTGCGGAGCGCCAAGGCCGACCGTGCCGATTACAGGAGCGCCGACCCGGTTCGTTCCTCACCTTGCTCGTGCGCCTCTGCGGACGCGGAGCGATGGTAGTTCAGCCTGGTATGTCGGCGGTATGTCGTCACTTTCGCGCAGCGCGTGGAGTTCGCCGCGCTGCAAACGGCCGCCGCCGCGGCGCAGGTTGTCGATGAACCGAGGTTCTTCCGTGTCTGAGGTGCCGCACCCGGACCGGACGGTGAAGGCCGGTGGCTGCCCAACGGGGCGGCCGCCAAGTCCGGGCTGAACAAGGGCATCCTGGACGCGGGTTGGGGGTTTCCTGACGATCCTGTCGCACAAGGCTGAAAGCGCCGGTCGAGAGCTGATCGCGGTGAACCCCGCCAACACCTCCCGCACCTGCTCGCGATGCGGGCATTGCCCGAAGGAGAACCGCGTCACCCAGGCCGGGTTCCGATGCACGGCGTGCGGGCACACCGCGCACGCCGACGTGAACGCGGCGGTCAACATCCTTGGGGCAGGGCCTGCCCTTCGCGACGCCGCGCGAGCGGCCTGGCGAGAAGCCGCTCCCTTCAGGAGCGGAGGAGTCACGCCGGGAAAGAACGCGCCGCTCAGTACCAGCGCGGCGGCCGTGTCGTAGTAGAAGTCGCAGAACTCGATGGCCGTGCCGACGAGGGTGGCGGCGGCGGCCGCGCGCCGCCGCGCCCGGGGTGCGGGTGGGAACCGTCATGTCGCCTCGCTCCGGGGGCGTGGGAGACGCGTAGAGGTTACTCCACCACTCTCCGTGTCCGTCCTTCCTGGTGATCGACCGTAGGGGCGACGACGGGTTGCTCACATCCTCCCCCTTGACGGGCTCTCGTTCTGAGTGAGAACGTTACCAACGCATCATTGAGAACGTTCTCAAATCCTTGAGACGCGAACGGAGACACCGTGACTCTGCTGCCCCTGAAACCGATCGAGTCCGACCTGGCCGACAAGGCGCGCGCGACGATCAGCCAGCGGCCCCAGCTGGAGGAGCTCGTCGCCCAGGCCACCGCCAAGGGCCTGCGCAACGTCTTCTTCGTGGGCGCCGGCGGCTCCCTCATCGCCTCCTACCCCGGCCACTACCTTCTGGAGCGGGAGGACACCTGCCCCGTCTACAAGCTGCAGAGCGACGAGCTCAACACCGGGCGCACCAAGCGGATGGGCGAGGGCTCGCTGGTCTTCCTCGCCTCCTACACCGGCAAGACCAAGGAGACCGTCGCCGCCGCCCGGTACGCCCGCAGCACGGGCGCGACCGTGGCCGTGGTGACCAAGGAGGGCGGCCCCCTCGCCGACGCGGCGAACGTCGCCTTCACCGGTCAGAGTGACCTGTTCCTGCAGCTCGCCGCGTACGCCGTGATGCGGCAGGGCGGCGTCTCGCGTGACTGGGCACTGCTCGACCGGGCCCTGGACGCCCTCCCCGACGCCCTCGTCTCCGCCGCCGAGGAGCACGAGGAGCGGGCACGCGTCATCGCCGAGACGCTGAAGGACGAGCCGATCACCTACGTGCTCGGCTCCGGCCCCAGCTTCAACTGGGCGTACGGGCTGGCCATGTGTTTCCTTCAGGAGATGCAGTGGAAGCACGCGGCGGGCTTCAACTCCGGCGAGTTCTTCCAGGGCGCGTTCGAGGTCGTCAACGACGACGTGGCGGTCATCAACCTGCTCGGCGAGGACGCGTCGCGGCCCATGGCCGAGCGGGCCAAGCGGTTCCTCGACACGTACGCGAGCAAGAAGACCTTCCACATCGACACGGCCGAACTGGCCCTGCCCGGGATCCCGGCGGAGCTGCGCGGCGAGATGTCCCCGCTGGTCATCGCGGTGCTGATGGACCGGCTCGCCCGCCACTACGAGGCGATCCGCGGCCACGACCTGGACAAGCGGAACTACATGTTCAAGGTGGACTACTGATCGGACGGCCGGGCGGCGCTCTTCCCGCCGCCCGGCCGGTCCCCTCGGAACCAGCGGAACCAGCGGAAGGAGGCCGGTTGGCCACCGAACTCGTCATCCTCGACTGCGACGGCGTGCTGGTGGACAGCGAACGGATCGCGGCACGGGTGGGCACGGCCGCGCTGCGCCGGCTGGGATGGGAGATCGGCGAGCGGGAGTTCGCCGCCCGGTTCGTCGGCTGCAGCGAGGAGCACTGGCTGCGGGCCGTCGGCCCGGACGTCCCGCCCGGCTGGCACGAGCGGCTCGCCGCCGAACACGTGGCCGCGGTCGAGGCGGAGCTGGCCCCCGTCCCGGGCATGCCGGAGGCGCTGGCCCGCATCGCCCTGCCCACCTGCGTCGCCTCGAACGGCGGCCACACCAAGATCGCCCGTAGCCTCCGGCTCACCGGCCTGGCGAAGCGGTTCGCGGGCCGGGTGTTCAGCGCCGAGGACGTGGCGCGGGGCAAGCCGGCCCCCGACCTGTTCCTGCACGCGGCGGCGACGCTGGGGACGGCTCCGGAGCGGTGCGTGGTGGTGGAGGACAGCCCGTTCGGCGTGGCGGCGGCGCGGGCGGCCGGGATGCGCTGTCTGGGGTTCACCGGGGGGCTCACGCCGGCCGGGCGACTGTCGGGGGCGACTGCCCTGTTCGACGATCCGAGCGACCTGCCCGCGCTGCTGGCGGCCCTCACCTGACCCGCCCTCACCCGACCCGCCCTCACGTGACCCGCCCTCACCCGACGCACGTGACCGGCCCTCACTCGACCGGCCCTCACCCGACGCACGTGACCGGCCCTCACTCGACCGGCCCTCACCCGACGCACGTGACCGGCCCTCACTCGACCGGCCCTCAGAGTACGAGCCTCTACGGGCAGGGCCTCACGAACGGGCGTCAGGGGACGGGCTGCCGCCCGAGGCACTGGCGGTCCGCGCGCACGCCGAAGACCCGTGGGGGCCGGCCCGCGCACTCGCCGACAACCCCGCACGCGGCGGTCACAGCAGGGAGCGCGCCGACTCCCGCTCGATGAAGCGGGTCGGCAGGCGGCGGTGGGTGACGCGCCTCTCGCTGCCCTGCACCCGGTCGAGCAGCAGCCGACCCGCCTCGGCCCCCAGCTCGTAGATCGGCTGGGCCACCACGCTCAGCGGCGGTGAGATCGCCTCGGCCCAGTCGGCGTCGTCGAACGACACCAGCGACACGTCCGCCGGGCAGCGCAGCCCGAGGCGCCGCAGCGCCTGCAGCACGCCCAGGGCGAGGAGGCTGTCGAGCGCGAGGATCGCGGTCGGCGGTTCGGGCAGGGCGAGCAGCCGGGTGGTCGCCTCGGCCGCGTCTTCCCGGCGGAAGCCCTCGGCGCTGACCAACTCGGGCCGGGGTTCGACGCCCGCTTCGAGCAGCGCGTCGCGGTAGCCGGCGGTGCGGGCGCCGACCGTGGTGCCGGCGATCCGCTCGACGCCGCGCAGCCCGGGGCGGGCCAGCTTGGCGCGCAGGTGTTCGTCGCCGCCGGTCAGTAAGGCGATGGAGCGGTGCCCCAGCTTGAGCAGGCGTTCGGTGGCGTCCCTGGCGGCGGCGCGGTTGTCGATGCCGACCGTGTCGGCGTCGAGGCCGGGCACGCGGCGGTCGAGCAGCACGACCGGGATGCCGGCGTCGATCACGGCCTTGAGCGTGTCGCGGTCGGCGGCGTCGGTCGGCGCGACGACCATGCCGTCGACCCGCCGCTCGGCGAGCACGCCGAGGGCCTTGCGCTCGAGCGTGAGGTCCTCGTCGGTGTTGACCAGCAGCACCTCCCAGCCCTTCGCGTGGGCGGTGTCGGCGATGCCGCGCAGGGCGCGTGAGAAGAACGGGTTCTCGATGTCGGGGACGAGCACGCCGAGCGTGTGCGTCAGCCCGGTGATCATGCTGCGGGCCAGGCTGTTGGCCCGGTAGCCGAGCCGCTCGGCCGCGGCCAGGACGGCCTCGCGGCTCTTGGCGCTCACCGAGCCGTAGCCGCCAAGGGCCCGGCCGGCCGTCGCCGTGGACACCCCGGCCTCCTTGGCGACCACCTCGATCGACGGCATGATCCGCCGTACGCCGCCGCTGCCGCTCATGCGCACCCCCGGTGCTGTGGACGTGTTGAGGACATCATCCCCCGTGCCCGCACCCGCGTGCGGCGCGAAGGAGGTGATCAACGGGCCACCGTAGCGGATTCGGCGGCAACCCTTGACACGGGTCCCGCGGATTGAGAACGTTCTCACCCAAGTGAGTGAGAACCTTCCCAGTCACAGGAGCCCGTGTGAAACCACGCCTGGTGGCCGTCGGGGACAACGTCGTCGACTGCTATCCCGACCTCGGCGTCATGTACCCCGGCGGGAACGCCCTCAACGTCGCCGTCCACGCCCGCCGGCTGGGCGCCGAATCCGGCTACCTCGGCGCGCTGGGCACCGACGCGGCGGGGCGCGTGGTGCGCGGCGCGCTCGCCGCCGAGGACGTGGACGTGTCGCTGACGCGCACCGTCGACGGCCCGAACGCCACCGCCACCGTCCGCCTCGTCGACGGCGAGCGCCGCTTCACCGGCGGCGACGCGGGCGTCTCGCGTTTCCGGCTGTCCCACGCCGACCTCGACCGGATCGCCGAGGCCGACCTCGTCCACACCGGTGAGTGCTCGTTCATGGAGGACCAGCTCGCGGACCTGGCGGCGAGCGCGAGGCGGCTGTCCTTCGACTTCTCCGAACGCCCCTGGGGCTACGTCGCCGCGCACGCGCACCACGCCGGCGTCGCCGTCGTCTCCGCTCCCTCCGGCTCGCGCGATCGGGCGGTCGCGCTGGCGCGGCGGGTGCAGGAGCTCGGCCCGGCCACCGTGGCCGTCACGCTCGGCTCGGCCGGAGCCGTGCTGGTCTGCGGTGACGATGCCGCCTGGGCGCCCGCCGAACCCGTCAGCGTGGTCGACACGCTCGGGGCCGGCGACGCGTTCATCGCCCGACTGCTCGTCGGCCTCGTCCGCGACGAGGACCTCCCGGACCTCATCGCGGCGGCCACCTCCTACGCCTCTCGTGCCTGCA
This sequence comes from Nonomuraea muscovyensis, assembly GCF_014207745.1. Lineage (NCBI taxonomy): Bacteria > Bacillati > Actinomycetota > Actinomycetes > Streptosporangiales > Streptosporangiaceae > Nonomuraea > Nonomuraea muscovyensis. The sequence continues at coordinate 2,178,079 of NZ_JACHJB010000002.1, forward strand.
CCTCCTACGGCGCATTCGGGCACGAGGCACCCCTGCACAGCAGCACCAAGGAGTCAGCATGACCAAGCCCCGCTGGAGCGCGCTCTCCCTCGTCACCGTCCTGGTCGCGGCCGCCGGTTGCGGCGGCGGGTCCGGCACGGCGCCCGCCGCCACGGCCGACCTGTCGGCGCCCAAGGAGAAGGCGGGCACGCTGACGATGGTCACCAAGTTCGCCGACCCCGAGTACGCCCCGTACTTCGAGAAGGTCGTCGCGGCCTACGAGGCGGCCAACCCGAAGGTGGACGTCAAGCTCGAACAGGTCGGCGACCAGCCGTACAAGGACAAGATCCGCGTGCTGAGCGCCTCGCGCGACCTGCCCGACATCTACTTCTCGTGGGCCGGCGACTTCGCGAACAAGTTCGTGCGGGCCGGGCTGGCGGCCGACCTGACCGGCGTCATCGGGCCGGGCACGCCGTGGGGCTCGACGTTCGCGCCCGCCGCGCTCAAGGCGTTCGAGTACGGCGGCAAGAACTACGGCATGCCGATCAACCTCGACGGCAAGTACATGGTCTACAACAAGACCGTCCTGGACAAGGCGGGCGTCACGCCGCCGGCCTCGTTCGAGGACCTGCTGTCGGCCTGCGACAAGCTGAAGGCGGCGGGTGTCCAGCCGATCGCGTTCGGCAACCAGTACGGCTGGGCGGCGATCCACTACATCACCCAGCTCAACGCCTACGGCGTGCCGGCCAGGACGCTGGAGGACGACTACAACCCGGCGACCGGCGCCTTCACCGACCCCGGGTACGTCACGGCGCTCCAGCGGTTCAAGGATCTGGTGGCGCGCTGCGGCACCAAGGACGCCAACGGGCTGTCGCACGAGACCGCGCAGGCGCAGTTCCTGGCGGGCAAGGCGGGCATGCACTACGTCGAGACGGTCGAGTTCGACGTGTTCACCAAGGCCGAGCCTGCCATCGAGTGGAGCTTCTTCCGCCTGCCGGTCCCGGCGGGGGCGGCAGGCGACGCGACCGCGCTGACGGGCGCCCCCGACGGGTTCCTGGTCAATGCCCGGAGCCAGAACGCGGGGCTCGCGGTGGACTTCCTGAAGTTCCTGTCCAGCAAGGAGAACGCGGCGGCGATCACCAAGGACATCGGCTGGCTCAGCCCGGTCAAGGACTCGGCCACCGCCGGCAACGCCTACCCGCAGCTCACCGACGCCCTGACCGACATCGACAAGGCCACGAGCTTCGCGATCTGGCTGGACACCGTGACGCACGCGGAGGTCGCGAGCGCCTACCTGTCCGGGGTCGAGGGGATGCTGTCCGGGTCCCGCACGCCCGAGCAGGTGATGGAGGGCGTGCGCGCGGCGGCCGCGAAGGCGAAGAAGGAGGTCGGCTGACACCATGGGCACCCTGCTGACACGCTGGCGCACGTGGCTGTGGGTGCTGCCCGCCGTCGCCCTGCTGCTGGTGTTCGTCTACTACCCGATCGTGGACAACCTGCGGCTGAGCTTCTTCTCCTGGAACGCCTTCTCGCCCGAGCCGCGCTTCGTGGGCCTGGACAACTACGCCGAGACGTTCGCCGACCCGGTGTTCTGGCGGGCACTGCTCAACAACACCGCCTACGCCGTGGTGTCGCTGGTGTTCCAGGCGGGGCTGTCGCTGGTGCTGGCCGCGCTGCTGGAGGAGCTCGTCGGCAAGCGGATGCGCGGGCTGCTGCGGACGCTGTACTTCATCCCGGCGGCCATGTCGATCACCGTGGTCGGCGTGCTGTTCTCGTTCCTCTACAACCCCCGCTACGGCCTGGTGAACGCGGCGCTCGACGCCGTCGGCCTCGGCCACCTGGGCCGGGCGTGGCTGGGCGAGGAGTCCTCGGCCATCTGGAGCGTCATCGCGATGAGCCAGTGGCAGTCGGTCGGCTACACCGCCGTGCTGTTCGTGGTGGCCATCCAGCGCATCCCCCGGGAGTACTACGAGGCGGCCAGGGTGGACGGGAGCGGCGCGGTGCGCATGTTCTTCTCCATCACCCTGCCGATGGTGCGCGAGATGACCACGCTGATCGTCATCCTCACGATCTCGGGGGCGTTCCTGGTGTTCAACGAGGTCATGGTGATGACGGCCGGCGGGCCCGACAACTCCAGCCAGGTGCTGGGGACGTGGCTGTACCGCAAGGCCTTCTTCGAGGACGACATGGGCTACGCCGCGACCGTGGCCACGGTGATCTTCGTCATCACGTTCGCCATCGCGGCCCTGCAACTGGCCGTCTCGCGCCGCCGGAGGTACGACGCATGATCGCACTGGGATCCTCGATGGAGCGGCCGGCGGCCTCGCACGGCGGCACGGCCCGCGCCTCGCTGGGCGTGCGGGCGTTGGCGGGGCGGCTGCTGGGGTGGAGCCTGCTCGGGGCGTTCGCCGTGGCGATGCTGTATCCGGTGCTGTGGATGGTGCTCAGCGGGTTCAAGGACAACCAGGAGATCTTCAACCAGCCGTGGGCGCCGCCCGGCGAGCTGCGCTGGGAGAACTACGCCCGCGCCTGGGACCTGGGTGTCGTCCGCTACTTCGGCAACAGCGTGATCGTCACCGGGGCGTCGATCGTGGCCACCACGCTGATCAGCGCGTGGGCGGCGTACGGGTTGTGCCGGCTGCGGCTGCCGTTCGGCAACGCGGTGGCGCTGCTGGTGCTGGGCGGGCTGCTGCTGTCGCCGACGGTGGCGCTGATCCCGCTGTTCCGGCTGCTGACGTCGATCGGGCTGTTCGACACGCACTGGGCGCTGATCGTGCTGTACACGGCCTTCCGGATCCCGTTCACGATCTTCCTCATCCGGGCGTACATGATCGAGCTGCCGCGGGCGGTGGACGAGGCTGCCACCATCGACGGGGCCACGCGGACGCAGATCTTCTGGCGGGTGATCCTGCCGATGTGCCGTCCGATCCTGGTGTCGGCGGCGCTGTTGCAGGCGCTGTTCGCGTGGAACGAGTTCGCGTTCGCGCTGGTGTTCATCAGTGACGAGTCGTTGAAGACGTTGCCGGTCGGGCTGGTGGCCATGCAGAGCCGGCTGCTGACGGACTGGCCGGTGGTGCTGGCGGGCCTGACCATGGCGGCCCTGCCGACGATCCTGCTGTTCCTGGTGGGGCAGCGGCAGTTCCTGCGCGGCCTGACGGAGGGGGTCGGCAAGTAGCCCGGACGGCCGGTGTGGGGGTGTGCCCGTGCCCCACCCCCGAACCGGCCGTCCTCAGGGCCGGGCGCCTTCGTCCTCCGCTGCGGGCGGGGGCCGCAGCGCCGCCGTGGACAGCACGGCCAGAGCGAGGGCGACCACGGCGGCGATGCCGGCGACGACGGTGAAGGAGCCGACGAACGCCTCCCGCGCCCCGTCGAGCAGCCGGGCGGCCACAGGGGGTGTGAGCTGGGCGGCGGCGGTGACGGCGGCCTCGACGGAGTCACGGACGGCCTCGGTCACGGCGGGGGCGAGGCCCGGCGATCCGGCGACGGGATCCGCCGCGCGGTACGCCACGGTGCCGATGCTGCCCAGGACGGCCACGCCGAAGGCCAGCCCCAGCTCCGTGCCCGTCTCGGAGACGGCGGACGCCGAGCCCGCCCGCTCGGGCGGGGCGGAGCCGACGACCAGGTCGGTGCCCAGCGCCAGCATCGGCCCTTGACCGACATAGACGACCACCAGACCGGTGACCAGGAGCGGCAGGCCGGAGGTCCGGTCGAGCAGCGCGAGCATCAGGAAGCCGGCCGCCGAGACTGCCAGGGACCCGGCGATCACGTGTCGTACCGGCAGCCGCCGCGCCAGCGCCGGGGCCGCGGTCGAGGTGACGATCATGGCCACGGCCGAGGGCACCAGCCACAGGCCCGCCGCCAGCGGGGACAGGCCCTCGACCTGCTGGAGGTAGCGGGTGGCGAACAGGTACGTGCCGGCGGTGACGGCGAGCGTGGCGAACAGCACGACCAGGGTGACGCTGAAGACCTTCCGCCGGAAGAGGCCCACGTCCAGCAGGGGGTCGGCGAGCCGGCGCTGCCGCCGCCAGAAGACCGCGCCCGCGGCGGCGCCGAGCGCGATGGCGAGCAGCCCCTGCGGCAGGCCGCCCCCGTGCGAGATCCCCTTGATGCCGTAGACGATCGCCAGCATGGCCGCGATCGACAGCACCACGCTCGTCCGGTCCACCCGACCGGCCGTGCCTGCGCGGTGCTCCGGGAGCATGACCGGCGCGGCCACCGCCAGCAGCGCCATGACCGGGACCGCGATCAGGAACACCGACCCCCACCAGAACCACTCCAGCAGGGCCCCGCCGACCACCGGCCCCAGGGCGACCCCGCCCGACAGGCACGCCGCCCAGATCCCGATCGCGGTCGCCCGCTGGCCGGGCGACCGGAACATGTCACTGATCAGGGCCAGGGTCGACGGCATCAACGTGGCCCCGGCCACGCCCAGCAGTCCACGCGCCGCGATCAGCGCCTCGGCGCTGGGCGCGTAGGCGGCGACCACCGAGGCGGCGGCGAACGCCACGGCCCCGGCCGTCAGCAGCCGGCGGCGGCCGAGGCGGTCGCCGAGCGTCCCCATCGCCACCAGGCATCCGGCGATCAGGAACCCGTAGACGTCGGTGATCCACAACAGTTGCGCACCCGTCGGCCGCAGGTCCGCCGCCAGATGGGGCAACGCCAGGTAGAGCACCGTCACGTCCATGGCCAGCAGCAGGGTCGGCAGAGCGAGGACCGCGAGCCCGGCCCATTGGCGCGGCCCGGCGGTCGCGGCGGCCGGCGTCGACCGGCTTGTCAGGTTCGTCATGAAGGGAACGGTAAAGTCTCACATTAATGTGAGAGTCAACCTCTGAAGGGCGGCCGCATGCGTATCGGAGAGTTGCACAGACGCACCGGGGTCAGCCAGCGGTCGCTGCGCTACTACGAGGAGCAGGGCCTGCTGCGGCCCAGCCGGCTGGCCAGCGGCTACCGCGAGTACGACGAGTCGGATGTCGCGACCGTCAGGCACATCCGCACCCTCCTCGCCGCCGGCCTGCACACGACCACCATCGCCGACCTGCTGCCCTGCATGGGCAGCGACGGCGACCGGCTCATCGCCGACTGCCCCGAGCTTCTCGTGGACCTGCTCCGCGAGCGTGACCGGCTCACGGCGGCCATCCGCGACCTGGAGGCCGCCTGCGACACCCTCGGGTCCGTCATCGCGACCGCTCCGCCCGAGACCGAGAGGGCGGCCGCCGCCCTGCTGTCCGCCACCGCTGCGACCCCCTAGAGGACCCGTCACGTCAGGACCCGTCGCGGTCTCCGCGCGGTGGTCCGGCGAGCCCGTGGAGCAGGAGCTCGGTGAGGGTGTCGATGACGTCGTCGTCGCGGTGGCCGGGGCCGTGCGCGCCCGCCGTCAGGACGGCGTAGCCGAGCGTGGAGAGCATCGCCCCCATGGCGGCGGCGACCAGTCGCGGGTCGCCCGGGAGCCGGTGGCCCCGCTCGCGCAGGTGCTCCAGGTGGTCGCGGAAGGTGGCCGTCTCGTCCTCCAGCCGGCGCCACAGCTCCCCGGACTCCGGCGGCGCGGCCATCGACGACTGCATCAGCGCCACCATCACCGGCAGGTGGTCACGGAAGACGTGCCAGGCGATGGCGAGGTGCTCGCGTAGCTGGGCGGGGTCGGTCAGGTCGTGCTCGTGGCCGTGGTCGGCCGGCCGCCCGCCCGCTGCGAGCTCGGCGTCGGCCTGGGCGTTCATGTCGGCCAGCAGCGCCTGGAGGAGCTCCTCCTTGCCGGCGAAGTGGTCGTAGAACGAGCCCGTGGCCCGCCCGGCGGCGGCCGTGATGTCGCCGATCTTCGTGTTGAGGTAGCCGCGTTCGGCGAACAGCCTCCTGGCGGCGTCCTTCAGCGCCGCCTCCGTCTCGGCCGCCCGCGCCTTGCGCACACCCATGCCTTGACCTCCCTCTGTCACGGACATCATACTGAACCGCGATTCGCCGAATATTGATTCAGTGAAAGGTGATTCAGTATGAAGGTCATCGTCGCGGGCGGCGGGGTCGCGGGGGCCGCCACCGCCATCGCGCTGCGCCGGGTCGGCGCGGAGGTCACGGTCCACGAGGCGTACGAGGATCCGGCGGGTCCGGTCGGCTCGTTCCTCAGCGTGGCCGTCAACGGGCTCCGGGCGCTGGAACCGCTCGGCTGCCTGGAGGAGGTGCGGCGGGCCGGGTTCGCCGTGCCGAGGCAGCGGATGTGGTCGGGCTCGGGCAGGCTCCTCGGGGACGTGCCCCGTGGCCGGTCGTCCGGCGACGCGTTGCACAGCGTCACGCTCATGCGGGCCGACCTGGTGCGGGTGCTGCGCGAGCAGGCCCTGCGGTCGGGGGCACGCGTCGTCACCGGCACCCGCGTGACGGGCGCGACTCCTGACACGGGCGCCGGCGGCGTGCGGGTGCGGTTCGAGGACGGCGGCGCCGTCACCGCGGATCTGCTGGTCGGCGCCGACGGCCTCTGGTCGGCCACCCGGCGGGTCCTCGACCCGGCCGCGCCCGTGCCGCGCTATGCCGGGCTCTACCACGTGTCCGGCGTCGCCGAGGGCCTGGACCTGGAACCCGGGGTCTTCAACATGGTCTTCGCCCGGGGCGGCGCCTTCCTCTACCTCCCCGCGCCGGACGGGGCCGTGTGGTGGTCGGCGCAGGTGGCCGACCCCGCTCCCCCGGACCTCGCGGACGTGCGACTGGAGGGGCTGGCGGAGGTCTACCGGCACGAACGGCTGCCCCGCGAGATCATGGCGGCCTCGACCGGCCTCCACCGCCCCACGCTGGGTCACGTCCTGGACGCGGTGCCGGTCTGGCACGACGACCGGACCGTGCTCGTCGGCGACGCCGCCCACCCGGTCGGCGCCGGACAGGGCGCGTCCATGGCGCTGGAGGACGCCGTGGTGCTCGCCCGCGAGCTGGAGCGGGCGGCCTCGGTCCCGGCCGCGCTGGCCGGCTACGAACGGGCGCGGCGCCTCCGCGTGGCCAGGATGGTGAAGGCGGCCCTGGCCAACCGCGACGCCAAGACGGCGGGCCCGCTGGGCCGCTGGACACGCGACCTGGTCATGCCCGTCTTCTTCCGCCACTTCTTCGGCAGGGCGACGGCCTGGCTCTACACCCACGACCTGGACTGGCGGCCCAGGGTCGGCGCGTGAGCTTGACCTCATCCGCGCTTGAGGTCGCACAGCGGGGTCATGGAGACCTTCGAGATCGGCGTGATCCTGCCCGGGATCGCCGTCCAGCGACGTCCGACGTGAACTCCGTGCTGATCCGCGGTGGTAACCCCCCCATCTGACCGGACTCCTCCACCCCGGCCGTGCGGGCAGGGCCTCAGTCGGTGCCGAGGATGGCGAGGGTGGAGCCGGTGCGCGACTTGGTGACCTTGAGCTGGGCCGGGATGCGGGAGCGCAGTTCGGGGACGTGGCTGATGATGCCGACCGCGCGCCCGCCGTCGCGCAGGCCGTCGAGGATGTCGAGGACGCCGTCGAGCGTGTCCTCGTCGAGAGTGCCGAAACCCTCGTCCACGAACAGCGTGCCGATCTCGGCCCCACCCGCCTCGGCCGTCACCACGTCCGCCAGGCCGAGGGCCAGTGCGAGGGAGGTGATGAAGCTCTCCCCGCCGGACAACGTCGCGGGGTCGCGGTCGACGCCGGTCCACCCGTCGCTGATCCGCAGCCCCAGCCCGCCGCCCGAACGGCCCCGCGACCCCGCCGTCTTGCGCAGGTCGTGCTGGAGCAGGTAGCGGCCGGCCGACATGTGGTCGAGACGTTCGTTGGCCGCGTCGACCACCTGCCGGAGCCGTTCGCCCAGCACGAACGACGACAGGCTCATGCTCCACTGGTTGTCGCTCGACGTGCCGCTGGCCAGGGCGGCGATGCGCTCGGCGAGGCGGTGCAGTTCGGCGGCGGGACGCCAGCGGTCGAGGCATGCCGCCAGCTCGTCGTGGAGCTCGCGCAGCCGCCGTTCCCTGGCCGCCGCCCTGTCGCGTGCCGACGCCAGGGCCGTGTGGGTCCGCTCCGCCTCGTCACGCTCCGCCCGCATCGCCTCCAGATCGGGCGCCGGCTCGGCGGCGGCGGCCACCAGCTCGGGATCACGCAGCATGCCGGTCACGGCGGCGTGCTCGGCGTCCAGCCCGCGCAGCAGCTCCGCCTTGCCGTCCTGCTCGGCGGGGGTCCTGGCGGCGTCGGCGGCCTCGGCCGCGTCCGCGAAACCGGCGTCCGCCGCCGCCTGCTCGGCCGCATCCTCCGCCTTGGCCCGCTCCTCTTCGGCCGCGCCGGCTCGCTGGGTGGCCTCCAGGGCGTCGCGCAGCAGCTCCGCCTCGTCGTTCAGTCTCGACAGGCGCGCGGTCAGCGTCGCGTCGTCGCCCCGGGCGCTGTCGAGCCGCGCGGTCAACCGCCCGGCGTCGCCGCTGAGCTCCTCCTGCCGGGTACGGCACGCGGCCAGCCGCGCGGTGACCCGCCGGGCCTGCTCCTCCAGCGCCGTCCGTTCGCGGGTGAGCCGTGCCGCCTCGGCCGCCAGCACGGGCTCGGCCGCGGCGGACCTGCGCAGTCTGGCGACCTCCCGCTCGGCCGCCTCCAGCACGGCCGCCCCCGTCTCCGGCGGGATCGCCGCATCGGGGGAGACCTCCGGCTCCACCCGCTCGACGCGCGGATCCGGAGCCTGAGAGAGAGGGCCCGAAGGCGGGGAGCCCTTCCCGGAAGGCGAGCCGTGCAGCGGGGAGCCGTGCGCGAGGCGGGGGGCTGGAAGGGGGGAGCCGCCCGCTGGGAGGGGGGAATCGCCCGCCGGGAGGGGGAGGTCGCTGTGGGTGAGGTGGGTGGCTAGGCGGGTGCGCTCGCGCTGGAGGTGGGTGCGGTGGGCGCGGTGGGCGGCGAGGGTCTCCCCCACCTCGCGGGCCCGGTCCCGGACATGCTCGCGTTCGACCTCGATGCGCTCCACGTCGGCGGTCAGCGCGGGCTCGGCGGCGGCGACGGCCTCCAGTCGGGCGAGCTCCTGCCGGGCGTGTTCGAGGGCGGCCTCGGCGGCCCCCGTGTCGAGGCCGCCCGTCGCCTCGACCGCGCCGGCGTGGCGGGAATCGAGGGCGGCCAGGGCGCGCTCGGCCGCCTCGCGTTCGGCCAGGGCGGACTCGTGGGCGTGCTCGGCGGCTCGTTCGTCGTCGGGTGAGGGGGCGCTGGGGGCCGGTGAGGCGGGGTGGGGGTGGTCGTGGGAGCCGCACACCGCGCAGGGCGCGCCGTCGGACAGGTCGCGCGCCAGTTCGGCGGCCATGCCGTCGACGCGGGCCTGGCGGATGTCCAGCCAGCGTTCGCGCAGGCTCTGGGCGCGGTCCACGAGTGCCTGGTGGGTGGTGGCGGCCGTCTCCAGCTCGGCGGCGAGCGCGTCGCGGCGGTGGGCGGCGTCGCGGACGGCCCTGGCGGCGTCGAGTGCCGATGCCGCCGCCGGGACCGCCGCCGCCTCCGCCCGGACCTCGGCCAGGCGTGCCTGGGCGTCGGCGAGCCGGCCGGGCAGCTCGGCCTCCGTGGCGGACAGCTCGGCTTCGCGCCGCGTCAGCTCGTCGAGCTCCCGCTCCGAACGGGCCAGCTCGCGGTCCACGCCGATCAGCTCGGCGGCGGCCGAACGTACGGCCTCGGCCGCGGGGATCCGCGCCGCGTCGAGGCGGGCCCGGGCCAGCTCGGCCTCGGCGTGCGCGATGAGGGCCGGGAGCGCGGCCAGGCGGGCGGTCGCCGCCTCCTCCTGGCCGGCCAGCTCGATCAGCTCCTCCTCGGCGCGGCCCAGGTCCCTGCGGACCACCAGGAGGCGTGCCTCCTCGGTGAGCAGCTCGGACAGGCGGGCGATCTCGGCCTGGCGCCGGCGTTCCATGACGGCGAGCCGCTCCGGATCCGCCTCCCCGGCCGTGAACGCTCCATCGGGCGACGGCTCCGGCGACGCGCCATCGACGGCCCCGGCCGGCAGGGAGCGGTGACGGGGCGGCGGCGGTCCGGGCGGGGTCTGGGCCCGCGGCGTGGGGGGCGGCGCAAGGAGGGGACGGGCGCGAGCCACGGCGTCGGCGGCGAGGGCGCGGGCCTTGGAGGCGGCCTCCGCGCGCTGGCGGGCCGCCGTGACGAGCGGCAGGACCCGGTCCGCGCGGGCGGCCTCGTCGAGGACGGCCTGGAGGTCTGCGCGTTCGTCGGCGCGCTCGTCGAGAGTGCGGCGCCGGGTCAGCGCCTCGGCGTGGCGGCGCTGGCGGTCGGCCAGCGCGGACGCCTGCTCGAAACGGGAACGCGCCCGGCGCAGCGCCTCCTCCGCCTCCGCGTGCAGGCTCGTCGTCCGGGCGACGACGGCGCGGGCCGCGTCGAGCAGGGCACCGGCCCACCGCAGAGGGTCGGCGTCAGGGGTGATCGGGTCAGCGGCGTCGACCGCGGACGTGGATGCGGTGACCGTCCCAGAGGCGGCGGTTTCGAGGGTGACCCTCCCAGGGGTGACCATCCCGGGGGTGACCATCCCAGGGGTGACCCTCCCGGGGGTGACCGTCCCAGCCGCGTCTGTCCCGGAGGCGGCGGGTGCGGGGAGAGGCGTGGGGGGTGGGGCGGCGTGCGGTGGGGTGGTGGTGAGGGTGGTCAGGAGGTCGGGGCCGGCCGCCTCCTCCACCCGTTGGACGGCGAAGTCCACCTGCTGCCGCAGCTCCGACTGCTCCCGCCATACCTGCTTGCGGTGCTCGGCCAGCCACGACTCCGTCTGCGTGAACACCTTGACGGTGAACAGCCGCTCCAGCAGTCTGCGGCGGTCGTCGCCGTCGGCGCGCAGGAAGCGGGCGAAGTCGCCCTGGGGCAGCATGGCCACCTGGCAGAACTGGTCGGCGTTCATGCCGAGCAGCCCGCCGACGAGGTCGCCCGCCTCGTCGGACCTGGTGGTGAGCGCCTGCCAGCCGTCGCCGGAGCGCTCCTCGACGACGACCTTGGCCTTCTCCTCGGTGAAACCGGTGCCGCGCAGCTTGGGCCGCTGCCAGGACGGTGACCGGCGGATGCGCAGGGTGCGGCCGCGGATCGACACCTCCAGCGTGACGGACGGGCCGGTGGACGGCGGGGCGTGGTCGCAGCGCAGCGCGCGGGCGCTGTTGCGCTGGCCGGGCACCTGGCCGTAGAGGGCGAAGCAGAGCGCGTCGAGGACGGTCGTCTTGCCCGCGCCGGTGGGTCCGTGCACCAGGAACAGGCCGGCCTCGGCCAGCGCGTCGAAGTCGACGGCCTCGGTGCCGGGGAAGGAGCCGAACGCCGTGAGAGTCAGCCGGTGGGGCCGCATCTACGCCATCGCCTCCTTGGCGCGGGCCGCCTCGATCGCCCGTCTCAGCAGCTCCTCCTCCTCGGGGGCGGCGGCCTCACCGCGTACCTCGCGGACGAAGTCGAGTGCCACGTCGGCCTCGGGCCGGCCGCTCAGCCGCACCTGCCGCGCGGCGGGGACGGCGCCGACGGGGGCGAAGGACAGCGCCAGCGTGTGCGGGAAGCGGGCGCGCAGCCGGTCCATGGCGGACTTGGGGCGGACCGGGTCGGTGAGGACCACCTGCAACCAGTGGTCCTCGTAGCGGGCGTGGACGGGTGAGGTGAGCAGGTCGTCGATGGGCCCGCGCAGCACGCCGACGGGCCGGGGCACCGGCGCCGGCACGAACTCGACCGACTCGACGGCCGAGTCGAGCGTCACCAGCCACGACCCCTTGACGTGGCCCGCCTCGGAGAAGGAGTAGGCGAGCGGGGAGCCGGAGTAGCGGACCGTCTCGGCCATGCGCTGGCGGCCGTGCAGGTGGCCGAGCGCGACGTAGCCGACGCCGTCGAACGCCGGCAGCGGCACGTGGGCCACGCCGCCGACGCTGATGTCGCGCTCGCTGTCACTGGCCTGCCCGCCGGTGACGAAGGCGTGGGCGAGGACGACGGACGCGCGGTGGCGGGCCGCGTCGGCGCGGACGAGGGACATGGCGTGGGCCAGCGCGGCGCTGTGGCTGCGCTCGGGCAGCTCCCAGGCGGCGCGGACCAGCTCGGGTTCGAGGTAGGGGATGCCGTAGAAGGCGACGCCGTCGATCACGACGGGCTCCCAGGCCCGCGACGGGTCGGTGCGCAGGTGGACCCCGGCCGCGTCGAACAGGTCGGCGCCGAACCCGAGCCGGCGCGCCGAGTCGTGGTTGCCGCTGATGATCACGATTCTGGCGCCGGCGGCGGTCAGCCGGCGCAGCGCGTCGTTGCACACGGCCACCGCGTCGACGGGCGGCAGCGCCCGGTCGTAGAGGTCGCCCGCGACCGCGACCACGTCGACGCGCTCGGACCGCACCGTCTCGACCAGGTGGTCGACGAACGCCGCCTGCGCCTCGATCAGGCTCTCCCGGTGAAACGAGCGGCCGAGGTGCCAGTCGGAGGTGTGCAGGATCCGCATGTCGCAGGAAGCTAACAGTTCTCACTGACAAATGCGGTCCCGTCCGCAACACGCGTCGGGAGTAGCCTGGGTGATCGGCGGGCAAACCAACGCACATGGGGAGGCCAATGCGCACCGGCCGTGGCACCTTGAGCGTCGCTGCCGGCTTGGTGCTGGTGGCTCTGGCGTCTGTCGGCTACGTGCTCCCGCCGGCGTTCGACCCGCCGCCGCTGCGCGTCGACGCGGCGTTCCGGTCGATCCCCGCGCAGCCCGCGGACGAACTGCGGCCGGTGGTCGCGGCCGAGCCGATCGGCCTGCAGGACGTCTCGGTCGAGGCCGAGGGGCAGGTCCTGGAGGGAACGGTCCGAGCGCCGTTGTCGCCGGGGCGGCGTCCGGCGATGGTGTTCGTGTCGGGGTCGGGCAACGGCTCGCGTGAGGAGTTCACCCCGCAGGCGGAGTTCCTGGCGAGGGCGGGGGTGGTGACGCTCGCCTACGACAAGCGGACGGCCGGCTACAACTTCCGCGACCGCGACTTCGGGCTGCTGGCCGACGACGTGCTGCGCATGGTCTCCTACCTGTCGACCCGGCCCGACGTGGACCCGGAGCGCATCGGCGTGTGGGGGGTGAGCGAGGGCGGCTGGGTGGTGCCGATCGCGGCGGCCAGGAGCACGGCCGTGAAGTTCGTGGTGCTGGTCTCCTCGCCGAACGTCTCGCCGCTCCGGCAGGTGGCGTGGGCGCTGAACGAGCAGTTGCTGCGCCTGCGCGCCCCGGTCGGGGTGCGCGACCTGCTGACGCGGGCCATGGGCGCGGTGGGGTTCGACTTCCTGCGCCACGACGCGATGCCGGCGCTGAGCCGGGTCACGCAGCCGGTCCTGGCCCTGTACGGCACGACGGACCCGTCCATCCCGTTCGTCGAGTCGACCCGGGCGCTGACCACGGCCCTGCGGGAGGCGGGCAACAACCGGTACACGATCCGTTTCCTGGCCGACGGCGACCACGCGATGCGGGTCAACGGGGGCCCGTTCACGGCCGGTTACCTGGAGACGCTGACCAACTGGATCAAGGGGCTGCCGGGCGCGGGCGTGCCGGGCGTGCACCTGGCGGGCGCCACGCCGGTCCAGCGTTTCGAGGCGAGCGACGTGCCGGCGGCCCCGTGGTACGCGGGCGGCACGATGCTGGGGCTGACGATCTGCCTGGCCGCCGTCGGCTACGTCGCGGGCCCGGTCGCGGCCGTGCTGGTACGGATGCGCGGCGGCCGGCACACGCCGGAGATCGACATGCGGCTGTGGCCGCCGATCAGGCGCCGGCTGGGCCGGATGGCGTGGACCGGGCTGGGGCTGCTGCTGTCGGTGGTGGCCTTCATCACGGTGCTGGTGCTGTTCTCGGTGAACCAGGCCGGGGCCTGGCCCGCCGTGCTGGCCGGCTGGCTCGTCGTGCGGGTGCTGGCGGTGCTGATGCTCGTGCAGGAGGTCACCGCGGTGGCGGCGGTCGTGGCGGCGCTGCGTGAGGGCATGCAGCCGACCCGCTGGCAGCACGTGGTGATCGCGGGCGGGCTGGGCGGCACCGGGTTGCTGCTGGTCGCGGCGGCCTACTACGGGTTGTTCTCGTTCCCCTGGTGAGGCCCCTGGTAAGGCCCCTGGCGCGGGTTGACGTACGCGGCCGTCCAGCGGTCGATCTCGGCGAAGACCTGCTTGCGGACCGGCTCGGCCGACAGCACCAGGTCGTGCACGCCGTCCGGCACCCGTACGCAGGTGACGTGCGGGCCGAGCGCGGTCGACCAGCGGGCGATGTGCCGGGGGTCCAGCACGATGTCGGCCGAAGCCGCCTCCGGCACGAAGTCGCGCACGCGCAGGCCCCTGGCGGAGGCGAGCACGAGCACCGGCGCGTCGATCGCGAGCCCGGCGTGCAGCCGCCGCTGCGCCCGGCGGATGGCGGCCAGCCACATGGCGTGCACGGAGAAGCCGCCGAGGGGCTTGAGCTCCAGGTCGTAGTCCCACTCGCCGTGGTGGGCGCGGTGCAGGGTCTGGCCGTAGACGGTGCTGATGCCGAGCGGCAGGGGCCGGCGGGTGTAGGAGAGCGGGGTCTTCAGCAGGTCGGCGGCCAGCCGGAGCGGGGTGGGCACGTTGAGGTCGAAGAACGGGCTGTTGAGCACCAGGCCCTGGACGAGGCCGCGCCCACGGACCCGGTCGGCCCACAGCGGGGCGATCAGGCCGCCGGTGGAGTGGGCGTTCAGCGTCAGCTCGTCGTGGTCGCGCCGGATGAGGCGGACGGCCTCGTCGATCTCGGGGAAGTAGTCGGTCACGCTGCGGATGAGGCCCCTGGTCTGGTGGAGCAGCAGCGATCTGCCGTACTTGCGCAGGTCGAGGGCGTAGAAGTCGATGCCGCGCTCGACGTAGTGGGCCGCGAGGTGGTCCTGGAAGAAGTAGTCGGTGAAGCCGTGCAGGTAGAGGACCGCCCTGCGGGATCCGGCCCGCCGGGAGAGGAGTGTGGCGACGACCTCGCCCTCGAAGTCGGGGGGCAGGTGCAGGACGGTGGTCTCGTACATGCAAGACACGATAAAGGACCATGCGCCGCCGCACGGCGCACGGCACGTGGATGGCAAAGGTGTGGGCGCGGTGCCGCCCGGGGCGGTTCAATGTGACCTCGCGGCGCGCCTTCGCGGGCCGCCATGTGATGTTCACTCACCTCTACGGCAGAGTTCGGATGAGTTGCGTAGGCTGCCGCCTCGATTCGGCCTACGGTGTGGTTCGCGGGGAACGGGGATGGCGTGACGCAGGCAAGGAAACCGGTGGGCGCCGGGGCGGTTCTCGGCTGGCTGGCGTTGTCGGCGGTGGCGCCCGGGGCGGCGCATCTGCGCATGGGGTGGCGCCGGACCGGTCTCGTCCTGTTGGGCGGCTACCTGGCCGGTCTGGTCGCGCTGCTCGCGGTGGCGTTGCTGAACGACGGTCTGGTGGGCGCGCTGACGCGGAACTCGTGGCTGACGGCGATCACCGTCGGTTCGGCCGTGCTGGGGCTGGTCTGGTTCGCGCTGGTGGTGCACTCGTTCGTGGTGCTGCAGCCGGGCGGCCTGTCGCAGGCCGGGCAGATCCTGACGGGCACCCTCGCCGGGCTGCTCGCGGTGGTGGTGGTGCTGCCGTTCGCGTTCGCGGCGCAGACCGTGTGGACCTCGCGGCAGACGCTGAACGACATCTTCGACACGCCGGTCGCGGGCCCGAGCGCGCAGGCGAGCGTCCGGCCCGAGGATCCGTGGGCGGGCCGTGAGCGGGTCAACATCCTGCTGCTCGGCGGCGACGCCGACGACCACCGGGCCGGCGTGCGCACCGACAGCATGAACGTGGCCAGCGTGGACGCGAGGACGGGCGCCACGGTGCTGTTCAGCCTGCCGCGCAACCTGGAGGACGTGCGCTTCCGGCCGGGCACGCCGATGGCCGAGCACTTCCCGAACGGGTTCCGGCTGCCGCCCGACCCCGGCGGCGGACGCAGCGACCTGCTCAACAGCGTCTGGGAGTACGCCGACGCGCACCCGGAGATCTTCGGCGGCCGGCAGCGCCAGGGCCCGAAGGTGCTGGTGGACACGATCGGCTACACGCTCGGCCTCAAGATCGACTGGTATGCCCTGGTGAACATGTGGGGCTTCGCCCGGCTGATCGACGCGATCGGCGGGGTGCGGCTGCACGTGGAGCAGGACGTGGTGTTCGGCCGGTACAACGAGGGCCTTGTCAAGGCGGGCACGCGCCGGCTGAAGGGCGCCGACGCGATGTGGTACGCCCGCTCGCGCACGTTCAGCGATGACTTCACCCGGATGCGCCGCCAGCGCTGCGTGATCGGCGCGCTTCTGGAGCAGGCGGACCCGGCGACGGTGCTGACCCGGTTCCACCAGGTGGCGCTGGCCACCAAGGAGCTGATCAGGACCGACATCCCGCGGGACATGCTGGAGCATCTCGTGCCGCTCGCGCTGAAGGTCAAGAACGCCGAGGTGACGAGCGTGCAGTTCGTGCCCCCACTGATCAACACCGGCTACCCCGACTGGGACCGGATCCGGGAGATCACCAAGGAGGCGATCCGCGACTCCAGGACGCCGCGGGCGCGGGCGGCCACGGCCGCTCCCTCCCCCACCGCGACCTCACCGACGTCGGCACCGACGACGACGCGCAAGGCCACCGCGACCGCGACGCCCGGGGCGACGCCCTCCGGCACGAAGTCGCCGAAGCCGAAGGGCGCCGCCCGGGGTCTCACCGAGGGCTGCGGAGCGGCGTGACGATCCGGCCGACCGGCACGCCGCCGCCCAGCACCTCCACCGTCTCGAACGCCTCGGCCCCCGACACGTCGCATCCCATCAGGCGCAGCACGGCCAGCGCGATGACGGTGGTGGCGCGGGGGCTGCCGTCGATCACCTTGACGGCGGCCGCGTGCCCCGACTCCAGCGCCACGACGAACACGCCCTCGGCGCCGCCCTTGGCGACGGCCCCGGGCAGGGCCCGCATGAGGTCGGTGTTCTGGTGGCCGGTGCCTCCGACGTACTCGGGGTGCCGGCGCATGGCGTCGGCGACCTGGCGCGGCCCGCTGCCGGCCGGGGCGAGCACGAGCGCCCGCACGGTCCGTGCGAGGCCGGTGAGCGAGAGCCCGAACAGCGGCGTGCCGCAGCCGTCCACGGCCACGTGGGCGGCCTTCTCCCCGGCGAGCTCCTCGGTCACGGCCCGCACCCGCTGCTGCAGGGGATGGTCGCAGGCCAGGTAGGAGGGCACGTCCCAGCCGTTGGCGACGCAGGCCGCCAGCATGGCCGCGTGCTTGCCGGAGCAGTTCATCCGTTCGCGCGAGGGGCCGTGGCCCTGCCGGATCAGCGCGTGCGCGGCCGGCTGGTCCTCCGGCCAGGACGGCGGGCAGCCCAGCGCGTCGAAGCCGAGCCCGTAGTCGGCCAGCAGCTCGGCCACGAGCCGCACGTGGAAGTCCTCGCCGGTGTGGCTGCCGGCGGCGATCGCCAGGCGCGGACCCGCCAGGGCGGCGCCGGCGACGAGGCAGGCGAGCGCCTGCAGCGGCTTGCCCGACGAGCGGGGCAGCACGGGCGCGTCCACCGGGCCGAGCGCCACCTCGGCGCGGCCCGACGGGCCGAGGCCGACGGCTGCGCCGTAGTGGACGCTCTCGGTGAACCCCGAGCGCACGACCTCGGCGAGTACGGCGTGCTCAGGCACGGGCGGAGCTCCTTCCGGAAAGGGCCCGGCCGGCGCGCTGGCGGGCTTCCAGCGTGCGGGCCAGCTTGGACAGCGACATGTTGACGGCGAGATAGACGGCGGCGACGACGATGTAGGTCTGGATGAGCAGCCCGTTGTAGTTGGCCAGCACCTTGGAGCTGAAGAGCAGCTCGCCGTAGCTGACGACGTAGCCGAGGGAGGTGTCCTTGAGGAGCCCGACCGACTGGCTGACGATCGACGGCAGCACCCGGCGGGCGGCCTGGGGCAGCACGATGAGGCGCATGGTGCGCCAGCGGGTCAGCCCGATGGCCAGGCCCGCCTCGGTCTGGCCGCGTTCGATCGACAGGATGCCGGCGCGGAAGATCTCGGCGAAGGCGGCCGCGTTGGACAGGGTGAGCGGCACCACCAGCTTCCAGAACAGCGGCAGGTCCAGCCCGTAGCGCGGCAGTGCGAACAGCACCACGTACACCAGCAGCAGCGCCGGGATGACGCGGACCACCTCGACGTAGCAGGCGGCGGGCCCGCGCACCCAGCGGCGCGGCGACAGCCGGCCGAGCGCGAGCACGAGGCCGAACGCCATGGACAGGGCGGCCGACACGACGGCGGCCAGGGCGGTGGAGCCGAGGCCGGTCAGCAGGTAGCGCCACATGGGCCAGGTGGCGTACGGCTGCCACCGGTCGGCGTCGAGCTGGCCGCCCGCGGCGAACTGCCGCACGGCGAGGACGGCGAGGGCGACGACGGCGAGGGTGCCGAGTACGGTGGCGACGCGGATGCGGCGGCGCGCCTTCGGCCCCGGCTCGTCGAACAGGACGGTGCTCATCGCAGGATCACCAGCCGCCTTTCCAGCCGTCCGGTCACGAGGCCCACGAGGGCGGCGAGCAGCGCGTAGGCGATGCCGGCGCCGACGAAGATGGGGATGGGCTGGGCCTCGACGAGGTTGACGTTCTTGGCCGCGGTGGTCAGCTCGACGATGCTGACGGCGCCCGCGAGCGCGGTGTTCATGATGAGCGCGATGGCGATGTTGCCGAGGGGCTGCACCACCGTGCGCAGCGCCTGCGGCAGGATGACGTGCCGCAGCGACTGGGTGAACGTCAGGCCGATGGCGCGAGCCGCCTCGCCCTGCCCCTTGGACACCGAGTTGACGCCCGAGCGCAGCGCCTCGCCGACGTAGGCGGCCTCGTACACGCTGACGACCACGATGGCGGTCGTCAGCGGCTCGGCCTTGACGCCGATCTCCGGCAGGCCGAAGAAGGCCAGCACGAGCAGCACCAGCAGCGGCAGGTTCTGGAAAGTCTCGACGTAGGCGGTGCCGATGGCGCGCAGCACCCGTACGGGGCTGACCCGCAGGGCCGTGACGATGACGCCCAGCACCGCCGCGCCGAGGAACGACGCGGCGGTGAGCTGGAGTGTCACGACCAGGCCCTGCCACAGCTCGGGCAGGTGATCGAGGAGAACGGACATCAGGACCCCGGCACGGAGCCGATCTTCGGCGGCTGGGGTGCGTCGCCCTGGACGACCGTGCCGATGGAGTCCTTCCAGATCTGCTGCCAGGTGCCGTCCGCCTGGATCTTGCCGAGCCAGTCGTTGACGAACTTCTTCATCTGGTCGTCCCCGTGCTTGAGCCCGATCCCGTACGGGTCGACGGTGAACGGCTTGGTGACGATCTGGATCGCCGTGTCCTTCTGGGCGGCGGCGATCAGCAGGGTCTCGTCCTGGACGTAGGCGACGCCGCGGTCCTGCTTGAGCGCCTGGAGGCACTCGGGGTCGCTGCCGAAGGTGACGATCTCAGCCTGGGGTGCCAGCTTCTTGATCGCTGGGATGGCCGGGGTGTTGGCTCCCGCGATCACCTTCTTGCCGTTCAGGTCCTCCGGTTTGGTGATGCCGGAGGTGCCCTGCTTGACGGCGATCGTCAGGCCCGAGGTGTAGTACGGGCCGGCGAACGCGACCTGCTTGGCCCGCTCCTCGGTGATCGTGTAGGTCTGGAACACGACGTCCACGGTCCCGTTGGCCAGCAGGGCCTCGCGGGTCTCCGACGCCGAGTTGACGATCTTCACCTTGGGCTCGCCGATGATGTACTTGGCCAGCGCCTTGCCCATGGTCGCGTCGAAGCCCTCGACCTCGCCGGTGGCGGGGTTCTGCTGGGAGAGCAGGGGCGCGTCGAGGGAGCCCCCGACGATGAGCTCGCCCCGGCTCTTGATCTTCTCCATGGTGGAGCCGGGCAGGATGTCGGAGGCGGCGGCGGCGGGGGCCTGGCCGATGACGTCCTTACCGGTCTTCGACGGGCCGGGGACGGCGGCGTTGTCGGCCTCCCCGCAGGCAGCCAGCCCTAAGAGGGCGACGGCGACGACCGCGATCATCTTCTTCATGCACATCCACTTCCTTCGATGTCGAAGACAAAGCGGACCGTAATGGTAGATTTCGTAGTAAGTCAATACGTTGTTGGCCGAAGTCGATTGATGGTATTCACTTCACATGAAGCAGCGACTGCCCGTGCAGGGTGCGCAGGGGGACCTGTTACGGCTCGTCGCCACCGGCAGGGCGGCGTCGCGCGCCGACCTGTCCCGTCTGTCGGGGCTGGCCGCCTCCAGCGTCTCGCTGCGGGTGGAGGAGCTGATAGAGGCGGGGCTGCTGGCCGAGGAGGGCTCGGGCGCCTCCCGCGGCGGGCGCCGGCCCCGGCGGCTGTCCCTGGCCCCGACGGCCGGCGTGCTGGCCGTCGCCGACCTCGGCGCCCACCACATCCGCCTCGGTCTGCTCGACCTCAGCGGCGCTCCCCTGGTGGTCGAGGAACGACCGTGCGAGATCACCGACGGCCCGGAGGCCACGCTCGACCTGATGGCGGAGGCGTTCGACCGGCTGTTGGAGGAGCACGTGCCGGCCACCGTGCCGCTGCGCGGGGTCGGCACCGGCATCCCGGGTCCGGTGGACCCGGCGACGCTGCGGGTCGTCACGCCGTCGCGCATGCCCGGGTGGAACGAGTTCCCGGTGGCCGAGCATCTGCGCGCCCGCTACGACCTGCCGATCCTCGTGGAGAACGACGCCAACCTGATGGCCGCGGGCGAGGCCCGCTCGTGGCCCGGCCGGGAGAATCTCATGGTGCTCAAGGTCGGCACCGGCATCGGCTGCGGCGTGATCGTCAACGGCCGCCTGCACCGGGGGCGCGGCGCGGCGGGCGACATCAGCCACGTGCGCGTCCTGTCCGACTCCTCCGTCATCTGCGCCTGCGGCCACCACGACTGCCTGGAGGCCTACGCCAGCGGCGCCGCGCTGGCCACGGCCCTGACCGACGCGGGCATCATCGTGGCCCACACCTCCGACATCGTCGGCCTGGTCAACGACGCCGTCCCGGAGGCCACCAGCATGGTCCGCACCGCCGGGCGGCGCATCGGCGAGGTGCTCACCGTGCTGGTCAACTTCTTCAACCCGGACGTGGTGGCGGTCGGCGGCAGCCTGTCGCCCGCCGAGCCGCTCATCACCTCGATCCGGGCGGCGGTGTACGAGCGGTGCCTGCCGCTGGCCACCCGCGACCTGGAGATCGCCCCGGCCCGCGCCGGCCGCGACGCCGCCCTGCTCGGCGCCGGCTCCCTCCTTCTGGACGCCGCCCTGTCGCCGTCAGCCTGACGGCCCGCCGGACGCCGTCATCCCAACGGCCTGGTGAACGTCGCCCGCCAGCGGCGCCGCTCCGGCTCGCGCAGGTCCTCGATCCGGTCGGCGACCAGCCCGTGCTCGGCGAACGCGCCGATCTCGGCGGGCGTCAGCGGCCACGGCGGGGCGAACACGGGCCCGTCCTCGTCACGCGCCGACGCGATCACGACGAGCGTGCCGCCGGGCCGTACGAACCCGGCGACCCGCTCGAGGGCCGGCCCGTGCAGGTGTTCGGGCAGCGACTGAACGGTCATGACCTCCACGACCAGGTCGAACGCCTCCCGCCACCCGGCCGGCGGGTCGAGCAGGTTCGCCGCCTGGTAGGCGACCCGCGTCCCGGGGAAGCGCCGCTGGGCCAGCCGCACCGCCGACGGGCTGACATCGAAGGCGACGGTGTCGTAGCCGAGCCGGGCGACGTACTCGGCGTCGTCCCCCAGCCCCGCCCCCACCACCAGCGCCCGGCCGCCCTTCCCGGCGCGTTCCAGCGCCCACTCGACGAGCAGCGGATGCGGCGCGCGGGCGTCCCACGGGACGACCGCGTCACCCGTCGCCGACTCGGCGTACAGCCGCTCGAACCAGCCGGTCGCGTCACCGCCCCGCAGATGCTCCGCCGCCAGCCGCCGCGCGTCCGCGTCGGGGTCGCTGCCCGCCATGTCGCCTCCCAGGTCGAACGGGTACGGCAGGCCGCGCTCGATCCGGCCGGCCAGCTCCACGACGTCGACGGTGTCGCCGAGGGGGCCGGTCAGCAGGCGGTGCCGCACGGGGTGGGTGTGGACGTACCCGCGCGCCCGCAGTTCCACGTCGAGCAGGGTGACGAGCACGCACACCGCCGGGGTGGGATGGGGGCACGGATCGGCGGTGTGCCACCAGTCCAGCTCGGCGGCCCGTCCGTCCCGCGCCAGCCGGACGGCGTCCAGCGCGTACACCTCGCGCCCTAGCAAGGCGGCCATGGCGGTGAAGAGCGCCTGCCACCGGCTCGCCGCCATCGCCGACCACAGTTCGGGGGTGAAATCGCCCAGCCGGAGCGGCTTCGAGCGCAGCGGGAAGCCCTTGACGTGCTCCTTCTGCACGACGCGGCCGAGGCCGCGCTCCAGCGCGTCGGGGATCCACTGCAGAACGGCGCCGGTGATGGGCTCCACGGGCTCGCCGGCCTTCCAGCCGAACTCCTCCAGCAGGGCGGCTTCGTGGCGGTCCAGCCGGTCGGCCACATGGCGGTCGACGGCGGGTCTCATCCTGTCGAGCAGCCCGTCGTCCGCGATCTTCCAGTGGAAGTGCCGGTAGAGATCGGCGACGTGCCCGGACTCGCGGAAGGGCAGGACGTTCGAGTCCAGATACCAGCCGAAGGCGTGACCGACCACCGTCCCGCGCCGGGTGGCCCGGGCGAGGACGTCGTGGCCCACCCGGTCGGCCGTGGCCTTCCACAGCTCTCGCCGCAGCCGGAGGGCGTGCGCGCGCAGCGGGGCCCGATGCCCGTCCGGCCGCCCCGACACCGCCCGCCTGACGTCGATGCTGTTGAGGATGAGGACATGGCGCTCGTGCTCACGGAGGGTGGTGCAATAGAGCAGCTCCCGCACGATGACCGCGCGCAGCTCGTCGGGACGCAGCCCGACGAGCAGAGGAAGCCCGAGCATCAACTCTCCGCGGCCCCACCGGCCACGCCAGGCCAGCACCTCCGCCCACGCGCGCACGCGGACCGTGGGGACCTTGTCCCAGCCGGCCAGCTCCACCGCCTCCCGCACCACCGCGCGCAGCCGGGGATGGTCCTCGAGGGACAGGCGGCGGTTGCGCCAGCCGAACCTCGGCCACCAGGCCACCGCACAGGAGAGCAGGCAAACGCCGCAGCTCGCCGCGGTGAGTGCGGCGAGGATCGGGCCGAACGCGGACGCCAGGTGGACCAGCCAGGCGCCGGCGGCTCCCACGACGACCATGCCGCAGGCGAAGGCGAACGTCTCCGGCACGAGGGTGCGCGGGCGGGTGCGCAGCATGAGCCACAGCGTGCGCCACCTGGTCACCTCGGGGGTCTCGGCCACTCGATCACGCTAGGGCCGCAAGATCACACCGGTGTCACGCCTGGAAGTGGTCCTTCGACATGCGGCGTACGCGGTCCTCGTCGATCGTGTGCCCGAGACCCGGCTGGGTCAGGGGCACGGCGATGACGCCCGCGTCGGCGCCGACGACGGCGAGGGTGAGCGCGGGGTACGCCGCTGGTTGCGAGGTTTGCGGCGCCGGCGACACGACGCGATCAGCGCCCGTCAGCAGTGGCCATGACCCTGATGTCGGACACATGCTCAAGGCCCCATTCGGCCAGGGCGTGGACGGTGGCGTTGAGTGAAGCGCCGGCCGGGGTCACGGTGTATTCCACCCTGGACGGCACTTCGTCATAGACATCGCGCCGTATCAGGCCGTCCGCCTCCATCGCCCGGAGTTGTTCGAACAGAACCTTCTCGCTGATGCCGGGGATGCGCCTTCTCAATTCGCCGAAGCGCACCGGCCGGCTGTGCAGCTCCCATAGGATCGTCGCCTTCCATTTACCGGAAATGGCCGCCAAAGCGATACCCAGGCCGCATGCCGCGGGATATTGCCGCACCATCGCCTCCTCCCTGCTAACCATGATGTAGGTGCTTACAATTAAGTCAGTACTTGTCAGTCTCATCCGAACTCTCCTAGTGTTCATCACGAAGGACGAACGACCGGAGAAGGAGAATGAAGATGAACAAGGTTTTCTGGTTCGACGTGCCGGTGCGCGATATCGACCGGGCCTCGGATTGGTATCGTGACGTATTCGGCTGGGACATTCAGCCCAGACATCCGGAGGACGGAGGCGACGCACTCAGTTTCCGTATGGCCTACACCAGCCAGACGGGCGAGAGGCACACGCCGCTGAAGCCCGGCTCGGTGAACGGCGGCGTGGTGACGCGCGACATCGGCATCACGCAGCCAACCATTCTCATCGAGGTGGAAAGCATCGACGAGAAGATCAAGCAGCTGACCGAAGCCGGCGGTGGGATCGTGACCGAGAAGGTTCACCTGCCCCTCGCCGACGGGTATTTCGCCTACGTGACCGACCCTGACGGCAACGTCCTCGGGCTCTACGAGTGGGAGAAGTAGCCGGCCGACCGGCACGAAACCACTTCAGCGGTTGTCCTCGACAGCCCCGCTATTGCCCCTGCAGGCTGCTGGAGTGAATCACCAGCACACGAAGACCCTGTGAAATGCGCCGACCAGAGAAAATGCACTTCCCAGGGCCTTCGTGTGCTGTCCGGCAAGACTTCCCCACCCCGCGGTCGATGACTGCGAGTGCCCCGTCCAGGAATCAGGCCCATGTCCGGCGGTCCCCCGGCCATCGCGCGAGCTTGTCGGACACGCCTCACGTGAGATGGGCCGGGACCCGGCCGGACGACGCCGCCTGAGCCGGTGCGGGCCACTCGCGGACGGCGGCGCGGTCCCGCACGCGGACGATTACCAGCGGGGCGGCGGCGAGAACGGGAGGAGCTTCGCCCGCGCCGGACCTGACCAGCGGCCCCGATCTTCCCCGCATACGGTTCCGGACTGTCGTCGGGTGGCCGGGGTTCACGAACACGGTGGCCGGCGCGTGGTCCGTCGACACCCTTCCCCTGATCGTCATAGGTGTTCCTTGCCACGTCTGTCTCTTCCCTCTCCGTTGCCGGTCACGACGGTCAACCAGCATGGCCTCACGCGTCGTCGTCCGACACTGGCAGGACCGCCGATGTTCACCAAATTCCTGCCATAGGGTGTACTCGTGAGTGCTGGTTCCATTGCGCTGGTCGTGATCGACAACGCCATCCCCATGTGGGACATGTACGAGCTGGGCATCGCCTCAGCGGTCTTCGGCGTGGCCCATAACGATCTCGCGAACCCTTGGTACGACCTGCGGTTGTGCGGGATGCGTCCAGGAATCTCCTCCCCCCGGCCAGGATTCGTGCTGAACGCGCCATACGGATTGGACGAGTTGGAGAAGGTCGATACCGTGATCGTCCCGGCCGTGCCGGAGGAGTACGTGAGGGGCGACCGCGACCTTCCAGCGGAGTTGATCAGCGCGCTTCAGCGGGCCAGAGCCGCGGGGGCCCGCATGGTCTCGCTGTGCAACGGCGCGTTCGGGCTCGCTGCCGCGGGCCTCCTCGACGGCCGCCTCGCCACCGCCCACTGGGAACACACTCATGTCTTGGCCGAGCGGTTTCCCAAGGTGAAGGTCGATGGCTCGGCGCTGTACGTCGACGACGGTGATGTGCTCACCAGTGCCGGCCTCAGCGGCGGCCTCGACCTGTGCCTGCACATTGTCCGTCGGGACCTCGGCGCGCAGGTGGCCAACCAACTGGCCCGGCGCCTGGTGGTTCCCGCCCATCGGCCGGGCGGTCAGGCCCAATTCGTGGAACGCGTCATCGCCGTGACCGACGACGGTATCGCGCCTGTGCTGCACTGGGCCTTGGAAAATCTCGACCGTCCGCTCACCGTCGCCGACCTGGCCGCGCGCGCGGGAATGAGCGCGCGCAGTTTTCACCGGCACCTCCAGGCTTCAACCGGCATGAGCCCGATGAAGTGGCTGCTCCATCAGCGTCTCGCCCGCGCGCAAGTCCTGCTGGAGACCACCGACCTGCCCATCGACCACATCAGCGAGCGCAGCGGGTTGGGCACCGCCAACAATCTCCGCCACCACTTCGCCCTGCATGTGGGAATCACACCCACCGAATACCGGCGAGCTTTCCCCGCTTCCAGATCCGGGACCACACACAGAGCGGCTGCGGGTCAACGCACAGGAGTTCAACCAGGACGTCCCGATCAATTTCGGCCAAGAGCGCATCGAGCAACCCGCGCGTGAGGGCACAAGGCATTGGCTCGAACGTCACGAGATCAGGCAGTAGTACAGGGCCTCAAGATCACATCGGTGTCACGCCTGGAAGTGGTCCTTCGCCATGCGGCGCACCCGGTCCTCGTCGATCGTGTGGCCGAGGCCCGGCTGGGTCAGCGGGACGGCGATGACGCCGGCCACGGCGCCGACGATGGGGGTGACGATCTGGTTCTGGCGGGGTGGCTGGGTGACGTCGCACGCCAGCGTGCAGCCCGGCAGGCTGGCCAGCGCGACCGTGGCCGCCCGGGCCAGGCCGGCGCCCTGGCCGCCCGCGCACTGGATGTCCCAGCCGGCCGCCGCGGCCCGGTCGTGGGCGCGGCGGGCCTCGGTGAGCGACGGGAACGCGGTGGGGCGCAGCAGCAGCACCCGGGCCGCCCGCAGCGTCAGGTAGTCGTCCAGCTCGGCCGTGGAGCGGACCTCGACCGCGACGGCGGCGGCGACCTGGTCCTGCAGGGTGGCGTGGGCGTCGACGTCGGTGACGGGGAAGGGGCGTTCGATGACCTCGATGCCGTAGGAGTCGAGCGCGACGAGCTGCCCGCCGTCGGTGTAGGAGCCATCGCCGTCGACGGCCAGGGTGAGCGCCGGGTAGGCCGCCCGGACGGCGCGCACCGGCTCGACGTCCCAGCCGGGACGGATGTCGAGCGTGACGTGGCCGTAGCCGGCGCACACCTGCTGGTTGACCCGGGTGACCAGGTGTTCGACCGACTTGTCGGGCTCCAGCCGGACAGTGGCCATCAGCGAGGTGCGGGTGCCGCCGACGGCGTGGGCCAGGGGGACGCCGCGCATCCTGGTCCACAGGTCCCAGCAGGCCATGTCGACCGCCGAGTCGGTGCCGGGGACGGCGTCGGGGTGCTCCCAGTCGACGCCGACGAGCAGCGCGCCGAGCGACTCCTCCAGCCGGGACCACGTCTTGGGCTGGGGGGCGAGGGCCTCGCCCCATCCGGTCATGCCGGCGTAGTCGGTGAGCTTGACGAGCAGGCTCTCCGAGCGCCTTCCGAATGGCAGGGCCACCCGGAAGACCTCCAGCTCACGCACACGCGGCATTTATCCCCCTCTTATGACGCGGTTCCCTCCATAGTGCCCGCCTTCGCGGACCGCGCAAAACGAGGGGCCACGAGCACCGCCAGCACGGCCAGCACGAACGTGCAGGCCAGACCGGCCAGGTACGAGCCGCCGGCGGCGGTGAACACGGCCCCGGACAGGGCCACGGCGACCACGGTGAAGACGGACTCGCCGACGCCCATGGCGGCGGTGTTCGCGCCCTCCTCCCCGGCCTTGGACATCTCCAGCACCAGCACCGACACGGTCGGGTGCAGGGCGCCGATGCCGAGCCCGGCGATGGCCATGGCGACGTGGGCGACGACGAGCGGCACCGCGTCGACGAGGACGAGCGAGACCAGCGCGATGCCGATCGCGATCATGATAGCCCCACCCCGGATGGCCGTGAGGTGGCTGATCGCGCCACGGCCCTTGATCCACGATCCGGTGGACCAGCCAAGCGCGCCGACGGTCAGCACGATGCCCGCACCGGTCGCGCTGAGCCCGCGCTCGTTGATCAGCATGAGCGGGATGAGCACCTCGGCGGCCATGAGCGAGCCGTAGGCCAGGCCGCGCAGCACGGGGGCGCTCGGCAGGCCGCGGGCGGCCCGCAGCGACCCGGCGGGCAGCAGCTTCGGCAGCGCCACGGCGAGCAGCACGACCCCGGCGGCGAGCAGCGGCAGGCCGGCCAGCTTGAGCGCGCTGCCGTACTGGATGAGCGCGGCGGCGACGGCGGTCAGCGTGGCCCAGACGAGCTTGCGGCCGAGGCCCGGAGCGGGCTCGGCGATGCCGCCGCGCAGCGCGTGGCCGGCGATGCCGCGCCACAGCAGCAGCGCCGCCGGCACGACGATGAGGGAGACGCCGAGGAAGACCCACCGCCAGTCGGCGTTCTGCACGACGAGGCCGGTGATGGCCGGCCCGACCATGGACGGCACCACCCACGCGGCCGAGAACAGGGCGAACACCTTGGGGTGCGCAGCCGCCGGGTAGACCCGGGCGACGAGCACGTACAGCGAGACCTGGATCAGGCCCGCGCCGAGCCCCTGGACGAACCGGCCGGCGACGAACGCCTCCATGCTCTGCGCGAACCCCGCCACCAGCAGCCCGGCCACGAAGGTCGCCACGCCCGCGGCGAGCGGCGTCACGGGGCCCTTCACGTCGCCCCAGCGCCCGCCGAGCACCGTGGCGATGACGCTGGCCGCCAGGGTGGCGCTGAAGGCCAGGTTGTACAGGTCCATGCCGTCGAGGTCGCGGGCGACGACGGGCATCGCCGTGGCCACCGCCATCGCCTCGAACGCCACCAACATGATCAACGCGACCAGCCCGACGCTGATCGACCGGTATCCGGGGGATCCCACACCCGGGGCGGGGGTCTCGACGGCTTCAACAGTGGATGTCATACGGGCGACGCTAGAGCCGCACCCGGCCGTGGCACATCGGGCGGACGCCCTAGGCAATTGGGCCTAGAAGGGTCCTGCCCGCCGGTCTAGGGTTTCGCGGCGGCGTCCGGCATGCGGGCCGCGAGTCCCGCGAGCAGGAGGTCCAGGCCGTACCGGAAGCGCGCCTCGCCGCCGTCGGCGATCAGCGCGTCGACGTGGCGGCTGATGTACGGGAAGCGCTCAGGCGGCAGCGAGCGGAAGTAGTCGGCCACCTGCGAGACGTAGTGGCGGAAGTACTCCTCCGTGCCGGACTGCTCGGCGGCCCGCATCCTGGCGTAGTGCAGGGAGCCCTCGAAGGCGTCGCCGCTGATGTAGAGGGTGAGCCGGTCGAGGGCCAGCGACGCCTCGCGGGGCGGCATGCCCGCCTCGACGAGCAAGCCGAACACGTACTCGGCGAGCCGGACGGCGTTGGGCCCGGTGGGGATGCCGGCCAGGGCCGCCCTCGCCACGTCGGCGTGGCGGGCCAGGACCCGGTGCGTCTCCTCGGCGTAGGCGCGAAGCTGCTCCCGCCAGCGGGCCGGGTCGGGCGCGGGCAGCCGGATCTCGCCGAGCACCCGGTCGTAGATGAGCTCCAGCAACTCCTCCTTGCCGGACACGTGCGCGTACAGCGAGGCGGGGCCGGTGCCGAGCTCCTGCGCCACCCGCCGCATGCTCAGCCCGTCGAGCCCCTCGGCGTCGAGGACGGCGAGGCCCGTCTCGACGATCAGCTCCTGGCTGAGCTGCGGTCTCGGCTGCGCCTTCCGCCGGGGGGTGCGCCACGGCGGGGCCGGTACGTCAGCGTCGCTTGCCATACGAACACTGTACTTGACACGAACACTGTTCGTCACTAGAACAGTGTCCGCCAACGAACGGTGTTCGTAAGTCGAACGACGTTTCTGAAGGAGTGACCGCATGACCACCGTCACCGCCCCGGCGGCGACCCACCAGCCGTACCGCCGGCGCTGGGCCGCCCTCGCCGTGATCCTCGCCGCCGAGGTCATGGACTTACTCGACGCGCTCGTCACCACCATCGCGGCGCCGTCCATCCGGGAGGACCTGGGCGGCTCGGCGAGCCTGGTGCAGTGGCTGGGCGCCGGCTACACGCTGGCCATGGCCGTCGGCCTGATCACCGGCGGCCGGCTCGGCGACCTGTTCGGCCGCAGGCGCATGTTCGTCCTCGGGGCGTTCGGCTTCACCGCGACGTCCCTGCTGTGCGGCCTGGCCGCCGGCCCCGAGATGCTCGTCGCCGGCCGGGTGCTGCAGGGCCTGTTCGGGGCCGTGATGATCCCGCAGGGGCTCGGCCTGATCAGGGAGATGTTCCCGCCCGAGGAGATCGGCAAGGCGTTCGGCCTGTTCGGGCCGGTCATCGCGACCTCGTCGGTGGGCGGGCCGATCCTGGCCGGCTGGCTGGTCGACGCCGACCTGTTCGGCACCGGCTGGCGCATGATCTTCCTGATCAACCTGCCGGTGGGGCTGGCCGCCGCCGTGGCCGGCATGCGGCTGCTGCCGGAGCTGCGGCTGTCGAACGCCACCCGGCTCGACCTGGTCGGCGTGCTGCTGGTGTCCGTTGCCGGGTTCCTGCTCGTCTTCCCGCTCATCCAGGGGCAGGAGCTGGGCTGGCCCGCCTGGACGTTCGCGTCGATGGTGGCCTCGCTCGCGGTGTTCGCCGCGTTCGGCGCCCACGAGTCGCGCCGGGCCCGTTCCGGCAAGGACCCGCTGGTCACGCCGAGCCTGTTCCGCAAGCGGGCGTTCACCGGCGGCCTGGTGGCCGGGCTCGCGTTCTTCTCGGGGCTGATCGGGCTGAGCCTGGTCTTCACCCTCTACACCCAGGTGGGCCTCGGCTTCAGCCCGCTCAAGGCCGGTCTCACCGGCCTGCCCCAGGCCGTCGGGGGCGTCAT
Organism: Nonomuraea muscovyensis; assembly: GCF_014207745.1. Taxonomy (NCBI): domain Bacteria; kingdom Bacillati; phylum Actinomycetota; class Actinomycetes; order Streptosporangiales; family Streptosporangiaceae; genus Nonomuraea; species Nonomuraea muscovyensis. The sequence goes on from NZ_JACHJB010000002.1 coordinate 2,208,464, forward strand.
CGGGTTCGGGCTGGCCATGTCGGGGCTGCAGGAGAAGCTCGGGCGCGGCCTGCTGCAGATCGGCACCGGCGTCATGGCCCTCGGCGCCGGGGTGCTCGGCCTGACCATCCACCTGGCCGGTCTCGACGTCGGCCCCTGGCAGCTCGCCCCCGGCCTGGCACTGGTCGGCATCGGGATGGGGCTGACGATGGCGCCGTTCTTCGACATCGTGCTGGCCGGGGTCGACGAGCACGAGTCGGGCTCCGCCTCCGGCACGCTGACCGCGATCCAGCAGCTCGGTGCGGCCCTAGGCACCGCCATGCTGGGCACGCTCCTGTTCGACCTGCTCGCGCGCCGGTGGAGCTTCGGCTCGGCCATGCAGGTGACGGTCTGGGTCGAGATCGGGCTGCTGGCCCTCACGTTCGCGCTGTCGTTCCTGCTCCCGCGCCGCGCCCGGCCCGACCCGTCCGGCCACTGACCGGGTGCGCGGGTGGCGTGGCGGATCGGGACGCATGGCCGATCGGATGATGTGACGGTTTCGGATGGTGTGGTGGTTGCGGATGGTGCGGACGCTCAGGTGGTGTGGCGTTCGACCCAGCGGGTGATGTCGCGCCGCTCGATCGCGGCGGCCATCAGGTCGGGGAACGCGTCGGGGGTGCACGCGAACGCGGGCACCCCCATCGCGGCCAGCGCGGCGGCGTTGTCGTGGTCGTACGACGGCGCCCCCTCGTCCGACAGAGCCAGCAGCACGATCACCTGGACGCCCGCCTGGGTCAGCGCCGCCACCCGGCGCAGCATCTCCTCACGCACCCCGCCCTCGAACAGGTCGCTGATCAGGATGAGGATCGAACCGGCCGGCCGGGTGATCAGGCCCTGCGCGTACGCGAGGGCCCGGTTGATGTCGGTCCCGCCACCGAGCTGGGTGCCGAACAGCAGCTCCACCGGGTCGCGCAGCCGGTCGGTCAGGTCCGCCACGGCCGTGTCGAACGCGACGAGCGAGGTCCTGAGAGACCGCATCGAGGCCAGCGCCGCCCCGAACACCCCCGCGTACACCACCGAGGCCGCCATCGAACCGCTCTGGTCGACGCACAGCACCACCTCACGCCGCACCGCCCGTTCCCTACGGGCGTAGCCGACCAGCCGCGACGGCACCACAGTCGCCCGTTCGGGCAGGTAGTGACGCAGGTTGGCCCTGATCGTGCGGTCCCAGTCGATGTCGGCCGCCCGCTTCGGCCGGCGGGTCCTGGCCGAACGGTCGAGCGCGCCGGCGACGGCGGCCCGTGTCCTGCCGGCGAGCCTGCGTTCGAGCCCGTCGACGACCGAGCGCACCACCGCCCTCGCCGACTCGCGCGCCCGGTCGGGCAGCACCCGGTTGAGCGTGAGCAGCGTGCCGACCAGGTGCACGTCGGGCTCCACGGCCTCCAGCATCTCGGGTTCGAGCAGCAGCCTGGTGAGGTCGAGGCGGTCGATCGCGTCGCGCTGCATGACCTGCACGACGGTGGACGGGAAGCAGCCCCGGATGTCGCCCAGCCACCGCGCCACCTTGGGCGCCGACGCCCCGAGCCCGCCCTCCCGGTCGTAGACGGCGGCCAGCGCCCCGTCGGCGCGCGCATCGGCGCCGCTCAGCCCCACGCCGGTGCCGTCGGCCGCACCTCCGCCCAGCACCAGCCGCCACCTGCGCAGCCGCTCATCGCTGTCCTGATCCACAAGCCCACCCCTCCCACGACCGGCGCATCTCCGAGCACCACGAGCCGGCGCTCCTGGACCGCGTCCCTTCTCCCACCGCTGCGCCGACCCGCCCTGCCCGGCACACCCCGCCCCACCCGCCCTGCCCGGCACACCCTGCCCGGCACGCCGCTCACCCATCCGCGCGGCCCCGGTCCCGGCCGAGGATCGCGAGCACGGTGCCGACGGCCGCCGCCGCCCGGCGCTCGTCCACGTCGGGTCCTTCGTCCCGCCGGCCGTGCGGCCCGGCCGCGCGCACGCGCTCGCCGATGGCCCTGCGTTCCGGTGCGGCGAAGCCGCCGAACGTCCGGCGGAGCAACGGCAACACCTCGGTGAACCGGTCGGCCGGCAGCCCTGTCAGCCAGCCGTCGACCAGGCCGAGCAGCCGGGAGTCGTGCACGAGCAGCAGCCCGCCGCCCGTGAGGAACCCCTCCACCCACGCCGCCGCCCTGGCCGGCGGATGGCCGGGCGACATCGCCCTCGACATCCGCGCGGACACGTCGCCGAGCTCGCCCGCGTCGAACAGGATCCGCGTCAGCCGCCCCTCGATCAGCCCGTGCAACCCGGGCCGGTCGCACAACCCCCGCAGCGTCTCCAGCCACCTCCCTCTGGCGGTCGTCCCCGAGGCGGGAATCACCTCCGAGTCAGGAATCACCCCCGAGGCGGGGGTCCCCCCGGAGGCGGGGGTCCCCCCGGAGGCGGGAGTCGTTCGCGACTCGGCGGAGTCCTGGCGACGGGCGAGAGGGGCGGGCGGGTCGTCCAGGAGGGCGATCGCCGTGTGGACGGCGTCCACGCGGGCGAGCAGCCCGGCCGCCGCGGCGTCGTCGAGGCCCGTCACCGCGACCGGGAGCCCGACGCAGATCCGGTCGAGCATCGACCGCACGATCACCGCCAGCCCCTGCTCGGAGGTGCCGCGCACGTCGCCGTAGCGGTGGGCGCGGACCATCGCCGGCAACGCCGCCATCAGGTGGGTGACGTCCGTGGCGACGGCAGCCTTGGCCGACAGCGCCGCCAGCACGTCCGGCAGCGCCTCCGGCAGCTCGGCCAGCAGGCACCGCTCGACCAGCGCCGTCAGGTCGGCCAGCGTGACGGGCGCGGCGGCGGCCAGGTCGCGGGCGCGCCGCGCGGCGGCGCCCGCCACCGTGACGCCCAGCGCGGCGGCCTCGATGAGCGCGAGGTCGTACTCGGGCCGCCAGCGCAGCGTCCACGTCTCCCTGAACGTGCCCGTGCCGCGCGACTCGCCCGGCGTGCCCCAGTCGGCGCCGAGCAGCCGCAGGCGGTGGAGCAGATGGCTGCGTTCGAGGTCGAGCGGCTTGCGCAGGTCGAGGGTCAGCTCCCGGTCGAGCGCCTCCGGTCCGAGCCTGAGCCGGCGCTGCCGTTCGCGCAGGTCGCGCTGGAGGGGCACCATGGGCGTGCCGTCGGTCACCCGTCCGAGCCGGTCGCCGACGACCATGCGGCCGTGGATCAGCTCGACCAGCACGTCGTCGCCCTCGCACAGCACGGCCCTGACGGCGTCGGTCACCTCGCCGAGCCCGGCCAGCGGGCGGCCGCGCAGTGTCGCCAGGCTGTGCGCGAGCCGTGCCGCCTCGATGACGTGCGCGGGCGAGACGGCCAGCCCCTCGTCGCGCAGCAGCGCGGCCGCGCCGGCCAGCCATCGTTCGACGGGCCGGTCGGGGACGGTGAACAGGTGGTGGTACCAGCCGGGCGCGCCGATGCCGGCGCCGTAGCCGCTCCACCAGGAGAGCCGCTCGTACGTCCACGGGACCCAGGTCAGCTCGGCCCGCACCCTGGGCAGACCGCGCAGGAGCGCGTCGTCCGCCCTGGCGGGTGGCGGCGGCCCGGTCAGCGCCGGCACGTGCCAGGCGCCGCAGACGACCGCGATCCGCTCGTGGCCCTGCCGGAGCGCGGCGCGCAGGGTCTTGCGCATGTACGCCTCGCGCCGCGCCTCACGCTCGTCCGGCGTGTGTCCCTCCCGCACGGCGGCCATGGCCTCGGCGATCACCTCGAACGGCGTGTCGCCCCGGTGCTCGACGACGTCCTCCCACCAGCGTTCGGGGTCGTCGTAGCCGCCGGCGACGGCCAGGGCGGCGACGGGGTCGAGGCGAGCCTCCTCGGGCCGGGTCCGGGCCTCCTCCGCGAGGGAGTGGGCGGCGGGCAGGTCGCAGAAGCGCACGGGGACGCCGTGGGCGACGCCGTACAGGATGGCCTGCCACTCCGGCGAGAACCCGGCGAACGGCCAGAACGCCGCGCTCGACGGGCTGCCGGGCACGTGCGCGAGCAGCGCGACCGGCGGCTCCAGGTCGGCGGCGAGCCCCACCAGCCCGTCGGCCTCCGGCGGGCCCTCCACGAGGATCACGTCGGGACGCAGGCGCCGCAACTCCTCCCGCACGGCCCGCGCCGACCCGGGCCCGTGGTGCCGCACCCCCAGCACGGACACGCCGCTCACGACACCCCCACCCCCTGCCGGCGCACGACCGTCCCGCGCTCCCCCGCACCCTCACGGCCCTCGTGACCGGCCGCTCCAGCCGAGCGTGCACGGCCGTCGCCCGCCCTCACGACACCTCCCGGCACGCGCGGTAGAAGTCGCGCCAGCCGGGACGCTCGCGGACGACCGTCTCCAGGTATTCGCGCCACACCACCCGGTCGGACACCGGCTCCTGCACCACGGCGCCGACGATCCCGGCGGCCACGTCGGCCGGGCGCAGCACCCCGTCGCCGAAGTGCGCCGCGAGGGCGATGCCGCCGGTGAGCACCGAGATCGCCTCGGCGGTGGACAGGGTGCCGGTGGGCGACTTGAGCTTGGTGCGGCCGTCCTCGGTGACGCCGGCGCGCAGCTCGCGGAAGACCGTCACCACGCGGCGGATCTCCTCCAGGCCCGTGCCGGCCTCGGGCAGCTCGAGGGAACGGCCGAGTTGGGCGACGCGCCGGGCGACGATGTCCACCTCCTCCTCCGGCGTGGCGGGCACCGGCAGCACCACCGTGTTGAACCGGCGGCGCAGCGCGCTGGACAGCTCGTTGACGCCGCGGTCGCGGTCGTTGGCGGTGGCGATCAGGTTGAACCCGCGCTGCGCCTGCACCTCGCGGCCCAGCTCGTGGATCGGCAGCGTCTTCTCCGACAGCACGGTGATCAGGGCGTCCTGCACGTCGGACGGCATCCGGGTGAGCTCCTCCACCCGAGCCACGCGCCCCTCGGCCATCGCCCGCATCACCGGCGAGGGGGTCAGCGCGTCGAGGGACGGGCCCTCGGCCAGCAGCCGGGCGTAGTTCCAGCCGTATCGGACGGCTTCCTCCGCGGTGCCGGCCGTGCCCTGGACGAGCAGGGTCGAGTCGCCGCTGACGGCGGCGGCCAGGTGCTCCGACAGCCATGTCTTGGCGGTGCCCGGCACACCGAGCAGCAGCAGCGCGCGGTCGGTGGCGAGGGTGGCGACGGCCACCTCGACGATGCGGCGGGCGCCCACGTACTTGGGGGTGATGCGCTCGCCGTCGCCCAGGACGTAGGTGGTCACGGCCCACGGCGACAGCCGCCAGCCGGGCGGCCGCCGCCGGTCGTCCTCCTTGGCCAGCATCGCCAGTTCCTCGGCGTACTGCTCTTCGGCGTGCGGGCGCAGGACGGTCATCGAAGCTCCTCCAACATGTCGGCCCGGAACCGCAGCACGGCGGCGACCCGCTGCACGGCCGGCTCCGGTGAGTAGTGGCCGGCCGCCTCGCCGAGCGCCGGGTCGATGCGTTCGGCGGCCAGCTTGGCCAGCTCGCCGAGGTTCCACGGCTGGGTGGCCGCCACCTTGACGATCTTGGCGAGCACGGCGGTCGCCAGCCCGTCGCGCCAGTGCGGTGACACGCCGCCCAGCACCATGATGAGCTGGCTGTCGACGTCGTGCCGGTGCACGAACGCGGCGGCGAGCTCCTGCTGCTCCGCGGGGCCGAGCGCGCTGAGCAGGTCGGCGATCGGGTCCCAGGCGAACATCGCCCGCGCCCACTCCGGATCGCGCTGCAGCACGGCCGCTCGCACCCAGCCGGCCTTCACCTCGGCGTCCCACTCGGGGACACGCATCGCGAGCAGCCGGCCCGGCGGGTGCGGCCAGACGGACAGCGGTGCCCGGGCGATGAGCTGCTGCAGCCACCAGGCGCGCTCGCCGGTGCCGCGCGGCGGCTTGGCCCTGATGCCGTCGCGTTCCATCGCCTTGTCGCAGGCGTGGGGGGCTTCCACGGTGATCACGCCGGCCGCGATGGTGAGGCACGCGGCGGCGCGTGCGGCCATCCGCCCGGCCAGGCGGGAGGCGGTCAGCCGGGCGAGCAGGTTGGCGGCCTGCTGGCGCACCTCACGCCTGCGGTCGTCGAGCGCCCGCTCCAGGAACGGCTCGTCGGCCATGGACAGGCCGTCGGCCAGCACCTCCACGAACTCCGCGCGGTCACCGGGTGTCTCCTCCTCCCACGTGCTCTCCAGCAGGAGCCGGGCCGCCTCGGGGTCGGAGGCCCTGAGCCGGCGCAGGTGGGCCCGGCGGTCGGCGGCGCCGCCCAGCTCCCACGTCTGGCCGGTGGGCTCCTCCAGCAGGTAGGCCCAGGCGGGGTTGAGGCTCGCCAGCCACCGGCCGCGCCGCCCGGCGAGCACGCCGAGATGGGCGCGGATCGACCGGTCACGGGCGCCCCGGTCGAGCAGGCCGGGCAGCGCGTACGGGGGCACCCTGCGGCCGGTGGCCGCCGCCGCGGCGAGCCATTCGGGCAGCAGCCGCTCGTGCTCGCCGCCCATGATCCGCACCAGCCGCTCCCCCGCCTGCCGGCTCACCGCCGCCTGCTCCTCCTCGGGCGCCGCCCCCGGCGGCTCGCCGTCGCGGCGTGGGGCCCGGCCGGCGCGCCGCCGCGCGACCTCCACCGCCGCGTCCGCCAGCAACTCCCCCTCGTACGGCCTGCGGTCGGTGCCCACCAGGGCCGTCGAGGCCAGCTCCGCCCAGCTCACCCGATCACCACCGTGCCGTCGTCGTCCCAGGTGGTCAACGGGCGCAGGCCCCGCGGGCTCCATTCGGCGGCGACCGTGACGGGCCGCCCGCCGGACACGGCGATCAGCCACCACGGGTCGCGCGCCCCGGGATGCAGCGGGAACCCGCCCAGGGCCGCCCGGGTGGGCACGACGTCCGCCAGCACGAGCGGCCAGGAGTCGATCCAGGGATCGCCGGCCAGCGCCCTCGCCACCTCGTCCATGGCCGCCTCCGGCGACACCCCCGGCGGCCCGCCCGCCCGCCCGCGACCGGCCGCGTCCTCAGGCGCCCCCGCCACCAGGGCGCGGAGCGGGGTGGCGCCCGGGTAGAAGGCCAGGTCGGCGTCGATGACAGCGCCCGTGACGAGGGAGTCGTCGAGCGGCCGGCCGGGCGGGGCGAACGACAGCACCAGGGCCGCCCGCCCCGTGGCACGGCCGCGCAGCCACACCCGGCGGGCCGTCAGCCGGTCCTGCGTCTCGTCGCGCCGCCCGAGCACGTCCCAGCGGTCGCGCACCACCGGCCCGGCCAGCACCTCCTCGCGCGTCACCGGGAAGCCCGTCCGGATGAGCACCGTGCGGGCGAGCGGCTCCGGCAGCTCGGCCCGTCGCCGGTAGGCCACGGCCAGGAGGTGGAGCAGCGCGTATTCCTCCAGCAGCCGCCCCGGCCAGTCGTCCTCGGCCCGCACCCGGGCCAGCCGCGAGACGATGCCCGCGACGCCGGGGGCCTGGGCGTCGACCAGCCGTCTGGCCAGGTCGGCCCAGTCGCGCTCACCGGCCGCCGTCAGGCCCTGGCGCACCTGGTCGGCCAGCCACCGCTCCAGCTCGGCCAGGCCCGCCGCCACCCGCCCATGCCGCACGGACGCGGCGCCGGACCCCCGCCCGGTCCCCTCGGCGGGCGCCGCCTTGCGGGCGGATGCCGGTGCGGGCGTCTGATCGCGGCTCAACCGTTCGATCACTTGCAGCACACTAGCCACGCCGACCGACATTTCGCGCCCGGCCGGAGCTCTCCGTAGACTCCTCCCGTGGAGCTGACGATGGGCCAGCGCCACCGGCGTCTACTTCCTGCTGCAGCCCGGCGAGGAGTCGATCCCGCACCGGGTCCGCTCCGACGAGGTATGGCTGTGGCACCGCGGCGGCCCGCTGTCGCTCACGGTGGACGGCGCGACGATCATCCTGGGGCCGGCGGTCGAGGAGGGTCAGGTGCCGCAGGCGGTGGTGCCCGGCGGCGCCTGGCAGCCGGCCCGCCCGTCGGCGGCCGAGGCCGTGCTGGTGAGCTGCGTCGTGTCGCCGGGCTTCGACTTCGCCGACTTCACGACCTGACGCACGGCATCACCGCGTACGAGACCCGCCCCGGGTGGAGCGGCGTCAAAGGTCCCTGCGGGCTCAGGGGCATGGCGGGCGAGGCGGCCGATTAGCGGGACTTGACCCCGCCGATACCCGCGCCCGGCCGTAGGGTGTGGTGGCGCGGGGAAGGCCAACGGGCGTGACTCCTCCGCTCCCCGATGGGAGCGGCTTCTCGCTAAGCCGCTCGCGCGGCGTCGCGAAGGGCAAGCCCTGCCCTCAAGATGTTGACCGCCGCGTTCGCGTCGGCGTGCGCGGTGTGCCCGCACGCCCAACATCGGAACCCGGCCTGGGTGACGCGGTTCTCCGCCACACAGTGCCCGCATCGCGAGCAGGTGCGGGAGGTGTCGGCGGGGTTCACCGCGATCAGCTCTCGACCGGCGCTTCCAGCCTTGTGCGACAAGATCGTCAGGAACACCCCCCAACCCGCGTCCAGGATGCTCTTGTTCAGCCCCGACTTGGCGGCTGCCCCGTTGGGCAGCCATCCGCCCTCACCGTCCGGTTTCGGTGCCGCCCGGCTGGTCATGTTGGCGACCTGGAGCGCTTCGTGCACGATCACGTCGTAGACACCGACCAGCGCGAGCGCCGCCTTGTGCGCGCCGTCGAGGCGCTGCCTGCGCACCTTGGCGTGCAGGGCCGCGACCCGGGCCACGGCCTTGCGGCGGCGGTTGGAGCCGCGTTGCTTGCGAGACAGGTCTCGCTGGGCCGCCGCGAGCCGGTCAGCGCACGCGGCAAGGTGGCGCTGGTTGGCGACGTGCTCGCCATCGCTGGTGGTGACCAGCCAGGCGACGCCCATGTCGATGCCGACGGCCACACCCGTGGCGGGCAACGGCTGGGCGGGCACATCATCGCAGGACAGGATCACGTACCAGCGGCGGCCTTCCCGTTTCACGCTGATCGTCTTGACGGTGCCGAGCACCCGCCGGTGCTGGTGGACACGGACCTGCCCGATGCCCTGAAGCCGCACGTAGGTGGCGGCCGGGTGGCCGGGCTGGGAATCCCACCGGCAGCCGTCACCGTCCTTGGGCCACTCCACGGTGTCGAACCAGCCCTTGCCCTTGAAACGCGGGAACCCGGGCGCGCGCCCGGCCTTGACACGGGCGAAGAACGCGGCGAACGCCTTGTCCAACCGCCGCAAGGTGGCCTGCTGAGAGGAGAACGACCACCGGCCCTGCCCGCCGGGATCATCGGCCCGAATGTGCTTCAACTCCGCCGACTGCTCGCCGTAGCGCACCGTCACACCCGCCTTGCGGTAGGCAGTGCGACGGTGCTCCAACGCGGCGTTGTACAACTGCTGGTGGTCTGCCAGGCACGCGGTGAGCGCCGCGACCTGCTTGCGGGTGGGACGCAACAGGAACTTGAACGACCTACGCACGGCCACCCGCCCTGGCTGCCCGCCCGTCCCGCGTGTCGATGCAGCGCCGCACCATCCGGGTGGACACGGCCTCGGCGTGGACCAACTCCTCCAGAGGAGTCTTCACCCGGCCGCCAAGAACCGGACGGCGGCGCTTCGGGCACCACGCGACGGGATACCCGACGTCATACGCAACGCTGGCGGAGATACGCGCCTGACGAGCCACACGATCAGTATCACCGCGTCACCTCTCTCATGCGCGATGAACGGAGATCTCCCATGCCCGAACCTGGCAGGTCACGGCACACTCGGGACGCGGTGGCCCTCCCGCTCCCGATTCCCCCGTCGTCTGAAGGCGACGGGCTCCTCGGGAGGACTTGATGGGGCGACTGCCCACCTACCAGCCGATGCTGGCCCAGCTCGGTTCCCTGCCACCGCCCGCGCAGCACCACCTGTGGAGCGCGGAGATGAAGTGGGACGGCGTCCGCGGCCTGGCGTACGCCGAGGCCGGGGCGCTGCGGATGATGTCGCGCAACGGCAGGGACGTGACGCTCGCCTACCCGGAGCTGTATCCGCTGGCGGGGGCCCTCGACGGGCGTGACGCGGTGCTCGACGGGGAGATCGTCGCGTTCGACGACGCCGGGCGGCTCAGCTTCGCCGCGCTCGCCCCGCGCATGCACCAGCGCAACCCCGCCAAGGTGGCCGAGCTGGTCAGGGCGGTGCCCGTCACGTACATGATCTTCGATGTGCTGCACGTGGACGACCGCAGCGTCGTGCGGCTGCCGTACGACGAGCGGCGCGAGCTCCTTGCGAGCCTGGTCACGCCGGGGTTCCGCTGGCAGGTTCCGGTGGCGTTCGGCGGTGACCCGCGTGCGGCGCTGGCGGCCAGCCGGACGCTCGGCCTGGAGGGCGTGGTGGTCAAGCGGCGCGACTCGCCGTACCGGCCGGGCCGGCGCAGCGCGGAGTGGACCAAGGTGAAGAACTTCTTCCACCTGGAGGTGGTCGTCGGCGGGTGGAAGCCGGGCTCGGGGCGGCGCTCTGGCCGGATCGGGTCGCTGCTGCTGGGCGGGTACGACGACCGCGCCCGGCTGCTGTACGTGGGCCATGTCGGCACCGGCTTCACCGAGGCCATGCTCACGGCCCTGCACGAGGAGCTGGCCCCGCTGGAGCGGCCCGGCTCGCCGTTCGGGGTGCCGGTGCCGAGGGAGTTCGCCCGCGACGCGCACTGGGTGGAGCCCCGGCTGGTGGGCGAGGTGCAGTACGCCGAGGTGACCGGCGACGGGCGGCTGCGGCACCCGTCGTGGCGGGGCCTGCGCCCCGACCGGTCACCCGAGGAGGTGCGCGCTCCGGAGCCGGACGTGTCCCTGGGGCGCGCCGCGAACGAAGGGTCCTAGGACCAAAGCCGCACCGCGGGACCGAGGCGGGGCGGGGCTGGAGGCTCCTAGCGTCGTCGTCATGACATATCTGGTGACAGGGGCGACCGGGAAGGCCGGTCGCGCGGTGGTGGACCATCTGCTGCGGGCGGGGGTGCGGGTCCGGGCGCTGACCCGTGACCCCGGCAGGGCGGACCTGCCCGAGCAGGTGGAGGTGGTGGCGGGCGACCTCAACGATCCGGACGGCCTGGCGCCCGCCCTGGAGGGCGTCGTCGGCCTGCACCTGCTGACCGCCGGGGGCGACGACTACGCGACCCTCCGGACCGGCCCGGAGCTGGCGGAGCTGGCGCGCCGGGCCGGGGTGCGGCGGGTCACGCTGCTGTGGAACGGCCACGTCGGTCCCGTGGAGCGGGCCTTCGAGGGCAGCGGCCTGGAGTGGACCAGGCTGGAGGCGGTCGACTTCATGAGCAACACCCTCACCTGGGCCGAGTCCGTCCGGTCGGAGGGGGTCGTGCGCGAGCCGTTCGCCGACGTGCCCACCGCGGTGGTGGACGAGGCCGACGTGGGGGCCGTGGCGGCGGCCGTACTGGTGCGGGGCGGGCACGGCGGCAGGTCGTACTCGGTGACGGGGCCGCAGGCGCTCACGCCGAGGCAGCGGCTCGCCACGATCGCCGAGGTGACCGGCCGGGAGCTCGGCTTCGTGGAGCTGTCGGAGGAGCAGGCCCGCGAACGCTGGCGGGCGGCGGGGCACGACGAGGAGTTGATCGAGATCCTGGCCTCCTGGCACGGGAGCCCGCCCGCCGCCGCGTTCACGGTCGTCCCCACGGTACGGGAGATCACCGGCCGCGAGCCGGGCACGTTCGCCGCGTGGGCGGCCCGCCACGCCGAGCTCTTCGCCGCGGAGGCAGCGGGCCAGGAGGGGGTGGTTCAGGAGGGGGCGGCCGGTCCGCGGTAAGGGAGGGGCTGGCTGTAGACGACGCTGGTCGTGGTGCTGCCGAAGGCGGCCAGCGCGTCGATCACCTGCTCCAGGTGGGGCATCGAGGTGGCCCCCACCTTGAGCGTGTAGCAGTCGTCGCCGGTGGTGCGCAGGCACTCCAGGATCTCCGGCCGCTCGCCCAGCAGCCGGTGCAGCGGCTCGTGCCGGTTGCCCGGATACTTCAGGCGCACCACGGCGAGCACCGCCAGCCCGACCTTGGCCAGGTCCACCTCGGCCCGGTAGCCGGTGATGACGCCGAGCGCCTCCAGCCGCCTGACCCGCTCCGTGGTGGCCGAGGGGCTGAGACTGACCCGCCGCCCCAGCTCGGCGAACGGGAGGCGGCCGTCGCGCTGCAGCTCGTGGAGGATCGCCCAGTCGGTCACGTCGAGACTCTCGGCCATTCGGCCATTTTACCGTGGATTCCCCGGCGGATCCCTGGTTCTGCCAGGGAAATACTCTTCCCGTCCGGAGAAGCGCCTGGATAGCCTGAACCAGTGCAGATAGGCGTCAACGTTCCCAACTTCGGTCCCGGCACCGACCCCGCCATGCTGCGCCGGTGGGCGCAGACCGTGGAGGGCCTCGGCTTCGGCCTGCTCATGGTCTCCGACCACGTCGCGGTGACACCCGACGTCGCCGAGCAGTATCCGGCGCCGTTCTACGAGCCCTTCACCACCCTGTCGTGGCTGGCCGGCGTCACCGACCGGATCCGGCTCGGCACCACCGTGCTCATCGCGCCGTACCGGCATCCGCTGCTCGTCGCCAGGATGGCGGCCAACCTCAACGACCTCAGCGGCGGGCGGCTGGTGCTGGGCGTGGGCGTCGGGTGGGCGCGGCAGGAGTTCGCGGCGCTCGGGGTGGCGTTCGAGCGGCGCGGGGCGCTGACCGACGAGCTGCTGACGACCCTGCGCGCCGCCTGGGAGGACACCGGCGACTACCGCGCGGGGACGATCCCGCTCTGGGTCGGCGGCAACAGCGACGCCGGTCTGCGCCGTGCGGTGCGGCTGGGCGACGCCTGGCACCCGCTGCGCAACACCCTGCCGTGGCTGCGCGAGGCCGCCGGCCGGATGAAGGCCGTCGCGGCGGAGGAGGGCCGCCCCGCGCCGGGCTTCGCCCCGCGCATCGTGCTGCGGGTCACGTCCTCGCCGGTCACCGGGTCCGACCGGCTCGCCGGAGAGGGCACGATCGAGCAGATCGCCGCCGACCTCGAACAGCTCGCCCTGCTCGGCGCCGGAACCGTCGTGCTCGACCCGTTCGTCGGCGACCCGCGCGAGACCCTGCGTCCGGAGGCCGCCTGGCAGGCGCTCGCCGCCGTGGCCGCCCATCTATCCCTGGAGACGTCATGACACCCGAGGACGAGCGCTTCCTGCGCCGCGCGATCGAACTGGCCACCGAAGCACGGGCGGCCGGCAATCCGCCGTTCGGCTCGCTCCTGGTGGGAGCGGACGGCGCCGTGCTCGCCGAGGACCGCAACACGACGATCGCCGACGACGACATCACCGCCCATCCGGAGCTGAAGCTCGCCCGGTGGGCTGCCCGTGAGCTGGCTCCGGACGCGGCGGCGGCGACCACGATGTACACGAGCTGCCAGCCGTGCGGCATGTGCGCGGGCGCGATCGAACGCTCCTTCCTCGGCCGCGTCGTCTTCGCACTGTCGAACGAGCAGCTCACTCCGCTCAAGCCGCCCGCCACGGGCCCGGGGGTCCGGCTCGACGGGCCCCACCTGTACGACGAGGCGCGGGCGGCCGTGGCCGGCTACTACCTCTGACCGAGCAGGCGGTCCTCCAGCCAGGGCCGCAGGACGGGCAGGACGGTCGCGGCCCGCATCGCGCCCATGTGGTCGAGGCCGTCCAGCACCCGCACGTCCCAGCCGAAGGACTCCAGCTCGGCGCGGCGGCGCAGGAACGGGCCGGCGATGTCCACGCGCACCCCGCCCCACTGCTCGCCGTACTCGATGACGTCGGCCGAGCCCGCGAAGCACAGCCGCGGGCAGCCGACCGCGTCCTGCGCGGCCCGGTCGTCGAAGCCGCGCAGCCCCTCGTAGAGGGTGACGTACTGCCCGGTCTGCTCGGGCGTGCGGCTCACCTCCACGCTCGACCAGTCGCGCTCCTCCGCGGCCGCGGCCCAGTCATAGGTCTCCTGCGAACTCTGCGGGGCCGGGTCGAGGGCCATCGCGTGGGCGGCGTTCGTGACGGCGAGCATCTCCGCGTACGGCCCGCCGAGGGGCGGGAAGCCGCCCATGACCAGGCCCGACAGCCGGTCGGTGCGGATCGCGAGTTGCAGGCCGCTGAGCGCCAGCCAGGAGTACCCGTAGTACGCGAAGCGGTCCGCCCCGGCCGCGTCGGCCACGGCCAGCAGGTCGGCGGCCACGTTGGCCGGGGTGAGGGTGGCGGCCTTGGGGGTGGCCTCGACGTGACCCTCGTAGTCGAAGGCGACCACCCGGAAGGCGTCGCTCAGCCCGTCGATGAGGGTGCGGCCGAGGGCGGGGTCGGCTCCCCACGCGAGCATCCTGTCGGCCTGCTCGCCCTGGATCGGCGTCGGGTTGACGGGCAGGAGGACGGCGGGGCCGCTGCCCTGCACCTCGAACTCCAGACGGGCTCCGTCGTGCAGTATGGCTTCGGGCACGAGATCTCCTTAAGGCGTAAAGAGTTGATGGCTCCACAATAGCTTATGCCGTAAGGAGTTGCGTCTAGCCCTTGGCGTGGTCGCGCTGGAAGGTCGCGTACAGCCACCACAGCGACGGCACCAGCAGCAGCGCGCCCACCGCCAGCGAGCCGAGGCTGGCCGCGAGCACGGCGTCGGTCGCCGCGGCGTCGGCGAGCGTCACCCCGGGCAGCAGCTCGGGGTACTGGCCGACGCCCCAGCCCCACAACAGCCCCGTGACGGCCAGCGCCGCGGTGACCCGCACCGCCACGCAGGCGTCTCGAACGACAGGATGGTGCCCGACACCGCTCCCACCGCGAACAGCACGCCCATGGCCCGCGCCCACCGCCGTGCCAGCAGCCGGTAGTGGTTGTCACCGGTACGGTGGCCGCGCCACTCGGCGAGCAGGGTGATGGCGGGCATCCCCACGCCGAAGCAGGCGAGCACGATGTGCCAGCCGAGCGACAGCGCCATCTGCATGCGCGCCGCGACGAGGTCGGCGCCGGGCGTCGTCGTGAGGATGTCCGCGATCATGGCTGCGGTGGTCAGTCGTCGTTGCGGTCGCGCCGGTGGCGGTCCCTCTCGCGGCGGTCCCGGCGCTGGTCCTCCCCGCGGATGTGGCGGAGCATCCGCCTGTCCCGTGCCTCCTTGGCGACGCAGTTGATCCGCAGCCGCTCGAACGGGATGCTGGTGCACGGTATGCCGAGGGGCGTCGGACGCGCTGTCACGTCCGGGGCCCGCCCCGCCGTGGTGGCCGAGGCCCGCGCGACCTCGGCCGAGCCTGTGAGGAGTACCGCGAGCAGGAGTGAGCCGACGAGCACGGGGCGCGATCTGCGGGGCATGGGTGTCCCCTCTCTGCCAGTGGTCGGGTGCGTTCCGGCAGTAACCAGTGTTCGGGCGGCGCCGAACCCGTGTCCAGGAAGCTGACCATGAGCAGGGGGTTCCCGCTCTCATTCGATGCCTGGCGCCCGGCTCGTAGATCACTCACGACGATGATGAGACATAAAATGTCGGCCCATCAGGGAATATGTCTCCCCGGAGGACGACCATCATGAGCTCCCCGACGGGGTTCGCGGACTCCGCGCCGTCCGCCGGGATCCCGTCCGCACCCACGACGCGATCGTGACGGCCCGCGTCCGGCACGGCTACGAGCCGGACGCGCCGCCCAGGGCCGACGTCGAGACCCCGCCGGCCTTCGTCGGCGCCCGCCTGTGACGGGTCAGTTCTTGCGCGCGATGCCGCCGTACATGAGCCGCTGTCCCACCGTCAGCTCCTCGGCCACGGGGCCGTCCGGCCGCCACAGCGGCAGCGGCACGACGCCCGGCTCCAGCAGCTCGAACCCGTCGAAGAAGGCCGTGATCTCCGCCTCGGTGCGAAAGCGCCCGGTGCCGAGCAGGGCCAGGAACTTCTTCTCCGCGTCGCGCGAGTCCTGGCTCGACGCGCAGAAGTGGGTGACGAACAGGT
Organism: Nonomuraea muscovyensis; assembly: GCF_014207745.1. NCBI lineage: Bacteria > Bacillati > Actinomycetota > Actinomycetes > Streptosporangiales > Streptosporangiaceae > Nonomuraea > Nonomuraea muscovyensis. The sequence continues at coordinate 2,224,288 of NZ_JACHJB010000002.1, forward strand.
AGCTGCCGGGCGGGACGACGTCCATGTAGGCCTCGACGATGCCGCGCGGGTTCTCGTCGTCGTGCAGGTGGTGCAGCACGCCCACCAGCATCACCGCGACCGGCCGGTCGAAGTCGATGAGCCGCTTGACGGCCGCGTCGCCCAGGATCGCCTGCGGGTCGCGCAGGTCGGAGGTGACGACCGCGGTCCGGTCGTTCTCCGCGAGCAGCGCCCTGCCGTGCGCGAGCACCATGGGGTCGTTGTCCACGTAGACGACCCTGCTCTCGGGGTTGGCCCGCTGGGCGACCTGGTGGGTGTTCTCCACGGTCGGCAGCCCGGAGCCGAGGTCGATGAACTGCGTGACGCCCTGCTCCACGAGGAAGCGCACGCCGCGGCCCAGGATCTCGCGGTTGTAGGTGGCCACGTCGTAGATCTCCGGCACGACCTTCACGATCTCGGCGACGAAGGCGCGGTCGACCTCGAAGTTGTCCTTGCCGTTGAGGACGACGTCATATGCCCGCGCGATGCTGGGCCGACTGCTGTCGATCGCGCTCTTCCACTCGTCTGGCGTCTCGGCCACGGAGATCCTTCCTCGATAGGGCGACAAGGGTGATCATAGTTGCGAACGGTGTCAGAACGTGCGCTTACCTAGTTCCGGGACGAACCGATCTCATCGGCCAGGTCTCCCCCGCGGGCCCGCCGCCGTCACCGCCGGCAAGCTGGGCGTCGGCGAGCCCGGCCGGGCCCCGTCGACTGCATGTACTCGATCGGCTCTGTCGACGACAGGCCGTGTTGGATGGGCACATGACCCAGACTGCTGTCACACGACTTCGTCAGGCCGTCTCCCGGACCGAGGACGCCACTCGCGAGCGTGCCGCCACGGGACGGCGCCCGCAGGACGCCGACGACCTCGTGGGCACCTTCGCCACGGACGGGGCACTCGGCTTCGACCCGTTCCCCTTCCTCCAGGCCCTGCACAAGGCAGGCTCCCATGCCGTCGTCATCGGTCAGGTCGCCGGCATCATGCACGGCTCCACCGAACTGACCGGCGACCTCGACCTCCTGTGGGACGGCACACCCGCGCAGGCCCGCTGCCTGCGCGACGCCCTCGGCATCGCAGGGTGCGCCGAGCCGCCCGACCTCGACCTCGCCCAGGTGGCCTATCGGGTGGCCGGTGCGAGCGGAGACCTGTGCACGCCCGCCCTGTCCTGGGGCGGCCTCGATGTCACCGCGTGCCTGACCCGGGCCGTGCGTGCGGACGACCCTTCCGGCTTCACGGTCCGCTACGTCGCACTCGACGACCTCATCCGCATGCGGCGGGCCATCGGCCGGCCGAAGGACCACCGCCGCGCCGACGAACTCGAACGCCTGCGCACCTGACTGTCCGGACCGAACACCTAGGAGTGGAGCGGGCGATCTTCACCGCCGGTCACCTGCGGAAACGTTGAATTCTGCCCCACTGGCCCGGGTGCGGCCCACCCCGGCCCCGGGTAGCTACTCGCTGAACATGCGCCACTACGTCAAGCAACCGGAGAGGGATCTATGGGAATTCCAAGCGGACGGTTCTCCATCTACAGGGGCACGGAGCCACACGCCCAGAGCCGGCTGATCTTCGAGTACCGCACACCCACCATCAACAGCAGCTCGCATCTGGTGGACACCAAATGGCTGTGCTGGGGCACCGTCAATGCCAACAACAACGCGCGCTTCCGCGCGGTGGACGGCACGGAAGAGGACGACGGCTGGAGCTGCCGACTGCAAATCGCCGACGCCCCCTACGCCGGCTACTGGCTGGACTCCAGCGACGGCTACGTCTGCGCTGTAGGCTCCTCCAGCCAGCGGTGGAAGTTCCTGGGCGGTGGCGACCACTACGAATGGTGGCAGGGCGAACGGCCGGTAGTGATCAGCGACCACAAACCCGCCTCCAACGTGGGCAGCGGCCAGCAACTGCGCGCCCAGCTCAGCGCCACCCCGCAGATGTACACCATCAACCGGATCGACCGCTGAGCGCCGGTCGGTGAACCCCGCCGACCTCCGGGGGCGCTCGCCGAGCCGGCCCGCCGCGAAGCGCACCCGCCACGGACGCGGCCGGGGAACGTCGTCGCCCCGACCGGCCATCACGACCGCCCGCCCGGGCGCGGAACGTCCGGCCCGTCACCGGCGAACGGCCCCTGGAGGTCGCGGGCGAGGTGGGGATCACTCCAGACGATGGCGGTGGAACGCCAGGAGGCGAGGGCCCGCGCGAAGGGCAGCAGCTCCCCCGTGTCCGCTCCCGCCATCAGATGACCGAGAAGCTCGCGCACGCAACCTGCCCGCTCGGTCTCCGGCAACCAGGCCACCCAGGGGAGTTCCTCGGCCAGGACCTCCTCGGCGAGCTCGCTGTTGCGGCGGGCCACGATGGCCAGTGCCCGCGCCGCGATGCGCAGCCCGGCGACCCCGGCCTCGAAGCGTTCCGCACGCATCAGGATCAGGTTCTCGTCGTCACGCCTTTCGAGGATGACGTCGGCGTTGTCCAACGAGGGGAGCACCTGACCGGGCCCGCGGAGGAAAGCACTGTACGGATAGCTCTTCGTCGCCATGAATCGAAATTATCTGAAGTAGTTCAGATGGCGCATGTCGCCGGGGTGCCGGGGGGCGGGTTGGGATTCTTGCGGCGAGGTGATTGTCTTGGCGGAGGAACTACGAGGAGGACCCTGGTGACCCGTCAGATCGTCTCCGTTGTGGGTGGCAAGGACGCCACCAGCACGAGCACCTACCAGTCCACCAACCCCGCCCGCACCGGCGAGGTCGTCGCCGCCGTCGGGCTGGCCGACGCCGACACCTTCGCGGCCGCCTGCCGGACGGCGAAGGAGGCGCAGCGGGAGTGGGCCAAGGTGCCGCCGCCGGTCCGCGGCCGGGTGATCGCGTCCATCGGGCGGCTGGTGGAGGCCAACGCCGAGAGCCTGGCGCGGCTGGTGACCGAGGAGATCGGCAAGCCGTACGCCGAGGCGCTGGGCGAGGTGCGGGAGATCGTCGACACGTGCGACTTCTTCCTCGGCGAGGGGCGCCGGCTGTACGGGCAGACGGTGCCGTCGGAGATGCCGGACAAGAACCTGTTCACCTTCCGCAACCCGATCGGCGTGGCGGCGGTGATCACCGCGGGCAACTTCCCGGTGGCCGTGCCGTCCTGGTACCTGGTGCCGGCGCTGCTGTGCGGCAACGCCGTGGTGTGGAAGCCGGCCGAGTACGCCGCCGCCTCCGGGCACGCCCTCTACCGGCTCTTCGCCGCGGCGGGCCTGCCTGACGGGGTGCTGAACGTGGTGTTCGCCGACGGCGCCGAGACGTTCCGGGGGCTGGAGCGCGCGCTGGAGGAGGGCACCGTCCAGAAGGTCGGCTTCACCGGGTCGAGCGAGGTGGGCCGGAAGGTCGGCGAGCTGACCGGGCGGCACCTGCAGTCGGCCTGCCTGGAGCTGGGCGGCAAGAACCCGATGGTGATCATGCCGGACGCCGACCTGGAGCTGGCGGTCGAGGGCGCGCTGTTCTCCGGGTTCGGCACGGCCGGGCAGCGCTGCACCAGCCTGGGCACGGTCATCGTGCACGAGAGCGTGCACGGCGAGTTCGTCGAGCGGTTCGCGCGCGCCGTGCGCGAGGCCGCGATCGGCGAGCCGGCCGGCGACGTGCTGGCGGGGCCGCTGCTCGACCAGAAGTTCGCCGACCGCTACGAGGAGTACCTGACCTGGATCCAGCCCCACCACGAGGTGGTGTCCGGCCCGACCGGCAGGATCACCGCGGACAACCCGCGCGGCGGCTTCACCGGCGAGGGCGGCCTCTACTACCACCCGGTAGTCGTCGACGGCGTGCGCCCGTCGGACCAGGTGTTCCTGGAGGAGACGTTCGGGCCCATCGTGGGCGTGACGACGTTCCGGACCCTCGACGAGGCGCTGGAGCTGGCCAACCTGCCGGGCTACGGCCTGTCCAGCTCGATCTACACGACCGACGCCGCGAACGCCTTCCGCTTCCGCGAGGGCGTCTCGGCCGGGATGGTCAGCGTCAACAACTCCACCTCGGGGGCGGAGGCGCACCTGCCGTTCGGCGGCAACGGCAAGTCGGGCAACGGCAGCCGCCAGTCCGGCATGTGGGTGCTGGAGCAGTTCACCCGCTGGCAGGCGATGAACTGGGACCACTCGGGCCGCCTGCAGAAGGCGCAGATGGACGTCGCCGACATCACTCCCGACCTGGGCTTCCGCCTCTAGAGGCGGCTCGGCGGCCGGGTCTTTTCCACCCCGGGTGCAAGAAAGCCACTCCGCCGGCCGCGCGGCCGCTCCTCCGGACCGCACGGCCGGCCACGGCGGGCTCGGGCCGTGCGAGGATGACGGCGTCCTCGACTACGGAATGCAGTCGTGGTGCGACAGTCCGCAGTGAGTGACAGGTTCCCAGGGATAAGAGGGAACGCGGGCCCCGATCGGGGGTGCCCGCGTTCCCTCTGCTGACGGCAGATGCCGGTCTCAGACCTGGCCGGCCTTCTCCAGGGCGGCGCAGCAGGTGTTCACCAGCAGGCGGGTGACCACGTACGGGTCGACGTTGGCGTTCGGGCGACGGTCCTCGATGTAGCCCTTCTTGTCCACCTCGACCTGCCACGGGATGCGCACCGAGGCGCCACGGTGGGAGACGCCGTAGGTGTACTTGTTCCACGGGGCGGTCTCGTGGTGGCCGGTCAGGCGCAGCTCGATGTCGGCGCCGTACTGGGTGACGTGCTCCATGGGCTTGTCACCCTCGCCGAGCGCCTCGCAGGCGGTGATGATCGCCTCGTAGCTCTCGCGCATGGCCTTGGTGGAGAAGTTGGTGTGCGCGCCGGCGCCGTTCCAGTCGCCGCGGGCGGGCTTGGGGTCGAGGGTGGCCTCGACGCCGAACTCCTCGGCGGTCCGGTAGAGGAGGTAGCGGGCGACCCACATGTGGTCGGACACCTCCAGGGGGCCGGCCGGGCCGATCTGGAACTCCCACTGGCCGGGCATGACCTCGGCGTTGATGCCGGAGATCGCCAGGCCGGCGGCGATGCAGCGGTCGAGGTGCGCCTCGACGATCTCACGGCCGAAGACGGCCTCGGCGCCGACGCCGCAGTAGTAGTGGCCCTGGGGGGCGGGGAAGCCGCCCTCGGGGAAGCCGAGCGGGCGGCTGCCCTTGAAGAAGGTGTACTCCTGCTCGATGCCGAACCACGACTCCTGGTCGGCGAACTGCTCCGCGATGGGGCGCAGCAGGGCGCGGGTGTTGCTGGCGTGCGGGGTGCCGTCGATCTCCTCGACCTCACACAGCACCAGGACGTTGTCGCCACCGCGGAGCGGGTCCGGGCAGATGAACACCGGGCGCAGCACGCGGTCGGAGGAGTGGCCCTCGGCCTGGTTGGTGCTGGACCCGTCGAATCCCCACACCGGCGGCTCGACGCCATCGGCAAGGACCTTCGTCTTCGAGCGCAGCAGAGCGGTGGGCTCGGTGCCGTCGATCCAGATGTACTCAGCCTTGTAGGTCACGACCGGTCCTTTCGGGTTTCTCTCAGCCGCGCCGAGTCTTACGGATGCCCGTTTCCCGCTTTTTGCCCGAATGTGAACGTCGTGTTAATCGCGTAACCGGGCGGTTCCCTGACGGTCGACCACGACCGCGGCGTTCGGCCCGCCCTCACCGCAGTCGGGCCCGTTGGGGAAGCGCCCCTCGGGGGTGACCTCGATCGTGGTGTCGGCCAGTCGCTCCCCCCGGGAGTCGCGCAGGGTCACCCGTACCCGGACAGGGCGTTTCGGCAGCCCGGCGACCTCGGCGAACCCGGCCCTGCCGCCGGTCGGCTCCACGGTGACCGAGCAGTGCTCGCCCGCGCAGGTCTGCGCACCGGGGCGCGTCTCCGGATGGAGCTCCAGCCGGGGGCGGTGGCAGGCGCCGTCCCAGCAGACCTCCACCGCCGCCGACGCCACCCGGGCGGCCAACGGCGGCTCCACGGTCACCCCCACGCCGACCGGCGTGCCGATCAGGGTGCAGGAGCGCGGCTCGGCGAGGCCGCAGCCGGTCAGGGTCGCGGCGAGGGCGAGGACGGGTACGAGTCGGCGCACACCCCTACGACGGGGTCCGGACCGGGGCGGTTCACCAGGCCGTGCGATCATTCGGGCAGGGGGCATCGGAGCAGGGGGTTCTCGATGGACGACGTGTGGTTCGGCGCGTTCCTGGCGCCGGAGGCGACGGGTCACGAGCGGCTGCTGCGTCATGTGACGCTGGCCGACCGGCTCGGACTGGACCTGCTGGGCGTCCAGGACCATCCCTACCAGCCGGCGTTCCTCGACACCTGGACGCTGCTGTCGGCCGCCGCGCAGCGGACCGAGCGGATCCGGCTGGTGCCCGACGTGGCGAACCTTCCGTTGCGCCCGCCCGCGATGCTCGCCAGGGCGGCCGCGTCGCTCGACATCCTCAGCGGCGGCCGGGTGGAGCTCGGCCTGGGCGCGGGAGCGTTCTGGGACGCGATCGCCGCCATGGGCGGTCGCCGGCTGTCGCCGCCGGAGGCGGTCGAGGCGCTGGCCGAGGCCATCACGGTGCTGCGTCGGCTGTGGACGCCGGGCGACCCGGTGGTGTTCGAGGGCACGCACTACCGGCTCGCCGGCGCGGCGCCCGGGCCGTTCCCGCCGCACCGGATCGGCGTGTGGATCGGCGCGATCAAGCCCAGGATGCTGGAGCTGACCGGGCGGATGGGCGACGGCTGGCTGCCGTCGTCGTTCTACAGCCCGCCGGAGGCGGTCGCCCGGCAGGCGAAGGTGCTGGACGCCGCCGCCGAGGACGCCGGGCGCGATCCCGCCGAGATCCGCAAGGTCTACAACATCAGCGGCGACTTCTCGCCACGGGCCGGCGCCGGGTTCCTCGACGGGCCGCCCCGCCTCTGGGCGGAGCAGCTCGCCGAGCTGGTCCTCACCGTGGGCATGGGCGGCTTCGTGCTCGCCCCGGGCGTGGACGCCGAGCGGGACCTGCGCGTGTTCGCCGAGGAGGTCGCCCCCGCCGTACGGCAGGCGGTGGTTCGCGAGCGCGGCGCGAGCAGGACGCCGTGAGGTAAGTGGCGCCTTCCCTGTCGCGTACGTAGGTGTAGTCCGGCTGTCCCCCGACGCACCGACACTGGCAGATATGCCCGGTTTACCGTCGAATGAGGCACATGGCGACGTACGCAATCTTGACCAAATCGCCGCCACGCACTGGTTTCACCGGTGGTACGCGGCGCAATGATCATGGCGAGGAGGAGCGACGCCCGGAACCGGCCGGTGGCATCCAACGTTCATGCAACCTGTCATTGGTTCCTCTCAGGAAGTAGGAAACGGATGAGGATCCCTCCGATCAGGAGCGCACCATGACAGAGCCCGCGATGGAGACCGTCGATCCCTTCGGGATGACGGCCGAGCGCCAGTTCGCCGACGTGTGGTCGCGTGACGTGCTCTCGACCCGCGAACGCCGCCTCCTGCTGCTCGGGCTGCTCGTCGGGCAGGGACTCGACGACCAGGTGGAGGTGCAGCTCGACGCGGCGCTGCGCACCGGCCAGCTCGGCGAGGGCGAGCTGCGGGAGGTCGTCGTCTTCCTCACCCACTACGCCGGATGGTCACGCGGGGCACGGCTGAACTCCCAGGTGGAGGAGCTGGTCGCGCGGGTCAGGAGGGCCCGGTCCGCAACACCGGACGCCACCGGCTGAGCGCGGTGGTCAGGTGCCGGTGGGCAGGAACGGCGTGTCACCGATCGGCGGTATCGTCACTCATCGCTAAGATCAACTACTGAGAGTGGTGGCGCGCGCTTGATCAACGGTCAGCGGTGGAGTGTGGCGTTGCCCTCACCCATCCGCCTGAACATTGGATCGACAGATGCGCAGACCACTTCTTGTGCTCGCGACGGTAGCCGGCCTCGGTCTCGCCGCCGCGACAGCGTCGCCGGCCTCGGCCGTGGACTCCTCCGTCACCTTCACGATCACCGCCGGCGAACTGGCGATCAGCGCGCCGGCATCGGTGAACCTCGGCTCGGTGGCGACCGGCGCCGCCAGCGTCTCGGGGCCGATCGGTCCCGTCACGGTGACCGACGAGCGCGGCACCCTGGACGGCGCCTGGACCGCCACGGTGATCGGCACCGACTTCACCACCGGCGGCGCCACACCTTCCGAGACCATCGGCAACATCAACCTCACCTATGCGCCCGGAGACGCCACCAGCACGACCGGCACGGGCACCTTCGCACCCGGCGCCGGCGGCATCATCAACGTGCCGCGCACCGCGTTCACCGGCACCGCGCTCACGGGCAACAACTCCGCCACCTGGAACCCGACCGTCACCCTGACGCTTCCGGCCACGGCCGTCGCGGGCACCTACACCGGCACCGTCACCCATTCGGTCGCGTAGCGGACTCGCCGACGTTCGTGCGCCCTTCCATCATCGTCGCGTTCCTGCTGGTGGCCGGGGTTCTGGCCCCGGCCACCAGCATGCTCGAAAGGTCCGCGCTGGCAGCCTCCCTCGACGAGGGCATCGGGATCCGCCTCACCGAGGCGCCCGTCGAAGCACGGGCCGACTCGCGGGCCTGGCGCTACATCATCGACCACCTGGCGCCCGGTTCCGTCATCCGGCGGCGCGTGGAGGTGTCCAACACGACCGGCTCGCCCAGGCGTCTGTCGCTCTATGCGGCCGCCGCCGAGGTTCGCGACCGGAGATTCCGGTTCGCCCCCGGCCGCACCCCCAATGAGCTCTCCACCTGGACCACCGCGAACCGGCGCGAGGTGAGCCTGGCCCCGCACGCCCGTTCGACGGCCACGATCACCATCAGGGTGCCGGACGACGCCGCACCAGGAGAGCGCTACGCGGTGATCTGGGCCGAGGCGACCGACCCGGCGCCGCCAGGTGGCGGCGTCGCCCTGGTCCATCGCGTCGGAATCCGCGTCTACCTGTCGGTCGGCCGCGGCAACCCCCCGGGTCCGGCGTTCACCATCGACTCGCTGGCGGCCCAGCGCACGCCCGCCGGTCAGCAGGCCGTGCTCGCCCAGGTGCACAACACCGGGGGCCGGGCCCTGGACCTCAGCGGTGACCTGAGGCTGTCGAACGGACCGGGCAGCCTGAGGGCGGGCCCGTTCAAGGTACAGACGGGCACGACACTCGCTCCCGGCGACGTGGGATCCGTCACCGCCGTCCTGGACACACGGCTTCCGGACGGTCCGTGGCTCGCCCGGATCCAACTCGCGAGCGGCCTGACGAAGGGCGCCGCCGAAGCGACCATCACCTTCCCCGCCGCCGCGGGGACCGCGCAAGCGGTCAAGGCCGAGATGGACACGGGGGCGAGCGACGTCATCGTGATCATCACCGGCATCGTCATGGCCGTCCTCGTGACCGGCGCCCTCCTGCTCCGGCGAGCAGGTCGCCGCCGACGCGAGCGCGTCGCCTCGTGAGAACTCAGCCGGACGGCTACGGCTGGGACGACTCGCCGAGGGCGATCGTCTCGGCCACCTCCGCGTGCCGTTCGGTCTCCTCCTCCGCGAAGCGGGCCGCGTCCAGCTTCTCGGCGATCTCCTCGTCCTGCCGCATCAGCGTCTCCAGGGACTGGCCGGCCATCTCCAGCACGCCCATGTCCGCGTACGCCTGCTGCAGGCGGGGGCTCCAGAGCCCGATGTCCTTCACGCACGGCACGATGCGACTGAACAGCAGCGACCGGAACAGCCGCAGGTACTCCGAGTGCTCGGTGGCCTCCATGGCCTCGTGGATCTCGGCCTTGGACAGGCCCATGTTCTCCCACGTCTCCCGGCCGCGCAGCCGGTCGCGCATGAGGTAGCAGCCCTCGATGACGAAGTCCTCGCGCTCGCGCAGCTCGCTGTCCGACAGGTCGCGGTAGTAGTCGCGCAGCGCCATCCGCCCGAAGGCGACGTGGCGGGCCTCGTCCTGCATGACGTAGGCGAGGATCTGCTTGGGCAGCGGCTTGGTGGTGATGTCGCGCATCACGCCGAACGCCGCCAGCGCCAGCCCCTCGATGAGCACCTGCATGCCGAGGTAGGGCATGTCCCAGCGCGAGTCGGTCAGCGTGCTCTCCAGCAACGCCTTCAGGTGCTCGTTGATCGGGTAGGCGAGGCCCACCTTCTCCTGCAGGAAGCGGGCGTAGGTCTCGGCGTGGCGGGCCTCGTCCATGGTCTGGGTGGCGGCGTAGAACTTGGAGTCCAGGTCGGGGACCGTCTCCACGATCTTGGCCGAGCAGATCATGGCCCCCTGTTCCCCGTGCAGGAACTGCGAGAACTGCCAGGCGGCGCCGTGCCGGCGCACCTCCCGGCGCTGCCGGTCGTCCATCCGCTCCCACAGCGGGGTGCCGTGGATGGCGATGGTCTGGTCGGGGATGCCGAGCACGTTGTACGGGTCGACCTCGAGGTCCCAGTCGATGCGCTTGGCCGAGTCCCACTGCTTGTCCTTGCCCTTCTGGTACAGGGCGAGCATGCGGTCCCGGCCGTCGTCGTACTCCCAGGTGAACCTGCTCGAACCGGCCATCTCCACGTTCCAGGTGGAGAGCTCGGTGGGGATGGTGTAGAGATCGTGCGTCGACATCGGACCTCCGCAGGGGGGACGTACACCGTACGTACACCTTCGAGGCTGGCACGTACGGTGTACGTGCGTCAATAGAATGAGCTATGACCACGGAGCCCCTGTCCAGGGCGCGCATCGTCGCGGCGGCGATCGACCTGATCGAGCGTGAGGGCGCCGACGCGGTGTCCATGCGGCGCATCGCGGCGGAGCTGGGCGTCGGAGTGATGTCCCTCTACAACCACGTGCCCAACAAGGACGCGCTGCTGAGCGGGGTCGCCGAGGCCGTGATGAGCGGGATCGAGTTCACCGACGACCCGGACGCGCACTGGAGCGACCGGGTGCGGATGCAGGCGCGCGCCTTCCGGCAGATCGCGCACCACTACCCCCGCTCGACCATGCTCGTGGTCAGCCGCACGCTCCACTCCAGCGCCGGGCTGCTGCCTGTCGAGCGGGCGCTGGCCACGCTGCGCAGCGCCGGGTTCGACGGCGTCGACGCGGTGCGGATGCTGCGGATGTTCATCGCCTTCATCGTGGGCTCGCTGCTGCGCGAGGTCGGGGTGACGCCCACGTTCGCGCCGCCCCAGCAGCGCGCGGTCGACGCCGAGCAGGTGGACGAGACGTTGTTCCCGCACGTGAGCGAGCTGGCTCCGCTGCTCGGTCACTGCGACCACGAGGCGGAGTTCGAGTTCGGGGTGGAGTTGCTGATCTCGGCCATCGCCGTGCATCCGGCGCGCGAGGAGGGCCCCCGGTAGCCACCGGGCGCCCTCCTGCCTGGTCCGGGCAGCCGTTCCTTCCCCTGAACGGCTGCGTCAGTACCAGTTGTGCGCCTGGAAGTGGCCCCAGGCGTCGCACGGCCGGCCGTACCTGCCCTTGATGTAGGTCAGGCCCCAGCGGATCTGCGTCTCCGGGTTGGAGCGCCAGTCATGGCCCGCCCCTTGCATCTTTCCCCCCGGGAGCGCCTGCGGGATGCCGTAGGCGCCGGAGGAGCTGTTGTAGGCGCGGTGGTTCCAGCCGCTCTCCCTGGTCCACAGACTGTCCAAACACTGGAACTGCCGGTAGGACCACGATCGCCGGACGACGTGGTCCAGGGCGATGTCCTTGTTGCGGCTCTGGGGATCGGCGGTCCTGAGCCGCTTGACGACCCGCGGCCTGGTGGCCGTCCGCCAGGTGCGGACCCTGATGACCGGCGCCTCCCAGACGTTCTCGTGAACGACCGTCTGGTCGCCCTCGGCGCGGGTCTCGGCGCGGGCCTCGGTGTGGGCTTGGGCGCGGGCCTCGGTGTGGGCTTGGGCGCGGGCCTCTGTGCGGGCCTCGGCGTGGGCCTCTGTGCGGGATTCCATCGTGGTGGCGCCGAGCGCGGTGGCCGCCGCCATCGTGGCGAGTGTGCTGCGCAGCACGCGTTTGCTGTCCAAAGCCGTCCTCACTGTCGGGTCGCGTGCGGACGTGCGCCGACGGTGTTGGCCGCCGACGCCCTGCCGGTCCGCGTCCGTGGCTCGGACGAGGAGGGTCCGCGCGGCCCGCTTCGGGATCTGAGCGACCGCCCGATCGAACTGGGCGGCCCGAAGGGGCCCGCGACGTGTCCTCTAGCGGGTTTCTATTACGGACAGTGACGGCACGTCACACACTGTGACACGCGGCGGACAGATGTTTACCGGACGGTTCTCGATCGATGGCCGTCTCGCTGGGCCGCCATGGCGCGGCCCGGCGGCGCGATGGCCCGGTCTTGGCCGGACACGGGCGCGGGCATGGCATGGACGGTCCGAGGCGGCCCGGGGCGGCGTTGACCGGCGGGGGATCAGTACCAGTGGCGCGACCGGAAATGCGCCCAGGCGCCGCACGGCGTGCGGTAGCGCTGCTTGATGTAGCCGAGGCCCCAGGCGATCTGGGTGCGGGGGTTGGTGCGCCAGTCGCGGCCCTTGGTGGCCATCTTGCTGCCGGGCAGCGCCTGCGGGATGCCGTAGGCGCCGGAGGAGCCGTTGGCGGCCCGATGGTTCCAGCCGCTCTCCCTGTGCCAGAGCTTGACCAGGCACCTGTACTGGGACCTGGTCCAGCCGCGCTTGGCCACCATGGCCTTGGCGAGGGCCTTGTTGGCGGTGACCTTGGTGGCGGTCTTGGTGGTGGCCTTGGTGCTGGTGGCCTTGTTCCGGACGCTGGTCGCCTGGGAGCTCTGCGCCTGCGCGGCGGTCGCCCCGCCTGCCGTCACGAGGGTGGCGGACAGGAGCAGGACGCCGGTACGGCGGAGCATGGGCATGCGGACGCCTTTCAGACGGGTTCGGGGATCGCGCCACCCTGCCCGACTGACGGCGTTTATGGCGAATTGACCATGGAACGATAGATCCAAGGCAAAGAAGGCTCTATCTCCGTGTTCAGGGCTTTTGTCGGAAAAATGTGGACCTTGTCACAAAACGGCGACGCGGGCGTTCTGTAGGGTCGGATCATGAGCCTTCGTGACATTCCGCTGCACACTCTCGCCGGGACGCCCACCACCCTGGACGCCCTCGCCCCCGGCCAGGCCGTCCTCGTCGTGAACGTGGCCTCCAAGTGCGGTCTCACCCCGCAGTACGCGGGCCTCGTCGAACTCCACCAGCGCTACGGACCGCGCGGTTTCAGCGTGGTCGGCATGCCGTGCAACCAGTTCATGGGCCAGGAGCCCGGCTCGGCCGAGGAGATACAGGAGTTCTGCTCGACCACGTACGGCGTCGACTTCCCGCTGCTGGAGAAGGCCGACGTCAACGGCGCCGACCGGCACCCCCTCTACACCGCGCTCACCGAGACGCCCGACGCCGACGGGGAGGCGGGCGACGTGCAGTGGAACTTCGAGAAGTTCCTGCTCGACCGCGACGGCACCGTGGTGGCCCGGTTCCGCCCCGGCACCACCCCGGCTGACCCGGCCGTCACCTCGGCCGTCGAGAAGCTCCTCTGACCGCCGGTGAGCGCGACGGTGGCCCGCGGCGCGCTCGTGGTGCTCGCCGTCCTCGTCGTGCTCCTCGGTCTGCTGTGGGTGTTCCAGCGATCGCTGATCTACCTGCCGGACCGGGGGCCCGTGCCGCCGGCCGGCACCGTGGTCACCGGGGCCCGCGACGTGTCGTTCACCACCGACGACGGGGTGCGGCTCGGCGCCTGGTTCGTGCCGGGCGAGCGCGAGGTGACCGTGCTCGTCGCGGGCGGGAACGCGGGCAACCGGCTGCACCGCGCCCCGCTGGCCCGCGCCCTGGCCGCGCGCGGGCTGCCGGTCCTGCTGCTGGACTACCGCGGCTACGGCGGCAACCCCGGGCGGCCCACCGAGGAGGGGCTGCACCTCGACGTGGTCGCGGCGCGCCGGTTCCTCGGCGACGTCCCGGTGATCTACTTCGGTGAGAGCCTGGGCGGGGGCGTGGTGACGCGACTGGCCACCGAACGGCCGCCGGACGGGCTGGTGCTGCGCTCGCCGTTCACCGACCTGGCCGCGGCGGGCCAGGCCAACTACCCGTTGCTGCCGGTCCGGCCGCTGCTGCGCGACCGGTTCCCGGTCACCGGCCGCATCGCCGCCGTCCGGGTGCCGACCGTGGTCGTGTACGGCACCGCCGACACGATCGTGCCGCCGGAGCAGAGCCGGGCCGTCGCCCGAGCGGCCGGCGGGCCGGTGACGGTCGTCGAGGTGCCGGGCGCCGGCCACAACGACCTCCGACTCCTCGACGGGCCCGAACTCGTGAACGCCGTGGTCGAGCTGGCCGGCCGGGTCCGCCGCTGAGCACCCGGCGGGTCTCCTCGCGGGTGCGGGCGAGTCCCGGACCGGACCCGCCGGCCGGCCTGCGAGGCGGGCCTCGACGTCGAGCTGTGCACGCGGGCGTGACGGCGTCAGCGGCGGGGGCCGCAGCTGCCGCGGACGATCAGCTCCGTGGGCAGCACCACTCCGCGGGGGCGCCGGCCGGTGCCGCGCAGCACCAGCTCGGCCGCGCGGTAGCCGATGTCGCGGCCCGGCTGGGCGATCACGGTGAGCGGGGGCGAGCACAGCTCCGCCCAGGGGACGTCGTCGTACATCACCAGCGAGACGTCGCGCGGCACCCGCAGGTCCAGCTCCCTGGCCGCGAGCACGGCCGCCTCCCCCAGCACGTTGCCCGCCGCCAGCACGGCCGTCAGGTCGGGACGGCTCTGGAACAGGCCGGAGGCCGCCGCGTACGCCGAGTCGCGGCTGCCGGTGGCGAAGACCACCAGCTCCTCGTCCACCGGGGAGCCCACCGCCTCGCGGAAGGCCGCCACCCGCCGGTCGTGCCCGGGGCCGCCGAGGAAGGCGATGCGCCGGTGGCCGAGGCCGCGCAGGTAGCGCACCGCCGTACGGATGCCCGCGCGGTCGTCGGCCAGGACGGCGGGGACGTCCGCGACGGCGCGGCCGGGCGAGGGTGAGGGGATTCCGTCGAGCAGCATGAGGTCGGCGGTGGAGCCGGGCAGGTCGTCGTCGGCCGGCGCGCCGGGCAACCGGTCGGCGAAGACCACCGTCACGCCCGCCCTGGTGACCGGCAGCCAGGTGTCGGCGCCGCCCGACGGGACGGCGATCACCCGGTCCACGCTCTGCTCCAGCAGCATGCCGACCAGCTCGGCCTCCTGCTCGGGGTCGTCTCCCGTCGAGCCGAGCACCACCGGCTCCCCCGCCGCGCGGGCGCACGCGAGCACGCCTTCGGCGACCTGGCCGAAGAACGTGTCGGTCAGGTCGGGCACGAGCAGCCCGATGCCGCCGGTGCGGCGCTGGCGCAGGTTGCGGCCGAGCGCGCTCGGCCGGTAGTCGAGCTGGGCGGCCACGGCCAGCACCCGCTCCCTGGTCTCCGGGCTGGCCGAGCCGCCGGACAGCACCCGCGACACGGTCGCGACACCCACCCCGGCCGCCTCGGCCACGTCCTTGATGGTGCTTCGCCTGGCTTCCATGGAAACGATTCCATCATGCTTTCCACACCACCGGAACCCCGGGCGGTCCACAAAAGCTGGTCACGTCGAGACTCTTGACACCCATGGTCCATTTCGGGTGAGATGCTTGAAAACGTATCCACATGAGCGGGCATCCGCACAACACCCCGGGCCACCGCCCTGGACCTCAAAGGAATGTCATGGCATCCATCGTTCTGACCAATGTCGACAAGGTCTACGCCGGTGGCGTGAAGGCCGTGAACGGGCTCAACCTTGAGATCAAGGATGGCGAGTTCATGGTGCTGGTCGGCCCCTCCGGCTGCGGCAAGTCGACCGCGCTGCGGATGATCGCCGGCCTGGAGGACATCAGCGGCGGCGAGATCGCCATCGGCGACAAGGTGGTCAACCACCTGCCGCCGAAGGACCGCGACATCGCCATGGTCTTCCAGAACTACGCGCTCTACCCGCACATGACGGTCGAGGAGAACCTCGCCTTCGGTCTCAAGCTCCGCAAGATGCCCAAGCCGGAGATCCAGAAGCGGGTGACCGAGGCCGCCAAGATGCTCGGCCTCGAGACCTACCTCAAGCGCAAGCCGGCCGCCCTGTCCGGTGGCCAGCGCCAGCGTGTCGCGATGGGCCGCGCCATCGTCCGTGAGCCGCAGGCCTTCCTCATGGACGAGCCGCTGTCCAACCTGGACGCCAAACTCCGCGTCTCCATGCGCGCCTCGCTCAACACCCTGCACGAGCGCCTCGGCGTCACGACCGTCTACGTCACGCACGACCAGGTCGAGGCCATGACCCTCGGCGACCGGGTCTGCGTCCTGCGCGACGGTCTGCTGCAGCAGGTCGACACCCCGCAGAACCTGTTCGACAAGCCGGTCAACCTGTTCGTCGCGGGCTTCATGGGCTCGCCGTCGATGAACTTCGTCACCGCCGAGCTGGTGCGTGACGGCGGCGCGGCCGTCGCCTTCGCCGGCATCAAGCTGCCGATCCCCGACTCCACCTTCACCGACAAGCCGGGCCTCGACCAGTTCATCGGCAAGAAGATCATCCTGGGCATCCGCCCCTCCGACTTCGAGGACGCCGCCTCCGCCGGCAGCCACGCCGACGGCTGGGCCACCCTGCCGGTCAAGGCCGAGGTCACCGAGGAGCTGGGCTCCGAGATCAACGTGCTGTTCCTCATCGACGCCCCGCCCGTCGAGCACAAGGACACCGTCGCCGCCGCCGACACGGGCGACGACGAGGAGGCCGCGCTGCCGCTCGTGGGCGACAAGTCCCTGTGGACCGCCCGTGTCAACGCCCGCAGCCACGCCCGTCCCGGCCAGAACATCGACCTGGTCCTCGACACGCACAACCTGCACTTCTTCGACCCGACCTCGGGTCTGGCGATCGGCCACCCGGCCAACGTCAAGTAGCCCCCACCGGATGTCGGTCACGAGCCCGCTCGTGACCGACCGGGCCCCCACCGCGACCCCCTCCCGCGGCGGGGGCCCTTCCTTTTCCGGCACGGGGCTTTCACGGGCACCCGGCTCACGGGCACCCAGCTCACGGGCACCCGGCTTTCACCGGCACCGGGCATTCACCGGCACCAGGCATTCACGGGCACCGGACCCTCGGGGCTGTCGGGCTCGGGGGTGGGTCAGGTGGCGGTCCGGGCGAGGGTGGTGAGCTCGTGCCGGTAGGCGGCATGGGTGGCGCGCAGGGCGGCGGCCGGCCAGCCGAGAGGTAGCAGCGGCTCGGGCAGCACCGGGTCGGTGAGCAGGTGCCGGACCATCGCGGCGACGACGGCGAACCGGTCGGCGGGCGCCGTCACCTCCCCGTAGGCGGCCAGGAGGGCGTGCCCGGCGGCGGCCCAGCCCTCCAGGTCCCACAGGGTCCCGGCCGGCTCCGCGGCGGACGGCTCGGGGCGGCCCGTCCAGCGCTGGACGAGTGGCGCCAGGTGGCCGGGCCACGATCGGGTGAGGTTGGCGGGGCGGGTCCAGACCCCCTCGCGGAGTTCGGCGAGCCGCAGGGCGGCCAGGTCGGCGCGCAACTGGGCACGCTCGGCCGCGCCGCGCCCGGTGGCGGTGACGACGGCGAGCTCCCAGGCGCCGTCCCAGGCGTGCACGGCGGGGTCGATGGCGGCGTCCTGGCGGCGCTGGCGGTGCAGGAGCCGATCGCTGAGGCGGTAGACGCCGCCGGTGCGGCGCAGATCCCCGGCGGCCACCATGCGGGTGAGCGCGACCCGCAGCGTCGCCCCGGAGATGCCGAAGGGCTCGACGATCCGGACGAGCGCGTGGACGGGCAGTTCGGCAGGATGCGAGCCCAGCAGCAGGCTCAGCACGACCGACCGCGCCGACAGCGGCCGCAGGCCGGCCGGCACATCGACCACCCCGTCGACCACCCCGTCGGCCGCCCTGTCGGCCGCCCTGTCGGCCGTTCTGTCGGCCGTTCTGTCGGCCGTTCTGTCGGCCGTTCTGTCGGCCGTTCTGTCGGCCGTTCTGTCGGTCGCGGCCCCGCGCCGGGTGCCGGGTGCGGTGGGCGGGGTTCCCTTCGTCGGCATGCAGCCATTGTGCCCGGCCGAGAACGCGCCGATCCGTCCCGTATTACATACTTGCTGCGATCGCGCATACTTCGTAACATCGGCCCATGGTGAGAACACTGGCGGACGGTTCGGCCGCCACGCACGAGGTGACCAACCAGCCGCCTCCCCTGCCGCCCTACGACGCCTCCGACGACACGGCCCTGCTGGAGGGGCTGCGCCGGGAGGGCGCGGGCTGGGCCGAGGCGGACGTGCGGCGCGTCGGCCGGCTGGCGGGGGGCCCGGAGGCGCAGCGCTGGGCCGAGGACGCCAACCGGCACGAGCCTGAGCTGCGCACGCATGACCGGTTCGGCCGGCGGATCGACGAGGTGGAGTTCCATCCGAGCTGGCACAGCCTGATGCGGGTCGCCGTGGCCGAGGGACTGGGCGGCGCCGTCTGGGCGGACGGCCGGCCGGGCGCGCACGTGGCCCGGACGGCGACCGGGCTGGTGTGGGGACACACCGAGGCCGGTCACCTCTGCCCGATGGCGATGACGTACGCGGCCGTGCCCGCGCTGCGTCACCAGCCGGACCTCGCGGCGGTGTACGAACCGTTGCTGGCCGGCCGCGTCTACGACCCGGGCCTGGCGGTGCCGTCGGGCAAGCGGGGCCTGCTGGCCGGCATGGGCATGACCGAGAAGCAGGGCGGCTCGGACGTGCGCACCAACACCACGCTCGCCACGCCTGCCGGCGAGGACGGCGTGTACACGCTGCGTGGCCACAAGTGGTTCACCTCGGCGCCGATGTGCGACGTGTTCCTGGTCCTGGCGCAGGCGCCCGGCGGCCTGTCGTGCTTCCTGCTGCCGCGCGTCCTGCCCGACGGCACCCGTAACGTGTTCCGGATCCAGCGGCTGAAGGACAAGCTCGGCAACCGGTCCAATGCCAGCAGCGAGCCCGAGTTCGACGGCACGGTGGCCTGGCTGGTCGGCGGCGAGGGCCAGGGCGTGAAGACGATCATCGACATGGTGAACCTGACCCGCCTGGACTGCGTGATGGCCACCGCGACGCTGATGCGCAAGACGCTGGTGGAGGCCGGGCACCACGCCCGGCACCGGGCGGCGTTCGGCGGGCGGCTGCTCGACCAGCCGCTCATGCGCAACGTGCTGGCCGACCTGGCGCTGGAGTCCGAGGCGGCCACGGCGCTGACGCTGCGGCTGGCCGGGGCGACCGACCGCGCGCTGGCCGGCGACCCGGGTGAGCGGGCGCTGCGGCGGATCGCGACCGCGGCCGGCAAGTACTGGGTGACCAAGCGCGGACCGGCGTTCACCGCCGAGGCGCTGGAGTGCCTGGGCGGCAACGGCTACGTGGAGGAGTCGGGGATGCCCCGCCACTACCGCGAGGCGCCGCTGCTGTCGATCTGGGAGGGGTCGGGCAACGTCAACGCCCTCGACGTGCTGCGCGCCCTGGCCCGGGAGCCCGGCACCCTCGACGCGCTGTTCGGCGAGCTGGCCCTGGCCCGGGGCGGCGACGCCCGCCTGGACGCCGCGGTGGCGCGGCTGCGCGACGACCTGGCCGACACCGACGGCATCCAGGCACGGGCCCGGCTGCTGGTCGAGCGGATCGCGCTCGCCCTGCAGGGGTCGCTGCTGGTGCGGCACGCGCCGCCCGCCGTCGCCGACGCGTTCTGCGCCACCCGGCTGGGCGGCGACTGGGGCCACGCCTACGGCACCCTGCCACGCTCGGCCGACGTCACCGCGATCCTGGACCGCTCCCTGCCCGGCGACCGCTGACCGCCGCCACCGGGGCCGGAGGGCGGCGGGACGGCGGTGGGGTCAGCGGCGACCGAGGCGGCCCGAGACGGCGGCGACCACGCCGCGCGGCACGAACCTGCCCACCGCCACGATCGCCTTGTAGCGCAGGTCGGGCACCGACACCGTCCGGCCCAGCGCGAGGTCGCGCATGGCCTCGTTCACCACGTCGTCGGCCTTGAGCCACAGGAACCCCGGGATCGTGGCGGCGTCCATGCCGGCGCGCTGGTGGAACTCGGTGCGCACGAAGCCGGGGCACAGCGCCATGATCCTGATCCTGGGGTGGCCGATCTCGGCCGCGGCGGACTCGCTGAAGTTGACCACCCACGCCTTGGAGGCGCTGTAGGTGCCGCGGGTGAAGAACGCGGCGACGGAGGCGACGTTGATCACCGCGCCGCGGTCGCGTTCCCTCATGGCGGGCAGGGCGGCGAGGGTGAGCCGCAGCACGGCCTCGCAGTGCAGCTTGAGCATGCGGACCTCGTCCTCGACCGGCACCGTCGGGAACGAGCCGGGGTGGCCGAACCCCGCGTTGTTGACGAGCAGGTCGACACCGTCACGCAGGCGGCTCTCGACCCGGGCGAGGCCGTCCTCGGTGGCGAGGTCGGCGCCGAGCACCTCGACGCTCACGCCGTACCTGAGCTTGAGCTGGTCGGCCACCTCGGCGAGCCGGGTCTCGTCGCGCGCCACGAGGACGAGGGAGAACCCGTCGCCGGCCAGCCGCCGGGCGAAGGCGGCGCCGAGACCGGCGGTCGCGCCGGTGATCAGTGCGGTAGGCATGCCAGCACCCTAACTCCCCCGCTCCCCGGCGGAGACTCCCACCGGCGGCCACCTGAGAGAGTTCCCAGGAAGCGCACCGGTGTTCGCCCAGCTCAGCTCGTTCCACGGCCGGACACCGCGGGGAGGCGCACGCGGCCGTCCTGCGCAGCGTCTATGGTCGATCGCAGAACGTAGGCGGATCGAGCGAGGGCGGGCGGATCGGGTGAGCATCACGGCCGACACGCGCGGGGTGGGCGGGCAGGACAGCGGCGACGGCGCGCCGGCGGCGACCCCACGACGCCGACGCCGACGCCGGCTGTCGTGGGCGGTTGTCACGTTCCTGGCCCTGTGGGCGGTCGTCCGGCTGGGCGGGCTGGAGTGGGGCTGGTTCCTCACCCAGCTGATGACGTTCACGCCGTACGCGGTGGTCCTGTCGGGGGCGCTGGCGGTGCTTCTGGGGCTGCGGCGCAACCGGCCGGCGGCGGTCGTGGCGCTGGTCACGTGCGTCGCGCTGGCGTTCGCCGTCGTGCCGCGGACGGTGCGGGCCGCCGGGGCGGCGGGCGGCACCCCGCTTCGGGTGCTGACCGTCAACCTGTTCTCGCGGGCCGACGCCGAGGCGGTCGTACGGCTGGTGCGGGAGTACGAACCCGACGTGTTCAGCGCGCTGGAGATCACGCCGGAGAAGGTCGCCGAGCTCGACGCGGCGGGCCTGGCCGGGCTGATGCCGCACCGCGTGCTGCAGCCCGGCCAGGGCCCCAAGGGCAGCGGCCTGTACGCCAGGCACCCGCTCACCCCGCTGGACGGGCTCTTCACGCCGATCGGGCACAACATGCCCGCGGCGACGGTGAGCCTGCCGGGCGGGGTGAGCGCGCAGGTCGTGGCCGTCCATCCGAACCCGCCGCTGGCCGGCCGGGCCGCCGATTGGAACGCTGCACTCGACGCGCTGCCCCCGGCGTCCGGCGACGTGGTGCGGGTGCTGGCCGGTGACTTCAACGCCTCCCTCGACCACCGGGCGCTGCGCGACCTGCTGGACCGGGGCTACGTCGACGCGGCCGACCAGGCGGGCGAGGGGCTGGTGCCGACCTGGCCGAACAACCGGCCGATCCCACCGATGATCACGATCGACCACGTCCTGGTGGACCGGCGGGCCTCGGTGGACGGTGTGAAGGTCCTCGACGTGCCCCGTACCGACCACCGGGGTGTCCTCGCCGAGCTGCGCCTGCCCGCCGGCCCGTAGCCGCCCCCGCGCGATGGGACAGGTCAGCCGGCCGCCTGCCAGACCGACTCGAAGGCGGCCTCGGTGATCTCGGTGAGCTCCCAGATCTCCAGCGCCTGGTCGGTGAGGAAACCGTGCTCGTCCTGCAGATGGCGCCACCAGTAGCGGTGGGCGGCGCCCCGGGGGCCGATCTCGATCTGCCGGATCGCCCAGTGCTCGCCGTCGCCCTCGACGCTCTCGAACAGCCATGTCCCGCCGTCCTCGTCGGCGCCGTGCCAGTGGCGGCGGGGGGCGCCGGACTCGGCGAGCTGCTTGACCAGGGGGCCGCGGAGATCGGGAAGCACGACCACACTGTAGCCAGCCAGAGCGGTGGTCACGGCGGTGGTCAGCCGGGACGGCGGGCGGCGGGCCGGACGGGCAGGGTGTAGGTGTCGCCCCGGGCGAGGCGGATCACGCGGTCGGCGTTGCCGGTCTGCCGCATGTGGTCGAGGAAGTCCGCCAGGGGCGAGGAGAAGACCGTGTAGTCGTCGTGGTGGACGGGCAGCACGCGCTCGGGGCCGACGAGGTCCACCCAGTCGGCGCCCTGCCGGCCGTCCATGGAGATCTGGAAGGCGCCCAGCAGTTTGGTGCCGCCCAGGTGGACGATGCCGACGTCGAGGTCGGGGAAGCGTTCGGCGATCTCGCGCAGGCTGCGGTCGAGCATCGTGTCGCCGCTGATGTGCAGGCGCAGGTCGATGCGGCCCTCGCTGCGGAACTCCAGGACGCTGCCCATGACGGGCGGCAGCAGCGCCTCCACCGCCCCGTACGCGTGCCGGGCGGGCACCGAGGTGATGGTGAGGGCGCCGCGGGCGTTGCGCAGGCTGTACTCCTCCCAGGTCTTCAGGCCGACGGCATGTTCGAAGCCCTGGCGGCGCAGCCTGTGGGCGGCGTGCGGCGTGGTGACGACGGGGGTGGCGCGGTCGAGGCCATGACGGGCCACGTCGTCCCAATGGTCGCCGTACAGGTGCGACAGCACGACGGCGTCGAGCGGCGGCAGGTCCTCGATCTCCAGGGCGGGGTCGGTGAGGCGCCGGGAGCGCAGGCCGTGGCCGAGGCGGGCCCGCTCACCGCGGTGCAGGAAGTTGGGGTCGGTGAGCAGGGTGAAGCCGTTGTAGCGGATCAACGTGGTCGCGTTGCCGATGAAGAGCACGCTGCCGTGGTCCGCCCTGTCCATGACGCCTCCTCCAGGATGATCACTCGGCGACCGAGGCGGCGCTGCGGCGCGGACCCAGGTAGCGCCAGAAGAAGTCGACGAGCACGGTGATCCGGTTGCGCCCGCCCAGCAGGTACGCCACGTGCACGAAGATCCACACCAGCCAGGCGATCAGGCCCCGCATGGTGCGCCCGTTGCGCAGTTGCACGACCGCCTCGGCGCGGCCGACGATCGCCATGATGCCGGGGTCGCGGTAGGAGAACGGCTTGAGTGGCCGGCCCTGCGCGGCGGCGAGGATCTGCCGGCCCACGTGCTTGCCCATCTGGACGGCCGGCTGGGCGAGCTGCGGCAGCGGGTCGGGAGGCAGCGCCAGGTCTCCGGCGACGAACACCTCGGGGCGCTCCTCCAGGTTGAGCGCCTCGGTGACGACCACCCTGCCACCCTTGCCCTGCGGCAGGCCGCACTCGGCGACCTCGTCCGGGGCGGTGACGCCGAGCGCCCAGACGGTGGCGTCGCTGTGCAGCCGGGTGCCGTCGGCGAGCACGACGGCCTCCGGCTCGACCGCCGCGACCGTGCTGCCGAGCCTGAGCCGCACGCCGCGCTCGCGCAGCGCGTGGGCGGCGGCGTCGCGCAGGCGCGGCTTGTACGGCGCGAGCACGTAGTCGAACCGCTCGACCAGGGTGACGCTGGTCTGGTCGGGCTTGATCTCGGGGTGGGTGAGCGGCAGCGTCCGGCGGCGCAGCTCGGCCATCGTGCCGGCGATCTCGACGCCGGTGGCGCCGCCGCCGACGACGACCACGTGGCCGGTGGGCCGCTTGCCCTCGGCGATCTCCTCCAGGCAACGCTGCAACCGCCTGCGCAGCGTCACCGCGTCCCGCACGCCGTACAGCGGCATGGCGTGCTCTTCGGCGCCCTTGATGCCGAGCCAGTTGGTGGTGACGCCGCTGGCGAGGACGAGGTAGTCGTAGTCGATCGCGGTGCCGTCGTCGAGCTCCACCCGCTTGTCGTCGAGATGCAGCTTGCCCAGGCCCGCGACGCGGACCCGCAGGTTGGGGTACTTGCCGGCGAAGGCCCGCAGCGGGTACGACGTGTCCGCGGCGCTGAGCCCGGCCGTGGCGACCTGGTAGAGCAGCGGCTGGAAGGTGGTGTAGGGGTGGTGGTCGACGAGCGCGACCAGCGCGCCGCCGCGGGCTAGCTCGCGGGCGGCGTTCAGCCCGGCGAACCCCGCGCCCACCACCACGACGCGCGGCCTGGCGGGCCGCTCCGCCGGCCTGCCGGGGCGGGTTCTCAGGCGCTTCACGGGGTCCATCACCTGGGCCATGACAAACCTTCCCTCCGACGGTCGTCCTCAGGGTTGCCTCTGGCACGAGACGAGACCGTTAAACCACTTCGTCCCGCTTCATGGCTGTTTCTCGCGCTGACCGGCTTCGACGGCTCGCCGCTGTTGCTCCACGGCCCGGGGATGGTGCAGGTCGAACGCGGGCCGCTCGGAGCGGATGGTCGGGATGAAGGTGAAGTTGTGCCGGGGCGGCGGGCAGGAGGTGGCCCACTCCAGCGAGTTGCCGAACCCCCAGGGGTCGTCCACGGTCACCCGCGGCGCGTGCCGGGCCGTCTTCCACACGTTGTAGAGGAACGGCAGCGTCGACAGGCCCAGCAGGAACGCGCCGATCGAGGAGAGCTGGTTGAGCGCGGTGAACCCGTCGGCCGCGCCGTAGTCGGCGTAGCGGCGCGGGAACCCGGCCACGCCCAGCCAGTGCTGCACCAGGAACGTGGTGTGGAAGCCGACGAACAGCATCCAGAAGTGCACCTTGCCGAGCCGGTCGTCCAGCATCCGCCCGGTCATCTTCGGCCACCAGAAGTAGAAGCCGGAGAACATGGCGAACACGACCGTGCCGAAGACCACGTAGTGGAAGTGGGCCACCACGAAGTAGGTGTCGGTGATGTGGAAGTCGAGCGGCGGCGAGGCCAGGACGACGCCGGTCAGCCCGCCGAGCAGGAACGTCACCAGGAACCCGACGGAGAACAGCATGGGCGTCTCGAAGGTCAGGTGCCCCCGCCACATGGTGCCGATCCAGTTGAAGAACTTCACCCCGGTCGGCACGGCGATGAGGAACGTCATGAACGAGAAGAACGGCAGCAGCACCTGACCGGTGGGGAACATGTGGTGCGCCCACACGGTCATCGACAGCCCCGCGATGGCGATGGTCGCCCCGACCAGCCCCACGTAGCCGAAGATCGGCTTGCGCGAGAACACCGGGATGACCTCGGTGACGATCCCGAAGAACGGCAGCGCGATGATGTACACCTCGGGGTGCCCGAAGAACCAGAACAGGTGCTGCCACAGCAGCGGCCCGCCGTTCGCGGCGTCGTAGACGTGCATGCCGAACTTGCGGTCGAGCTCCAGCGCCAGCATCGCCGCCGCCAGCACCGGGAAGGCCATCAGCACGAGCATGCTGGTCAGCAGCGTGTTCCAGGTGAACAGCGGCATCCGGAACATCGTCATCCCGGGCGCCCGCATGCAGATGATCGTGGTGATGAAGTTGACCGAGCCGAGGATCGTGCCGAGGCCGGCCAGCGTCAGCCCCATGATCCACAGGTCGCCGCCGATGCCCGGGGAGAACGTCACCGTCGACAGCGGTGTGTAGGCGAACCACCCGAAGTCGGCCGCCCCGCCCGGCGTGGCGAACCCCCACATCGTGATGATCCCGCCGAACATGAACAGCCAGTACGCCACCGCGTTCAGCCGCGGGAACGCCACGTCCGGCGCGCCGATCTGCAGCGGCATGATGACGTTGGCGAACCCGGCGAACAGCGGCGTGGCGAACAGCAGCAGCATGACCGCGCCGTGCATGGTGAAGAGCTGGTTGTAGACCTGGGCGCTGACGACCTGCAGGCCCGGCTCCAGCAGCTCGGCCCGGATGAACATCGCCATCAGGCCGGCGATGAGGAAGAACGCGAACGACGTGACCAGGTAGAGGTAGCCGATCACCTTGTGGTCGGTGGTGGAGAGCCATGCGGCGATCACCGCGCCCCTGCGCTGCCTTTTGACAGGAGCCAGCGGCGAGGTGAGCGGCTCGCCGGTCGTGGGCTTGTGTGTCGTCACCGCGATCTCCCCTCGCGCGACCCGGCACGCTCCCGTGCCGCATTCACGTGGGAATACCCCGGACTGTCCAGGTCTATGGTCAAGGTCCGGCCGACCCTCGTTAAGGGCCGCCCCAAAACGGGACCCGCCCCGCCGCCCCGACCGGACGGCGGGGCTGCGGGGCGGACCGGGATCGGCGTCAGGACGCGTTGCGGTCCGGACGCTCGGAGACGCGGATCGCGTTCACGATGGGCGAGCCCTCACGTGTGGCGAAGCGCAGGTTGAGCTGGCCGTCGGTGACCTCCACCGTGTACTGCCTGCTGACGGCCGTGTACGTGCCGACCTCCAGGGCCAGGTCCAGTGCCGGCAGCACGAGCTGTCCCTCGGCCAGCACGTCGAAGACGCGCTTGCCGATCTTCGTCGACCGGGTGTCGGCGAAGCCGAGCTCGATGGTGTAGGTGCCGGCCGGGACGTTGTCGAAGCGGTATTCGAGCATGCCCTCGCGGGCCGTCCTGAACAACGCCTGGTCGTCCGTGCCGGTGATGGTCCTGGACGTGGAGTGCGTCCGGTTCTGGGTGGCGACGTAGCCGTGGCCGCCCTGGGCGTACTTCCGGTCGGCCGTCCAGGAGTCGCCGGCGGCGTCCACCAGACCCCTGCTCGCGCCGACGTCCACGGCGACCTGGTGCTTGGGCACCACGACCGACACCTTGACCTCGATGACCGGCTGCCGGCCGCTGGCCGAGCGGATGACCAGCTTGCCGGTGCGGACGGTGCCCGCCTGGACTCCGGCGCTGGAGACGGTCACCTTGAGCGCGGCCTGCTGCCCCTTGGCCAGCTCGCCCGCCGCGGGCGTCACGCCGAGCCAGCTCGACACGGGGTCGGCCGTGACGGTGTAGGCGGTCGGCGAGCCGAGGTTGGTCAGCTCGAAGGTGCGGCTGCGGCTCGCCTCGCCCGGCATCACCACCGTGAGCTCCCCGAGCGAGGCGCTGACCCGGCCGGTGACCAGCGCGGTGTCGATCCTCGCCGGCGCGGCAGGGGTGACGGTGACGGGCTTGGTGAAGGTGCCGTAGTGCTCCTTGGACACCTCGACCTCGTAGTCGCCCGCGGGCACCTGGCCGTAGAACGCGCCGTCGGCGCCCGTGGTCAAGGTGGCCACGTCGCCCACCTTGACCGTCGCGCCGGGCAGCGGGTCGCCGTCGTTGGCGTCGGTGACGACACCGGTGACGAGGCCGTGCCGGCTGGCGGTGAAGGTCAGGCTCATCCCGTCGGACAGGGCGGCCTCCTCGTAGGAGTAGAGCATCGCGTCGGTGCCGGTGGCGTTCTCGACGCCGACGGTGGCGCTGGTGCCCTGGTCGCGCTGGCTGTCGACGCCCTTGTAGCGGTAGCTGACGGTGCCGTCCTCGCCCAGCAGGGCGACGAAGGAGATCCGCTGCGCGGTGTCGTTGTAGTACTTGACGTTGCGCCACTCGATGGCGAACTGCCGGTGCGGGGCGGTGCCGACGACCGCGGTGTAGACGCCGCTCTCGGCATCGGCGACGAGGTCGTCCCAGTACGGGTAGACGGCGTTGTTGGGCGTGCCCGTGGTCGGGATGCGGCCGTTGCTGCCGCTGACGACGCGGTCGGCGGCGAAGGTGGCGAAGCCGTTGGTGCTGATCCACGCCCTGCTCTGGCCGGTGCCGTAGAAGGGCACCGGGAAGGGCAGGGTGACCTGCTGGGCCTCGTCGTCACCGGTGAGTGCCAGCTTCTCGGTGCCGGCGACGTACGGCTCGGCGCCGCTCTTGCAGGTGTAGCCGAAGTTGTCGCCGCGCAGGCCGAGCTCCACGTCCTGCGTCTGGTCGCCGCCGAGGGTCAGCCCGACGGACGCGCCGCGGGCGCAGCGGGAGCCGGGGGTGACGACGACGGTGTACTCGCCGTGCGGCAGCGTGAGCCGGTAGCGGCCGGCGGCGTCGGTGACCGTGCTGACCGGCGTGCCGGAGGCCGCCACGGTGGCGCCCGCCTCGGGCGTGCCCGCCGTGGTGACGGTGCCGGACAGGACGGCCTGGGGCTGCCGGGCCATGGTGACGTCGGCGGTGGCGCTCTGGCCGGCGACGACGGTGGCCGTCGCGGTGCCGCGGGCGTAGCCGAACTTCTCGGTGGAGATCTCGTACTCGCCCGGGATCAGCCGGGGCACGGCGTAGCGGCCGTCGGCGCCGGTGACGACGGTGCGGGTCAGCGGGCCGGTGATGGCGACCGTGGCGCCGGCCACGGGGGCGCCGCCGGAGGTGACGGTGCCGGCGAGGTCGCCGACCTGGTCGGCCGGGGCGGTCCGGACGGCGGCGTAGGCGTCGAGACGGCCCTCGCCCCAGACGTTGTTGTCGGCCGCGGTGCCGCCGCAACTGGTGTCGGAGACGTCGATCGCCGTGGTGTCGAGCAGCGGCCGGGTCCCCGCGACGTCACCCTGCAGGGCGGGCGCGGCCGACCAGATCAGCGCGACGGTGGCCGCCACGTGCGGGGAGGCCATCGACGTGCCGGTGTAGGAGGCGTACGAGCCGCCGGGCACCGAGGAGCGGACGCTGACGGCGGGGGCGGAGATGTTGGGCTTGATCTCGCCGTTCTCGCCCTCGCCCTTGCTGGAGCGGTTGTAGAGCGCGTTGTTGACGTCGAACCCGCCCGCGCTGTAGCTGGTCGCGTACTGGCCGGGCGAGCCGCTGGTGCGGCAGGCGGGCCCCTCGTTGCCGTTGGAGAAGGCCGGGAAGATACCGGCGGCGACCCACGCCTCGACGGTCTCCTTGTACCAGGGGTCGAAGCCGTCGCCGCCCCAGGAGTTGTTGACGATGTCGGGGGCGAGGTCGGGGCGCGGGTTCGCGCCGCTCAGGTCGGTGGGGGCGAGCACCCACTGGCCGGCGGCGAGCAGCGAGGCGTCGGTGCAGGTGTTGAGCTCGCAGCCCTTGGCGGCGACCCACTTGACGCCCGGCGCGACGCCGATGCCGTTCGCGCCGGCCATGGTGCCCATGGTGTGGGTGCCGTGGCCGTTGTTGTCGCACGGCGCGGAGGTCGGGCAGACGCGGGCGGGGTCGAACCAGTTGTAGTCGTGGTCGAGGACGCCCTCGGCGCTGCGGCCGCGGTAGGAGGCGGCCAGGTCGGGATGGTCGAACTGGACGCCGGTGTCGATGTTGGCGACGACGATGCCCTCGCCGCGGTTGCCCAGTTCCTCCCACACGCGGGGGGCGCCGATCCGGTCGATGTTCCACTCGACGGCGTTGACCTTGGCCTCGGCCTTGGCCGGGTCGGGCTTGGGCAGGGCCACGGCGCGGACCGGCTCGATGCTCTTGACCTCGTCGAGCCGCGCGATCTCGGCGGCCAGCTTGGGCCCGGCCGTCACCTGGACGGCGTTGACGATCCAGAACGAGGTGTAGTCGGCGTCCTGCGCGTCCAGCAGCTTGCGCAGGCCGGCCTGGGACGACGTCGCCTTGGCGGTCTTGGCCTCGTAGACGAGCTCGGCCTTGTCGTCCTTGGTGCTCGCCCGGCGGGCGGCGCCGAGGTCGGCCGCGCCCTTGAGGCGTACCCAGAAGGTGGATTTGCCGTCCTCGGCCAGCTCGGCCTGGACGGCGGCGTTGATCTTGTCCGGTTCGGGGGCCGCGTGGGCGACCCCCTGCGGGAGCGTGAGGGTGAGGGCGGCGATCATCCCGGTGATCCCGGTCAGGATCGATCGCCGGCGGGGGGTGTGCGGCACATGCGCTCCTTCATGCCCGGCGGGGATCGCCCACCGGGGTAGAGCTGATCTTTACGCCTACGGATGAAGGGTGAAGTGATCATGGCCGCTTTGCAAGAGCCTTGGCACAACAAGACTGGACATGTCATGAAATGTGATCTGGTCAGGGCGAGTGTCATGACCTTCTAGCGGACGGCGAGGATGTACGCCCTGGTCACGGGGGTGCTCAGCTTGTCGTGATCCCTGGGTCGCACCGTGACCGTCGAGGTCCGGCCGCCGCCGGGGTCATCCGTACGCCTTGACTTCGAGCAGGCCGACCGAGCCCTGGCCGCTCTCCAGCGCGACCCGCAGCCGGGTCGTGGTCACGCCGGTGAACGTCACCCGGTTGTAGGCGTCCGGCGCCCGCGGGTAGGCGCCCGGGATGTCCACGTAGGCGGTGCCGTTCCACTGCTGGAGCTTCCAGGAGGCGGGCACCCGCACCCCGCCGCCGTCGTCGAAGAAGTACACCTCCGCCGACCTGACGGTCTGCGCGGACGGCCAGGTCAGGTCGGCCCACTGGGCGCCCGTCTGCGGCCAGGTGCCCCAGCGGGGGTTGGCGGTGTCGTTGGACCGGGCCGGGTCCACGCCGTCGTTGATCGCCGCGACGCTCTCCCACGGGGAGGTGTACGAGGCCGACGCGGTGGCGGAGGCGGCCAGGTTGGCGCCGCCCGAGCCGCCCACGACGAGCTGGAACGTCCGGGTCACCGGGGTGCTCAGCTCGTCGTAGTCGCGCAGGCGGACGGTGAAGCCGAAGGTCCCGGCCGTGGTGGGGGTGCCGCTGACGGTTCCGGTGAAGCGGTCGAGACTGAGCCCGGGGGGCAGCGCGCCGCCGGTCACCTGCCAGTCGTAGAACGGGACGCCGCCCTTGGCCGTGAGCGTCTGCCGGTAGACCTGGCCGGGCGTCGCCTGGGGCAGCGCGGTGGTGACGATGGCCGGTTCGAGGAACGGGGTGAGGTTCCGGTTGAGCTTCCAGCCGGCGTTCTCGGCCACCAGCAGGGCCAGCTTGGTGAGCATCCACCTGCGGGTGGGGAACAGGTGGGTCCAGCCGCCGCTCTGCCCGCTGAGGCGGTCCCAGGAGCTCTCCTCGCCGGGGATGTGGTAGCTGGTGTCGAGCGGCACGGCGTGGCCCTGGTAGCGGATGACGTCCTGGTCGCCGGCGCCCTGGTCCGCCACGTAGGAGCGCATCCCGGCCCAGTCGCTGTGGAAGGCGACGGCGTGGCCGTACTCGTGCATGACCAGGCCGTGCACGTCCAGCACGGAGCCGCGGATGTCGGTCCGGTACCAGTCCTCGTCGGCGAGGGAGGTGAAGAGCTGCTTGTTCGCCTCGTCGTACTCGAGGATCATCGCGGTCGAGCGGTGGATCGGGCCGGGGACCTGCTGGCCGCCCCGGGTGTGGTAGCGGCCGTTGTCGGCGGGGTAGCCGGTCGAGTACGGGGTCTGGATGCCGCGGAAGTGGACGTACATGCCGTTGTAGGCCCGGTCGTTGGTGACGTCGACGGTGTTCTGCCAGTCGTTGCCCGGCAGGTGGTTGGTCTCCGCGCCGGCCGGGACCGTGTCGAACGGCTGCAGGTCGAAGAACCTGAACCAGTCCTTGACCGCCTCCTCGGAGGCGGTGCGCACGGCGGGGTCGGAGAAGTATCGGGTGATGGTGTCGTGGCGGTAGTCGAAGGTGACCGGGACGGTGGGTTCGAGGGCGGTCTTCTGGTCCTGCTGCACCATGATCGGCATGCTCTGCTGGTGCGTCGCGCCGGCGGCGTCCCTGATCGCCAGCCTGAGCGTGTGGAACTCGTCCTGACCGGGCGCCCGCCTGGAGTGGATGGCGAGCCGGAACACCTTCGACTCCGAGGCGGCGGCGAAGGTCAGGGTCTTGGTCGCGCCCGTGGCGGTGAGCTCGCTGGGCAGGTCCATCATCAGCCGGGAGGTGCCCTCGGCCTTGAGGTCGATCGTGACGGGGAACCGCGCGTCCTGCGGCGGCCTGACCGTGAGCTTGACGTACGGGTTGGCCAGGTAGCCCTCCCAGTCCACGAGCCGGACGCCGAAGTCGTTGACGGTGCGGCCGAACAGGTCGACGACCTGCGCCGCCGACAGCGCGTGCGCGGGGCGCGCGCCGACGGTGGTGATGGAGGTGAGCAGGAGCAGGACCGCGACGGCTAATCGCTTCATGGCAGCCTCTCAGTTCTTGATGCCGGTGAGGGTGACCCCTTCGATGAAGTAGCGCTGCAGGAAGAAGAACAGTGCGATGATCGGGGCGATCATGGCGGCCGAGGCGGCCATCAGGTAGCCCCACTGCGTGATGAACAGGCTCTGGAACGAGGCCAGCCCCAGCGAGAGCGTGTACTTCTCCTCGCTCTGCAGGTACAGCAGCGGGCCGAGGAAGTCGTTCCAGGTGCCGATGAACGTGAAGATCGTGACGACCACGATGGCCGGCTTGGACAGCGGCATGACGACCGTCCAGTAGACGCGCCACGGGGACGCGCCGTCGATGTAGGCGGCCTCGTCCAGCTCGAACGGGATCGTCAGGAAGAACTGCCGCAGCAGGAACACGTTGAACACGCCGCCGCCCGCGCCCGCGAACCAGGCCGGCACGGTCAGCGGGGCGAACGTGTCGATGGCGCCCAGCCGTTCCCACATGACGAACGTCGGGATGATCGTCACCGCGTACGGCAGCATCACCGCGCTCAGCAGCGCCGCGAAGACGACGTTGCGGCCCTTCCAGCGCAGCCGCGAGAAGCTGAAGGCCGCCACCGAGCAGGTGAACACGGTGCCGATGACGCAGACGACCGCGATGATCACCGTGTTGAGCAGGTAGAGGGCGAACGGCTGGGCGGTGAGCGCCTCGCCGAAGTTGGACCACAGGAAGGGCCGCGGGATCCACTCCGGCGGGGCGACGAACATCTGGCTGTCGGCCATCAGCGCGCTGCGCACCAGCCACACGAACGGCAGGATCGTCGGGATCGCGCCCAGCAGCAGCCCGGCGTACAGCAGGACCCTGCCGTACCTGCGCGGCCGGCGCAGGCCGGCGGTCGGCGCGACGCCGCGGGGGCGGGTCTTCTCCGGCGTGGCGAGCGCGGTCATCGGGCGCCCGCCATCTCGTAGTAGACCCAGCGGCGCGCGTTGCGGAACATCAGGAACGTCACCACCATGATGATCATGAACAACACCCAGGCCAGGGCACTGGCGTAGCCCATCTCGCTCTCGGTGAAGGCCTTGCGGAAGATGTAGTAGACGTAGAAGAGCGTGGAGTTGTTGGGCCCGCCCTCGGTCATCACGTACGCCTGGGTGAAGACCTGGAAGGTGCCGACGACGCCCACCACCAGGTTGTAGAAGATCGTCGGCGTCATCATCGGCAGCGTCACGTGCCAGAAGCGCCGCCACGGGCCGCCGCCGTCGATCGAGACCGCCTCGTACAGGTGGCGGGGCACCCCCTGCAACCCGGCCAGGAAGATCACCATGGTGTTGCCGAAGCCCCAGGTGCTCATGATGATCAGCGACGGGATCGCCGTCGTCTCGCTGTAGACCCACTGCGAGGTCGGCAGGCCGGCCTGGCGCAGCAGCGAGTTGAGCAGCCCGAAGTCCGGGTTGAAGATCCAGATCCAGAGCACCACGTTGGCGATGGCCGGCACCAGTGTCGGCAGGTAGAAGATCGTCCGCCAGACGGCCAGGCCGCGGGCCTTCTGGTTGAGCAGCATGGCGACCGCGAAGCTGACGACGAGCGTGAGCGGCACCGCGCCGAGCGTGTAGTAGGTGGTGACGCCGAGCGACTTCCAGAACAGCTCGTCGTCGGCGAGCCCGACGTAGTTGTCCACGCCGACGAACGTCGGCTCGCCGCCGATCTGCCACTCCGTCAGGCTGAAGAACAGCGAGGCGATCATGGGGCCGACGGTGAAGACGACGAACCCGAGGATCGCCGGCAACGCCATCAGCAGGCCCCAGCGCGCCTCGTAGCGCCGCATCAGACCTCCTGCGTGTGCTGCCAGCCCTGCAGCATCGAGGTGATCTTGGGTGCGGCCTGCTTGAGCACGTCGGCGGCCGGCCGCTTGCCCGACTCGATCTCCTGCAGCGCCGGGGTGAGCACGTCGCTGGAGATCGCCGACATGTTCTTGACCCGGTTGCGCAGGTCGGGCAGGCCGTGCTCGCGGGCGTAGTCGACGACCGCGGTCCTGAACTCCGGCGGGTGCTCGGCGTTCTTGGTCCAGGAGTCCACGGCGGCCTGGTCCTCGTAGTACTTCCTCTCCTGCGGCATCCACAGGCCCTGCTTGAACAGGTCGACGTAGCGCGGGTCGTTGTGGAAGGCCAGCAGCTCGACCGCCTCCTCCACGTGCTTGCCGCCGGCGAACACCGCCGTGGCACCCGCGACCTGGCTGGCCGTGAACGGCTCGCCGTACCTGGGCAGCACGCCGATGCCGTAGTTCACCTTGCTCTCGTTCATGTCGAGCAGCGACCAGTGTCCGTCCACCACCATGGCCACCCGCTTGGTCTTGAGCAGGATGTTGGTGCCCGGCACGTCGTCGCCGGTGGCGGCGAGCTGGCCGGGGCCGGGCATGACGCGGTGCTTGTAGATGAGGTCCTGCAGGTTCTGGAACACCTTGACCGCCTCGGGGCTGTCCAGCAGGCAGCGCCTGCCGGCCTCGTCGGCGAAGTCGGCGCCGTTGCTGCGCAGGAAGCCGTACCAGGCGGCGCCGTAGGTGATGCTGCTGGAGATGCCGAACTGCCTGACCTGCTTGGGGTCGAAACCGGACTCGTCGGGGTGCTTGCCGTTCTGGTCGACGGTCAGCTTGTAGGCGTTCTCGACGAGCTGGTCCCAGGTCCAGGCGGAGGCCGCGGCGGCGGGCGGCGGCGCGATGCCGGCCTCGGCGACGGCGTCCTTGGCGTACCAGAGCAGCTCGATCTCGTTGGCCGTGGCGAGGCCGTGCAGGTTGTCCCGGGCGGCCCACAGGTAGGCGTCGGGCAGGTAGCCGGCGAGCTGCGGGTACTTCTTCAGGTACGGGAAGAGGTTGACCAGCTTGCCCTGCTCGGCCAGCCGGAAGGACATGGCCATGGGCACGTAGCCGACGTCCGGCACCCGGCCGCTGGCGACCAGGGTGTTGAGCTTGACGTCGTACTCGTCGGGGGTGAACAGCGGCTTGACCTTGACGCCCGCGTTCTTCTGCTCGTACTGGCGCAGCATCTTCTCCACGGCCTTCTGCTCGAAGGTGGAGCCCCAGTACATGAACTGCAACTGCGTGCCCGGCGCCGAGCCGCCACCGCCGCCGCACGCGGCGGCGGCCGCGCCGAGCGCCGCGAGCCCGCCGATCCTGAAGAGGTCACGTCGATTCATCGGGTGGTTCCTTACGCGAGGGGCAGCCAGACCCGCATGGCCCCCGCACCCCGGTTGTCCCACTGGTAGTAGGGGACGGCCGTGGCGGTGACCCGGGTGCTGGTCGCGAGTCCGGTGGGGGGTGTGCTCGTGTAGGGCAGGCCGCGGGACGGCTGCGTGATCGCGACGGCGTCGGCCTCGATGAGGACCGTCCGGCCGACGCCGTCCAGGTGCTCCTCGGGGACGACCCGCAGGGCGGCACCGGGGACGAGGGCGAGCTCGTCGAGGTCCACCGGCTGGTCGGCCTGCTCGAAGCAGTAGACGATCGGCCCGCGCTCGACGGCCGCGCAGCCGCGCACCGCGTCGATCCGCCGGTGCGGGTGGGTGAGCCGCGGGGTCAGGTCGAGCCGCAGCTCGACCGTGTCGCCGGGCCGCCAGGTGCGGGTCAGCACGGTGTAGCCGCGCTCGCCGGGCGTGACGGGCGCGCCGTCGACGGTGGTGGCGGCGCTCCACGCGGGGACGCGCAGCGCCAGCGACCACTCGCCGGCGGGAGCGCGTTCCACGGTGAACGTCACCCGGCCGTCCCACGGGTAGTCGGTGGACACCCTGAGAACGAGGTCGCCGGAGCGGATCACGCCCGGCACGTACTGGTGGACCTGGGTCGCGCGACCGGCGGTGGTCGCGACGTAGTGGCCGAGCGAGGCGACCGTGCGCATGATGTTCGGCGGGCAGCAGGCGCAGGCGAACCACTCGCGCCGCCGCCCGAGGTAGGCGTCCTCGACGGTGTCGTCGCGGCGCTGCAGCGGGTTGACGTAGAAGAAGCGCAGCCCGTCGGCCGAGGTGGAGGCCGCGAAGGCGTTGTAGAGGACGCGCTCGATCAGGTCGGCGTAGCGGCCGTCGCCGGTGGCCAGCAGCAACCGCCAGTTCCAGTGGACGCTCGCGATGGCGGCGCAGCTCTCGTTGTAGGCCCGGTCCGGCGGCAGCTCGTAGCGCTCGCCGAACGCCTCGCCGTCGTGGCGGGAGCCGACGCCTCCGGTGAGGTACATCTTGGTCGCGACCATGTCCTCCCAGCGGCGCACCGAGCATTCCAGCAGCGACTCGTCGCCCGTCTCCAGGTAGACGTCGACGATGCCGGCCTCCAGGTAGAGCTGGCGCACGGCGTGGCCCACCGGGGTGTCGGCCTCCCGGACCGGCAGGTGGTCCTGGGCGTACAGGGGGCCCATGCCGCTGTCCTTGATCAGGCCCTTGCCGCGGTTGTCGATGAGCTTGCCGGCCAGCTCCAGGTACGTCCGCTCCCCCGTGACCCGGTAGAGCTCCACCAGGGCCGTCTCCACCTCGGCGTGCCCGTCGATGCCGTCGTCGCCGCCGGTGAGGAACACCGCCACCAGGTGGTCGGCCAGCCGCCGCGACACCTCCAGCAGCCGGGGGTCCCCGCCCGCCCGGGCGCTCGCCACGGCCGCCTGGAACAGGTGGCCGGCGCAGTACATCTCGTGGCTGTACTCCAGCTCGGCGTAGATCTTGTCCGGTTTGACCACCTGGTAGTGGGAGTTGAGGTAGCCGTCGGGCCGCTGGGCCCGGCCGAGCAGGGCCGCCGACCCGGCGATGAACTCGGGGTAGCCGGGGCCGGGCCGCCTGGCGTGCTCCCAGGCCACCGCCTCCAGTTGCTTGTACAGGTCGGAGTCCTGGAACCGGTAGCCCTGGTAGGCGCCGTCCGCCTCGCCCGCCGCCCGGCGCAGGTTGGGCACGGCGCCCGCGCGTTCCATCTGCTCCAGCCCGAGGGGGATGCTCGCCTCGCGGTTGATCCGTTGCCAGCGTCCCAGCGGGCCGCCCGTGATGTCGACGTCGCCGACGCCCAGGGGGCGAAGCACCGCCCTGGAGCTCTCGGTGGGTACGGCCGGACCGCAGACCTGAGGGGAGTCAGCCATGTAGCCCCTTCACGTGCCAGGAGGAAAATTAGGAATAGGTTTTCCTACGGGGAACGTAGAACTATCCTGGAGTCAGCGTCAAGCCCCTCTCCAACCCTGATCCGAGCCCGTACGCCGAAAGGAAAAGGTTTGTCTGACCCATCGCGCGCCGTCACCATCCGGGAGGTCGCCGACGCCGCGGGCGTGTCCATCGGCACCGCGTCCAAGGCGCTCAACGGCCGTGGCAAGCTCCGCGAGGAGACCCGCGCCCGCGTGACGGCGGCGGCCGAGCGGCTCGGCTTCCGTCCCAACACCCTCGCCCAGGGGCTGCTCGCGGGGCGCACCTACACCGTCGGGCTGGTGACCGGCGACAGCTTCGGCCGCTTCTCCATCCCCGTCATGCTGGGCGCCGAGGACGCGCTCGGGGCCGGCCAGATCTCCGTGTTCATGTGCGACACCCGCGACGACCCCATCCGCGAGCAGCACTACATCGAGCGGCTGCTGGCCCGCCGGGTCGAAGGCATCATCGTCACGGGCCGGCGCACCGAGCCGCGGCCCAGCATCGGGACGGGCCTGCCCGTCCCCGTCGTCTACGCGATGACGCAGTCGGCGAGCGAGGAAGACTTCTCGGTCATCCCCGACGACCCCGGTGGCGGCGCGCTCGCCGCCCGCCACCTGCTGGCCACCGGCCGCACCCGCATCGGCCACGTCACCGGCCCCGAGCGCTTCGAGGCGGCCAGGCGGCGGGCCGAGGGCCTGACCGGCGCGCTGGCCGAGGCGGGCGTGCCCCTGGCCGGCGAGCCGCTGTTCGGCGAGTGGAGCGAGGAGTGGGGCCGCCAGGGGGCCGACATCCTGCTGCGCGCCCACCCCGACGTCGACGCCGTCTTCTGCGGCAGCGACCAGATCGCCCGCGGCGTGTCCGAGACCCTGCGCGAGCGGGGGCGGCGCATCCCCGACGACGTGGCCCTGGTGGGGTTCGACAACTGGGAGCCGATGGCGCAGGGCTGCCGCCCGCCGCTGACCACGCTCGACATGAACCTCGGCGAGATCGGCCGCATCGCCGCCGAGGCGCTGCTCGACGCCATCGGCGGCGCTCCCCGCCCGCCCGGCGTCCTCACGGTGCCGTGCAGCCTCGTGCTCCGCGAGTCCACCCGCGTCAACCCCGCCTGAGGCCCGCCCGGCACACCGCACCCCGGCCGTTCTTCGGCCACCAGTGACGATTCCACTCGACGCCGGGGGACGCCGGACCGCCGGAGTGTGCTACCTTCTCAGTTAGTCAGCCAACTCACTAACAAGGGATTCACATGATCGTGGTAACGGGAGCCACCGGGAACGTCGGGCGGACGCTGGTGCGGCTGCTGACCGAGGCGAACGAGCCGGTGACCGCCGTGTCGCGGAAGATCACCGGATCGGACGTGCCGCCGGGAGTGCGGGCCGTCGCCGCCGACCTGGCCGACCCGGCGAGCCTGCGGCCCGCCCTCGACGGAGCCGGCGCGCTGTTCCTGCTGATCTCCGGCGAGTTCGTGTCGGCGGCCGCCGACCCGAGCGGCGTCGTCGGCGACGTCCTCGACGACGCGAAGGCCGCCGGAGTCGGCCAGGTCGTGCTGCTGTCCTCCCAGGGAGTCGTCACCCGCCCGGAGTCGTCCTCCCACGGGAGCACGGGACGGTCCATCGAGGACGCCGTCCGGCGCTCGGGCCTGGACTGGACGATCCTGCGGCCCGGCGGCTTCGACTCCAACACCTACGCCTGGGCCGAGTCGGTCCGCACGCAGCGGACCGTGACCGCGCCGTTCGGTGACGTCGGCCTGCCGTTCGTCGACCCGGACGACATCGCCGAGGTCGCCGCCGCGGCCCTGCGCGGGGACGGTCACGCGGGCCAGGTCTACGAGCTGACCGGGCCCGCCCTCACCACGCCGCGGCAACGAGCCGAGGCGATCGGCGACGCGCTCGGCGAGGCGGTCCGGTTCGTCGAGCAGACCCCCGACGAGGCCCGCGCGCAGATGCTGCGGTTCATGCCCGAACCCGTGGTCGAGACCACCCTGGCCATCATCGGCGAGCCCACCCCCGCCGAGCGGCGCATCAGCCCCGACGTCGAGCGGGTCCTCGGCCGGGCGCCCCGCACCTACGCCGACTGGGCCCAGCGCCACATCGCCGCCTTCCGGTAGGACCGCAACAGCAGTGACCGGATTGCGCGCACCCGTCGGCGGTCACGTCCGCATCTCCATAGGTGGCCGGATTGCGCGCCCGCGTCGGCGGTCACGTCCCGCATCTCCGTCATGCGCCTGCCCTCGGAGGGTCGTCGGCTGTCGCCCGTCCTGCGCCGCGGGCCGCCGGCGTCTTCCCACCGGCGCCGGGCCGGCCGGTGGCTCCCCTTAGCGGGTGGCGGCGCGGATGACGGCGGCGGCGAGGCGGTGGTTCTCCGCGGCGCCGCCGCCTCCGCCGAAGGCGAAGCGGCGGCGGGTGTAGGCGTAGGCGACGCCGCTGCGCGGGTCGGCGAACGACTGGGCGCCGACCGCCCCGCTGTGCCCGAACGCGTCCGGCCCGAGGAACGGGTAGCGGCGGGCCTGTGCCTCGAAGCCGAGCAGGAAGTGGTCACGTTCCCCGGTGACCAGGTCGGCGCCGACGGAGTGCCGCTTCGTGAACTCGGCGCGGACCTCCGGCTTGAGCAGCGGCTCCCGGCCGTCCAGCGCGCCGATCGCCGCCGCGTACATCGCGGCCAGCCCGCGGGCGCTGCCCACGCTGCCGGCGGACGCCGGCCCGAGCGCGCGCACCTCGCGGGTGTTGGCGAACGCCACCAGGTCCGTGGGCGGAGTCGCGTTCAGGTTGAACGCGATGCCCGTCAGGCTGTCGGCCGCCGGCGCGTTCGCCGCGGCCAGGGCGCGCTGCCCGGGCGGCAGCGGCCGGACCGGCACGTAGCGGGGTTCGAGCGCCTCGGGCAGCCCGAGGTAGAAGTCCAGCCCGTACGGCGCACGCACCCGCTCCTCGTACACCTCCTGCAGGGTGCGGCCGGTGGCGCGGCGGACCACCTCGCCGGTGAGCGCGCCGATCACGAACGCGTGGTAGCCGTAGCCCGTGCCCGGCCGCCAGTAGGGCCGCTGCCCGGCCAGCCGGCGCGCGAGGAGGCGGTCGTCGGCCAGCTCGGCCGTGGTGAACCCGCCGGCCACCCCGATGAGCCCGGCGCGGTGGGCGAGCAGGTCGCGCAGCGTGATGCCGCCCTTGCCCTCGGCGGCGAACTCCGGCCAGGCGCCGGCGACGGGCCGGTCGAGGTCGAGCACACCGTCCTGGACCAGCAGCGCCACGACGAGGTGGGCGGCGCCCTTGCCTGAGGAGTACAGGGCGTGCAGCGAGTCGCCGCTGATCCCGTCCCCGGTCCACAGGTCGACCACCTGCCGGCCGCCCGCGTAGGCCGCGAGCTGCGCCCCCGGTTCGTCCTCCTCGGCCGCCACCGCCGCGAACTCCGCCAGCACGTCCTCGTAGCCTGCGGCGACCGTGCCGCGCACGTGTGTCGTGGTGCTCATCGTCTCCACTCCCGCCTTCGTCGCGTTGCGGGAGCGACCATATAGTCAGAATTAGTGATAGTCAAAAATATTTACTATGTCGCGCGGCTCACTGGTCGAGGTAACGGAGGATGGCCAGCACGCGCCTGCTGTAGGTGGGCGTCCGGGGCAGAGCCAGCTTGTCGAAGATGGCGTTGACGTGTTTCTCGACCGTGCTG
Organism: Nonomuraea muscovyensis; assembly: GCF_014207745.1. Lineage (NCBI taxonomy): Bacteria > Bacillati > Actinomycetota > Actinomycetes > Streptosporangiales > Streptosporangiaceae > Nonomuraea > Nonomuraea muscovyensis. Next base: position 2,264,870 of record NZ_JACHJB010000002.1, read on the forward strand.
AGCGAGACGTGGAGGTTGCCGGCGATGGCGGTGTTGGCGTAGCCCTGGGCGAGCTGCCGCAGCACCTCCGCCTCCCGCTCGGTCAGCGTGCGCAGCGGGTCGGCGTGCGTGGTGCGGGCCAGGAGCTGGCGCACCACCTCGGGATCGACCACCGTGCCGCCGCCGCGGACCCGCTCCAGCGACTCCAGGAACTCCGCCACCTCCGACACCCGGTCCTTCAGCAGGTAGCCGACCCGCTCGGTGGCCCCCGACAGCAGCTTGGCCGCGTACGTCTTCTCCACGTACTGCGACAGGACCAGGATGGCCACGCCGGGCCAGCGGTCGCGGATCTCCAGTGCAGCGCGCAGCCCCTCGTCGGAGTGGGCGGGCGGCATCCGCACGTCCACGACCGCCACGTCGGGCCGGTGCGCGGCCACCGCCTCCACCAGGGCGGCGGCGTCGCCGACCGCGGCCACCACGTCGTGCCCGGCGTCCGCGAGCAGCCGGGCCAGCCCCTCGCGGAGCAGCACCGAGTCGTCGGCGAGGATCACCCGCACGGCGGCCGCACACCCGTGACCCGCTCGCCCGGCGGCTGCTTCGGCAGTGACGCGCTCACCCGGGTGCCGCCGCCCTCGCCGTCGCCCACCTCGAACCTGCCGTCGAGCGCCAGCACCCGCCTGGCCAGCCCGGACAGCCCGCCGCCGGCCGGGTCGGCGCCGCCGCGGCCGTCGTCGGAGACCGCCACCCGCACCTCCCGCTCGTCCTCGTCCAGGATGACCAGGATGTCACGGGCGCCGGAGTGCTTGACCGCGTTCGTGATCGCCTCTCGGGCGACGAAGTACAGGGCCGTCTCCGCCTCCGAGACCGGCCGGTCCCGCAGCCCGTAGTGGACGGTCACGGGCACGCCCGCCCGTTCGGCCACCCCGGCGAGGGCGGCACGCAGGCCCAGCTCGTCCAGCGCCGTCGGGTAGATCCGCCACGCCACGTCCCGCAGCTCGTCCAGCAGCCGCCGCGTCTCGGCGTAGGCCTGGTCGACCAGCTCCGGGGCCAGGGCGGGGCTGTGCCGGGCGCGGCCGAGCAGCATCGCCAGCGCCACGCCGCGCTGCTGCACGCCGTCGTGCAGGTCGCGTTCGATGCGCCGCCGCTCGTCGTCGACGGCCCGTACGATGCCGGACCGGGTGGCGGTCAGCTCGGCGATGCGCCGCCGCATGAGGTCTTCGCGACCGGGGCCGAGGAACCGTACGGCCAGCCGCCGCTCGGCGGAGACGACCATCAGGCACCAGAGCACCGACAGGCCGAGAGCGGCCAGGCCGCAGGTGACGCCGATCGCCCAGCTCTCCGTCGCCAGCCGCACACCGGGTAGGCGCAGCGACACCAGGTCGCCGCCGCCGTAGAGCATGGCCCACAGGCTGCCCGACAGGAACAGCACCCCGACGAACGCCACCGACAGCACCACGTAGCCGCCGACCAGGCCGACCAGGCCGCGCAGCGCGAGGTAGCCCGGGCCGGGGACGGCGGGGCCCGCGTCGTGCCCGAGCCAGGCGGACAGGCGGGCCCGTTCGACCGCGGCCAGCCGGGGCGCCCACCTGCCGCGCCACGGCCAGGCCGCCACGAGCAGGACGAGGGCGCAGGCTCCGGTGACCGTCCCGGCCAGCAGCCCCACCAGCCTGCGCCACACGGTCTCGAACAGGACCGCCGCGTTCGTCGCCGTCCCCGTCACGCCTTCTCCCGTGCCCCTCGTGCCCCCCGTCGCCGTCCCGCCCGTCCCTCTTCGCACGCCCGCCATGGCTGCCATCCTTCCTGGGACGCCCCTCGCCTGGAACGCCCGCCGCCGGAGCGCGCGTCCCCGGTACGGGGCCGGGGAGGTCGGGGATCAGGCGTCACGTCGCCGCAGCACGGTGTGGCCCGCGGCCAGGGCCGCGGCCGTCCAGCCCAGGAGCCAGGCCAGCCCCTCGCCCGGCGGGTACGGGATCGGCCCGCCGGTGAGGTTGTCGGCGCTCTCCATGAACGCCAGCCCGGCGAACATCGGCAGCCGCATCGACGCCTCCACCGCCACCTGGCTGCCCGTCATGAGCAGCACCAGCGGCAGCCCGAACAGCAGCATGAACACCACCGTCAGCGCCCCCGCCGCGCCGCGCATCGCCGTGCCGACGCCGAGCGCCATCAGCGACACCAGCGCGGCGAACACCCCCAGCCGCAGCAGGTCCACGACCGTCTCCCCCGCGTCGAGCGTGACGAACCCGCCGAAGACGGGCACCGACAGCATCAGGTACGTGGCCACGGCCGCGAGCCCGCCGGCCAGCACGCCGGTCGCGAACATCACCGGCGCCACCACCAGCGCCTTGGCGGCCAGCATCCGGCCCCTGATCGGCACGGCCTGCAGCGTGCCGCGGATGCTCCCGGCGGCGTACTCGGAGGTGATCGCGAGCATGCCGAGCGTCACCATGACGAGCTGGGCGAACGTCGACGCCGAGACCACGCTCTCGGTGGCCGGCAGGCGGGCCGCCGCCACGCCGTCGCGCACGAGGTCCGTCGCCCGGGAGCCGCCGAGCGTCACCGCGGACAGCACGGTGACGGCGACCGTCCCGGCCAGGCACCAGAAGGTCGAGCGCACCGACCACAGCTTCGTCCACTCGGCGGCCACCGGCCAGGTGACGGGGGTGAGGTTCATCGGGCGCTCCCGTACTCGACGCTGCCGGCGGTCAGTTCCTGGTAGGCCTGCTCCAGGGAGGGTTCGCGGGGGCTCAGCTCGTGCAGCCGGACGCCCGCCTCGTGGGCGAGGTCGCCGATGCGCTCGATCGGCGCGCCGGTGGCGACGAGCTCGTTCTCGCCGCGCCGCTCCACCGCGACCCCCGCCGCCGCGAGGCGTACCGCGAGGTCACCGGCGTGCGGGGTGCGCACGAGCACCGCCGTGGCCGCCAGGACCTCGCCCAGCGGCGCGTCGGCGAGCAGCCGCCCCTTGCCGATCACGACGAGGTGGTCGGCGGTGAGCTGCATCTCGCTCATCAGGTGGCTGGAGACGAACACCGTGCGCCCCTCCCCCGCCAGCGACCGCATGAGCCGGCGCACCCAGCGCACCCCGTCGGGGTCGAGCCCGTTGACCGGTTCGTCGAACATCAGCACCTCGGGGTCGCCGAGCAACGCCGCCGCGATGCCGAGCCGCTGGCTCATGCCGAGCGACAGCGTGCCCGCCCGCTTCCCGGCGACGGCGCCGAGGCCGACCGTCTCCAGCACCTCGCCGACGCGGGCCTTCGGGATGCCGTTGCCGCGCGCCAGCGCCAGCAGGTGCGCGCGGACGCCGCGACCCGGGTGCACCGCCCGCGCGTCCAGCAGCGCGCCGACCGTGCGCAGGGGGTTGTCCAGCTCGTGGTACGGCCGGCCGCCGACGAGCGCCCGGCCCGCCGTGGGCCGGTCCAGGCCGAGGATCATCCGCATGGTGGTGGACTTCCCCGCGCCGTTCGGGCCGAGGAATCCGGTGACGGCCCCCGGGCGCAGCCGTAGCGTCAGGTCGTCGACGGCGACGCGGTCGCCGTAGCGTTTGGTGAGATGGTCGAGGCTGATCACGTCGCACCACGCTAGGAAACGGGACGTCCGGCGACCATGGGGGCGATCCGCCGACTCCCCTGGGGGTTTCCCGTAACCGTCAGGGCGTCACGGGCACGATCCGCGCCTCGCGCAGCACACCGTCGTCGATGGTCAGCAGGCCGAGGGTGCCGTGCGGCTGGCGGCGTCGGTCGGTCGGCGAGCCGGGGTTGAAGATGCGCAGGCCGTCGCCCGCCTCGTCGAGCGGGACGTGCGAGTGGCCGAACACCACGAGGCCCGCCTCGGGGAAGCGGCGGCGCAGCCGCGCCAGCCGGCCGCGGGCCGGGCCGCTGTCGTGGATCATGCCGATCCGCAGGCCGTCGAGGGTCAGTTCCAGCGTCTCCGGCGCCGTCACGTCGGGGCCGTCGTTGTTGCCCTTCACGGCGTGGACGGGCGCGTACGCGGCCAGCTCGGCCAGCACGGAGGCGACGCACACGTCCCCCGCGTGCAGGATCACGTCGGCGCCGCGCAGATGATCGGCCACCCGGGGCGGGCACGACCGCCAGCGGCGCGGCGCGTGCGTGTCGGACAGGGCCACCACTCTCACCCCTCCCCCATGCCCCGCACCCCCGCCGCGCTCACCCCCCGGCGAGCGGGTTCGGCAGGTACGCCCAGCGGTCGCCCGGCGGGCCGCCGTCGATCTGCATGAGGGTGTGCGCCTTGACCGGGAGCTCCGGGCCGAACAGCGCCGCCCGGTCGGCGCGCAGCCCGTCCGTGGCCGGCAGCTCGTCGAACGCGCGCCGCGCGGCCGTCGCCACCACGTCCCACAGCCTCGCCTCCACGGCGCGGTCGCCGTGGCCGAGCGCCGAGACGAGGCCGGCGAAGGTGGTGCCGACGAGCGAGCCGAACAGCTTCTCCCGCAGGTGCCGGGGGTCGTCGGTGACGAGGCGGGGATGCAGCGGCGGCGTCTCCAGCCCGTGGCGGCCGAGCCGGGCGGGGCTGACCCGGATGTCGGCCAGGTCGCGGTAGACCACGCGCGCGGGACGGCCGTGCCGGTCGAGGACGGCCAGCAGGTTCTGGCCGTGGGCCTCCAGCGCGATGCCCATCGCGAGCAGCCCGAGCCCGGCCGTGAACGCCGTCCGCGCGAACGCCGCCAACCACCCGGCGGAGCTCCCGGCGGTGCTGCCGGTGGTGCCGGTGGTGCCGGTGGTGCTGCCGGTGGTGCCCCCGGCGGCTTCCGCGAGGACGCGGACCAGGGGCGGGCCGCCGCTCGCCGGACGCGTGGTGAGAGCGGCCAGGGGCGCCACGACCTCCTCCGGGCCGGCGAACCGCGACGGCGGCTCGCGCAGCAGCACCGCCACCTCGGCGCTGGGAACGCCGTCCACCCTCACCGCGGCCCCGCACAGGTAGCGGGCGATGTGCGGGGCAGCCCTCCCCAGCCGGGCGGCGGCCCGCGTCAGCAGGTCCGACAGCGGCACGGCGTCGCGTACGGACGCCGCCGAGATGTCACGCACGTGTGAGGTCATCCGCGCCGACACGGCCGTCTTGACGTGCGGCCCGCCGTCCACGGGCGCGAGTGTGCGCAGCGACATCAGCGGGCGGGCCGGGATCACCCCGGCGGCGGACGGCTCCAGGCCCAGCTCCGGCAGCCGGTGCCGACTCTGCCAGGGGTGCACCGGCACCAGCACCCGGTCGCCGTCGGTCAGCTCCGCCGGCCACGGCCCGGCGACGAGACAGCGGGAGGCGGGCACGTCGACGAGGTCCAGCCGCACGACCGGCCGGTGCTCGGGCGCGTAGGCGAGCTGCTCGGCCACCGAGAACCCGGGCCGGTTGCGGCAGCACGGGTGGTACGGGTGCCCGTCGACCACCCCCTGCTCGAACGCCTCCAGTTTCCACCCCGCCTCCCACCCCGCCTCCCGCCCGACGTCCCGGGTCGAAGCTCCTGCGCGGGACAGGGCGAGGGAGGCGGTGCTGCGTTCCAGGTCGGCGGCCAGGCGGGCGCTGCCGGGCAGGCCGAGCGCCGCGAGCAGGTCCGCCGGGTCGGCGTACGCGCGCCCGTCGACCCGCACCGCCATCCCCCCTCCGGCTTCGGTCGCCCTCCGGTCGGCCGTCCCAGGGCGGGGCGTTCCGGCGCCGGGGCGATCCTCGGGTCGAGGGGCGGGGTCGAGGTCGTGCGGGAGGCGGGCGGGGCCGGTGAGGAGGCGGCCGTCGTGCAGCCGTACGCGACCGGGGCCCTGCTCGGCGACGCCCGGCAGCGGTTCGTACAGCAGCCCGCGCCAGAGCCGGCCGAGGACGGCGGCCCGGGCGTCCGGCAGGGCCGCGGCGTAGGCGGCGGCCAGGCCGGGACGCACCGCGGCGAGCTCGGCCGCGATCTCTGCCTCGACCTGCCGGAGGGCGGGCGGACCCGGTGTCACCTCCCTCCATTACCCGAAGTGCCGCCGCCGATACCGAGGGTAGGAAGGTGTCATGTCATGTCGGGACATAGGGGAAGTCCTCACCATGACGGCCCTGCTGAACTGCGTGCTCCGCGAGGTCGCCCGGCCGGAGCCGGACGGCCATCGCCTCCCGGCCACCGGCCGCCTCCTCCGGGTGCGCACGAGTTGCCCCCCTCACCACCCCGACACCCATCCCGCTCCCGTGGCGCCGGGAGCTCGCGATCACCCGTCGCCCGCCGGACCGCGGCCTCTTCACGACCCGCCCCACGCCGAGCCGGGAGCCGGCCGTCCGCCCGGGGGCAGCGGGACACGTCATCCGTCGTGGGCCGAGGTGCTCACGCCCGGCGGCTGGCGGGTGCTCTCGCTGGAGGGGCTGGTGACCGTGGTCGCCGAGGAGTTGCGGGCGGGCACGGGGATCGGCAACGACGACCTTCCCGGCGAGATCGCGCACAGCCGGGACGTCGTCACGGCGCTGCACGCCGCGCGCCGGGAGGCAGTGCCGCCGCAGGACCCGTACCTGCGCTCGGAGCAGGCGCTGCTGGCCGGGCACCGCTACCACCCGGCGCCCAAGGCGCGCGGCGGAAGGAGGGCGGGAGCATGGCTGCGCTACGCGCCCGAGGCCTACGCGCGTTTCCCGCTGGAGCTGCTGGGGGTGCCCGAGGACCTGCTCGTGGAGGAGGGCGACCCGGCCGCCCTCGACGGTCTGGGCCCGGCTCCCGCCGGCTGTCGTCTCCTGCCGGCCCATCCGTGGCAGCTCGAACTGCTGGGCGGCCTGCCCGCACTCAACCGGGGCGGCAGGTCGCGGCGCGGGGGCGGGCCTGAGGGGAGGCCGCGGCGCGGGGGCGCGCGGGGCGACGGGGCGCGGGGGCTGGTGTGGCTGGGGCGGAGCGAGGTGGTGGCGGTGCCGACCTCGTCCGTGCGGACGGTGTACCTGCCGGAGGCCGACCTGTTCTGCAAGTTCAGCCTGGACGTGCGGATCACCAACGACGTGCGGCGGCTCTGGCTGCGCGACCTGCGGTGGCTCACGGCGGTGGACGGCGTGCTGCGGACCGTCTTCGACGACCTGCCGGGACACCTGCCCCGGCCGTCCGTGCTGTCGGACCGCGGTTACCGTACGGCGGACCTGGGCGGGCCGGACGGCGGCGAGGCGCTGGCGGTCGTGGTGCGCGACGGCCTGCGGGGGCACCTGCGCGCCGGGCTGACGCCGTTGCTGGCGGCGGGGATCAGCGAGGGCTACCCCGGGGTCCCGCTCGACGGCCTGGACCGGGCCGGGGCGGTGGAGTGGTGGCAGCGCTATCTCGACCATCTGGTGCCGCCGGTGCTGCACGCGTACCTGCGTCACGGGGTGGTGCTGGAGTGCCACCTGCAGAACGTGCTCGTCGGTGTGGACGGGGCCACCGGGACGCCGGGACAGGTGATCTTCCGCGACCACGAGGGGGTGAAGCTCGTCGCGGACCGGCACCGCGACCTGCTGGCCGGGCGCGACGCGACCGGCGGGCCCGGTGTGAGCGCCGCCTACGGGTGGGAGCGGCTGGTGTACTGCCTGGTCGTGAACAACCTCGCGGAGATCGCCGGAGCCGTCGGCGAGCGGCATCCCGGGCTGGCCGGGGAGCTGTGGCGCCGGGCGCGGGCCGTGGTGGCGGCGTGCGGGCGGGACCACGGCGACCCGCCCGAGGTCCGCGCCCTGCTCGCCGCCTCCTGTGTCCCGGCCAAGGCCAACCTGCTGCTGCGCTGGACGGGCGCGGGCGGCGGCGCGATGCGCTGCGTGCCGGTGCCGAACCCGCTGGCCCCACCCCTGGCCTGACCCTCACATCGCGTTTGTTGCGGCTGTGTTTCGCGCGTTACCCATGTGTAGCCGTTGTTACCGCGGTGAATTACCCGTAACTGAAGCACAGCCACGGACTGTCAGAGTGCGTAACCCGTCGTTCCTACGCTCGGTGACCAGAAAGCAGAGCGTAGGAGGAGATGATGGCGCGGTGGCTCGCCGAATGGCACCCCGATGACGAGGCTTTTTGGGAGAACAAGGGCAAGAGGGTCGCGCGGCGAAACCTCGTCTTCTCCATCTTCGCCGAGCATCTCGGCTTCACCGTCTGGACGCTGTGGAGCATCGTGGCGACCAAGATGGGCGGCTACGAGTTCTCCACCGACCAGCTCTTCTGGCTGGTGGCGCTGCCCAACCTGATCGGGTCGGTGCTGCGCATCCCCTACACCTTCGGCCCCGCCAGGTTCGGCGGGCGCAACTTCACCGTGGTCAGCGCGCTGCTGCTGCTCGTCCCGGCGGTCCTGCTCGGCTTCGCCGTCAACGATCCGGGCACGCCGTACTGGCTGTTCCTGGTGATCGCGGCGCTGGCCGGCGTCGGCGGCGGCAACTTCGCCTCCAGCATGGCCAACATCACCTACTTCTACCCGCGCTCGAAGCAGGGCGTGGCGCTCGGCCTGAACGCGGCGGGCGGCAACATCGGCGTCAGCTCGGTGCAGCTCGTCATGCCGCTGGTGATCGGCTCGCTCGGGCTGGCCGCCGCCGGCTGGTTCTGGGTGCCGCTCATCGTGGTGGCCGCCGGCTGTGCCTGGTTCTACATGGACAACCTGACCAGCGCCAAGGCGAACCCGCGCGAGCAGCTCGCGGTGGCCGGGCGGGCACAGACGTGGGCCATGTCGTTCCTCTACATCGGCACGTTCGGCTCGTTCATCGGCTACTCGACGGCGTTCCCGCTGCTCAGCAAGAGCCTCTTCCCCGACGCGCCGTACGCGGCGGTGGCGTTCGTCGGACCGCTGCTCGGCTCGCTCATCAGGCCGGTGGGCGGCTGGCTGGCCGACCGCCTGGGCGGCGCGCCGGTGACGCTGTGGAACTTCGCCGGGATGGGCGCGGGCATCGTGCTGGTGTGGTCGGCCACCGCCTCCGGGTCGTTCTGGCTGTTCTTCCTGGCCTTCCAGACGCTGTTCGTCACCTCGGGCATCGGGAACGGCTCCACGTACCGGATGATCCCGGCGATCTTCCAGGCGAAGGCGGTCGCCGAGCGCGGCGAGAGCGAGGAGGCGCTGCTGTACGGCAAGCGCCAGGCGTCGGCGGCGATCGGCATCATCTCGGCTGTCGGCGCGCTGGGCGGCTTCCTCATCAACCGGGCGTTCGGCATGTCGTTCGCGGCGACCGGCAGCCCCGCGACGGCGTTCCTCGCCTTCGGCGCCTTCTACCTGGCCTGCTTCGCCCTGACCTGGTGGTGCTACATGCGCACCGTAGGCGTCTCCCGGGTGGCCAGCCTGGCCTACGCCCGGGTCTGACGGCCCCGAGAACCCCCTTCCGGCATGACGACCCCTGGCAGGACGAACGTGGAACTCCCCGTGCTGACGCACTGCCCGTACTGCGCCCTGCAGTGCGGCATGGCGATCACCCCAGAGGCCGCCATCACCCCGAGGACCGACATCCCGGCCAACGCCGGGGGCGCCCTGTGCCAGAAGGGCTGGACCGCGGGCGAGCTGCTCACCAACGGCGAGCGGCTGACCGGCCCGTTGCTGCACGGCAGGCCCGTCGCGTGGGAGACCGCTCTCGACCACGTGGCCGACCGGCTGTCCCTGATCCGCGCCGAGCACGGCCCCGACGCCGTGGCCGTGTTCGGCGGCGGCGGGCTCACCAACGAGAAGGCCTACCAGCTCGGCAAGTTCGCCCGGGTGGCGCTCGGCACCAGCCAGATCGACTACAACGGCCGCTTCTGCATGTCGTCGGCGGCGGCCGCGTCGATGCGGGCGTTCGGCATGGACCGCGGGATGCCGTTCCCGATCACGGACCTGGCGGAGGCGGACGTGGTGCTGCTGGCAGGCGGCAACGTCGCCGAGACGATGCCGCCGTTCGTCCGCCACCTGTCGGGACCGCGGCTGATCGTGGTGGACCCGCGCCGCACGGCGACCGCCAAGCTGGCCTGGCTGCACCTGCAGCCAACCCCCGGCACCGACCTGGCGCTGGCGCTCGGCCTGCTGCACCTGGCCATCGCCGAGAACCTGGTCGACGAGGAGTACATCGCCGCCCGCACCACCGGTTTCGAGGAGGTGCGCACGTCGCTCGCGTCGTGGTGGCCGGAGCGGGTCGAGCGGGTCACGGGCGTGCCGGTGGCGCGGATGCGACAGGCCGTGCGGGCGCTGGCCGCCGCCCAGCGGGCGATCGTGCTCACCGGCCGGGGCGCCGAGCAGCACGCCAAGGGCACCGACACGGTGACCGCGTTCATCAACCTGGCGCTCGCGCTCGGCCTGCCCGGCACGCCCGGCTCCGGGTACGGCTGCGTCACCGGCCAGGGCAACGGCCAGGGCGGCCGGGAGCACGGGCAGAAGGCCGACCAGCTCCCCGGCTACCGCAAGATCGACGACCCGGCGGCCCGCGAGCACGTCGCCAAGGTGTGGGGCGTGCAGCCGGACGACCTGCCGGGTCCCGGCCGGTCCGCCTACGAGCTGCTCGACGCGCTCGGCACGCCGGCCGGGCCCCGGGCGCTGCTGCTGTTCGGCTCCAACCCCGTGGTGTCGGCGCCGCGCTCGGCGCACGTCACCGGGCGGCTGGACGCGCTGGACCTGCTGGTGGTGTGCGACGTGGTGATGTCGGAGACCGCGGCGAGGGCCGAGGTGGTGTTCCCCGTGACGCAGTGGGCCGAGGAGACCGGCACGATGACCAACCTGGAGGGCCGGGTGCTGCTGCGCCGCAAGGCCGTCGAGCCGCCCGCCGGGGTGCGCAGCGACCTTGAGGTGATCCGGGAGCTGGCCGCCCGGCTCGGCCACGCGTGGCCGTCGGACCCCCGCGTGGTGTTCGACGAGCTGCGCGAGGCTAGCGCCGGCGGCCTGGCCGACTACGCGGGCATCACCTACGAGCGGATCGAGGCGGACAAGGGCGTCTTCTGGCCCTGCCCGGCACCGGGCCACCCGGGCACGCCGCGGCCGTTCCTCGACCGGTTCGCCACCCCGGACGGGCGGGCCAGGTTCACGCCGGTCGAGCACCGGCCCGCGGCCGAGGAGATCGACGCGGACTACCCCGTCTACCTCACCACGGGCCGGGTGCTCGCCCACTACCAGAGCGGCGCCCAGACCCGCCGGATCGGCCCGCTGGCCGAGGCGGTGTCCGAGCCGTTCGTGGAGCTGCACCCGGACCTCGCCGAGGAGCTGCGGATCGGCGCCGGCGACATGGTCCGGGTGCGCAGCCGCCGGGGCGAGACACGGGGAGCGGCGAGGATCAGCGACGCGATCAGGCGCGACACGGTGTTCATGCCGTTCCACTGGGAGGGCGCCAACCGCCTGACCAACCCCGCGCTGGATCCGACGTCCCGGATGCCGGAGTTCAAGGTGTGCGCCGTCAAGGTGGAGAGGGTCGCATGAGACTGGTCGTCGTAGGCAACGGCATGGCGGGCTCCCGCCTGGTGAGCGAGGTGCGGGCACGTGACCCGCACCTGCCGATCACCGTGGTGGGGGCCGAGACGTGCCAGCCGTACAACCGTGTGCTGCTGTCCAACGTGCTCGCCGGAAGCACCCGGCCCGAGCAGGTGCGATTGCTCGACCCCTCCTGGTACGCGGCGCACCGCGTGGAGGCCGTCTTCGGCAGCGCCGTGACGTGCCTCGACCGCGACACCCGCGCGGTCGTCACCGAGGACGGGCGGCGGGTGCCGTACGACGTGCTCGTGCTGGCCACCGGCAGCGACGCCATCGTGCCGCCGATCCCCGGCGTGGAGCGGGCCATCCCGTTCCGCACGCTGGGCGACTGCGAGCGCATCCTGGAGTCGGCGGGCAGCAGCCGCCGGGCCGTGGTGATCGGCGGCGGGCTGCTCGGCGTCGAGGCGGCCCGCGGCCTGGCCGGGCGGGGCCTGCCGGTGACGCTGCTGCATCTGGCCGGCCACCTGATGGAGCGCCAGCTCGACGTGGAGGCCGGTGAGGTGCTCGGCGAGACGCTGGCCGGGCTGGGCGTGGACATCCGTACCGGCGTGACCGCGCAGGCGGTGCAGGCTGACGGCGTCCTGCTCGCGGACGGCGACCTGGTCGAGGGCGACCTCGTCGTGCTGGCCTGCGGCGTCCGCCCGGTCACCGGGCTGGCCGCCGACGCGGGCCTGGAGGTGCGCCGCGGCATCGTGGTGGACGACGAGATGCGCACCGACGACCCGTCGATCTTCGCGATCGGCGAGTGCGCCGAGCACGACGGCACCGTGTACGGCCTGGTCGCCCCCGCGTGGGAGCAGGCGGGCGTCGCCGCGGACGTCATCACCGGCGGCAAGGCGCTCTACCGCGGCTCGCGCATGGTGACCCGGCTCAAGGCGCGCAGCGTGGAGCTGGCCGCGATGGGCGAGACGCAGCTCACCGAGGAGCACGCCGAGGTGGTGCGCTTCACCCACCGGGCCCGCGGCACCTACCGCAAGCTCGTCATCCGCGACGGCCGGCTCGTGGGGGCGATCGTGCTGGGCGAGAGCGACGCGGTCGGCACGCTGACGCAGCTCTTCGACCGCGGCGGCCCGCTGCCGGGCGACCGGGCCGGGCTGCTGTTCCCCGGGCTGTCGGCCACGGCGCACGTCGCCGACAGCCCGACGCTGATGCCGGACGCGGCGAAGGTGTGCCAGTGCAACAACGTGACCAAGGGCCAGATCCGGGCGTGCTGGGAGGCCGGCGCCCGGGACGTGGCCGGGATCGCGGCCGCGACCAGGGCCACGACCGGGTGCGGCACGTGCCGCGACGCGGTCGAGGGCATCGTCGGCTGGCTGTGTGAGCAGGAAGGGGTTTCGGCATGAGGAACGTCGTCGTCGTGGGGTTCGGCCCGGCCGCCCACCGGTTCGTCGAGACCCTGACGGAGCGGGGGTTCGGCGGGCGGATCACCGTCATCGGGGAGGAGCCGCGCCCGGCCTACGACCGGGTGGCGCTGACCTCGTACCTGACGGACAAGAGCCTGGAGGACCTCACCTACCCGGTGCCGGACGGGGTCGTGACCAGGCTGGACACCCGCGTCACCGGGATCGACCGCGAGGCCCGCGTGGTGACCACCGCCGACGGGACCGCCGAGCCGTACGACGTGCTGGTGCTGGCGACCGGGTCGGCGCCGTTCGTGCCGCCGGTGCCGGGCGCCGAGCACGCCTTCGTCTACCGCACGATCGACGACCTGGACGCGATCCGGGACGCCTCGCAGGGCGCGGCGGAGGGCGTCGTGGTCGGCGGCGGGCTGCTCGGCCTGGAGGCGGCCGACGCGCTGCGCGGCCTCGGGCTGCGCACCCACATCGTGGAGATGAGCCCGTGGCTGATGCCGCGCCAGGTCGACGAGGGCGGCGGCTCGGTGCTGAAGGGCCACATCGAGGGCCTGGGGCTGAGCGTGCACGCCGGCGCGGGCGTCCAGGAGATCGTCACCGACTCCGGCGGCCGGGTCACCGGGCTGCTGAAGCCGGACGGCACGCTGCTCGACGCCCAGGTGGTGGTCATCTCCGCCGGCATCAGGCCGCGCGACGAGCTGGCCCGCGCCTGCGGCCTGGAGGTGGGCGAGCGGGGCGGCATCGTGGTGGACGAGGGCATGCGCACCTCCGACCCGGCCGTGTACGCGATCGGTGAGTGCGCGCTGGCCGGCGGCATGGTGTACGGCCTGGTCGGGCCGTGCTTCACGATGGCGGAGGTGGCCGCCGACCGCGTCCTGGGCGGCGGGTCCGGCTTCGAGGGCGCCGACCTGTCCACCAAGCTGAAGCTGCTCGGCGTGGAGGTGGCGCAGTTCGGCGCGATGGACGGCGCGCTCGACGTGACCTACATGGACCCGGTGGGCGGCATCTACAAGAAGCTGTTCATCAGCGACGACGCGCAGACGCTGCTCGGCGGCATCTGCGTGGGCGATGCCGGGCCGTACACCACGCTGCGGCCCTTCGTCGGCAAGCCGCTGCCGGCCGCGCCGTCGGACCTGCTGTTCACCGGGTCCGGCGCGGCGAACCTGGACCTGCCCGACGAGGCGCAGGTCTGCTCGTGCAACAACGTCACCGCGGGCGCGGTCCGCACGGCCGTCGCCGACAAGGGCGTGACCGACGTCCCCGGCGTCAAGGCGTGCACCCGGGCGGGCACCACCTGCGGGAGCTGCGTGCCGCTGCTCAAGCAGCTCCTGGAGAGGTCGGGCGTCGAGATCAGCAAGGCGCTGTGCGAGCACTTCACCTACTCGCGGGCCGAGCTGTTCGACATCATCCGGGTGCGCGGCGTCACGACGTTCTCCGAGCTCATCGCGAACCACGGGACCGGGCGCGGCTGCGACATCTGCAAGCCCACGGTGGCCTCCATCCTGGCCTCGCTGCACAACGGGCACGTGCTGGAGGGCGAGCGGGCGACGCTGCAGGACACCAACGACGCGTTCCTGGCCAACATCCAGAAGAACGGCACGTACTCGGTCGTCCCGCGCATCCCGGGCGGCGAGATCACCCCGGACAAGCTCATCGTGATCGGCGAGGTGGCCCGCGACTTCGGCCTCTACACCAAGATCACCGGAGGGCAGCGGATCGACCTGTTCGGCGCCCGCGTCGAACAGCTCCCGCAGATCTGGAAGCGGCTGGTGGACGCCGGGTTCGAGTCGGGCCACGCGTACGGCAAGGCGCTGCGCACGGTCAAGTCGTGCGTCGGCTCCACCTGGTGTCGCTACGGCGTGCAGGACTCGGTGGGCCTGGCGATCGAGCTGGAGCTGCGCTACCGGGGCCTGCGGGCGCCGCACAAGCTGAAGTCGGCGGTGTCGGGCTGCGCCCGCGAGTGCGCGGAGGCCCGCTCGAAGGACTTCGGCATCATCGCCACCGAGCAGGGCTGGAACCTGTACGTGGGCGGCAACGGCGGTTTCAAGCCGCGCCACGCCGACCTGTTCGCCTCGGACCTGTCGACCGACGAGCTGATCAGGACCATCGACAGGTTCGTCATGTACTACATCCGCACGGCCGACCGGCTCCAGCGCACGGCCGCCTGGATCGAGTCCGTCGAGGGCGGTCTCGACCACGTCCGCGACGTGATCGTGAACGACTCGCTGGGCCTGTGCGCGGAGCTGGACGCGCAGATGGCGCACCACGTGGCCACGTACCAGGACGAGTGGCGCGCCACCATCGAGGACCCGGAGAAGCTGAGCCGCTTCGTCAGCTTCGTCAACGCCCCGGGCGTCCCCGACCCGTCGATCGTCTTCGAACGCGAACGTGACCAGATCAAGCCGATGGTGGTGACTTCATGAGCTGGATGACCGTGTGCGACTACCACGTCCTGCTGCCGGAGCGGGGGGCGTGCGCCCTGGTGGACGGCGAGCAGGTGGCCGTCTTCCGCACCTTCGAGGGGCAGGTGTACGCGATCGGCAACCTCGACCCGTTCAGCGGCGCGTACGTGCTCTCCCGCGGCATCGTGGGCACCAGGGGCGGCGAGCCGACCGTGGCCTCCCCCCTGCACAAGCAGGTGTTCTCCCTCGTCACGGGGGCGTGCCTGGACGATCCGGGCGTGCGCGTGCCGACCTACCCGGCGCGGGTGGTCGACGGCCGGGTCGAGGTGGCCGCGGGCGCCGCGATCGTGGAGGCGGCCGGCGAGCGCCGCCTCGTGGACGCCTCATAGCGGGCCCTGTGGTGGGGCCCTGTGGTGGGGCCGGCAGTGGGCCCTCACGGGGGCGGGCAGTCGGCGAGCCGGGCGCAGGCGACCAGGTGTCCCGGCCCGGCCTCCACCAGCCGCCGGTCCGGCCGCCCGTCCGACCGCCCGTCACCGCCGGCCGCCCCGCTGTCGTGGTAGAGGCAGGAGGTCACGGGCGACGGGTCCTCCCAGGGCGCGTTCAGCCGGGGCACCGCGGCCAGCAGGGCCCGCGTGTAGGGGTGCCGGGGGTCACCGAACACCTGGTCCGTCGGGCCCATCTCGACGACGGCGCCGCCACGCAACACGACCGTGCGCTCGGCCAGGTAGGTGCCGAGTGACAGGTCGTGGGTGACGTACAGCACGCCGAGGCCGCGGGTCTTCAGCTCGGCCAGCAGGTTGAGCACGTCGATGCGGGTGGACGCGTCGAGCATGCTGGTGATCTCGTCGGCGACCAGCAGCTTCAGGTCGAGCAGCAGCGCGCGGGCGATCAGCATGCGCTGGAGCTGGCCGCCGCTGAGCTGGTGGGGGTACTTGCCGAGCACCTCGCCGGGATTGAGCCGCACGTCCCGCACCGCGGCGTCCACCCGCTCCGTCCACTCGGCCGCGGACACCCGCGGGAAGTAGCTCTCCTTGATCAGCGTGAACACGCGGTCGGCCTTGAACACCGGGTTGTAGCAGCTGAACGGGTCCTGGAAGACGCCCTGCACGGCCCGGTAGTAGTCCTTGCCCGGCCGGACCGGGGACCCGTCCACGGTGATGGCGCCGCTGGTGACGGAGGTCAGGCCGAGGATCATCCGGCCGATGGTGCTCTTGCCGCTGCCGCTCTCGCCGATGAGCGAGACGACCTCGCCGGGCAGCACGTCGAAGCTCACCCCGCCGACGGCCGTCACCGTCCTACCGCCGAAGGTGCCGGTCCTGTACACCTTGGTGACGTTGTCGAGTCTCAGCATCAGGCCTTCCAGCACGCGACGAAGTGGTCAGGCTCGGTCTCGGTCACCGGCGGGTCCTCGGCGCACCCCGCGTCGGCGAGCGGGCAGCGGTCGCGGAACCGGCAGCCGGGCTGGGGGTCGAGCAGCGAGGGCGGGCTGCCGGCGATGCCCGACAGCCGGCGCTCGGCGTGGCGGACGCCGACCTCGGGCAGCGAGTTGATCAGCATGCGGGTGTACGGGTGGCGGGGCGCCTTGACCATGACGTCGGCGGGCGCCTTCTCGGCGAGCCGGCCCGCGTACATCACCATGATCGTGTCGGCGATGTGGGAGGTGAGCGCCAGGTCGTGGGTGATGAAGATCATGCTCTTGACGACGCCGCCGTCGCGGAAGCCGAGCAGTGCCCGGGCGACCGCCTTCTGGGTGGACACGTCGAGCGCGGAGGTGATCTCGTCGGCGACCAGGAGCGACGGGTCGAGCAGGGTGGAGACGACCATGACCATGCGCTGCTTCATGCCGCCGGACAGTTCGAGGGGGTAGCGGTCCAGCACCTCGCGGGGCAGCCCGACGAGGTCGAGCCGGCGTTCCAGCTTGTCACGGTCGAGGGCGACGCCGCGCGACCTCAGCAGCTCGCCGACCATCCGGCCGATGCGGCGGGTGGGGTTGAGCGCGCTCATCGAGTACTGCGGGACGAGCGACACCTCGTGGAAGCGGAAGTCGTTCATCCGCCGGTCGTCGGCGATGGGCAGCTCGCGCCCGTCCAGCTCGACGGTGCCGCCGGCGTGCCGCATCCGCCCGTCCAGCCGGATGAGGCTCTTGCCGAGCGTGGTCTTGCCGCACCCGGACTCGCCGGCGAGGCCGAGGATCTCGCCGTCCCGCACGCCGAACGACACGCCGTCGAGCGCCTTCACCTCGCCCCGCAGCGTCCGGTAGGAGACCCGCAGGTCGGTGACGGTGAGCGTCATGTCGTCCTCAGCTTCGGGTTGAAGACCTCGTCGAGGCCGACGTTGGCGACGTAGAGGGCGCCCACGATCGCGGTGATCGCCAGGCCGGGCGGCACGAACCACCACCACAGGCCGAGTTGCAGCGCGCTCCACTGGGTGGCGTTCTGCAGCATCAGCCCGAGCGAGACGCCCTCGGTGGGGCCGAGCCCGATGAAGTCGAGCGACGAGGCGATGAGCACCGAACCGCCGAACAGCAGGATGAACGTCATGAACAGGTAGGAGCTCATGTTGGGCGCGATCTCCCGCGCGATGATCCGCGGCGTGGTCAGGCCGCTGAGCCTGGCCAGGTCCACGAAGTCGCGGCCGCGCAGCGAGAACGTCTGCGCCCGGATCGCCCGGGCCGCCCACGGCCAGGAGGTCAGGCCGATGAACAGCGCCTGCACGGCGACGCTGCGGATGCCGAGGTAGGCGTTGATGATGAGCAGCACCGCCAGCGTCGGGATGACGAGGACGATGTTGGTGAGCATGTTCAGCACCTCGTCCACCAGGCCGCCCCGGTAGCCGGCGACGAACCCGACCACCATCGCGATCACCGCCGCGATGCCGCCGCCGAGCGCCCCGGCGGCGAACGTGGTGCGCAGGCCGTACACGAACTGGGTGAAGACGTCCTGGCCGAACGTCGTCGTGCCGAGCCAGTGCTCGGCCGACGGCGGCAGCATGGGCGCGGCGACGTACTCGTTGGGCGCCGTCACGCCGAGGAGGAGCGGCCCGAGCACGCCGAGCAGCAGCAGGACCAGCACCAGCCCGAACCCGGTGACCAGCTTGCCGTTGCGCACCGCGAAGTGCAGCGCCTCCCGGCGGACCACCCGGGTCTCGGCGCGGCCCTCGGCGAGGGGGGTCGTGGTCATGCCTGTGCACCCGCCATTCCGGCTCGTGTGCGGGGATCGACCACGACGTAGACGAGGTCGATGACGAAGTTGGCCACGAGCACGCCGATCACGATGAACATGAACGTGCCCTGCAGCAGGAAGAAGTCCTGGTTCTGGATGGCCTTGAGGATCAGGCTGCCCAGCCCCGGATAGGAGAAGACGATCTCGGTGACCAGCGCCCCCGCCACCAGCACGCCGAGTTGCAGGGCGAGCCCGGTGATCTGCGGCAGCACCGCGTTGCGGAAGGCGTAGCGGCGGATCAGCTTGGCCGGCGCGCCGAGGGCGGCCAGGTAGGTGGCGTAGTCCGACTCCAGCTCATAGATGATCATGTTGCGCATGCCGATGGCCCAGCCGCCGAGCGCCACGAGGAACAGCGACAGGAACGGCAGCACCCAGTGGTGCACCAGGCTCAGCAGGAACTCCCCGGTCAGGGCCGGCCGCAGCGAGAAGGCGTAGCCGCCGGCCACCGGGAACCAGCCGGCCACCACCCCGAGCCCCCAGGCGAGCAGCACGGCCAGCCACATGTACGGCATGGCCGTCAGCACGTAGCCGACGGGCAGGACGGTGTTGTCGAGCAGCCTGCGCCGCGCCGCGTAGGCGCCGAGCCGGTTGCCCGCCCACCAGCTCAGCAGCACCGCCGGGATCATCAGCGCCAGCGTGTACGGCACCGCACGCAGGATGACCGTGCTGACCGGGGTGGGGAACAGCCAGATGCTGATGCCGAAGTCGCCGCGCAGCAGGGTCGCCCAGAAGTTGGCGTACTGCTCCCACAGCGGCCGGTCGAAGCCGAACAGGTCGGTGTAGTAGACGCGCATCGCCTCGACGGCCGCGGGCTGCGACACGCCGGTCCTGGCCAGCATGCCCGCCACGGGGTCGCCCGGCATGAAGCGCGGGATCATCCAGTTGACGGTGACGGCGACCACGAAGGTCAGCGCGTAGACGAGGAGTTTCCTGCCGAAGTATTGGCGCACGTGAGCCTCTCCAGGGCCCCCTCCCCCGCGGTCGCGCGGGGCGGAGGGGGCCGTTCACATCAGGTCGTTCTCATCAGGTCGGTCAGGCTCATCAGGTCGGTCAGGAACCGGCCGGCTGGATCTGCGTGAGCGTCTCGAACCCGCCCAGCTCCAGCCAGTGGCGCCACATCACGGGCGCGGACTTGGGGGCGCCCTGCGCGGCGGACGGCCAGTTCTTCCACGTGGCGACGCTCGACTGGGCCCACAGGCCGTTGTACCAGAGCGGGATGATCGGCATCTCGTCGAGGTGGATCCGCTGGATCTGCGAGATGACCGCCTTCATGCCGGCGACGTCGTCGGTGCGGACCTGGTTGAGCTGCTGCACCAGTTCCCAGGCGCGCTTGTTCTCGTAGCGTCCGAAGTTGACGGTGTTCTGCGTCTTGTTGACGGGGAGCTGGAAGACGTAGTCGTAGTACGTCCACGGGGTGTTGGAGAGCTGGCGCTCGTTGTTGACGAGCAGGTCGAAGTCGCCCTTGCTGCGCTTCTCGACCAGGGCGTTGAAGTCGGGGAAGTCGGGGGTGACGTCGATGCCGGCGGCCTTGGCGCTGGTGGCGATGGTGCGGGCGGCCTCCATCCAGTCGGTCCAGCCGGTCGGCACCATCAGCGTCAGCTTGATCTTGGAGCCGTCCTTGTTCTCGACCAGGCCGTCGCCGTCGCGGTCGCGGTAGCCGGCGTCGGCGAGCGTCTTCCTGGCCTTGGCCGTGTCGAAGGCGAAGCCGCTGCCGCCCACCACGGCCTGGTCGACGAACTGGTCCCACTGCGGCAGCAGGCCGGTGGGACTGGCGACCTTGACGAGGTTGCCGTACACGCCCTCGACGATCTTCTTGGTGTCGACGGAGGCCGCCAGCGCCTTGCGGAAGGCCGGGTCGTCCATCGGCTTCCTGGTGGTGTTGGGCACCAGCCAGGCGGTGTTGGCCGAGAGCATGTACGGCGGCTCGTTGTAGAAGGTGGTGATGCCGAAGTTGCCGTTGACCAGGTTGGCGACGCCGGGCAGGAAGTTGTTGCTCAGGTCCAGGCCTTTCTGCAGCAGCATGCCCATGGCCACCTCGTTGCCGGGGGTGGCGACGTCCACGATGTAGCGCGGCTTGGGCTCCTTGCCGAGGGCGCTCTTGCCCCACCAGTCGTCGCGCCTGACGTAGACGACGCGGTCCTGGTCGTGGCTCTGGTACGTGTAGGCGCCGGATCCGACGGGCTTCTCGTTGGCGCCGTTGAGCACCTCCTCCTCCGACCGGCCCGCCCAGATGTGCTCGGGCACGATGACACGGCTGTAGAGGTTGAAGTCCCACTCCTGGTAGTTGGCCTTGGAGAAGGTGAAGCGCACGGTCTTGTCGTCGATCGCCTCGGCGCTCTTGAGCCAGTCGAAGAGGTTGTGGAACGAGATCGTCTCGATCTTGCCCAGGCCGTAGGAGAAGGCCACGTCCTTGGCGGTGAGCGGCTTGCCGTCGGACCAGGTGACGCCGGACCGGATCTTGGCCTCGTAGACGGTGTCGCTGGTCCAGGAGCCGCTCTCGGCGAGCCAGGGGACGAGCTTGGCGGTGTTGGGGTCGTAGTGGAAGAGCGTCTCGTAGACGAGGCCCTTGGTGCCGGTGGCGTGGTCGCCCTCGCGGATGGGGTTGAAGTGGGCGGGCGGGCCCCACTGGGTGCCGGTGGTGTAGAGCGTCTCGTTGCGGGGCAGCGAGCCGGGGTTCCCCGGGTTGCCGGCGGGCGGGCTCGCGCCCTGGGAGCCCTGGGTGGGCAGGGTGGCGCCGCCACCGGAGCACGCGGCGGCGGCCATGGCCGCCGCGAGGAGCGGAACGAGGATCCGCGCCCGCTTTCGCATCAGTTTCTCCTTCCCCGCCGAGGCGGAGGTTCGACCGTCTGGCACAGCCCCGAGGTGGCGGCGTGAGCCGCCGTGTGGACCGGTCAGCGGCCGTTCTCGGCCCGCGCCGACACGCAGGCGGCGGACCCGCTGTGAGAGCGCTCCCACTGAACCGGGTAAGTATCGCGACCGTAAAATCGCACGATCGCTCAGTCAAGACCTGTAATGAGGTCGAAATCCTGCATGCACGAAAGGGAGCGGAATATCGCCATTTCACCCGTGTCATCGGGGCGTGGCGGGAGTATGGTTCGTCTGCACAAATGGCTAACCGGTTCACGCTGAGGGGGCTCGGTGAAGCGTCCGACGATCGCCGACATCGCGCGGCGCGCGGGAGTCTCCAAGGTGGCCGTATCGTACGCGCTCAACGACCGTCCCGGGGTGTCGGCGGCCAAGCGGGCGGTGATCAAGGCCATCGCGGAGGAGATCGGCTGGCGGCCCAACAGCGCGGCGCGGGCGCTCAGCCGGGCACGGGCCCACTCGGTCGGCCTGACGCTGTGCCGGCCCGCCCGCATCCTGGGCGTCGAGCCGTTCTTCATGGAGCTGATCAGCGGCATCGAGACCGAGCTGTCCGGACGCTCGTACGCGCTGATGCTGCAGGTCTCGAGCACGCCGGAGGAGGAGCTGGAGGTCTACCGCCGCTGGTCCGGCGAGGGCAGGGTGGACGGCGTGATCCTGGTGGACCTGCGCTTCGCCGACCCCCGCGTCACCGTGCTGGCGCAGCTCGGCCTGCCGGCGGTGGTGATCGGCCATCCGTCGGAGTCGGGGCCGCTGGCGGCGGTGTGGTCCGACGACGCCGCAGCCGTGCGTGAGACCGTCGAGTACCTGGCGGCGCTCGGGCACCGCCGGATCGCCCGGGTGGCCGGGCTGCCGGAGCTGGTGCACACGGTGCTGCGCGACCGGGCGTTCACCGCCGCCTGCGCGGAGCTCGGGCTGGGCACGCCCGCCGTCATGCACACCGACTACACCGGAGCGGAGGGGGCGCGGGCCACCCGCCGCCTGGTGAGCGCCCCCACCCGGCCGACGGCGATCGTCTACGACAACGACATCATGGCCGTCGCCGGGATGTCCGCCGCGCTGGAGTTGCGGCTGGACGTGCCCGGTGACCTGTCGATCGTGGCCTGGGACGACTCGCCGCTCTCCCAGGTCGTCCGGCCGGCGCTGAGCGCGCTGACCCGCGACATCCCCGCCTACGGCGCCCGGGCGGCGCGCACCCTGCTGTCGCTGATCGCCGGGGAGCAGGCGGCGGACGCCGAGGACCCGGCCGCGCGCCTGGTGCCGCGCGGCAGCACCGCCCCACCACCGCCGACCGCTGACACGCGCGGCCGGCCACCGTGACGCGCCGATCCGGGACGGGCCGAGAGTCGCTCCACGACGGGCCGAGGCGCGAACCCGGGACGGGCCGGCGGGCGGGGTGCGGTCAGCGGGCGTCGTCGCGGCCGGGGCCGGGGCCGGCGGGGTCGTCCGGCGGCGCCTGGTCCGCCATCCGGGTGGAGGCGCAGGCATCCTCGTCCCGGCCGGAGGCGGCGCCGGGCGAGTAGTAGCGGCGCAGCCAGGCGGCCAGGCCGTCGAGGCCGGGCATCAGCGCGCGCTCGGTGATCCCGGCCTGGTCCAGCCGCTCGCGAACCTCGGCCTTGACCTCGGGAGGCACCCGCCAGGCCCACCACAGATCGGGGTGCTTGTCCAGCCAGTCCTCGACCGGCCGGGTCACGTCCGACAGCGCCGACAGCACCGACGACTGGGTGATGATGCGCTCGTCCAGCGACGGCGGCTCGAAGAACACGAGGAAGGGATCGTCGGCGCCCAGTTCGTCCAGGGTGTCCAGATCGGGTGCGGCGCGGGCCAGCATCTCGGTGGTGAACAGCAGCGCCCCCTCGCCGTCGAGCACGTCGCGCAGCGGCGCGGGCAGCTCCTGGTGCACGGCCGCGCAGTCCACGCCGACGAGCATCGCCGCCTCCTCGGGCCAGCCGACCGTCGCGAAGTGCAGCGCCACGAGCGGCGAGAACGTCCAGTCGAGCAGCCGGGTGGGCAGGCCGTGGTGCTGCCCGAGGGCGAGCCAGTCCCACAGGGTCGGGCCGGGCGCCTGGCGATGGGCGTACTTGCGGAAGTTGCGGATGAGATGGCGCTCCACGGCCGGGCAGTCACCGGTCAGCCGCGCCAGCCCGGCCAGCAGCACGTGCGGGGGGCGGGCCCGGCCGCGGAAGACCACGGTCGAGTGGGAACGGCCGCCGGCACGGTGCCCGCGCAGGCCGCTGACCTCGCTGATCGAGTCGTCGAGCTCCCTCCAGGAGGAGACCGTGTGGATCGCCATGACGGTACCGATGCCCGTCCGGCAGTCGGCCACACCTTGGCGACCACGGGTGGTCTTTTATCGATTTTCGATGTTACGGTGGAGGCGTCCTCATCGAAAAACAATAAAGGAGCTGCGATGTCGGACGGCCGGGGAACTCTCGTGGCCCGGATGGACGGCCGGTGGACGCGCCGCCTGCACGTGCTGCTGACGACCGCGACGGTCCTGTTCACCCTGCTCCTCGTGGGCGGGCTGGTGCAGAGCGCCGCCATGGCCGTGCCGGGCGAGCCCCGCGGCGGCGCGGGCTTCGCCGGCCTGCGGCTGCCGTCCGCCGGCGTGCCGCTCGGCGGCACCCTCGTACCGGGCGTGCACGCTGTGGACGTGCGGGTCGAGGCGAGCCTGTACGACCCGGAGCGGGCCCCGCTGCTGGCCGGGCTGTTCCTCTTCACGTGGCTGCCCACCGTGCTGATCATCGTGGTGGCGCTGTTCCTGCTCACCCGGATCACGACGCGGGGACTGGCCGGCGACCGGGCGCTGTTCTCGGCGGACACGGTCGGCGACCTGCGTAGGATCGGTGCGGTGCTCCTCATCGGCTCACCGGTGGCCTTCGCCCTCGACTTCGGGGCGAAGACCGTCGCCGCCCACCTGACGGTCACCGATGCCTGGGTGGCCCTCGGCGACGCCGTCAGTCCCGTCGCCGGCATGCTGATGGGCATGGGGGCGTTCGTGGTGGCCGAGGTGATCGGGCGGGGGCTGGTCATGCTGGACGAGCTCGAAGGGACGATCTGAGTGCCGCCGGGCGAACTCACCGGACGGATCGAGGTCCGGCTCGACGAGCTGCTCGCCCGGCGCGGCATGACGCTGACCGAGCTGTCGCACCGGGTGGAGGTGACGATCGCCAACCTGTCGATACTCAAGACCGGCAAGGGCAAGGCGATCAGGTTCTCCACCCTGACGCGGCTGTGCGAGGTGCTCGAGTGCCAGCCGGGCGACCTGCTGCGCTACACCGAGGACCCGCCGTCCGGTCACTGACGGCCCGGCGCCCGCTCCGCCCCGTGCCGTTCGGGGCGGAGCGGGCGGCCCCCGTCCTTACGGCTCCTGCAAAACCGACAGGATGTTGCCCGCCGGGTCGGCGAACCAGGCGATGAGCGGGCCGCCGCCGCGGAAGATGCCCCGTTCGTCCGCCTCCAGGTGCGGGTAGCGCTCGAAGCGCACCCCGCGCGCGGCCAGCTCGTCCACCACCTTGCCGATGTCGTCCACCGGGAAGTTGAGCACGGTGTACGTGGCCGGCGTGTGGTCGTCCTTCGGGTAGACCAGGATGTCCCGGCCGCCTCTGATGTGCAGGGTCAGCAGGCCGTTCTCCACCGACACCGTCAGGCCGAGCGTTCCCTCGTAGAACGCCCTGGCCGCCTCGATGTCGTCGACGGAGAAGCCGCTGAACGCCTTGACCGAGCCGAGCATGGTGACCTCCTCTCACATGGCCGCGCGGTGTTCCTCGCTGAGCTGGATGATCTGGACGTAGTTGCCGTCCGGGTCGATCGCGGTGGCGAACAGGCTGCCGTCACGGTCCTCCAGCTCGGCCAGCCACGACACGCCCAGCCCGGTCATCCGGGCGACCACGGCGCGGGCGTCGGCCACGTCGAAGTTGAGGATGAACCGGCCGGGCTCGGGGTTCTTGTCGGAGATGTCGGAGCGGGTGTCGACGATGAGATGGAAGCCGCCGAACGTGAGCACCCGGTAGTCGCCGACCACGGTGTCGGCCTCCGGGTCGAGGGCCGCGGCGTACCAGCGGCTCAGCCGTTCGGGGTCGGCGCTGGCGAGCAGCATGCCGTCCAGGGCGGGTCGCTTCATGATGCCTCCCGAGGCGATGAGGTGGTCTCACCTGTCCTGACTCGGCGACCGGCCGGAACTCATCGCCCGGGAGGCGGTCTTTTTTCAGCCGCAGGCGTAGCCGGACGGGGTGGCCGTGTTCCCGTCGGGGCGGCCGGCCTGGAAGCCGAACGTGGCGGTCGCGCCCGGCGCGAGGGCGGCGTTGTGGGCGGCGTTGCGCGCCGTGACGGTCTGCCCGCTGGTGGTGAGGGTGGCGTTCCAGGACCCGGTGACGGTGTGGCCCGCGGGCAGGGTGAAGGTGACCGTCCAGCCGTTCAGCGCCGAGGCGCCGGTGTTCGTGACGGTGACCGGCTGGACGACGTAGCCGTTGCCCCACTGGGTCTGCACGGTGGCGGCGACCGCGCACGGCCCGCCTCCCCCGCCGGTGGCCGTGGTGAAGGCCACGGTGGCGGAGGCCGGGGACTGGTTCCCGGCGCCGTCGCGGGCGCGCACGTACACCTCGTAGCGCGTGGCGGGGCTCAGCCCGGTCAGCGTCACGGACGGGCCGGCGCTCTGCCCGAGCTGCGGGTCCGTGCTGCCCTGCTCCCGGTGGACGGTGTAGCCGGCCAGCCCGCTGCCGCCCGCGTCGGTGGAGGGGGTCCAGGTCAGCGTGGCGGTCGTGGCCGTGACGCCGGACGCCACCGGGGTGCCCGGCGCGGTCGGCGGCGTGGTGTCGGAGCCGGTGCCGCCCGCGAGGGCGTCGTGGACGGCGGTGTAGGCGGGCTTGGGACGGTAGTTCTCGTCGTAGATCAGCGCGGCCCCCTGGCCGGAGAAGGTGTCGGGCACCCAGGAGTGCTTGTCGGTGAAGCCCCAGATCGTGATCCCGGCGCAGGCGGTGACGGCGAGGCAGGCGTTGACGGTGTCGCGGTAGTAGGTCGCCTGGGTGGCGTCCTTGCTCGCGTCGCGGGGCATCACCATGCGGATGTCGAGCTCGGTGACCCTGACCTGGACGCCGAGGTCGGCGAAGCGCTGCATGTTCTGCTGGACCTGGCCGGGGAAGCCGTACTGGATGGCGAGGTGGCCCTGGAAGCCGACGCAGTCCACCGGGACGCCCTGCTGGCGCAGCGTGCGCACGAGGTTGTACATGGCGGTGCTCTTGGCGTTGATCCCCTCGACGTTGTAGTCGTTGATGCACAGCCGGGCGTCGGGATCGGCGGCGCGGGCCGCGCGGAAGGCGTCGGCGATGTAGCTCTCGCCGAGCGTGTTGTACCAGAACGAGGTGCGCATGCCACCGCTGTCGTCGAAGACCTCGTTGACCACGTCCCAGGAGACGACCGCGGGGTCGTCGGCGTAGCGGCCGACGACCTGGGCGATGTGCTCGCGCATGGCCGCGCGCATGGCGGTGGCGCCGAGGCTCTGCACCCAGCCGGGGGTCTGGCTGTGCCAGACGAGGGTGTGGCCGTGGACCTGCTGCCCGTTGGCGGCGGCGAAGTCGACGACGGCGTCGGCTCCGGTGAAGGTGAACCGGCCCTGGCTGGGCTCGGTGGCGTCCCACTTCATGGCGTTCTCGGCGGTGATCTGGTTGAACTCGGCGGCGGCGATGTCGCGGTAGGCGCTCTCGTTCGCCAGCGGGCCGGTGGCCAGGGCGGCGCCGATGAACTTGCCGCGCGCCGCGGCGTGCTGGCGCAGCGCCGCCGAGGCGCCGGCGGGTGTGCCCGGCAGGAGGAAGGCGGCGAGCAGCCCGAAGAGGGCGGCCAGCGCCAGGGTCCTGATGCGGGAGCGGTCGTGCGAAGGCACAGGCGTCCACCTCCACGTGCGTTCCGAAATTTTCGGCCCGGTCTGGGATCCACCCGGACGGTAGGCACGCTGGGGGTAGGGGTCAACCGGCAGAGCACGTAGGGAGCCCGGTGGTGCTGAAACTATCGGTTACGCTATGAAAGTTTCACAGACGGCCACGGCCGCCCGTGGACGAACTGCCGCCCCCTCTCCCGCCCGCCCCGGTGACCGAGCGGGCGGGAGAAGGCGGCCGCCGCCGGGCTCAAGGAGTGGCGAGGGCCTCGGTCGGGGAGAGGCGGGAGGCGCGGACGGCCGGGTAGAGGCCCGCGACCGCTCCGATGGCGAGCGTGGCGGCCAGGCCGCCGCCGGTCGCCCAGGCGGGCACCACGGCCGGCCACCCCTGGTACAGCGCGTACCCCGCCGTGACCCCCGTGCCGAGCAGCAGGCCGCCGGCGCCGCCCAGCGCGGACAGCAGCAGCGACTCGGCGAGGAACTGCGTGCGGATCTGCCCGCGCGTGGCGCCGAGCGAGCGGCGCAGCCCGATCTCCGGCCGCCGTTCCAGCACCGAGATGACCATGGTGTTGGCCACGCCGACCCCGCCGACGAGCAGCGCCACGGCGCCGACGCCCAGCAGCAGCCCGGTGAACGCCTGGCTGGTGGCCTGCTTGGCGGCGAGCGCGTCCGACGGGCGCGACACCTCGACCTCGTTCGGCGCCTGCGGGTTGGCCGTCCCGGCTAGCACCTCCCGGACGGACTCCAGCCGCGCCTCCTCCGCACGGGTGTAGAGGGTCGTCGGGTGCCCGTCGAAGCCGAGCACGGCCTCGGCGACGGGCCACCCGACGAGCGCGGCCGTGTCCAGTTCGGTGGCCAGCGGCACCGGATCGAGGATCCCGACGACCGTGAACCTCTCCCCGCCGACGACCACCTGGGTGTCGGGGCCGGCCGCGGGCACGCCGAGCCGCTCGGCGGCCGTGGACCCGAGCACCACCGCCGGATAGCGGTGGGTGGCCTCGTTCAGCCAGGTCCCGCTGCGCGGCGCGGCGCCGACGGTGGCGAGCAGGTCGGGGCGGGCGGCGTAGACGGAGATGCCGCCGGTCTGGGCGCGGGGGATCTCCTCGCTCCGGTACACCTTGGCGTCGGCGACGTACCCGACGGCGGAGACGGCGTCCACGGGGCCGATCCGTTCGATCATCGCCTCGGCCTCCACCGGCATCTTGGCCTCCTCACCGAGGAGGGTGCGCCCGGAGGAGACGGTGAGCAGGTTGGTGCCCAGCGCGGAGAGCGTACGGTCCAGCTCGGCCCCCGACGAGGAGGAGATGCCGACCACGCCGATCATCGCGGCGATGCCGATGGCGATGCCCAGCGCGGACAGGAAGGCCCGCAGCGGGCGGGTGCGCAGGCCCACCGCACCGACCCGCAGGACGTCGCGCGGCCGCATCCTGGCCGGGACGGGCGGCGGCCGGTCGGCGAGCTCGACCACGGCCATCACGATCCCCCTGCCGGGACCGCCGCCACCGGCGTGACCGGGCGGGTGACGTCGGCGACGACGCGGCCGTCACGCATGCGGATCTCGCGGGGCAGGCCGGCGGCGATCTCGCGGTCGTGAGTGATGATCACGATCGTGGTGCCGGCGTCGTTCAGGTCGTGCAGCAGGTCCATCACCCCGGCGCCCGAGACGGAGTCCAGGGCACCCGTCGGCTCGTCGGCCAGCAGCAGCGGCGGGTCCCCGGCCACGGCCCGCGCGATGGCGACCCGCTGCCGCTCGCCCCCGGACAGCTCGTGCGGCTCGTGGTCGAGCCGGTGGCCGAGGCCGACGCGCTCCAGCGCGGCGGCCGCCCGGCGCCGCCGTTCGGAGCGGGGCAGGCCGCTGTAGAGCAGGCCGTCGGCGACGTTGTCCAGTGCGGGCACCTTGGCGGCCAGGTGGAAGTGCTGGAACACGAAGCCGACGCGCGTCGCCCGCAGCGCCGACAGCGCCCTGTCGGACAGGGCGGAGACGTCGTAGCCGTCGACGCGCACGGTCCCGGATGTGGGCCGGTCGAGGGTGCCGATGGTGTTCAGCATGGTCGACTTGCCGGACCCGGACGGCCCGGCGATGGCGACCAGCTCGCCCCGCTCGATCTCCAGCGACACCCCGGCCAGCGCGACGACGCCCCCCGGGTAGGCCCTGGTCACCTCGGACATGGAGATCATGGGCGGCGTCACCGGGGCATCCCCACGGTCATGCCCGCCGTGAGGCCGGGCCCGCTGATCTCGACGCGGCCGCCGGCGAACAGACCGGTCTCCACCGCGACGTACCTGGTCGAGGTGCCCTCGACGACCTCCACGCCGAAGCCGCCCTCGCGCAGCGCGACCAGCGCGGCGACCGGCACGGTGAGCACGTCCTCGCGCCGGGCGGCGGTGAACGTGACGTCCACCGCCGCCTGGTCGAGGCGCGCGACCCCCTTGCGCGCGGCCTTCTTGCCGCCGGTCAGGGAGACGAGCGCCTCCAGCCTCGTCTGTGGCTCGGCGTTGGGGCCGTCGCCGGGTTCGATGACGGTGGCGACCTCCGTCACCTTGCCGGGCACGCGTCCGCCGTCGGGCAGCGTGACGGTGACCTTGGCGCCCTTGCCGGCCATCCGCTGGTCCTCGGCGTCCAGCCGTACGGTGACGACCTTCTCGGTACCGGTGTAGGACAGGACCTTGCGGCCGGGGCCGGTGGGCTGGCCGGGCTGGGCGTCCAGGGTCTCCACCCGGACCGCTCCGGCGGCGAAGACGACACGGCCCAGCTCGACGACGCCGGTCTGGTCCAGGCCGCGGTCGTCCTGCCACTCCATGACGGCCGCGGCGGTGGCCTCGGTGTAGGTGTCGTCCACGGTGAAGCCGTCGTAGCCGAGCTCGCGCAGGTTGCGCTCCAGGTTCTCGACGTCGCGACCCTCCGCGCCGATCCGCAGGTCGCGGTACGCGGGCGTCGAGCCGTACAGGAGCACGACGGGGTCGTTGTCGACGCGGTACAGCGACCGGCCGCGGCTGACCCGGGCGCCGCTGTCGGGCAGCCAGGTGATCGTCCCGGGTCTGCGGCTCACCGCCGTGGTGGCGGGGCCGTAGCCGAGTTCGCCGTCCACGTCGCGGGTGTCGTCGAGCGTCTGCTCGGTGATCCGGGTGGTGGCCGGGGGCAGGGCGGCCGCCGCCGGCTCCGCCCCGCCGCCCTCCAGCAGGCCGGCGTTGGTCACGGTCACGGCGGCCGCCCCGGTGAGGGCGACGGCGGTGAGCAGGACCGCGGCCCTCCTGCCCCGGCGGCGGCGTGGCCGGGGCGACGGCGGCTCGGTGCCGGAAGCGGGCGGGTCGGTCCCGGCTGCGGGCGGGTCGCCGAGGGTGGTGCGGCCCATCAGGAGCCTCCGGGGTTCAGCCGGCACTTCTGCTGGGCCGCCTCGAAGTCGGGGTCGCCGGCGATGTCGGCGGTGACGCGCAGGCCGCCGCCCGGCTCCGGGTCGGGGAAGTCGGGCACGCCGTTGTCGCGCATGCACTGGGCGAGGGCGCGCATCCGCTCGGCGTTCTGCTGGGCGCCCGGCCCGGTGCCGCCCGTCGGCTGGTACTGCTTGCACGCGTCCATGGCCTTGGCCATGGTCTCCTCGCTGCCCGGCTTCCCGGTGATCATGACGCCCTTGCCCGGCTGCGGGTCGGCCATGTCGATGCCGTTCTCGCGCATGCACTGCGCGAACTTCACGCCCTTCTCGTCGTTGCTCAGGCTGGGCGCCGCGCTGCCGGTCGCGGCCGCTCCGCCGCCGGTCGCCGACGCGACGTCGGAGCCGCCGCCGTCGTCCGCGCCGCATCCGGCCAGGGTCAGGGCTGCGGCCAGGGCCAGCGCCGAAACCGTTCCGAGGACCCGTCCTCGCCGCAATGTGTTCCGCACGTGTGCTCTCCTCGTCCGGGCCGGACCCGTGCCGGCCGTACGGGGACAGATGCAACCGGGTGGGCCGTTTCCCGGCCGTTTCCATGCGCGCTAACGCCGGGGAAACGGCGGTTGCGGCAGGATCGACGCGGCACACGAGGAAGGACGGCGATGCGGGTTCTGGTGGTGGAGGACGAGCGGATGCTCGCCGACGCGATAGCCGAGTGGCTGCGCGAGGAGACGCACGCGGTCGACACGGCGCACGACGGCGCGGCGGCGCTGGAGCGGATCGGGGTCAACGACTACGACGTGGTCGTCCTCGACCGGGATCTGCCGGTGGTGCACGGCGACGAGGTGTGCCGTGAGCTGGTCGCGTCCGACTCGACCGCGCGGGTGCTCATGCTGACGGCCGCCGCGGAGATCGGCGACCGGGTGGCGGGGCTGTCGCTGGGCGCCGACGACTACCTCGCCAAGCCGTTCGCCTTCGCGGAGCTGGCAGCGCGGGTGCTGGCGCTGGGGCGGCGGGCGCGGCCCGCGGCACCGCCGGTGCTGCGGCGGGCCGGGATCACGCTCGATCCCGCGCGCCGGGAGGTGTTCAGGGACGGCAGATACGTGCCGCTGTCGAAGAAGGAGTTCGCCGTGCTGACCGAGCTGTTGCGGGCCGAGGGGGCGGTGGTGCCGGCCGAGACGCTGCTGGAGAAGGCGTGGGACGAGAACGCCGACCCGTTCACCGGTGTGGTCCGGCTGACCATTCTCAAGCTGCGCCGCAAGCTCGGCGAGCCCGCGGTGGTGGAGACGGTCCCGGGCGTGGGATACCGAATCGGATGAAGATCCGCACGCCGCACCCCACGTTGCGGGCCCGGCTCACGCTCGTGTACGGGGCGCTGTTCCTCCTCGCCGGGCTGACGCTGCTCGCGGTCACGTACCTGCTGTTCAACCAGCAACTCTCGCGGTCGTTCAACTCCCGCTACGGCGCGCCGGGCGGCAGGCCGACCCGGCTCGCCATCGTCTCTCCCAACGGGTACATGCTGGAGGGCGCCGACGCGCTGCGCTGGATGCAGGCGCAGGAGGCCGAGCTGCGCGAGGCGGCCGTGACGTCGCTGCTCACCCAGGGGGCGGTCGCCCTGGCCGTGGTGGCCCTCGCCGCCGCCGCGCTCGGCTGGGTGGTGGCCGGGCGGATGCTGGCCCCGCTGCGCCTGGTGACGGCGACGGCGCGGCGCATCGCCGCCGCCCCGGCCGCCGACCGCGGCCTGCACGAGCGCATCGCGCTGCGGGGGCCGGTCGACGAGGTGAAGGAACTGGCCGACACGTTCGACACCATGGTCGAACGGCTCGACCACTCCTTCGACGGGCAGCGCAGGTTCGTCGCCAACGCCTCCCACGAGCTGCGCACCCCGCTGACGCTCAACCGGGCGCTGGTCGAGCTGGCCATGCACCGCCGGACGGCCTCGGTCGACGTCAAACGGCTCGGCGAGAGCCTGCTGGAGATCAACGCGCGGCACGAACGGCTCATCTCCGGGCTGCTGCTGCTCGCCCGCGCCGACCACGAGATCGGCGACCGGTCGCCGGTGGACCTCGCCGACGTGGTGGCGCACGTGGTGGCGCAGACGGCCCCGGAGGCCGAGCAGGCGCGCGTCACCGTGCAGGAGGCGGCCTTCCCCGCACCGGCCGGCGGCGACGCGATGCTGCTCGAACGGATGGTGCACAACCTGGTCGAGAACGGCATCCGGCACAACACCGGCGACGGCACCGGCTGGGTCCGGGTCGCGAGCCGCACCTCGCCCGCGGGTGAGGCCGAGGTGGAGGTGTCCAACACCGGGCCGGCCGTCCCGCCGTACGAGATCCCGGCGCTGTTCAAGCCGTTCCACCGGCTCGGCGAGGAGCGCATGGTCACCGGGCGCAGCGCGGGGCTGGGCCTGTCGATCGTCCGGTCGGTGGCCCGGGCGCACGGCGGCGACGTCACGGCCCGGCCGCGCGAGGGCGGTGGGCTGGTCGTCACGGTCACGCTGCCCCGCGCGGGAGCGTAGGCGGCGGGGTCGCCAAGTCGCACGTGTCGCTTACGCTATGCAATCATGTCCTGTCGGCATGTACGGGCGAGGTGCGGCGTGGAAGCGCCATGTCGTCGGCGTCGGGAGGATGTGCGCGTGAACCAGGCGAGGCGGACCGGTTTCTCCTCGGTCATCACCCGGCACGACGGGGCGACCGTCGTGAACCTCGCGGGCGAGCTCGACATCGCCACCGCCGCCGATCTGCGCCAGGCCCTGACGGACGCGGTCAGCGGCGACGAGCCGCCCCGCGTGGTCATCCACCTGGAGGGCGTCGACTTCTGCGACTCCACCGGGCTGAGCGTCCTCATCTCGGTCCTGAACGGGGCCGAGGCGGCCGGCGGGCGGGTGCTGCTCAGCGGCGTGCGGGCCCGCATGACGCGGTTGTTCACCATGACGGGGCTGACCAAGCGCTTCGAGATCCGCGACACGGCCGACGACGCGGTCCAGGAGCTCCTGGGCGGCTGAGGCCCGCACCGGGTTCCGCTCCGGGAGCAGGCCCGCCTGGATTCCGCTGCGGGAGCAGGCCCGCCCCGGTCCCGCTCCGGGCGGGCGCATGCCCGTGCGGGCTCTCGTCGGGAGCGATGCCCCGCCGGTCATCGCGCAGGCAAACGAGATCACGGCAGCCTGCGTCAGCCGCCCAAAAGCACCGGCCAGGGAGGCTTTCGCGGACGATCGGCATGCCGCGTGCCCTATGGGTTCGTTACGCTCGAAGATCCACACAGGGGGGACCGTCGTGCTGATCCGGTTGCTCGGACCTGTCGAGGTGGAGCGTCGGGGCCAGACCCGGCCCGTACAGCCACCGCAGGTCGCGCTCGCGCTCGCCGCGCTCGCCTGGGAGGTCGGCCGAGTGGTGCCCGTCGAGACGCTCCTCGCCCGGATCTGGGGCGAGGAGGTTCCGGCCGGCGCGCGGCGCACCCTGTACACGATCATCACCCGCATCCGCCGCGACGTGCTGGCGGGTGACGGCGCCGTCGTCCACCGGCCCGGAGGTTACCTGCTCGACGTGGACGAATCCGCGGTGGACGTGTCGCGGTTCCGGAGCGTCGCCTTCCGTGCGATGGCGGAGCCGGATCCGGCTCCGCTGCTGGACGACGCTCTCGCGTTGTGGCGCGGCGACCCGCTGACCGGGTTGCCCGGCGAATGGGCCGAGCGTGCCCGCCACCGGCTGCGCGACGAACGCAAGGAGAGCGTGCTGCGGTGGGCACGGACGATGACCGGCCGTGACGCGGCGGCCGTGGTGGCGACGCTGTCGCCGCTGGCAGACGAACACCCGCTCGACGAACTCCTGGCAGCCGCGCTGGTCGAGGCGCTGCACGCGTCGGGGCGAACCGCCGAGGCACTGGCGCACTTCGCGCGGGTACGCCGGACCCTCGCCGACGAACTGGGGGTCGAGCCGAGTGCGGCATTGCAGCGCGTCCACGGGACGCTGCTGCGGTCCGGCGACGTGCCCGGGACCGCCCACGTGGTCCCGGCCCAGTTGCCGGTCGGCCTGAGCGGCTTCGTCGGCCGGGCGGCGGAGCTGGAACAACTGGCCGCGAGCGCGAGCGGCGAACGGCCGGTGACCGCGGCGGTCTGCGCGATCTCGGGACCGCCCGGGGTGGGGAAGTCGTCACTCGCGCTGCGCTGGGCTCATCTGAATCGCGACCGCTTCCGGGACGGGCAGCTGTACGCCGATCTCAGCACGGTCGGTCCGGCCGACGCGGCCATGGTCCTGCCCCGGTTCCTCGGGGCGCTCGGAGTCCCTGAAACCCGGGTGCCGTCGGACGTCGAGGCCCAGATCGGGCTCTACCGCAGCATGCTGGCCTTCCGGCGCGTCCTCGTCGTGCTCGACGACGCTCGCGGCGCCGAGCAGGTACGACCGCTGCTGGCCACCGCGCCGGGGTGCCTGACGCTGATCACCAGCCGTTCCGAGCTGTCCGGTCTCGCGATCACCGCGGGTGCCTCCTTGGTGCGTCTGGACGTCCTGTCGGACGATGACGCCCACCGCCTCCTGGCGGCGCGGTTGGGGGAGCCGCGGCTGGCCGCGGAGCCCGCAGCGACCGCGCTGATCATTCGCCGGTGCGGCCGGCTGCCGCTGGCCCTGGCGATCGTCGCGGCGCAGCTGGCGCGGCGCACCGATCTGCCGCTTTCGGAGGTCGCCGCGGAACTCGCGCGGAGCGGCGCGGATCTGGACCCGTTCACCCACAGCGACCCGGCGATCGACCTGCGCAGGGTGTTCGGGCGGTCGTATCGGGACCTGCCCGAGCTCGCGCTCCGGCTTTTCCGGCTCCTCGGGCAACACCCGGGGCCACACCTGCCGCTCGCGGCGGCGGCGAGCCTGGCCGCCCTGCCGGAGGAGCGCACCCGGGAGCTCGCCACGCACCTCGATCGCGCCAACCTGGTCGACCTCCGCGCGCGCGGGCGCCTGCATCTGCACGACCTGCTGCGCGCGTACGCGTCGGAACAGGGGCGCGCCGCCGACAGCCGCGCCGCACGGCGTGCGGCGTCGCGGCGCCTGCTGGACTACTACCTGCATTCGGCCTGCGCCGCGAGCAGGGCCTGCTACCCCTACCGTGAGACGCTGACCCTGCCGGCGCGGGCGCGGGGTGCCGCGGTGGAGCAGTTCGCCGGGCAGGCCGAGGCGCTGCGCTGGTACGCCGACGAGTCGGCGGCGCTGCCGGCGTTGCTGGCGGAGGCGACCGCGGCCGGGCTGGACCGGCACGCGTGGCAGCTGGCCTGGGCGTTCTCGGAGTTCATGCAGCGCCACGGTCCGTGGGAGCAGATCCTGCGCGTCCAGGAGGTGGCGGTGGACGCGGCCGGGCGGCTCGGCGACCGGCTGGCGCAGGCCCGCTGCCACAACTGCATCGCGCGCGCCCACGGCAGGCTCGGCCGCGACCAGGAGGCGGTCGTGCACTTCCAGCGGGCGATCGAGTTACATCGGGACCTCGACGAGCCGTCCCTGCAGGCGCACATCCACCTGGGCCTGTCGGTCTCGCTGAACCGGGTGCGACCCGGCGAGGCGCTCGGCCACACCCGGCACGCGCGGGAGCTGTTCCGGCAGGCCGGCGACGCCATCGGCGAGGCGCGGGCGTTGAACAACGCGGGCTGGCTCCGGGCCCAGATCGGCGAGTACGACCAGGCGCTGGCCGACTGCCGCCGGGCACAGCGCATCCTCGCCGAGTTCGGGTACGCCCAGGGCGAGGGACACGCCTGGGACAGCATCGCCCACGTGCTGGAGGCCAAAGGCGACTTCGGGCAGGCGGTGGCGTGCTACGAGAGGGCGGTGGAGCTGCTGCGCGGCTGCGACGACCTGTACCCGGCTGCCGAGACGCTGGTCCGGCTGGGTGAGACGCGCCTGCGGGCGGGTGACACGGCTGCCGCGCTCGACGCCTGGAAGCGAGCGGTGGAGTGCTACGACGCCCTCGGCGACGCGCAGGCCGACCGGGTGCGCGACCGCATCGCGGCCTGCGAGCAGCAGAGATAGGCCGTTAAGAATTCATTGAGAAATCGCTCAGCCCCCGGATGCAGGCTGCCACGAGCGGCGGGACGGCGGCGTGGGCCGACCGCACCCCGCCGCGCCGAGCGGGCGAGGGCCCGCCGGCACCGCCGACAGGGAGGTTCGATGCGCATCGTTTCCAGACTGGCCGACCGGGTGCTCGAGATGATCGCCCCGCACACCGTTGCCCGGGCCACCGACTGCGGCTACCAGTGCTGCGGCTTCCCGGCGCACACCGCGAAGTACTGCTGCTACTACCCGAACGGCCGCGTCTCCTGCGGCGGCTGCAAGAGCTACGTCTACTGCTCGTGACCGCCGGCAGGGTGACGAGCCCGCCACGATGACCTGTGCCCGGCGGTGGTCGGCCGCGGCCGGGCACACACTCATGAGCTTTCGACACGGAGGTGTCTTGTGTCCTACCTGATCGCCATCGTGGCCCTCGTCGGCGCCCTGTGTCTGGCGAACCTGCTGTTGACCCTCGCCGTCGTCCGGCGGCTCCGGGAGCACACCAAGCTGATCGACGCGCTGTACGAGGCCGTCGGCTCGGGGTTGGCGGGAGCGGGCCAGGGGGTGGCCGCCGGCGAGGTCGTCGGCGATTTCGACGCGACGACCGTGGACGGAGACCGCGTGTCGCGGGACCTCCTGCCCGAAGGGACGGTCGTGGCGTTCCTGTCGCCGGACTGCCGAGGCTGTCACGAGCAGCTGCCGGAGCTGCTCTCCTGGGCGGCGGACCAGGACCGGTCACGGGTGCTGGCGGTGGTCGACGGCCGGTCGGGCGATCCCGCGCAGCTGGTCACGGCGCTGTCACCGGTCGCTCAGGTGATCGTGGACGACGCGTCCCCGCAGGTCGCGGGCGCGTTCAAGGTGCAGGCGTTCCCGACGTTCTTCCAGGTGAGCGCGGGCGGCAGGCTGCTCGCGACGGCGCCCAGCGTCTCTCGGCTGCCGGCCGGGTCTGCGGCGTGAGCGGCCGCCGGCCCGCGACGACGCCGACGTCCCGGGTCCTGGCGGGATGCGCGGCGCGGGCCGCCGGCATGGTGTGGCGGTCGGCTCCGGTCCACGTGCTCGGATACCTGGCCGTCACGCTCGTGGGCGCCGCCGCCCCGGTGGCCGTGGCCTGGTTGACGAAGGGCGTGCTGGACGGCCTGGCGAACCGCCAGACCACCGTGCTGCTCGGCCTCGCGGTGACGATCGCCGTGGTGACGACGGCCGCCGCAGCGGCGACGCAAGCCGCACAGTACCTGCGTGCCGAGGTGGACCGGCGGACGGCGGTACACGCCAAGGACGAGCTGTTCGCGGCGGTGACCCGCTTCACGGGACTGGCCCGGTTCGAGAGCCCCGCCTTCCTCGACCGGATGCGCCTGGCCCAGCAGAGCGCGGCCAACCCGGGCAGGCTGGTGGACACCGCGACCTCCGCGGCACGCAGCGCGGTGACCGTCGCCGGGTTCGTCGGCTCCCTGGTGTTGATCAATCCCACGTTCACCGTCCTGGTGCTTCTGTCGGCCGTGCCGGCGCTGCTCATCGAGCTGCGGCTGTCGCGGCAGCGGGTCGCGATGCTGTGGCGGATAGGGCCGGCCGAGCGCCGGGAGCTCTTCTTCGCGCACCTGATGTCGACCGCGGACGCCGCCAAGGAGATCCGCCTGTTCGACCTCGGCGCCTTCCTGCGCCTTCGCATGCTGACCGAGCTGCGGGCGGCCAACGCCGCGCGCCGCCGGGTGGACAGGCGGGAGTTCTTCGTGCAGGCGAGCCTGTCGGGCGCGTCGGTGAGCGTGGCCGGTGCGGGACTGGTCTGGACGATCCTCGCGGCGGGCCGCGGGCAGCTCAGCGTGGGCGACGTGTCGATGTTCGTGGCGGCCGTCGCCGGGGTGCAGGCCGCGCTGAACGTCATGGTGTCGGCCGGCGTGATGGCCTACGAACAGCTGCTGACCTTCCACCATCACGTCACGATCGTGACCTCCGGCCCCGACCTGCCGGCACCACGCCACCACGGGTCGCTCCCCGAACTACGCCGGGGCATCGAGCTGCGTGACGTCTGGTTCCGGTACAGCGACGCTCATCCATGGGTCCTGCGCGGCGTCGACCTGTTCATCCCGCACGGCCGCACGGTCGCGCTCGTCGGCCGCAACGGCGGCGGCAAGAGCACGCTGGTGAAGTTGCTGTGCCGGTTCTACGACCCGACACGCGGATCGATCCTGTGGGACGGCGTGGACATCCGCGACGTGGCGCCGGAGACGCTGCGCGCCCGGGTCGGCGCGGCCTTCCAGGACTTCGTGGCGTACGAGCTGACAGCGTCCGAGAACATCGCGGTGGGCGACCTGGTCGCTGCCGAGGATCAGGCGCGGGTCGAGCGCGCGGCCCAGGAGTCCGGCGTCCACGACACCATCGCGGCCTTACCGCACGGCTATCGCACGCTCCTGAGCCGCGAGTTCGCCCCGGACCCGGAAGGCGAGGAGGCGGACGGCGTGCTGCTTTCGGGAGGGCAGTGGCAGCGGGTCGCGCTCGCGAGGGCGTTCCTGCGCCGCGACCGGGACCTGATGATCCTGGACGAGCCCAGCGCCGGCCTGGATCCCGAGGCCGAGTACGAGGTGCACAGTCAGCTCGCGACGCTGCGGTCGGGGCGTACCAGCGTGGTGATCTCCCATCGCCTCGGCGCGGTACGCGACGCCGATCAGATCGTGGTCCTGGCCGACGGCGTCGTCGCCGAGCAGGGCACGCACGCCGAGCTGCTCGCGGACGGCGGCACCTACGCGCAGCTGTTCACCCGGCAGGCCACCGGCTATCGCGACGAAGTCCACTCGACGGGGGTGTCTCGGTGATCGGCGCGATCGCGGCGCTCGCCGGTGCCACCGGCGTGCTCGCCGTCGTCTGGCTGCGCCGGCGCTATGTGGTGGTGACTGTTCGCGGGGACAGCATGCTGCCGACGTATCGGCCGGGCGAGCGCCTGGTCGTCCAGCGGACACCACCCCGTTCGCTGCGCGCCGGGCAGGTCGTGGTGCTCGCCGAAGCGGGCCACCCACCGCCGGGCGGTCGCCTGAGCCCGCGCTGGATCATCAAGCGGGTCGCGGCCGTACCGGGTGACCCGATCCCGCGGGACACCGTGCCCGCCCTGCGGGGCGAGCCGGGTACCCGCGTTCCCACCGGCCGCCTGGTGGTGCTGGGGGACAACCCGGACCGCTCGTATGACTCCCGCCAGTCCGGCTATCTGACGACGGACCGCTTGCTCGGCGTGGTGCAGCGCAAGGTGGGGTAGTGCCTCCGCATCGCCGGACATGCGCCCGGCCGACCGGCGCGGGGATCAGCTTGGGGTGCGGATCGCACCGGGCCGGCCTCGAACACCACGGGCCGGCCCGGAACACCGCGAGCCGGTGACCGCACTCGGCGGTCACCGGCTCGCGCACGCGTCCTGGGCGTCAGACGGGAACGATGTTCTCCGCCTGCGGGCCCTTCTGGCCCTGCGTGATGTCGAAGCTCACCTTCTGGCCCTCGTGCAGCTCGCGGAAGCCGCGGGCGGCGATGTTGGAGTAGTGCGCGAACACGTCCTCGCCGCCGCCGTCCTGCTCGATGAAGCCGAAGCCCTTTTCGGAGTTGAACCACTTCACGGTGCCGGTCGCCATGTCGTTCTCCCTTTACAGGCGCAGATCCGGGATCCGCACCTCACGGATCCCGCGTCGCCGCCTTGGCCCATCCGGACATGACCGGTCAAAAACAAAAGTGCGCCCGAGGGTTACATCCCGTCAGGCGCACACGAGTTCATGGGTACCAAACTGCAACGCCGCCACGTTATCACAACACCCGGAATGAGCTGTCGCTGCGAAACACTGCCAGGTCCTGGCCTTTCGCGTCGTCGAGGTACAGCCGTCCGGCGCGGTGGCGGACGAAGCGGCCGGGGTAGTTGACCGACTCCAGCCGCACCGAGCCGGTGGCGGCACCCGGCCGGGCCCGGAAGGTGGCGTCGCGCTCGAACAGCGCGCTGCCGTCGTCGGCCTCGAACCGGATCACGAAGTCCCGGTGCCGCAGGTGGCGCCCGTCGGGGGTGACGAACGAGTAGCCGCCGGAACCGGCCAGGCCGGGCACGATCCGCAGGGTGAGCGCCCGCGTCCCGAGTGCGCCCACGCCGCCCGACACCGTGACGGCCGTGCCCTCGCGGTTGACCGGGCGCAGGACGCGCGACACTCCCGTCCGCAGCGCCGCACCCGGGCCGGCGGGCGCTGCCGTGGTGGTCGTCGTGGCCGGGACGGTCGCGCGGACGCGGCTGTGCTGCGGGACCCGGGCCGGGTCGGCGGGGGTGGCGCGGGTGACGTACTGCGGGACGGGGGCTCGGTCGTCGCCGGTGTCGCGGGTGAGGCCGTAGCGCAGGACGCCCTTGCGGGGGTCGGGGCGGGTGGAGATGTCCCGCCAGACCTCCGTCCACGTCCGGGGGGCGACGGTCAGGTCGAGGTCGGCGCCCCTCTCGTTGTTGTGCAGGGTTACCTGGCCGTCGAGGTAGTAGAACTCGTTCTGCCACATCTGCTGGTGACCCGGGGGCAGTCGCACGAAGCCGGTGTCCGGGGAGCCCATCCAGGTGACCCCCGGGGCCGACTCGTCGTCCAGCCGCCGGCCGCCGCCCGAGGCGACGTGGAAGAGCCTGCCCTTCAGCCCGGTCCAGGTGGCGGGCGCGAAGGCGCCGACCCGGTTGCGGTAGAGGATGCCCCAGCGGACCTCGACGTAGCCCCGGCCGGAGATGGTCGTGTGGTCGCCGCGGTGGGTGATGCTGGGGGCCCCGCCGTACCTGGAGTGGCCGTGCACGCCGGTGATCGCGAGGGTGCCGACGGGGCGTCTCGGCAGCGGGCCGGGGCGGCGGCCGGGGGGCGGCGCCTGGTCGGCCGTGTCGACGGTCACGCCGTACACACCGGCCGGTCGCCCGGTCCGCGCGGGCACGGGATCCTGTGTCGTCGGCGCCGTCTCCGAGGGGCGGATCGGTGACGGCGTACGGGCGGGGGCCGCGGAGACGGTGGCGGCCGGGGCGGCCCGCGGCGGCGGAGGTTCGGCTTCGAAGGTCCGCACGGCGACCGCGCCGCCGGCGACGAGCGAGGTGCTGACGGCGGCCACCAGCAGGGGCTTGGCGGCCAGGGACGAGCCCGCCGCGCCGGCCGCCGCCTTGCCCTTGGCCAGCAGGCCGCCCTGGGTGAGCAGGCCGCCCTGGGCCTGCAGACCGCCCTGGACCACCGGGACGGCGGCGGCCTCCATCAGCCCGGCGCTCAGCCCCGCGGTGAGCCCGGCGGGGACGGCGACCAGGCCGAGACCGGCGAGCAGCCGCTCGGCGGGCACCAGGTCGGCCGCGTGGCCGGAGCAGGCGGGGCACTCGCGCACGTGCCGCGACAGGCGCTTGCGCCACAGCGGGGACGGCCGCCCGTCCCAGGAGGCGGCCGGGCCGTGCAGCTCGGCGCAGCGGGGGCGGGCCGCCAGGGCGCGCACCACCGCGCGGGCGGTCTCCAGCCGCTGCCTGACGCGGCGCACCCGGACGGCGGCGTGGCTCTCCGGCAGGCCGAGCCCAGCGGCGAGCTCGGCACGGCCCAGACGCCCCGCGACCTCCAGCCACCACAGCGACAGCGCCTCGCGGTCGTCGGCGTCGAGCCAGCGGGCGGCCTCGGCGGTCTCGCGCCGCTGTCCCGACAGGCCGAGCCGGGTGACGGTGAGCGCGGCGAAGTCGGCGGAGGCGTCGGCCAGGCCGTGCGCCTCGTCGAGGGCGGCGAGCGTGTCGGCGCCGGCCCGCCGCCACTCGCGCACCTGGTTCATCGCGATGGCGACCACCCAGGACCGGAAGCTCTCCGGGTCGCGTAGCCCGGACACGCCGGTCACCACCCTGGACATGGTCTCCTGGACGACGTCGTCCACGTCCGGATGACCGTTCATGGCGCGGCCGGCGATGTTGTAGACGAGCGGCAGGTACGCCGTGACCAGCTCGTCGACGGCGCGGCGATCGCCGGCCCGCGCCGCGAGCACCGTCTCCACCTCGTACGTCGGCCGCGCGTACATCACTCACCCCGATCCGGACACCTCAGTCACTCCGGTCAGGAGACGGGAGCACCGGCACGTGGATAACACAAAACACCAAGATTCCCGTTTGTCGCACAGCCGGCCGCAAACCGTTCGCGGTCGAGGGCCGGCGGGCGGCATGCGGCTGGACCACGCCGCCCTGGGCGTCCGCGGGCCGGACCTGCTCTCCGCTGCCCGCTCCGGATGCCCGCCGCTTCCTGACCTGGCGCGACCGCGACACGCCTCGAAGGGCCCCGTCACCTGGGGCAAGACGGGCCGTAACGTGAACGCTCTGTTTCCGAGACGTTATCCCGGGGCGTTGACAGGGAAATTGTTAGCGATAACACTCGGGCCCTAGGCAAGAAGTCCTCAACCGGGCGATGGGTCTGGGGCGGAGGTGTCAGGGCATGCCACCCAGTCGCTTAACATTCCGCAAGCCCGCCTCCGGCCCGTGTGAGAGCACGTACCAGAGGACGCGTCTTGCCTGATCACAGGGCGGTTCCCCCGACGCCCGGCGGGCCGACGCCCCCCGGAGCGGCGCCGTCGCTGTGGCAGCGCCGCGCGGCATCCACCGCGACGGCACGGATCGCGTACGCACGTGTCACCCCACAAGGAGACAGTTCATGAGATTCGGACGGATCGCGACGGTCCTCACAGGTCTCGCACTCACCGCCACCGTCGCGGCGTGCGGATCGAGTGAGAAGACGATCGACAAGGAAGCCACCTCCGGCGACACCAGCGGCGCACTGGTGGGCGTGACCATGCCGACGCGGTCCTCGGAGCGCTGGATCAGCGACGGCGAGAACCTCAAGTCCGGCCTGGAGAAGCTGGGCTACCAGGTCGACCTGCAGTACGCCGAGAACGACATCCCCACGCAGGTCAACCAGATCGAGAACCAGATCACCAAGGGCGCCAAGCTCCTGATCGTCGCCTCCATCGACGGCACCGCCATCACCACCCAGCTCCAGCAGGCCGCCGACAACAAGATCCCGGTGATCTCCTACGACCGGCTGATCCGCAACAGCCCGAACGTCGACTACTACGCCACCTTCGACAACTTCAAGGTCGGCGTCCAGCAGGCGACCTCGCTGCTGGTGGGGCTCAAGGTGCTCAACGCCGACGGCTCCGAGGGCAGCGCCAAGGGCCCGTTCAACATCGAGCTGTTCGCCGGTTCGCCCGACGACAACAACGCGACGTTCTTCTTCAACGGCGCGATGTCCGTGCTGAAGCC
The DNA here is from genome assembly GCF_014207745.1 of Nonomuraea muscovyensis. NCBI lineage: Bacteria > Bacillati > Actinomycetota > Actinomycetes > Streptosporangiales > Streptosporangiaceae > Nonomuraea > Nonomuraea muscovyensis. The sequence continues at coordinate 2,308,534 of NZ_JACHJB010000002.1, forward strand.
GCACATCGACAAGGGCGTGGTCAAGGTCAAGAGCGGCCAGACCGACTTCAAGACCGTCGCCATCCTGCGCTGGGACCCGGCCACCGCGCAGAAGCGCATGGAGGACATCCTCACCAAGACCTACACCGGCGACGCCAAGGTGGACGGCGTGCTGTCGCCGTACGACGGCCTGTCGATCGGCATCCTGTCGGCGCTCAAGAGCAACGGCTACGGCACCTCCGAGCAGCCGTACCCCATCGTGACCGGCCAGGACGCCGAGCTGGCCTCGGTCAAGTCGATCATCGCCGGTGAGCAGTACTCGACCATCTTCAAGGACACCCGCGAGCTGGCGAAGGTCACCGTCACCATGTCCGACAGCGTGCTCAAGGGCAACAAGCCCGAGGTCAACAACACCAAGGACTACGACAACGGCAACAAGGTCGTGCCCTCCTACCTCCTCGACCCGATGATCGTCGACAAGACCAACTACCAGAAGGCACTCGTCGACACGGGCTACTACACGGCCTCCGAGCTCGGCTGAGCCGTCACCGGAGGAGGAGTACGGGAGGAAGAGTGGAGATGACGGATTCCATCCTGCACATGCGGGGGATCACCAAGACCTTCCCCGGGGTGCGCGCGCTCCAGGAGGTGAGCCTCTCCGTCCGCCGTGGCGAGATCCACGCCATCTGCGGTGAGAACGGCGCCGGCAAGTCGACCCTGATGAAGGTGCTGTCGGGGGTCTACCCGCACGGCTCCTACGAGGGGGAGATCGAGTTCGACGGCGAGCTGTGCCGGTTCGGCGGGATCAAGGACAGCGAGGACGCCGGGATCGTCATCATCCACCAGGAGCTCGCGCTGTGCCCGCAGCTGTCCATCGCCGAGAACATCTTCCTCGGCAACGAGCAGGCCGAGCGCGGGCTCGTCGACTGGAACCGCACCAACCACCAGGCCGCCCTGCTGCTCCAGCGGGTCGGCCTGGCGGAGAGCCCCGTCACCCAGATCGCCGACATCGGCGTCGGCAAGCAGCAGCTCGTGGAGATCGCCAAGGCGCTGTCGAAGAAGGTCAAGCTGCTGATCCTGGACGAGCCGACCGCGGCGCTGAACGACCAGGACTCGGCCCACCTGCTCGACCTGCTCCGCGGCCTGCGCGACGAGGGCATCACCTGCGTGATCATCTCGCACAAGCTGAACGAGATCATCGCCATCTCCGACTCCATCACGATCCTGCGCGACGGCCGCACGATCGAGACGATGGAGATGGCGGGCGGCGCGGTCACGGAGGACCGGATCATCTCCGGCATGGTGGGCCGCGACCTCGACAACCGCTTCCCGCCGCACGAGTCGCGCGTCGGGGAGGAGGTGCTGCGGATCGAGGACTGGACGGTCCACAGCCCCTCCCAGCCCGACCGGCGCGTCGTCTCGGGTGCCGGCCTCACCCTCCGCAGAGGCGAGATCGTCGGGCTGGCGGGGCTGATGGGTGCCGGGCGGACGGAGCTCGCGATGAGCGTCTTCGGCCGCACGTACGGCGTCGGCATCTCCGGCCGGATCTACAAGGACGGCCGCGAGGTGGAGATCCGCAACGTCCAGGACGCCATCCGGCTCGGCATCGCCTACGCCACCGAGGACCGCAAGCGGTACGGCCTCAACCTGATCGAGGACATCAAGCGGAACATCTCGGCGGTCGGCCTGGGCAGCCGGCTGAGCCGGCGCGGCTGGGTGAACGAGAACGAGGAGTATCGGGTCGCCGAGGGTTTCCGCCGCAGCATGAACATCAAGGCGCCGAGCGTGCAGAGCGTCGTGGGGAAGCTGAGCGGCGGCAACCAGCAGAAGGTCGTGCTGTCGAAGTGGATCTATGCCGACCCCGACGTCCTCATCCTGGACGAGCCGACCCGCGGCATCGACGTGGGCGCCAAGTACGAGATCTACACGATCATCAACCAGCTGGCCGACGAGGGCAAGGCGGTGCTGGTCATCTCGTCAGAGCTGCCGGAGCTGCTCGGCCTGTGCGACCGCATCTACACGCTCTCCCAGGGACGCGTCACCGGCGAGCTGCCGCGCGATGAGGCGACCCAGGAACGGCTGATGTACCACATGACCATGGGACAGGAGTAGCTCGCATGAGCAGCAGCACGACCCCCGCCAACGTCGAGGTGGGCCCGGCCGGGACGCCCGGGGAGCGGCGCCCGCCCGGCAGGCTGAACCTCGGACCCCTGTCCGTCAACATCCGGCAGAGCGGCATCTACATCGCCTTCGCCCTGATCGTCCTGTTGTTCTCGGTGCTGACCGACGGCGCCCTGCTGCAGCCGCAGAACATCTCCAACATCATCGTCCAGAACTCCTACATCCTCATCCTCGCCATCGGCATGATCCTCGTCATCATCGCCGGGCACATCGACCTGTCCGTGGGCTCGGTGGTCGCCGTGACGGGCGCGGTGTCGGCCGTGCTGATGGTGAACTACGGCGTGCCGTGGCCGGCCGCGCTGCTGCTCACGATGGTGGTGGGCGGCCTGATCGGGGCCTGGCAGGGGTTCTGGATCGCCCACTTCGGCATCCCGTCGTTCATCGTCACGCTGGCGGGCATGCTGCTGTTCCGGGCGCTGACGCTGACCGTGCTCGGCAACCAGGGCATCGGCCCGTTCCCCGACGCGGTGCGGACCCTGTCCAACGGCTTCACCGACGGCTACCTCGGCAACGTCGGCCTCGGCCCGCTGGGCGGCGCCGACCTGTTCAGCCTGCTGGTCGGCCTCATCGCGGTGGCCGGGATGGCGGCGGCGCAGTGGCGCACCCGCGCGGCGCGGGCCGGGTACGGCCAGTCGGTCGACCCGCTGCCGATGTTCGCGCTCAAGCTGGCCGCCTCGGCCCTCCTGATCATGGCCGTGGTGGTGCAGCTCGCCAGGTTCCGCAACCTGCCGTGGGTGCTGGTGCTGCTGGCCGTGCTGGTGCTCGGCTACTCGCTGCTGGCCAACCGGTCGGTGTTCGGCCGCCGGATCTACGCGGTCGGCGGCAACCTGCAGGCGGCGGTCCTGTCGGGCGTCAAGGTCAAGTCCGTGGTGTTCTGGATCTTCGTCAACATGGGCGTGCTGGCCTCGCTGGCCGGCATCATCTTCGCCGGCCGGCTCAACCAGGCGGGGCCCACGGCGGGCAACTCCTTCGAGCTGGACGCGATCGCGGCGGCGTTCATCGGCGGCGCGGCCGTGCAGGGCGGCGTCGGCAAGGTGGTCGGCGCGATCACCGGCGGTCTCATCATGGGCGTGATCAACAACGGCATGTCGCTGATCGGCTCGCCGAGCGAGCGGGTCATGCTGGTCAAGGGCGCCGTGCTGCTGGCGGCGGTCGCCTTCGACGTGTGGACCAAGCGGCGGGCGGGCGCGGCCGGCCGCTGACCTCCGCTCACCGTGTCACGGTGCCGGGCGACGCCGTCGCCCGGCACCGTGGTGTGTGACGGGCGGGTCCGGGCCGCCCGCGAGCACGTGCGCCTTCCCCCGGTCCCCGGCCTGTTGACAGGGCGTGGATGGAGCGTATTAATCTTGCTCATATGAACGGGTCTTCAGATAATCATCTGACCATCGACGGGTGCGCCGTCCGGGTGGTGGACGCCCCGCGGGTGGCGGCGGTGCGGGAGCGGATGCCGGTCGCGGAGGACCTGCGGGGCACCGCGGAGGTGTTCGGGCTGCTGGCCGATCCGGGCAGGTTGCGGTTGCTGGTGGCGCTGCTCGACGGGGAACTGTGCGTGTGTGACCTGGCGGCGGTGAGCGGGCAGAGCGAGTCGGCCGTCTCCCACGCGCTGCGGCTGCTGCGGGCCCACCGGGTGGTGTCGGTCCGCCGCGCCGGCCGGATGGCGTACTACCGGCTGGAGGACGCGCACGTGCGCATGCTGCTGGACCTGGCGGTGGCCCACACCGAGCACACCCACGCCGAGCACACCCACGCCCTGCGACCCGAACGCGACGAGGACGCCCGCTGATGGGGGCGGGGCACGGACACGGGCACGGACACGCCGGAGCCCGGCACCGGTGGCGGCTGGCGGTCGCGTTCGCGCTGGTCGGCTGCTTCTTCGTGGTGGAGCTGGTGTACGGCCTGCTGTCGGGGTCGCTGGCGCTGCTGTCGGACGCCGGGCACATGGCGGCCGACGTGGTGACCCTGGGCGCGGCGCTGGTGGCGACGCGCATCGCGGCCCGTCCCGACACGACGGGGCGGCGGACGTACGGGTCCTACCGGGCCGAGGTGTTCGCCTCGCTGCTGGCCGTGGCCATGATGCTGGGCGTCGCGGTGTACGTGGTGGCGGAGGCGATCGGGCGGATCGGCTCCGAGGCGAGCGTCGCCTCCCGTCCGATGCTCGTCGTGGGCGCCGCCGGCCTGGCCGTCAACGTGGTGGCGCTGCTGATGTTGCGCGCGGGGGCCGAGGAGAGCCTGAACGTCAAGGGCGCCTACATGGAGGTGGTGGCCGACACGGCGGGCTCGGTCGGCGTCATCGTGGCCGGCTGGCTGGTCGCCGTCACCGGCGACCCGCTCTGGGACACGCTGGTCGCCCTGGGCATCGGGACGTTCGTCGCCGTGCGCGCGCTGTCGCTGGGGCGCCAGGTCTTCGCGGTGCTCGGCCAGCACGTGCCGGCCGGGATGGACGCGGCGGCCGTGGCCGCCGACCTCACGGCCATCGAGGGGGTCCGCGACGTGCACGACCTGCACCTGTGGACGCTGACGTCCGGCATGCACGTGGCGACCGCACACCTGGTGACGGCCGAACGCGCCGACAACCACGCGGTGCTGGACCGGGCCCGCGACGTGTTGCGCCACCACCACGGCGTCGCCCACGCCACCCTCCAGGTCGAGCCGGCCGACCACAAGGGCTGCGACGAGCTCGACTGGTGACCTCGGTCCGGCGGGATCTCGGGAAACGGCTGATGGCCGCGCGCCCCGGGCGCTCCCGCTCCGACGGGCACGCCGGGTGCCCGGCCCGTCGCGCGGCGCGATTCGCCGGCGGGCCGGCCGCACCGGACGTCCGTGATCTTCGGTAAATTTCCGGTCGCGTGAATGGGCAGGTCACGGGGAGGTTACGGCCTCACAGCAGTTCCCTAGTGTCCCACTAATATCCGATTTTCCCTGACAAGAGGGATTCGGGCCGACAGAATGCGGGTCCGTCCAGCGTCTACATCTCTGGAGGAACCCCCATATGCGTAGACCCCTTGGGTTACTCGCGTGCCTCATGAGCGTGGCGGCCGTCTCCGCGCCCGTCGCCACCGCCCATGCGGCGTCGGCCCCGCAGGCGGAGTGCCGCCTGACGATCGCCGCGCCGAACGTCGCCGCCACCGGCAGGATGCAGGTCTCCGCCGACCGGCTCGACTGCGGCAACCGCGCCCTGGTCCGCGTCCGCGTCCTGCGGGCCGTTCCCGGACCCGACCGGGTCGTCCGGAGCGGCGCCAAGCGCATCCGCGACGGCCGGGTGACCATGACGCTGCCGTGCGCGCCCGGCGTCTACTACGCCACCGCCACCGACTACCGCGGCCAGTCCGCCAAGTCGAAGGCCGTCCGCCTGTCCTGCTCCCCCGCGGGCACCCCCACTCCCACCCCCACCACCTCCCCGACGGCGACCCCCACGGCCGCCCCCACCGCGACGGCGACCCCGAAGCCGACCGCCACGCCGACCTCCAGCACGCCGCCCGCCGGCGGCGTCGGCACCGCCGAGGAGAACGAGGTCGTCCGGCTCACCAACGCCGAGCGGGCCAAGGGCGGCTGCCAGCCGCTCAAGCACGACGCCCAGCTCCGCAAGGCCGCCTTCGGCCACTCCTCGGACATGGCGACCCAGAACTACTTCAGCCACACGTCCAAGGACGGCCGTACGTTCATGGACCGCATCCGGGGAGCCGGCTTCGCGGGCGGCTCGGCCTTCGCCGAGAACATCGCCATGGGCCAGCAGACCCCGTCGGCCGTGGTCACCGCCTGGATGAACAGCTCCGGCCACAAGGCCAACATCATGAACTGCAAGTACACCGTCATCGGTGTCGGCGCGGCCAAGAACGCCAAGGGCCAGATCTACTGGACCCAGAACTTCGCCGCCCGCTAGGCGGAGTCCCCGGTCGAGACCCCGCGCGGTAGTGGCCCCGGGACAGCCGGGCGGCCACCGGAACGGCGACGCCCCGCGACGGCCATCCGTCGCGGGGCGTCGTGGTGTGCCGTGGTGTGCCGGCCCCGCCGCTCTCCCCACCCTCGCGGCCGCTGCGCGTACGGCTGACGCGGGCGTTTGCCCAGCTCGGCGCCGGGCAGCATGACCTGCACTCATCCGAGGACGGGGAAGCGACGGGGGAAGACGGGGAAGCATGGCGCCTGCGTTCGACGCCGCCGCCTACGGGCGGGGCATCGCCGACATCTACGACGCGACGGTCCGCGACCTGCCCACCGAGGCGGCCGTGAACCGGCTGCACGAGCTCGCGGGGGACGGGCCGGTGCTGGAGTTCGGCATCGGCACCGGCCGGTTGGCGCTGCCCCTGCTGGAACGGGGCGTGGCCGTGGCGGGCATCGACGGCTCGCCGGAGATGGTGGAGGTGCTGCGGTCCAAGCCGGGGGGCGAGCACGTCCCCGTCGCCGTGGGCGACTTCGCCACGACGAGGGTGGGGGGCCGGTTCACGCTGGTGGCCCTCACCACGAACACGATCTTCGCGCTGCCGTCCCAGGAGGCGCAGGTGTCGTGCTTCCGCAACGCCGCGCACCACCTGGAACCCGGGGGCAGGTTCGTGGTGGAGGCGTGGGTGCCGGACCTGGCGTCGTTCGTGAACGGCCAGGCGCTGCGGCTGCTCGCGATGTCGGAGGACTCGGTCACGGCGGAGGCGGTCCGGCTGTCACCGGCGCGGCAGATGATGCACACGACGAGGATCAGGATGACCGCCGACGGGGTGCGGCTGCTGCCCGCGAACCACCGCTACGCCTGGCCGGCCGAACTGGACCTGATGGCCCGCCTGGCGGGGATGGCGCTGGAGCACCGCTGGGCCGGCTGGACGGGCGCGCCGTTCGACGACACCAGCCGGGCGCACGTGTCGGTGTACCGGCTGCCGGAGGAGGTCTGATGCGTCTGCCACGCCCGCGCGGCCCCATCACCGCCGCCCTGTTCGCCCGCCTCGCCACCCCGCCACCCGCCGCCATGCTGCCCACCGGGACGCCGCCCGCCGCCGTGCTGCCCACCGGGACGCCGCCCGCCGCCGTCCCCGCCGGCGGGCGAGGGGCGCCGCCCGGCCGCTCCGAGCTGGCCGACGGCGACCTGCAGCTCGCCCTCTTCGCCTGCTACGAGCTGCACTACCAGGGCTTCGACGACGTCGACGACCGCTGGGAGTGGGAGCCGTCGCTGCTGGCCACCCGCGCCGCCCTGGAACGGCGGCTGGAGGACGCGCTGGCCGCCACCGTCCCGAGGCCGCCGGCCGTCCCGCCCGGCGAGGTGCGCGCCGCGCTGGCCGAGCTGACGCGGGACGACGGCCCGCCGCTGTCGGCGTACCTCCGGCGTGAGGCCGACCTGGACGTCTTCCGCGAGTTCGTCGTGCACCGCTCGATCTACCACCTGAAGGAGGCCGACCCGCACACGTGGGCGATCCCGCGGCTGCGCGGCGGCCCGAAGGCGGCGCTGGTCGAGATCCAGGCCGACGAGTACGGCGGCGGCCGGGCGGAGCGCATGCACGCCGAGCTGTTCGCCACCACGATGGCCCGGCTCGGCCTGGACGCCTCCTATGGCGCCTACCTGGACCGGGTACCCGGCGTCACGCTGGCGGTGTCCACCGTGATGTCCCTGTTCGGGCTGCACCGGCGGCTGCGCGGGGCCCTGGCCGGGCACCTGGCGGCCCTGGAGATGACCTCGTCCGCGCCGAACCGCCGCTACGGCGACGCCCTGCGACGGCTCGGCGGCGACCGGGCGGCCAGCCGCTTCTACGACGAGCACGTGCAGGCCGACGCCGTGCACGAGCAGGTGGCGGCGCACGACCTGTGCGCGGGGCTCGCCGCCCAGGACCCGTCGCTCACGGGTGACATCCTGTACGGCGCCGCGTGCGCGCTGGCGGTCGAACGGCTCTGGGCCGGGCACGTCCTGTCCCGCTGGCGGCGCGGGCTCAGCTCCCTGGAGCCGGAGAGCGGGACCCGGGAGAGCATGGCGGCGAGGTCCGCGTGACGGACCCCGCCCCGGACCCCGACCCCGACCCGGGCCCTGCCCTGGACCTGGACTACGTGCTGCCGCTGCGCTGGGACGACGACGGTCCCGGTGGCGGCGCCCTGGACGAGCTGACCGTCTACCTGCGACGGCTGGCCCGCCACACGTCGCGGGTGGTCGTGGTGGACGGCAGCCCTGACGAGCTGTTCGAGCGGCACGCCGCCAGCTGGCGCGGCCTGGTCGTGCACGTGCGGCCCGCCGCCGACCTGCGCTTCGCCAACGGCAAGGTGAACGGTGTGACGACGGGGCTGCGGCTGGCCCGCGCCGACCACGTGGTGATCGCCGACGACGACGTGCGCTACGACCGGCCGGCCCTGGCCAGGATGCGCGCGCTGCTGGACCGGGCGCACCTGGTCAGGCCGCAGAACCACTTCGAGCCGCTCCCGTGGCACGCCCGCTGGGACACCGCGCGCACGCTGCTGAACCGCAGCCTCGCCAGCGACTACCCCGGCACGTTCGGGGTGCGGCGCGGCTTCTTCCTGCGGATGGGCGGCTACGACGGCGACGTGCTGTTCGAGAACCTGGAGCTCATCCGCACGGTCCGCGCGCACGGCGGGACCGAGTGCCGCCCGGCCGGCCTGTACGTCCGGCGGCTGCCGCCCGAGGCGGGCCGGTTCTGGTCCCAGCGGGTCCGGCAGGCCTACGACGACTTGGCGCAGCCGGCCCGGATGGCGGTGTTCCTCGCGGTGCTGCCCGCCGCCGCGCTGGCGCTGCTGCGGCGCAGGTACGGCCTGCTCGCGGCGGGTGCGGGGCTGACCGTCGCCCTGGCGGAGGCCGGCCGGCGCAGGGCGGGCGGCCGGCGCGTGTTCCCGTGGACGGCGAGCCTGTTCGCGCCGGTGTGGGTGCTGGAGCGGGCCGTCTGCGGCTGGCTCGCGCTGGCGGCGGCGCTGCGCGGCGGCGTCCCGTACGCGGGCCGCCGCCTGCGCCGCGCAGCGCACTCGGACCGCTGGCTGCGCGCGCACGCCGTGCGGACGCCCGTCCCGGACGCCCGGCCGCGGGCGGAGCGGCCCGCCGGCCGGGGCCCGGAGCCTCAGCGCGTCACTTCGTGAGCGTCCGGCGACGGGACAGCAGGAAGCCCAGGGCGACCATGCCGACGCCGAGCACGAAGTGCAGCCAGTCGTCGGCCACGTTGACCGGCACGAAGTTGGCCGCGCTGTCCTTGTCGATGAGCAGCCCGTAGAGCCACAGCAGCAGGTAGATGACGCCGCCTGCGATGAGGTAGGCCCGGGCGCCGCTCCACGTGCGTGCCATCAGGATGCCCGCGACGCCGAACAGCAGGTGGACGATGTTGTGCAGGATCGAGACCTGGAACACGCCCAGCAGCATCGCCTCGGAGCGGTGACCGGCGAAGCTCATGTCGCCGTAGCCGGTGGTGATGCCTGGGATGAAGCCAAGCACGCCGACCAGCAGGAACACCGCGCCGACGACGAGGGCCGCGAGCTGCACGGGCGAGCGCGCCGATGTTCTCGGGGTGTTCATGGAGCCTCCTTGAGGGCCGTTCGTGGCCCCCTACTACCCCTGTCGGACGCGGTCACTCCTCTTGTCAGCGCAGGTCAGAGAGTTTCTTACCGTGTTGGGAGAACTCCGGCGGCACGGCGCCGGGATCGCCTGCCGGGCGCCCAGGCCGTACGGACGCGTCGAGCACCTCAGGGCGGGCAGGTGCGGGCCGTCAGCCGCCGTTCGCGGACAGGCGGCCCACGCCGCCCTCGACCAACAGCGCCGGCCTGCCCTCCAGCAGCGGGATCGCCGGCTCCGACTCGTCGCCGGCCGTCCACTCGTGGACGGGCACGAGTCCGGGGCCGACCAGCTCGAACCCCTCGAACAGGCGCAGCACCCGCTCGTGGGTGCGGAAGGTGGCCTGCGCGGGCGTGCCGGCGGTCGCCCTGGTGAGCTGGGCGATCGCCTCGGGACTGCTCTCCGCCATGGTGTGGGAGACGACCAGGTGGCTGCCCGGCGCCATCCACTTGCGAAAGGCCGCGACGATGCCGCCGGGGTCCTCGTCGTCGGACACGAAGTGCAGGCAGCCGACCATGATCACGGCGAGTGGCTGGTCGAAGTCGATCAGGCCCGTGACGTGCGGGTCGCTCAGGACGGCGTCGGGCTGGCGCAGGTCGGCCTGGATGCCGGCGACGCCCGGCGCCCCGGCGAGCAGCACCTGGGCGTGCAGTGTGACGACGGGGTCGTAGTCGACGTAGACGACACGGCAGGAGGGGTTCACCTCGCGGGCGACCTCGTGCACGCTGGGCGAGGTGGGGATGCCGGTGCCCAGGTCGAGGAACTGCCGGATGCCCTGCCGGGCCAGGTGGCGTACGGCCCGGGTCAGGAAGAGGCGGTTGGCCCGGGCGACGAGCCGGGTGTCCGGCGCGACCGCCAGGAGCCGGTCGGCGACCGCGCGGTCCACCGCGAGGTTGTCCTTGCCGCCGAGCAGGTAGTCGTAGACTCGGGCGGAGCTCGGCACGGTGGGGTTGACGCCAGGAGGCACGCGCTCCAACTCGGACACCGGGGTGCCTCCTTCATCTATGCCGCAGAACCGTCATCCTACCGGTTCGGTGATCGCCGGAAGCGCGCCCACCCGTCTCTCCTGACCGCTCTTCGTCACCGTTTCACCACGGCCAGCGGGCACGGGGCGTGGTGCACCATGGCCTGGCTGACCGAGCCGAGGACCATGCCCTTGAGGGTGCCGTAGCCCCGCGACCCGACCACGAGCAGCTCCGCACCGGCGGCGGCCTCCCGGAGCACCGCGACGGGGTGGCCGTGCACGACCTCCTCGATGACCTGGACGCCGGGGTGGCGTTCGCGGTGCGCGGCGAGCCGCTCCTTCAGCAGCAGCACCTCGTCCTGCTCCCCGTCTCCGGCGGGTGGCAGGATCCCGCCCGCCTGCGGCAGGGACCAGGCGTGCACCGCCCGCAGCGTCAGCCCGCGCAGCTCGGCCTCGCGGAAGGCGAAGTCCAGCACCCGGCCGGTCGTGGCAGAGCCGTCGACACCGGCCACCACCTCGTCGCGCGGCGAGACGGGCAGCTCGCGGACCAGCACGACGTCGCACTCGGCGTGTCCGGCCACGCCGAGGGCCACCGACCCGACCAGCAGACCGCGCACCCCGCCCATGCCGTGGTCGCCGACCACCACCAGCTCGGCGTCCCTGGACGCCTCGATCAGCGCGGCACGCGGGTCACCGGGCAGTAGGCCCGTCTCGACGGCCACCTTGGGCCGCTCACGGCGGACCCGGTCCTCGGCGGCGGCGAGCACGGTCTTGCCGCCCTCCCGCATCCACCGGGCCACCTCCGCCAGGCGGCCGGAGCCTTCCTCCTTGCACGCCCAGTCGGGCATGGCGTGGACCAGCCGCAGCGGCGTCTCGCGCAGCGCCGCCTCCCCGGCCGCCCACCCGGCGGCCTCCAGCCCGGCCCGCGAGCCGTCGACACCAACGATGATCATAAGTTCCTCCCCGGAATGTTCGCTCGATGACATCATGTCCCCCGCCGGGCGGGACAATCACGGCGGTCCCGAGGATCGGTGACCTTCACGGCCGGATCGGTGACCTTGGTCCCTACCCCGTCGGGGCGAATGCCCGCTACGGTCAGAGACATGATTCGTGTGTTCCTCGTCGATGATCATGAGGTGGTGCGGCGGGGCGTGGCGGCCCTGCTCGGCTCCGAGGACGACATCGAGGTGATCGGCGAGGCCGGCACCGCCGAGTCGGCGATCGCCCGCATCCCGGCGCTGAAGCCCGACGTCGCGGTGCTCGACGTGCGGTTGCCCGACGGCAACGGCGTCGACGTGTGCCGCGAGGCCCGCTCACGGCTGCCCGGGCTGGCCTGCCTCATGCTGACCTCCTTCGCTGACGACGACGCGCTGTTCGACGCGGTGATGGCGGGCGCCTCCGGCTACGTGCTCAAGCAGATCCACGGCTCCGACCTGATCGGCGCGGTGCGCACGGTCGCCGCCGGGCAGTCGCTGCTCGACCCGCAGACCACCGCGGCGATGCTGCAGCGGCTGCGCGACCACGCCGTCAAGCAGGACCCCCTCGCCGCGCTGTCGGAGCAGGAACGCCACATCCTCGACCTCATCGGCGAGGGCCTGACCAACCGGCAGATCGGCGAGCGGCTGTTCCTCGCCGAGAAGACGGTCAAGAACTACGTGTCCAACCTGCTGGCCAAGCTCAACATGCAGCGCCGCACCCAGGCCGCCGCACTGTCGGCGCGGCTGCGGGTAGATCGGCGCGAATGATGGGACCTTCGCCCCTAAGGCTCTCCCGTGCGTGGCAGTGATCCTGGAGACATGCCGATCGATTCGTCCGGACTGCAGGTGCTCTCCCGAGAGGAGTGCCTGGGGCTGCTGGCGTCCACGCCGATCGGGCGGATCGTGTTCACCGATCGCGCCCTGCCCGCGGTGCAGCCGGTCACCTTCCGCCTCGACGGCGAGAGGGTCGTGATCCGCACCGCCGCCGGCTCCAAGCTCGCCGCAGCCACCCGGCAAGCCGTCGTGGCCTTCGAGGTCGACGAGTTCGACCCGGAGGAGCGCACCGGCTGGTCGGTGACCGCCGTCGGCCACGCGCGGGCCGTGTGCGACCCCGACGAGATCGAACGGCTGGCGGCGCTGCCGCTGACCGCGTGGGCTCCGGGCGAGCGCGACCACTTCATCGTGGTGGACGTCGAGCAGGTGACCGGCCGGCAGATCAGATCGGCGCGCTCCAACGGAGCGCGGTCCCCCCGGACTCGGGAGAGCTGACCTCGAAGGAGCCGCCCAGGCTGGCCGCGCGCTCCTCCATGTTGCGCAGGCCGCTGCTGCGGCGGCCGCCCGTCGGCAGGCCGATGCCGTTGTCCTGGACGACGAGCGTCAGGATCTCGCCCTGCACCTCCACCGACACGTCGGCCCTGGACGCCTTGGCGTGGCGCACCACGTTGGACAGCGCCTCGCGCAGCACGGCCAGCAGGTGCTCGGCGACCTCCTCGGGCACCCGGTTGTCGAGCTGGCCCTCCATCCGCAGGCCCGGCATGAAGCCCAGGTGGCCGCGCGACGACTCGACCAGCTCGACGATCCGGGCCCGCAGGCTGGGCGTCTGCTCGTCGGGCACCGACTGCAGCGCGAAGATGGTGGACCGGATCTGGCGGATCGTCTCGTCCAGCTCGTCGATGGCGTGCTGCAGCCTGCTGGAGGCCTCCGGCCGCTCGACCAGCCGGACCGTGCTCATGAGCGTCATGGCGGTGGCGAACAGCCGCTGGATGACGACGTCGTGCAGGTCCTTGGCGATGCGGTCGCGATCCTCCAGCAGGGTCAGCCGCTCGGCGTGCCGGCGCGTCTCGGCCAGCTCCAGCGCGATCGCCGCCTGGCCGGCGAACGCCTCCAGCATGCGCAGGTCGGAGGCGCTGAACGGCAGCCGCCCGGATCGCTTGGCCAGGGCGAGCACGCCGCGCACGGCCTGGCCGGCGCCGATCGGCATGAGCAGCTCCGGCCCGAAGCCCAGCTCGCGCAGCGGGGACTCGGAGTCGAGCAGGTCTCCCGCCGCCACCGGCCGGCCGCTGGTGAACACCCGGCCGGCGGCGCTGGCGGTCAGCTCGACGGTCAGCCCGGCCACGTCGTCGCACAGCTCACCCTCGACGAACTCCACCGAGAGGCTGTCGCCATCGGCGTCGGGCAGCAGGATCTGGACCAGGTCGGCGTCGCTCATCTGCCGGGCGCGGGCGGCCATCATGGCCAGCACCCGGCTCCGGTCGGCGCCCGTCAGCAGGGTCGTGGTGACCTCGGCCGACGCCTCCAGCCAGGTCTCGCGCCGGCGCGACTCCTCGTACAGGCGGGCGTTCTCGATGGCGACGCCGGCGGCGGTGGCCAGCGCGATGACGATGGCCTCGTCCTCCTCGTCGAACTCACCGCCGCCGCGCTTCTCGGTGAGGTAGAGGTTGCCGAACACCTCGTCGCGCACCCGCACCGGCACGCCGAGGAACGTGCCCATGGGCGGATGGCCCGGTGGGAAGCCGTAGGACTCGGGGTGGTCGGCGATGCGGCCGAGCCGCAGCGGCCGGGCGTCCTTGATCAGCAGGCCGAGCAGGCCGAGGCCGTGGGGCCAGTGCTCGATCTTGGCGATCTCCTCCTCGCTCAGCCCGACCGGGATGAACTGCAGGAGGGTGTGCTCCTGGCCGACCACGCCGAGCGCGCCGTAGCTGGCGTCCACGAGCTTGGTGGCCGTCTCCACGATGCGGCGCAGCACGGTCTCCAGGTCGAGGTCGCTGCCGACCGAGACGACGGCCTCCATCAGGGCGTGCACCCGGTCACGGGTGGCCAGCACGGCGTTGAGCCGCACCTGGAGCTCCGCCAGCAGCTCGTCGAGCCGCATCGTGGGCATGAGCGGGCTGTGTTCGCCTTGCGTCATACGATCAGTGTCGCACCATCAGCGTCCCGAGCCCACACCGGGCGGTATGGGCTCGGGAAGCGCCGTCTGGCTCAGTCGAGCACCTCCGGCAGGGAACGCCGGACACTGGCGCCCTCGTCGAAGGTGATCCCCAGGCGCATGATCATCTGCGGGTACTCGTGGCCGCACACCTCCTGGCGCAGGAACTCGCGCAGGTGGTACATCTCCAGTGCCTGGGTGTGGAAGGCGGCGCTGACACCGTGGGCGCAGGCGTCCAGCAGGATGCGCTGGAGCGCCTGGCCGGCGGCGATCCAGTCCTCGCGCGTGTCGCCGCGCGTGGTCAGCAGCGCGACCACGCCGGTGGCCGTGGCCTGCCCCTGGTCGCCCTCGGTGCCCCACTCGTGCCGCCAGGCGTAGTCGCGCTGCGGGAAGTGCGGGTCGGTGCGCGGCGCCTGCCGGGGGTAGGCCTCGGCGGGGACGCCGTCCCCGCGCGAGCTGCCCGGCGGACGGGCCCAGCGGATGACCTCCAGGTTGAGCACCCGGTCCGCCGACTGGGTCGCCTGGGCCGCGCGGGTGAGCGCGGCGACGATCTCCACCGCCTCGGGCGAGCCGACCGGGGTGAGCTTCGCTCCTTCGGTGCGCGCCTCCCGGATCAGGGCGTCGAGCAGCTTGTCGGGCAGGGGCAGGTCGGTGAAGCCGGCCCGGTGCGTACGGCGCTGCTCGATCTGCCGGCCGAGCGCGCGCGTGTGCTCGTCGACGTCACCCACCTCGGTGCCCTCGCCCAGGGTGACCGTGGCCAGCAGCGACGGGCGGTCGGGGTCGGGCAGCACCCGCACGACCGGCTCGAACCCCTCGCACCGCAGCGCCGTGCGGATGGTGAACAGGGCGGCGCCGCAGCTGATCAACAGTTCGCGGCCGGAGGGGTCGCCCATCCGGAGCTTGCGGTCCACGTCGGCCCGGAGGCTGATCTCGTCGCCGGAGACGGCGAACGACCACGGCTGCGTGTTGTGCACCGACGGCGCCCAGCGGGCGGCCTCCAGCGCGACGTGGATGGCGTGATCCCTCTGCTGTGTCGTCCGGGTGATCATCGCAGCACCTCCTGTGGTGTCGACTCCAGCCCATCACGGGCCTTCGTGGCCGGTCAGGGCCGAAGGTCCCCTCGGAGCGGGTCTCTGGGCCCCGGTCAGACCGCCCCGGTCAGGCGGCGGCGGAAGACCCAGTACGTCCACGCCTGGTAGCCGAGGATCACCGGGGTGAAGAACGCCGCGACCCAGGTCATCACTGTGAGCGTGTACGGGTTGGAGGCGGCGTTGGTCACGGTCAGGCTGTTGGCCGGGTCGAGGGCGGGCATCACGTTCGGCCACAGGCTGGTGAACAGGGCGGCGACGAATCCCACGATCGCCACCGCGCTGGCGGTGAACGCCCACCCGTCGCGGCCGGCCGCGGTGGCGAGCACGGCGCCGAGCAGGCCGGCGAAGGCCATTCCGACCGCGACCCACGACAGCGGGCCGGACCTGGCCAGCACGAGGAAGCCCATCACCACGAGCATCGTCGCGGGGACGAGGACGCGCGACGCGCGGACCGCCCGCCGCCGCAGCTCGCCGGTGGTGCGCAGGGCCAGGAAGATCGCGCCGTGCTGGGTGAACAGCAGCAGCGTGGCCAGCCCGCCGAGCAGCGCGAACGGGCCGAGCAGGGTGAACAGGGTGCCGGTGTACTCGTGGTCCGCGTCCAGCGGGACACCGGCGACGATGTTGGCGAACGCGACGCCCCACAGCACGGCCGGGACGAGGGAGCCCCAGAAGAAGGCCCGGTCCCAGCCGCGGGTGCTGTCGCTCTTGCCGCGGTACTCCAGCGCCACACCGCGCATGATGAGCGCCAGCAGGATGAGGAACAGCGGCAGGTAGAAGCCGCTGAACAGGGTGGCGTACCACTCGGGGAAGGCGGCGAACGTGGCGCCGCCGGCCACCAGCAGCCACACCTCGTTGCCGTCCCACACCGGCCCGATGGTGCGCACCATCGTGCGCCGCTCGGTGTCGTCGCGGGACAGGAACGGCAGCAGGATGCCGACTCCGAAGTCGAATCCCTCCAGCACGAAGTAGCCGGTCCACAGCACGGCGATCAGGATGAACCAGACGGTGGTGAGTTCCATGGATGCAGTCCTCGGTCAGGTCAGGCAGGTCAGGCGGGTGTCGCGGCGGTCAGGGCGGTCAGTAGGACAGAGTGGGGACGGCGGACTCGGCCTCGGGCCGGTCCGCCTGGGGGCCGAGCCGGATGTACTTGAGCAGCAACCGCACCTCGATGACCGCGAGCACCGCGTAGACGAGGGTGAAGCCGACGAGGGTGATGGCCACGGAGAAGACGTCCACGTTCGGGGAGACCGCGGAGGCGGTGCGCATCAGGCCGAAGACGGTCCACGGCTGGCGGCCCATCTCGGTGAAGATCCAGCCGAGGCTGTTGGCCAGGAACGGCAGGCCGATGCCCGCGATGGCCAGCCGGTGGAACCACCGGCCCGCGGGCAGCCTGCCGCGCCTGGTCAGCCAGAGTCCGGCCAGCGCCAGCAGCGCGGACAGGGCCCCGAACCCGATCATGAGGCGGAACGACCAGTAGGCGAGGCCGACGACCGGCCGGTAGTCGCCGGGGCCGTAGAGCGCCTCGTAGCGTTCCTGGATGTCGTTGATGCCCTCGACCTCGCCGTCCAGCGTGTTGGTGGACAGCAGGCTCAGTCCGTACGGGATCTGCAGGTTGACGTGGTTGCGGCCGTTCTCGACGTCGCCGACGGCGAACAGGGAGAAGCCGGCCGACCGCTCGTCCTCCCACAGCGCCTCGGCGGCGGCCATCTTCATCGGCTGCTGCTCGGTCATGATCTGCGCCTGCCAGTGGCCGGAGAACGACACGCCGACGGCGGAGACCAGGGCGACGGCCAGCGCCAGGCGGGCGGAGATGCGGAAGGTCGCCTCCTCGCGCCGGCGCAGCAGGAACCAGGCGCTGACCCCAAGGACGAAAGCGGCGGCGGTGAGGAACGCACCGAAGATCACGTGAGGGAAGGTGACGAGGGTGGTGGAGTTGGTGAGCACGGCCCAGATGTCGGTGAGCTCGGCCCGGCCGTTGTTGATCCGGTAGCCGACGGGGTGCTGCATCCAGGAGTTGGCCGCGAGGATGAAGTAGGCGGAGATGTTGGTCCCGATGGCCGCCAGCCAGATCGTGGCCAGGTGCACCCTTGGTGACAGCTTGTCCCGCCCGAAGATCCACAGACCGAGGAACGTGGACTCCAGGAAGAACGCGATCAGCCCCTCCATCGCCAGCGGCGCCCCGAACACGTCGCCCACGAAGCGCGAGTAGTCGCTCCAGTTCATCCCGAACTGGAACTCCTGCACGATGCCCGTCACCACGCCCATCGCGAAGTTGATCAGGAAGAGCTTCCCGAAGAACGTGGTCAGCTTCAGATACTCGGGCTTCCTGGTGCGATACCAGGCGGTCTGCAGCCCGGCCACGATGATCGACAGGCCGATCGTCAGGGGGACGAACAGGAAGTGGTAGACGGTCGTGATGCCGAACTGCCAACGGGAGAGGTCGAGGACGTCCATGACCTCAAGGGTCGCGGCAGGCCGCCGGCCGCCCATAGGGCCGCCCGTCCTCGTCCGGCGGGACCTTGGGGTGGGACTTTCGGCACTCCCGGCCGGGCCGTCCGGCTCTGCCGGTGCCGGGTGACACCGCGGAAGGCTCTGAGCAGGAGGTGCGTCATGTCCACTCCCCCGGCCGACCAGCACGCCACCCGTCCCACCCGCCACCCGGCCGGCCCGCCGCCCGGCCCCTCGACGGGGCGCGCGGCCGGTCGCCCGGCCGCGTCGCCGCCCGGCCGGCCTGTCAGCCCGTCCGCAAACCCGCTCGCCTCCGAGCTGGGCGTGCGCAGGCTGCTGGTCGCGGCCGGCCAGGCGCCGTCGGTGCTCAACACCCAGCCGTGGCGCTTCACGGTCGTGCGACGCGAGTTCGTGGAACTGCTGGCCGACCCCGACCGGCGGCTGCGGGTCAGCGACCCGCGCGGCCGCTCCCAGCACGTGAGCTGCGGCGCGGCCCTGTTCAACCTGCGCCTCGCGGTCCGCGCCGCCGGGCTGCGCCCGGTCGTGTGGCTGCAGCCCGACCCGGAGCTCGACCCCGGGCTGCTGGCGGCGGTGCGGATGGGCGACACGCCCCCGGCCACGGGCCGGCACCGCGAGCTGTACGACCTGATCTGGACGCGCCGCACCAACCGCGAGCCGTTCGACGACCGCCGGGTGCCGCCGGCGGTGCTGGCCGAGCTGCGCATCGCCGCCTCCCGCGAGGGGGCCGCCCTGCTGCCGCTCGACCGGCGCGCCACGGCCGACATCCTGGAGTTCGCGGCGCTGGCCGAGGAGGAGCTCGCGCACGACGCGGACTACCGGGCCGAGCTGGCCGCCTGGACGATGCCGGGCGCCCACGCCGACGGGGTCCCCCGCCACGTCCGCGGGCCGCGTCCGGCGGGCGACCCGGCCCCGGTGCGTGACTTCGGGCAGCACTCCGGCCGGGCCCGGTTCGAGGCGCGCCCGCAGCTCGCGGTGCTGACCACGCCGGGCGACCGGCCGCTCGACTGGCTGCGCGCCGGGCAGGCACTGCAACGGGTGCTGCTCACGGCGGCCCGGCACGGGGTGTCGGCGTCGTTCCTCAACCAGCCCCTCGACCTGCGGGACATGCGCCGCCGCAGGGATCCCCGCCACCGGCGCGGCCACGCGCAGATGATCATCAGGCTCGGCTACGGGCCGTTCGTCGCCCGCGCGCCGCGCCGCCCTGCCGCCGAACTGGAGACCTCGCATGTCTGACGGCTATGACGTGCTGCTGCGCGACGGCGGCATCGCCCACGTGCGCCCGCTGCTCGCCACCGACCGCGAAGCCCTGCACGAGCTGGTGGACCGCTCGTCGGCACGGTCGGCGTACCTGAGGTTCTTCACCGGGGGCCGCAACACCGCCCACGCCTACATGGACCGGATCACCGGCCCCGGCTACCACGGCCACGCCCTGGTGGCCACCGTGCGTGACGAGCTGGTGGCCGTCGCCGAGTACATCCCCGACGGCGAGGACGGCGGCACGCGCCGCGAGGACGGCCGGGACACCGCTGACCTCGCGATTCTCCTGGACGACGCCGTGCAGGGCAACGGCCTCGGCACGCTGCTGCTGGAGCACCTCGCGATCAACGCGGCGGCCGACGGCGTGCGCGAGCTGACCGCCGACGTCCTGCCCGAGAACGAGACCATGATCCGGGTGCTGCGTGATCTGGGACTGGAGTCGGTCCGGCACGCGGGCAGCGGCACGCTCCGCATCAACCTGGACTCCAGCCCGACGCCGGAGCTGCAGGCCGTCGTGGAGGCGCGCGACCACGTGGCGGGCCGTGCCTCGCTGACCCGCGTGCTGGCCCCGCGGTCCGTGGCGGTGATCGGCGCGGGCCGCGACCCGGGCGGTGTCGGCCACAAGGTGCTCCGCAACCTCCTCGACGGCGGCTTCGCCGGGCCGCTCTACCCGGTCAACCCCAAGGCCGACCAGGTGGCCGGCCTGACCTGCTACCCCGGCCTGGCCGACGTGCCGGGCGCGGTGGACCTCGCGGTGGTGGCGGTGCCGCCGCAGCAGGTGCTGGACGTGGCCCGCGACTGCGCCGCCGCCCGGGTCGCCGGCCTGGTCGTGGTGACGTCGGGCTTCGCCGAGGCCGGGCGGCCCGACGCGGAGGGCGAGCTGCTGCGGATCTGCCGCTCCGCCGGAATGCGCCTGGTCGGCCCCAACTGCCTGGGCGTGGTCAACACCGCGGCCCGGCTCAACGCCAGCTTCCTGCCGCACGCCCCCGCCCGCGGCCGGGTCGCGCTCATGTCGCAGTCGGGCGCCGTCGGCGCGGCGCTGCTGGACCGGCTGGACGTCTCGTCGTTCGTGTCCGTCGGCAACAAGGCCGACGTCAGCGGCAACGACCTGCTGGAGTTCTGGGAGGACGATGAGGACACCGACGTGATCGCCCTCTACCTGGAGTCGTTCGGCAACCCGCGCAAGTTCGCCCGCATCGCCCGGCGCGTCGCGGCGCGCAAGCCGGTGCTGCTCGTCAAGAGCGGCCGGTCCGGCGCGGGCGACCGGGCGGTGCGCTCCCACACCGCGGCGGCCGCCACCCCCGACGTGGCCGTGGACGCGCTGGTCCGCGCCGCCGGGGTGATCCGGCTGGACAGCGTGCACGAGTTGATCGACACCGCCCGCCTGCTGGCCGCGCAGCCGCTGCCGCGTGGCCGCCGGGTCGCGATCGTCGGCAACTCGGGCGGACCCGAGGCGATGGCCGCCGACGCCTGCGAACGGCACGGCCTTGTGGTCCCCGAGCTGCCCGCCGGCCTGGTCAAGGCCCGCTCGGCCGCCGCACTGGGCAACCCGGTGGACCTGACGGCCGACGCGCTCGCCGACGAGATCGGCGCCGCCGTGGCGGCGCTGGTGGGGGCGGACGAGGTGGACGCGGTGCTCGTCGTCTACACCCCGCCGTTCGGGTCGGGGCTGGAGGAGACGCGCAAGGCCGTCGTCGCCGCCGCCGAGCACGCGGACAAGCCGGTGCTGGCGTGCGTCTCCGGCCATGACGGGCTCATCGACGGCCGCGTGCCCGGCTACGCCTACCCCGAGCAGGCCGTCGAGGCCCTGGCCCAGGCCGTCCGCTACGCCGAGTGGCGCACCGCGCGCGCGGCCGGTGCGCCCGCGGCCGTCTCCACGACGGCCGCCACCGCGCTGGCGACCACCTCCTCGGCGGGCGAGGTGCGGTCGGCGGCGCGGGAGATCGTCGGCGAGGAACTGGCCGCCCGGCCCGAGGGCGGCTGGCTGGCGCCCGGCGCCGCGACCCGGCTGCTGGCCTGTTACGGGGTGAGCCTCGTCGAGTCGGCCGACGTCACCGGCCCCGAGGCCGCCGCCGAGGCCGCGGCGCAGGTGGGCCTGCCCGCCGTGGTGAAGGCGATCGGCCCGGTGCACAAGAGCGACGTCGGCGGGGTCCGCCTCGGGCTGCGCAGCCCGGAGGAGGTGCGCCGGGCGTACGAGGAGATGGCGGAGCGGATCGGCTCCGAGATGACCGGCGCGACCGTCCAGCGCATGCTGCCCCCCGGGGTGGAGATCATCGTGGGCGGCGTCGGCTACCCGGCGTTCGGGCCGCTCGTCATGGTGGGGATGGGCGGTGTGACGGCCGAACTGCTGGCCGACCAGTCGTTCCGGGTGCCGCCGCTCACCACGGAGGAGGCGGTGGAGATGATCCGCGAGCTGCGCTGCTCGCCGCTGCTGTACGGCTACCGCGGCGCGCAGCCGGCCGACGTGGAGGCTCTGGCGGGCACGGTCGTCCGCATCGGCAGGCTGCTGGAGGACCTGCCGGAGGTGGCCGAGCTGGACCTCAACCCGGTGATCGTCACCACCGACGCCGCCGTCACGGTGGACGTCCGGATCAGGGTTGCGCCCTGCGACCCGCAGCCGTCTCCGCTGCTGCGCCGGCTGCGTTGACCTGGTCGCCGATTCGGGGCTTCCCCCTACCAACCGATTCGGGACTTACGCCCCTACCAGGGGTGTAAGTCCCGCGTTGTGATGGAAGGACCACCGGCCAGGAGCGTGGGGGCGGCGATGAGGACGAGGGAGAGGCCGGATAGCCATGCTGGTCCGCGAGGTCATGAGCAGCCCGGCCGTTACCGTCCGCCGCACCGACCCGGTGCGGCGGGCGATCCGCGTGCTGCACGCCCACGACCTCACCGCCGCCCCCGTCCTCGACGACGCCGGCCGCCTGGCCGGGATGGTGAGCGAGGTGGACCTGCTGCGCGGCGAGTTCGAGCCGGATGCGCGGGCGGCCGCGCGACCCGCGGTACCGTCCGCCGGGCCGGTGCCGCGCCAGGTGTGGCAGGTGATGACGCATGCCGTGGTGACGGTCACGCCGGTCACCGATGCCGCCACGGCGATCGACCTTATGGTCGGCAAACGCGTCAAGAGCCTGCCCGTCCTGGAGGGCGAGAAGGTGGTGGGCATGCTGAGCCGTCGCGACCTGATGGCGATGCTGTCCCGGCCCGACGCGGAACTGCGCGAGGCGGTCGTCGCCGTGCTGCGCGAGCATCATCCGACGGGCGCCGGCTGGGAGGTCACGGTCGACGAGGGGGTGGCGGAGCTGCGCCGCGCGCCGGGCGTCCCGCCCGACGAGCACGCCGACCGCATCGCCGGACTGCTGACGGGCACCGTCCCGGGCATCGTCCGGGTACGCCGGCTCCCCTGACCCGGCATCATCCGCACACGCTGACTCCCCTGACCCGGCATCGTCCGCACACGCCGGTTCCCCTGACCCGGCATCGTCCGCGCATCTGGGGAGCGGGGACCGTCCGGGTGCGGCGGCTCGCGCGTCGTGGCCGCGCCGACAGGGCGGCGCGCTACGTCGCCGGTGGGACGATGATGTCCTCCCGGACGCACGCCAGTTCGGACACGACGTCCACGACGCCCTCCACCGAGCGGATCCGCTCCGCCACGGCGATGGCCTGCGACCTCGACTCGACCGTGCCGCGCACGGTCACGACGCCCCGGTCGATCTCGATCGAGAGCGCCCGCTCGTCGGGGAGCTGGGCGCGGATGTCGGCCATCAGGTCGGCGACCGGGCGGGTGAAGACCCGCAGCGCGTCGTGCTGGTGCAGCGTGCCGACGATGCGCCCGCTGACCGGGTCCACGACCGGAAGCTGCTTGATGCGCTCATGGTGCATCACCCGGGCCGCTTCACGGACCGGTGTCGTCGGGGTGACCGTGACGGCCGGGGAGGTCATGAGCTGGGCCGCCGTCACGCCCGCGGCCTTGCGGTGGTCCTGGCGCTGCCGGTGCGACTCGAACATCGAGACGCTGTGGCGTACCGGGTCACTGGCCTTGAGCAGGAGGTCGGCTTCGGAGACCACGCCCACCGGACGCCGGTCGGCGTCGATCACGGTGACCGCCCCGACGGCGTACCGCCTCATCACGGTGACGATCTCGGCGAACGGCGCGTTCTCGAACACGGCGACGGCCACGCGGCCCATGACGTCCTTGACTTCGATTGCCATGGTCTCCTCCTCACGTCCATCTCCCACGCTCCTCCCCTGCCGAGCCGTTCTGCAGCGGCGAACGTCCCGGACGGGCGGGTCCAAGGTCCCGCGGCCATGTCTGGCGACCCGGCCTGTGGGTAGCGTCGTCGCATGACCGTCATCGATCTCGCCACGGTCGGCGCCGTCGTCCTCGACACCGACGGCGTGGTCACCGACACGGCGCGGGTGCGCGCGGCGGCGTCGAAACACGTGTTCGACGTGTTCATCCGGCTTGCCCGGCTGGGGCTGCCGGGCAAGCCGGATCCGGCGCCGTCCGAGCCGGCCGCCACGGGCCGGGTGCCCGCGAGCCGTCCATGACAGCGCCGGATCCGCCCGCCGCCCCGTACGAGACGTCCGCCGCCCCGTACGAGCCCTCCCTCGCCCCGGACGAGAGGTTCCTCGCCCTGCACGAGGCCTTCCTCGCCCCGGACGGGACCTCCGCGGCCTCGTACGCCCCCGAGAGCGCGGCCGGCGGATCGGCGGACGGCCCGTGGTCGCTGCGCTACGACGGGTACGACCCCGGCCACGAGGCGCTGCGGGAGGCGCTGTGCACGCTGGGCAACGGCCGCTTCGCCACGCGCGGCGCCACCCCCGACGGCGGCGCACGGACGCCCGGCACCTACGCCGCCGGCTGCTACAACCGCCTCGACTCCACGGTCGCCGGCCGGACCGTCACCAACGAGGACCTCGTCAACCTGCCCGACTGGCTGCCGCTGACGTTCGCCACGCCCGACGGCGACTGGTTCAGCCCGGACCGGGCCCACCTGCTGGACTACCGGACCGAGCTGGACATGCGGCGCGGGGTGCTGATCAGGTCGCTGCGCTGGCGGGACGGGTCGGGCCGGATCACCCGGGTGCGGCAGCGCCGCCTCGTGTCCATGGCCGACCCCCTGCTGGCCGCCCTGGACACCGACTTCGTGGCGGAGAACTGGTCGGGCCCGCTGCGCGTCCGGGCGGCCCTCGACGGCCGGGTCACCAACAGCGGCGTGGCCCGCTATCGCGAACTGCGCGGCGACCACCTGACCGGCTACGACACGGGGACGGCAGGCGATCTGGCCTGGCTGAGCGCCGTCACCCGCACCTCCGGGATCACCGTCGCGCTGGCGTCCCGCACCGACCACGGCGCGCCGTCGCCGGAGGTGACCCAGAAGCCGGACCTGATCGCCGCCGAGCACGTGCTCGACCTCGCCGAGGGGACACCCGCGTCCCTGACGAAGATCGTCGCTCTGGTGACGTCCCGCGACCCGGCGATCCACGACCCGTGCTCGGCGGCGCTGCGGGCGGTGCGGCTGGCGCCGCGCTTCGACACGCTGCTGGCACGGCACGAGGCGGCCTGGGCGCGGCTGTGGGAGCGGGGCCGGCTGGACGTCGACGGCGCGGACATCGCGCGGGCCGTCCGCCTGCACGTCTTCCACCTGCTGCAGACGCTGTCGCCGCACACCGCCGACCTGGACGCCGGGGTGCCCGCCCGCGGGCTGCACGGCGAGGCGTACCGGGGGCACGTGTTCTGGGACGAGCTGTTCGTGCTGCCCTGGCTGAACCTGCGCTTCCCCGAGATCTCCCGCGGCCTGCTGCGCTACCGGTGGCGGCGGTTGCCGGAGGCGCGGGCGGCGGCCCGGGCGGCCGGGTTCGACGGGGCGATGTTCCCGTGGCAGAGCGGCAGCGACGGCCGTGAGGAGACGCAGACGCTGCACCTCAACCCGCTGTCGGGCCGCTGGCTGCCGGACCGCTCGCACCTGCAGCGGCACGTGGGGCTGGCCATCGCCTACAACGTGTGGCAGCACCACCTGGCGACCGGGTCGATGCCGCCGTGGTGCGCGGAGCTGCTCGTCGACATCGCGCGGTTCTTCGCCTCGCTGGCGGTGCCGTTCGAGGAGTCGGGACGGTACGAGATCCACGGCGTGATGGGCCCCGACGAGTATCACGAGCACTACCCCGGAGCCGCCTCCCCCGGCCTGGCCAACAACGCCTACACCAACGTCATGACCGTGTGGCTGCTGCTGCGCGCCCTCGACACCCTGGAGCTGCACCCCGACCTGCCGGTGGCCGAGGGCGAGGTGGAACACTGGCTGGACATCACCCGGCGGATGCGGGTCGACTTCCACGACGGTGTGATCAGCCAGTTCGGCGGCTACGCCGAGCTGGCCGAGCTCGACTGGGAACGGTATCGGGGAGCGCGCCGCCTGGACCGGGTGCTGGAGTCGCAGGGCGACGACGTCAACCGCTACAAGGCGTCCAAGCAGGCCGACACGCTCATGCTGTTCTACCTGCTGACCTCCGACGAGTTGCTGGGCCTGCTGCACCGGCTCGGCTACCCGGCCGGCCCCGAGCTGATCCCCCGTACCATCCACTACTACCTCGGCCGCACCAGCCACGGCTCCACGCTGAGCGCCGTCGTGCACGCCTGGGTGCTCACCCGGTCCGACCGGGCGCGCTCGTGGAGCTTCTTCACCGAGGCGCTGGCCAGCGACCTCGAGGACGTGCAGGGCGGCACCACGGCCGAAGGCGTCCATCTCGGCGCCATGGCCGGCACGCTCGACCTGATCCAACGCTGCTACCTGGGGCTCCACCTTCGCCGTGACGGGCTCCACCTCGACCCGCTGCTGCCCGGCGAGCTCGCTCCCCTCTCCCTGCCGATCCGTTTCCGCGGCATCCGTTACTTCATCGACGCGGACCACGACAAGACCCGCGTCAACGGCGTCACGCTCGCGCGCGGCGCACGCCGCACCTTCGCCAGCCAGCAAGGGGGGACGACCATGTCCACCGGCGACCTCGGACGTCGCATCATCCACCACCGCGAACGCCTCGGCCTGACCCGCGAACAGCTCGCCGAGCGCGCCGCCATGGCTCCCGGGTACGTCAAGTACCTGGAGGAACATCCCGACACCATCGGCACCAGCGCCCTGACGCGCCTGGCCGACGCCCTGCAGATCACCGTCGAGGACCTGCTGGGCGGCGGCGGCGACCGGCCGCCCGGCGTGGGTCACGCGCAGGCGGGCCCGAAGCTGGAGGTGCTGCAGCCGGAGGAGTGCCTGCGCCTCATCGCGCCCGGCGGCATCGGGCGGGTGGCGTTCGGCGGTCCGCAGGGGCCGACCGTGCTGCCAGTCAACTACAAGCTGCACGAGGGCGCGATCGTCTTCCGCACCGCCTACGGCGGTCCCATGGACCAGAGCCTGCGCACCGGGTTGGAGGGCGTCGAGATCAAGATCGGTTTCGAGGTCGACCAGATCGACGAGGCCCGGCGGGAGGGGTGGAGCGTGCTGGTGCAGGGGCCCGCGCACCATGTGCCGCAGGAGGAGCTGCGGCAGGTGACCGGCGCGGGCGTCTCCCCGTGGGCGGGCGGTGAGCGCGAGCTGTACATCCGCATCGTCCCCCACCAGATCACCGGCCGCCGCATCCGGGGGCTCTGACCGCGGGAGACGGCCGCCGATCCCGCGCGGTGCCCGGCGGCGGCAGGTGATCGCCCCCCAGCGTCCCTGTCAGCGGTAGCGTGCGTGGTCGACGGTGAAGCGGATGAACTCGCCGCCGGCCCACCGGTCCTCCCCCGGCCACCAGCCGCCACGCACGTCCGCCGGGATCGTGAACCCGTCGAAGGTCGTCTCACGGCCGCATTCCACCCCGAACGGGTGCACGCCGAACCGGCCGTCGCCCGCCGGATCGCCCCAGCGGGGCACGGTGACGGCCGCCAGGCGGCCGTCGGGGGCGACGGTGAGCGTCACCTCGTAGTCCTCCTCCCCCACCGGGAGCCGGGCGACCGCCTGGTGCTCGCCGAGCGTCTTCCACTGGACACGCGGGTCCAGGGCGGCGGCGGGTGCCAGCACGAACTCGCAGGCCAGCCGGCCGGCGGCGCTGCGGGCGATGTCGGGGCCGCCGCCGGACATCACGGGCAGGACGTCGAGCAGCCGCCAGCGCATCTCGCCCGTGCCGTCGCGGTAGCGGTCGAACCCGCGTACCGTCACCGGTCCCAGCCGGGCGGCGGCGGCCCAGACGTACCCGGCCATCGGCAGCAGCGCCTGCGCGGCGCGGAAGGGACGCCATCCGCCGAGCCGGATCGTCCCGTGCAGGTCCAGCACCACCGCGCGCAGCAGCGGCGTCCCGGGGGCGATGGCGTGCAGAACCCAGCGGCGGGCGGGCTCGGGCAGCGGGCCGGCCTGCTCCGGGTCGAAGCGGGGCGCGTCCGGGGTCGGGGTCTGCAGGACATCCCAGTCCGCGCGGGCTGCGTCCGTCAGGTGCGGCGGGGCGACGACGACGGTCATGACGGCCTCCAGAGGTCCCGGACCACCGGCCACACGGCCGTGGGTGCGGCGGCCGGGGTGCCGGGGCGGCGCTCCGGCACCCCGGCCGGCCCCTTCAGCACACACCCGGGGCCCGGCGGCTCCCAGAGGACGAGGTCCCGGGCCGCGCGGGACCAACGGCCCTGCCGACATCCGGTGGCGGAACGTCATCGGCCTGGGCATGGCCTGGACTCTGGACATGAACACCCTCCAAATGATCACAATGGTCGCCGTCATCTCCACCGGAGAAAGCGGGAGCACTGTTGTCCAGACGCCGCAGGATGGTCGTGTCCATGGTTCTCGCCGGGCTGGTGGCGGTCGCCGCCGGTCCCGGAGCCGAGGCGGCCGGCGAGGCCGGCGACCCGGCTCGCCCGGGGCCGGTGTTCCGGACGGTCACCGACAAGAGCGCGCTCCTGTCCCTCCAGACGTTCGGCCGCCCGGACGGCCGGGACATGGTCTTCCGCATCTCGGGATCCGTCTACACCGACATCCCGGGCAACGCGCAGCAACCGCGGCTGAGCCACGGCCGCAAGCTGTTCAACATCGAGGGCTACAACATCCGGCGGCTCTACCGGGTGCCGGGCACCACGCAGCTCTACCAGCTCTCCCGCGAGATCGTCTTCTACACCGACCCCGCCGACCCGACGCAGATCGTGCGGGAGTGGGCCAACCCGATCGACGGCAGGACGTACCCGGTCGTGCCGATCAACAACGACACGGTGAACTTCGGCCCGTTCGACGTCACCCCCTCCTTCCAGGGCCCGCCGCTGCGACAGCTGCACGACGAGACCGTGTGGAGCAGCGACATCCCGGTCCGCGTCGACTACGGCGCCGCGCTGGGCGAGACGTTCGGGCTGGTGAACGGCGTCTACACGGCGCAGGAGATGTTCGACTTCTCGGTGGACGACCGTGAGGTGAGGGCGCGGACCGTCCCGGGCACGGTGCCGCCGGGCGCGATGCGGACCAAGATCAGCTGGGCGCGGACGAGCCCGTGGGCGCCGTTCATGTGCCTGGCCGAGAGCGCCGTCCCCGGACGCCTCAACTACCACGCCCGCGCCTGGTCGCTGCCGTCGTACCGGCACCTGGAGCCGTGGCTGCGCGCCGAGGTGGAGGCCCGCTACCCGCTCTACACGGCCGCCCCGCCGTCGCCCGGACCGAGCCAGAACTCGTGGACCTCCTTCCACGCCAAGCAGCTCCGCGGCGGGGCAACCACGTGGACGGACTGGTGCGCCGCGAGCGGGAAGACGTCGTGACGCCCGTCCTCGACCCCCTCACCGGCCGGGTCGAGCGCCCCCTGGCCCCCGTCTCCCCGGACCGCCTGGCCGCCACCGCCGCCGCCCTCCGCGCCATGGCCCCCGCCTGGACCGGCGCACCGGCCTCCCCCGAAGGGCGGGCCGTGGGCTGGGAGCGGCGGGCGGCGGCGCTGACGCGGTTCGGGGCGGCCGTCGCGCGCGACGAGGAGCTGGCGGCGGCACTGGTCGCCGACACCGGGCGGGTCGCCGAGTCGCTGCTGGAGACGCGGGCCGTCGCCGCCCTGGTCGCCCGCTGGGTGCGGCAGGCGCCCGCGCTGCTCGCCCCACCGCCCGAACGCCCCGCGTCCCTGCCGGGAGGTCCAGGAGCACCGCCCCACCCCGCGGAGCCGCAGGTGGTGGTGGCGGGGGACGTGGTGCCGTACGAGCTGGTCGGGGTGATCGGCCCGTGGAACTTCCCGCTGCTGCTCAGCCTCATCGACGCGGTGCCCGCGCTGGCCGCCGGCTGCACGGTGCTGGTCAAGCCGAGCGAGGTCACCCCCCGGTTCATCGAGCCGCTGATGCGCCTCGTGCCCGAGGAACTGCCGCTGCGGGTCGTCGAGGGTGACGGGACGACCGGCGCCGCCCTGGTGGACCTGGTGGACGCCGTGGTGTTCACCGGCAGCGTGCCGACGGGGTCACAGGTGGCGCGGGCGGCGGCCCGCGCGTTCGTCCCGGCGTTCCTGGAGATGGGCGGCAAGGACCCGGCGATCGTGCTCGCCGGCGCCGACCTCGACCGGGCGGCCTCGGCGATCCTGTGGGGCGGCACGGCCAACGCCGGCCAGTCCTGCCAGTCGATCGAGCGGGTCTACGTGGCGCGGACCGTGTACGAGGAGTTCCTGGCGCTGCTCGCCCGCAAGGCCGCCGGGGTGCGGCTGACGTGCGAGGGCGGCCCCATCGGGCCGATCATCGAACCGCGGCAGGCGGACGTGATCGCCGCCCACCTGGCCGACGCCGCCGCCAGGGGCGCGGTCACGCACACGGGCGGCCGGATCGAACGACACGGCGGGGGCCACTGGTGCCGCCCGACCGTGCTGTCGGAGGTGGACCACTCGATGCTCGTCATGACCGAGGAGACGTTCGGCCCCGTCCTGCCGGTCATGGCCGTGGACGGGCCCGGCGAGGCGGTGGCCCTGGCCAACGACTCGGTGTACGGGCTGTCGGCGGCGGTCTTCGCCGGTTCGGAGGAGGAGGCGCTGGCGGTGGCCGCCCGGCTGCGCGCCGGCGCGATCAGCGTGAACGACGCCTCCCTGACGGCGTTCGTGCACGACGGCGAGAAGCACGCGTTCGGGCGGTCCGGCCTCGGCGGCTCCCGCATGGGTGCCGCGTCGATCGCCCGTTTCCTGCGCCGCCGGGCGTTCCTGGTCAACCGGTCCACCGCCGCCGACCCGTGGTGGCACACGAGCGAGGAGTAGAGCATGGGACTGCGTTCGGAGATGCCGCTGCTGGCCCGCCACGAGGGCGAGTGGGCGGGCGAGTACGTGCACCTCGACCGGCTCGGCGCGGTGCTAGACCGGCACCGCGTCGCGATGACGTGCGCCATCGTCGGCGACGCCGCCTACCACCAGACCAACCGCTACACCTGGGACGACGGGCGGGCCGAGGTGCACGAGTTCCCGGGCGTCTACCTGGGCGGCGGCCGGTGCGGGTTCGACACCGACCGGCTGCGGGGCGAGTTCTGGGAGCTGGACGACACCACGATCTACCTGACCTGGCGGTACAAGGCCGAGGAGGAGAACCTGCGGCTGTACGAGCTGATCGTGCTGAGCGACGACGGCGCGTCGCGCAGCAGGGTCTGGCAGTGGATCAGGGACGGGGTGTGCGTGCGGCGGACCCTGATCGACGAGAGGCGGGTGGGCTGAGTGTGACGGCGTTCCGCGCTCGCGCTCCGGACGCGAACCCGGGCGGTGGCCTCCGTCGTCACGGCCGAGCGACACGGCCCGCCACCGGAGCCGACCGGCAGGCCGTCGCTCAGGCCGCGTCGTTCAGGCGGTGTCGCTCAGGCCGCCGTCGCTCAGGCCGCGTCGCCGCGGGCGCTCACGTGCCAGCTCAGCACGCGCCGCTCGACGGCCAGGAACGCGACGTTGAGCAGCACCCCGAGCACGCCCAGCAGCACGATCCCGGCCCACATGGCCGGGATGTCGAACTGGCTCTGCGCCTCCAGCATGCGGTGCCCGATCCCCTCGGTGCTGCCGTACAGCTCCGAGATCACCATCATGATGAGCGCCAGCGAGACGCTGAGCCGCAGCCCGGCGAAGATCTTCGGCGCGGCGGCGGGCAGGATGATCCGCACCAGGCGCGTGCCCGCGCCGAGCCGGAACACCTGGCCGGTCTCCAGGTAGCGGCGGTCCACGGTGCGCCCGCCGTCCATCGCGTTGATCAGCACCGGCCAGACGACGCCGTACACGATCGCCGCGACCTGCATCGGCGTGCCGATCTTGAACAGCAGCAGGAACACCGGCAGCAGCGCGGACGGCGGCACCGAGCGGCCGAAGTGCAGCAGCGGCTCGGCCAGCGCCGCGAGCGTGCGCGAGCGGCCCATGGCCAGGCCCAGCGCCACGCCCACGGTCGCGGCCAGCGCCCAGCCGGCGAACAGCCTGCCGAGGCTCGGCAGCAGGTCGTGGACCGCCTCCTGGGTGAGGAACAGGCCGGCCGGCGGCCCGGAGAACCACAGCTCGTGCAGCCTGGCCACGATCGCGGTTGGCGGCGGGAAGTAGACGGCCTCGGCCCGCCGGGTGGCCACCTCCCACAGCACGGCGGCCACGGGCAGCAGCCAGTACCAGCGCGCCCTGGCGAGGAACCCGCTCACACCGCCTCCCCCGTCCGGACCGTGTGCCAGCGGAACAGCCGCCGTTCCCCGGCGGCGAACAGCAGGCTGGCGGCCAGCCCGAGCAGCCCCGCCCACACGACTCCGGCGAGCACCCGGTCCGGCCGGTTGGCGCTGCCGGCCTCCACCAGGTAGGCGCCGATGCCGCCCCCGCCGGGTGAGATGATCTCGACGCTGACCGCGACGATGAGGGTGACGCCGACGGCGATCCGCACGCCGGTGGCGATGAACGGCGCGGCGCTGGGCAGCGAGACCCGCAGCGCCACGGACGGCTCGCCGAAGCCGAAGCCGCGCAGCGTGTCCTTGGCCAGCGGATCGACGTCCGCGAGCCCGTACAGGGTGTTGATGAGCAGCGGCCAGCAGCAGGTGTAGACGATCAGCGACGTCTTGGCGTCGGCGCTGTCGGTGAACAGGAACATGGCCAGCGGGATGAGCGACACGGACGGGATCGGGCGCAGGAACTCGACCAGCGGGCGCACGGAGCGTTCCACCACCGGGACCGTGCCCAGCAGCAGCCCGGCGGGCACGGCGGCGGCGAACGCGATGAGCAGTCCGGAGGCGCACGCGGCCAGCGTCGCGAGCACATGCCGGTGGAACTCGCCGTCGGCCGCCAGCTCGGCCGCCGTGGCGAGGACGACGGAGACGTACGGCAGGACGTCCCGGTCGATGATCCCGAGACGCCCCGCGGCCTCGAGGAGGGCGAGGAACCCGACGACGCCGACCGCGCCGAGGGCTCCCCGCCGGAACGCGGAAGGGATCATCCGAGTGTGGCCGCGATCTGCTGCGTCACGTCGGGCTTCTTCTTCAGGTAGCCGTATCCGGCCAGCAGGTCGCCCAGCTTCTGCAGCTTGGCCTTGTCGACCTCCATGGAGTAGACGCCCAGCTTCATCGAGGCGGCCGTCTCGGCGGGGATCTGCGTGTAGGTGGGGATGGCCTCGTTGACGGCGTTGCGGTCGCTGCCCGCGATGAGCTGCGCCCTGGCCAGGGCGCGGTGGAACGCCTTGGCGGTGTTGGGGTTCTTGGTCAGCCACGCCTCGGAGACACCCCAGCCGTCGACGGGGATGCTCGCGGTCGGGCCGCTCATCGTGTCGATCACCTCGACGGCGCCCAGCTCGGTCTTGGCGGCGGTGAGGAACGGCTCCACCAGCCAGGCGGCGTCCACCTTGCCCGACGACAGCGCGGCGAGCTGGTCGGCGAACGGCACGGCGACGTACTTGACGTCGGTCGGCGCGAGCCCGGCCTGCTCCAGGTGGGCGTTGGTGACCGTCTGGCCGAGCGCCTTGAGCACGTTGACCGCGACGGTCTTGCCCTTGAGGTCCGCCGCCGTCTTGACCGCGGAGTCCTTGGGCACCACGACGGAGGCCATGCCAGGGGCCGCCTCCTGGCTGTGCTGGAACAGCTTCAGCTTGGCCGCGCCCGAGTCGTTGATCGCCAGCAGCGACACGTAGCTGGTGAGGAAGGCGTCCATGCTGCCGTTCATGATCTTCGGCATGACGGCCTGCGGGGCCTGGATGATCTCGGTCTTGACGGTGAGGCCCTCCTCCTTGAAGAAGCCCCTCTTCTGCGCGATGAACAGCGGCGCCGAGGAGGGTACGGGCACCACGCCGACGGTGAGCGTCGTCTTCTCCAGGGAGCCGCCGCTCTGGCCCGGCTCGGCGGCGCCGGAGGACGTCGTGCCCCCGCCGCAGGCTGCCAGGCCCAACGCGATCGCGAGCCCGGCGACGCAGGCACGTGCGAACTTCATCGAATCTCCTTGAGTGGGGAGACCTCCGCCGTCGAGGCGCGGGGAGGGGAACCGGGAGGAGGTCGCCTTGCCGGGGACGGACAAGGAGCCCATGCTACCGTTCGTGATCTTCGACATCACGGACGACGGGGCCTCCTCGGCGATTCGAGTTTCCATGCCGGGCGGTGATCGTACCGACTATCGGCGGCCATTGCCACAATTGCCCTGCGCCCCAGGAGAATGGGACTTTAATTGAACCGTTAAAACGTCAACTAATCCGCCGACTTGACCCCCGGTATTCGCCCACGAAAACGTCTCAGAATGGCGCGAGAACCGGGTTCCCTTTCCCGCCGCACCCGCGCGGGACCACCCCGCGGCTCACACCGGCGCGTCCGTACGCCGCGCGGCACCGCCCGCCCACCTCGCCAGGTCGCAGAGGAACGGCGTGAGCAGGGCCGCCCCGAACGCCATGGCCCAGCCCACCGGCGGGAGCGGCGCCAAGGCGAGGAGCAGGCCGAGCGGCGGCACCAGCGTCACCATGGCCTGCAGGGCGGCGGTGCCCAGCACGGCGGCGAGCACCGCCCGCCCGCGCAACCAGCCCGCCTCGAACGTCCAGCGCCGTGCCCTGGCCACGTACGCCAGGGTCAACCGGGCGAAGACGAGCGTGAGCACGGCCTGGGTCCTGACCTGCTCGTCGCTCCAGCCGAGCCGCCTGGCCACCTCCACCGCCGCGAACACCAGCAGCCCGACGATCAGTGAGCGCACGGCGATGCGGGCCAGGACCCGGCCGGACAGCAGCCCGTCGCGGGCGGGAAGGCCGGACAACGGGTCGCCGGGCGCCCGGTCCAGGCCGAGGGCGATGGCGGGGATGCCGTCGAGGACGAGGTTGATCCACAGCAGTTGCACCGGCAGCAGCGGGATGACCAGGTCCGGCCAGGCGAACAGGCCCACCAGCACGAGGAAGATCTCGGCCAGGTTCCCGGTGAGCAGGTAGCCGATCATGGAGCCGACATTGTGGTGCAGGCGGCGGCCCTGCCGCACGCCGGTGACGATGGTGCCCAGCTCGCCGTTGGTGACGACCACGGCGGCAGCCTCGCGGGCGACGTCGGTGCCCTCGTCGCCGGCCATGGCGACGCCGACGTCGGCGTGGCGCAGGGCGGGCGCGTCGTTGACACCGTCACCGGTCATCGCGACGACCTCGCCGCTGTCGCGCAGCGCCTGGACCAGGTCGAGCTTGGTCGCCGGGTCGACGCGGGCCAGCACCCCCGCCTCTCGCAGCCGCTGGGCGCGGTCGCCGCCGTCGAGCCCGGCGCCGGTGACGACGGGCTCGGGTTCGATGCCGACCTCCTCGGCCACGGCGCGGGCGGTGTCGGGGTGGTCGCCGGTCACCATGACCACGCGGATGCCGCCTTCGCGGCAGTCGGCGACGGCCTGCGCGGCCGAGGCGCGGATCTCGTCGCTGAGACAGACCAGCCCGACGGGGCGCAGGCCGGCGGCGTCGAGGTCGTCGGTGTCGCGTTCGGCGAGCGCCAGCACCCGCAGCCCCTTGCGCGCCAGCTCCGGAACGGCGCGGGCCAGCAGGCCGGTCGCCTCGCCGGGCGCGCACCGGGGCAGCACCACCTCGGGCGCGCCCTTCACGGTCAGCACCGGCCCGTCGGTGACGACCGCCATGGAGCGGGTGTCGGCGTCGAACGGCCTGGTGGCCAGCCTCGCCTCGCCGGGTGCGCGGCGTACCCCGTGGCGACCGGCGGCGTCGAGGAGGGCCACGTCCACGGCGTCGCCCAGCCCGTCGCGGGCGTCGTTGCAGCGCACGGCGGCCAGCCACAGGTCGGCCCCGGGTACGGCGACGTGGTCGGTGACGGCGAGCCGGCCGGTGGTGAGCGTGCCGGTCTTGTCGGTGGCGATCACGGTCGTGGCACCGAGCGCCTGGATGGCCGACAGCCGACGGACGATCACGCCGAGCCTGGCCATGCGCTGCGAGCCGAGCGCCAGGGCCGTGGTGACGGCCGCCGCCATGCTCTCGGGCACCGCCGCGATGGCCAGCGCCACCCCGGCCAGCACCAGATCCAGCGGCGCGATCCCGCCCCTGGCCAGGCCGAGCGCCACCATGACCACGCCGGCCGCGACGGCGAGCACGCCGATGCGCTTGGAGACCTTGGCCAGCTCCACCTCCAGCGGCCCCTTGACGTGGCCGTGCAGCGCGGAGGCGATGCGGCCCATCTGCGTGCCGGCGCCGGTCCGCTCCACCAGCGCGACGCCCGAGCCGCGCACCACCATGCTTCCGGAGAACAGCTCGCCGTCGCGGTCGCCCAGCGGGCCGTCGGTCGCGCCGCCCGGCCGCTTGCCCGCCGAGCGGGACTCGCCGGTCAACATGGACTCGTTCACCGCCAGCGAGGCCGCCTCCAGCACCCGGCCGTCGGCGGGCACCCGGTCGCCGGCCGCCACCTCCACCACGTCGCCGGGGACGACCTCGGCGGCCGGGACGCGCCGGACGACACCGTCGCGGCGCACCTTGGCCATCGGCGCCGTCATGGTCCGCAGGGCGCGGACCGCCTGCTCGGCCTTCATCTCCTGGGTCACGCCGATGGTCACGTTCACCAGGAGGATGGCCACGATGGCGGCGCCCTCGGGCACCTCCCGCAGCACCAGCAGCGTCACCGCGCCCGCGCCGAGCAACAGGATCGACAGGGGGTCGGCGAGCTGGCGCGCGATCCGGACGAACACCGACGGCGGCTTGGGCTCCGGCAGCGCGTTGGGGCCGTGCTCGGCGAGCAGGCGGGCGGCGGCGTCGTCGCTCAGCCCGTTCCGGGCATGCGTGGTGGCGTCCATGCCTCCAGCAGATCATCCGGAACGGCACAGCCGCCCCAGCCGAAGGTCCCGCAGCGCTGGGACCTTCGCCCCCACGGGTCACACGCCGCTTGCCCCGGCTGCCGGGGCGCGGGCGGAGCGAGCCCGCCCGCGCCCCGGCGACGAGGTCAGCCCGCCACCTTCGCCGTGGCGGTCCGGCCGCCGGGCACGGGCACCACGGCGACCGTGTACCTGACGCCGTCGATCGTCTTGGGCAGACCCGCCACGGTGTGGCCGTTGACCTTGAGCCACCGGTGCTCGCCCAGGAACCGCGCCTCCCACAGGCGCGGCTTGTCAGACCCGTTGGTGAAGGTGGTGGACGTCAGCCCGTCGTGCCGCACCGTCACGGTGCCGTCGCCCACGGGCACATCCGCCACCTGCAGCCACCCGATGTCGGCGGGCAACCGCGACTGGGTGGCGACGGTGCGCCGCGGCGCGTCGGGCTCGATGCCCATCAGGCCCTCGACCGTCTGGCTGACCAGGGTGAACGGCACCTCCGGGTAGTCGCCGTTCAACCCCTGGCGGCGGCTGATGTGAGCGGCCTCGCGCTGCTCGTAGACGTGCCGCATCCACTTCCAGGCGGTCTCGGGACGGTTGTGCCGGAAGAACGTGTCGGGAAGGTAGGTGATGGCCTCGATGTTGGCGGGCCGTCCGGCCCCGGTGGCCTCGGCGTCGATGAAGTCGAGGTAGGCGTCGTTGCGCGGCCCCGCGTCGATGATGCCCTTCATCGGCATGAACCAGCTGTTCTCCTTGCCGAAGCCGGTCAGCGGCGTGCCGTCGGTCGTGTAGGCGCGGACGAAGTCGTCGGATCCGGGCTTCACGCTCCAGGTCCGGTTGAAGTAGCTCTTCAGCGCGCGGGCCCGCTCGGCCGCCCGCATCGAGGTCTGGAGGTCGCGCTTGTCCCGCGCGAGCTCGGCCACGGCGCGGTAGGCCTGGTACTGGGCGGCGATCGCGTCGCCCGCCTCGGCCAGCGGCTCGTCGCTGACCTCGTTGTAGCTGGCCGACCCGGCGAAGATGCCCTTGCCCGTGCCCTCGGCCACCTTGACGGGGCCGTTGGGGAGCAGGCTGTCGTGCAGGTCGACGAACTCCTCGGTGGCGTGGCGGTAGTAGTCCCAGAAGGCCGGCTCGTCGAGGTAGGCCCGGTCGCCCGTCCACCTGAACGCCTGGTTGGCCTTCTCCACCAGCTCGAACGTGGCCGGCACCTCCCGGACGAAGTTGGTCGGGGACCGGTAGTCGATGTCCAGGTAGGTCTTGGCGTCGAAGTTCAGCGCCCACACCGGGTAGAACTTGTGCTCCGCGGTGGCCGAGGCGGCGAACGACCGGAGCATCGCCTTGTTCTCGCGGTGCAGCCCCAGGATGTGCGCGCCGGCGAGCTGGTGGGCGAAGTCGCGCGAGTAGTACCCGGTGCGGTGGGCGTACCCGGCCCAGTAGGTGGCGGTGTAGGTGCCCTCGCCGGTGCCGCCGGGCCTGCGCTCGTCCACGTTGAGCGGGCCGGGCACGCCGGCCTGGTGCACCCAGCTACGGGCCTTGTCCCTGGACCACGCGAACATCTCGACGACCTCGGCGTTCGAGGAGGTGACGCGCGGGCCGGCGGCGGATCCCGGCGACACCATGACGTCGTCGGCGTTGACCCAGGCGGAGCCGGAGCCGAAGACGATCTCCACGCGGTCCCCCGCGGCGAGCTCCACGTCGGAGACGGTGTACCTGGAGTAGGTGGAGCGGGAGGGCAGCGTGACGGTGCCCGCGTCGGCGCCGTTGCGCCGGACGGCGAACGTGCCGCCGGGCCCGCCCGTGGAGATCCAGGCCGAGATCGAGTAGTGGCCGGCCGCGGGCACGGTGACGGCCTGGCTGACGCTCATCCCCGGGCCCGCGTCGAGGTAGGCGAGCCTGGCCCCGCCGTGGGGCCGGTTGGTGGCGACGCCCGTGCCCTGCGTGAAGGTCCAGCCTTCGGTGCCCTTCTCGAAGCCGGGGTTGGCGACGATCAGCGGGCCCGCGTCCGCGGCCCGCGCGGGCGTGAGGGCGGCGGCGGCCAGGAGGGACGAGCCGATGAGGACGGAACAGAACCTGTACTTCATGGGAACTCCAGAGAGGCGGATGACCTGTTGGGCATCAGGCCCCGCGCGGCGGCGCGGTGGACCCGCGCACGACCAGCTCGGGGCTGAAGAGCAGTTCCCCCCGTGGCACGTCGCGGTTGCTCACCAGCGCGACGATGCTGCGTGCGACCTCCTTGGCCAGCCGGTCGATCGGCTGGCGCACGGTGGTCAACGGCGGATCGACGAACTCCATGATCATCGATCCGTCGTGCCCCACGACCGAGACGTCGCCGGGCACCGAGAGCCCCTCCCTGGCCACCGCCCGGTACGCGCCCAGCGCCATGAAGTCGCTGGCCGCCACGACGGCGGTCACCCCCCGCTTGAGCAGCTCCGAGGTGGCCGACTGGCCGCCCTCGACGGTGTAGCGCTGCCTGACCACGAGCGCGTCGGCATCGGCCACCCCGCGGCGGGCCAGCGCCGCCGCGAACCCCTCGACCCGCCGGTCGGCCGGCCGGTTGCCCGACGGCCCCGACGCCAGGCCGATCCTGCGGTGTCCGAGCGTCCAGAGGTGGTCGACGGCCAGCTCCGCCGAGAGGTGGTCGTCGGTGGACAGGACCGGCGCGTCGTGCCCCTCGAACCCGCCGTTGACGCCGACGAACGGGATGCGCCGCGCGGCCAGCACGTGGTAGGTCTCGGGGTCGGCCCCGTCGACCGTGTTGCTGGCCGACAGGAACACCACCGCGGCCACCCCGTGCTCGGCCAGGGCGCCGACGAACTCACGCTCCTGGATGCCGCCCGGCAGCGCCGGGCAGACCACCCCCTTGAGCCCGTGGGGGGCGAGCGCAGCCTCGATGAGCTCGGCCACCTCGGCGAAGAAGGGGTTGGACAGCCATGGTGTGATCACCGCGACGATCTGGCCGCGGGTCGAGCGCTCGTAGCCCAGCTCGGCCATAGCGCGCTCGACGGCCTCGCGGGTCCTGGCCGACACCCCGGCCCGCCGGTTGATCACCCGGCTGACCGTCGCCTCGCTGACGCCGGCCATCTCCGCCACCTCGGTGATGCCGATCTTCATGGTGCTACCTCCAGATCGGCCAGGCCGGAGGGCGGAACGTCCAGCACACACAGGCCTGGCCCCAGCCGCCGGTCGGACTGCTCGATCCTAGAGCCGCCGGCGTCGAAGATCCGCACGGCGCGGAGCACCCCCCCGTCGACGTCGAGGACGAGCCTGCCGGAGGCGGTGCCGTTGACGACGGTGACCTTCGCGTGCCGCCGGGCGTCGAGCGGGACCACGCGGTCCGCGGTCACGCTGACCACGCACCGCTCCCCGAGCGCGGCGCGCACGACGGGGTAGAGCTCGTCCGGGCGGCCCGGCTCCACCTCGCCGTCCAGCAGCACGGCCCGCAGCTCGCACCACCGCTCCAGCCAGAACGCCAGCATCCGCCGGTGCTCGCCGGACAGCGTGCCCAGCCGCGCGGAGATCTGGGGCACGGAGTGCAGCGCGCCGATGAGCTGCCGGGCCGCGCTGCTCACGGGGCCCGCCGGGTCCCACATGAGCATGTCGGAGTGCACGGCGCCGCCCGCGGCCAGCAGCCCGATGTCGATGGTCCGCACCCGGTTGGCCACGGCGTCGGCCGGGCAGTCGTTGGCCCGCAGCATGGTGCCGAAAGGCGTCATGCCCGGCCCCACGTACGGCTGGCGGAACTCGATCAGCGCGCCGGGCCGGACCGCCTCGACCGCCATCACCAGCTCCGTCAGCAGCACCCGCATGGCCGTGCCCACGTCGGCGATGTCGCCGGGGGAGGGCGTGCCCGCGTAGGCCATCACCGTCTCCAGGAAGTCGATCTTCAGTCCGTCGAGCCCGTAGTCGCGGACGAGCCGGACGCAGGTGTCCACGGCGTGCCTGCGCACCTCGGGCACCCGGGGGTCGAGGGCGTGCGCCCCCGGTACGACGCCCGC
The DNA here is from genome assembly GCF_014207745.1 of Nonomuraea muscovyensis. Classification (NCBI taxonomy): domain Bacteria; kingdom Bacillati; phylum Actinomycetota; class Actinomycetes; order Streptosporangiales; family Streptosporangiaceae; genus Nonomuraea; species Nonomuraea muscovyensis. The sequence goes on from NZ_JACHJB010000002.1 coordinate 2,349,070, forward strand.
CACCGGGGCGTGGACCGACAACTCCGCGAAGCAGTCCGCCTCCGGTCCGAGCAGGAGCGGGGCGACCCACACGAGGTACGCCAGCCCCGTCCGCCGCACCCGGGCGACGTGGGCCGCGAAGTCGGGGAACTTGGCGGGGTCGGGCCGCCAGTCGCCGACACCGTGGTAGCCGCGCCCCGTGCCCAGCTCCTGCCAGCCGTCGTCCAGGATGATCGCCCCGCACCCGAGCTCCGCCGCGAGCCCCGCCTCGGCCTCCACGGCGCTCGCCTCGACCGCCTGGCTGAAGCCGTACCAGGTCGAGTAGACCGGCACGCGTGCCCCCTCCGGCACGCCGGCCGGCATCCGCCCGAGCGCGCCGCGCAGCGTCCGCATCGCCGTGGCGACGCTGGACGAGGCGGGAGCGAAGACCAGGCGATACGGCGAGCGCGCCGCGGTGACACGCAGGTGCACCACGAAGGTCTTGTTCTCCTCGGAGACGCCGTAGCGCATCGTGGTCTCGGGCACCGGGTCCAGCGCGGCGAAGGCCAGCATGGAAGCACCGCTGCTGTCGTACAGGCAGGCGGCCACCGCACCGCTCACCAGCGACACGTGCGCGAGGCCCGCCCAGTCGGCGACGACGGTGCGCGTCCATCCGGCGTCGGGGTGCCAGAAGCCGACCGCGTCGCCGAGCGGGACCGAAAGGCGGATCTCCAGCTCCCCCCCGGAGTGGATCTCCACCAGCTCGGTGCCGTCGGGCTGGGTGGACCGCTCCCAGCGGGCGCTCACCCCCGGGGTGCCGGTCAGGACTGCCAGCCGCACGTCGTCGAGCAACGGCTCGGTGGGCGCGGGCACGAGCCCGGCGGTGGTCACGCTCACTCTTTCACAGCTCCCGCGAGAAGTCCGGAGACGAAGTGTCGTTGCAGAAGGAGGAACAGGATCGCCATCGGGATCGCGGCGACGGCGGTGCCGGCCAGGATCGCGCCGTAGTCGGTGTCGTTCGAGCCCTGGAGGGAGGCGATGGCCAGCGGGATCGTGTAGGCGTCGCGCGTGCGCAGCGCGATGAGCGGCCAGACGAAGTCGTTCCACTGGTAGAGGAAGAGATAGATGCCGAGCGCGGCGAGGGCCGGCCGCATCGGCGGCAGCACCACGCGCCAGAACAGCCGCAGCTCGCCGCAGCCGTCCACGCGCCCGGCCGACAGCAGCTCGTCGGGGAGGGCGGAGATGGACTGCCGCATCAGGAAGATCCCGAACGGCAGCGCCAGGTTCGGCAGCACGATCGCCTGATAGGTGTTGAGCCAGTCGAGCGCCAGCATCATCTTGAACAGCGGCACCAGCGTCACCTGGCTGGGGATGACCAGGCCGAGCATCAGCAGCCCGAACAGCGGCTCCCTGCCGCGGAAGGTGAACTTCGCGAAGCCGTAACCGGCCATGGTGCACACCAGCCCGGCGAGCAGGGTGTAGATCACGGCGATCAGGGTGGAGTTGAGCACGACCCTGCTGAAGCCGACGGTGGACTCCAGGCTGGCGAGGTTGTCCAACAGGTGCCCGCCGGGCAGCAGCGGCGGCGGGTCGGCGAACACCTCGGCCGTGCGGTGCGTGCTCGCGACGATGAGCCAGTAGAACGGCACCAGCACCACGGTGACCGTGACCAGCAGTGACGAGGTCAGCATCACGCGGCGCGTCATGGCTTGTCTCCCAGGAACTTGAACTGGACGACGCCGAGGATCCCGATGATGACGGCGAGCGCGTAGGCGATGGCCGAGGCGTAGCCGAAGTCGAAGTACCTGAAGCCGTTGGCGTACAGGTAGAGCCCGAGCGTCATCGTGTTGTTGTCCGGACCGCCGCCGGTCATGACGTAGGGCTCGTCGAAGAGCTGGAGCGTGCCGATCGTGGACATGACCAGCGTGAGCAGCATGACGGGACGCAGCCCGGGCAGCGTGACGTGCCGGAAGCGGTGCCAGGCCCCGGCCCCGTCCACCGCGGCGGCGTCGTAGTGGTCCTTGGGCAGCGCCTGCAGCCTGGCCAGGTAGATCACCGCGTTGTAGCCCGTGTAGTGCCAGGTCAGGGCGAGCCCGACGGCGATCTTGGCCCACAGGCCGTCGGTCAGCCACGGGACCGGGTCGACGCCGGCCAGGCCGAGCGCCCAGTTGACCAGACCGGACTGGGGGTTGAGGAGGATCGCGAAGAGCAGTCCGTAGGCCACCAGGCCGGTGACCATGGGCATGAAGAACCCGAGCCGGATGAAGCCCTTGAACCGCAGCAGCGGGGAATTGAGCGCCACCGCCAGGCCCATCGCGAGCGCGAGCATGAGCGGCACCTGGACCAGCAGGATGATCCCGGTGTTGCCGAGGGCCGTCCAGAACAGCGGGTCGGCGACCAGGCGCCGGTAGTTCGCAGCCCCGGCGAAGGTCTGCAACGCGCCATCGGTCCTGAACAGGCTGAGCCAGAACGACCAGGCGATCGGGTACAGCTTGAAGGCCGCGAACAGCAGCAGCGCCGGCGCCACGAACAGGTACGGCGCGATCGTCCCGGCCGGCCGTCCGCGGCGGGTGAGGGCACGCTTGGCCGGCGGGGCGCCGGCCCGTTGCGTGAGCACGGTCATCGCAGCACCTTCCGGCCCGTCTGCTGGGCGATCAGGTCGGCCGCCTCCTTGAGCACGGTGGCCGGGTCGGCGCCCTTGAGCAGCACCCTGCTCTGGGCGTCCGTGACGATCTTGAGTGCCCGGGGGTAGTCGGCGGAGTAGTTGGTCACGTACGACGGCTGCTTGAGGGCCTCGAGGAAGACCTCGCCCTTCTTCTGGCCGCCGAAGAAAGCGGACGGCTCGTGGAAGGCCGGGTCGTCGTAGGCCGACATCAGGGCGGGGGCGATGCCCTTGCCCTTGTAGATGGCGACCTGGCTCTCCGGCCGGGTCAGCACGAACTCGGCGAAGGCGAAGGCGGCCTCCCTGACCTTGCTGGTGCCCGCCACGGCCAGGTGCGTGGAGTTGACGGTGGCGGCGACCTTGCCGCCCTCGGTGACGGCGGGCGGCAGCCGGACCTTCCACTTGCCCTTCTGGTCGGGCGCGGACTCCTCGATGATGCCGCCGAACCAGGTGGGCATGGACTGCACCGCGACCGACCCGCTCTTGATGGAGGTGATCATCGTGTTCCAGCCGCCGGCCATGTCGGCCACCAGTCCGGCGTCGTTGAGCCGCTTGATGATCGTCAGTGCGGTGACGGCCTGCGGGGTGTCCAGCGTGATGTTGCCCTGCATGTCGAAGTAGAAGCTGTCCTGAAGCTGGAGCAGCATCTGGAAGAGGTTGGCGGAGTCGGCCTGGGAGGCCGGCTTGTCGATGCCGAGGAGCTGGACGCCGGTCTTCTCCTTGAGCTTGATCCCCGCCTCGATGACCTCGTCCCAGGTGCGCAGCGCCTCCACGTCCACGCCCGCCTTCTCGAACAGGTCGGCCCGGTAGTAGAAGCCGGCCGAATTGGCCTCCCAGGGCAGGGCGTAGACCTTGCCCTCGCGGCTCACGGTCTCCCACATGCCCGGGGCGAACGAGTCCCGGTGCCGGTCGGCGCCGAACGGCCGCAGGTCGGCCAGGCCGCCGGGGAACTTCTCGATGTAGGCGGGCAGGTAGTCGACGCCGATGTGCAGCACGTCGCCGAGCCCCTGGCCTCCGGCCGCCATGCCTGCGGTGATCTTGTCCCAGATGGCGGGGTTGCCGATGTCCTGGACGTCGACCCTGATGCCGGGGAACGCCTTGTGGAAGTCGGGGACGAGCGCCTTCATCATCGCGGCGGGCCCCTGCCAGCTCCAGACGGTGATGTCGCCCTTCGCCGCCGCGCCCGTGGGACCGACGGCGGCGGGCGTGGCGGCGGGGCCCTCTCCTCCACAGGCGGACAGCGCGGCGCCACCGGCGGCCAGGGCGCTGAGTTGGAGGAAGCGGCGGCGGGGGAGGTTGGCCATGATCAGCTCCTGGGGGCACAGAGGTTGGCCTGGTGCAGCCAGACGTTACAGCCCTGTTTCGGTCACTTGCAAGATTGGAGCGAAAGTTTTCTGCCAACTGTCGCAGGCGACGTACGCCCCGAGTCACGGGCGCCGACAGGTGAACGATGTGGAGGAGCGGGTGCGCACCCCCACCGCCGCCGACCTCTCCCCGAGATCGTGGAGGGCCCCTCCATGCCGTCCCCCGGCGGTGGAACGGGCGAGAACGACGGAAGCGGGGCGGCACCCTGAGGTGCCGCCCCGCTTCCGTCGCCGGTCAGGCCGCCGAGGAGGTGGCGTACGACGCGGCGAGCCCCTCACCCCAACGCCTGGCCCGGTCCGCCTCCCCGCCCACGAGCGGTCCCGGCGTGCCGGTGACGTAGAAGCTCTGTGCGGGCACGACCATCCGGACGCCGGCCGCGCGCAGCCGGCGGGCGACCGCGCGGGCCGCCGAGCCGGGCAGCCGCGGCTTGTACACCCGCGTGTCGAACGCCGCCGAGCCGAGCAGCGGCGAGGAGGTCCGCAGGTCGGCCAGCCACTCGCGCAGGCCGCGTCCCTGTGAGACCAAGGGCCCGTCCGCCTGCCTGGCGGCGGACTGCCGCGTCGAGACCCGGCTCATGCCGAACGCGTGCGTCGGCCCGCCCACGACGAGCAGCGCGACGTCCTCGCCCACCACCGGTGGCGCCGCGCCGACCTCGACCACCCTGACCTCCATGGCCGAGCCGAGGCCTTCCGCCACGGCCTCGGCGATCTGCCGCGTGTTACCGAACATGGACTCGTACACGACTAATGCGTACATCGCACGCCTCCTTCCAGCTCTGGGCGCTTCAGTTCTGCGTGGGCAGGACAGGCTCCAGGCGGAACATGCCCGTGACCACCTCGCCCGGCCGATCGTCGGGCCGCACGCGGCCGGCGACGGCGGCGAGCACGTCGTGGGCGGTGATGAGCCCGACCAGGCCCTCTCCGGACACCACGGGGACCGCGTCACATCCGGCGTCGACCATGACGGCCGCGACGCGGACCAGCGGGTCGCCGGGACCCACCCGGGGCCGGGGCTCGCAGCCGAGCATCGAGCGGACCTGGCGGGACGCCTGCTGTTGCGGGCCGCCGGACCAGGACGCGGCCAGGTCCTCGCGGGACAGGACGCCCAGCACGTGCTCGCCGTCCACGATCGGCAGGTGGTGCACCCCCGCTCGGCGCATCAGCTCCCAGGCCATCAGCGGTGACTCCTCCGGCCGGACCGCGACGACGATCCTGCTCATCACCTGCTGGGCGGTCAGCGCTCCGACGCCCGTCGACTCGACGCTCATGGCCGTCCCCCCGTCTCCTCGTCGCCGCCGGCGGGCGGCCTGTCCGGACCGCTCCCGCCCGGCGCCCTCTCGCCGCCTGCGGGTGGCCCCTGCCGCCGGTCGCCGCGGGGGCGCACCACCGCGACCGGGCAGGTCACGTGGTGCAGCACCCCGTGGCCGACCGACCCCAGCATGGCCGCGGCGAACCCGCCCCGCCCACGCGAGCCGACCACCACCAGGTCCGCCGACGCCGACGCCTTGACCAGCGCCGACACCGGGTGCTCGGACACCTGCTCGTCGATGATCCGCACGTCGGGGTGGCGTTCCCGCCACGGCACGACCCAGGCACGCGCCATGCGGACCTCCTCCTCGTACGCCTCCTGCAGCAGGTCGCTGTAGGCCGCCGCGTACGGCGAGAACACCGGCATCTGCCAGGCGGTCACCACGTACAGTTGCGCGTCACGGGACCGGGCCTGCTCGATGGCGTACTCCATGGCGGCCGTGGAGTGCTCGGACCCGTCGTAGCCGACGACGACCTGGCCGTGCTGCACGACCGAGGGCCCGCGCACGACCACGACCGGCCCGGCGGCGTGCCCGGCCAGGTTGAGCCCCACGGACCCGAGCAGCATCCCGGCGAACCCGCCCAGCCCTCTGCTGCCCACCACGACGCCGTCGGCGGTCGCCGATTCGCGGACCAGCGCGTCGATGACGCCGCCGGACAGCATCGCGGTGGTCACCTCGACGTCGGGCGCGAGGTCTCGGGCATGCTCCGCCGCCGTCTCCAGGGCCCCGGCGCAGAACTCCGTCCCGCCCACATCGGCGGCCCTGATGGCGGCCTCGGAGGCCGTCCCGGAGGCGGCGTCGGTGGGGGGCCACTGCTCGCACACGTGCACGATCCGCAGGCCCAGCCCGCGGCGCCGCGCGTCGGCCGCGGCCCACTCCACGGCGGCGGTCGCCGCGTGCGACCCGTCCACGCCGACCACGATCCGTCCGCTCATCGCTCATCGCCTCCGCGCTCGCGGCTCCGGACTGCGCCGCTCTCGTCTCCCAGCGTGCCGGGCGCGCGGCCCGCGCGCCGGTGCAGGAAGTCCCCAGTGCGTGGGCCGTTGGTCCCGACCCGCATACCCATACACAGGTCATCGATTTGCGAAAATTCGCAATTGCCCAGATAGTGGTAGGCGGCAAGCGAACGAAACGGAGGCACGTCGTGCCGGTCCCCCTCTACCAGGCCAAGGCCGAGTTCTTCCGGATGCTCGGGCACCCCGTCCGCATCCGGGTCCTGGAGCTGCTCCAGGACGGCCCGGTGCCGGTGCGTGACCTGCTGGCCGCGCTCGACGTCGAGCCGCCCAACCTGTCGCAGCACCTGGCGGTGCTGCGCCGCTCGGGGATCGTGCTGTCCACCCGCGAGGGGTCCAACGTGATCTACCAGCTCGCGGGCGGCGACGTGGCCGACCTGATGCGGGCCGCCCGGCGGATCCTGACGGCGATGCTCGACGACCAGAGCGGCCTGCTGGCGGAGCTGCGGGCCTCCGAGAGCGGATCCGCATGAGCGGGCGGACGGGCCGGGCGTGGTCCTCGGTGGTCTCCCTGCTGCCCGGGCGGGCCGACCTGACGGCAATGCGCCGCCACCCCCGCCGTGACCTGCTGGCGGGCGTGACGGTCGCGATCGTCGCGCTGCCCCTGGCGCTGGGCTTCGGCGTCTCCTCCGGAATGGGCGCCGCGGCCGGGCTGGCCACGGCGGTCGTGGCGGGGGCCGTCGCGGCGCTGTTCGGCGGGTCCAACCTGCAGGTGTCGGGCCCGACGGGCGCGATGACGGTCGTGCTGGTGCCGATCGTCGCCCAGTACGGCCCGGGGGGCGTGCTGACGGTGGGGCTGATGGCCGGGGTCATCCTGATCGCGCTGGCCCTGGCCAGGGTCGGGCGGTACATGCGCTACGTGCCCGCCCCGGTCGTGGAGGGGTTCACGCTCGGCATCGCCTGCGTCATCGCCCTGCAGCAGGTTCCGTCGGCGCTCGGCGTGCCGAAGCCGGAGGGCGACAAGGCCCTCGCCGTCGCCTGGCAGGCCGTGCTCGACTTCGCCCGCGAGCCGCGCTGGGCCGAGGTGGCGCTGGCGGTGGCCGTCGCCGCCGTGATGCTGGCGGGCGCCCGGTGGCGGCCGGGCGTGCCGTTCTCGATCATCGCCGTGGTGGCCGCGACCGTGGCGGCGCAGGCGCTTCCTCTCGACGCGGCCGTGATCGGCGCCCTGCCCGCCGGGCTGCCCGCGCCGTCCCTCGCCTTCCTCGACCCGGCCGCGCTCGGCTCGCTGCTGGCCCCGGCCGTCGCGGTGGCGGCGCTGGCCGCGCTGGAGTCGCTGCTGTCGGCGTCCGTGGCCGACGGCATGACCGTCGGCGAGCGGCACGACCCCGACCGGGAGCTGTTCGGCCAGGGCCTGGCCAACATCGCCGCGCCGCTGTTCGGCGGCGTGCCCGCGACGGCGGCGATCGCCCGCACGGCCGTGAACGTGCGCACCGGTGCCGCGTCACGGCTGGCCGCGCTCACCCACGCGGCCGTGCTGGCCGCCATCGTGTTCGTCGCGGCGCCGCTGGTCTCCCGCATTCCGCTGGCCGCGCTGGCGGGGGTGCTGCTGGCCACGGCCGTGCGGATGGTGGAGGTGGGCTCGCTGCGCGCGATCGCCCGCGCCACCCGCGCCGACGGCCTGGTGCTGGCACTGACGGCGGTGGCGACCGTGGCGCTCGACCTGGTCTACGCGGTCATCATCGGCCTGGTCATCGCGGGCGCGCTGGCCCTGCGCGCGGTGGCCCGCCAGGCCCGGCTGGACCAGGTGGACTTCAAGCCCGACCTGCCGGGCGAGCACAGCGACGAGGAGTACGAACTGCTCACCGAGCACATCGTGGCCTACCGCATCGACGGGCCGCTGTTCTTCGCCGCCGCGCACCGCTTCCTGCTGGAGCTGCTGGAGGTCGCCGACGTGCGCGTGGTCATCCTGCGCATGTCGCGGGTGACGACGGTCGACGCCACCGGGGCGCTGGTGCTCAAGGACGCGATCGACCGGCTGCACCGGCGCGGCATCCTGGTCCTCGCCTCCGGCGTCCGTCCCGGGCAGCGGCAGGTGTTCGACTCGGTCGAGGCGCTGGCGGGACTGGGCGGCGAGCACGCCACCACGCCGGAGGCGATCCGCCACGCCCGCGCCCACCTGCAGCACACCGGCATCCTGCCGCGCCACGACGCGCAACCGGCCTGACGCCCCACCGCCCCGGTGCCCGGCCCGGCGGCGCCGGACCGGGCACCGGGCCGGCTCAGCCCGCCCAGCCGCGCCGGGCCGGGCGGGAGCCCGCGACGTCCTCGCGGCTGCGGTAGACGACGTACGGCCGGGTCAGGTAGCCGACCGGCGCGGTGAGCATGTGCACCAGCCGGGTGAACGGCCAGATGGCGAACAGCACCAGGGCGCTCAGCGCGTGCAGCTGGAACAGCAGCGGCGCCCCCGCCATCAGCGCCGGGTCGGGGCTGAAGTAGAAGATCGACCGGAACCAGGGCGAGATGGTGGTGCGGTAGTCGTAGCCGCCGCCGACGATGTTGGCGACGACGGTGGCCGCCAGGCCGAGCACGATGGTCAGGGCGAGCACGGCGTACATCAGCTTGTCGTTGCGCGTGGTCGCGGTGAAGACCGGGCCCACGGTGCGGCGGCGGTAGATGAGGATCGCCAGGCCGGCGAGCGTGCACACGCCCGCGATCGTGCCGAGCACGACGGCCACCACGTGGTAGGCCTCCTCGCTGACACCCGCCGCCTCGGTCCACGACTTGGGGATCACCAGCCCGCCGACGTGGCCGAGGATCACGACCAGGATGCCGAAGTGGAACAGCGGGCTGCCGATGCGCAACAGCCGCGACTCGTACATCTGCGACGAGCGGGTGGTCCAGCCGAACTTGTCGTAGCGGTAGCGCCACAGGTGGCCCAGCACGAACACGGTGAGCGCCACGTACGGGGCGATCACCCACAGCAGCAGGTCCAGTGCGTTCACCGTGCTCCTCCGGCGGTGTAGGGCTCCAGGCCGACCTGCTCCATCGGCGGCCCCTCCTGGGCGAGCTTGAGTGCGGCGGCCCGCTCGCGGTCGGTGGCGGGCGGCAGGGTGGCCAGCACGGCGGCGACCACGTCGGCGTACGGCGAGTTCTCGGCCACCAGGGCCTTGCGCAGCGTCTCGACGCCCGCGCGGTGCTCGCGCAGCAGCCGGACGGCCTGCTCGACGCCGCCGCGGGCGGACAGCTCGCACACCACGGCCAGGTGGTCGGGCAGCTCGCCGTCGACCGGCTCGAAGCCGGCCGCGCGGAAGGCGTGCTTGAAGCGCAGCAGCGCCATGCCCCGCTTGCGCGTGTCGCCGTAGGTGTAGTAGGTCAGGTACGGGCAGCAGCGGCGTTTGAGGTCGAACGTCGCCACGTAGTGCTCGGCCAGCCGCGGCAGCGGGGTGGTGGCCAGGTGCGCCAGGAAGGCGCGCAGGCGGGCGGCGGCCTCGCCGGACGGCAGGCTCGCCACGGTCCTGGTGAGCAGCGGCAGCGCCTCGACCAGCCGCTCGTCCGGATAGCCGAGCAGCACCGAGGCCGTCATGTGGATGGCACGCTGGCTCACGAGTCCTCCTTGCGCTTGGGGAACAGCCCCTCGGGCGTCCCCTTGCCGTCCCAGTTGAGCAGGTTGACGCGGCCCGACCGGTCGGCCGGGTCCACGAGGGCGCCGGTCTCCTGCCGGTTCTTGAGCGCGTGGAAGGTCTCCACGGCGACCGGGGCGGGCGTGCCGGACGCCTCACCGAACGGGCCGCCCATGCCGGGCCCGCCCTCGTAGTCGAGGCTGCAGCCGGTCGCCAGCTCCTCCAGCTCCCTGCCCTGCTCGGCGTGGGCCTTGGGGATGACGTACCGCTCGGCGTAGGGCGCCAGGGCGAGCAGCCGGTGCATGCCCTCGACCTGCTCGCCGGTCATGCCCACCGCGTCGGCGATCGACTCGTCGGACGCCTGCCCCAGGTTGAGACGGCGCATGTAGGAGCGCATGGCCGCCAGGCGGCGCAGCACGCCCCGCACCGGCTCGGGATCTCCGGCGGTGAACAGCTCGGCCAGGTAGCCGATCGGGATGCGCAGCGCGTCGATGGCACCGAACAGGTTGCCGGCGTCCTCGCCGTCGTGCCCGGTGTTGGCCAGCACGTCCACCACGGGTGACAGCGGCGGGATGTACCAGACCATCGGCATCGTCCGGTACTCCGGGTGCAGCGGCAGCGCCACGCCGTACTCGAAGATCAGCTTGTGGATCGGCGAGCGGCGCGCCGCCTCCAGCCAGTCGTCGGCAATGCCCTCCCTGCGGGCGGCGGCGATCACCTCAGGGTCGTGCGGGTCCAGCAGGACGCTCTTCTGCGCCTCGTACAGGTCCTTCTCGTCGGGCACCGAGGCGGCCTCGGCGACCCGGTCGGCGTCGTAGAGCAGCAAACCGATGTAGCGCAGCCGGCCGACGCAGGTCTCGGAGCAGACGGTCGGGATGCCCACCTCGACCCGGGGGTAGCAGAACGTGCACTTCTCCGCCTTGCCGGTGCGGTGGTTGAAGTACACCTTCTTGTACGGGCACCCGGTCACGCACATCCGCCAGCCCCGGCAGCGGTCCTGGTCCACCAGCACGATGCCGTCCTCGGAGCGCTTGTACATCGCGCCGGACGGGCAGGACGCCACGCAGGACGGGTTGAGGCAGTGCTCGCAGATGCGCGGCAGGTAGAACATGAACGCCCGCTCGAACTCCAGCTTCACCTGGCCCGACAGCTTCTTCAGCACCGGGTCGGCCGGGGCGAGCTCAGGACCGCCGGCCAGGTTGTCGTCCCAGTTCGCGCTCCAGGTGATCTTCGTGTTCTGGCCGGTGATGAGCGACTTGGGCCGGGCGACCGGCGTGTCCTCGGAGGCCGGGGCGGAGAAGAGCCGGTCGTAGTCGTACGTCCACGGCTCGTAGTAGTCCTGGATGGACGGCATGAGCGGGTTGGCGAAGATGGTGAACAGCTTGCGCAGCCGCCCGCCCGCCTTCAGCCGGAGCCGGCCGCGCTTGTTCAGCTCCCACCCGCCCTTCCACTTGTCCTGGTCCTGGTAGGTGCGCGGGTAGCCCTGGCCGGGACGGGTCTCGACGTTGTTGAACCAGACGTACTCGGTGCCGGAACGGTTGGTCCACGCCTGCTTGCAGGTGACCGAGCAGGTGTGGCAGCCGATGCACTTGTCGAGGTTCATCACCATGGCGAGCTGTGCCATGACCCTCATCAGTAGTCCACCTCCTGGGAACGGCGGCGGATCACGGTGACCTCGTCGCGCTGGTTGCCTGTGGGGCCGAGATAGTTGAAGGCGAAGCTGAGCTGGGCGTAGCCGCCGATGAGGTGGGTGGGCTTGACCAGCAGCCGGGTGAGCGAGTTGTGGATGCCGCCGCGCCGCCCCGAGGTCTCGCTCTTGGGCACGTCCACGACGCGTTCCTGCGCGTGGTACATGTACACGGTGCCCTCGGGCATGCGGTGCGAGACGACCGCGCGGGCCACGACGACGCCGTTGCGGTTGACCGCCTCGACCCAGTCGTTGTCGCCGATCTTCGCCTTGGCGGCGTCGGCCGGGCTCATCCAGATGGTCGGCCCGCCGCGTGACAGCGTCAGCATGAGCAGGTTGTCCTGGTATTCGGAGTGGATGGACCACTTGGAGTGCGGGGTGAGGTAGCGCACGGTGATGCCGGCCTCTCCCTGGTCGCCGATGCCGGGTTCGCCGAACATCGCCGTCATGTTGAGTGGCGGCCGGTAGACCGGCAGCGCCTCACCCGCCTCGTGCATCCAGTCGTGGTCGAGGTAGAAGTGCTGGCGTCCGGTGAGGGTGTGCCAGGGTTTGCGGTGTTCGACGTTGACGGTGAACGCCGAGTAGCGCCGCCCGCCGCTCTCGCTGCCCGACCACTCCGGCGAGGTGATCACCGGGACGGGACGGTTCTGGGTGTCGGCGAAGGTGATCTGCTTGTGCTCGTCGGCCAGGCCGTCGAACGACGTCCCCGTGCGCCGGGCGAGCGTGGCGAAGCCCTGGGCCGCCAGGTGCCCGTTGGTGGTGCCGGACAGGGCGAGGATCGCCTCGCACATGTTGACGTCGGTGGCCAGCGAGGGCCGGCCGTCCTTGGTGACCCCGTTGATCCGGCCGAGCCGGCCGATCTCGCCGGAGACGTCGTACGTCAGGCCCTTGGTGGTGGCGCCGAGCCGGTCCAGCAGCGGGCCGAGCGCGGCCATCTTGTCGGCGACCGCCCCGTAGTCGCGCTCCACCACGACGATCTTCGGGAAGTCGCGGCCGGGCACCGGGGTGTCACCGGTCTCCCGCCAGTCGCGCACGGTGCCGTGCGGGGTGGCCAGCTCGTCGGGCGTGTCGTGCAGCAGCGGCACGGCCACCACGTCCTTGCGGGTGCCCAGGTGGGTCCTGGCCAGGTCGCTGAAGGCGCGGGCGATGGCGTGGAAGGCGGCGAAGTCGGTGCGGGTCTGCCAGGGCGGGTCGATCGCCGGGGTGAAGGCGTGCACGAACGGGTGCATGTCGGTGGACGACAGGTCGTGCTTCTCGTACCAGGTGGCGGCGGGCAGCACGATGTCGGAGAACAGCGTGGTGGACGTCATCCGGAAGTCCAGCGACAGCAGCAGGTCGAGCTTGCCCCGGGGCGCTTCCTCCGGCCAGGCCAGGCTGCCCGGCCGCTGGTCCGGCGCGGCCTCCTCGGCGCGCACGGAGGAGTCGGTGCCCAGCAGGTGGCGCAGGAAGTACTCGTTGCCCTTGGCCGAGGAGCCGAGCAGGTTGGCCCGCCAGACGGTCAGCACCCTCGGCCAGTTCTCCGGCGCGTCGGGATCCTCGCAGGCGAACCCGAGCTGCCCCCGCGCGACCTGCTCGGCCACGTACGGCCCGGGTTCGGCCCCCGCGGCGGCCACCTCGTCGGCCAGGTCGAGCGGGTTGCGGTCGAACGTCGGGTAGGACGGCATCCAGCCGAGCCGCGCCGACTGCGACAGCAGGTCGGCGGTGGCCTTCCCGGCGAAGGTGCCGTCCGCGAGCGGCGAGGAGACCACGTCGGCCGAGTAGGTGTCGTAGCGCCACTGGTCGGTGTGCAGGTACCAGAAGGCGGTGCCGATCATCTGCCGGGGCGGGCGCGCCCAGTCCAGGCCGAAGGCGAGCTGCGCCCACCCGGTGACCGGCCGGCACTTCTCCTGGCCGACGTAGTGGGCCCAGCCGCCGCCGTTGACGCCCTGGCAGCCGGTCAGCGTGGTCAGCGCCAGGAACGAGCGGTAGATCGTGTCGGAGTGGAACCAGTGGTTCGTCCCCGCCCCCATGATGATCATGGACCGGCCGCCGGACTCCTCGGCGTTGCGGGCGAACTCCCGGGCGATGCGCGCCGCCGCCGCGGCCGGGACCGAGGTGAGCGGCTCCTGCCAGGCCGGCGTGTACGGCTCGGCCGCGTCGTCGTAGCCGGCCGGCCAGCGGCCCGGCAGGCCGTCGCGGGCCACGCCGTACTGGGCCAGCATCAGGTCGTACACGGTGGTGACCAGGTGGCCGCCGACCCGGCGCACCGGGACGCCGCGCTCCAGCACGCCGTCGCCGTGCCCGTCGAAGCGCGGCAGCGACACCGCGACGGCCTCCTCCCCCAGGGCGGACAGCAGCGGGTCCACGTCGCCGAGGTCGAGGTTCCAGCGGCCCTGGCCCTGCTCGGAGAAGCGGAAGCCGAGCGAGCCGTTCGGCACGACCGGCTCGCCGGTCGCCGCGTCCAGCAGCACCGTGGCGAACGCCGCCTCCTTCCCCTCCTGCCCCAGGTCGGCCGCGGTGAGGAACTTGTCGGGCACGAACCCGCCGTCCCGCTCGCGCAGCCGGACCAGGAACGGCAGGTCGGTGAAGCGCTTGACGTAGTCGAGGAAGGCCGGCGTGGACCGCTCGACGAAGAACTCCTTCAGGATCACGTGCCCCATGGCCATGGCCAGCGCGCCGTCCGTGCCCGGGTGCGGCGCCAGCCACTCGTCGGCGAACTTGGCGGCGTCGTTGTAGTCGGGCGCGAGCACCACGACCTTCTGGCCCCGGTAGCGCGCCTCGGCCATGTAGTGGGCGTCGGGCGTGCGGGTGACCGGGACGTTCGAGCCCCACAGCATCAGGTAGGCGGCGTCCCACCAGTCGGCCGACTCCGGCACGTCCGTCTGGTCACCGAACACCTGCGGCGAGGCCACCGGCAGGTCGGCGTACCAGTCGTAGAACGACAGCATCGACCCGCCGATAAGCGAGACGAAGCGGGCGCCCACGGCGTGCGAGGTCATCGACATGGCCGGGATCGGCGAGAAGCCCGCCACCCGGTCCGGGCCGTGGACCTTGATGGTGTGCACGTGCGCCGCGGCGATGATCTCGGTGGCCTCGTCCCAGGAGACGCGCACCAGCCCGCCCTTGCCGCGGGCCGACTGATAGCGGCGGCGCTTGTCCGGGTCCGTGGTGATCTCCGCCCAGGCGGCGACCGGGTCGCCCAGCCTGGCCCTGGCCTCGCGGTACATCTCCACGAGGACGCCCCTGGCGTACGGGAAGCGGACGCGGGTGGGCGAGTAGGTGTACCAGGAGAAGGCGGCGCCACGGGGGCAGCCGCGCGGCTCGTACTCGGGCCGGTCGCCGCCCACGCTCGGGTAGTCGGTCTGCTGCGCCTCCCAGGTGATCACTCCGTCCTTGACGTACACCTTCCAGGAGCACGAGCCGGTGCAGTTGACGCCGTGGGTGGAGCGCACGACCTTGTCGTGGCTCCACCGGTCGCGGTAGAAGACGTCGCCCTGCCGGCCGCCGATCTGGTGCAACGTCCTGAGGTCGGGAGAGACTTTGCCGGGGCGCAGGTAGCGCCCGAACTGCAGCAGCGCGTCGCTGAACGGCCCGTCGGTGCTCGCCATGGATGGTGCCTCTTTCTGTCAGGTATGGGTTCCGTCAGCTCTGGGCGCTTGCGGCGGGGCGCAGGACGAACCAGCAGTAGACGAACGCGCCGAGGGCCACGGCCGCGAGCAGCATCAGGCCGATGGCGTACGAGCCGGTGCCCTGGAAGATCAGGCCCATCACGATGGGCGGCAGGAACCCGCCCAGGCCGCCCGCGGCGCCCACCACGCCGGTGGCGCTGCCCACCATGGGGCCGGGCACGCCCCGGCCGAGGATCGCGAAGACCGCGCCGTTGCCCAGGCCGAGCGCGGCGGCCATGGCCAGGAAGCCGACCGTGGCGACCGGCATGCCGGGCGCGAAGGAGACGACGATCGCGCAGCAGAACACCGCGAGCAGCACCCAGCACAGCACGCGCTCGCCGCCGAACCGGTCGGCGAGCCAGCCGCCGACCGGGCGGGCCAGCGTGGCCAGCACCACGAACCCGGCCGTGCGGGCCGCCGCGTCGGGGACGGTCAGGTCGTAGACGGCGCGGAGGTAGAGGGGCAGGTAGACGCCGAACGCGACGAACCCGCCGAACGTCAGGGCGTACATGCCGGCCATCTCGCGGGTGACGCGCAGCCGGGCGGCGGCGGCGAACCGGGTGAGGAACGGCTCCGCGGGGGCCTTGGCGCCGGGCGCGTCCTGCCCGATGGCGAGGAAGGCCAGCCCGACGACGACGAGCGCCACGGCGACCGCGTAGAAGGGCGCGGGCCGGCCGAACTCCCTGGCCAGCCACGGCGTGGCGAATCCGGAGATACCGGTGCCGATGTTGCCCATGCCGAAGACGCCGAGGGCCAGGCCGCGCCGCTCCGGCGGGAACCAGGCGTTGACGAACGGCACGCCGATGGCGAACGTCGCACCGGTCATGCCCAGCAGCAGCCCGCCGGCCAGCAGCAGGGGGTAGCTCTCGACGAAGGCGAGGAACAGCACGGGGACGGCGCCGAGCAGGCTGGTGACCCCGAACACCAGCCGGCCGCCGTACCGGTCGGTCAGCGCGCCGAGGACCATGCGGCCCAGCGAACCGACGATCACCGGCACCGCGACCAGTAGGGACACGGCGAAGGAGCTCAGGCCCAGCAGCTCTTGGTAGACGGGCCCGAGGGGACTCAGGAGCGCCCAGGCCCAGAAGTTGACCGCGAACGCGACCGTGGCGAGGACCAGCGCCACAGTCGCGGAGCCCGTGCGCGTGGACGTCGCGGTGGGCGGGATGGGAGCCATCGAGGTGCTTCCTCTCGAGATTCTGGTTGGGCGCTGCCAGCCTCCTGGATCGCCCCATACCCCAAAAGGGGCTTTAGTCCTCCCCTCACAGCCCGAAAGGCTCCGTGGTGCGCCGGCCGCTCAGCCGGCGCTGATGCGCCGTCCCGTCGTCCGCGCCGGGGCGATCCGGAGGTACTGCCGGCGGTCGCCGCCCGCCCACGGGTCCACGCCCGACGACTGCGCCTCGGCCAGCTCCTCGTCGGTGACATGGTGCAGCGAGCCCTGCACGAGCACGCTCCAGCCCGTCCGGGTGGCCTCCTCGATCCGGTCCACCTGGAAGGCGACCAGATACTCGACGCCTTCCAGCCCGGTGCGCAGGTCGGCCTCCATCGAGCCGCCCGCCGTGGTGCGGAAGACGATGGCGCCACGGGCCATGCGGTAGTTGACGGGCAGCACGGTCGGGCCGTAGCGGCCGTTGTAGGCGATGCGGCCCACCCCTCCGGGTGAGATCAGGCGAAGGCACTCGCTCTCGTCCAGCTCGCCCAGGTGCGCGCCGGCCGCCGCGCCGCCCTCGCCCGGGGGCGCCTCGCCGAGCAGCTGCGCCGCCGTCGTGTCGAGCACGGGCGCGAGCTTGGCGGCGGCCTCGCGCACCGAGGTCTCGGACTGTTCCTCCAGGTAGCCGACGTACGCCTCCTCGACGCCGGCGCGCTCGGCCAGTTGCCCACGGGTCAGCCCCAGCTTCTCCCGCCGTTCCGCGACGCGGCTGCCGATCCCGCCCAGCCGTCCTACCAGATCCGACATGTAGCACTCCATCTTCCACAGTGCGATGACCTTCTCCCGGTTCACGGTAGTAGCCGGGCGCCGCGGCACGGGCGGCCGGGCTGCGCGAGCTCGCGGAGCCTGGAGCGGGCGTCGCCTGGAGGCGACCCGAGACGTCCGCGGGATGCCCGGGCGGGACACGGAGGGCCCCCTGCTGTGTCGAACCCCCCTCGTCCAGGTAGAAAGAAAAAGGACCACAAGGGGGCGACCGGTGCACGACAACGGTGAGCGCATGCTGGGCGGCTTGATCGCGGCCCACCATCTCGCCACGATCGAGGAACTGCCCGCCCTGGTCGCCGAGCAGGCACGGCAGGCCGGGTTCACGCACCCCGTCCTCTACGTGGCCGACCTGCAGGAGACCTTCCTCGTGCCCCTGCCGGGACAGCGGCAGCCGGACGGCGCGCCGCCGGAGCGGCTGCGCATCGACGGGACCGTGGCCGGGCGCGCCTTCCGCACCCTCGACATGGTGCAGACCCGGCACGCCGAGGGCCTCCCGGGCGACGAGTCCGCCCAGCCGCCGGAGGATGTCGGCCCGCGGCGCGTGTACCTGCCGCTGCTCGACGGCACCGAACGCCTCGGCGTGCTGGCCCTCACCCTGCCCTCCAACGACGGGACCGTCCGCTGGAACGCCGCCCAGCTCGCCGGCCTGCTCGCGCTGATCCTGGCCAACAAGCGCTTCACCAGCGACACCTACGCCCGGCTGGTGCGCTCCCGGCCCATGCAGCTTTCGGCCGAGGTGCTGTGGACGTTGCTGCCCATCCGCACGTTCGCCACCGGACGGGTCGTCGTCAGCGCCGCGCTCGAACCGGCCTACCTCGTCGGCGGCGACGCCTTCGACTACGCCAAGACCGGCGACACCCTGCACCTGGCGATCTTCGACGCGATGGGGCACGACACGGCCGCAGGACTGACCGCCACGATCGCCATGGGCGCCTGCCGCAACAGCCGTCGCGAGAACGCCGGCCTGCGCGCGACCGGCGAGGCCATCGACGCCGCCATCGGCGAGCAGTTCGGCGGCACCCAGTTCGCGACCGGCGTGCTGGCCGAGCTCGACGTCACGACCGGCCGGCTGAGCTGGGTCAACCGCGGCCATCCCCCGCCGCTGGTGCTGCGACACGGCCGCCTGGTCGCCACTCTGGAGACCGAGCCCGACCCGCCGATGGGCTTCGGGATGGAGGCGCTCCACCCCCCGGCCCACTACCAGCTCGAACCCGGCGACCGGCTGCTCTTCTACACCGACGGCGTGATCGAGGCGAGGAGCCCCAGTGGCGAGGAGTTCGGGCTCGAACGGTTCGCCGACTTCGTGATCCGCCGGGAGGCCGACAACGTGCCGCCTCCCGAGACGATGCGCCGCCTCATCCAGACGCTGCTGGAGCACCAGCAGGACCGGCTCCAGGACGACGCCACCGTGCTGCTCGTCGAATGGAAGACCCAGCGGCAGCTCCAGCTCGTCCTGTGACGTGGCGACGGGACCCGCCGCCACGTTCAGGGACTGCCGACAGCACCACCGGCGGTGCCGGTGCGGGCCTCAGGCGGAGGCCGTCTCCTCCTCCGCGGCCGAGGGCCGCCTGGCGCCTTCGATCGCCTCGACGGTCTCGTTCTCCTTGTCGCGACGGTAGGCGCGGACCGAGTACGCGATGGCCGCCGCCCAGATCACGGCGATGATCAGGTAGGCGACCGTCTGGACGCCGCCGGGGGCGTCGATCCAGTCACTGCGCAGCAGGGTGCGCACGTTGGTCAGCACGATGACGCCGCCCACGGCCGAGCCGAGGATGCGCGGCGGGATGTGGCGCACCAGCCAGGCCGCGATCGGCGCCGCGATGACGCCGCCGAGCAGCAGGACCGCGACCCAGGCGAAGTCGATGTTCTCCGAGCCGATGCCGACGAAGAAGCCGACGCTGGCGGCCACCGCGACGAGGAACTCGCTGGCGTCGATCGAGCCGATCACCTTGCGCGGCGCGAGCCGCCCGCTGGCCAGGATGGCGGGTGTGCCGACCGGGCCCCAGCCGCCTCCGCCGGTGGCGTCCACGAAGCCGCCCAGCAGGCCGAGCGGGGCGAGGAAGCGCCTGCGCAGCGGCTTGCCCAGGTTGCCGCGCGGCAGGCCGAAGGCCGTGAACCGGGCGAGGATGTAGGCGCCCAGTGTGAGCAGGATGAGCGACATGACCGGCGCCGCCACCTCGGTGGACAGGCTCGACAGGAACGTCGCGCCGGCGAAGGCGCCGACCGCGCCCGGCAGGCCGATCCGGATGACGACCTTCCAGTCGATGTTGCCGAAGCGCCAGTGGGAGATGCCTGACGCGAGGGTGGTGCCGATCTCGGCCAGGTGCACGGTGGCCGAGGCGGCCGCCGCGTTGGTGCCGACGGCGAGCAGCAGCGTGGTCGAGGTGACGCCGTAGGCCATGCCCAGGCTGCCGTCGACGAGTTGTGCAGCGAATCCGACCAGTCCGAGCAGGATGAGGGCCCGCACGACGTCCCCTTTCCAGGTTTACCTACTATATAAGTAGGAATAGCGGACATCGAGGTCGGCGTCAAGCCGCGTCCGCCGCCCGTCCGTCATGGGAGCGCGGCGGCATCCCCAGGCGGCCCCTCACATGCGGGCCACTCACCGGACGGGAGCCCCGCCGGACGGGATGACGCGGGCAGGGTGTGGAAGGGGTGAGCCGGGGGCTCCGGTGAGGGGGCCCTGTCGGGCGGGGCCTGGGGGCGCGAGGCTGCGGGGGTCAGGCGTCCGGGGCGAGGTCGAGGGCGGCGGTCACGATGCTGTCGGCGTCGATCCCGTGATGGCGGTAGACGTCCTCGATCGTGCCCGACTGGCCGAATCGGGTGACGCCGAGCGGGACGGACGGCACCTGGTTGACCGTGGCCAGGAAGGCCAGCGTGTGCGGGTGCCCGTCCAGGACGGTGACCAGCGGGGTCGCCCGCCGCGCCGGGAAGGCCTGGTCGAGGATCCAGCTCGGCCCGTCCTCCCGCCCCTGACGGGAGCGCAGCGCCTCGAACAGCAGGCCGGGGCTGGTCACGCAGACGACGTCGGCCGGCACGCCGGACCGCTCCAGCCGGTCGGCGGCCGCGAGCGCCTCCGGCACGACGGCGCCCATGGCGGCGACGGTGACCGCCGGCCGGTCGGCCCTGCGCAGCGGGTAGGCCCCGGCGACGGCCTGGCGCCTGCGGCGCTCCCGGGCGGCCGGGTCGGCGGGGACCGCCGCCAGGGCCTGGTCCACCGGCCTCGTCGACAGCCGCAGGTAGGCGGAGCCGCCGCCCGGCCGGCCCAGGCGTGCCAGGCAGGCGAGCAGCGTCCACTCCACGTCGATGGCGAAAGCGGGCTCGTAGGTGACGCAGCCGGGCTGTTCGAGCCCGATGGACGGGGTGGTGATCGACTGGTGGGCGCCGCCCTCGGGGGCGAGCGTGACCCCGGACGGGGTGCCTACCAGGATCGACTGGCCTCCCGCGTAGATGCCGAACGACCACGGTTCGAGCGCCCGTGACACGAACGGGTCGTACAGCACGCCGATCGGCAGCAGCGGCCGGCCCCACCGGCTCCAGGTGGCGCCCAGCTCGCCGAGCAGGCCGACCAGGTTGGTCTCGGCGATGCCCAGCTCGATGTGCTGCCCGGTGGGCTGCTCCCGCCAGTGCAGGATCGTCTCGGGGTCGTCGGCGAACCAGTCCACCCGCTCGCGTGGCGACCACACGCCGACCTTGTTCACCCAGCCGCCCAGGTTGGTGCTGGAGCTGACGTCCGGGCTGACGGTCACGACCTGGCGGGCCGCCTCGGGCGCCTCGCGGGTGAGGTCCATGAGGGTACGGCCGAGCGCGGCCTGGGTGGTGGCGGTGCCGGACGGGGTGCGGCCGATGTCGGCGGGCAGCGGCGGCGGGGTGTGCGCGGGGACGGCGCGCCTGCGCAGCCGCCCGGCCGCCTCCGCGCACAGCGATGCCTGCTCGCTGCCGTCAGGGAAGCGCAGCCAGGGTCGTCCGGGGTCGGCGCCGAGCCGGCCGGCGAGGTCGCGCATCTGCTCCGTGGTCAGCAGCGACGAGTGGTTCTGCGGGTGACCTTCGGTGGGCAGCCCGTACCCCTTCACCGTGTACGCGAAGATCACGGTCGGGCGGGTGTCGTCGATGGCGGAGTAGGCCTGGCCGAGCGCGTCGAGGTCGTGCCCGCCGAGGTCGCGCACGGCCCGCAGGACGGTGATGTCGTCGAGGTCGGCGACCAGCCGGGCGATCGCGGGCTCGCCGCCGGGCAGCCGCTGCCTGAGCTGGGGGGCGGTGCAGCGCAGCAGGCGCTGGTACTCGGGGTTGGGCATCCGGTCGATCCGGGCGCGCAGCGCGTCGCCGCCGGGCCGGTCGAACAGCTCGTGCAGCAGCCGGCCGTACTTGAGGGTGAGCACCTGCCAGTCGGCGGCGGCGAACATGCCCCGCAGCCGCTCGGCGGCCAGGTGCGGCACCACCCGGTCGAGGGACTGCCGGTTGAGGTCGACCACCCACACGATCTCGCCCAGCTCCCGCACGGAGGGGTCGAGGATCGCCTCCCAGACGGCGCCCTCGTCCAGCTCGGCGTCGCCGATCAGGGAGAACTGCCGTCCGGCGCCGGCTCCCACGTAGCGGCGGGCGAGCGCGCCCCAGATCGGCGCGGTGGCTCCGATGCCGACCGATCCGGTCGAGTAGTCCACCGGGTCGGGGTCCTTGGCCCGGCTCGGGTAGCTCTGCAGCCCGCCGAACTCACGCAACGTCGTCAGGTACGCCTCGTCCAGCTCGCCGAGCAGGTAGTTGATCGCGTGCAGCACCGGAGAGGCGTGCGGCTTCACCGACACCCGGTCCTCCGGCGTCAGGTGCGCGAACCACAGCGACGTCATGATGGACGCCATCGAGGCGGACGACGCCTGGTGCCCGCCGACCTTCAGCCCCGAGGGGTTGGGGCGCACCCGGTTGGCGTGGTGCACGATCGACGCCGACAGCCACAGCACGCGGCGCTCGATGTCCCGCAGCAGCTCGGTCGGCGTGCCCATGTCCCCTCCAGGTGTGCAGCAATGCCCCCGAGAACACCATGTCGACGTCCGTCTGCACAAGAGAGCGCCTCCTGATTGAGCAGAATGCACTTGCCGTCGCCTCCGCATGCCTGCGATGGTGGGCAATGTGCCAAGCGACGACCGGATCGACGCCATCGACGCCCGCATCCTGCTCGCCCTGACCGAGCAGCCCCGCGCCACCGCCATCGCGCTGGCCGAGCGGACCGGGCTGTCCCGCAACACCGTGCAGGCCCGCCTGGCCCGGCTGGAGCAGGGCAGGGGGCTCGACTCGTTCGAGCGCCGGATCGACCCGGCCGCGCTCGGCTGTCCGCTGACCGCCTTCGTCACCACCCAGGTGACCCAGCGCAGGCTGGACGAGGTCGCCGCCGCGCTGGCGGACATCCCCGAGGTGCTCCAGGTGCACGGCGTCAGCGGCCCCACCGACCTGCTCGTGCAGATCGTCGGGGCCGACGCCGACGACCTCTACCGGATCGCCGGCCGGATCCTCGCCATCCCCGGCGTCGAGCGGACCAACACCGCCCTGGTGATGCGCCGGCTGGTCGGCTATCGCATCTCCCCGCTGCTCCGCCGTCTGGCCACCTGAGCTCCGGAGACGATCCGGGGCCGCGTGGCGAGCCGAAAATCGGTTGATCCCGCGTACTAGCCTGGAAGTGATGCCTCCGGATACCCGCTCATCTCGCCGTCCCCTGCTCTCCACCAACTCCCTGTGGCGGATGAAGTCCTACCTCCGCCCCTACGTGGCCAGACTGGTGTTCATCTGGCTCGTGGCGATCGTCAGCATCGGCGCCAGCATCGCCCTGCCGCTCGTCGGCAAGGAGGTGATCGACGGGCCCGTCACCAGCGGCGACCCGGGCGGCCTGCTCCCTCTCGGCCTCGTGGCGCTCGGCGTGGGCGTCGTCGAAGCATTACTCATCTTCCTGCGGAGATGGACGCAGATCAGGGCGGTGCTCGGTCTGGAGACCAGCATCCGCGACGACCTGTACGAGCACCTGCAGCGGCTGCCCATGGCCTTCCACGGCGAGTGGCAGTCGGGTCAGCTCCTCTCACGCGCCACCACCGACCTGTCGACGATCCGCCGCTTCCTCGGCTTCGGGATGCTCTTCCTGGTCATGAACATCCTGCAGCTCACCACGGTCACGGTGCTGCTGCTGAACATGTACTGGCCGCTGGGGCTCCTGGTGGCGGCCTCGGCCGTACCGATCGTGCTGGTGTCGATGCGCTTCGAGAAGCGCTACATGAAGATCTCCCGGCAGGTGCAGGACGAGCAGGGCGACCTCGCCACGTTCGTCGAGGAGTCGGCCATCGGCATCCGGACGATCAAGGCGTTCGGCCGGCGGCACCACGTCTACGACCGCTACGACGACGCCGCGCGCAAGGTCTACGGCACGTCGATGGACAAGGTGCGGCTGTCGGCGAGGTTCTTCACCTTCCTCGAGGTCATCCCGAACGTCACGCTCGCGATGGTGCTGCTCCTCGGCGCCCTGGCCGTGGGCGGCGGGGCGCTGACGCTGGGCACGCTGGTCGCCTTCACCACGCTGATGCTGCAGCTCGTGTGGCCGATCGCCAGCCTCGGCTACATCCTGGCCATGGCCCAGGAGGCGATGACCTCGGCCGACCGGGTCATGGAGGTCATGGACACCGTGCCCGCCATCCAGGGCGGCGCCGTCACCATCGCCGGCCCGCGCGGCCACCTGCGGTTCGAGGGCGTCGGATACCACTTCCCCGGCGCCGACCAGCCGGTGCTGCGCGACGTGCGGCTCGACGTGCGGCCGGGCGAGACGGTCGCCATCGTGGGCGCCACCGGTTCGGGCAAGACGACGCTGACCTCTCTGGTGCCGAGGCTGCTCGACCCCACGGCCGGCCGGGTCACGATCGACGGGCACGACGTACGCGACCTGAC
Source organism: Nonomuraea muscovyensis (assembly GCF_014207745.1). Taxonomy (NCBI): domain Bacteria; kingdom Bacillati; phylum Actinomycetota; class Actinomycetes; order Streptosporangiales; family Streptosporangiaceae; genus Nonomuraea; species Nonomuraea muscovyensis. The sequence continues at coordinate 2,373,164 of NZ_JACHJB010000002.1, forward strand.
GCTGCCGTCGCTGCGCCAGATCGTCGCGACCGCGTTCGAGGAGCCCACGCTGTTCTCCATGAGCGTGCGCGAGAACCTCACGCTGGGCCGCCACGACGCCACCGACGAGGAGCTCGACGACGCCATCCGCACCGCGCAGGCAATGTTCGTCCACGACCTGCCGTGGGGCCTCGACACCCGCATCGGCGAGCAGGGCATGTCGCTGTCCGGCGGGCAGCGACAGCGGCTGGCCCTGGCCAGGGCGGTGCTCAGCAGGCCCCGCATCCTCGTGCTCGACGACACGCTGTCGGCGCTGGACGTGGAGACCGAGGCGCTGGTGGAGAAGGCGCTGCGCCACGTGCTGAGCGACGCCACCGGCATCGTGGTGGCCCACCGCGCCTCCACCGTGCTGCTCGCCGACAAGGTGGCGCTGCTGCGCGACGGCACGATCACCCACGTCGGCCGGCACCACGAACTCCTGGCCACGGTGCCCGAGTACCGCGAGCTGCTCGCGCAGGACGCCGACCTCGACCCGTCCGAAGGAGCCCTGCGATGAGCGCGCCCCCCGCGCCCCCGGCGTCCCCCGCGCCGTCGGCATCCTCGGCATCCTCGGCGCCCTCGGCCGCCGACTGGCGCGGCGTCGCCTCCGAGGAACGCGACGAGCTGCCGGACAAGGTCTCGGTTCTGCTGCGGGAGCGTTCGCGCCGGCTGCTCGGCGACCTGCTGTCGCCGCACCGCAAGGCCATCGCGGCGCTCACCGCGATCATCGTCGTCTCCAACGCGGCGGGCCTGGCCATCCCCTACCTGGTGAAGGTCGGCATCGACTCGGGCATCCCGCCGATGCTGCGCGGCACGGGCCCCGGCACGCTGCTCACGGTGATCGGCGTGATCCTGGCCTCGGCCGCCACCCAGGCGCTCACCCGGCAGGCGTTCCTCAAGATGTCGGGCCGGATCGGCCAGAGCATCCTGCTGGAGCTGCGGCGCCGGGTGTTCGACCACTTCCAGCGGCTGTCGCTGAGCTTCCACGAGAAGTACACCTCGGGCCGGGTGATCTCGCGGCTCACCTCCGACATCGAGGCCATCGCCGAGATGCTCCAGTCCGGCTTCGACAGCCTGGTCACGGCGGTGCTCACCCTCTTCGGCACGGCCGTGGTGCTGCTCGTGCTGGATGTCCACCTGGGGCTGGTGGCGCTGCTGCCGTTGCCGATCCTGCTGCTGTTCACCCGGTGGTTCCGCCGCCAGTCGGCGATCGTCTACCGGCGAACCCGCGAGACGGTGGCGCTGGTCATCGTGCACTTCGTGGAGTCGATGACCGGCATCCGCGCCGTGCAGGCGTTCCGCAGGGAGCCGCGCAACCAGGAGATCTTCCAGCGGCTCGACGACGACTACCGCGACGCCAACGCGCGCAGCATGAAGCTGATCGCGCTGTTCATGCCGGGTGTCAAGCTCATCGGCAACATGACCGTCGCCGCCGTCCTGGTGTACGGCGGCTGGCTGGCCCTGCACGGCGAGGTCACGGTGGGCGTGCTGGCCGCGTTCCTGCTGTACCTGCGCCAGTTCTACGAGCCGATGCAGGAGATCAGCCAGTTCTACAACACGCTCCAGTCGGCGGGCGCCGCGCTGGAGAAGCTGTCGGGCGTGCTGGAGGAGGAGCCGGCCGTGCCGGAGCCGCGCGAGCCGCGGCCGCTGCCCGAGGCGCGCGGCGAGGTGCGGTTCGAGGGGGTCCGCTTCGCCTACGTCGAGGAGATGCCGATCCTGCCGCACCTCGACCTGACCGTCCCGGCCGGGCAGAGCGTGGCGCTGGTGGGGGCGACCGGCGCCGGGAAGACGACGCTGGCCAAGCTGATCTCCCGGTTCTACGACCCGACGGCGGGCCGGGTGCTGCTCGACGGCGTGGACCTGCGGGAGCTGGACGAGCCGACGCTGCGGTCCGCGGTCGTCATGGTGACGCAGGAGAACTTCCTGTTCAGCGGCACCGTGGCCGACAACATCAGGTTCGGCCGGCCCGACGCCACCGATCGGCAGGTGCGCGAGGCCGCCATGGCGATCGGCGCGCACGACTTCGTCGCCTCCCTGCCCGACGGCTACGACACCGAGGTGGGCAACCGCGGCGGCCGGATGTCGGCGGGGCAGCGGCAGCTCGTCGCGTTCGCGCGGGCGTTCCTCGCCGACCCGGCGGTGCTCATCCTCGACGAGGCCACGTCGAGCCTGGACGTGCCGAGCGAGCGGCTGGTGCAGCGGGCGCTGCGCACGATCCTCGCCGACCGGACCGCGCTGATCATCGCCCACCGGCTGTCGACCGTGGAGATCGCCGACCGGGTGCTGGTCATGGACCGCGGTGAGATCGTGGAGGACGGCCCGCCCGACCGGCTCATCGCCGCCTCGGGCCGGTTCGCCGGCCTGCACCAGGCGTGGCTGGACAGCCTGAGCTGAGCCCCCGCGTGGCCGGCGGGCCTGACGGCCCGCCGACCACGGGGCGTCAGTAGATCCGCCGGGGCACCGGGCTGAGCAGCGGCGTCGCGTCGGGCGCGGCGGGCTCCGCGGGCGGGATCAGCTCGGGGTGGCGGCTCAGGTACCCCTCGGGGAACGTGGTGCACTGCTGGCAGCCGCACCGCGGGCAGACGGCGCCCTCCCCCGGCGGCGGCACCTGCACGCCGCCCAGCAGCCAGATCTCACGCTCGTGGCCGTGGGCGTCGGCGCCGTGCCGGACCACGTACTCCTCTTCCCACACGTGCCAGCAGCGACGGCATTCGAACGGCAGTGTCCTGCGCTCCTCGTCCATGGAACACCCCCCTTACCCCGAGTGTCGTCCCGCGCCGCGCTCCCCGCAAGCGGCCGGCCGGCCACCGCTTCCCCGGCACCGGTCACGCGCTGAGCACGAACACCGCCGCGCCCGCGACCGCGCACAGCGTGCCGAGCCAGGCGAGCAGCGCGTCCGGCCGGCTGTCGACGGGCCGGCCGCCGTGCAGCGCCCCCTGCACCCGTCGGAACCTGACGCCGGTCCGCGTCAGCAGCACGGCGCCGGACAGGGCGGCGAGCGCGAACGCCACGGCGGACACGCCGGTGGCGGGCGGCGGGCCGTGCCGCAGCACGAGTCCCGCGCCGGCGATCCCGCCGGTGGCCAGCATCACGGCGGTGCGGACCCAGGCCAGCCTGGTGCGTTCGCTCTGTAGTCCCGGGTCCCAGATCTCGCGTGACATCTCCGGCCGTGACCTCTCAGGCCGCGAGCAGGATGAGCACCAGGGCGATGACGGCGACGGCCGCCACCCCGTAGCCGAACACGGCCGCGAGGGCGGGGGGCGGGAGGGGCGCCTGCTCGCGCAGCGCGCGCTGGATGTTGCGCCAGCGCGGGTAGGCCATGCCGGCCGCCAGCGCGGAGAGGGTGACCAGGATGACGGCCAGAGCGGTGCGGGCCCACGGGACGAACACGCCTTCCGGCACCGCCGCGATGGCCACGCCGCCGGCGCTGAGCGCCAGCGCGGTGCTGAGCCACGTCAGGAAGGTGCGTTCGTTCGCGAGGGTGAAACGCGGATCCGGCTCCATGCCTTCGACGCTAATTGGTCCCCATTTCCCCTAGAGAAGCCGGGGTTCAGCTACAGGCCTGGCGGATCCGGTCGAGGTAGGCGGCCGTGTCACCGGTGACCTTCTGGGCGGCGTCGACGGCGTCGTTGACGTTCTGGACGTTGATGCCGCCGAGGGTGGTCGCGAGCTCGTCGGTGGCCTCCTTGAGTGTGGTGTTGGACGCCTTGTCGGCCACCTCGTTGAGCTTGCCGGCGGCGTTGTCGATGGCCTTGTCCATGGCCTGGGGGTCGTCCTTGTACTTCGCGATCTCGGCGCCCAGCTCAGTGATGATCTTGGGGGCTTCGAGGCAGGCCTGGGCCTTGTCGATCGTGGTGTTGACCTCGGCGCACCCTGCGGCGAGCACGAGGAGGGCGGATGCGGCGAGGGGCACGAACCGGCTCTGGATACGTCGCATGCCTCGACACTACCCATGATCTCGTCAGATCGTCGGCAGCCGGCCAACCGGTCCGCGCCCCGGGGCGAGCTAGAGCTTGGCGTAGCAGGGCCCGTCGAAGGTGTGGCCCTGGGCGGTCGGCCCGACGAAGAAGTCCTTCACCGTGGTGACCCCGGTCGGGGCCTTGTCGTCGAGCTTGTTGACGAGGGTCTGGCGGAACGTCGCCGCGTTGGGGTCACCGGCGAAGTTGCCCGCCTCGGGCGGCAGCATGCCCTCGTAGTCGACGGTCTGCAGGCTCTTGACCGCCGCGAGCAGGCCCTTGCGGCTGACGTCGCCGCTCGCGACCATCTTCTCCAGCGCCGCCTTCATCGGGTACGCCCACGCCCAGCCGGAGGTGTAGCCGTCGTTGGGGGTCACGCCGGGCAGCGCCTCGCGCATGGCCTGGTGGCCGGGCGTGTCGGAGTCCCACGGCTTGCCCGGCGCCGACTGCTCGTACAGGGCCTTCAGGGCGGGGGCGGCGGGTGACTTGAGCAGGGCGGGGTTCCAGGTGGGGCCGGTACCGATGAACCGGCCCTTGAAGCCGGCCGCGGCCGCCTGGCCGACGATGGTGGCGGCGTCGGCGGGCCCGGTGGTGAGGATGACCAGGTCGGGCTTGTTCTTGGTGATCTCGGTGATGGCGCGGCCCTGCTCGGTGGCGCCGGAGGGCGTCTCGACGCTGGTGAACGTCAGGCCGTTGCGCTCGGCGGCGATCTTGGCTCCGGCGGCGGCGTCGGCTCCGTAGTCTCCGGCCAGGTGGACGGCCATGACGCTCTTGGGCTTGTAGGTCTCCATCGCGTAGTCGACGGAGTTCATCGCCTCCACGCAGTAGTTGGCGCCGGTCTCGAGGATGACGTCCTCGAACTCCCACGCCGAGGTCCACGACGCCGGGGCCGCCACGACGCTGTTGGCCTTGAGGTCGCCGAGGATGGCCGCGGTGGTGGGCGAGCCGAGCGTCTGGGCCAGGCCGAGCACCTGGTCCTTCATCTCGTTGTAGACCTGCCGGTGCACCTCGGGGTTGTACTTGTTGTCGCGGACGAACTTGGTGACGTCCACCTCGTACGTGCCGCCGATGCCGCCCGCCTTGTTGACCCGCGCCCAGAACGCCTTCTGCGCGTCGGTGATCGGCACGGCCAGCGCCGCGAACGGCCCGGCGGTCAGGTCGGAGACCGTGCCGAGGTAGATGCAGCCCTTGTTCTTGTCCACCGCGGCCGGACAGGGTTCGCTGGTGACCCCTGCCGCCTGGGCGCCCTTGCTGCCCTCGTCGTCCCCCCGGATGACGCCGCACGCGGACAGAAGGGCCACCAACGCGGCAGAGACCACCACATAGCGACTCTTCATGAAAACTCCCTCTCTAGTAGGAGAACGGCCAGGACTTCCAGTAGTTGCGGGCGCGGACCCACAGGCCGAACAGCCCGCGCGGCTCGAAGACGAGGAACAGCACGATGAGCAGCCCGTAGAGCACGGTCTCGACCTGGAACACGTTGGGCGTCTGCGTCGTGTCGGCGCTGATCACCGGCAGCAGCGACGGCAGCGCCCGGGTCAGCGGCTGCAGCAGCGAGATGAACAGCGCGCCCGCGATCGCGCCGGACACGGTGGCGACCCCGCCGATCAGCACCATCGCGATGAACTGCACCGACATCAGCAGGCTGAACGAGCCCGGCTCCACGTACCCGGAGACGCTGTAGAGCAGGCCGCCGGCGCAGCCGGCGTAGAAGGAGGAGATGCCGAACGCCAGCACCTTGTAGCGAGTGAGGGGCACGCCCATGACGGCGGCGGCGATGTCACGGTCGCGGATCGCCGCGAACGCCCGGCCGACCCGCGAGCGGGCGAGGTTGCGGGCCGCCACGGCGAAGGCGACGAGCAGCACCAGCATCAGCAGGTAGAGCACCTGCTCCCGGGTCCCGAGCGGCCCGTCCTGGTCGAGCCGGTAGCCGAGGAGCTGGGGAACCGCCGCCTCCCGCCCGACGCCGGGCCCGCCGGTGAGCGCCTTCCACTCCTTGAGCACGTGCTCGCCGAGGAAGACCAGGCCGAGCGTGACGATGGCCAGGTAGAGGCCGCGCAGCCGGGTGGCGAGCGGCGCGACCAGCACCCCGGCCGCGGCGGCGACGAGCCCGGCCGCGGGCAGCCAGATCCAGATCTCGGCCACGCCGTAGCCGATGACGTCCTGGCCGGTGGGCCCCGACAGGGCGGCCGCGGTGTAGGCGCCGATCGCGACGAAGAAGGCGTGCCCGAGCGACACCTGCCCCGCGTACCCGGTGACGATGTTCAGCCCGATCGCCCCGATGGCCAGCACGTACGCCCCGGCCAGCACCTCCAGGGAACGGTCGGCGAGCACCACGGACAGCCCGAGGGCCAGCAGGACGAGCAGCCCGGTCGAGACCCGCTTGGCGGGGGTGTCGAGCAGCGCCATGTCCTGGGCGTAGGAGGTGTGGAGCAGCGGCCGCCCGCGCACCCGGCGAGACCGTCCGGTCGGTATGTCCGGGGCGGACGGAGCCGGCCCGGATTTCACGTCTGTCATACCCGCTCGACCTCCCGGGTGCCGAACAGGCCGTACGGCCTGACCAGCAGGACGACCAACATCACCACGTACGGCGTGACGACGGCGAAGTTCTGGCCCAGCCACGGCGCGTACTCGCCCTGGTAGGACTGGAACAGCGACTCGACCACCCCCACGACCAGCCCGCCGGCGACGGCGCCGCCGAGCGAGTCGAGCCCGCCCACGATGATCGCGGGCAGCGCCTTGAGCGCGATGACCCAGGTGCCCTGCTCGATGCCCTGCCCGGTGCCGACGAACGTCCCGGCGACGGCGGCCAGGAACCCGGCCAGCCCCCACGACAGCGCGAACACCATGCCCACCGACACGCCCTGGGCCAGCGCCGTCTCCTGGTCGAACGCCGCCGCCCGCATCGCCAGCCCGTATCGCGTGTACCGGAAGAACGCGAACAGCAGCGCGACGAGCACCGCCGTCACCGCGAGCATGGCCAGCCAGCGCTGCTGCACGACCAGCGGTCCGAGCGCGACCTGGTCGAACCCCCACGGGTCGCCCACCTGCCGCACGTCCCTGCCGATGAAGGCGTTGACCACGACGCGCACGACGATGTCGACGCCCAGCGTGATGATCGCCACCACGAACACCGGCCGCCCCACCATGGGCCGGATCGCGACGCGCTCGACGGCCAGGGCCACGCCGGCGATGAGCAGCCCGGCCAGCAGCACGGCGGCGTAGAACCCGGTCACCTCCGCCAGGTAGCTGACCGCGACCGCGCCGGCCAGCATGAGGGCGGGCTGGGCGAAGCTGATCACCCGGGTCGCCTTGTAGATGATCACGAATCCGAGTGCCAGCAGCGCGTAGACCGAGCCGTTGCCCAGCCCCCTGATGACCGTTTCCAGCAGCGCCTTCACCGCGCGTACATCCCTTCGACGAGGTCCTCGAACAGCTTGGCGACGGCGGAGCGCTTGACCTTCTGGGTGGCGGTCAGCTCGCCGTCCTCGTGGTCGAGTTCCTTGGGCAGGAACGCGAAGCGCTTGATCTGCTCGACGCGGGCGAGACGGGCGTTCACCTCGTCGACGACGCCCTGGACGAGCTCGCGGACCTCCGCCTTGCCCGACAGGTCGCGGTAGGTGGTGTAGGTGACGCCGCGCCGGCGGGCCCACTCCCCCACCGTGTCGCGTTCGACGCCGATGAGCGCGACGAGGTGGGGCCGCTGGTCGCCGATGACGACGGCCTCCTTGACGTACGGCGACGCCTTGAGCGCGTTCTCGATCTCGCTGGGGGCGACGTTCTTGCCGCCGGCGGTGATGATGATGTCCTTCATCCGGTCGGTGATGCGGACGTGGGTGCCCTCCACCCACTCCCCGACGTCGCCGGTGTGCAGCCAGCCGTCCGGGTCGAGGACGTCCGCGGTGGCGTGCGGGTTGCGCCAGTAGCCGGCGAACGTGCCCGGGTGCCTGGTCATGATCTCGCCGGTGGCCTCGTCGATCCGCAGCTCGACGCCGGGGTGCGGCTCGCCGACGGTGCCCAGCCGCACCCGGCCGGGACGGTTGGCGGTGGCGACGGCGGTGTTCTCGCTCATGCCGTACACCTCGTGCATGGGGATGCCGATCCCCATGTAGAACTTGAGGACGTCGGGGGCGATGGGGGCGGCGCCGGAGGCCGCGTAGCGCACCCGGCGCATGCCGAGCCGCTCGCGCAGCGCCCGGTAGCACAGGAGCCAGCCGGCGGCGTAGAGCAGGCGGGTGGCCGGCGTGTGCCGGCCGCCGGTGCGCACCAGCGTGTCGCCGACGCGGTCGGCCACCCGCAGCCAGAACCGGGTGGTCGCCCGCTTGACCGGGGTGGCGGAGTCACGCCTGATGTCCACCTGGGCGAGCACCTTCTCCCAGATGCGCGGCACGCCGAACAGGATCGTCGGCTGCACCTCGCGCAGGTTGGCCTGCACGGTGTCGAGAGACTCGGCGAAGTTCACCTGCACGCCGGCCGCCGCGTTGAACCAGACGGTGAACGCCCGCTCGGCGACGTGGCACAGCGGCAGGTACGACAGCGCCAGGTCGCGCTCGGACGGCGGCGGCGAGGTGAACCCGCCCCCGGTCACCAGCGTCTCGACGGCGAACTCGACGTTGCGGACGGTGAGCATCACGCCCTTGGGCGGCCCGGTGGTGCCCGAGGTGTAGATGAGCGTCATCACGTCGCCGGGCTCGGCGGCGGCCATCCGCCGTTCGACGGCGTCGGGGTGCTCGGCGCGGTGCCGCTCGCCGAGGGCGAGCAGGTCGGGCCAGGCCAGCAGCCGCGGGTCGGTGTAGCGGCCGCGGACGCCGCGCGGCTCCAGGTAGACGATGTGCCGCAGTTCGGGGCACTCGGCGGCGACGGCCAGCGCCTTGTCCACCTGCTCCTGGTCCTCGGCGAGCAGGATCGTCGCGCCGGAGTCGGTGAGCAGGTGGGCGACCTCGGCGGCCGGGCTGGTCGGGTAGAGCCCGACCGTGACGGCGCGGACCGCGACGGCGCCGAGGTCGGTGTAGAGCCACTCGGGCCGGTTCTCGGAGTGGACCGCGATCCGGTCGCCGGGCTCGACGCCGAGCGCGAGCAGCGCGTGCGCGACCAGCTCGGCCCGCGCCCAGTAGGCGGCCCAGGTGACCTCCCGCCAGATGCCGAGATCCTTGTGCCGCATGGCGACGGCGCCGGGGGCCGCGCGGGCGCGCTCGCGCACCCGGGTGACGATGGTGGTCAGACCGGCCGCGTTCCGCTCACCGATGGTCGCCGTCATGCCGCGCCTCCCAGGTACGCCCTGATCACCTCGGGGTCGCGCTGCACCTCGGCCGGGGCGCCGCACGCGACGGGCCGGCCGAAGTCCAGCACCAGCACCCGGTCGGCCAGGTCCATGACCAGGCCCATGTCGTGTTCGACGAGCACCATCGGGATGCCCAGCTCGTCGCGGATGTCCAGGACGAACCTGGCCATGTCCTCGGTCTCCTCCAGGTTCATCCCGGCCACCGGCTCGTCCAGCAGGAGCAGGCGGGGCTCCATCGCCAGCGCCCGGCCCAGCTCGACGCGCTTCTGGATCCCGTACGGCAGCAGCCGCACGGGGTGGCTCCGCCAGGGTTCCAGCTCCAGGAAGTCGACGATCTCCTCGACCCGGGCGCGGGCGGCCAGCTCGGCCCGCCTGGCCCGGCCGTACCACAGGACGGCGGCGAGCGCGCCGTAGCGGAAGTGGTGGTGGCGGCCGAGCATGAGGTTGTCCAGGACGGTCAGGTTGTGGAACAGCTCCACGTTCTGGAAGGTCCTGGCCAGGCCCATCGCGGCGATCTCGGGCGGCCGCCTGGCGAGCAGGTCCTCGCCGAGGAAGGTGACCCGGCCGCGCTGCGGCCGGTAGACGCCCGACAGCACGTTGAAGACAGACGTCTTGCCGGCGCCGTTGGGGCCGATGATCGCCAGCAGCTCGGCGGGGCCCACGTCGAAGGTGACGCCGCCGATGGCCTTGACACCGGCGAAGCTCAGGTGCACGTCCTGCACCCGCAGGACCGGCTCGGTGCTCACGACAGCCACCGCTTCCTCCGCTTGTAGTGCTTGACCTCGCGGAAGGACCGGACCGTCCCGAGGTAGAACTCCTTGATGTCCTCGTCGGCCAGCAGCTCGCCCGACGGCCGGTCCATGACGATCTTGCCGGTCTCCATGACGTAGCCGTGGTCGGCGATGGACAGCGCCATCGTGGCGTTCTGCTCCACGAGCAGAACGGTGGTGCCCTGCCGGTTGATCTCGACGATGAGGTCGCGGATCTGCGACACCAGCGCGGGCGCGAGCCCCAGGCTGGGCTCGTCGAGCAGCAGGTAGCGGGGGCCTGCCATGAGGGCGCGGCCGACGGCGAGCATCTGCTGCTCGCCTCCCGACAGGTAGCCGGACACGTTCGCCCGCCGCTCACGCAGGAGGGGGAACAGGTCGTAGACGCGATCGAGATGGGAGACGCGCTCGGTGTGGCCGCCGACCTTGAGGTTCTCCTCGACGGTCAGCTCGGCCAGGATGCGGCGGCCCTCCATGACCTGGCTGATGCCGCGCCGGACGATCTGCGCGGGCCTGAGATGGTGGACGGGCTCGCCCTCAAGGGTGATCGAGCCTTTGGTGATCTTGCCGTCGTGCACGTCGAGCAGGCCCGACAGGGCACGTAACAATGTGGTCTTGCCCGCGCCGTTGGCGCCGAGCAGCGCGACGATCGAGCCGGGGCGGACCACCAGGCTCACGCCCCGCAGCACGAGCATCACGTCGTCGTAGACCACCTCGAGATTGCGAACCTCCAGCAAGCCGGCTCCCGGGATTGTGGTGTACGTCACCCCCGTGTGCTCACAATCTGCTCTGCCACCACGTCGCTCAGCAAGAGGCCCGGCCAAATTGGAATGGTGTTCTAGTCCTAGGATTTCCCCTATGGCAATTTGTGAGCATCTTTCCAGCGCAGCGGACCCGTCTCCTCGCACGCCCGACGGCTGCGAGGAGTGTCTGGCCGCCGGAAGCCCCTGGGTGCACCTGCGCCGCTGCCTCACCTGCGGGCACATCGGATGCTGTGACTCCTCGCCCAACAAGCACGCCACCCGGCACTTCCACGAGGTGGCCCACCCGGTCGTCCAGTCGTACGAGCCGGGCGAGCAGTGGCGCTGGTGCTACGTCGACAACGCGATGGCCTGACCACCGGGGTCGCGCGGGTGCGAGGTCCTCAGCGTTCGAGGATGGCCTCCTCGAAGTCGAGCTGGGCCATCACCTCGCGCATCACCTCGTCGTCCAGGCGGCGCTCGTCGCGCAGCCGGACGAACACCTCGCGCTCGGCCTGCAGCATCTCGCGGCGCAGCCGCCGGTAGAGCGAGCTGGGCGTCTCGGCGCCGTCGCGGCCGGTGCCGCCGCCCAGCCGTTCCCACGCCGCCAGAGTGCGGCGCCAGGACTTCTCGCGGAGCTGGTCGATGACCTGCTTGCGGATCTCGTCCGGCTCGCCCTCCTTCTCGGTCAGGCGCTCCAGCACCTCCAGGCCGGCGCCGAGCGCGGCATGCTGGGCGTTGGCCTCGGCGAGCGTGTCCTCGTAGCGTTCGCGCTCGCTGGAGACGCCGAGCCGCTTGATCAGCACCGGGAACGACAGCCCCTGGACGAGGAGCGTGCCGATCACGGTCGTGAAGGTGAGAAGGAGCAGCATCGACCGGCCCTCGACGCTCTCGGGGATGGCGAACGCGGCGGCCAGCGACACCACGCCGCGCATGCCGGCCCAGCTCACGACCGTGATGTGGGCGGGCGCCGCGGCCGGCCGGCCCCGCCCGAGCAGCCGCAGCAGGTACGCCGTCGGGAACACCCAGGCGAACCTCACCAGCACGGTGACCAGGAACACCACCAGCGCGTAGAGCGCCACCTCCCCCGCGCCGTACCCCTCGACCCCCTGGATCACGGTGACGAGCTGCAACCCGATCAGCGCGAAGACGATCGTCTCCAGGAAGAAGTCGGCGACCTTCCACACCGAGGTCGACAACAGCCGCGTGCCGAACCCTCGCAGGTGCATCTGGTGCCCCAGGTACAGGCCGACGATGACCACCGAGATCACGCCCGAGGCGTGCACCGACTCCGCCGCCAGGTAGGCGGCGAACGGGATCAGCAGCATGAGCGTGTTCTCGACGAGCGAGTCACGCGTGTGCCGGAACAGCCAGGCGGACACGAACGCCAGCGCCAGCCCGATGGCCACGCCGACGGCCGCCGCGTAGACGAACTCGCCGACCGCGTCGAGCAGGTCCACCGTGCCGCCGACGGCCGCCCCGATCGCCACCCGGTAGGCGGTCAGGGCGGTCGCGTCGTTGAACAGGCTCTCGCCGATGAGGATGGTCAGCGGCCGGCGCGGCAGGCCGAGCCTGCGCCCGACCGCCACGGCCGCCACCGCGTCGGGCGGCGCGATGATGGCGCCGAGCGCGAACGCCGCCGCCAGGGGCAGCTCGGGCAGCATCAGGTGCACGACGTAGCCGACGGCGAGCATGGTGACCAGCACCAGCCCCACCGACAGCAGCGCCACGTGCCGTGTGACCTCGCGCAGCCGCAGGTAGGAGCTGTCCAGCGCCGCCGAGTAGAGCAGCGGCGGCAGGAAGACGTACAGCACCAGCTCGGGGTCGAGCGGCACGGGCGGCACCAGGGGCGAGACCAGGAGTCCGGCGGCGACGAGCAGCAGCGGGGCGGGCCAGCCCCGGCGGCGGGCCACGGCGGCGACGGCGATCGCTCCACCCGCGACCAGCAGCAACTGCAGGCCGGTTGTCGGATTCACCGGTGTTCCTCCCGATTTGCGGACGGCACGATGGGTTCCATCATGCCGCCCGGTTCACGGCAGGCCGTCACAGGCCGGTGGTCTCCGGCCCGACCGGGTCACCAGTCGCGGCGCTCGCCCCTGTCGTCGTACGCGCGGTCGTCGTAGCGGCGGTCGTGCCGCCCGTCGCCGTAGCCCTGCTCGCCGTAGCCCTGCTCGCCGTAGCTCTGCCCGTCGTGGCGGCGCTCGTCGTACGGCTCCTCGGGGTGCAGCCGCTCGCCGGTGGAGAACATCGAGTCGCCGCTCACGTACGGGCGCGACAGTGGCGCGGCGTCCGGCTGGGCCTGCCGCGGGCCCGGGTCGCCCAGGGCGAGGAGGGGGTCCACCGGGTTGGGCGCGTTCTGGCGGGGTGGCGGGAAGGCGTCCTGGCCGGAGTACGAGCCCTGACCGGAGTAGCCGTCGCGGTAGGCGTCGGGGTACGGGGTGTCCTGGCCGGAGTAGCCGTCCTGGCTCGGGTAGCGGTCGTGGACCGGGGGCGGCGGCGCGGCGGAGCGGCGGCGGCCCGCGCCGGGGATGCCGTGCATGGGGGTGCCCAGCCCGGCCGTCCCCTGGTCGACCGGCTGATGGTAGCCGGAGTCGGCCGGGGCGTAGTGGTTCTGGCGCGGCTCATGACGGGGCTCATGACGCGGTGTGCCGAGCGGGTCGGCGGCCTGCGACGGGAAGCCGAGCGGGTCGGTCGACAGCGGCGCCGGGCGCATCTGGTAGCCGCGCTCGCCGGAGGCCGCCACCTGGTGAGGGCCCGAGAAGGGGTCGGGGTCCAGGCTGTACTGCGGGCCGGTCGGGGTGGACTCGTCGACGTACTGGGGGCCGGTGAACGGCTCGGCACGACCCGGGTCGCGGTAGGAAGGAGCGCCGTAGGACTGGCCGGTGCCCGGGTCGGTGTACTGCGGGCCGGCGAAGGGCTCGCCGTACTGGGGGGCGGGCTGGGAGGTCGGTGTCCCGCGCGGCGGCGTGGTCTCACCGTAGGAGGCCACCAGTTTGTCCTGGGGGGCCGGCTTGTCCTGGGCGGGCGTGCCCCTGGCCACCAGCACGTCGCTGGGTGACAGCGCGGCCGTCGGGCGCTCGTCGGGCTGCTGCTGCGAGATGGGCTGTGGCATGGGCGGGGGCATCGGCTGCTGCGGGCGTTGGTACTGGCCGGTGCCCGGGATGACCTCGGTGCCCGGATCGTGCGCGGGCACGGCGGGCTGCTCGCCGGTGGCCTCCGCGTAGCCGTCGTCGAGGGTGTCGAGCAGGCGGCCGACATCGTCCATCGGCATGCGGAAGCTGGCGGTGCACATCTCGCCCCGCCACAGACTCAGGACCAGAGTGCCCTCGTGCCACGTCACCCGGAGGCACCGCTCCTGACCTCGGGCATCGAAGAACACTTCACCGAACGACGGCAACGGGACAACTTCCGACATGGCAGACATACTGCTTTAACCAGCCTTTATTCGTCCACTCAACCCCGGAAAACCCTACCTAACCGGACTTCCCACCCCCATCGGGAACCCCAACCGTCACTCTATGCGATGACAATCGGCGTCCCGGTCGTTCAGTGTGCCACGCGCGCAGCCGGACGACTCGGCGAACGACGGGATGCGTCCGCCCGATCACACCGCGCTGCTGACGAGCCTGGGCGAGGGACGAGCCGGGGCTGTGGACGACCGGGGCCGTGAACACGCGGGCTGTGGATGTCGGGCGCGGCGAGCCCCCGGATGCGGGTACCGTTTACCTCCGTGCCGGACTCCCATCTTCCGCCAGTAGACGAACTGCTCAGCATCGCGGTCAACGCCCTCGGAGGGAGCGAGCGGCAGGGCCAGATCACGATGGTCCAGGCCGTGCAGCGGGCCATCGACGCCGAGGAGCACCTCGCCGTCCAGGCGGGCACGGGCACGGGCAAGTCGCTCGCCTACCTCGTGCCCTCGATCCGGCACGCGATGGACTCCGACACGCCCGTGGTGGTCTCCACGGCCACGATCGCCCTGCAGCGCCAGCTCGTCGACCGCGACCTGCCCCGGCTGTCGGAGGCCCTGGCCAAGGAGCTGCCGCACGAGCCCACGTACGCGATCCTCAAGGGCCGGCGCAACTACCTGTGCCGCTACAAGGCGACGGCGGGCTGGCCGGAGGACGACGAGCAGGACCAGCTGTTCGACCCGCGCGAGGTCAGCGCCACCGGCCGGATGGTCCAGCGCATCCAGGAGTGGGCCGAGGAGACCGAGACCGGCGACCGCGACGAGCTGGTGCCGGGGGTGAGCGAGCAGGCCTGGCGGCAGTTCTCGGTGAGCGCCCAGGAGTGCCTGGGCGCCAGCCGCTGCCCGAGCGGCGCCGAGTGCTTCGCCGAGCTGGCCCGGGCGAAGGCCGGCGAGGTCGACGTGGTCGTCACCAACCACGCGCTGCTCGCCATCGACGCCATGGGCGACCTGCCGGTGCTGCCCGAGCACGACATGGTGGTCGTGGACGAGGCCCACGAGCTGGTCGACCGGGTGACCTCGGTGGTGACCGGCGAGCTGTCGGAGACCACCGTCTCGCTCGCCGTGCGCCGGGTGGCCCGCCTGATCGAGCAGCCGATCGCCGACCAGTTGCAGGAGGCCGGCGAGGACCTCAAGGCGCTGCTGGCCGCCGCCCCGGCGGGCCGCGTGGACGAGCTGCCCGAGGTGCTCGCGCTCACGCTGGCGCTGGTCCGCGACTCCGCGGCCCGCTGCGTCACCGCCCTCGGGCCGCGCGGCGCCGACCGCGACGACCCCGACAAGGCCGGGCAGCGCAAGGCGGCGTTCACCGCGCTGGACGAGGTCCACGACACCGCGGTGCGCATGCTGGAGGCCTACGGTCACGCCTCGGAGGCCGACCGGGCCGAGGTGGTGTGGCTCGACGCCGGCACCGACCGTCGCCCGCCCCTCCTGCGCGTCGCCCCGCTCAACGTCGGCGGCATGCTCCGCGACCGGCTCTTCGGCGACCGCACGGTCGTGCTCACCTCCGCCACGCTCGCCCTCGGCGGCACCTTCGACGGCATGGCCCGCCAGTGGGGCCTGTCCGGCCCCGACCAGGCCGCCGCACCGGCGGACGACGGCAGGGCACGCTCCGGCGACCGCCCGCGCGCCAAGGGCTGGCAGGGCATCGACGTCGGCTCCCCGTTCGACCATCCCCGCGCCGGCATCCTCTACGTCGCCAAGCACCTGCCCCAGCCGGGCCGTGACGGGCTGCCCGAGCAGTACGTCGACGAGATCGCCGAGCTGATCGAGGCGGCCGGCGGGCGCACGCTCGGCCTGTTCTCCTCCATGCGGGCGGCCAAGGCCGCCACCGAAGCCCTGCGCGACCGCCTCGACGTGCCGCTGCTGTGCCAGGGCGACGACTCGACCATGCTGCTGGTCAAGCAGTTCGCCGAGGACGAGCCGACCTGCCTGTTCGGCACGCTGTCGCTGTGGCAGGGCGTCGACGTGCCCGGCCCGTCGCTGCGGCTCGTCATCATCGACCGGGTCCCGTTCCCGCGCCCCGACGACCCGCTCACCTCGGCCCGGCAGCGCCACGTGGCGGCCAAGGGCGGCAACGGCTTCATGACGGTCGCCGCCACCCACGCCGCGCTCCTGCTCGCCCAGGGCACCGGCCGCCTGCTGCGCTCCCAGCACGACAAGGGCGTCATCGCGGTCCTCGACCCCCGCCTGGCCACCGCCCGCTACAGCGGCTTCCTGCTGGGCTCGCTGCCGCCGTTCTGGCGCACCACCGACCCGGCCATCCCCCGCGCCGCGCTCAACCGGCTGGCCACCGAGGGCTGAGCCGCACGCCGCGACCTTCCGTGTCGCACCTCCCGCCGGTCCGCTCGGCCGCCCTGCCCGTGATCGCCGCGCCCGTGATCGCCGCGCCCGTACGCTCCGGCGACAGGGCCGAGGCGAGGTCACGAGGGGCGGATGAGGCCCTTTTTGGTGGCGGCCGCGGTGGCGGCGGTGCGCGAGTCGACGCCGAGTTTGGCGTAGATGCGGACGAGGTGGGTTTTCACCGTGGTCTCGCTGAGGAAGAGCTCCTTGCTGATCTGCCGGTTGGACAGGCCCGCGGCGACGTGGCCGAGCACCTCCAGCTCGCGAGGCGTCAGGGTCGTCTCAGGTGTCCGGACGCGGCCCAGCAACCGCGTGGCGACGCTGGGCGCAAGCGCGCTGTCGCCGATCGCGGCCGAGCGGATGGCGGCGTGCAGATCGCCTGACGGGGCGTCCTTGAGGAGATAGCCCGTGGCGCCCGCCTCGATCGCGGCCACGATGTCGGCGTCCGTGTCGAACGTGGTCAGCACCAGCACCCGGGGGCCGCCGAGAGCGACGATCCGGCGCGTCGCCTCGCTGCCGTGGATGCCCGGTCCGAGCTGGAGGTCCATCAGGACCACGTCGGCCGAGACCTCGCGGGCCAGCTCGACACCCTCCTCCCCGGTGGCGGCTTCGCCGACCAGGTGGAAGTCGGGCTGGCCGGCGAGCATGGCACGAAGGCCGGAGCGCACCACGGGGTGGTCGTCCACCAGGACGATGCGGATCATCGCACCTCCCGGGCGGGCAACGGCAGCGTGGCCGCGATGGCGGTGCCTTCACCGGGGACCGACTCGACGGTGAGGGTGCCGCCCAGCGCGGACACGCGGTCGCGCATGGCCAGCAGACCGTATCCGGTTCCCGCCGTCGGACCGGAGGGACACCGGGGGTCGAACCCGCGGCCGTCGTCGTAGACGTCCAGCACGACCATGTCGTCCAGAAAGGTGAGCGTGACGCCGGCGTGTTCGGCTCCCGCATGGCGGCTGACATTGCCCAGGGCGCCCTGTGCGATGCGCAGCAACGCCACGTCGTAATCGGCGGGCAGCGCGACCGGCGTGCCCGACACCTCGAAGCGCACCTGGGTGGCGGCGGCGGCCGAGATCGAGTCACCGATCATGCGCAGCGCGGCGGCCAGCGAGGACTGCCGCAGGGCGGGCGGGGCCAGTGCCCGGACGAAGTTGCGCGCCTCCTCCAGGTTCTCCTGCGCGGCGCGTTCGGCCTCGGCGATGCGTCGCCCGGCCGCTTCCGGCTCGCCGGCCAGGTCACGGCGGGCGGCGCGCAGCAGCAGGATGATGCTGGACATGCCCTGGGCCAGGGTGTCGTGGATCTCGCGGGCCAGGCGCTCGCGCTCGGCCAGCCGGGCCGCGTCGCGTTCGGCTGACACGAGTCTGCCCCGGGTGCTGACCAGATCGTCGATGAGCCGGCGGCGTTCCTCGCTCTCGGCGTGGAGCGCCTTGTAGACCAGCGCCATGAGCGTGGCCACGGCCGCGCCGATGGTCGGGCCGATGATCTGGGCGGCGGATATGCCGCCCGCGTGCCAGCCCGCCGCCGCGATGGCGGCCACGGTCAGCACGGCCACCCCGGGCAGCGCGATCGCCAACGGCAGCAGGTGCAGGCAGGCGAAGAAGAGAGGGAAGGCCAGCCAGACGAACTGCGGTCCGGACAGGGCGAGCGCCGCCCAGCCGAGCGTGATCGCCAGCAGCCACAGGCGCGCCGGCCACAGGTGTGCCGGCCGCAGGCGCGTCAGCCATCCCTCGATGAGGATTCCGGCCGCGTAGAGGACGCCCAGGAGCAGGCCGCCCAGTGCGAGACCGACGTGCTCCTGCCTGACGACGCCGGCGACCGCGATCACCAGCAGGATGGCGAACGTGCCGTGAATGGCCCAGCGGAGCAGCAGAAGCGCGGGCGGGAACGGGTAGTTCATCATGTCTCGCTCACCGTATGTGACGGCGTTGGGCGGTCGCGTCGTTCAAAAGGTGTATTCGGGGCGGCCCGCTCGCACGATGCGCGGGCAGGCCGGGGGCACCCAGGCTGGAGCCGTCCGTTTCGGCCGTCCGTTTCAGCCATCGGTGTCGGCTGTCTGTGTCGGCTGTCTGTGTCGACTGTCTGTGTCGGCTTCGTACACAAGGGGGTTGCGCCGTGTTCGTGGCGCTGAGAGACCTGCGCTTCGCGAAAGGACGCTTCGCCCTCATGGGCGCCGTCGTCCTCCTCATCACCCTGCTGGTGACCATGTTGTCCGGTCTGACCGCCGGACTGGCCCGGGAGAACGTCTCGGCGGTGGAGAACCTGCCCGCCGACCACATCGTCTTCGACAGCGGGGACAAGCCCGCCTTCTCCGACAGCCGCATCACCGCACAGACCTGGCGGGAATGGCGGCAGGTCGACGGAGTCACCGCCGAGCGGCTCGGGGTGTCCATGGGGCGGCTCGCCTACGGTGACGACGACAGTGCGGCGGTCGCCCTGTTCGGCGTCCAGCCGGGCGGCACCCTCGCCCCGGAGCCGGCCGCCACGGGCAAGGTGGTGCTGTCGGCGGCGCTCGCCGCCGACACCGGCCTCACGACCGGCGCCATCGTGCGGATCGCCGGCCGCGAGTTCACCGTCGCCGCGACCGGTGGCGAGGCTTCCTACAGCCACACCCCGGTCGCGTGGATCAGCATCGGCGACTGGGAGCCGATGGGGCGCCAGGGCGGCGCCGACACCGTGGCGACCGTCCTCGCGCTGCGCACCGGCGGCACGCCCGATCTCGCCGCGGCCGGTGCCCGGTCGGGCACCATGGTGGTGCCGCTGTCGGAGGCGCCCGCCGCGATCGGCTCCTTCTCCTCCGAGAACGGCTCTCTCCAGCTCATGCGCGGTCTGCTGTTCGCGATCTCCGCGCTCGTCATCGGCGCCTTCTTCACCGTCTGGACGATCCAGCGCCGCGGCGATGTCGCCGTGCTGAAGGCCCTCGGCGCGAGCACCGGTTACCTGCTGCGCGACGCGCTCGCCGGGGCCGTCATCGTGCTGCTCGCGGGATCGGGCATCGGTGGCGCGCTGGGCGCCGGGCTCGGTGCGCTGGCCCGGGGCACCGTCCCGTTCGTGTTGTCGCCGGCCACCACCCTCGTTCCGGTGACCGTGATGATCCTGCTCGGCGCCGGCGGTGCCGCGCTGGCCGTACGGAAGATCACCTCTGTCGACCCGCTGACCGCTCTGGGAGCCGCCCGATGAGCCTCGAACTCACCGACGTCGTGTTGACCTACCCCGACGGGGAGCGCACCCTGACCGCTCTCGACCACGTCGACCTCACCGTCGGCCCGGGGGAGTTCGCCTCTGTCGTGGGCCCCTCGGGCTCGGGCAAGTCGAGCCTGCTCGCCGTCGCCGCCACGCTCATCAGGCCCGCCTCCGGCTCCGTCCGCGTCGCCGGGCAGGACGTCTCCCAGGCCGGCCAGGCGACCCGGACCAGGATCCGCCGCGACCACATCGGCATCGTCTTCCAGCAGCCCAACCTGCTCCCCTCCCTCACCGTCCTCGACCAGCTGCTGGTCATGGCGCACCTCGCCGGGAGCTCTCCACGGGCCGCGAGCGCCCGCGCCCGCGAGCTGCTGCTGGCCGTGGACCTCGGGGACAAGGAAGGCAAACGCCCGCACCAGCTCTCCGGCGGCGAACGCCAGCGGGTCAACATCGCCCGCGCACTGATGAACGCGCCCGACGTGCTGCTGATCGACGAGCCCACCAGCGCGCTCGACCACGAACGCGGCTCCCGGATCGTCTCCCTGCTGGCCGATCTGACCAGACGTCACAAGCTGGCGACCGTCATGGTGACGCATGATCTGGCGACCTTGGCCATGGTCGACACGGTGCTGACCATGACGGACGGCAAGCTCACTGACGGCGCCGTCGCCTCCGCCCCATCGAGTCGCTGACCGCGGACACGCGAACGCCGGAGTGTGCCACCGTGCTCGTCGCCGGGCCGGTGGCGCGGGCCGCGTCGAGGGTCTCGGCTAGGCCGGAGCGCTCAGGAGGTCCAGGGGGCGAGATCGGGGCGCTTGGGGTCGAGGCCGTCGCCGGAGGAGGTGCCGCGCAGGCGGCGGGCCACCCAGGGCACCAGGTGCTCGCGGAGCCACTGGGTGTCCTCGCGGCGCCTGGCACGCGGGTCGACCACGCGCTGCGGCCACTCCTCGCGCCAGTCGTCGAACGGCACCCCCAGCACGTCGAGGACGCGGGCGGCGACGAGGCGGTGGCCGTCCTCGTTCATGTGCAGCCGGTCGTCGCTCCAGGCGCGCCAGTCGCGCAGCGGCTGCATCGACCACAGGTCGATCAGGTGGCAGCCGTACAGGTCGGCGATCGAGCGGATGTGCAGGTAGTAGATGGCGAAGCGGCCGCGCAGCCGGCGCATGAGCGGGGTGTCACGCGGGTCGACGCCGGTGAACAGCAGCACGTCGGCCCCGCAGGCGCGCACCTCGCGCACGGCCCGGGCGAGCGTCTTGGCCATCACGTCGGGGTCGCTGCCGGGCCGGAGCAGGTCGTTGCCGCCGGCGCAGAGGCTCACCAGGTCGGGCGCCATCTGGACGGCGAGCGGCACCTGCTCGGTGACGATCTGGTCGAGCAGCCTGCCGCGCACGGCCAGGTTGGCGTAGCGGAACGCGGGCTCGTCGGCCGCCAGACGCTCGGCCACCCGGTCTGCCCAGCCGCGGTAGTGGTCGCCCTCGCCGGGGTCGTTCAGGCCTTCGGTGAAGCTGTCGCCGAGGGCCACGAAGGAACGGTGGTGACGGGTCATGAGCCGCCTCTCCTGTCCGCGTGACGGGTGCTCGCCGGCCGGGGCGGGGCGGGGGTCATCGGGAGATCTCCCGGTAGGCCGCCTCCAGCAGCTCCTCGGCGGGGTCTTCGAGACGGCTCGGCCGGGCGACGCCGTCGAGGACGACGAAACGCTGCTTGGCCCCGCGGTTCTTCTTGTCGAGCCGCATGTGGTCGCGCAGCCGGGGCCAGGCGTCGGCGTGGTAGGTGGTGGGCAGGCCGACCGAGGTGAGGATCGCCCGGGTGCGCTGGACCAGGTCGGCGCCGACGCGCCCGTCGAGGCGGGACAGCTCGGCGGCGTAGACCATGCCGATGGCGACGGCCTCGCCGTGGCGCATCTGGTAGTGCTCGGCGCGTTCGATGGCGTGGGCGAGCGTGTGGCCGTAGTTGAGGATCTCGCGCAGCCCCGCCTCGCGCAGGTCGGCGCCGACGACGTCGGCCTTGACGCGGATTTTGCGCTCGATGAGCTCGCGGGAGTGCGGGCCGTCGGGCCGGGTGGCGGCGTCGGGGTCGGCCTCGACGAGCGCGAGGATCTCCGGGTCGGCGATGAAGCCGCCCTTGATGACCTCGGCGAGCCCGGCGACGTAGTCGGCGCGCGGCAGGGTGGGCAGCGTGGCCAGCTCGCACAGCACTCCGGCCGGCGGCAGGAACGTGCCGACGAGGTTCTTGCCCTCGGGCGTGTCGATGCCGTTCTTGCCGCCGACCGCGGCGTCGACCATGGCGAGCAGCGTGGTGGGCACGAGCACCACCTGGACGCCGCGCAGCCACGTGGCCGCCACGAACCCCGCCAGGTCGGTGGTGGCCCCGCCGCCGACGCCGACCACGGCGTCGGACCGGGTGACCCCGTAACGGCCGAACGCCGACCACAGCTGGGCGGCCACCTCGACCGTCTTGGCCTGCTCCCCGTCGGGCACCGGCAGCGCCACCACGTCGTGGCCGGCGTCGGACAGCGCCTCGCACACCGGCCGGGACATCTCGGGCAGGCTCGCCGGGTGGATCACGGCGACCGTGCGGACGCCCGGCTTGAGCAGTCCGGGCAGCTCGCCGAGCACGCCCGTGCCGACGACTACGTCGTAGGGGTTGTCGCCCCGGACGGTGATCCTGGTCGCGGTCGTCATGGTGTGCGTCTCCTCCGTCGTCGCGCCGGTGCCCCTGCGGTCGGCACCGTCATGCCGGCAGCCCTTTCACGATCTCGTCGGCCAGCTCGGCGGGCTCGCGGTCGTCGGTGACCACCGTGAGGACCGCCAGCCGCTCGTAGACGGGGCGGCGCTCCTCCATGAGCTGCTTGAGCCGGCTGCGCGGGTTGAGCACCAGGAGCGGGCGGGCCGAGGCGAGGCCGACCCGCTGCACGGCGGCGGCCAGGCCGACCTGCAGGTAGACCACGCGGTGGCCGGCGAGCAGCGCCTGCGTCTCCTCGTGGAGCACCGCGCCGCCGCCGAGGGACAGCACGCCGTCGTGCTCGGCCAGCGCCGCCCGCACGGCCTGCCGCTCCAGCTCGCGGAAGTGGGCCTCGCCCTCGTCGACGAAGATGTCGGCGACGGGTTTGCCGGCGACGGCCTCCACGTCGGCGTCGGTGTCGCGGAAGCCGACGCCGAGCCGCTCGGCCAGCAGCCGGCCGAGGGTCGTCTTGCCGGATCCGGGCGGGCCGATGAGCACGACCCTGGGCAGCGCGTCGCCGATCACTTGATCACCATGGAGGAGAGGTAGCCGGACAGGTTGCGGGCGACTTCCTCGACCGAGTCGCCGCCGAACTTCTCCAGCGCCGCGTCGGCCAGCACCAGCGCGACCATCGCCTCGGCGACGATGCCGGCGGCGGGGACGGCGCAGACGTCGGAGCGCTCGTGGTGGGCCTTGGCGGCCTCGCCGGTCT
Source organism: Nonomuraea muscovyensis (assembly GCF_014207745.1). Classification (NCBI taxonomy): domain Bacteria; kingdom Bacillati; phylum Actinomycetota; class Actinomycetes; order Streptosporangiales; family Streptosporangiaceae; genus Nonomuraea; species Nonomuraea muscovyensis. The sequence continues at coordinate 2,396,342 of NZ_JACHJB010000002.1, forward strand.
TGACGTCGATCGTGGCGAGGGCCCGCGGCACGGTCGAGATGGGCTTCATGGCGGCACTGACCCGCAGGATCTCGCCGTTGGTCATCCCGCCCTCGACGCCGCCCGCGCGGTTGGTCATGCGGCGCACGCCGTCGCCTGCGGTGTACTCGATCTCGTCGTGCGCGCGCGAGCCGGGCCGGCGGGCGGTCTCGAACCCGTCGCCGACGGCCACGCCCTTGATGGCCTGGATGCCCATCAGGGCCCCGGCCAGGCGGGAGTCGAGACGGCGATCCCAGTGGGTGTAGCTGCCCAGGCCGGGCGGCAGGCCGAAGGCGAGCACCTCGACGACGCCGCCGAGCGTGTCGCCGTCCTTGTGCGCCCTGTCGATGACCTCGACCATGGCGGCGCTGCCCTCGGGGTCGGCGCACCTGACCGGGTCGGCGTCGATGCGACCCAGGTCGCCGGGGCCGGGCAGGGCGTCGGTGGGCGTGCGGGCCTCGCCGATGGAGACCACGTGGCTGACGACGTCGACACCGAGCGCCTGCTTGAGGAAGCGCCTGGCCACCTCGCCGAGCGCCACCCGGGCGGCGGTCTCGCGGGCGCTGGCGCGGTCGAGGACCTGGCGGGCGTCGTCGAAGCCGTACTTCTGCATGCCGGCCAGGTCGGCGTGGCCGGGCCGGGGCCGCGAGCGCGGGGCGTTGCGGGCCAGCCCCTCCAGCTCGGCGGCGTCGACCGGGTCGGCGGCCATGACCTTCTCCCACTTCGGCCACTCGGTGTTGCCGATGCGGATGGCGACCGGGCTGCCCATGGTGCGGCCGTGGCGGACGCCGCCCACGATCGTCACCTCGTCCTGCTCGAACTTCATCCGGGCGCCGCGGCCGTAGCCGAGGCGGCGGCGGCGCAGGGCCTCGTCGATGGCGGCCGTGGTCACCTCGACCCCGGCCGGCAGGCCTTCCATGATGGCAACGAGCTCCGGGCCGTGAGACTCTCCGGCGGTCAACCAGCGCAACATGCATACAAGTCTTCCACGTGCCGCCCAGTGGGAGGGCCGGACGTTCACCAGCCGAGACGTCAGCGCCCGGAACACAGCGCGACGAGCGCGCCGAGCAGCATGAAGGGGCCGAGGGGGAACTCGGTGTCGCGGCTCGCCCGGCCGGTGGCCAGCAGCGCCACGGCGTACAGGGCGCCGCAGAGCTGACCGGCCACGGCGGCGAGGACCCACGCGGGCCAGCCGAGCGAGGCGGCGGCCATGCCGATCAGCCCGGCCAGCTTGACGTCGCCCAGCCCCATGGCGGCGGGCCTGGCGAACCACAGCACGCCGTAGACGGCGGCCAGCGCCGCCGCGCCCAGCAGCGCGCGCGGCAGCTCTCCCGTGGGCAGCAGGCTGAGGGCCAGCAGCGGGTACGACGGGAGCGTGATCACGTCGGGCAGCCGGCCGGTGCGCCAGTCGATGAGCGCCAGGGCCGTGCCGGCGAGCGCGAAGAAGACGTACGGCGGGCCGGCCCGCCAGGCGACCAGGGCGGCCACGGCCGCGGTGGCCAGTTCGACGACCGGCGGCCAGGCGGGGACGGGCACGGTGCGCAGGGTGCGGGCGAGGGCGGCCCGCGCCTCGGCGCGGGTGTCGCCGGGGTCCTCCCGGAAGGCGCCGGCCAGGGTCCTGACGTAGGGGCCGGCGAGGAGGCCGAGCAGCGCCACCAGTGCTACCACGGGGCGACCCTAGTGCGGCGGCGGGCCGGCCGCGGGAGTTCGGCCGTTGCGGGCCTCCTCAACAGGGGGTTCGGGCCCGCCGGGAGAGGGTCAGCGCCGGCGGGAGAACCAGCGCCGTCTGCGTACCGGCTCGACGCGGGCCACGGTGACGCCGGGCAGCGTGGCGAGCGTGCCCGACTCGGCGGCGGCCAGCGCCCGCAGCACCTCCCCCTCGATCACGAAGGAGACCGGCCCGGCCACGTCGATGACGACGGCGGCGGCCTCCTCGCCGACGGCGGCCCGGCAGACCTGCAGCGTGCCCGCCTGGATGGGCCGGGCGTCGGGCCGCCACAGGGTCAGCGCCTGGGTGCTGGTGAACGCGAGCACCGCCTGCCTGCCGTCCTTGCCGACGAGCTTGGGCAGCGCCATCTCGCTCTCCTTCTCCTGCCGCAGCCCGTGCTCCCCCACCTCGGACGAGGTGAGCAGCGCGACCACGGGCACCAGGAGCCGGGCGCCGGTCAGGGCGCCCAGGACCTCGGCGGGACCGGCCATGCCGTCCTGGTAGGCGGCGAGCGCGGCGGCCACGGCGGGAGCGGCGCTGCCGTCGTCGTCGGGGTCGAGAGGCTGTGGGATCGTCGGCACAGGCCCGAGACTACCTTCGGCCGGCCCCGGTCCCGCATCGGGCGGCTGACGGCGCGCCACCCGAGGGTGTACAGTCGCCAACCATCCTTTGACTACTTACCGGATCTTCGCCTGAGAAGGGGCTGTCGTCCTCGTGGCGTACGGGGTCTTCGCCGCGGCGGTGCGGCGGCGCGCCGTCTCCGGGCCGCGGGTGCTGAACTGGAGGCGCCGGACGTCGGCGGGCGCTTGCGCGGATCGCCGACGGCCCGTGATCCGTGATCCGAGAGAGGTGAGCTGATGTACGTGCGGCACGCGAGCGAGATCTGGCGCGACTTCCCGGAACTGGTCCCCGGCGTGCTGTCCGCCGGCGGGATCACGGCGGAGGTGCGCGGGGACGCCGTGGCGACCGTGGAGGCCTTCGTGGCCGAGCACGAGCGGGCGGCCCGGGCGCGCCTGGCGGCCTCGCCCGAGGGCGAGCTGCCGGAGGTGCGGGCCTGGCGGCGGGCGTTCTCGCGGATGGGGCTCAAGCCCACGCAGTACCGGTGCGCCTCGGAGTCGCTGCTGCGGCGGCTGCGCAAGGAGGGGTCGCTGCCGCGTATCCATCCGCTGATCGACGTGTGCAACGCGCTGTCGGTCGCGTACGCGATCCCGGTGGCCGTCTTCGACGTCTCCGCCGTCACGGACGGGCTGGAGGTGCGGTACGCGGGCGGGGACGAGACGTACCTGACGTTCTCCGGGGAGACGGAGCACCCCGCGCCCGGCGAGGTGATCTTCGCCGACGGGGCCGGGCGGGCGCACGCGCGGCGCTGGACCAACCGGCAGAGCGGCCTGTCCGCCGTCCGCGACAGCACGGGCGACGTGCTGGTCGTCGCGGAGGCGCTGCACGAGTCGGCGCCCGCCGACGTCGGCAAGCTCATGGCGGCCCTCGCCGGCGTGCTGGACGACCTCTGGCAGGCCCGCCCCGAGCACACGGTCCTGACCGCCTCCGCCCCGCGCTTCGACAGCTGAGCACCCACCGCGCGGGCGCGGTGTCGCGGTCACGGCCGGACGCGGTGCGGTGCGCCGTCCCGGACGGCCGCGCGGGTCAGGGGGCGGAGATGGCCGCCACCGGGCCGCCGCCCGAGGGTCCCTGGTGAACGGCGGCGACCGACACGAACACGGCCGGGTCGCCCGTGACCGAGGCCGCCACGCCGCCCACCGCGGCCTTGATCTGCCGGTGCCAGTGGACGTCGGAGTCGTCCAGCATGATGTTGCGCCTGCCCCGTACCCGGCCCGAGGGGTCGGCCTCGCACTTCATGAAGACGTTCACCAGGCGATCGCCCAGGTCGGACGGGTGGGGGCGGTCGGGCAGGTCGAGGCCCGAGTCGCGGATG